>JBNJDZ010000004.1:0-166159 GCA_051745385.1 Pseudomonadota bacterium | reverse complement strand
TTCGCCAATGCGTTTAGTAGCTTATCAGACTTAGTCATAGGTCTACACTAAGTTACTTTTTACGTAATAATTTGTAGACCTAAGGGTAAGCGCAGGCTATTTGTATTCTAGGGTTAGAAACTGCTTGAGCTGGGCTTAGATTCATAGTCGGTCAAAAATTATTTTTGGTTGGATTTGGCTATTTTCTCTACCTCACCACAAAGGAATGTTGGATATTCTCTGACGGCAATAGATTTCAACAAATACGGTTCGGCGGCCATTGTTGAGTAGCGTGAAGGACTCGAAGCACGCGAACTTGCGTCCTAATCACGTCATAGACTAAAACATAATTTTGATGAGCAACCAGCTCGAGAGTATCTGCCACGCGTCCAAGACGTCTTAGATCAGGATGTTCGGCTAATCGCGATGCCTTTTCTGAAAACAGCTCATCTAGAGCCAAGGCCGCTGTGGGATTATCGACTTCTATGTAATCATAAATGTCTTCGCGGTCTTGTATCGCCTCTGGCGTCCAAAGCAGCTCCATCATTCAGAGTTTTTGAGCCGACGCCGCGTTGAAGCCCGACGAGCCGCAAATTTAGCTTCTACCTCAGCGGCAGGCACCAACTTACCAGCATTGGCCGAAGTCAGGCCAATCTGCACTTGTCGTCGGAACCAATCATCATGCTCTGCAGTTTCTTCCTGATGCTGTACGAATTCGCGCATGAAATCTCGAAGAAGCTGCGCCCCGCTGCGGTCGCGAGACTTGGCGGCTTGAGCAAACTGGCTCTTTAAAGCCTCATCGACCCGAAACGTAAAAGTTGCTTCATTCATGGCTGCACCCTCATGTGTTACAAAATAAGTGCAATGTAGTACTTTGGCCGTTTATTGTCTATTGCTCTATCTTCCAACCAAATTTTGCACGAAACGGCACTTTAGTCGATTAACAAATTCCAACCACGCTTTGCACAAAAGGGAGTCCCAGTGCTTTAGAGCGGGGAGGCTGCTAATAAATCTGCAATCCAACCTCAGAATGCAAATAGCCAAAGAAAATTCAGAGGCTTATCAACTGCAACTTCGTCGACTGGAAGAGTTATTGGCAAGCTGATTTATCGCTCTGGCGAAAAGTTTTGTCTGCCACCTCCCGAAAACGTGTCACTCTCATATAGGCTGCGTATCGCCACTCACGTTCCGTTGATGCTCTATAATGGCGTCTATCATTGACACCGCGCCTTTACTTAAGACGTACTTTGTCGAACTCACCTGAAAGATAAACCCACACCGTTTTAGCATGCTGATAACGTTAGACTTATCCTTGAACTTTAACGCTCGTAATACTTGTTGCAGCTCTTCGTCACTATCAAGCATATCAATGTCAGCTACCGTTAACCCCTGAGCCGGCTCGCCGAGCAAGTGGAGAGGCTGCCCACGTTGTGTTGCTATACGCGCAAACAATGTTAATACTGCCATAACTTTTAAGGCGGCCTCATTAAATTCATCGTCTTCTTCGTCTTTAATTTTTGATTTAATGTGGAAAAATTCACCTTCACCATCATGCGCGAGGACATAGCCCAACTGCCAATACAGCGCTTCATAGTGACTATGATTGGTTACCAACTCTTGATACATGGAAGATTCTTTAAAGTCGGCAACGGACTGCACGTATTCGTGTTTGTTAATGATCCCGCCTTCAGCAAACATTTGATAAATGGCGCGTGAAAGATTAGGTGATGTTTGTGAGAACGTATTATTGATTTCCATCAGAACCCTCTGAATGTTGTCCGGTGGCGGTAATATGACGAACGCAGTAACCCATTTCAGTAACAACCCCGGTATCAGGATCTTCTTCACGGATCTGCTTGAATGCCGGTAGTGCTTTAATCGTATACTGTTTGGAGGTCACCAGTGTGCTGCTTATCTCCAGCAAATCAGGTACTTTGAACCCCTCAAACGTGTTTTTGAGCTGTTCATAAGCATGCGCTATAAAATCAACATTCTCCGGCCATGAATGCGATGTCACCCAGCGATTTAGACGAATTGAGTGCCGGATGGCAACAGCGCTGTCTTTTTGAATAACGTCCTCAAAAACCAATTTATCGTCGATACTATGGGCGCTTTGTAGGGTCCGGCGTGCCAGCTCATTAAACACGTTACTTAAAAAGGCTGGTTTCTTATCAATCTGTATAGGGGCAGGGCGTTTGATTTTGCCCAGTGTTCGCTCTGGCGCTAAATCCTGCAGATCCGACAACTTGATATTTTTGAGCCGGCGATCGGCACTTAATGTCTTATTATAAGCTTGCTTGATGATGACATAGGCGGACTCAATGGCGTTGTGCTCTGCAATCGCCTCTTTGGTCTTTCTCAGATAAATACTGATATTGTCGGCGACCGCTTTTATTGGCTCGAATAAATCCAGGTATTGCAGATAGTAGTTCGTCATAAGCGCCTGGTACTCCAGATCGCCATTACGGACAAAGACATTTTTTAACGCATCAATGCTCAGCAAAATACCATCACCTTTCTCGTAGCGCGTGTCTTTATCCAAAAATGAACTGAGCGGCTGCACTTCGCGACGATAGAGTTTCGAGGCGTGCTCGAATTTAAGCTTCATAGCATCAGGTAGCTCGCGCTCAGCTTCCTCTGCGATATCCTCCTGGAATTGCTCGCCAATCTGCTCCAGCTTAGTGATGTTGGCTTTTATTCGCCCGAGTAACCCCGTGATTTGGGCATTCAATGTGTCGGTCCATTCGTCGTATTCTTCAGTTCCCGGGATAAGTGAAAGCTGCTTCTCATTGATATCCGACAGTATGGACCATATCGGCGTCATGGCTGACAGTAGTGAGGTTTTGTTCAACGGGCGATATAGGCTGATTTTGCACAGGCGGAATAAATCAATGATAACCGAGTTAAACCATAACTTTGTCACGCCGTCGGTGGCGCGTCGATCATCAAGTACCTTGGCAGACAATAAGTTTTTATGGTCAAAAACGATTGTTACCTCTTTTTGCTTCTCTGCTGACAAACCTTTTTTATATTCAGCTACCAGATAAAAGAATTCCGCCTCAATCACGGCATTGCCCTGACGCTTATCGGACGTTTCAATAGCACGAAACATAAGCTCACGATGATTGAGCATTTTTAATATGGTTTCGATTGTACTGAAGCGTTTTTGTATCAAGTCCGCCATAACTCACACCTCAAGCGATGATTGAGAAGGTGGTATATCCGGATGCTCGACATTCAAATATTCTCGAAACCTCGGAATAGCGGTATTACGCCGCTCTTTGCTATATGGGTGTGTGGTTAGATTGTCGCGGGTGAACACCTGATAGCTTCCAATGGCTTCAAATACTGCACCGCTTTTTCCGTCCACGGTCACGCCGATAAGGTAATGGCCTTTGTTGTTCAATGTGGCGATGAGCTCAGGGATCTGCGTTGTATCAATACTGCCAATTTCATCCACGATCAGCGGGAAGGCAATATGCGCAGATTGACTGGCCAGCTTATCAAGGAAGATGTCGCAAAAGTGCGTATTAATCAGCATGTGAGTCGATGTTGATTGTTTTTTGCTATCCCACGAGGCGCCCGCTTTGCGCGTTTCATATCGGGTGCCTTGAATGAGGTGATTAAGCCGCAACTTGCCATCATCGTCACTGACGGCTTTACTATCAACGAATTTTTGCAGCATGCTATACCACTCAAACGGTAACGTATTTTCGGTATTGAGCGAGTCGAAATTACGCCAACTATCAACCAGGCTATTGAAAAGGGGCTCTAATTCAACAACAAGCCGGGCTTCTTCAATGTCGTTCATTGAGGCGCCTTCAATATCCCGGTTTATCCGGGAAACGGTGGTTTCAATCTTGTCTTTGGTCTTACTGAGCCGCTCCAGGCGGTTTCTAATATGCTCATTATGACGACGAGTATCCTGCGCCAACACATCGCTGTTGTGTGATAGCAGCTCAAACTTTTGGGCCAGCATATTGAATGTATTAACGACGGCATCATCCCCATCGTCACGCTCAAGCAGTTGATAGTCGTCACTTATCAGGCCGTCTTTGATCAACTCGACGAGTTTCTGTTTGATTTCGTATTTGGCTTTTTCAGCGTCTTGCAGTGCATTTAATGTTCGTTGAAAGCTCTCCTCATCACCGACTTCGTCGCCGACGGGAGCCTCTTCATCGCCTTCTAATACCGCATCGAGGCGCGTTTTCGTAGCCGGGAAGCGACAGATCGCGTTATGATACTGGGATAGCATCATACTCAGCGCTCTAGCCTTATCTTGCGTTGCTGATAACTCACTGCGTAAACGGGTCAGTTCACTATTATCTCGCTCGTAAGCCGTCTCTAGCTCCTGGTGTAATTCAGCATACTCATCCCGGTCTTTGAGCTCTTGTTCATGATCAGCGGTTGCTGAAATGATTCTCTGGCAAGTCGTTGTATAACCCTCGATTTTTTCAATATCAGATTCGGCGCTTTTGATTTCTCGGGTTAGCACTTCAACCTTGTGCGTGCTATTGACTGCGTTAGTGTTGAGCTCTTTTAATTCCTTGAGCTCTTCTTTTAAATCGAACAGTTCACTCTCAATATCCGTGATGTCTTTTTCTGTGATGGGCTGATAGGGCTCACTGAGTAGCGGAATTGATTCATCAAAAAAATCAAGTGACCCGCCGCGCTCTATTAAAAGCTCGCAAAATTGGTTAATTTGCGACAACTCATCGGTTGTTAAATCGCGGCCAGGATTCGCTTTTGCAAGATTGCTATTGACTGAATACAGCTTGTTGTAAAGCGGCTCCGGCAGCTGGGCATGCAGGCTTTTCGATTTATCCCGGATTTTAGCCTCTGCTTTTTTTAGCTCTTGCTCTTTGCCTTTAATGAGCTCCTCAAGTTCTGTAATGCGCCGCTCCCGGGTGTTTTGTTCTGTCCGGTTCTTATAGTCGCTTTGTTTTTCCTGTAGGTGATCTTTGAGTGAGCCCAGGACGAACGATATACCCTCATCGGGATACGATGCGATGATCTGATCGCATTGGTTTTTTATCACCGTTTTCTGTTCAATCTCTTTATTTAATCGGCTGACTTGTTTCTGGCTAACCTGCATATCAGTTAAGGCATTTTGCTTCTGCTGGCTCAGCGTTTTGCACTTTTGACTCAAGGTTTCAACGCGACGACCAATGGCGTCAGCTTGTTCCTCAAGCGATTGACAATGCACCTTCGTATTTTGGTACAGACTTATAAATTGTGAGGTTGCGGCGTTTTTTTGCTGAAGTCGCGAAAACTGCTCCTGAAGCTCAGTGAATTGAGGCTCAAGTGCACGTAATTGTGCTAACTGCTCTTTGCGCTGGGTCAGCTCATGCTTTTTGCCGATAATTTCGTTGATATCGATTTCCAGTGTTTCATCAAATGCGTCCTGTGCCTCAACAGCAGTGGCTGTCATTAGCCTAAGAGAGCCGGCATCTTGATTAAACAGCATTTTGACCAGCGCCCTGACGGAGTCGACTGAATTCGCACGGATATTATTGAGTGGGAAGATAGCAAACGGTGTGCTTGCTGGCTCCATGGCATTGAATGTATAGAGCGCTTCTATCAGCTGGTCGCGCTGTGAATACTGCTTAGCATTTTTATTCACTTCACGCAGTCGAGGTACCAGGTCCGTGCCGACCGGGCTCGTCGGTCGGGTACCGTTGCCGTCGTCTTTTTGCCAGAACAGATGCTCAATGGCTTCGTAAGGCTCCGGGATAAAGACACGCTGTATTTTGTAATCCCCGCCTCTTGAGATGATTTGGCAGTGACTCTGCGTCCCGCCACCAAGAAGCTGATGCTCCACCTCAAGAATGAGGCGCGAATGCACGGTCGGGAAGTAGTAATTATAGAGTTCGTCCTTGTCGTAGTAACTCTCTTTGTCGTCGCTGTCTGCACCAGAGCGAAAGGCAAACTTATCTTTTGCCTGGTTTACGTTGGTATCCGGTAACAAGAAAAAGCGTACCGCATTGACCAGACTTGATTTACCGACATTACCAAGCCCCATCAGCAAGATATTGTCATTTAATAGCGCTTCAGCATAAGCCATGGATGATGAATCAACAGCAACGATACGCTTGATGATGATCTTGGTAGTGCTCGTATTCACTTGTCTTCTCCTATAAGGACTTCTTGCTCTAAAACGCCCTGACCGGCAATTAATAACTCAACCATCGCGTCAAAGTTGTGGTACCTGGCCTTTTCAATCGCCTTTAAATAATGGGCTTGGTGTTTTGGCTTTTTGCAGTAACGTGCGTAACTGACTAAGTCATCGGGCATCACAAAGTGCAGCTTATGCGCTAGCGTTTGGCTCGCGGTTTCGTATATTTCGATGCCAGCTAAGTCGTAATCCGGGCAGTAATGTATGCGCGGGAATTGAGATAAATAGGTCAGTGCGGCCGGATGTGTGATGGCATTACCACCGGAGAGCAAAATAACCGTGTTGGACGATAAGTCCCCTAAGCCTACGTTTAGTAAAAAGCGTTCATGCTGGGTATAGCACTCACTGTTCTCAATTAATACCAGCGTGGCATCAGCGGGAATGTCGGTTCGTCCGGTAGAGGCGCCACTAATGCGACAGGCAATAGCAAAATGATTATCCGGATCACTCAGTAATTTGGCCGTAAAATAGGCTGCAGAGGTACGATGTTGGTGTGAATCCTTTGCGCGCCGGGAGGCATCGACACGCGATGTCGCCGGCGCGAAGCGCTCTAGCCACTGCGTCAGCAGTTCGTTATCAACTGACTCGATCAGATATTTGTTTCGGCTCACAAATGAAGGCTTCCCAAGCGTCTCTAAAGAGAGAGCATGTTGATGTAAAAGCTCATCGAGCCGTATCGCGTTGACCGGTTTGTCGGCTTTTATCTGCTGTAGGTACTTATAAATGTTCATTGGCTGGCCTGCTCAAACAGGTAGGGGCGCAGTGCCTCAATATTGGCAACAATTAATGGATGCTGACGCGGGTCGCTTTGTATGCCGTGACGACCCAGGCGGTAATATTGCAGGGTGTAATCAACCATGGCGCAGCGCGCTTTAATGACAAAGGGCGCCGTTTGACCATAGTCGTTTAATACCAGCATTTTCTCAGTTTCATCAAGCGCCGGATGCGGTGCAATTTCAATGGACGCGTATTGATGCCACAACGTATCGATAGCTGGGGGAGTAACACCTTTTTCAGTCATAACAATGTCACTGATACGCCCAAGATTGAAATCGGAAAAACGCTTGCGCCGGCAGCAGTATGCTCGGCAGTGCCAGCGCAATCCATCATGGCTTAATTGCTGTGGGATAATGTATCGTTTCAGCCCCTGGGGATGCGTACGGCTTTTATAAAGGATGGTGGCCTTTGCATTGTTACGGATGGCTTTTAATAACACCCGCGTAATAACAGGACTTGGCATCGCAAGCGGTGTGACGGCATTGTGGAAGGCATCAGATCCATAAAGCCCCTCAATATAATGAGAGCCAACGGCGAGCATAAACTGAATGTAGTCAGCCCATTGTGGCCGAATGAAGTGCGTTTCAAATGCTTCTGTCGCGACAAACAGCTTTTCCGGATCGCTTGGCATATACACCAACGCATCGGGATAGTGTTTGCGATAGTTTGTAATCGCTTTGCTTATGACATTAGCCTGCACCCCAAATAACCGTGATAGTCGCGACGCATTAACACCGCCTTCCCAGAAAGCGAGGTATTCGATTGCTTTATATCGCTCGTACAGCTTCTCATCGATAGCGGATTTATTATGTGGCATCGTATTATATATATTGTTTTCGTGTACACGATAATAGTGTATACAAATGGGTGGGGCAATCTGTGTATTCGTACAGTATTAGCTGTTTCATTGTTGGGCTCTCCCCAGGTTTTAAGGACACAACCATGCGCGGATCCGATTTACCCTGTAGCAATCAAATACATTGGAGTGACACTAAAAAACAGTGCTAACCATGGCTGCATGAAAATCGAAAAATAAATAACAAGCATTAGCACTATCATTTGATAGTGCTAAACTCTAACTATCATTTCATAGAGGTGTCGAGTCATGCACGCACAAGCATTAACGTTTGATCCCGCGCAGTTTCGGGAAAATCACGAAGGGAAAACCGTGGAGAAAGACCAGGTGGCTTTCAACATTGCCGTTCGTATACTGGACTTTTGGGGATTTTCGGACGCAGAGAAAGCCGTTGTATTGGGAGATATTCCCATAGCAACCTTTCGTCGGATGAAAAGTGGCAGAATGCGATCCAAGCTGACAACAGACCGCCGCACGCGTGTTTCATTGATCCTCGGTATTCATGAAGCGTTACGAATTTTATTTTTACGGGACGCGCACAAACAGGAATGGATCAACAACTGCAACCGATCTTTTGGGGAGAACTCACCAAAAGATGTCATGCTCTCAGGCTCGCTCGTTGGTCTGTATGAGATCCGGCGTTATCTGGACGCCTCAAGGAGCTAATTGACGTTAAAGAGCAGGTTCGCTCCTTTGCCGTAGCAAGCTGTAACATTGGGGCGGCTGCGTTAATAAAACGCACTTTAATGCTTTTCTGCCCAAATTTTGTGATCAGCTCAGTGACAAAAGCGTTAAAAACCTGTTTCTGCGCAATTTTCGTGATAAGTCCGGAATCGCTGTTCCGAATCAGCGAAATACACAGAGTTCATTTAATCTCTGAATTGGTAGCTCTTTCTTCATGGTTAAGTGGTGAGTTGATACAGTTTTAGGCAGTATAAGTCACCACTTGTTGGTGCCAATGTTATAAATGCTGCTTATTTATTGCTGTAGACGCAGTCTTTAATTCTGTATTTTTCAAAATGTTCGCAACGATAGTCAAAGTACTCTGTTTCGTCTGCGAGTCGAAATAGAATACCGAAGTCACCGTTTTTTTCGGTGTTTTCTACACGAAAAATCTCGTCAATATCCTGAATCGCGTACTTATCACACTCTTTACGATTGGCGTGACGCGGAATGATGATCGATATCCTTTTTTTGACAACACCTTCCACTTTAGTAAGTTCAACTGCTTCCCGCCAGGTAACAGCTAAATACTGATTCGTAACTGTATACTCATCATCAGTATCAGTATCAGCATCCGTATCTTTTTCTTCAAAAGTTATTTCAACAATAAATCTTTCTGCGTTAACTGTGAGTTCGACAAAGTTAAAGCGCATGAGCTCTTTATCATCGAACGCAGTCGTGAACGCATCGTTAATTTGCCACGTTTTATGCACTGCAATGAACATATTGTGAGTCCTTTTTTCATTTTTGTAACTGGGGTTGAGCTCTATTTTGCTGGAAATTTAATCAGATTTTGAGCTCGCGATTGAGTCTATCGATATTGCTTTTCTTCGTCAAGCTATTGTTTTTTAAGGAAAATAATCGTGTGTAAACTACTAAAAAATATTTTTTCCGATTAATTTATAATCACAAAAAGGTGGTTGCATTACCTTGTGATACCGCGGAGAGAATGGTGATTCAATTTCACTTTGCTAGCTTCAAAGAAGACAATCCAAGTACATACTGACAAATTTACTGGCATCTGCTATAACAATTAAACAAATATTGTGAATCAATGCATCCAAGCCTGCTAAAACTTGCTGGTTTTATTAAATTATTCATAAATAACATTGTCTTATGGTTATTTTATACCTGCATTATCTATGCGGAATTTGATTTTCTTACTGTTTTATTAGTAATAACGAGAGCTATTTAATCCATGACTGAGGTTGCCGATAACATAACTTTATCATTGAAGTCTGGACCGATGTCGGCGGCTGAGCTTGCTCGTGGTTTACGGGTTGATGCAACAACCGTTACGCGGCGGCTGAATCGGTTGGGTTCTCAAGTGATAAAAGCAGGCGAAGGCCGTGCTACTCGCTGGCTACTGCGACGTACCTTGCCTATGCTTCCGAGACAATCTGTACTGCCAATTTATCGTGTTAATGATAATGGAAAGGCGGAGAAAATAGCGCTGTTACATATCGTATATCCGGATGATAGCTATTTGGTGGAATATTTTCGCTCGGATAACGATAACAGCAAGGTTTTGTCAGAGTGGAAGTTCTATGAGTCGTTGCCATGGTGGTTGTCTGATATGAGACCGCAAGGGTTCCTGGGGCGCTCTTTTGCTAAACAGCTAAGGGAGCAAGGCGAGCTCCTGGATCCTGATCCTAATAAATGGTCGGAAGATACGGTACTTGCGGTACTAACGAAGTTTCCGCAAGATCATGTTGGTAACCTCTTACTGGGCGATGAGGCATACTCCCGATGGTTAGAGCGCCCGCAGGACACTGTGATCAGTCATGAGCAAGCAGGCATCAAGGCTGATGCTATAGCCCGTGGTGAGCATTTCGATTCATCGGCTAAAGGTGAGCAGCCTAAATTCATTGCAAACCTTGATGAGGGAGAATGTATCGTTAAATTCTCTGGAAGAGTGATGCAAACTGAGGTTGATTCAGTCGCGAATCGGTGGGCGGATTTACTGAACTCAGAAGCACTAGCAGCTGCAGCGCTTAATGCTGTGATTTCCGACGTTTCTGCTTATAATCGCGCTTTCAATATTGATGAAAGAACGTTGCTCGCGTCTCGGCGGTTTGACCGAACCTCAAAAGGGGGGCGAGTTGGCGTGGTATCCTTTGCGAGTTTGGATTTAGAGTTTGTGGGGCAGGCTAATGGGCATTGGCCTGACATTGCAGACGCTTTGAATCAGCAAGGTGTTATCACCGAAGAAGCGGTGACGCGATGCAAGGTCGCCTGGGCTTTTGGGCAACTTATCGCAAATTCCGACATGCATTTAGGTAACGTTTCCGCACTGAATTTGGGTGGGCGACCTTATGAGTTAGCGCCGGTTTATGACATGCTGCCAATGCATTACGCTCCGACCAGTGCAGGTGATTTACCATCGGAGCCGTTTAACATACGTTTTCACCCGAATGTCCCACGGATTTGTTGGGAAACCGCCTATGCAGCGGCACATGACTTTTGGTCTCGTGTGATGGAAAGCAGTGTTATTAGTCGCCACTTTAAAAGCCTGGCAGAACAGCAACTAAAAGTTGTTGAGGACTATGCGGTCACGATAGAGAGGATGGCATAAATTTACAAATAGCTGTCGAGTATTAATTACTTAAGTTTAGAGCCTGTTCTCAGCAAATACGGTGTGATTAGTCAGCAGATGTTTGATTATGCCACGGTAATGATGACGGGCAGAAGTTGAACATTCAAGACACCGTTTGGAACACTGGAGCCTACGCATACAAAGCAAGGGTAGGCCTGAGTTTAAGATGTAAATGCTGCGAAGGTAAAATCTTAGGGACTCCTGGGTTTTTGCTTTCATTAGTTGTTTTACCCATAAACGGCCTCGATAAGTTAGTGATTTGGACCTTCCAAGTATCACAGACTACGCCAGCTCTTTTCTCATTTTGTCGAAGTTATGGAATTTGGGGCATTGAAGCCGCTTTGATCGGACTAATTTATCCCAAAACTGGGCCACTTACGCCGATTCTCCTCATCGGAGTGGCCCAGCTATGGGAGGAGTGGTGTTGGACCGGCTTTGATCGGACTAATATATCCCAAAACTGGGCCACTTACGCCGATTTTCTTCATCGGAGTGGCCCCGCTATGGGAGGAGTGGTATTGGACCGGCTTTGATCGGTCTAATTTATCCCAAAACTGGGCCACTCAAGCCGGTTTCCTTGGCAAGGTGGCCCAGCTATGGGAGGTTGGGTCTTGGATCGGCTTTGGTCGGTGTAATTTATCCCAAAGCTGAGCCACTTAAGTCGGCTTCGTGGTCAAAGTGGCCCAGCTATGGGAGGTTTGGTCTTGGAGCGGCTTTTATCGGTGTAATTTATCCCAAAACTGGGCCACCTAAGCCAGTTCCTTGCTCAAAGCGGCCCAGCTATGGGAGGTTTTGGCATTTGATCGGATTTGATAGGTTTAATTTATCCCAAAACTGGGTCACTTAAGCCGGTTTCCTTGGCAAAGTGGCCCAGCTATGGGGGATTTTGGTGTTGGCTCGGTTAAATTTTCAGGTGACGTGCGACGCTCGCTCGGCTGGGTACTGATTAATATCAGGCAGGTAAATTGACATCCTCCCCCACCTAAATCGGTGGGGGATTCCCATTACATGGGCGCACACTAAATTGCTTTAGGTGCAAGTTCCTGCTTCATCGAGCGGCTAACGCCGACTCTCCACAGGCTAACAAGCGGTGTCCCCGCTCTAAAATATTTAATGCACCAACAATGTCTGTATTGTTAGCGGCTTCATTTAAGTTCTCTGAGCAATGGTGTCAACAACCCAAACTTTCAGGCTTTCGCTTGGTGTGAACCGACAAATGAGCCGGAATCAAAAACCGCTGGAGACTTACGAATAACCAACTTCTTTCTGATGTCGAACTGCAAGAATAATCGTTTTAATACCATCGTAACGGTACAGCGCGACATAACCGCTCTGGCCAAAATCAATGAGCCACTCTCTAAATTCAATAGGCATATCATCCAGCGGACGGCCAATCTCAGGTTGGTAAGCCAAAATATGGGCGTTCTTACGAATGCTTTTGACGGCCTCGCGAGCCACTATCGGATCGTTATCTCGCAAAAAATCATGTAAACGTTGAACGTCTGCTAAGGCGGCCGGAGACCAGATCACGTGTGACACGTTGGCAGCTCGGCATCGTCACCCGATTCAAGTATGGACAACCATTCATCGGTTTCCGTTTGCGTCAAATGCAAGCCATTACGCTGATAATCTTCCCAGGCACGAAGTGCGTCTTGCTTAAAAGCTTCTCGTTTTTCTTCTCGTTCAACATAATCCTGGATCGCCTGACGCATGATCCAATGTGCTGAACGATGACGAACATCTGCCAAATGCTGCACGCGTTTTTTCATATCATCATTCAGTTTTACGGATGTTGCCATTTTTAACCTACCTAAGTATTAAAAGGTAATACCCTCTAATACTATCGCATAAATGTCGTGTTATCCAATGATGCTTACTGAATACCAAATCAGTGTCTTACCGCATAATTAACTATCGGGTTCTACCCAGATTTTACGGACACATCTAAAACGAGGCGTAATATGCCGATAAGGAGTGTTCATGACCAAGGCAAAAAGCTTTTACACATTCGGAAATCTTGCGCTAAACTACTTAAATCGGTTGTTGTGCTTGAGGAAGCAAAAATGAATACGCTCGAAGCGATTTTTATCGGTGCCGCACCATTTGTCTTGGTAGTTGCGGTTGCACTAACACTTTTCGTTTTTCCGGGAACTCGGACAAACAAAGATTAAGACACGCGTTCTTGATACAGTCGGTTAAGTCGTTTTACTCAGTGCTGCGACTAAACAGCAAACACACTCGATACCACTTCTACTCATTATCAGCAGAACTATTTATCTCAGCTTGCGTTATTGTCATCAATAATCGGGCCACTTAACCACTGCTTATCTTTAGAGTTGAGTTTGAAACTGCCAGCCGGACTTTTTGATAATAACTCGTCAAGGCTGTACTTGTTGACATGTCCCGGCTTATCGTCTTTCGTTTTTTGTTCACTATTTGGGGTCTGACGGTTCATTCGACACTCCTTCTGTTTAAAGAATTGGCTCGGCTAGCTCTTGCGCCTGACTGGTATATTCATTGAGCCCAAGCAAAAGCTCCGACTCTTTGTGTGAAGGCTTTAATTTTTCTGCCGTTGTCTCATTCATTCCCTGCGCCCCTTTTCTAGGCAACGGATTATCGAGCGTTATTTTTTTTAATTACCTCATTAATAGCGAATAGTCATCAGCGATGCTGATATTGACTAGTATGATGCGTCTTTAAATTTTTAGCAAAAATCCTGATTAAGGCGTTATGATTAGAGTTAAATCTTCAGAAAATCTTCTCATCGAGAGACTATTTTTAAAAGGGTTACGTGCTATGACAACTGGACAATTATGGCTACTGTTGATGCTAATTGTTGGATTAATAATCTTTTTTGGTATCGGTATCTGGGGTATCAATCGACTTGATGCGTCAGAGAATAACTCCCAGACGTGATTCATACGTTAACGCACTTACGGGTAAGCTTCTGACCAAAGGTACGAAAGAAAAGCCCATCAGGCCAGATAGGGGCTCTCAGTCTTCGGAGGGCTTCGTAGACAGTGATGCCCGAAGCCCTTAACCCTCTCAGAGGCAATTATTTTGGCCGGTTGTGTGGTTGGAGTTACTTTCTTACAGATCAATGGCGTTCTATGGACAAATCCTGACGGTATTTGAGCGTAGAAAAACTTTTTTCGAAGAAGTTTGTAACAAAATGTTACTTTCGGAGACTCAGTCTAAGTAATCATTTAAAAAAGCAATAATTTTAAATAACCCTTATAAAATTAGGGGGAGGTGTTAAAAGTGAGCGCTTACCATCGGTTTTTATAAAAAATATTTTGTTATATACGCTGCACGATACCGTTTTTGAAAGCCGGTACTAGGTCGGCTAATTTAGCCAGACCTACGGACTTCAAAAAGCTCAAAAAAGCGATAAGCTCGTTTCAAATGCAGTTAAAAAAACGGTTGCTATGAGACAAAAACGCTTGAAATTGAGTGAGATAACATTTGACGTACGAAAATTTAATTTAGAAGCGGTCGCGCGCGTTGAGCGCTTTATTGACGAAATAGTTGAGCGTGACTTATTAGAGCGCATTTGTAAGTCACTGCATTGCGTTCGAGTCGCGAGGCTAGGTACAAAATATATTGCGCTCGATGACGTCTTGTTACTTCGCGAGCTCAGCCTGCGTTTTCATGACTTAAAACTGAAATTTGCAGTCATCAACTTTGATGACGAGCACGAATTTAATAAAGTGCTGATTGACAGTACGGTAACGCAACACCTCAGCGTTACAAGTTCATTCGAACTTTATGCTCATCAGAAATTTGGAGTTGAACAATTCAAAGTACGCGCCTTACTTCGCCTTAATCGTTGGTCCTATGTATTTGGAGGAAGCACTGACAAGATAACGACAGCAATCAAAAAGATGCGATTCGAAGGTGAAAAACTGTCGATATCGAAAAGTCAGGCGCCCTCGAAGCGAGCAAGTTTAAAAAACACACTTGAGGCAAACGAAACCTTTGGCAGTGAGTTGTTTGACGATGAGTAGTGTTGACGATAGCTTGCTTGATGAAATGATTGCGCACTTTCACTACCCACCCGAGCGCATCGTTGAGCATGCCGGCAAACTAAGCATCTTCTGTTGCTATTTTATCGACGTCAATTTGAGCTTAAGCGCATATCAGATTAATCGTTATCGTACATTTATTGACCGGCTTGACGCAGAGAGACGAACGAGCGCTGTAAAGCAAAACGTTAAGCGCAAAGACTTGCACTCGCAGCTGCAGGAGCATCCATTTTTCTCGACCGTGTCGTTATTGCCTGACATGTCGCAACAATACGTTGAGTCAGAAGACACACAACTTTTTTACGTCTTACTCGCGCATCTATGCAGTGCGCGCGACTTCAACGACTACGCAGCTTGCTTGCAATTTTATAATGCGTTTTTAAAAGTCGACTCGTCTGAATGTTGCCGTGTTGATGAATTAAAAACGCAGGGTATCTCGATACAATTTGCGCTTGATAGCACGTTATCAGAAGTGCGACACGAGCTGCTGGGAGTCGCGTTTAAAAACGGCAATAAAAGGTTAGACAAAGCAGCGCGCTATTTTCAGCCGCCACAGCAGCGGCAAGTGGATTTAACCGCGCTTCGCAAAAGCAGCATCATTGATACGGCCAACAAGCACACAGTCGCAGAAGAGAGTGTCGACGGAGCTGATATTGCGTTAATGCAAACGACAAATCAAGCTGGTGAGGAAGTCGGGCGCTTTACTCAAGTGACACCGCATCTTGAGCGCACAAAATCACAACGGAAACGCTCTTATCAGGCTCAACAAGCGGCTATTAGTAATGCGCTGAGAAAGCATGAGTTAGCACTTCCTTTCTTGTTTTCGAGCGCAACCGTTGGTGAGCTGCGCACAGCGCTAGAATACATCAGTCAAAGCTTTGTGAGCGGTGAATTGGAAGATGTGAGCTCAAGAGCAGCGAGTATTCTTTTGCGTTTCATGCTTAAGATGCTGACATTATCGGATGTCGACACCTTTTATTTGCAAAATGTGAGCGCGAGAAGATCGAGTAAAAAGCATGCTGATGCGCATGACATGAAGGTGCTGCGTTACGATTTCGACAGAGCGCGAAAGCATATATTTGCGCAGCTGATATTGCCTGCCACGCTCATTGATACAAGCCTCCCTGATGCTGATTATTTATATGAAGAGAGTCGCAAGAGCTTAAAGCTAACATTGCCGCGCCCAATCGGCAGTCTATTGAATATTGTTTTACGCAATAAAAGCAACTCGACGGAGCGTAATGACGCTGAGCTCAGTCAAGTACTGTCTGTCGATGAAAAAGATTATCGCAGTTTCATTAATCATGTACTTAACGAGACCGGGCTCAAAAAAAGAGGCGTCACACGACGCGCACTTGAAACAATATTTTTTCAGTTCGCACGAGAGCAAACACCCGAAACGTTTCTTAACTTTTTAAAAAATCAGAGTACTGTGCAGAGCCACTATACCAATGTGACGAATAAGGAGCTCGAGACAAGGCTGTTAAGCGCTTGGGATAATTTTGTCGACAACATCGGTATACGTATTGATGGCAAGGATACACACGAAAATAAATCAAGCTCCGGCTTGTCTGACTTTACCGATAATGAACGCCAGGGCTCCGTTCGCTCAATAAAAGACGACGCGTTAACACTTTTATACGAGCAGTTAATCAATACACTGTCACAGCAAATCGATGATAGAGCGACTGTCGACGCATTCAATAATGTCGCACTTTATTGCTATATGCGTGTAGCAACCAGTGTGGCGCTAAGACCCGTCTCAAAGCCCTTTCCGGCACACCATCACTTTGACAAAAGAAGAGGGTTATTAAGCGTGCAGGATAAGCGGGTTCATCATAAAGATGAGCGCCGTCTTATCGTACTCAACGACGCATCGAGTCAGTTACTTTGTGCAACCAGCACATTATGCGACACGCTGTCTGTTCGCCTGGCGATAGAGCGGCCACCGGCTTTAGTAATGATATTGTCTGTTGACGAGACTGGCACATTTCGCTGGGAGCATTTATCCAAAACGCGCGTTGATGCACAAATTAAAACGCTTATTTATGATGAGGTATCCAGCCAGGCATTTCGCCATGTCGCGGCGAACGCGTTTCTTAATGCATCGCTTAATGACTTTTCTCAAACGGCGCTCAACGGCTTTATGAATCACTCGCGCTCTGGCGCCGGTTTGTTGTCGAATTACAGCCTGTTTGATATCCACCATATCACCGCTCAGCAAAGGGACCGTATGCAACTGGACGGTGAGCAAATAACAGCAAACGATGCATGCGTTCTCGATCTAATAAATTGTTTGGGGAGTGTGTTATGAGCGATTTTACTCAAACAAATATCGCCAGTGCGCTAAGCAGCTCGCATAAGCTGGTTCGGAACGAACTCGACGTTGTTTTTGCGGTTTTAAATAAGCATTGCCGCGACGCGCTTAGCTCAAGTACACAGGTTGCAGAAAACTATCTACAGCGCCGCGCACTGAGTGTTTATCAATATGCCAATACCAACGAGTTGCTTGAAGCGTTGTGGCTGAGTATGCGCGCGCTTTATCACTTTAAAAGCGAACATCAGGCGTTAATTCAGCCCATGGAGTTTCGACCCTTAAAGCAACGAGAAACGATCATCAATGAGCATAACCCTGTCTTTTTGCTCCAATCATTGCTCGAGCGAAAGCTTGAAGACGCAATCGCCTCATCATTGTTTCATCAATTTAGCGACCCCCAGCGCTATTTGTTACACGCGTTATCCATTGCCAAGCGCTCGCACATCAGCGATAGCAAAACGTTAGCCTCGGTGCTCGAGGTTAAGCAGAAAGATTTATTGTGTTTCAGCGATTTACACAGAGCATCGTTACTGATAGAAACGCCGCGTCGCCAGCGAGTATGGCTAGACGCAGAAGCTTTGCTACATCTTCGCCGAGCGCAGTCGATTAAGGCTTCAAAAAAGCAATTTTTAAACAAGGCATTTGAGCAGTGGTGGCAGAAGATAAGGGCGACAGAGCCGGCGATGGCGTCTACCGCGCTGTCGGTTGATGATGCGTTATTGGCACTTAACTTTCAGACAACACCGCTTGCTGCAATATCGCTATCAACGGTGACCACAGTATTGTCTGACGAGTCGTTGATATTGGCGCTATCAGGTCAAGTTGACCCGAACGAATGCGAGGCTCAAACGCATCATGTCAAGCGTAAGCGGCAACGCAAGACAGCGATTGCGGCATTGACAGGTGACACATCCGATAAAAAAACATTTGGTGTTGATTCCGGGCTGAGACTTGCATTTTCGCCGGAGCACCGCGCCGGGAATGTCGATAGGCAGTTGATTGATGCACTGCGTCGCATTTTATCTACGTATGAAGAGCAAGTGTACATACCTGGCAGAAGCGCCAAAGCGCTCAAGAGGGCGCGCTCTGAGATAGAGCGACTGCTTTTCAACACATTGGGTGAAGATGCGGAGCAGGCGCCATCGATATTAGCGCAATTATTGGCACTTTTTTGCGCTGATTTGCTCCTGCATGGCAGCGCGAGCAAAAAGCGACTAAAAGCAAGCTCGATACGGAGCTACCTGTCGACACTCAGCGTGTTTTTGGTTGAAACATTGAGCGATGAGGATTTGTTAGCTGATGCGCAATCGAGCGTTGATGCGCTCTATGAGCTCACGCATCGCTTAGGTGATGCCATTTCTGATCTTGAAGCTGCTGATAAGCAGAGTACGGTGCTGCGATTTTTGCAGTACGTTCATGAAATATCAGAGCTTCGATTGTATGACTTTGATGAGCTTGAGCTTGCTGGTGTAACGATAGAGAGTGTCAGAGCGCACTTTATTCCAGCGCAACTATTCGACTCGACTTGTCATGCGTTTCTTGCGATGCGCTCAAGCGCGCGTGAACAAACTGTTTTAATGATGCAACTTTGTTATTACTGTGGTTTACGGCGCAACGAAGCGTTACTGCTTGCAGTTGATGATATCAATGTCGAGAGCGATGTGCTTTATGTGACAAAGTTTGCCGGTCGAAAAACGGTCAATGCGCCACGTAAAATTTCTCTGGCGTTATTACCGCAGTCATTTTATCTGTCGCTTTTGAATTACGTTGAGACGCGCTCTAAAACCCATGAGCGACTGTTTGATTCGAACGCCGTGCAAGTCCATGAGCGCGATTTTATGGCGCTTTTGCGTGAGCAAACTCAGATCCCCGATCTGGTTGTTCATTCGCTACGTCACTGCGCAGCGAATAATTTACTGCTTGTTTTAGCGCAAGGTGCGTTTCCGTCCATCCAGGCTGCCATTGGTCGATATTTTTTGACACAACAGAATTCAGGTGGAAATCTAACCAAAGAGCCGCACGAACTTTTCTGCTCTAAGCAGTTAGAGCGTATTCACCAGGCTTTGTTAGCGGAAGGGCGAGCGCTTAATAGTTACTTTCCGATCCTTGACTTTTTAGCGATGATTTTAGGTCACGCGACGCCGGGAACCTCAGCGGCAAGCTACCTCCACTTTTTAGACATGGTGACATTTGAGTTAAGCTCTATGCGCACCTCACCGCTCAACAAAAGCGTATTGCTTAATCTGTTGCCGCGGACGAACGCGCGCTTCGAGACGATCAAGCGCGTGTTTACAACTAACAACAAAGAAAACGCGCTATTCAAAACAGCGGCTTTTGGCTTGGTAGATGCGAGAAAACTCAAGACGCAGGTGCAACCGGCAGTTCAGACTGTTGATACGGTTATCACGTTCAGTGACTTCATTGATGCGCTTTATGATTATCAGTATCGTCCCTTAAGTGATTTATCGATAAGTAAGCACTTACAACGCTATTTCGATGGGTTAACTGAGCTTCCCGATGTACAGTTTTTACAGCAATTATCGCCGAGAGCTTTCCCGACCTGGATCCGTTTTCAGGAGCGAATGACAGCGCAGCGTTGGCTGTCGGTTGAGCAAAATGCAATCAGCACGTTGAAAAGGTGTTTAGAAAACGAGACGGTCAGTAATAAGCGCGATGCCGAGCAGACACTTCGTGCATTTAAAATCTTGGGCTTAGGTGATTGCATTATGGAGCTAAATTGTGATGATGACTCATGGAGAGCAATAGTTGAGAGAGCTGACCATCAAGTTAGGATCAAAGAAACAGGGCAACAGAAGAAAGCTTTGCAAATTGAAATGCGGATAAAACCGTACCGCTTACGCTGGCCACTTTGGGATAAATTACAGAATATCTTGTGCTCATTGGAGCTCTATACCGTATTTCGAAACGTTGATGATGAGACGAAGAAATGAAGTTAACGATACACAACGATAACTTAGTGCAATCAATAGAGCTTATGATGAAGCTCTCTGAAAAAACGAGTAACAATGTTGACGTTGACCATTCGTCTGTCATGGAAGTCGACCTTATGCAGAACTGTCTTGCTATCGCTACGCCTCCCGGATTGAGAAAAGGTTTCTCTGAAGTTAAGCGCACTATTCTTTACAAAGAGGAAGCAAAGAGCGCATTACTTAAAGTTGATTTGGCAGCAATACGACGCTTTAGTGCACAGCTAAAGAAGCTGCCGTATCTAGAGCTCGACTTTGACTTACAAAATGAGCAGCTGGTGTTCTCCGGTGCAACCAATTTGTCAGAAACGCTCATGCAACGGGGGCTTTTTGAAGATGAAACCATGCATAGTGAGCAGGCCGTTTATCGAATGAGCGCTCAGGTGATTGAGCGTAACGAGCGGATGGAAGCAGTCGGGGTGAGAGATGAATATCAGTTCTCTTATCAGATTGAGTACAAAGACATTATGTTGTTCGAGCGAACGTTAAAATTAACGCGCCATTCTACCGGCGGAAATTCTGCTGTAGGTAACATATCCTTGTTTCCGCGAGGGGTAGCGTTGCTCGTCAAAGGAAAAGGGTTTCAAGTTTTCGCACGCGCATTTGCCGCTGAGTCGCACGACAATGTCAATAAAGAACCACTCCGGCTTACAGTGAGATGGGATAAGCTAGGCCTTCTGAATCATGCGCTATCGATTGTTGCCCGTCAGAGAAATAGTGGTATCAGCTTCTCGCGCTCGCAGATTGTTGTCTATTCGCACTCAATGGAGTTTAGGATTGATTTGGGGGATGCAGATAGGAAATTAACGCCGCTGAGGCTTTCAAAGCAAGAAGGGAAGATCGTGGTAATGGCGAACAAGTTAATTCATGCCTTAAAAGAAATTGATGTTGCTTCTCAAAAGTACCCACTGAATTTGAAGTTAACCGGAGAGAGGGTACTGGAAGTATCGTTAGCAAACAAGTCTCGTTATGCGGCTCACCGGGTCGCATTGAAAGTTGATGATGCCGCCGCATTTACTCATAAAACGATAGAGGTCAGTCGCGCGTTGATGTTTCGAACAACCGAATTATTTGCCGACGAGGATCTGTTAATGACCTTTGAGGAAAAAAAAGAAGCGCTCATGGTAGAGTTCTCATCGAAGCAATCAAAAAGCACTGTGTTGTTAGATGCTCGACTGATCAGCCCTTCTTAATAAGCTTAACTAATAAACAATCTATGTGCTCAATGGTTCGATAAGGCTTTGTTCGAAATTTGACCTTTCCTTGAAATGCTGTATATTTATACAGTGTTGACTGATATATGAAGGAAGCCTGGCCATGATTCACTTGCGCACACGCCATGACAATATTCTCGAGTATGATATTTGCTGCTTTGGCACGCGATTTCGAGAGTCATCACGACTGATCGCAACGCCTGCGAATCAGAAAAAGCTGGAAAAGCACGTAAAACAGATGAATGCAGAGTTGGCCTTGGGAGTTTTTGACTATACAGAGCACTTCCCTGAGTCAAAGAAGTTAGAAAAATACGCACGACTGAGACGCGCAAAACAACCCGATCAGGTGGCGCCATTATTTTCTGATTACGCGCAGCAGTGGTTCGAGCGAAAGCGTCACGAGTGGAAAGTCAGTTACTGTGAAAGCTTGGAGTCGACGTTATCCCGCTATCTTTTACCGGAATTCGGTAAGATGATTGTCAGTGATATTACGTTAGCTCAGGTACAGCGGTTTAGAAGTAAGTTGTGTGAGCGTGTTAATAATGAAGGTGGCCGATGTTTGTCTAATAAACGAATAAATATCATTCTTGTCCCACTGATCAGTTTACTTTATCTGGCATCCGAAGAGTGGGACTTTGAGTATCCGCTAAAAAAGCTTAAGCCGCTGAGAGAAGAGCCAAGCGATCCGCGACCAATGACTCAACAACAAGTGAAGTCGTTTCTGAGCGCAGTGCCGAGAAATTGGCACGACTACTTTTTAGTTCGTTTTCATACAGGAATGCGAAGCTGTGAAATCCATGGATTACAGCTGGAAAATATCGATTTTGAGCATCAGTTGATCCACATTCGGTTTAATTATGTGCGAGGCCGGCTAACCGACGTAAAAACACCAAAGTCCCGCCGAGACATTGTAATGACGCCAACCGTTGCCGCGGCTCTTAAACGAACAATGAATAGTAGAGCCCCAAAAGGGAATTTTGTTTTCAATTCCCAAGGAGGTAAGCCAGTAACCATGTATGAAGTGTCCAATAAAGTATGGTACCCCACACTTGAAAAAATAGGCATTGCTCCAAGGACGCCCTATGTCACTAGGCATACAGCCGCAGTATTGCATCTGGCGGCTCATGAAAACCCGCTGTTTGTTTCCAGACTGTTAGGACACAGCTCAACTCGCATGCTTTATGATGTCTATGCGCCTTACGTGGTGGATGCGGTACGTAATGATGGGAGTGCCTTTGAGCGGTTAATGCAATGAATATTAAGAGAGTTGTGAAACACAATATGTAACAGAGTTGCGACCGGTAACTCTATCGTCTCTGGAGGACAAGCTTTAACGTTGTATTGTAAAAGACTACCGTAGCTTTTTTGTTAGTTAACTTATAAAATGCTGCGATTATTGAAGTGTTTAAAAAAACGCATAAAGGGGAAGTGCTTTGGTTTCTTGGAAATCTCTCGTGTCGGGTATTGTGCTGTTAATGGCTGTTGTGTTTGTGGCGAGTTCAACAACAGTAAGTGCGCAGTCTATGCCGAGCCAAGCTCAAATAGAGCAGTTGAAAAAGTTGCCACGGGCACAGCAGGAAGCATTGGCTAGACAGTATGGTGTTGACCCCAGCATGTTAGATAACTTGAATGGTTCGTCATCGCAGAGTAGTAGCAAAAGCCAACAGCGAGAAGATGTTGTATTCCCCCGCGGCACTCGCTTTGATGAAGATGGCGATCCAATCATTCCAGAAAACTTAGAAGAACAGTTTTCACGTAGCGAAGACAAATTGAAGGCGTTTGGTTATGACCTGTTTGCTGGCGAACCAAAAACGTTTGCACCGACGTCCTTTGCACCTGTCCCGTCAAGTTACATTATGGGCGTTGGCGATACCGTTAAAATTCAGCTCTTTGGTAAAGAAAGCCGTACTCATGATTTAACTGTTGACCGAGAAGGTAAAATTGTAATTCCCGATTTAGGCGAATTAACGGTTGCAGGTTTAAGTTACACCTTAATGCAAGAGCTTATTCAGAGTCAGGTGAGTAAGCGTTTAATTGGTTTTAAAGTTGCAGTTTCAATGGGCGAGCTTCGGTCCATACAAGTGTTTATAGCTGGTGAAGCGTATAAGCCAGGCTCTTACACGGTGAGTTCGCTGTCGACTATTAGCCAAGCGTTATATGTGGCTGGTGGTGTATCAGATATTGCGTCATTGCGTTCTATTCGTTTGATGCGCGCAGGCGAAGTGATTGCTGACTTTGACTTGTACGACTTACTATTAAAAGGTGATGCCTCTGACGATAGAATATTGCAAGGTGGGGATGTTGTTTTCATCCCTGCACGTGGTGATATGGTCACTGTCAAAGGCCAGGTAAAGCGTCCTGCTTTGTATGAGTTAAAAGGTGATGAAACCCTAGAAGACGCTCTGCATTTTGCGGGAGGCAGTGAGGACGATGCCTATTTGGCGTCGGCTCAACTTGAACGGATAGTAAGAGGACAGCGTGTCATTAGCACGGTGGACTTAACGTCAAACGAGGAACTAAAAGAAGAGCTTAAAGGCGGCGATGTGTTAACACTTCGTCAAGTTTCAGATTCACTGAACAACAGCTTGCTTTTAGTCGGTGCCGTGACTCGCCCAGGTCATTATGAATGGAAACCGGGTATTCGCATCAACGATATTTTGTTCGATAGCCGCCATGATTTACTCGAGCAAGCGGATTTAGGCTACGGGTTAGTCGTTCGTGAAACGGGTGCCAAACGCAAATTAAGTCTTTATCAGTTCAATGTTGCTGAGGCTATTTCGGGTGTTGAAGAAGAAAACTTGGAGTTGCAGGAGCGTGATCAAATAGTGATTTTTAGCCGCTATCAGACGAAAGCGGAAGAACAGCAAAAACTGTCGCGTTATACGTTAACAGAGCAAGAGCGACAAGCAGAAGAGCGTGAAGAGCTTCTTAACCAGTACCGTCAAGCTTTTCTAAGAGATCTAGTTAAGGAAAAGGGCGCTAAAACGGATGAAGAGAGTACGCAAGAGTTAGCCAGTGCGACAAGACTTTTTGGTACCCCTGACTCAGACGACGAAACGATTGATGAGGATAAATTGGCTCACTACTCTAGAGACAGGTTGCTAGAGCCGATTATGCTGAGAATAAAGCAGGAGCGCTCGAATGCAGGAACGACACCATTGGTTTATGTGGCTGGTGAAGTAAATCATCCTGGCGTTTACCCATTAGTCGAGAATGCATCAGCCAATCGTTTGGTGGATGCCGCTGGCGGTGTTAAAGACTCTGCGTATTTAAAAAGAGCGGAGATAACTCGTTTTAGATATGAAGAAGATTCGGGGCAAACCGAATATTTGACGATATCGCTTGAAGACGTTTTGTCGGGAAAAACAGATGTTGCTATTCAAGGACGCGACCGTTTAAACGTACTAAGTATTCCTGAATGGCAAAGTACTTATGAAGTTACTTTGCGCGGCGAGGTTCGCTTTCCGGGAACTTATGCGATAAAGCGCGGTGAAACATTGACCCAGTTAATTGAGCGTGCCGGTGGTTTTACCGAACATGCGTTTATTGAGGGGGCAGTTTTCACTCGCCAGGAAATTCGCGAGCGTGAGCGTGAGCGTAAGAAAGCACTCGCTCAGGAGCTACAGAAAGAAATTGCCGGCAATATGATGACAGGCACAGGCGATAGCCGAGTCTCTTACAATGAAATGCGAACTCTGTTAGCGGATCTTCTTTCAGCGGAGACAGTTGGCCGTTTGATTATGGACTTGCCTAAGCTTATAAGCAGTAACGGTTCGAATGATGTTCAGCTTAAAGACGGTGATACGTTGCATGTTCCATCTCTCAGTGACTCAGTTAGTATTATGGGTGAGGTTCAGATGTCAACCTCTTACCGCTTTGATCCAGAGCTGAGTGTTAATGAATACATCGCGCGCAGTGGTGGTACAAGAGAAAAAGCAGACGAAGATCGCATTTATATTGTAAAAGCGGATGGCTCTATTGAACTCCATAACGGAGGAAGTAGCTGGTTTAGCTTCAACAATGAAAGCAAATTAGGGCCTGGAGATACTATTATTGTGCCTATGGACACAACGTACACAGAAAATCTTGAGTTATGGTCGCAAGTAACCAGTATCCTGTATAACACTGCAGTAGCAGTTGCCGCGATTAATAGTATTTAAAAAGAGTGTAAACTTGTGCAAATCCAGTTTGCAATTTGAAGCGTAAGAACATAGTATGAAAGTTGCTGTTAACTGGAATGTTTTCAGTTTATAGCGATACATGTATCTATATCTCGGGAGTGAGGTAATTTTATGAAAACTTTAGCATTATCGGCTATTGCTGCGTTAGGTTTAGCGACTGCACCAGCAATGGCACAAGACGAAAGCGGCGCAGCTGGCAGTTCAGCCTCAAGCGCTGGTATTGGTGGTATGTCAACTCAAGCGTTAGTATTTGCTGGTGTTGCAGCAGCTGCAACAGTAGCCGTTGTAACTGACAGCTCATCAAACCCTGTGGTTGAAGAAACAAACCCACCCGAAAACCCAGAGCCAATCGTAACGGTAACTGGTACAGGTACTAATACCTACACTATTACTATTCCAGCTCAATAAGAGATAAACGTGTTGGTTGCGAAGCGCTTCGCAGTGAACACTTTTAGAGAGCTGTGATAAAATACCGCCGTTTGGCGGTATTTTTTTATGCGCTACGGTTTAATACGTGAGAATGATTATGATTCGGAACGGACTCTTTTTTTGTGTTTTTATTGGGTTAGTGGGCTGCACAGCGGTTACGGACGAGGTTCGTGAAACGGCTGAGTATGCGTTTAAAGACGCAGAGGATGCGGAGCTTAGTGCTGAGGAAATAAGAAGCTTTCCATACACATCTTTGTATGCACAGTGGCAAGGAAAAGCTCGAAACCTGATTGTTTTAGGGTTTGTGAATAAACCGAATCAATACCACTTTATTACCGCAGAGAGAGAAACTCTCGTTTTAGAGCATGGGCGAGTCACACGGACTCAAAGTCTTGATGATAACTTACTAACTGTTTCCAATTTAAAAAGTGACCCTCTTCGATGTATTGTCACGATGCCACAGTCTTGTGACCGAACTTGGCAACGTGTCTATGACTATCAATTTGATACTGGCCAGCTTGTAAGCCGAGAGATTAAATCTACTTTTACCGTTCAACAGAGTGAGCAGCTGGATATGCCGTTCGGTCAAGTGGAGGCGGTTCTGGTCGAGGAGAAAGGTGAGTTTACTTTAACCGGGGAAAGCTTCATCAATAAGTTTTGGGTAGAGTCTGACGGTCACGTTATAAAAAGTGAACAAGTACTCTTTCCAAACAAGCCTATTTTAAATCTTACCCAAGTGACTTGGATCGGTCGCACAAATAATTCAGAGTCAGCCAAATGAGTGGTGTCATGAAACGAATTCTTATTTCTCTATTCGCTATGGCCGTTTTGGCTGAATCGGACCTTGCAAATGCAGAAGTCAAACAAATTGAGTTTGAAGGTCCTGTTCGGCTTGAGCAAGCGCTGAATTCTATTGAGCGACAGGGACTTTTAGTCGATGTATATTGGCCGGCAGTGCGTTTGGTGAAAGTTGATGAGAACTCTGAATTAGAACGTAAAAAACAGAGTGTGATCATGCAGCTTGCTGAGCTTGAAGCATACTGGAGAGGGCGTCGCGAAAATAATAAAGCCGATGCCGCACTTATGTTACAAGGGCAAATTAAAGGTTGGGAACTTGGTAGGCAATATTGGGGCAGTATTAGTATTGAGAAGGCACGACAAAATTTAGCAGATAACCCTTTGCTGCCCAAAGGTCGCTATTCATTGGTTATACCTGATAGACCCGAACACATCTATGTCTATGGCTTGGTGAGTGAACCAGGTAGGTACGAATTTCATACGGCTAAAAACGTTGCAAGTTGGCTAGGCAGCGTTGAAAACCAGGCGGGGTTGTTAGCAGGACACAATAAAACGACTGCGACAGTTGTTTCGGTTGACACCGAGCAGGAGGCAAACTGGGCTTACTTCAGGCAAGATGATAAAGAGCTTATGCCTGGCAATATTCTTTGGTTGGGTTTTGAGCCAAACCAGCTCCCACCAAAATATCAGTCGCTGAATAACGATATCCGAGGGCTGTTAAAGCATTTTGTCAAAGACAGATCGATTCGTTCAACGACTTCAACGCCTCCTTATAAAATCAGTGACGAGCCAACTTCTGAATGGCATTGGTCTCGCCGGGATTTATCACCGAGTTATAACGACTACGGGTCAGTCGGGTTGCTGCAGAACCCAACAGCTCGCATGATGGATGAAGGAGAGTTTGCGATAACCTATTCCGATATGGAAGAGTACCGTCGCTATACCGTGAACTTGCAGTTATTACCATGGCTGGAGACTACCGCGTTTTATACTGAGTTCCCAAATAGATTGTATAGTGATGTGCCAGATTTTAGCGGTGACAACATTCTGGCCGATAAAGGTTTTGATGTAAAAGCGCGTTTATGGGAAGAAAGTTATTGGCTACCGGAAATCAGTGTTGGGTTCCGTGATTTTGCGGGTACGGGATTATTCGATGCTGAATATGTAGTGGCAAATAAGCGGTTTGGTCCGGTTGATGTGAGTTTGGGTCTGGGTTTCGGCCGCTTAGGAACACACGATGACTTCACAAATCCGTTTTGCGAACTTTCAAAGGATTATTGCGAACGTGAAACTGGCTTTGGCGGTAATGGCGGAAAGGTTGAGTTTGACCGCTGGTTTACAGGGCCTGCGGCTGTGTTTGGTGGTCTAGAGTATCAAACGCCATGGGATCCGCTGAGTTTAAAAGTTGAATACGATGGCAATGATTACTCAACCGAGCGTGCTGGTGTTCCTATAAAACAAGACAGTCGTTGGAACTTCGGTGCTAATTACCAGATCTCTGACTACTTTGATGTACAGCTTAGTTATGAACGCGGTAATACGCTAATGTTTAATTTTAGCCTGCGTACCAACTTTGGTACGTTGAATCAGATAAAGGTCACCCCTGATAAGGTAGTTCCGAAGCAAGAGACACGCAAAGCCTCATTGGAAGAGGTCGACTGGGCGGGCATGAACCAGACCATGAGAAAGCAAATGGCGTTTAGTGGAGCTCGGTTTAAGGCTGAAGACGATGAGGTGACTATGTTTGGGTATCATTATCGCTACCGCGATAGTACCGAAGCTTATGATCGAGTCGCTCGAGTCATGGCGGCTGAACTGCCTGATAGCGTTAAGACATACAATATAGTCGACATGGCGCTTTTCGAGCCTAACGTTAACACAAAAGTGGATGCTGATAAGTTTAAAGAGCGTGTTCTCAACCGAACCCCAGGCAAAAACGTTGATGAGGTGGATGATTTATTTGTTCGTCTGGAATCACCGAGCATGCCAGAGCGAGGGGACGACAGTTGGATGTTGAATCCCGAGAATAAGTTTACAAATCGTTATGGCTTGAAGCCCTTCTTGAACCAGAGCTTTGGTAATCCGGAAACCTTTTATGCTTACCAGTTGGGTGTCTATGCATTTGGACGTCGTTGGCTAACGGACAATATTGAGCTTTTCGGTGAGGTTGGTCTTAATATTGCGACTAATTACGATGACTTTCTGTTTTTAGGTGGTGGGCAAGATGAACTGCCTCCTGTTCGAACAGATATTAGAAAATACGTCCAAAATGATATTTGGCTAGATACCGCACAGGCGACTTACCATAAACGCTTAGGGCAAGACTGGTTTGCTATGGCATATGCCGGCTACTTAGAGCGTATGTACGGTGGTTTAGGCGCTGAGGTTTTGTATAAACCCGTTGATAGTCGTTGGGCATTCGGTCTAAATGCGAACCGTGTGCGTAAGCGTGACTTTAACGGAGGCGGCGGCTTTCTGGATTATGAAGTGACCACTGGCTTTGCAAGTATCTACTATCAAATGCCATGGTTGTCTGATTCGCTATTACAACTTGATTTTGGCCAGTTCCTGGCAAAAGATAAAGGCGTTCAAGTGACCATGCAGAAACGTTTTGACAGCGGTGTTGTGGCGGGAGCTTATGCGGCTTTCACGGATGTCTCGTCAGAAGAATACGGTGAAGGAAGCTTTACTAAAGGCTTTTTCATCAGTATACCGTTTGACTTAATGAGTGTGCGTCCAACGCGAGAGCGAGTTGGTTTCACTTGGGTTCCGCTGTCACGAAATGGCGGACAGCAGTTGCAACGTCGTGCGCGTTTGTATGATTATACGGACGATAGAGCGCCGTTCTATAACCGTTAAAGCTGATAATAAATAAAGGACTATTGATTTGAATCCACTGAAACTATTAATGCAGCTACCGCGAAACGTGAAACGTGGTATTGGTCTGTTTGTCGATATTATTTCGATAACAACCGCTATGCTCATAGCTTATGTGCTTAGCTTTGATGCGATAGTGCCTTTAAAGTGGTCTCAGTGGATGATCCTGGGTGGGGTTGTGCTGTGCGCAACGCTGTTTGCTTTTATTCGATTAGGCTTGTATCGCGCGGTTGTACGCTACGTAGGCTTTAAAGTATTAAGTTTAGTATTCTTTACCGTCGTTTTTAGCGGTGCGTTATTGGTAGTTGGTGCTTTACTTATGGGGATTGCGCTGCCAGTTTCGGCCGTGGTTAATTACATCCTGATTGGTCTTTTGCTAACTGGAGGGAGTCGCTTAATCGTTCGCGAAGGTTACCAAAGAGCGATGAGTCGGAAAAAAGATCGTGTTTTGATATACGGAGCCGGATCAGCTGGACGTCAACTTGCACAAGCGATTAATAATGGTAGCGAGTTTCACCCAGTTTTATTTGCCGATGATGATCCAGGCCTTCAGAATACGTCACTACTTGGCTTGAGTGTTATCAGTCCTGATTGTATAGATAGATATGTCAGGGAGCATGATGTTCAGCGAATATTATTGGCACTGCCAAGCACGCCGCGCTCTCGTCGACGTGAAATTTTGGAAGCCTTAGAGTGTCTGCCGGTAAAAGTGCAAACGGTTCCAGGTATGGCTGACATGGTGAACAACGAAATGTCGATAGACCAGTTACAGGACATTCGGGTAGAAGATCTCCTGGGCCGGGATCCTGTGACACCCGATGCACGTTTAATGGAAAAGCATATTACTGGGCAAACGGTGTTAGTGACCGGTGCGGGCGGATCGATTGGCTCGGAGTTGTGCCGACAGATCTTATTGCAAAGACCGAAAATTATTCTTTTATATGAGTTATCAGAATTTGCGCTTTATAGTATTGAACGTGAGCTGATAGAAATGTGCTTGCAGCATGGAATAGGTGCTGAAGTCATTCCTGTGATTGGCACTGTGCAGCGGCGTAACCGGATAGAAACCGTATTGAAAAGCTTTAATGTGGATACGGTCTATCATGCTGCCGCGTATAAACACGTTCCATTAGTCGAATACAACATGGTAGAAGGTGTCCGTAATAACGTATTTGGCACCTGGCATACGGCTGAGGCTGCGATAGCGGCAGGCGTTAAGCAGTTTGTACTTATCTCTACCGATAAAGCGGTGCGTCCAACGAATGTGATGGGCACAACGAAGCGATTGTCAGAACTGGTTCTGCAAGCATTGGCTCAGCGTCAGTCTGATACACGTTTTTGCATGGTACGGTTTGGCAATGTGCTGGGCTCCTCAGGCTCAGTGGTTCCGTTGTTTAAAGAGCAGATAGAGCGAGGCGGACCGGTTACGGTAACGCACCCGGACATTACCCGATTCTTTATGACGATACCGGAAGCTGCGCAGTTGGTGATCCAAGCCGGAACAATGGGCAATTCCGGCTCGGTATTTGTACTGGATATGGGTGAGTCCGTAAAAATTATCGACTTGGCGCAAAAAATGATCCGCCTCTCAGGCCTTGAAGAGAAGAGTGAAACGAATCCTCATGGAGATATTTCAATTGAATTTACCGGTTTGAGACCGGGTGAAAAACTATATGAAGAGCTGCTGATCGGCGATAACGTCGAAGCGAGTGAGCATCCTCGTATTTTGCGGGCGAATGAAGATGCCTTAAATTGGGAAAGTATGAAGCAATTGTTGGATAATCTTGATGATACTTGTCAGCGCTTCGCGATAGATGAGTTGCGCGATGTTATGTTGCAAGCGCCAACAGGGTACCAGCCAACCGACGACAGAATTTGTGATGTGATCTGGAATAAACACCGGACATGCGAAGATAAAGGCGACGCTGACGTCGCGTGATGTATTTAGGGATAGTCAAATGATAAAAAATGGACCTTATCTAGCTCTTGATACCAGTTATCAAAAGCTTCCTATAAGCGAACTTGTCAATAAGACCGGTGAGCGCCTGCCCGGATCGTTTAATGACGCTCGTGAAAAACTCAGTCGAGGCGAATACAAAAATGTGAGTGAAGGCCGTCCGGTTACACATACATTAAGTCGCTCGATCCATGCAGTGGCGAAGCAGACTAATCGGAAAAGTCGTTTTGTAGAGGTAGTACAAAAGCTGCGTTCGGGTCGTTGGTTAGGCTCTACGGGTAAACCGATTACTGATGTGGTCAATATTGGTGTCGGCGGCTCAGATTTAGGCCCTCAAATGGGCGCTTTCGCACTTAAAGAATTTGCGGACGATGCCGTCTTACATGATTTACAAGTGCATTTTGTTTCGTCAATGGACGGCGGTCAGCTCTATGCTGTTTTGCCTATCGTTGACCCTGAGACGACCTTATTCATTGTGTCGTCTAAGTCGTTTGGCACTATCGATACCTTTGCGAATGTGAACACGGTGCGTCGCTGGATAGAGCCGACATTAACTCAAGAGCAATGGTTGGATAAACACATCATAGGCGTATCTGCGAACGCGCAAGCGATGACCGACTACGGCATTCCACCGGCACAACAATTTACCTTTGGAGAAGGTGTCGGAGGACGCTATTCATTGTGGTCAGCTATTGGTTTGAGTATTGCTTTGACGACCGGTATTCGTCCGTTTGAGCGTATGTTGGAAGGTGCCAAAGCTATGGATGAGCACTTTTTCACTGCGCCTGTAGAAGATAATTTACCAATGTTATTGGCGCTATACGGCGTTTACAACCGTGAAGAATTGGGTATTAATAACTTAGCGATTTTGCCGTACGATGGCCGTTTACGGATGCTGCCGAACTACCTGCAGCAACTTGATATGGAAAGTAACGGTAAGCAAGCAACCGCTGACAACAAAACAATAGATTGCCCCACAGGGCCTATTATCTGGGGCGGTTTTGGGCCAAACGGGCAGCATGCGTTTTTTCAGCATTTGCATCAGGGGTATGATGAGTTTACCGCAGACTTTGTGACGGTATTGAAACGTGAAGCGCCCGGCTTTGAACCTGCCGTTCAGGACGGTTTGGCAGGCCAACAGCGTTTGGCAGTTGCGAACTGTTTAGCACACCGCAGATTAATGTGGGAAGGGAGTAAGAATGAAGCTTCTCCACGAGACCATTACCCGGGCGGGCATCCGTCTAACTTATTAATAATGGATGAGCTTACGCCAGAGAGTTTCGGTGCTTTAATTGCTGCTTATGAGCACAAAGTTTTTGCTCAGGGCATTATCTGGAGCTTAAATAGCTTTGACCAACCTGGCGTAGAGAAAGGTAAGAAGATTGCGCTGGACGTATTGCGGGTGTTAGACGGCGAAAGTGATGAGTCGTTTGATGAAAGTACCGATTCGGTTATAAAGCGGATGACATTGTAGGCCAAGTGCTGCTACTCCCATATGTCACCTGACGCTGAAGACGTCAGGTGATGTCAATTGTAAAGATTTTGTAAATTTAATTTTGACTTTCTCTAATTCCTTTCCTAGTTATTAAAGTTACGTGCTGCTTTTGGTGTTTGTGGCACTTCGTTTAAAAAAGAAAAATAGCTAGGAACAAATCATGAAATATTCATATTTTTTGTTATTTGGTGCTGCGTTAACGCTAGCAGCATGTGGCAGTGACAGTGATGATGGTACAGGCTCAGGTGGCGGAGGTGGTACTAGCAATAGTGCACCAGAAGCCGTGGACGATGAAGTAACAGTGCAAACAGCAACAGAGCTTAGCATTGACGTACTTGCTAATGACACTGATGCTGACGGTGATACCTTGGAAATTACTGAGGTATCTACTCCGGAAAATGGTACCGCAACTATTGATGGGGATGCCATTGTATATACCTCTTCTGATGGTTATACAGGCTCTGATTCGTTTACGTACACCATAACTGATGGTGAGGATGAGGCGAGCGCAGAAGTTTCTGTTACTGTCGAGCAAACAGTGAGTATCTCGGGTAAAGTTGTTGATTCGCCTATTGCGGGTGCCACGGTGACAGTCACTATTGACGGTGAAACTTATACAGCGACTGCTGATGCAGAAGGGGCATATACATTGGATGTCACTTTTGTTGATGGAAGTGAACTACTAACCTTAATGGCGCAAGGTTCAGCCGAGAATGATCAGGAATATGTTGAGCTCGTCAGTGCATTACCATCGTTGGCGTCTTTGGCTGATGCCGCGGGCGATGACGGTGTTTTAGATCGTTCAGAAGCAGCTGGTACGAATGTGACTAATGTGACCACAGCAGGCCATACGCTGATGGTTGAAGCTAATGGTGGAGAAGCACCGGCTGATGATGACGCATTAAGCACAGCCCAAGAAGCGGTAGATCCAAATGAGCTTTTAGAGGTGTCTGCGGTTATTAAGCTGATCATTGATAACGATAGTTTTAGTTTGCCAGAAGGCACCGAAAGCGTATTGGACTTGGTTCAAAATATCGAATCGTACAATGCTTATGTAGACGAAGTTGAAGCGATGGATCCAGAAGCTTTAGACACTGTTGTCGAAGAGATTATTAGTGACCCCGAATTGGTAGAGCAGGAAGAGAACCCAACACCTCCTCAGTTCTATTTACCAACTTCAGCAACCCGGCCAGGTTTTGTTAGCCGTTCTTATGAGACGCTTGTCTTTGAGAGTGATGGCACTGGTATGGTCGTTTCTCCCTCTTATAGCGAACAAGGCAGTAGTTCCGCGTTCACTTGGGAAGTGGGAGAAGGTAACTACTTTACTTTGACCTATGAGGATCCCATTGAGTTTGTTGGATACCCCCAAGTTACTGGTGTAACCGATGATCCAGATATTTTAGCAGCCTATGAAGCGGCCGGAGCAAGTCAGGTTGAAGCGACTTACAGTGAGTCAGGTAAGCGATTTAAAGTGATCACTCAAGGCAATCGGCAGGATTCTATTCGCGAGGAGTACACTCAGACCGTAACTTACGCTCCGCTCGAATGGGACGGTGAAACCTATCAAATCCCCCCTGCTGAAAACCAGTTTTCATCTAATACGGTGTATTTAAATGGTGATAGCTTAGAGCTTATCGCTGTGACAGAAGAGGACGTAGTCGGTACGTGGGCAGTGAATATTCTTGGGCAGTTTGCGCCCGAGGACGGTTATGATCAGTTTGCTACCGATATGGTGACTTTTACAGCTGATGGCAGTTTTAGTGCCTTGTATACAGGAGTTGAGGGTACTTGGGAGCTTTCCGATGGCACTGTAGAAATGTTTTATGGGGATGTTGAGCAAACTGTTGAGATATTCAACCAAGTTGGAGAGCTTTATGCGGCGTTGATGGCTGCAGAGACTTCTGATGGAAATTTGGTAGCAAGTTATAACCGGGTGGTTAAGCAAGATCCTGAAATAGCTGCTGTGGAGGAAGATGTTGTTACAGCCGCAGATCAGCTTTGGTTTGGACACATAAACTCCTGGATCAAGGACGCCTGGGATGAAGATTTAGATATACCTCTCGTTTCCTACTATTTTGGTTGGCAGTTTGAGCCGGGAACAACAGGATATAATGTGAATGTCTGGTGTGAAGAACCTACTGAGGACGGTTTGTGTATTCATGGAGAGTCTCAACTGACATTAAATGCCAGTGATATAAAATGGTATCTTGCTGACAATGGGCAAGTGATCGATATATTTCGGGAGGCACGCTGTGAACTTTGGGGATTGAGTGAGGACTGTCTTGTGCGCCGTTGGCACCTTCTACATGAAACTGATGATGGCTGGGTCTACGTTATGGAATTTGCTTTCGAAGACTACCAGCTAGGTGATGAAGAAGTTGATATCTCACGGACATGGATCCAACCTCGTATTAACATGATGGAACTTCGTGACTTGCCGGGAGGGTTGAGTAACCCGAATATGGGCGAAGCGTCGGCTGATAATGTCGTTTCTAGTCAGTCCATGAGTAAATTAAAACGAACTGGATTTTTGCCTAGAAATAAGTATCAACTAGTGCCAGCACAGTAGGCAGCTGTTGAGGATATAAAAACCCGGCCATCATGCCGGGTTTTTTATTAAGGGTTGGCGTTAATACTTTGTTACAAATTGGGTTAACGGTAAATTAACAAGTTCGTTATAGTGTTGTTCCTTTTTAGGGGAACTACATAAAACGAGGTAAAAATGCCAATAAAACAATTTAAATTAACGGCATTATCAGCTGCTGTTGTAATGGGTTTAGCAGCCTGTGGCGGTAGTGATGATAATTATGAGCCAACCGTTTCGGCGGAAGTTGCCGCTGAAGGTATGCAGTGGATGCCGGTTGAGGGGCAGGTAACTGCAACGGATCCAAACGGCGATGAATTAACTTACTCTGCTAGCGTTGTAACACCTGAAGGTGAAGATACACCTCCTGGTTCTGTTGAGATTAACAGCGATGGTAGCTTTGTTTACATTCCTATGCGTGCAGAAGCGGCAGTTATTAACATTGAAGTGAGCGATGGCGAGCTAACCACTTCAACGCAGGTAACTGTTGAGAATGTTCAAGGTGACCCGTTGGCTGACCAGCAGTGGCACTTGCGCAATACCGGACAAACCGGTTTTGCTATGGCCGATTCAGTGTTTGAAGCATGGCGTGAACTGCGAATTGCCCAGGGCTGGACGGAAGAGCAAGCGGAAGCTGAATTCTTTTTTGACGAAAGCATTTTGGTTCCCGGTGAAGACTTAAACGTTGTTGGTGCATACCAGCAAGGTATTACCGGTGAAGGTACTATTTCTGTCGTGGTTGACCAAGGCTTAGCGGTTGACCATGAAGATTTACAAATGAACGTTCTGCCAGGTCGTTCCATTAACTTTATTGATGGCGCGCGCGACCGCACTGACCCAACTGTGTTAGGTGACGGTGGTGACCACGGAACTTCGGTTTCAGGTCTGATTGCAGCAAAAGGCTGGAACGGTTTAGGTGGACGCGGTGTTTCTCCTAATGCAAGCTTGATAGGTATGAACTATCTGGGGGGGAGCGGTACGCAAACAGATCGTAACCTCATGATGGCTCATGGTATGGCCGGCTCTGGTATTGGCGTAAATGATAACGTTGTGACTTTTAACCGTAGTTACGGTTCAACGGCTCCTCTTATTTTTGCGACTGATGAAATTGACGAAGCTATTGTTAGCTACCCGACTAAAGAATTGCGTAATGGTCTGGGTGCACTGAACATTAAGTCAGCCGGTAACTCATTTATCAGTTCTGGTAACTGGCCGGAAGCGTCTGAGATGTGTGATGCACAGCAAGCAGACGTGGTTGAAGGTGCAAGCCGTGTATTCAGTTGCTTTGACGGTAACTGGGACTCGAGCAATGCAAGTTTCTATACCCTTTCAATTGGTGCAGTAAACTCAGATGGTAACCACACCAGTTACTCAACGGCTGGTTCTAACTTGTTAGTTGCAGCACCTGCTGGTGAATATGGTGATACAGAGCCTGCAATGGTAACCACTGACCAGACAACTTGTACTCGTGGTTATGCAAGCTGGGCTGCGTACGATAGCTTTATGGATACCAATGGCGCGTTTTTCGCTAACCTGGGTATTGATAACTTCCACGAACGTGTTTATCCGTTCAATAACCCAATGGGTGAGTATAACGATAGCAACTTAAGCTGTAACTATACCAACACCTTTAACGGTACTTCGTCTGCTGCACCGAACACATCTGGTGTGGTTAACTTGATTGCTGAAGCTAACCCGGAATTAAGCTGGCGCGAAATTCGTCACATCCTGGCAGCGACAGCGACTCAGGTTGATGCAGATAACGCACCAATTGAACTGACTGTTGGCGACGGTACTTTCGTTGCGCATCAGGGTTGGGTAGAGAACGCTGCTGGTTTCAGCTTTAACAACTTATACGGTTTTGGTCGTCCTGACGCAGGCGCAGCAGTTGAACTTGCTATGTCTGGTTCGGTCGAATTACCAGAGCTAGTTGAAACTGAATGGTTAGAAACCGAATTAGAAACACCGGTTGCGGTACCTGATAACAATGCTGACGGCGCTTCAATTGAAATTACTGTTGAAGAAGACGTGACCATTGAAGGTATGCAGTTTGGTTTATCAGTGCGCAACACGGCAATGGCTGAAGCTTACATGGGTATGATTTCAGGTACTACAGCAGGTTCAGATATCGCTATTGAAGTGACGTCTCCTGCCGGTACTAAGTCGGTGATTGCAACCTCGCGTACTTCGTTAGGTGCGTACTTAGGTTTGGGTTCACTTGGTGGTGATTTAGACCATATTTATCACCCAAGCAGCCCGTTACTGACTAACGCATTTTTAGGCGAGTCTTCTGCCGGAACCTGGACAGTTCGTGTTGTTGATACGAATGGTCAAGATCGTGGTACGTACTTGAATAATACGGAAAACAGCCTTGTTGATCAGGTTAATGTCCGTTTGTTTGGTCATTAATAACAAGGCAAAGGAGAAGAAGTTATGAAATTAACAATGATGGCTTTAGCTGCATCAGGTTTATTGATGACAGGCTCTGTTGTCGCTCAGGATCAGGCTGTTGATGACCGTCTGACTAATGACAGCCAGAAGAGTGTCGCCAAAGCAGAGCTTCCGGCGAAAGTATCTGACGAACGTGCGTTCGATACTTACCGCATGATGGAAAAAAGCTCTGACGTTAAGGCGCCTAAGTTAACCGGTGGCGTTGAAGTGTATAACGAAGTAACACGTAATGTTGGCACCGTTAGCGGTAACTTAACCGTGTTAGCTGGCGAGCAAGGTTTAGCTGCTATAGCACAAGAATTTGGACTGGATATTGTCAGTGAAGATTCGCGTGCTGGTCTTGGCTTATTAAAAGCACCAGAAGGCGCTGACCTGAATGAGCTGGTTGAACAAATGCGTGGAAGCGATTTAGTTCGCGCTGCACGTATTGAGGTAGTTGAGCCTCGCAACGAGTTGCACGTTATTAAACGTTAATTCGAGTTGTAGTGATGAGAACCGCATTTGGGTTATGCCTGAATGCGGTTTTTTTATGTGTTTTACGTTACAATTTTTTTTATATTCTTTAAACGGATTTAACTATGACCGCTCATGACGTCAAAAGTAGTATTGAACAAATTGCCCGCAACGCTGGCGCGGCCATTATGGACATTTACCAAAGCGACGACTTTGATGTTCAGAAAAAAGGTGATGAGAGCCCGCTGACTAAGGCTGATTTAGCCGCGCATAATATTATTTGTGATGGTTTGCGTGCGCTTGAAACCCAGTACCCGATTATTTCGGAAGAGTCGTCAGATATTAGTTGGGAGCAGCGTAAGCATTGGTGCCGCTATTGGCTGGTAGATCCTTTAGATGGCACTAAAGAGTTTATTAAGCGTAATGGTGAGTTTACCGTGAACATTGCCTTAATTGAAAAAGGCGTGCCTATTATGGGGATGGTTTACGCTCCGGTACTGGGCGCTATGTACACTGGTGAGCGCGACCGAGGAGCCTGCTTAAACGGGAAGGCCATTTCGGTCTCAAAAAAAGAGCCGGAAACTCTGCGTGTTGTGGGCTCTCGCTCTCACCCTGCACAGGAAACCATCGACTGGTTGAATGCCCTAGGTAAGCCTTATGAAATGGTGCCTATGGGTAGCTCACTGAAAATTTGTCTGGTGGCTGAAGGTAAAGCCGATATCTACCCGCGTTTAGGCCCAACGTGCGAGTGGGATACCGCTGCGGCCCATGCGGTATTAAGCGCAGCGGGTGGGCAAGTAACGACTGTTGCGGGCGATCCGCTGCTGTATAATCAAAAAGAAGATTACCTCAACCCGCATTTTATTGCGCGTTGATGTTACGACTGAACTACTGATTCTCGCTCTATAACTCTTGGCTCAAATACTGTTTGGATATCGTCGAGTTTCTGTTGATACACGTTCTTTAATACCCAGCGGGCAGCCATAATACCCATGCTGCCTATGGGGTAGTCTACCGTTGTGAGCTTCGGGAACATGTAGTGCGAGAAGTTAACGTTATCGAAGCCAATTATGGATAAGTCATCGGGCAACTCGAGTCCGGCTTCACGCGCAGCCGTCATGGCACCAGCTGCCATTTCGTCGTTAGCACATACCACCGCTGTAAGCGTTGGATTATTTTGTAGTAATGCGTCCAGGCCCTTGGCACCACCTGCCTCATGATAATCACCCTCGTAAAACAACATTTCCTGAGGGTTAATATTGTACTGCGCTAGAGCGCGTAAATGGCCTAAGTAACGTTGCTCTGCGTCGTGTTTCCACATTGGTCCTGAAATATACCCGATGCGCTGATGTCCATGATCAAGGAGGTATTGGGTGGCAAGGTAACCACCATGCTGATTATTCAGTGTTACGCAGCGTTCAGATAAATCATCGAGTAAGCGGTTGAGTAAAACAAACTCGACGTTCTTAACGGCCAACTCTTTCAAAAACTCATCGGAGACTGCTTCGACATGTAAGATAAGAGCATCGCAGTTGCGGCTTTGTAAAAATTCAATGCTCTCTTTTTCAAGTTTTTCGTCGCTGTGACCGGCTGCGATAATAACGTGCTTACCGGCACGTCGAAAAGCCGACTCAATATCGCTTAATAAAGTACCGAAAAAAGGACCGTTAAGCTCGGAGACTACAATGCCAATACTGTTTGAACGCTTAGAGGCGAGAGACTGGGCGACTGAGTTAGGGTGATAACCTAACTGAGCCATTGCATCCATGACCTTCAAACGTGTCGCTTCACGTACGGGAGTATTGTTATTAAGTACTCGTGATACGGTAGCTAAAGACACGCCTGCGAGTTTGGAAACTTCGTAAATTGTGGCCATTTTAATTGAACTGCTCCAGTGCCTTCGATATTTGTTGTACGCGCTTTTGTTTTAGAGTGTAGCGATGCATGACCGCCGCGACAAGCAATGATGCTAAAGCTGGCAACAGAGTGAAAGCGATGAGTATGCCATGCTGTGCTTCTGCTGTTTGAGACTGCCCTGGGATATAATTATAAAAGGCTAACCACCATCCGCCAATTGCACCGCCTAGTGCTAGACCAAATTTTATAAAGAACACCACGGAAGAGTAGACTAGTCCTGTTGCTCTAATGCCGGTTTTCCAGTAGCCGTAGTCGACTACATCGGCCATTTTTGCCCATAGCATGGGTGTGCCCATTTGCAAGAAGAAACCCCAAAGAAAGTAAAGGACAAAGGCCAATATCAGTTGATCGGGTGCTACCCAATATGCGGCAATGCAAACGAATGCAGATATGATTTGAACTGCGATGTAGGCATTAACTTTATCAACATAGCGGCAGATGAACTGTGCCAAGCCACAGCCTAAAATATTCCCGACCATACCGATACTCACAAAAAGCGTGATTAACTCCTCTTGCATTAGATAGTATTTGACATAGTAGACTGCCAATGTGTTTTTCAACGCAATGCCTGTTAATACTAATGCTGCGGCAACGGAAAGGCGCCGCCACTGCTCGTTTTTCCATAAGGTTTGAGCGGCGGACTTTAATGACAGGTGTTGTTGCCTGGGTGGTTGTAAACGTTCTTTGGTGCCGTAAAAGCAGGCGACAAATAAAGCCATGCCCAACAGGCTTAAGGTTGCAATAGTTAACTGGTAACCCAGCACACTGTCACCGTTACCGAAGAATTTAACTAAAGGAAGAGTACAGGTTGTGACTAAGAGCCCGCCTAACATACCCAGAACAAACCGGTATGACTGCACTGAAACTCGCTCACCCGGAATTGCTGTAAGCACTCCACCTAAGGCTGAATAAGGTATGTTAATGGCTGTGTAAGAGAGCATTAACAATGCATAAGTGGCGTATGCATAAATGAGCTTTCCTGAGGGTGAGAAGTCGGGCGTGGTGAAAGCTAATACGCTGAAGATAGCGAAAGGGAGTGCCATCCATAGTAAATAAGGACGAAACTGCCCGTGTTTGGAACGTGTTTTATCGGTTATCAGACCCATCATGGGATCGGTAACCGCATCGAGCAGCCTGACGACTAAGAACATGGTACCGACTGCGGCTGCGGAGAGGCCAAATATGTCAGTATAAAAAAAAGCCAGAAACAACATAACCGTCTGGAAAATGATGTTACTGGCGGTATCGCCTAAGCCATAGGCAACTTTTTCAGTACGGCTTAGCATAGATCCTCCACAGCGTGATGCTGTGATTGTCTATTTAAGAAAAGCTTCTGTAAAGCTTTTGCACTGTTTTTTAATGTTCGCTGTTGCGTTTGATAGTTAACGTGAACAATACCAAAGCGTTGGGTGTAACCCTCTGCCCATTCAAAATTATCCATTAGGCTCCAGGCAAAATAGCCACGAATATCAACATTGGCTTTAATTGCTTTGTGAATGGCTAATAAATGCGTTTGGAAGTATTGAGTGCGTCGTTCGTCAGCTATTTCACCTTGGTTCACTTTATCGTCATCGGCCATACCGTTTTCGGTAATATAGATGGGTGGTAGGTGATTAAATTGCTTTTTTAAAGTGACCAGAATTTCTGTAAGCCCTTCCGGGTAAATAACCCAGCCCATAGTGGTGAGGTTTTCTTCTCTTGCCGGGACATCGCTAAACCAACCGTTGTCGGTCGCCCTGAAAACGGTTTTGGTGTAATAGTTAACCCCTAAAAAGTCGATAGGTTGGGCTATGGTTTCCATATCACCGTTATGAACTTCCGGTCGATCGCTGTCATCCAGTCGTTCGAGTAAGGGGGGATACTGACCGTTTAAGATGGGTTGTAGGTACCAGAGATTATGGTATTGATGAGCGTGTTCGGCGGCTTTGATATCCTGCGCAGAGTTAGATACTGGGTGACAAGGACTGAAGTTGAGTACAATGCCATGATCAGCCTTGGGGGCTGCAATACGCAATTTAGGTAATGCCAAGCCATGAGCTAGTAATAAGTGGTGCGCCGCCTGGCGTCCTTGCTTACGTCGAGATTTCCCCGGTTGAGGACCAGGTGCATGGATACCTGCTTCATAAGCTAGATAGGCACTGCAAAAGGGTTCATTGATTGTTGCGTAGCTGGCAACTCTGTCACCAAGTGCTTGTGCCACAATTTCAGCATACTCGGCAAAGCGATAAGCCGTTTCACGGTTAAGCCAGCCTCCTTTGTCCTCAAGATACTGAGGTAAGTCCCAGTGGTATAAGGTTACGTGTGAGGCAATCTGTTTTTGGGCTAATGCTTCAACCAAATTGATATAAAACTGAAGACCTTCTTGGTTCACGCTTCCGTTGGCATCGATGACTCGCGCCCAGGCAATTGAAAAGCGATAAGCGTCGACATTCAGTGACGCAATGAGCTCAACATCCTGCTGCCAACGGTTTACGTGGTCGCAGGCTACATCGCCATCACTTCCATCTTTAATGGTACCGGGCTGGCGACAAAAGGTGTCCCAAATACAGGCTTCCCGGCCTTGCCTGTCACCTTCGATCTGGAATGATGAGGTGGCAACGCCAAAGATGAAATTTGGTGACTTTAAAAACGATCCCTCAGGTAAAGTAATTGTTCTCATAAGTATCCGCTGTTTTGGCAGGTTTTCATTGCCATTCAATTAAATTATGCTATACATGAAAGCGCTTACATAATATTAGATGGTGTTCTCGCCATCGTCAAAAAAATAAAGCAAGAGGGAATTATGACTACACCGCAGACCTCAGCGCTGCATGGCAGTGGGGGAGAGCCAAACTATCGGTTCGCACTAACTGCTCTTACATCGCTATTTTTTATTTGGGGCTTTATAACCTGCCTTAATGACATTTTGATCCCATACCTAAGATTGCTATTTGACTTGAATTACGCGCAGTCGATGCTGATCCAGTTCTGCTTTTTTGGAGCCTACTTTATTGTTTCTGTTCCAGCAGGTCTGATGGTTGGAAAAATTGGCTACAAGTCCGGCATTGTTACTGGGCTTATGATTGGTGGGGCTGGTTGCCTATTATTCTATCCCGCAGCGCAACTGGAAATTTACGGTTTGTTTCTATTAGCCTTATTCATACTCGCATCAGGCGTTACGATTTTGCAGGTTGCAGCGAACCCTTACGTTAGCCGTTTAGGTCCTGAAGAGACATCATCCAGCCGTCTGACCATGACACAGGCGTTCAACTCGTTAGGTACGACGGTTGCGCCATTTTTTGGAGCTTGGCTTATATTCGGCGGTGTAGCTGACCCTGAAGTATCGGGTGTATCAAAAGATACTGTTTCACTACCTTACTTTATTCTGGCCGCAACCTTGGTGGTCATGGCATTTGTTTTCATGAAGCTTAAACTGCCTGATATGGGAAAAGTTGACCAATCTGCACCTCTACCAACGCAAGGTGGTGCCTGGGGACAAAAACATTTGGTATTGGGTGCTTTGGGTATCTTTGTATATGTTGGGGCAGAAGTTGGCATTGGTAGCTTTTTGGCAATTTATTTATCAATGCCGGAAATCAGTGACATGAGCACTTCACAAGCGTCTCATTACATTTCCTGGTATTTTGGTGGCGCGATGGTTGGCCGCTTTATTGGCGCTGCGGTTATGCAGAAGTTTGCGGGTAATAAGGTGTTATTGTTTAACGCAAGTCTTGCGGTTATTTTAGTTGCAACAACCATGTTGACCTCTGGCGCTCTGGCAATGTGGTCAATTCTTTTCGTTGGGCTATGCAACTCGATTATGTTCCCGACTATATTCAGTCTTGCTTTGCGAGGGCTGAAAGAGAGTACAGGGCAAGGGTCGGGTATTCTTTGCCTTGCTATTGTCGGTGGTGCATTTATTCCTCTTTTGCAGGGCGCCTTAGCTGATGCTATTGGTGTGCAGGCAGCCTTTATTTTACCGCTTATTTGTTATGTCTATATTGCCTATTACGGCTTCAGCGGGTATCGACCGCGTGCGTTTAAACGGGCTCAGGAAACGTCGGAGGCATCATTATGAAGTCATTGAAATATTTATTGGCGGTGTTGCCAACCGCTATTCTTGCAGCCTGCTCTGCACCAGAGTCGCCAAATGAGAAGCAGGTAGTTTGGCCAAAGCTTGAATTGCCTGTGTCACAAGAGCAGAGTATCGAAACTCGGGTTGATAGCCTTATACAAAAAATGACACTGGAGCAAAAAATCGCTCAAATGATCCAGCCTGAAATTCGAGATATTACCGTTGAAGATATGCGTCGCTACGGTTTTGGTTCTTATTTAAATGGTGGTGGAGCTTTCCCGAATAATGACAAGTACGCAACACCAGAGGACTGGATAGCGTTAGCTGAATCAATGTATCAAGCTTCGGTTGATGACAGTATCGACGGCATTGATATTCCTACTATGTGGGGAACCGATGCGGTACATGGTCATAACAATGTACTTGGCGCTACGATCTTTCCACATAATATTGGTTTGGGGGCGGCAAATAATCCTGCGTTGATTGAAGAGATTGCAGGCATTACTGCAACGGAAGTCATGGTGACGGGAATTGACTGGGTCTTTGCTCCTACGGTTGCGGTTGCCCGCGATGTGCGTTGGGGAAGGACTTACGAAAGCTACTCTGAAGATCCCGCTATTGTCAGAGATTATTCAGCCGCCATTGTTCGTGGGCTGCAAGGTGAAGTTGGAGAAAACTTCCTATCTGAGCGCAACGTGATTAGCACCGTTAAACATTTCATCGGTGACGGCGGTACCACTGATGGTATTGATCAGGGAAACACAGAAGTGTCTGAGCAAGAGCTGTTTGATATCCATGCACAAGGCTATGTTGGTGGCTTACAAGCGGGGGCACAAACCGTTATGGCAAGTTTTAACCGCTGGAACGGAGAGAAGATCCACGGCAGTCGCTACCTGTTAACCGATGTCCTGAAAGAGAAAATGGGTTTTGATGGCTTTGTAGTTGGTGACTGGAATGGACATGGTCAAATTGAAAGCTGTACCAATGCTGACTGCCCCCAGGCTGCTAACGCTGGACTGGATGTCTATATGGTACCTACTCAGGCGTGGAAACCCTTATATGAGAACTTAGTTGCTCAAGTTAAAGACGGGGTTATTTCTGAACAACGGATTGATGATGCAGTAAGACGAATTTTGCGAGTAAAAATGCGTGCCGGCTTATTTGAAAAACCGTCTCCGGCGAACCGCCCATTGTCAGGGAAAACGGAGTTAATTGGTGCGGACGCTCATCGCAAAGTGGCGCGACAGGCAGTGCGTGAGTCATTAGTGTTACTCAAAAATAATGACCAAATCCTACCGCTTATTCCGAAGCAAAGAGTTCTGGTATCAGGCTCTGCCGCCGATAATATTGGTCAGCAGTCTGGTGGCTGGACAATAAGCTGGCAAGGTACGGGGAATACTAATGAGGATTTTCCCGGTGGCACGTCAATTTATGATGGTATTTCAGAAGCTGTGACTGCCGCTGGTGGCGAAGTTGAGTTGGCTGTCGAAGGAGATTACCAGCAAAAACCTGATGTGGCGGTTGTTGTTTATGGTGAGACACCTTATGCCGAAGGTAATGGCGATATTGACAACCTTGATTATCAGCGAGGCAGCGCTACGGATCTTGCGTTACTTAAGCAACTAAAAGAGCAAAACATACCTGTTGTTTCGGTGTTTATTAGTGGGCGTCCTTTATACGTTAACTCTGAACTGAATGCTTCAGATGCCTTTGTAGCTGCTTGGTTACCGGGAAGTGAAGGTGCGGGTGTGGCAGATGTCATTGTTGCAAATAAGCAGGGTGAGCCTAATTATAAAATAACAGGGACTTTGCCATTTTCTTGGCCTATAACACCTGATCAGGGTCGCTTAAATGGTGATGAGCAACCTTATCAGCCATTGTTTGAACTTGGCTATGGCCTTAGCTTTGGTGATGAAACTCGGAAGCTTGACGAGTTGCCAACTGATTATGCCTCGACTGATGGGGTTGGCGATGCGATTATATTTGAGCGAGCGCCACACTCACCGTGGAGACTACAGATTGGTAATCAAGATCAAGTTGCTGAGGTGACAAGCAGTATTCAGGCTATTGATGCGGTGGTAACTGAAACCTTTGATGACAAGGTTCAGGAAGATGCCAGATTATTTAGGTTTAGTGGTGATGAATTGGCATACTTCTCTTTTGTGAGCCCGTTTCCACGCGATCTTAGAGCATTTGCTGATGACCAAGGGGTAATATCACTCACTCTGAAACGTGATTCTGGTTTAGAGGATGATATTAACCTAGCAATGAATTGTGGAGAAAAAAACTGCCAGGTTAACGGTGATATAAGCTCATATATTCCGGCTGGTGCAGAGCAATGGACTCGATTAAACTTTTCTGTCTCGTGCCTGCAGGACGCTGGTCTCGACCTTGCAAAAGTTGGAGAGGTTTTGCGTATAAGCAGTGCACAATCGGGTACTATCCGAATTAGAGATGCTCGTTTAACATTAGTAGAAGATACGGAAAAGGTTGTTTGTCTTAAATAGTTTGCATTAACTGGTTCATAGGCAAATTAATAAAAAAGGCCAGCGTTGAAAAACGTTGGCCTTTTTATTTTTACGGATGAGCCACTCCAGGGTATGGCTGCCCGTTATTCACACTCTCAATTAGAAGTTGTAACGGGCTCCTAACGAATAGCGTGGACCGTATTGACGAGCAAATAGGAACTGCTCTTCATAACGGCCATAACCTTCTTCGGTTTCGTTATTCAGGTTAATACCTTCAAAGAATACCGTTAGCTTTTCAGTCACATCATAATTAACACTTAAGTCCCATTGGCCAAACGAACGAGCAAACTGGGGAGGTGCATCAGATGAACCTTGTGCCTGGCCGACGCCAATTAAGTAGTTATCACGCCAAGCATAAGTTGCACGGACTGACCAGCCATGCTTTTCATAAAAAAGTTGCAAGTTAGCCGAGTCACTCAAGCCTACCAGCGGTGACTGTTGATCTAAGCTATTGATATCAAAACTGGTGTCGCCATCGACAACCGTGGCGTTGGCTGCTGCACCAAATCCAGATTCTCCAAATAAGTGCTGAACAGCAATTTCAAAGCCATCAACCGACTTCTCTTCCGTATTGTTTGGCTGACTGATATTCCAGAGCATAAGGGGATCATCCGCATTAGGTTCAATAACGCCGTCCTCATTGCCATGACCGTTAGCCAACATTTGATCGAAGATAGCGGTAGAAGTTGCTTGCTCTCCTCGCGATTCAACATCCGTTATTGCCTGCTGATAACGAGGCCCCTCAAAAATATCACGTAATCCTTCTATCGTGGTTTCGGTGATAGTGTTTTGAATAAAGTTATCGACGTCCTTTTTAAAGTATCCAACGGATGCATAACTACCTTCGCCGTAGTAATACTCTAGCGATAAATCGATGTTGGTCGATTCAAACGGTAATAGGTTAGGGTTACCGCTGCTCCCCGTGCGTGAGCCAGGTTTTGGACTCCCACTTAAACTACGGCCGCCGTTTAATGCACCTAATGGTGCACGGGCAATTGTTTTACCTGTAGAAAAGCGAGCGACCAAATCTTCAGTCAAATCAACTTTAACGTCCAGCATTGGCAAGAAAACATCGTGCTCGCCAGTTTGCGTTAAGAAGTTTGACTCATCACCGCCCCCTTCATATTGCATGATCCACTCAGACGGGCTGACCCAGTTAACCTGTTGTTCAACTCGCTGACGGACAACGCTAGTTACATCCGTTTGCTCATAGCGCACACCAAAATTCACTTGAGTGAAGAAACCCGCAACATCAAACTCCCATTCAGACTGAATAAAGGCCGCGTCTGTTTCTTCAAGAACACTGTTGCGTCCAGTGATGTCACCCGGGCGAATGCCGACATAAAACTCGTCTGCTCCCATTCGCTCTTCGGTCAAGAATGCGACCTGACGGGCTAAGGCTTCTTCAATATCATAGGTGTAATAATAGTTCTGCGCTAAATCAGTACCGCCGCCGGCAAACTCATCCAGAAAGCCCTCGGTGGTGTTGTAAGTGAACATTCCATCGGGGAAAATCTCGGTAAAGCTTGGGCTAAAACCCGGGCCGCCGCGTAACCCACTCCAGGCATTGTAACCATTCATGTCCTGCTCAGTGCGGGTCACACCACCGGTAATTTTTACTAATGGTAGGTTAAACGCTGAGTTATACCAGGTTCCTTCGACTTGATATTGTTTAATATTCGACTCGCCTGGATCACGCAAAAATTGACCGAAGTTTGAGTCAATTTCGCTACGTGCAAGCACGTTGGTACCATTGTTCCAGAGGACACTTGCTTGTGGGATTTCACCCTCACGATAATCGTAAATTTTGGTTTGAAGCTGATCTGAACCTAATATAATTTGACCTGTTGAATGGATGCCTTTATCAGCACCGTTATCAATTTTGTTACTTGAGTCATGTACATCCACCCGCAAGTTGAAATCAGGTGTTAAATCCCAGTTCAGGTTTAAGCCAATTGAGTCGGCTTCTATTTTGGTGGTATCCCAGTTGGCTGTAAAAGAAGAATCGTTACCAGCAATATCGGCATATAAAGCGGTGCCGTTTCCATCCAGAACATAAGAGTTGATGTTGCCACCAAACTCATTCCAGACCCCCCAACCATAACCGACACGACCTGAAGTTCGGCGTGAACCCGTATAATCTGCGGTTAACGTCATGGTATCGGTTGGTGCAAATTGCAGTGTCACTTGGCCGTTCGTACGTTCGTTTTGAACATCGGTAAAACCGTAGTTCATGTCTTTAGGGAAGAAGTGGTTACCAATGCGTTCACCGTCCTCGTCAACAGGACGAGGATCTGTAAATTCGCCTTCTTCCAAATCTGGTAAGCCGACATTCGCCTGCCATCCCTGGATATTGGCGTACTGTTGTTGAAAATCACGGCGGTGCTGGGAAACAGAAACCGCAACACCAAACATATCATCAGCAAAGGTATCACTGTAAAGCGCGGCAATTTCTGGTGTGACAGAGTCACCCGTATCAACGGAACTGTCGTGCATCGCTTTACCGGAAACGACAAACTGACGCTCAGAGGTTTGGAAAGGGCGAGTGGTCACTATGTTTACCGTTGCGCCCAGACCGCCGCTTGGCATGGCTGCGCGCGCTGTTTTATAGACTTCTAAAGCGGTAACATTTTCAGACGATAAAGCTTCCATATTGTATGAGCGGGAAAAACCGGTCGACGGCATTTGACGTCCGTTTAAGGTCACTAAGTTAAACTCTGGTCCAAAACCGCGCACTGTGATTTGGCTGCCTTCACCATCGTTACGGCTAATAGAAACACCGGTGATACGTTGTAGCGATTCAGCTAGGTTGGTATCCGGAAACTTCCCCATTTCTTCGGCTGAAATACCGTCAGCAACGCCAGATGACTGGCGTTTAAATGCGGTAGAGCGCGACAGACTGCCTCGAATGCCTTGAACATTGATGACTTCCATCGCATTATCTTCGCGCTCTTGAAGTTGCTGCTCATTCTGTGTGCTTTCTGTAGGCTCTGCTGTTTGCTCTTGTGCATAAGTTGAAAAAATAAAACCGGCACTCAGTACGACTGAGACTGCTGCCGCTACAGGGCTTTTGCTAAACATCATTGGTTTGTTCATATTCTTATCCATTTCTGTTTTGTCGTACTGTTAGAAGTTTTCAATTGCTAGGTTATCAACCTGGTAAACCGCACCAGATGACTGTCCCCAGGTAGGGAATATCATAATGACGCTGATGTCACTAATATCCAGACCTGCATCGAATAACGACTGGAGTGTAAAGTTATAACGCTGCCATTCACCGGCAACAGGTTCTTCGCCGTAGTTACCGCTTGCCAATGGTATTTCTACATCGGTAGCTGCACCGGACGACTCGACTTTAACCAGCCACTGAGCATCAGCTCCGGAGGGCTGATCAACAATGCGCATATCGAAACTGATGGCGCCATTGCTGAGTAATGATGATGCATCAAATGTCGCATCTTCGTTGGCAAGAAAACCTAACACAGTTTCAGGTGAGCCAAGAATCTCAAATTGTGCCACGTTATTATAGGGTGCTTCGGCCTCAACAACTTGCGGTGTTGAGCCAGCACAGCAGTCCCATAATGACCAGTCGGCATGGATTTCTTCATCAAAGATGGTAATTTCTTCCGCGCCGGCGCTCGGATCGTAAATGCGTGCTTCATCAACGCGGAATACGGCACCGTCACCTGTGTCCCAGGCCGGATACATCATCACGACATCAATGGCGGAGAGGTCCAGACCTGCATCCATTAAGTTTTGTAAGCTGAAGGTGTAAGTTTGCCATTCGCCAACAACGGGTTCCTGACCACCATTGCCTGTTGATAAATCAACTTCGACATCGGTTTCAGCGCCATTAGCCTCTACTTTGAACTTCCAGACGGAATCGGGATCATTAGGACTAGAGACCACCTTCATATCAAACTGGACAACGCCTTCTACCATAAGTGACGAGGCGTCAAATTGGATACCAGAGCCATCTGCAGGTTTAAAACCGACGACGGTGGGCGTTGCGCCAATTTCGAATTCGCCGACCACTCCGCGTTCTTCATCAACGACTTCCTGAGGCGTTGAGCCACCACAACAGTCCCACAGTGGCCAGTCTGGGTTTTGCTCATCGTCAAACAGGACTAATTCCGGTGCTTCAGCATCGGGTGATGTGACCTCGACGTTAGTGAGCAAATATTCCGCACCGGCACCAAGCCCCCAAGATGGGAATACCATAAAGGCATCCAGTGCTGAAGGCTCCAGCCCGGCATCAACCAGTTGTTGGAGTGGGTAGGTATAGGTTTGCCATTCACCGACGGTTGGTGAAACCCCTTCACTGCTCTCGGTTAGTGGCAACTCCGCAAAGGTTGCATTGTTGTCACTTTCAAACTTGAATAGCCAGGTTGCAGAGGAGTCGTCGGGGGCTGAAGTCAGTTTCATATCAAAGCTGACACTGCCGTTCTCAATCATACCCGTCGCATCAAAAGGTTGCGGTTCACCCGATTCATCGCTAATAAACTCTTCGCGCGAGACAAACCCGTTAACGGTAGGTTCATCATTTACTACGAATTGATAAACCTGTCCTTTCTCCTCGTCGTCAATCAGTTCAGGTGTTGAACCTCCACAGCAATCCCATGCTGGCCAATTGGGGTTGGGTGTACCATCGAAAATGGTCAGGTTTTCGACGGTTGTGGATGGTGGGGAGGGGATAGGTGCTTCACCCGTAACCAATGTTTCTTCGTTGTCGTAGCCTGCTCTGAGGGTTTCACAACCTTTGCCCGTATCTGGATTCTGGTTGCATTGATAGACTTTGATGTAATCAACCTCGAGGGTTTGCCCTTCAGAGAAAGCGCTTTCATCTATGCCCAGGTTATTGGTGTTTTCTGGCCAGTCACCGCCTACCGCTAAGTTCATAATCAAGTGAAAACTTTGATCAAACGGTGCTGGGCCGTAGTCCATGGTGAGCTCTCCGGTAGACTGGTCGTAATACTCAGTAAACCAACCCTGATGGTTCAAACCAATTGCATCGCCTTGGCTGTTATAGCGAACCTGCGAGTCCCTTTGAGTTTGGTATAAATAACCATCAACATACCAACGAATTTCACCTTCCTGCCACTCAATTGCGTAGGTGTGAAAGTTGTCAGCAGGATTCGCGTTATCAGGTAATTGGTAGGCTTTACCAGAAGAGGAATTGTTAGGCCAGTCACGTCCATAGTGAAGGGTGCCATGGACGTTGCTTTCAATATTACCTTCTTCATCAGTTGTTTTAAGATTAACCGCTTCAACAATGTCTATTTCGCCCGACTTCGGCCAACCACCATAAACGGCATCGGTCGGCATCATCCAAACGGCAGGCCAGGACCCTTGTCCCTCTGGCATTTTTGCGCGAACTTCAACGCGACCGTAGGTGAAGTCACCTTTATTCTTGCTGTTTAGACGAGCAGATGTATAAGGAAGGTTGCCTGTGTCCTCTTCATCGGCAGGCATGGCGACAATTTTTAGAGTACCGTCAGATACAAAGGCGTTATCGGATGAATCTGTATAACACTGTTGTTCATTATTGCCGCCACCCTGGCAGTTTATTTCGAAGGTCCATTTACTTTCATCAATACTATTACCATCAAACTCGTCTTGCCAGACGAGTTCCCAGTCACTAACCGGTTCGGTTGTGTCTATTTGTGTATAGTCGGTGTTGGTTTCTGCACTGTCACCACCACAACCGGCCAAACCGAGCGCAACAAATACGAGCGCTATAGGGCGTTTTTTTATTCTTGTAAGGTTCATAATTGAGTTCCTGGTTCATCACTCTTATTGTTCTGTTGAATTTTTATAAATGTAAGCGCTTTCAAAAATAGAACAAGAAATTAACATCGTCAATATGACTCAGCAAGATCTTGTGTATTTTTTGTGACAAAATTTTTCGAAGGGGCGCTCATTAAGGTCATAGCGTTGTCCAGCATCCGGTTACTGAAACCCCATTCGTTATCGTACCAGGCCATGACTTTTACCAGGCGTCCATTAACCCGGGTTTGACGAGCATCGAAAATACTGGAATGTGAATTGTGATTGTAATCACTCGACACCAATGGCAGCTCATTAACTTCTAAAACGCCTTGAAGTTCTTTTTGCGCAGCAGCATCCTTAATAATCTGATTCACCTCATTGACTGAGGTGTCTCTTCCAGCAATAAAACTGAGGTCTACCAACGACACGTTAGGGGTTGGTACCCGTACAGCTAAGCCATCGAATCGGCCTTGTAGTTCAGGTATAACTATACCAACTGCCGCTGCTGCCCCGGTTTTTGATGGGATCATGGATTGTGCTGCTGCGCGGGCGCGTTGCAGATCGCTATGGTAAGAGTCGGTAAGACGTTGGTCATTCGTATACGCATGAACCGTTGTCATGAGTCCAGACTCAATGGATAAGGCGTCATGAAGCGGATTAGCAATAGGCGCCAGGCAGTTAGTAGTGCAAGAAGCATTTGATATGATACTCATACTTGAAGTCATGGTTTGATGATTGACGCCATGAACGAAGGTTCCGTCGACACCTTTTGCTGGTGCAGAAATAATGACCTTTTTAGCTCCGGCAGTTATATGTTTCTGCGCCTCTTCGCGTTCGGTAAACAGTCCGGTACATTCAAAAACAATATCTATATTTAATTCATCCCACGGCAATTGGGCAGGGTCACGTTCTGAGTACACTCTAATGGTATCTTGACCAACATGAATGTCTGTCTGGCTGCTGCTTACCGTTTTACTAAATTTACCGTGAACGGTGTCAAATTGAAGAAGGTGTGCAAGTATTTCAGGTTGCCCCAGATCGTTGATCGCGACAATTTCCAGTTGCTTATCAAGCTCTCTTTCATAAAGAGCTCTAACGATATTTTTGCCGATACGGCCAAAACCGTTGATTGCTATTCTTATGGGCATAGTTGTTTCCTTTATCGTGGTGAATGAGGTGGCTTATCGAAGCGTGAACCTCGTAAGCCTTCTTTAACCCTGGCCAGCTTCTCGCGAAACTGAGGGCCACGTTTTAATGTGTAGCCCGCGATAATGGCATCGATGAGAACCAGTTGGGCTATGCGGGATGCCATTGGCATATATTGATCGGTATCTTCGGGTACATTGGAACTAATAATAATCTGACAAAATGTAGACAGGGGAGTGTCTGGAGCGGTAACGCCAATAACTGTTGCGCCATTTTTTCGCGCAATTTCCGCTATTTCACATAACGCTTTGGTTCGACCGGTATGACTGATGCAAAACAACACGTCATTGGGCTCACTATTGATTGCCCACATGCGCTGCATTAATAAGTCATCAGAGAAGGTCGACGGGGTATCGAAACGCGCGAATTTATTCTGAGCGTCGTGCGCGACAGAGGCTGATGCACCAAATCCAAAAAAAGCAATTTTACGAGCATTAACTAAGGCTTCAACAGCATTACCAATGGGACGACTATCTAACGACTGTCTGGCAATGCTTAATGCACTGAGTGTTGAGTCAAAAATTTTCTGCGTTAACTCATCGACGTTATCATTTTCTTCTATATGCCGATTTACAAAGGGCGTGCCTTTGGCTAAGTTCTGCGCTAATTGCAGTTTAAAGTCGGGGTAGCCTTTACAGCCTAAGCGGCGACAAAACCGATTAACGGTTGGCTCACTGACCTTCGCTAAGGTTGCGAGACTAGCGATGCTTCGGTGTATTGCCGTTTCAGGCTCATTTAATACCAACTCCGCTACCTTACGTTCAGATTTACTGAAGCCTTGTAGCTCAACTGAAATTTTTTGTATCAGATCCATCGATTACCCGCTCTTTTTGTAATTTAATTACATCTAAAATGTTATATTGACAAACTTATGGCAAATAAACTAGCCTAAATGTAGTAAAGTTACATCATTGAGTATTTTTTTACTGAGGCAGTTATGACTGAACGTCCCCAAGAATGTGATTTTGTCTTGTTTGGTGTGTTAGGCGACCTTTCGAGCCGTAAATTACTGCCTGCCCTATATCAGTTAGAACGTGGCGGTTTGCTAATTGGCGATACGCGGATTATTGGTGTTGCAAGAGAAAAACTGACAACCAATGAGGCAGCTAAACGTGTTGAAAGAAACCTAAAGCAGTTTGTGGCTGCTGGTGACTTAACCGCGGATTTATTGGAACAGTTTTGTAAGCGCTTTCATTATGTGCAAATGGATTTCTCTGAGGAATCGGGTTATGCCAGCTTAAAAGATAGTCTACAACTTGATAGTACCTCAATTTTTTATCTAGCGACGCCACCTTCGCTGTATGCAACGATTTGCTCCGGTTTGGCGCAACAAGGTTTAGCGGAGCATCCGTCCCGCGTTATTTTAGAAAAGCCAATAGGTCATAACTTAGGTTCTTCACAGGAGATAAACCAAGCTGTTGCCGAGTATTTTGAGGAGAATCAGGTCTATCGTATTGATCATTACCTGGGAAAGGAAACTGTGCTTAACCTTCTGGCCTTGAGGTTTGCCAACGCTTTGTTTTCAGCAAATTGGGATAACAGCGCTATAGAGCATATTCAAATTACGGCTGCAGAACAGGTGGGTGTCGAGGGTCGATGGGGTTATTACGATGACGCGGGGCAGCTGCGCGACATGGTTCAGAACCACTTGCTGCAAGTGCTGTCACTGATTGCAATGGAGCCACCATCGAGACTCGATGCTGAAAGCATACGGGAAGAAAAGCTCAAGGTCTTAAAGGCGCTAAGGCCTATTGATGAGTCAAATTGCCAGGAAACGACAGTTCGAGGCCAATACCAGTCGGGATTTGTTGGCGATCAGCGTGTTCCTGGTTATTTGGAAGAAGAAGGTGCGAAGAGTAATAGTCAAACCGAAACCTTTGTCGCTCTCAAAGTAAATATCGACAATTGGCGTTGGTCCGGTGTGCCATTTTATTTAAGAACGGGTAAGCGAATGCCCGAAAAACGCAGTGAAGTTGTTATTACATTTAAAAAGCAGCCTCATAATATTTTTAACGATACAACGGCTGAGCTTTCTCCAAATAAATTAGTCATTAGGCTGCAGCCTGACGAAGGCGTTGAGGTACAAATACTCAATAAAATTCCCGGTCTTGGCAAGCGGATGCATTTGAAAGCAACAAATTTAGATCTCAGTTTCGACGAAACTTTTGAGAAGAAACGAATAGCCGACGCCTATGAGCGTTTACTTCTAGAAGCTATGCATGGAAACCAGTACCTATTCGTTCACCGAAATGAGGTGGAATATGCATGGCGGTGGATAGATGGAATTGTGGCTGCTTGGGAAAATCATGAACAACCGCCGAAACATTACCAGGCGGGTACTTGGGGGCCAGTTTCTTCGGTTTCACTACTGGCTCGTGACGGCAGGCAGTGGGACGAGTAGATGAAGGACATTAATGTGAACACATTCGATAATAATCAAGAGCTTACAGATTCTTTATGTGAGCGGGTCGTTTCTATTTTGAGTAAAGCAATTGCTGAACGGGGAGAGGCAATTTTGGTTGTCTCCGGAGGGAGGACACCAAAGCCACTGTTTGAAAAGCTCTCTCATAGCCCTTTACCCTGGTCCAAAGTGACAATCCTTCTAGCTGATGAGCGCTGGGTGTTGCCAGATTCTGATGACAGTAATGATAAACTGGTCAAGACAACTTTACTTAAAAACAAAGCAGCGCAGGCAAGTTATATTGGATTATTTACTGGGCATGAAAGTGCAAAAAATGCGGAGGAGCGACAGTCACAGAAAGTTGGAGCCTTACCCACATTCGATGTGGTGATTCTGGGAATGGGAACCGATGGACACACTGCCTCTTTGTTCCCTTGTTGCGACGAGTTGGATGAGGGGATGACAAGTGCCAAAGCGGTTATCGCGACGCAGCCTAAATCGGCACCTTACGAACGGCTAAGTCTCACTAAGCAACGGCTGCTTAATAGTCGTCATGTGTTTTTCCATATCACTGGCGATGACAAATGGACGGTACTTGATAAAGCAATGGCAAGCCCTGATCCGAAGCGCTATCCAATAAGTGAATTTGTTCATAGCGCTCAGGTTCCTACTGAAGTGTTTTACGCCGCAGCTTAAGAGGTATTTATGAATCCTGTAGTGCAACGAGTTACCAAACGAATTGAAGCTCGAAGTGAAAAGACTCGCGCAGATTATCTGCAACGGATGGCTAGAGCCCGAGATAAAGGGCCTCATCGAGGCGCATTGTCGTGTGGAAATTTAGCGCACGGCTTTGCGGCTTGTGGCAGCGGTGATAAGTCTGGATTACGCAGTCTCACTAAGGCTAATATTGGTATTGTAACGGCTTATAACGATATGTTGTCTGCTCATCAGCCTTACCATGATTACCCTGAAAAGTTGAAACAGGCGATACGTGATGTTGGCAGTATTGCGCAGGTTGCTGGCGGCGTTCCGGCCATGTGTGATGGTGTAACACAGGGCCAGCCAGGAATGGAACTTAGCCTTTTGAGTCGAGACGTGATTGCTATGGCGACCGCTGTCAGCCTGTCTCACAATATGTTCGATGGCGGCTTGATGCTCGGTATCTGCGATAAAATTGTTCCCGGTCTGTTAATTGCGGCGCTAAGCTTTGGTCACTTGCCATTTATTTTCGTGCCAGCTGGACCAATGCCTTCTGGCATTTCTAATAAAGAAAAAGCGCGCATCCGCGAGCTTTATGCGGAAGGGAAAGTAGATAAAGAGCAGCTCTTAGAAGCCGAAGCTGCTTCATATCATACCGCCGGGACTTGTACTTTTTACGGTACCGCAAACTCTAACCAGTTAGTGGTTGAAATGATGGGCTTGCATTTACCCGGAGCGTCGTTTGTTAATCCAAATAACGAGTTGCGGGAGAATCTGACGCGCGTAGCAGCTCAGCACGTGACCCGTATCACTGACTTAGGCACTGAGTATCGTCCTATCTCTCAAATTGTTGATGCAAAGAGTATTGTGAACGGTATTGTTGGCCTGCTAGCGACAGGGGGGTCAACTAACCATACGATGCATTTAATTGCCGTAGCAAAAGCGGCAGGCTATCACGTTGACTGGAATGACTTTGCTGAGCTGTCGTCAGTAACGCCTCTGCTTACTCGCATATACCCCAATGGACAAGCGGATATTAATCACTTTCAGCGCGCGGGTGGTATGCCATTTCTGATCAGGGAATTGGTCAGAGGCGGGCTGCTGCATGAAGATGTCAAAACTATTGTTGGCGACGGGCTGGATAAGTATCAACAAAGACCTGCCCTGAACGAAGAAGGCAAGCTAACCTGGATTGATATTGAAGAAGAGTCGCTCGATGATGAAGTGCTGCGAAAGATTAATAATCCATTCAGCTCTCATGGCGGTCTCGAAGTACTCTCAGGGAATCTGGGGCGGGCAGTTATAAAAACATCATCTCTACCCGAGGGTACAGAGCCTGTTGTTGCGCCTGCTGTTGTTTTTACGAGTCAGCACCAACTAGATGGAGCCTTTAAGGCCGGTGAGTTAAATAAAGACTGCGTGGTGGTGGTTCGCTTTCAGGGACCCAAAGCAAATGGTATGCCGGAGTTGCACAAATTGACCCCGCCTTTGGGCGTTTTGCAAAAACGCGGTTATAAAGTGGCCTTAGTTACAGATGGTCGTATGTCGGGTGCATCGGGCAAGGTTCCTGCTGCTATTCACCTAACGCCTGAGGCAGTTGATGGTGGGCTGATAGCTAAAATCAATGACGGTGATCTGGTAAAAGTGGACTTTGAGAAAGGCGTGTTAGAGCTTATGGTTGATGAAACAGAATTGTTGCAACGGCCGGTTGCTACGATTGATCTAACGGAAAACCAATTTGGTATGGGGCGAGAGCTGTTCACCAATTTTAGAGACAACCTAAGTGGTGCGGAAAGTGGCGCCTCTGTTTTATTCAAGGACGAATAGTCAATGGTAACTGATTCACAACTAGATGGTCAGGGTGAGTTTGCTGTTGTTGCTGATATTGGTGGTACTAACGCTCGCTTTGGTCGTATTAACTTAAAAACGTTTGATCTTGACCGAATTCAGGTTTTTCCCTGCGCAGATTATTTGAATTTAACGGATGCGCTCATTGCCTACCGAGATCAACAACAGGTCGAATTAAAACATGTTGCCATAGCCATAGCTTGCCCTGCTGAAAGCGACTCAATTCAGATGACTAATCATCACTGGCAGTTTTCAGTTAAAGGCACTCGGGAAGCGCTCGGTTTAACCAGTTTTATTGTTTTGAATGATTTTGCCGCCGCTGCCATGAGCCTAGTAACACTGAGCAAAGGTGAAACAAAAAAGATTGGTGGTGGCAAGAAAATGGAAAACGCTCCATGCGCTGTTCTTGGTGCTGGAACGGGCTTAGGAGTTGGTCATCTGATCCGACTACCTAATGGTGATGTTATGCCTTTACCCGGTGAGGGTGGCCACGCTGATTGGGCGCCGTTGAACGAGAAAGAATGGGCGATACATGAGTTTCTGGCGAGACGTTTTGATGGCCGTGTGTCAGCGGAGCGTCTTTTGTCGGGACCGGGCCTGGAAAACCTTTATCAGGCCATAGCGCACTACCATGACAGAGCCGTGCCGCCATTGCGTGCAAAAACTATTGGGGCCCGAGCAGTAACGGGGTGCGATGCAATAGCAACGGAAACGGTAAATCAATTTTTTGCGAGTTTAGGGAGCTTTGCCGGGAACTTAGCGTTAACTCTGAATACTCGCGGCGGGGTTTATATTGCAGGTGGTGTCGTACCGAAGTTATTGCCGCTGATGGCAGGCTCTGAATTCAGAGCTCGCTTTGAACAGAAAGGTCGCTTCTGCAACTTAGCGGAGTCTATACCCTGTTATGTGATTATGGCTGAGTACGCAGGTATGCGTGGTGTGGCTCAATATTTAAAACAAACGCTTCAGCACCGGCCCGATAATGCGACAAAAGGAAATAATAAGCTATGAATTACACTGCCAGTGATATTTTTTCCGCATCTACTATTATTCCTGTGATTGTGGTTGAGGACATTAGTGAAGCGGTTCCTTTGGGGAAAGTTCTCTATGAGCAAGGCTTTAAAGTATTAGAAGTCACTTTGCGTACACCGGCTGCAATGCAGGCAATTAAAGCAATGCGTCAAGAAATACCAGAAGCAATTGTAGGAGCGGGCACGGTAACCAATTCAAAAGAGTTACATCAGGTAAAAGTGGCTGGAGCACAATTTGCTATTAGTCCTGGCGCTACGTTGGCACTTCTGGAGGCGGGGAAGAACTTTGATATCCCCTTAATACCGGGTATTGCCACGGTTTCAGAGCTTATGCAGGGAATTGAACTTGGTTATCGTCAATTTAAGCTATTCCCCGCTGAAGCTGTCGGCGGCCTGAAATTATTAAAGTCCATTGCTGGTCCTTTCCCGGACATTCGATTCTGTCCAACTGGAGGAATTAATGAGAGCAATTATAAAGATTATCTGGCTCTGAAAAATGTGAGTTGCGTGGGGGGCTCCTGGATAATTCCAAAATGATGAACGAATGTTCAGAAGCGTGTGACGACATAAACAATAAAGAGCTACCTCCCTACGTTTAGAACGTATTCACGTTGCAACGTGGGAGGCGGTCATATATGACATTCACCTGAGGAACTATATCGCACCTGACATAAATGTCAGGCTACATGTTGAACTGTCAGGTTATTCATCGTCCTCAGTTTCAACTTCCGCTTCTTCGACTTTGATGTACTGCTGGTCGACCCAGACACCTTCTATTTCAATAACGGTGCCAACGGCTAGTGCATCGTAGAAGGTTTGAAGGTCCACTACTTCGTCGTTTAGCTCAAACTCTGTGTCTTCGCTAAAGCGCAGCTCTTTTCCGTTCACAACGACCGAATCACCTTCAATAGATTCTATAGCACCTTCGAATTCAACTTTGCCGGTATCGTCATCGTTATCGTCGTCCTCGCTACCACTTACCGTTTCAACTTCCACTTCTGCGGCAATTAGCGTGTCACCGTCGTACTCGCCTTCTACTTCAACGATAACAGCCGGGTTGCTCTGAACCAGCTCTATGAAACGTTCAACACTGATGTCGTCGTCTTCGCCCTCAAACTCAGTGTTCTCGTTAAATGCGACAGCAACGTTCGCTATGGTCATACCTTCTGCGGTGACATCAGATACACGACCTTTTATTTCGCCTTCGCGGTCTTCCTGGTCAATACGTTTTACTTTAAGCGCAACGGTATTACCTTGGTCATCCTGACGTGAAATGACTTTCAGCCAGTCGTTCAGGGCAATGTCATCGAAGGTAAAGTTGCGTTCGTCTAAGTCGGACTCGTCTTCATATTGCGTTTCAGGCGTTATGCCGAAAGTGGTGTCGTTAACGACGAAGGTTTCGTTCTCTGCGTTTATGTCAGTAACTTGCCCTTCGCTTTTGCTGCGCGCATCTTTTGCTTTAAACTCAATTTCTTCTGCAATGAGTTCATCGCCTTCGACCTGAGCTTCAACTTTCACCACAATGCCGTTGGCTAAAGTATCTAAGCTGCCATCTTCGAACTCGGTTTGGTCGTTAACAACAAACTCGTAACGGTTAACGATAAAGCTGCCGGCGTCACTGTCGTAGTCTTTAACGATACCCGCAATGGTGACTTCTTCAGCGTCATCATCAATGTCGTTGTCTTCTTTATTCTCAACGCTGGTGGCTGTCAGTGTCTGTGTGTCATTGTCGTACTGCTCGCCTTCCACTTTGACAAACAGGCCGTCGGCTAAGTCATCGGCTGTCATGTCATCAAACTCTGACGAAGAGTAGTCGACCGTTAGCTCTGACAGGGTGAAGGTTTGTGCATTGGTATCCAGATTAGCAATTTCACCTTTTAGCTTTATTTCGGTTTCGTCTGTTTCAAGTTCTATCAGAGTGGCGTAGAAGTTATCGTTATCATTGATATAGCCGCTGACTTCTATGAAGTCGCCCACTGCTAATGTGTCGATATCGGTGTCTTCAAACTCAGTCAGGTCATCAAAGAGAATGGTCTGGCTCAGCACTTCAATTTGTTCTGCTTCACGGTCAATGAATGAGACCGGGCCTTGAAGATGTTCTTCGTAACGAATTTGCTGGGCGTCCGGGTCCTCACCAGCGTCTGACGCAGAAGCGGCAACGGTAACCACCATACCCACTTTTAGCTGGGCTTCATCTGCAGCAGGCGAGTTGCCTACAGCAATTTCAGCGTTTTCTGACCGATACCGCTGTCCGTTCACATACACACTGCCAAAACCTGTGATCACACCTTCGCTGACAACGGTTGTTGTTGTAGTTGTAGTTGATGTATCGTCATTATTGTTTTCGCCGCTTGTATTGTCGTCGGTAGAGTCGCTTGAGCCTCCGCCACACGCGGTAAGCGCGCCGGATATTGCTAAAACCAAAATAGACTGTTTAAAACGCATGGCACTACCTCTCATTGTTGCTAAAACACCTTTATTAAAGTGTCGGTACCCTCAACTTTAGCGGATGGTTTCGGGCAATACTAGTAACTCTGATGCGTATTTTGAATGCCTGTTACGTTAGGTTTTTGTTATAAAACTTAGGGTGTGTAACCTGATGTTCACGTCAGGAACGATATCTCACCTGACACAAGTGTCAGGCTATAGGGTTACACCGGCGATATCATCGGCACACGCCTTTAACTGCAATGTACGAGCTTGTATGTGCTCAATTAGCTGTGCGATATAGTCCTTTTCTTCTGCTGAAATAAGCTGTTTTTGCTTTAGCTCTTTTGACAGATTCTGTGTGCTGATTACATGAAGGACTTTAGCCGATAATTCACGCAGTGACTCGATCACCAGTGGGCGTTTTAAGCCACAACTCTCTGCAAAGTCTGCAAGCTGGTAGGCGTGTATATGGTCAGGCTCAAACTCATCACCTACTGCCATGGCCAGTACTTGTTTAAACTGCGGGAACATGGCGACGTTAACTAAGTCGTAGCTTGGCGTGAAGCTACAACTGTTGCGGCCCCAGAAAAACGACACGTTTTTAGCGTGGCTGTCGTAGTTACTGATCATTAGGTTAAATAGCTGCCATTGCAAAAGTTGCATGGTATTTTGAGCCGGGCTGGGTGAGGCCTGACAAAAGCTAAAAACCCCTGAGAGGCTGGCGCCATCGCGAATATGTTTTACGTCGCGACTGTCACCAAAATTGCGTTCGTATTTATAGTCGCGGGGAAGATCCAGTGCCTGGCATCCGTCGATAACATGGCGGCGCAATACTTTTTTCGCGTTAGTTTGGTAATGCCTGTCAAAGCGTTTGACCAGAAGAGCGGGGAATTTATCAAAGCGCTTAAATTCTGTTTCTGCGGTTGGTAAGCCCGAAAGCTTAGCCAACTGCATACAAATGAATTCGTTTAGCACCAAATGTGGCAAATTGGCTTTTTCAAACTTGAGAATGTGGGTTGATGACAAGGTGCCATCGCCAAAACCCATTTGACCATCAGGGCTGATATAAACATTAAGTTTGTCCTGCACACCAGCAACACTTAAACGCGGTTTGTCGTCCCAGTGTAGCAGTCCGAAGTCTTCCTTTTGCTCAAGCCGCTCTATGAGCTCGCTGTGTGGAACTTCACGGAATATGGGCTGGCTGGGAGCTTCCTGACGAGTGAATGTAAAGGCCCCGGATACATCCTGACCCAGAGCTAAAGCCTGAGCAAAGACATTCTTTTCGCTGACGCCAAGGTTTTGTGCGAGTAGCTCTCTGGCTTTTCCTTCGGGGAGTAAATTATCCAGATAGTTATAGGCACTAGCCGGTGTATGATAACCCTCTAGAGAAAGAGAGGGCGAGATAGGGAAGCCGTTTTCCTTCCAGTGTTCTTGGTACTCTATAACCGGAAGTTTGGTTACTTCACTAAGACCGACATGACCAACAACGTTTTCTCCGTAGCGAATATTAACGGAATGCAGCATTTACACCCACTCCTCGGTTGAAGTGTCTGACTTTACTGTTAATTGAATACCCAAGCCTTGTAGCACAGAAAAGGCTGCTGCCAGGGTGGTGTTGGGGTTGCCACGCTCAAGGCGCGACAGGGTATTGACGCCAACACCGCACAGTGCTGCACAGTCACGAAGTTTAAGCTTCATTCCTGTACGCTTAGCTTTAATCAGCTGACCTAATAGTTCTGGGCAGGTAATTGCAGATACATTAGGCGCTTCCGTTGCTTTAACGCGTTTAGGCATACCACCCTCCTTTTATTCACCGGATTAAGTGATTATAGGTGGTTTTTAGTGTTTATCAATATAAATTAACTGGTATCGGGTATTAATTGGGTTTTGGTGTAACTGAACCTATATATTACTCAGTATCGAAGATTTTATGTTTCTATCGTTGATGCAATATCTGATCATCAAATACGCTTTCGCCAGATGATTTGATAATGATGTTTTAATACCATTTAAGCTTAATTTTTATTTATATATGGTATATATTTGATGTTAGCTTTTGAATTTGATGGAGCAAAAAGTTTATCAAACTTGCAAAAGCATGGAATTGATTTTTACGCTGCTCAATCTCTTTGGAATGATCCTGAGTTAATTGAAATTCCGGCTAAAACTCAAGATGAAAAGCGTTATTTAGTTATAGCCAAGTATAAAGGAAAGCACTGGTCAGCTGTAATTACTTATCGATTAAGAGCTATTAGGATTATTTCTGTTAGACGCTCTAGATATAGTGAGGTGAAGCTTTATGAAAGCGAGTGAATTTGACAAAAAGTTTGACTCAGATGAAGACGTCATTGATGAGCTTGAACTGGAAAAGTCGAAAAGACCCATGCGTAAACAAAAGCGAGTAAATGTCGACTTTCCTGAATGGATGCTAGACTCTTTAGATGAAGAGGCTGCTCGAATTGGTGTAACGAGACAATCTATTATTAAAGTTTGGTTAGCAGAGCGGCTTGAACAAATTCAAAGGAATGCCTAGGAGAGGTCTATGAAATTACTCGCAGCTTTTATGACAACGCTGTTTTTAACCGGTTGCAGCAGCGCCCAGTCAGCATCGGATGAGCCCGTGACTATGGCCGACATAAAGAGCTTAATTGGCACACCAACAGCGCAGAGTATCGAAAGCTGTAAAGTGTTGCCTGTGGGCAAGAAAGCTTGCGGTGGCCCGGAAGGCTATGTGGTGTACAGCAGTGAAACAGTGACGGATGAAAGCGCACTGCTGGACGCTATTCACCGCTATAACGAAAAAGCCAAAGAAGATGCAGAAACGGGTTATTCAACCTGCGAGCACATACCAGAGCCTGAACCAGAGTTAAAAGGTGGCGTTTGCTGGATACCGTAATGCAATGTAGCCTGACATTCATGTCAGGTGGAATATCGTTCCTGACGTAAACGTCAGGCTACGAAATCAAGACGTCAATCTGCTTGCATTCTATGCGCTAAACGGGTAAAATCCACCCGCAACATGAATCCAGTCACGGAGTGTTGCACATGCTGCGAATTGCCCAAGAAGCCTTGACCTTTGACGACGTTTTGCTCGTTCCCGGTCATTCCGAAGTTCTCCCCCATACCGCTGATTTACGCACGCAATTAACGCGTGGAATTACCTTGAATGTCCCGCTGGTTTCGGCCGCGATGGATACCGTTACTGAATCGGCATTGGCTATTGCATTGGCGCAGGAAGGCGGCCTTGGCTTTATCCACAAAAACATGACCGCAGAGCAACAAGCCGCGCACGTTCGTAAAGTGAAAAAATACGAAAGTGGTATGGTCTCTGATCCGGTTACTGTGCAACCCACAACCACCATTGGTGAAATTAAACAACTGACTGCTGAGCACGGCTTTCAGGGTTTTCCTGTGGTTGAAGGTAATGGCGATTTAGTTGGTATTGTTACCGGCCGTGACACGCGTTTTGAAGACGATGACAGCAAAGAAATTCGTCACGTAATGACGGGCAATGACCGCCTGGTCACTGTGCATGAAACCGCAGAAAGTGAAGAAATACTGCAGCTTATGCACAAACACCGCATTGAAAAGATTCTTGTTGTGGATGACGCGCACAAGCTCAAGGGTATGATCACCCTGAAAGACTTTGAAAAAGCCGAAAATAAACCGAACGCCTGTAAAGACGAGCTGGGTTCACTGCGCGTAGGTGCAGCAGTAGGCGTTGGTGCGGGTACAGAAGAACGTATTCAGTTACTGGTTGAAGCGGGCGTTGATGTACTGCTTATTGATACCTCGCACGGACATTCGCAGGGCGTACTAGACCGGGTTAAGAAGACTCGTAAAGACTACCCTGATTTACAAATTATTGCCGGTAACGTGGCAACAGCTGCAGGCGCTAAAGCCCTGGTTGAAGCGGGCGTTGACGCTGTAAAAGTGGGCATTGGCCCGGGTTCAATTTGTACGACACGTATTGTGACCGGGTGTGGTGTGCCGCAAATTAGCGCCATTAGTGACGCCGTTGATGCCATTAAAGGCTCTGGCGTACCGATTATTGCCGATGGCGGTATCAGGTTCTCAGGAGACATTGCTAAAGCGCTGGCCGCTGGCGCGCACTGCGTCATGGTAGGCAGCATGCTGGCTGGTACTGAAGAGTCGCCGGGTGAAGTTGAGCTTTACCAGGGGCGTTATTACAAATCATACCGTGGTATGGGCAGCCTGGGCGCAATGAACCAGCGCAATGGCTCGTCTGACCGCTACTTCCAGAAAAGCGATGAAGCCGACAAGTTGGTGCCGGAAGGTATTGAAGGACGCATAGCGTATAAAGGACCTATTTCTGCCATTATCCACCAGCAAATGGGCGGCTTGCGTTCAGCTATGGGCTTAACCGGTTGTCCGACAATTGAAGACATGCGCACCAAGCCGCAGTTTGTGAAAGTCACGGCCGCCGGCATGGGCGAATCACACGTACACGATGTGCACATTACCAAAGAAGCACCGAATTACCGTAGTTCATAATTTGATTGACGTAGCCTGACGTTTACGTCAGGTGAGATATAGCACCTGACATAAATGTCAGGCTACTAACAGGATGACTAATGACTAGAGATATCCACGATCACCGAATATTGATTTTAGATTTCGGCTCTCAGTACACTCAGCTGATTGCCCGCCGTATTCGCGAAATTGGCGTTTACTGTGAGCTTTGGGCCTGGGACGTTGATGAAGCCGATATTCGGGACTTCGCGCCTAAAGGCATTATTTTATCCGGTGGTCCGGAAAGTGTTGCAGAAGAAGGCTCACCACGTGCGCCAGAGTATGTCTTTAATGCGGGTGTACCGGTATTTGGTATTTGCTACGGCATGCAAACCATGGCACACCAGTTGGGCGGCTCTGTGCAATGCTCGCTGGAGCGTGAATTTGGTTACGCGCAAATTGAGCTGGTAGAGCAAAGCCCGCTGTTTAAAGCCATTGAAGACGCTGTGTCTGAGTCTGGCGCGCCATTACTGGATGTATGGATGAGCCACGGTGATAAAGTGGAAGTGATTCCGGAAGGTTTCCACACCGTAGCGAAAACCTCTTATTGCCCGTATGCCGCAATGGCTGACGAAGAACGCCAATTTTATGGTGTGCAGTTCCACCCGGAAGTGACCCATACGCGTCAGGGCATGCGTATGCTGGAGCATTTTGTCAGCGATATCTGTGGCTGTGAGAAGCAATGGACACCGGCAAAAATCATTGATGACGCTATTGAGCGTATTCGTGAACAGGTGGGTAGTGACAAGGTTATTTTAGGTTTGTCGGGCGGTGTCGATTCGTCGGTAACGGCCATGCTGTTGCACCGGGCTATTGGTGACCAGTTAACCTGTGTGTTTGTGGATAATGGCTTGCTGCGCCTGAATGAGGCCGAGCAGGTGATGGAAATGTTTGGCGACCACTATGGTCTGAACATTCTGCCGATACGTGCGGAAGACCGTTTTTTAGATGCGTTAGCGGGCGAGAACGACCCGGAGAAAAAGCGTAAGATTATTGGTAATACCTTCATTGAAATTTTTGATGAAGAAGCCGGTAAACTGACCGAAGTAGACTGGCTGGCGCAGGGCACTATTTATCCGGATGTTATTGAGTCTGCGGGTTCTAAAACCGGTAAAGCGCACGTCATTAAATCGCACCACAACGTAGGTGGTTTACCAGCCGACATGAAGTTAGGCCTGGTTGAGCCACTGCGTGAGCTGTTTAAAGACGAAGTGCGTAAAATTGGGCTTGAGTTAGGCTTACCTTACAACATGCTATACCGTCATCCGTTTCCGGGACCAGGTTTGGGTGTTCGGGTTCTGGGTGAAATTAAGAAAGAGTACTGCGACTTACTGCGCCGTGCCGATGCAATTTTCATTGAAGAGCTGCATAACGCGGACTGGTACAACAAAGTCAGCCAGGCTTTTGCGGTATTCCTGCCGGTACGTTCGGTTGGGGTTATGGGTGATCAGCGTAAGTACGACTGGGTTATTGCCATTCGAGCAGTAGAAACTATCGACTTTATGACGGCGCGCTGGGCACATCTGCCGTATGAGTTATTAGAGAAGGTATCGAACCGGATTATTAATGAAGTGAACGGAATTTCCCGTGTCACTTATGATATTTCGGGCAAACCACCCGCTACTATTGAGTGGGAGTAATATCCCACCTGACATGAATGTCAGGCTACGTGATCGCTGTAGCCTGATGTTCACATCAGGTGAGGTATTCCACCTGGCATAAATATCCCACCTGACATAAATGTCAGGCTACTTTTAGAAGTTGTAAGTCACGCCAAGGTGAACTTCGTTGTCGATGCTGTTGAAGTTTCCGCGGAAACCAGCGTCAGCAGAGAACTGTTCAGTAAAGGCGTAGCGTAAACGTGCGCCTACTGATGCGAAGCCGTCTAAGCCCCAGTCATAGCCTGCGTCCACAATAGCTGTGGTTTGCTGGTTGAGTTTGGTCATAGCACCGATACCGGCATAAGCGCTGGTGTCGTCGCCGTATTCAAAGTCATAGTGGCTAACACCGCCTTTTAAAAAGGTGTTGAACTGTTTGCCAGCACCCATGTCCATGAAGTACTTAGCGCCAGCGCGAAGTGAGTAGTCACCCATGTCGGTAAATTGTACTTCGGCAACCCAGTTCGGTGCGATGGTGGTGGAGCCTTCAACATAGAAGTCGGAGTCGTAGAAATCGGAAAAGCCACCGCTGATGTAGTTCAGATTGTCAGCCTGAGTGGCTGCTGAAAACACAAACGAACTGCTTGCGAGTAACACTGTTGATAGTATGAGCTTTTTCATAGTTTACCTCCTTGGATACAATAACTTCATTATGGCACCTAAAGAGGATTACAACAGCCCTTCAACTGTAAAGGTTCAGTAAAATAAAGGGCTGTAGAGGTGTTTGGTGGCTACTTAACAAGATCCAGCCAAACTATACGGTGATCGGAAGAGGCGCTGCGCTTATTCATTAGCTGGCTGCCCGGTTCATCATCGACAGGCCAGAACACGCCAGCGTCTTTTATAATTAAGTCGTCAGACGGCAGTACATAGTCAACACGCTTACGCCAGGCGGCTGTATGATACTGCGAGCCGTCTTTATCAGGTGAATGCTGTTGACCACCGTTGCTTTGTGGCTTCACGTCATTAACCCGGGGGTGTTCCAGTAGCTGTTCAATGGCACCGTCTACGCCACCGGAACCGGCTTCAGCGTTCATGTCACCCAAAATAACAAAGCTTTCATTCTCGCTAAGTCCGCCACGCACGCCATTGTCGTCATAAAGATAATTGTCACTACCGGGCGTGAGATAATCGGCAAATAAGCGAATTTCATCGAAGTTGCGCATACCATTGCTGTTTTCCGGACCGTCGAAAGCCGGTGGGACAGGGTGAGCAGCTAACAGATGAATAACTCTGTCGCCTACTTTCACCGGTACATCCCAGTGTGACTTAGAGCTTAACGGGTATTGCGCCATGATTTCATCAGAATACCACTGCTCGTCGGTCGGTTGTTCATCCTCGTTCATGACATAAGGAATGTGACGCCCGGGCATGTCTTTCCATAAAAAATGTTGAAAGGTGCGCGCTTTATCGGTCAACAATGGGTACTTCGACAATATGACCATACCGTACTGACCTGGATACCAGCCAAAGCCCCAGGCATCTATGCCGGTACCTTCTGTTTTGCCGTCGCGGTTTAAATCAAAAGGTGAGGGCACGCCGGTGTTTACCGGGGCGGTATAAGCGTAGGGGTACTCAATGGCTTGCTGGCCATTTTGCGACACCGCTAAATAGTCTTTTTGAAAAACGTTAATACCAACTTTAGGATCAAGGTAGTCAAACTCGTTCAGCAGCACAATGTCAGGGCGCACGCGCTGAAGAATTTCGGCAATACCCTGTATTTGCTTGTGACCCTGCTGCAGTATTTCCGGTAACGGCGAGCTATCTAATGTTGGTAGTTCATTTTCACTGAGATAATTAGACGCATCCATACTGACATTAAAGGTCGCAACCCTTATTGTTTCAGGTTCGTTTTTACCGGAGCCTGCTGTGGCATTAAAAGAGGTAGGAATCATAAAGACAACGAATGTTAAAAATACTAAAAACCGCATAAAGCCCATGGGATAACCGTTAGAGAGCAGCATAAGACAATTGAAGAGAATAAAGGTTCCTGAATGACTAGGCAAGGGCAAAGATTTTGATTAAAATATGTCACATATCTGACACACAAATGTCTTAGAAGCGTAATGAAATCAGCCGCACCCCATACAGCTCCGACCTCTTATCGCACTTTTGACTCTTATCAGGTCATGAGCTTTCCGGTAATGAATCAGTTGTTGTGCCGCGGCTCGTCATCGAATAATAAGCGAACGACCCATTCTTCTCTCCCTTCTTCGCAAAAAAGTTCCATCGCTTCTTCAGTTTTTTTCAAACCTTTCACGAAATTGTCATAAATGAGCTTTACCCTCATTCATGCTTAAAAACCCAAAACCAAAACCGGGAAGAACAAAACTATGTTTAACTCCACTTTCAAGCGCACAGCTGTTGCAGCTGCTATCGCTTTCGGCCTTAGCGGTGTAGCTATTGCGCAAGATACCTCTTCAGTTGTCCGTGGTAACGTTGTTACTGCATCTGGCGACGTTGCGGCAAACGCACGTGTTGAAATTATTCACATTCCAACCGGAACTCGCTCGGTTGCAAGAACCAACGAGTCTGGTGCTTTCGCAAACTCTGGTCTGCGAGTCGGTGGTCCTTACCTTATCGTTATTGAAGGTGAGAACGGCCGCAAAGTATACGAAGACGTGTACTTAACGCTGGGCGAATCTTACCGTATTAATGCTGAGCTTGAATCAACCGACATGGAACGCATTGAAGTTTCTGGTGCGGCGATTTTAGGTGGTGAGAACCGCGGTAGCAGCAGCTTTTTCGGCGAAGACGACATTGCGAATACCCCAACTTTTAACCGTGACTTAAAAGAAGTGGCGCGTTTAAACCCATACGTTAACTTGTTGTCAGGTAACGAAGCGCCAATGAGTATTGGTGGTTCTAACCCGCGTTTCAATTCTATCTCAATTGACGGTGTTGGCGTAAACGACGACTTTGGTCTGAACGGCAACGGTTACCCAACTCAGCGTTCACCTATCTCAATTGATGCGGTAGAGCAGGTTGCAGTTGATATGGCACCGTTTGACGCTTCACAGGGCGGCTTCTCAGGTGGTCGTATTAACGCGGTAACTAAATCAGGTTCTAACGAATTTCACGGCTCAGTAACTTACGAGCGTATGAGCGATGCGTGGGCCGGCGACCCGGTCAACCCAGAAAGTGGTAACGAAGTACCATTAGATTACGAGCGTGATACCTACAGTATCGCTGTTGGCGGTCCAATCATTGAAGACAAGTTATTCTTCTTTGTTAACTATGAAAATGCACAGGAACCAGCTCAAATCGAATACGGTCCTGCTGGCGCTGGTGCACCAAACGACAGCAACGTGACCCAGGAAGAGTACGATCGTATTAGCGAAATTGCGCAAAACCAATACGGCTTTGACATTGGTAGCTGGGACACGGTCCGCGATACCGAAAACGATAACTTGTTGGTTAAACTGGACTGGAACGTTAACGATGATCACCGTGTTGCGTTAACTTATAACCGCACTGAAGGTAACAACCTACGTGGCGTAAGCAGCAGCCAAAACTCACTGAATTTAGACACTAACTGGTATGACTATCAGCAGAACATGGATCTGTTCCGTCTGTCTTGGTTCTCTGACTGGAGTGGTGACCTTTCAAGCGAAATTTATGCTAGCCATAAAGCGGTTGAGGCAATTTCTGGTTTGGTAACCAAAGACTTCGGTGACGTGAGCGTCCGTACTGAAAGCGGCACCCTTAACTTTGGTCCTGACTCAAACCGTCACGCTAACCAGCTAGAAAACGATAACTTTAAAATTGGTGCGAAATTCGATTACCTGGTCGGTGACCACGAAATTGAGTTCGGCGGTGAGTATGACAGCGTTGACGTATACAACGTGTTTGTGCGTAACTCTTTAGGTTCTTGGTCATACGAGTCAATTGATGATTTTGAAGCCGGTACTGCCGATGAGTTCTTCTACGAGAACGCTTACACCAACAACGCTACTGACGCAGCGGCTAACTTTGAGTTAGGCATGCTGAACCTGTACGTACAGGACAACTGGTACCTGAACGATACAATGGAATTAGGTCTGGGCGTTCGTTACGAAACCTACATGGTTGACGATAAGCCAACGTTGAACGAAAACTTTGTTGACCGTTACGGTTACAGCAACCAGGAAAACTTAGACGGTAAAGGCATTATCTTACCGCGCGTTGACTTCAAATGGTTCGCTACTGACGACATGGTCGTTCGTGCCGGATTCGGCCGCTTCTCTGGTGGTCGTCCAAATGTTTGGATCTCAAACTCGTTCTCTAACGACGGCTTCACATTAGTACAATTTGACCGTGATGAAGTATCAGAAGATCAGTACCTGGAAAACCAGAACCCTGCGCAAATTCCACAAGCGGTATTGGACAGCATGGAAGCCGGTGACGGTGACACTAACAGCATCGATCCTAACTACGACATTCCGTCTGACTGGATTGCTCGCGTAGGTGTTGACTACCGTTTCGACATTCCAAACGTAGGCGATAACTTCCAGGCAACAGCAGAAGTGACTCGTAAGTGGATGACTGACAACAGTCAGTGGGTTGATATCTCACGCTGCGCGACAGACGAAACGGCAGCAGGCATCAACATTTATGAGCCGTGCGACTCAACTGCACCAAGCGGCCACTACGATCTGCAACTGACTAACGAAGACAAAACCGGTAAAGCGTGGTTGTTAACAACGTCATTGGCAAAAGAGTGGGAAAATGGCTTTAACGCTTACGCGGCTTACACCTTCCAGGATATCGAAGAAGGTAACCCGGGTACGTCGTCTACTGCGACTTCAAACTACCAGTACAACATTGTTCGTGACCGTAACCAGTCATTATTGGGTACAGCGGACTATCAAGTTGAGCACAGTCTGAAAATTGCATTAGGCTACAGCACTGAGTTTGTCAGCGGTTATGCGTCTAAGTTTAACTTATTCTTCAACCGTCGCTCAGGTACGGCGTTCAGCTACACTATGGGTCTGTTTAATGACGGTGACTTCGGTGATCAGCCATACTTCCAGGGCGGTGGTTCTTACCTGCCATATATCCCGAATGGCGCGGATGACCCTGCATTCAGTCCTGACAGCCCACTGTCGTATGAAGAAGCTATGGCTTACTTCCGTGACGCAGGCTTAGAACAGTACGCAGGTGGTTTTGCACCGAAAGGTACAGGTCGTTCACCTTGGGTTACCAACATGGACTTCCAGTTCCAGCAAGAAGTTCCTGGTTTCTCAGAAGACCATAAAGGTATCTTCTACATTACCGTTAATAACCTGTTGAACCTTATCGACAGCTCAAAAGGTGAAGTATTGCGTCAGCAGTACACTAACCAGACGGTTGTAGACTTTGCCGGCCTTGATGACCAGGGTCGCTACATGTACGACGAAGCATTCTACGGTTATAACGACTGGAGCATCTTCGAAGCTGAAGAGTCTACATGGCGCCTGAAGTTGGGTGTTAAATACACCTTCTAATTTCGCCATAGTGGAACAACTAAAAAGTAACGAAAGCCGCACCTTGAGTGCGGCTTTTTTTTGAGCGAAGTTCACAGAATTGCCACAAATAAGCTATAACCTTATTGGTAGTAAAACCAAAACAAAACCGGGAAGAACAAAACTATGTTTAACGCGACTTTTAAGCGCACTGCCGTAGCTGCCGCCATAGCAATGGGGTTGGCAGGTACCGCCGTGGCGCAGGAAACCTCTTCAAGCTTGCGTGGTGTTGTTACCACTGAGTCAGGGCAAGTGGTTTCAAATGCAACCATCCAGTTACGTGATGACCGTACAGGCAGTGTTAAAACTTTACGTTCTAACGAGCAGGGGACATTCTCCTCACGTGGCTTGCCGGTTGGTGGGCCATACACCTTGGTAGTGGAAGGTCCTGAAGGGCGTAGTCAGGTGGTGGAAGATGTTTATTTAACCTTAGGTGATTCACAAAATGTGAATGTGATGCTGGAGCGTCAGGAGGACATGGAGCGTTTAAGAGTAACAGGCTCTATGACTACGAATGCGCTTTATGGCAGCAACAGTCCGGCAGCGAACTTCAATTTAGAAGATTTAGAAAATGCGCCGGCTGCAAACCGTGACTTAAAAGACGTGGTGCGCATTGACCCACGCATTTACATTAATGAAACCAATGCCGGCGACATTCAGTGCGGTGGTGCTAACCCTCGCTTTAACAGTCTGACCGTTGACGGCGTTCGTATGAACGACAACTTTGGTTTGAACAGCAGCGGCTACCCAACTGAACGCATGCCGTTCTCTTACGATTCGATTGAGCAGGTAGCGGTTGAATTTGCGCCATTTGACGTTCAATACGGTGGCTTTACCGCCTGTAACATTAACGCCGTAACCAAAACTGGCGATAACGAGATGTTCGGCGGTGTGTTTTATGATTACACCAACGACTCTCTTCAGGGCGATGAGCTGGAAGGAGACCAAATTAATATTGGCGACTTTAGCGAGAAACGCTACGGCTTTAATGTTGGTGGCGCCTTCATTGAAGATAAACTGTTCTTTTTTACATCATACGAGAAGCTGGAAGGCTCCGACACCTTTGACCGCGGGCCGGAAGGCTCGGGTGCAGCAACGGAAGTGGTGGGCGTGACTCAGGCCGACGTTGAGCGTATAGCCGACATTGCACAGAATATTTATGGCTATAACCCGGGCGGTTTCCCGGCGAGCTTACCGGTAGAAGACGAAAAGTTCCTGGCCAAGTTGGACTGGTATATCAGTGATGCGCACCGTGCGTCGTTAACCTACAACTATAACGATGGCTATTCTATTGCAGAGTCTGACGGTGACTCTGACGAGCTGGAATTCTCTAACCACTTCTACGAGCGGGGCTCTAAGTTCACCTCTTATGTTGGTGAGCTATATTCCGACTGGAGTGATAACTTCTCGACAGAAGCACGTGTGGGTTATTCGGAGCTCGATGCCCGTGTAAACCCGCTGGGTGGTACCGACTTTGGTGAAGTTCAGATTGGTGTTAATGACGCGACTGTGTATTTAGGTGCGGATGACTCTCGCCATGCCAACAAACTGAAGTACGACACCACTTTCTTTAAACTGAAAGGGACTTACCTGCTGGGTGACCACGTTATTTCTGCGGGTATTGAACGCGAAGAGTACGACGTGTTTAACCTCTTTGTTCAGGAAGCAGAAGGTGAGTATCGCTTTGGCTCTATCGATGACTTTGAAGCAGGTACGCCGTTTGCGGCTATTTATGAAAGCGCGGCGGGTACCAATAATCCTCAGGACGCCGCTGCTGAATTTGCCTACGCGGTTAATACGGCATACGTTCAGGACGAATATTACTACGCGCCAATGGATATTACCTTCACCTATGGCTTGCGTTACGACTGGTATACCAGCGATGACTACCCGGTGAATAACCCATTAACTCAGGAACTTTACGGGTTCTCTAATCAGCAAAACATGGACGGTCAGGACTTACTGCAGCCGCGCTTTGGTTTTAACTGGTTTGTTAACCCTGACTTAGAGGTTCGTGGTGGTGTTGGCCTGTATTCCGGTGGTAACCCCAATGTGTGGATCTCTAACAACTACTCGAACAATGGCGTGACTCAGTATGAGGCCTTCCGTAATTTCTCTGGAGAGTCGTTGTTTGATGTACCGCATACTGGCGAAGGCAATCCAATTTTTGACGTTCCTCAGGAAATGTACGACGAAGTGGCTAACGCCAGCGGTCAGGGCCCGATTAACACAATGGACCCTAACTTCGAGCTACCGAAAGAGTGGAAGTACGCATTAGGCGCAACTTATACTCTGCCGGATGATTACATTCTGATGGCGGACTTCTTATACACCGATAAGAAAGATGCGGCGATTATTTATAACCTGGGTTTGGAGTCGGTTGATACGGCACCGGATGGACGTCCAATTTTTGACGAGATGTCGACTGATGGGCGTGATCAGGGCGACGACTTTCTGCTGACTAACGTTGACGGTGACTCCGGTTCACAAACCACGGTTTCATTGGCGTTAAGTAAGTCGCACGACTTTGGTCTGGACTGGACCTTCGGCTACGCTTACAACAAAGCTGAAGACGTGAGTCCAATGACCAGCTCTGTGTCCTTTTCTAACTACACGAACCTGGCAACGGCTAACGCTCAGAACCCGGGTGTTGCGACTTCTAACTACGAGATACCGCATCGCTTTACCTTTAAAGCGAACTACACCAAAGAGTTCTTTGATGGTTATGACACCATTGTGACTCTGTTCGGTACACGCAACAAAGGTCGTCCGTTCTCCTATACCATGACAGATGGTGCCTTTGGTGACATTGCCTACCAGGGCCGTAGCTTGTTGTACGTACCAACGGGTCTGGACGATCCAAACTTTGCGATTGGTACTGACGGCGACGGTAACCCATTTGAGACGGCTGCATTCTTCGACTTTCTGGAAGAATCAGGCTTGAGCAAGTACGAGGGTGGCATTGCGCCACGTAATGAGTTCAACAGTAAATGGTGGACCAAAGTTGATTTGCGTGTTGAACAGGAGCTTCCGGGCTTTATGGACGACCACAAAGCGTCTGCGTTCTTCGTTATTGAAAATTTAGGTAATATGCTGAACGACGAATGGGGCGTGCTTTATGAAGCGAGCTTCCCACGTGCGGTTACTGTGGCTGATGTTGAAATTAACGATGCCGGTCAGTATCAGTACAACTCGTTCCGCGATACCAGCAATGTTCAGTCGCGAGCTGGTGCGCCTTCGCTCTGGTCTGTACGTTTAGGCGTAGAATACAAATTCTAATGACTTGACGCCGAATGAATAAACCGCCGCTGGTATTGCCCGCGGCGGTTTATTATTTTAATCTCCCTTTACCAAACACTAATTAGCTGACCCAATGGAACTGAGCTGGACCAGTCTTTTACCTTCCTTGCTGGCAATTGTATTTGCCATCGTTACCCGAAAAGTCCTGCTGGCGCTTATTGGCGGTATTATTCTGGCCAATATTCTGTTGTTCTGGCCGGCTCCGGAGAATATAGCCTACGGTACGCTGAACAGCACCTGGGACACCCTTATTGACCCCAGCAATATGCTGGTGTGGTTTTTTACTCTGGGCATTGGTGCTTTATTCGGGGTGCTGGAAAACGGCGGCACCTTTAAACAATTCGTATTGAAGCTAGAGCGAAAACAGTGGATTGAAAGCAAACGCCGGGCGCGTTTAATGACCTGGATTCTGGGCGTTATTGTGTTTATTGAATCTAATGTGACCATTATGATTTCGGGCACAACCTCACGGCCTATTTATGACCGGCTGGGTATAGCCCGTGAGAAGCTGGCGTATATTGTGGATTCAACCTGTGCGGCTATTTGTATTCTGATCCCTTTAAATGCCTGGGGGGCGTTTAACCTGACGCTTATATCTAACCAGGGGGTTGAACAGCCGTTACTGGTGTTTATTCAGTCTATTGCCTTTAATTTTTATGCCATTTTTGCGGTATTGCTGGCGCTGTTTGTGGCTTTGTTCGACTGGAACATTGGCCCAATGAAGGCTTTTGAAAAGAACGCGATGCCGGATCAGGTTTCGCAAAACACCTGGGGCGACGGGCCGGATGAAGAGGCCAGCTTTGGTAAGGGTACCGCCGTGGTGATGACCAGCCTGATCTCTTTGGTGGTGATGGTACCAGTTATGCTACTGATAACCGGAAATGGTGTGCTGGTGGACGGCAACGGCACCTTAAGTGTGTTTATTGCTATTTATGTGGCGTTGGGCATTGCGGTTGCCGGCACTTTAATGACGCAACCGGTAAGCTTGATAGACGTTGGGCGCTACCTGTTAAAAGGGGCGTGGAATATTTTGCCGTTGGCGATCATTTTATGGTTATCGATTGCGCTGGGTGGTTTAACCCGCGACTTAGGTACCGGCGAGTTTCTGGCTGCTGCATTAGACGGTTCAGTGCAATTATGGATGCTGCTACCGCTGATTTTTGTGTTGTCCGCTATTACCGGGTTTTCTATTGGCTCTAGCTGGGGCACCTTTGCCATTATGCTGCCGCTGGCCATTCCGCTGGCCATGACGCTGGGCCTTCCACCTGCGCCTTTTATTGCGGCAGCTATTTCCGGCGGCATTTTCGGTGACCATGCATCACCTATTTCCGATACGACCATTATTGCTTCTATGGCGTCGGGTGTGGAGCACATTGATCATGTAAGAACGCAGTTGCCGTATGCGTTGCTGGCCGGGCTGGGCGCAACTGTGGCGTATGCGATAACGGGTATGCTTATTTAGCGTTGCTCTTGGCAGACTTGCGGCGGGCGCGGAAAAAGCGGCGTAAAATATCGCCGCATTCGTCTGCCAGTACGCCGCTTTGAACCTCAACCTTGTGGTTCATAGATGCGTGATTAATGACATCAATAGCGGTGCCGGTAGCGCCGGTGCGCGGGTCGGAGGCACCAAAGACCAAACGCTTAACACGTGCATGGGTTATCAGACCGGCACACATGGCGCAGGGCTCTAAAGTGACGTACAGAGTAGAGTTGACCAACCGATAGTTATCGATAGTCTGACCTGCTGCGCGAATAGCCTGGGCCTCGGCATGGGCGGAAGGGTCGGACAAAGAAATAACCTGATTGTAACCTTCGCCAACAATTTTACCGTCCATGACCAACACCGCGCCAACGGGCACTTCGTCTGCGTTTTGCGCTTGTTCAGCAAGCTCTAATGCTCGCTGCATGTAGATTTCATCGGTTGTCATGGCGGCGATTTTAGCGCAGGATATTACCCAGTACCAGAACAACAATCCGCACTTATGCAGGAGAGAACAATGAAAAAGCTCGTTATTAGCTTGATGCTGGCCAGTAGCTTTGGTTTTAGCGCACAAGCCGCGGCGCAACAGTCGCCGGTAAAAGTCAGCAGTGATTTAGAAGCTCAGGTGATTGAATGGCGCCGCCATATTCATGCTAACCCTGAACTTAGCAACCGTGAATTCGAAACCGCTAAAATGGTGGCTGAGCATTTACGTTCTCTGGGCATGGAAGTGGAGACTGGTGTTGCGCATACCGGTGTTGTGGGCATGCTTAAAGGTGGTAAACCAGGACCTACCATTGCACTTCGTGCCGATATGGATGCACTGCCGGTTACAGAACAAACCGACGTGCCTTTTAAGTCGACGGTAAAGTCTGAGTATCGCGGTAATGAAGTGAGTGTTATGCACGCCTGCGGACACGATACCCACGTAGCTATGTTAATGGGCGCCGCTGAAAAACTGACTGAAATGAAAGACGAGTTGGCCGGTAACGTGATGTTTATTTTCCAGCCGGCAGAAGAAGGCGCGCCAGAAGGTGAAGAGGGCGGTGCTGAACTGATGCTGGAAGAAGGTCTGTTTGCGGACAACAAGCCAGAAAAAGTTTTTGGTATTCATGTTTGGGCTGGCTTCCCGACAGGACATGTGGGTTATCGCAAAGGCCCATTGATGGCTTCTTCTGACCAGTTTGAAATTAAAGTCAAAGGTAAGCAGACACATGGCTCAACCCCCTGGGGCGGCGTGGATCCTATTGTAACTTCTGCGCAAATTATTAATAACGCACAAACTATTATCAGCCGTCAGACCAATATTACTAAGGCACCTGCGGTATTATCCTTCGGTATTGTTGAAGGTGGTGTACGTAATAACATCATTCCAGATGAAGTCACCTTAATTGGTACTATCCGCAACTTTGACATGGATATTCGTTCGGATATTCACGATAAACTGAAGCTTACTGCAGAAAAAACGGCAGAAGCTAATGGTGCTGAAGCCCATGTGCATGTAGATCTGGGCTATCCGGTAACCAGCAACGATGCGGATTTGATTGAGCAGATGCTACCAGTGACTAAAGCGGTTGCCGGTGCCGATAAAGTACAGGAAGTACCGCTAGTAACTGGCGCGGAAGACTTCTCCTATTACGCTCTGGAAGTACCCGGCATGTTCGTATTCTTAGGTGTTACGCCACCAGAGCGTGATATGGACGAGGAGCCCAGTAACCATTCGCCGCATTTTTATGCTGACGAAGACGCACTGAAAACCGGTACTGAGCTTTATGTGAATTGGGCGTTGGAATCACTCTAATATGCCGAAGTCTGCAGTATCGCTGTTTGTTTCTTTGCTGCTTGCCGTTAGTTTAATAACGGCCTGCAGTCCTCAAACCCGCCCCGATGCCATGACCGTTGTTAAGGAACGTCAGGTATTGCGGGTGGGAACCTTAATGAACCCCACCAGCTATTACTTTGACCATGACCGTGAGCAAGGTTTTGAGTACGATTTAGCCAAACGCTTTGCTGATCGCTTAGGCGTTGAGCTTGAAATGGTGCCGCGGTTTGATGTGAATGATCTCTTCACTATGCTGCGTCGTGGCGATATCGATATTGTCGCTGCCGGGATTGATCGTACTTCTACGCGGGCAAGGTTGTTCCGTTTTGGTCCTCCGTACGATGTAATTAGCCAGAAAGTGGTGTTCAAACAGGGCTCGCGGCAGCGCCCACGAGACTTGCAGCAAATTACCGATGGCGAAATTGTGGTAGTGGAAGGCAGTTCGCATCACGAGTTTCTGAAAAGTTTAGGGGACAGTATTCCTACCCTGAATTGGCGCGCAACCCGCGACCATGACGCGGTAGAATTGCTGCAAATGGTGATTGATGAAGAAATTGATTACACCATAACTGACAGTACGGCGCTGGATATTCAACGGCGTTTCCACCCGGATTTAAGCGTGGCCTTTACCGTAAAACATGATCAGGATATTGCCTGGGCCCTGCCGCAGGGCGACGATGATTCGTTGTTTTCCGCCGTGGTGGAATACTTTGGTGAAATTCGTGCAAGTGGTCGACTGGCGCACATTAAAGAGCAGCACTTTGGCCACGTAAAACAATTTAACTATGTGACCACCAGTCTGTTTATTGAGGCCGTAGATAGAATTTTACCGCTTTATCAAGAGACTTTTAAAGAGCATTCCGGTTCACTTGACTGGCGTTTGCTAGCGGCAATTTCTTATCAGGAGTCACTGTGGAACCCGCGTGCCGTATCGCCTACCGGGGTTAGGGGCATGATGATGTTAACCCTGCCTACCGCAAAAGCGATGGGGGTTAAAAGCCGGTTGAACGCAGAGCAGAGTATTCGTGGCGGTGCCCGATATTTAGAGCGCATGTTGAACCGGGTACCGGCAAGAATTCCGCAACCGGACAGGACATGGTTTGCATTAGCTGCGTATAATATAGGATTCGGGCATTTAGAAGATGCGCGAATAATAACGGAGCGTCAGGGTGGTAACCCGGACCGCTGGGTGGATGTGAAGAAGCGTTTACCCCTGCTTCGGCAAAAACAATTTTACCGTCATACCCGCTATGGCTTTGCGCGCGGAGATGAGCCGGTAACTTATGTTGGAAACATTCGTCGTTTTTACGACACACTAAAATATCTTGATGAGCAAGGACGGCTGTAGCCTGATGTTCACATCAGGAAAGCAGTAAACGCATAGGAATGGACATACATGAACAAGAAGATTATGACTGCGGCAGTAATGGCACTTACACCGATGTTTGCCGCAGCTCAAAGTTTGGGTGACAGTATTGAGCTGTCTGTAGAGAATCAGATTATAGAAGCGACGCTTGCCGAGCGTTTATCTTCCGCTAACAGTTACCGGCTGACGTTTGAGAACGCATCGGGTGACACTCAGCATTTAGGCTTTTTGCATCAACGTGGTGACAATCAGCTTATCTCAATTACCCATCCGCAGCTTGGTTCAGTCAGTATTCGCCGAGTGGATGGTAAAACTGTTACAGAGAGCACGAACCAGCCACCGGCTGAGCCTAAGCGTCGGTTCACGGAGCCTCAGGCGAGGTTGAATCTCAATGCCCGGGCTTTACCTTTACCCCAAAAATCGTATTCTGTAGAGCTTTCACCGGCACCGCCAGAAGATGTGCAAGAATTTGATGACTCACTCGATGTGTTGTTTGTGTATGACGACCGTTTAGTCAGTTATGCCGAAGAGAATGATTACGATTTGGAACTGGCTATTCAAAGTGCGGTAGACACCAGCAATAGTATATTTCAACGCTCTGGTGTTCCGGTAACCATGGCTGTTGCCGGAATGGAGCCGTTTCGCCCTGAAAGCACCACCGATTTCCCTAATGAAAACCCCGATCCCTTATTGGATGAGCTTATCGACGACCAAAGAATGGTTCGTTTAATAGACCGTTATCAAGCCGATGTGGTGCATTTTGTCGGGGCTGATAACCCGGACGTATGTGGACTGGCTTTTAGAGCCTCGGATTTTAGTACCGAAAATAACCAGGTGAGCTTTGTCAGCGGTGGCGCGAATGCCGGGTATACGGCATTAAGCTGCATGGGGGCTGGTACCGTTGCGCACGAAGTGGGTCATAACTTTGGCCTGCGTCACGATCGTTATACATTAGCTGATAACGCCAGTGGTGGAGAAGGTGACCAGGAAGATTTCCATATTCCTTACGGCTTCATCGATGATCAGGGGCGTTTTTATACGACCATGTCTTATGGTTCTGTGTGTCGTAGCGAATTCAGTGAAGGTGAGTGTGTCAGTGAAGCTGCATACTCCAGCCCGGACTTAGTTGATGGAAACTATGGTGTGCCACTGGGTAAAGCGGCGTCTGAAATTGATGCAGCCGATGCCAGCCTGGCGGCTCAGCGCAGCAGTATTATTTGGGCAAATAACAGTTCGAGAACGAATCTTGGCAATATGCATGTTGAGCACATGGGTGGTGAAGATTTAGTCTTAAGATGGCCGCGGGTTGAAGGTGCTGATAAATATGTTATTGGCGATGGAGCTTGTGAGCAATATACCGGAATTTCACAACAAGCGTTGTTAGATAACGCAGGTGTTTCCGATAATAGCGGTATCTACACGGCGAGCTCTCTTCCTGACAGCATTTGTGTCATCGCGGTTGAAGAAATGAACGCTAATGCGGCACGTTGGCGCTTTGTGGGTAACGCCAGTTTTAGCGGCGACTTTACGGATGCAGCGGCTGATTATTTATTGGTTGATGACAATGTCTTAAATCTTGTAGAGGCAGGTGATGAAGCTACTATCGCCGTTGACCTGTCCGATCCAGAAACAGCAAATGATTCAATTCAGCTGGCTCTACCCGTGACAGCCAGCGGCACAGACGTTAGTCAACAAGTTGGTATCGACAATGCGGCTGAGTGGTTCAGCTGGGAAGTGATTGGTGATAGTAGTGTCAGAATTATGACCATAACGTTAAAACAGTCTCTTGCTGATATTAGCGCAGGGTTAGACAAAGACAATGTGCATAATCCGTATCACCTGCCTTTGAAAGTGGTGAACACCGATGCACCTGATTTCTCTGTTTCAAGTGGGGTTTGGATAGACCCGTCCAGCACGACAAGCGGGGCTGCACAGGCATTTATTAGTCAGGGAGAAAGCATTGGCGAACTGATGGCCGTAAATTCTGCCGTGAGTGTTTATAATGTCCCTAATGACGTTGTTATCAGCGTGGAAGAACCGGAAGGCTTCATTTCAAACTTTAGCGCTACGGAAGTTGACCCTGAAGTTGAAGGTGAGCGTCGAATTCAACTGTCGGGCGATACACCGATGGTAGACGAAGCGTTATCCGTGCCCCTGCGTGTAGACTTTAGTGACGGCAGCGAAAGTATAACGGTTTCAGTGACCGTCGAGCCAAGAGCAATAGCACCGACAATTAGTGGTTTTCGCGCTAACAATACAGTTGAAGACCAAACCGTGACTTTAACCGCTACTGTGACTGACGCCGACGATAACCTGGATACATCCAGCATTGAGATTGTCCGGGTAAATAGCGATGGCAGCGAAACGGAAGTTTCTAATGTCAGCAAAACCGGTGATACGGTTACTGCGTCCGTTGGAACCCTGTCCGCTGGTCAGTACCAATATCGACTGAGCGCAAGTGATACCGAAGGTAACAGCGAGAGTGACAGTGTTAACTTCACGGTAAGTGCAGCGCCTTCAGAAAGCGGTAGCGGCGGTCACGCCGGTTGGTTGGTTATATTAGGGCTTATCGCTCTTGGGCTACGCAAACGCGTAGCCTGACATTTATGTCAGGTGAGATGCGGTTCCTGACGTAAACGTCAGGCTACTGAAATTGCAGCTCTTTGTAACTGAAGTTAGCTTTCACTTCTTTTTGCATCCATTCCAGCATAACAAAGCAGCGTGATTCACCATCCAGTTTGATAATTTTAGCAAGGAACCCACGGAAGGGCCCTTGCTGAATTTCGACGGTATCGCCCACTTGAGGTGCTTGTTCGTCGGTCAGTTGATCTACGCCCCGCATTTGATCTATCCAGCTTTGAGGGACTTTTGGAATGTTGTCGCCAAAACGCAATACTCCGGCGACACCATAGGTACTGCGAAGCTTGTAAAATTGCTCGATAATGTCATCGGGTTTCACAAAAACATAGCCCGGAAACATGCGCTCAACCACCGATGTGCGTACTCCCCGGCGCACTTTTTTGACCGTTAACTCCGGCGCAAACACCTCAAACCCCTGGTTTTCTAAGTTTAAAATGGCGCGCTCTTCCTGCTTTGGCTTGGTTCTTACTATGTACCAAACGTCGGATTGGAGTTCATTCATAACAGGTCCTTTTGTTGATAGGCGGCTGATCTTTCCACATTCGGTTGTGTTACGCAAATTAAGCCGATAAGCCAATTGACAGAGCCAATCTTATCAGGCACTTTAACGTAAAAATAACAACACGGAGAAACAAATGGAATTTCGTCACGGTGGTTTTTGGTTGCGTTTTGTTGCTGCAATTATAGATGCGATTATTACCCAGGTTGGGTTGATGCTTATTGGTGCCATTGTTGGCATTTTTATTGGTATTTTTATGGGCGCGGCTGGCTCCTCAATGCAGAGTATTGAAATGGCGGCCGGTGGTGTTGGTTATGCGATTGGCCTTATCGGGCAGTGGTTGTACTTTACCATTTTTGAAATTTCAGGCTGGCAGGCAACGCCGGGTAAAAAAGTGCTGGGTCTGAAAGTAACGAATATGGAAGGTCAGCAAATTGGTTTTGCTCAGGCAAACATTCGTTACTGGTCTAAGATTATTTCTGCGCTGATTCTGTTAATTGGTTTTATCATGATTGCCTTTACCGAGAAGAAACAGGGCTTGCATGATATTTTTGCCAAGACTTTAGTTATTAAAGATAAGCCTGCATAAAATCATTGCATAAAACTGAGGCGGCAAGGTAAGCTGAACAGGTCTTTCAACGCAATAAAGGCCTAAGTCTATGCGAGCCAAACGCCTCAGACGTGAAAACAATGAACGCCGCCGCGCGGTTATACGCAAGCGCAGACAGCGCATTATCGATCGCCGCGAAAAGTGGTTTCGCATAGTGAACCGCGAAGGTACAGCCAAAGTCGAGTAGCCTGACGTTTACGTCAGGTTCGATATTCCACCTGACATGAATGTCAGGCTACTGTATAATCTGCCAGCAAAAATCGCCCAGCTTTGGAGACCTTGCTTGTGGAAATCTACCGCGGTGCACCTGCCTTATCAGCCTTCAAAACAACGAAGCAACTTGAACAACTGAAACAGGCAGGAATTCCTGTCAAAGAGCTTTATGCTGAGTATCAGCACTTTGTTGATTCGCATAATGAACTTAGCGACGAACACCGTTCCGTATTGGTTCAACTACTGAAGTACGGCCCTGAAATGCCGGCACACGAGCCACAAGGGGCTCTGGTATTGGTAACCCCCCGCATTGGTACGATTTCTCCCTGGGCTTCAAAGGCCACCGATATTGCACACAACTGCGGCTTGAAAAACATTCATCGCGTTGAGCGTGGTGTGGCTTTTTATTTGCAGGGTGACTTATCGGCAGAAGAGCTTAAGCAGGCGGCGGTATTGTTGCATGATCGTATGACTGAAAGTGTGTTGTACGATATGAATGACGCGCAGCAGCTATTCCGTTCGCATGAACCACAGCCGCTGTCGTCGGTTGATATTCTGGCAGGCGGCCGCGAAGCACTGGCACAGGCAAATATCAGTTTAGGTCTGGCGCTGGCCGATGACGAAATTGATTATCTGGTAGAGAATTTCCGCAAGCTGGATCGTAACCCTAACGACATTGAGCTTTATATGTTTGCCCAGGCAAACTCTGAGCACTGTCGCCACAAGATTTTTAACGCCGACTGGACCATAGACGGTGCGGAACAGCCGAAGTCGCTGTTCAAAATGATTAAAAACACCTTTGAAACCACACCGGACTACGTGTTGTCGGCTTACAAAGACAACGCTGCGGTTATGGAAGGCCATGAAGCCGGACGTTTTTACCCGCAGCCGGACAGCATGAGCTATGGCTACAGCCACGAGCCGGTGCATATTCTGATGAAGGTGGAAACGCATAACCACCCAACCGCTATTTCTCCTTACCCTGGCGCTGCCACCGGTTCCGGCGGCGAGATTCGCGATGAAGGCGCTACCGGCGTAGGCTCCAAACCTAAAGCAGGTTTGGTTGGTTTCAGCGTTTCTAACCTGAACATTCCGGGCTTTAAGCAGCCGTGGGAAGAGAACTACGGCAAACCAGCGCGTATTGTTTCTGCGTTGGATATTATGCTGGAAGGTCCATTAGGCGGCGCAGCCTTTAATAATGAATTTGGGCGTCCGGCTCTGACCGGTTACTTCCGCACCTACGAGCAAACGGTCGACAGCCACAATGGGCGTGAAACCCGTGGCTACCATAAGCCAATTATGATCGCCGGCGGCTTGGGTAACATTCGTGAAGCTCATGTACAAAAAGGTGATATTCCGGTTGGTGCTAAGTTAGTTGTGTTAGGCGGCCCGGCCATGAACATTGGTTTAGGTGGCGGCGCGGCATCTTCTATGGCGTCAGGCGAGTCGACTGAAGATTTAGACTTTGCCTCGGTTCAGCGTGAAAACCCGGAAATGGAGCGCCGCTGCCAGGAAGTGATAGACCGCTGCTGGCAGTTAGGTGCCGATAACCCCATTGCCTTTATTCACGACGTGGGTGCTGGTGGTTTGTCGAATGCGATGCCGGAACTGGTCAGTGATGGTGGTCGTGGTGGCCGCTTTGAACTGCGCGAGATACCGAACGATGAACCGGGCATGACACCGTTGGAAATTTGGTGCAACGAGTCGCAGGAACGTTACGTTATTGCTATTGCACCGAAGAACATGGCGCGTTTTGAAGCCTTGTGTGAGCGCGAGCGTGCAGAATACGCAGTGATTGGTGAAGCTACTGAAGAGCTTACCATTTTACTGAACGACGCCAAGTTCTCGAATCAGCCGATTGATTTATCGTTGGACGTGCTGTTAGGCAAGCCGCCGAAGATGCACCGCGACGTGGCCCGCTTGCAGGCCGAAGGTACGGCATTGCATCTGGAAGCCGCCGATTTGAATGACGCCGCTGATCGCTTATTGCGCTTACCGGCAATTGCTGAGAAAACCTTCTTAATTACCATTGGTGATCGCAGTGTTACTGGCTTGGTTGCCCGTGACCAGATGGTGGGCCCGTGGCAGATACCGGTTGCTGACGTTGCGGTAACCGCCGCCAGCTATGACAGCTACCACGGTGAAGCTATGGCCATGGGCGAACGCACGCCGCTGGCGCTACTGAACTTTGGCGCTTCGGCACGCATGGCGGTGGCAGAGTCTCTGACCAATATTGCTGCTGCTGACATTGGCGATTTAAAGCGCATTAAATTATCGGCTAACTGGATGTGCGCAGCTGGCCACCCAGGGGAAGACGCCGGTTTGTACGAGGCCGTTAAAGCCGTCGGCGAAGAGCTGTGTCCAGACCTGGGTATTACCATTCCGGTGGGTAAAGATTCTATGTCGATGAAGACCCAGTGGCAGCAAGACGGCGAAGATAAAGCTGTGACCGCGCCAATGAGTCTGGTGATTACGGCGTTTGGCCGCGTTAATGATATTCGCGCGACCTTAACGCCGCAATTGCGCACTGACAAAGGCCAGTCGCATCTGGTACTGATTGATTTAGGTAAAGGCCAGAACCGTTTAGGCGGTTCTGCACTGGCGCAGGTGTACCAGCAACTGGGGCAACATACGCCGGATTTAGATGACACCGAAGCCTTTAAAGCCTTCTTTAACACCACGCAGCAGTTGGTAACCGAAGGGCGTTTACTGGCCTACCATGACCGTTCTGACGGCGGTTTATTCACCACGGTAGCGGAAATGGCGTTTGCCGGAAACTGTGGCGCGAAAGTAGCGCTGGACGAATTAGGCGAAGACAATTTAGCGGCTCTGTTTAATGAAGAGCTGGGGGCTGTCATTCAGGTCAGCGATGAGCAGTATCAGCAAGTGATGGATGCTTACAGTGAGGCAGGCCTGGGCGACTGTGTGAAGCGTATTGGTGAGCCAACGCACGAAGACGCCATTGTCTTTACTCGTAACGGGAATGATGTCCTGGCGCAGAGCCGCACGCACTGGCGTACGGTGTGGGCTGAAACCACGCATCATATGCAGCGGTTACGTGACAACCCAGTGTGTGCTGACGAAGAGTTTCGTTTGAAACAACGTGCTGATAACCCGGGCTTACAGGCCGACTTAACCTTTGATTCTGCGGAAGATATTGCGGCGCCTTATATTGCCAAAGGTGTGGCGCCTAAAGTGGCAATTCTGCGTGAGCAGGGCGTAAACTCGCATTACGAAATGGCAGCAGCATTTGACCGTGCTGGTTTTGAAGCGGTCGATGTCCACATGAGCGACATTTTAGCGGGTCGTGTGTCGTTAGAAGACATGCAGGCACTGGCTGCTTGTGGTGGTTTCTCGTACGGTGACGTATTAGGTGCTGGTGAAGGCTGGGCTAAGTCTATTTTATTTAACGACCGCGCGCGCGAGCAGTTTGAAGCTTTCTTTAAACGCAACGATACGCTGGCACTGGGTGTGTGTAACGGCTGTCAGATGTTATCGACGTTAAAACAGTTGATACCGGGAACTGAGCACTGGCCACGTTTTGTGACTAACCGCAGTGAGCGCTTTGAAGCGCGCTTTAGCCTGGTGGAAGTGCAGGAGTCTAAGTCGGCTTTCTTAGGTGACATGGCCGGTTCGCGTATGCCAATTGCGGTTTCTCATGGTGAGGGCAGAGCTGAGTTTGCTAATCCTCAGCAGCAGTCGCAGTTAGAGCAAAGTGGTCAGGTTGCGCTGCGTTACATTGATAACTGGGGTGAAGTGGCTGAGCAGTATCCGGCCAACCCGAATGGTTCACCGAAAGGTATTACGGCGGTAACCAGTGACGATGGTCGTGTGACGGCAATGATGCCACACCCTGAGCGTGTGTTCCGTACCGTAGCCAACAGCTGGCACCCGGATGAATGGGGCGAAGACAGCCCATGGATGCGCATGTTCCGCAACGCCCGTAAGCACCTCGGGTAACGAGCGCCGAAGGTTGCAGGGACTATTGCGGAGGACGCCCGTAAATACATCCCTGTAGGGCTTGGGCAGCGCCATCCATGGCGCTGCACACCTCCTCAATAGTCCCTGCAACCGTTGGGGCGCTCGCTATCCTGCTATTCATGGTATCTCACCTGATGTGAACATCTGGTTCGCGACGTGTAGCCTGACGTTTACGTCAGGTGCTTGCTGTTATTTTTATGCCTAGGGCTTTAGTAACAGCCAGTACACTTTTGAGTGTTGGGTTGCCTTTTTCACTGAATGAACGGTATAGCTGTTCTCTGGATAGCCCTGTTTTTTGGGCTAATTCTGTCATACCTTTTGTTTTTGCCGCGATGCCAATAGCATTGGCAATGTAGCCTGCGTCTTCTGTTTCCAGCGCATCGGCAACGAAAGCTGCGACAGATTCCGCATCCTCTAAATAGGAAGCTGCGTCAAATTTTCTGAAAGTCGTTGCCATTGTTACTGCTCCAATATTCGTAATTCACTTAAGCCATGTCCAATGGGTTTTACGTCGCAGGAACTTCCTTCTACTAACCTATTAACCCGGGAAATAACCCGGCCTTTGATTGTTTGATCTTTTATACCTGACAACCATTGCCGAAATTTATTTGATTCATATACTGATAAACTCATTGTAGTTTTTAAAATACATTTTAGCAAATAAGATGGGTAAATTAGCAGAGCCAGCGAATGTGGGTATGTAGGAGAAGGAGGTGAAGTAGTGTAGGTGTTTAATGGCTCTGTCGCCTGACGTTTACGTCAGGAACGATATCGCATAGATCAGGTGACGAAACCGCAAGTATCCGGTTACAACACCATCGTGTTTTTATGTGGTGGGTTGGCTTGTAAGGTTTTGCGCAGGGCAATTTCGTAGCTGGGTTTTAGGTGGGTGACCCAAAGTTCAGCGGGTTGTTGCTCTAAACTTTTCAGGGTGCTTTCAAGCAAGCCCGGGGTCATGTGTTTGGTTTTTTCTGCTACCTGTAGCAGCTCGTCGGGGAAAGCGCATTCAAGCATGAGAGTGTCAATATGGCCTAAGCGGTTAAGCTGCTCGGTCAGTTGCTTGCCGGCAATGGTATCGGCAGGGAAGACAAAGTGTTTGCCCTGGCTTTTTACGCTGTAACCCACCGTAGGCACACTATGCTCGACGGCAAAGGCTTTAATTTCCATATCTTCAAGCTCTATGCTCTCACCAGGGTGAATTTCTTTAAATTTTAGTATCGGCTCAGGGCCTTCTGTCATACTGCTGAGTTCAGGCCAGATATCGCCGTTAAAAATGTTACTCTTCAGCTTTTCCAGAGTATGAGCCTGTGCGTATACAGTGACGGGTAAGTGCTTACTTCCGTACTGGTTACTTAAAAAGGTAGGAAGCGCCGCTATGTGGTCCATGTGTGAATGGGTCAAGAACACATGCCGAACTTGATGCATTTGTGTCAGGCTGAGTTGATTCAGACCGGTGCCGGCGTCAATCACAATGTTATGATTAAGCTGAATACAGGTTGAACCGCCTTTGTTGTCGCCGCTGAGTCCGCCGCTGCAGCCAAGCACTTGAATATTCACAATCTGTTCCCATCTTGGTTTACACTGTAGTGAAAGATTATCACATTAATACAGCCGAGGAGGCTACATGCAAAACGCACCTACGAAAAGCTCTCCAGTGATGCCGCAATTAATTATTCTGACCTTGTTTTGGGTTGGCCTGCAGTTGGTGGCAACCTGGGTAAAAGACGACTTTTCTCATGTGAGTCAGTACATCAGTGAAATTAATGCCACCGGCAGTACCGCGGCGGGCGCTTTTGGCTGGGTGGGCTTTATTCCTCTGGCAATGATTTCCTTCGGTGTTTTGCTAACTGCCCGGCCGCATTTGCGGGTACAAGGCATTAGTCACTTAGGCTGGACCCTGCTGTTTTTCTATCCGGTAGCTTACCTCGGTGCGGCTATAGCCCCCTGCGACCTGGGTTGTCCGACGGATGGCTCTAGCTCTCAGGCATTACACAATATTATTAGCATAGTCAGTTACTTTGGCTTTGCACTGGGTGCGTTATTGCTGGCGTTTACGCCAAAAACCACTTGGCCGGTACGTGCAGCGTTTGTGTTGCTGTCTTTGGTTATAGCTTTAGGTTTTGTATTGATGATAAGCCCTGAACTGGCTGAAGTACGAGGTGCTATGCAACGTTACGTTGAGCTGGCGCAGTTGGTGGTGTTTTGGTTGTTATTGTGGCTGAAGCCTGCAGAGGCCTACGGAGGTCGGGATGAGTAGTTCCGTTCGTTTAAGTATTGAAGGCATGAGCTGTGCGTCCTGCGTTGGGCGTGTGGATAAAGCACTTAATGGCCTGGATGGGGTTGAAGACGCTTCGGTGAACCTGGCGTCGGACAGTGCGGAAGTGACGTACTCTGACAACCTTTCTGTCGATGATCTGATTAAGGCGGTGAAAGGTGCCGGCTATGAGGCGCACGAAGTTGTTGACCGCGATAAGCAAATGCGCGAACAGCGTGAGCAACAGGCAAAGGAAATGCGCACGTTAAAAGGCCAGTTGTGGCTTTCTACTCTGTTGACGTTGCCGGTGTTTATACTGGCCATGGGCAACCACATGGTGCCTGTGTTTTCCGAGTGGGTGCATAACTCACTCGGCTTACAAACCAGCTGGTGGATACAGTTAGTGCTTACTACGGTGGTAATGGCGGTTCCCGGTGCACGTTTTTATAAGTTAGGCGTTCCTGCGCTATTTCGGGGCGCTCCGGACATGAATTCGCTGGTGGCACTGGGCGCTACGGCTGCCTGGGGTTACTCCGTAGTGGCAACGATTTTTCCATCGTGGCTGCCGAGCGAGTCAGTAAACGTTTACTTCGAAGCGTCTGCGGTTATTGTCACGCTTATTCTGGCCGGACGTTTTATGGAAGCGCGCGCCAAAAGCCATACGTCAGATGCTATTCAGCGACTCATGAGCCTGCAAAGCAAAACCGCACGAGTAGTGCGTGACGGCGAAGTGACCGAAGTGGATATTGCTGAGTTGGGCAAAGGCGATGAAATTGAAGTGCGCCCGGGCGAGCGTATTGCCTTAGATGGTGAGGTTTCTTCTGGTGACAGCTACGTGAACGAAGCCATGATAACCGGTGAGCCTGAGCCGGTGCATAAAGAAAAAGGCGATAAAGTGGTTGGCGGTACCCTGAACGAAAAAGGGACGCTGCGCTTTAAGGTTACGGCTACTGGCGAAGGCACGGTGCTGGCGCAGATCATACGTATGGTCGAGCAGGCTCAGGGCAGTAAATTGCCGATTCAGGATACCGTGAACCGCATTACTTTATGGTTTGTACCTGCGGTGATGCTGGTGGCACTGCTGACCTTTGTGGTGTGGTACTTTGCGGCCAGTGAGTCAGCACTTACCTTTGCGCTGGTTAACGCGGTGGCTGTGTTAATTATTGCCTGCCCTTGCGCCATGGGGCTGGCAACGCCTACGTCTATTATGGTGGGCACCGGCCGTGGTGCTGAAATGGGCGTGCTGTTCCGTCAGGGCAGTGCTTTGCAGGCGTTGCAGCAGTCCAAAGGCGTTATTTTTGATAAAACCGGTACGCTGACAGAAGGCAAACCGACCATTACCGACTGGCTCACCCTGAGTGACTTTGAGGAAAAAGAGGTGCTGACGTTAGCAGCCTCGGTTGAGGCTAAGTCAGAGCACCCCACCGCAGAAGCTTTGGTGAACTATGCGAAAGAGCAGGGCATTAAAGTCAGCGAACCTGATAGTTTTGAGGCCATTTCGGGTTTGGGCGCTACGGGTAAAGTCGATAGTAAAACGCTTTATATTGGTACCAGCGAGCTGATGAAGGACAACGATATTGCGCTTGATAACGAGCCTGATGACGCGAAAAGCTGGTCTGAAAGTGGCCGTACGCCTATTTATGTGGCGGTGGATGGCAAGCTGGCAGCGGTATTTACTCAGGATGACCCGATTAAATCCAGCGCCAGGGAGTTGATTAAGCGCCTGCACGACGACGGCCTGAAAACCGCTATGGTCACAGGGGACGCCGAGTCCACCGCAAAACGCATTGCTAAAGAACTGGGTATTGACGAAGTTATTGCTAACGTAAAACCCGATGGCAAAGTGGATGCCGTTAAGCGCCTTAAGAAAGAGTGGGGGCAGGTCATATTTGTGGGTGACGGTATTAATGACGCGCCCGCACTGGCTTCCGCAGACGTTGGTTTTGCTATTGGTACCGGTACAGACGTGGCTATTGAGTCCGCCGATGTGGTGCTGATGTCAGACAATCTGACCGTGGTGCAGCAGTCTTTTGCCTTGTCAGAAGCGACCATGCGTAATATTCATCAGAATTTATTCTGGGCTTTTGCCTATAATACGGCATTGATACCGGTTGCGGCGGGGGTGCTGTACCCGTTTTTCGGTATTTTGCTTTCGCCCATGCTGGCGGCCGGCGCCATGGCGCTGTCCAGCGTCTTTGTCATAACCAACGCGCTGCGTCTTAAAACTGTGAACTTGGAAAAGTAAATTGAAAGGAATGGACGGACATGAAAGTCGGAGTTTTTGATAGCGGTGTCGGTGGTTTAACCGTAGCCCGCTCGTTGCAGCAAAGTGGTTGTTTCAGCGAGCTGTTGTATTACGGAGACACCGCGCGGGTGCCTTACGGTAGCAAGGACAGTAATACGGTGACTCGCTACGCACTGGAAGCGGTGGAGTTTTTTAACGGTGCCGATGTGGATTGCCTGGTGGTAGCCTGTAACACCGTGAGTGTGACCGCTCTGGAGCAAATGCAGAAGTTCTCTAATAAACCAGTTTACGGAGTGCTGGAACCTGGTGTTATGGCACTGGAGCAACTGGAGGGTATTGATACCAGTGCCCGGGTACTGGTTATTGCTACGCGCTCGACCATAAACTCCGGTGCCTACCAGCAGCAAATACAAGCGTTGGGTTATAGCCAGGTAGACGCTATGCCCACACCGTTGTTTGTGCCTATTGTCGAAGAAGAGCTTTACGACGGGCCGATACTGCAGGAAACTTTTAAGCATTATTTCAGCAAGCTTAAAAAACCGGATGTGGTGCTGCTGGGCTGTACGCACTTTCCGCTGATAGCCGAGAGCATTTCCGACTACTTCAACGGCGCCAAAACCATCCATTCCGGCGAAGCCATGCTGTCCTGGTTAAAGCAACATCTGGACTTAAGCGCCCAGTTTGAGAGCACACCACTGCATATTATCGCGACCGAAAATGTCGATGCCGTCAAACGTACCGCCACCCGCTGGGGCCTGAAGTTGTAGCCTCACCGAACGAGTGCTGAGGTTACAAAGGCTCTTTCGGAGGACGCCCGTGAATACATCCCTGTAGGGCTTGAGCAGCGCCATCCATGGCGCTGCACACCTCCGTAAGAGCCTTTGTAACCGTCGGCGCACTCATCCGGCGAGCTAAATTAGCTCTTAGGTTCCGAGATCGATAAGCGGCTGTTGGGTCACATGTAAGCGTTACGAGTGTTGAGGGCAGTTATGCCAGAGTGTCGAAGGCCATGGATGGCCTTCGTCAAGCGTTCATGGATGAACTTGCAGCGTCTCTGGCATAACTGCCCTTAACGCTCAAGCGAAACGTGTGACTCAACAGCCGCTTCCTCCCAAGCCCAGCGAAACATGTGAATCGCAGCCGCGTTTTGCTATGATATTCGTATTACTTTGGCTTTCAGGAGTTTGTACTTATGCCGCAGACGCAGCGTCCGCTTTATATTCCCTATTCTGGCCCTAATTTGTTGGAAACCCCGCTACTGAACAAGGGGAGTGCGTTCAGTAAGGAAGAGCGTGCCGCGTTTAACCTGACCGGTTTGTTGCCGCCTCGCTACGAGAGCATTGAAGAGCAGGCTGAGCGTGCTTACATGCAGTACCGGAGCTTTGAAACGCCCATTAACAAACATATTTATCTGCGTGCTATTCAGGACAACAACGAAACTCTGTTTTATCGCTTATTGACGGATCATCTGGAAGAGATGATGCCAATTATTTACACCCCGACCGTGGGTGATGCCTGTGAGAAGTTCTCGGATATTTACCGCAGCTCGCGCGGCTTGTTCATTTCGTATTCAGAGCGTGACCAACTGGACGATATTCTGCGTAATGCCACTAAGCAGAAGGTGAAGGTCATTGTTGTCACCGACGGTGAACGCATTCTGGGCTTAGGTGACCAGGGCATTGGTGGCATGGGTATCCCGATTGGAAAGTTGTCGCTGTATACCGCTTGCGGCGGCATTAGCCCGGCGTATACGTTGCCGGTTATGCTGGACGTCGGCACCAATAATGAAAAACTGCTGGAAGACCCAATGTACATGGGTGCGCGGCATAAGCGTATTGGTCAGGAAGAGTACGACGAATTTCTCGACAAATTCATTAAAGCGGTTACCAAGCGTTGGCCTGGCGTGATGCTGCAGTTTGAGGACTTTGCTCAGCCTAATGCCATGCCTTTGCTGCGCCGTTATCGCGATGAAGTCTGCTGCTTTAATGATGATATTCAGGGCACCGCGTCTGTGACTGTAGGCACCTTGCTGGCGGCGTGTCGCCAAAAAGGCAAAAAGCTCAGCGAACAAAAAGTCGTGTTTGTGGGGGCAGGTTCAGCCGGTTGTGGTATTGCCGAGCAGGTAATGATTCAAATGACCGCCGAGGGTTTAACCGAAGAGCAGGCGAAAAGACAGATATTTATGGTCGACCGATTCGGTCTGGTGATGGACACTATGGAAGGGCTGCGCGATTTCCAGCAGGCATTGGCGCAAAAAACCGATGATCTGGTTAACTGGGAATACAGTGGCGATTATCCGTCGTTGCTGGACGTCATGCATTGTGCTGAGCCGGATATTTTAATTGGTGTTTCCGGTAAGGCAGGCTTGTTTACCGAGCAAGTTGTGTCGACTATGGCAAAGAATGTTGATCGTCCCATTATTTTTCCACTGAGTAACCCGTCGAAGCATGTAGAAGCGCACCCTGCGGATGTACTGAAGTGGAGTGAAGGTAAAGCCATTGTTGCTACCGGCAGTCCTTTCGGTGAAGTTGAATATAACGGGCGGCTGTATCCTATAGCGCAATGCAACAACAGTTATATCTTCCCGGGCATTGGTCTGGGCGTGTTGTCGGTTAAGTCGCAAAGGGTGAGTGATGAAATGCTGCGTGTGGCCAGTAAGACGTTAGCAGCAGCTTCGCCCAGTGCCAATGGTAAAGGCCAGGAATTACTGCCGGCTTTCAACGACCTGACGCAGTTGAGTAAAGATATTGCTTTTGCGGTGGGTAAAGTGGCTCAGCAGGAAGGCCTGGCGCTGGAAATTGATGACGACACGCTGCGTGAGCGCATCGACAACAATTTCTGGAAACCCGAATACCGGTTCTATAAGCGCGTCAGCATTTAAGCGTGTGCGCTGTCGATGGCCTGCCGCAAATCTGCCAGCAGGTCGTCGGCGTTTTCAATTCCTACCGATAAGCGCAGTAAATCTAAGGGTACCGGTGTATCTGGCCCTTCAATACTGGCACGGTGCTCAATCAAACTCTCTACGCCGCCTAGTGACGTAGCGCGATGCCATAGCTGAGTTTTTGCGGCAACGGCAATAGCGGCTTTCTCTCCTCCAGCCAGACGAATAGACAACATACCGCCAAAGCCTCCCTGCATTTGTTTGACGGCAATATCATGGCCGGCAAAGCTTTTTAAACCGGGGTACAGCACTTCAGTGACTTGTGGATGCTGCTCCAGGCGCTCGGCAATGTACAATGCATTTTGACAACTTTCCCTTACTCGCAAAAACAGCGTTCGCATGCCGCGTAATAGTTGTGCTGCATCTTGTGGTCCCGGAACCGCACCGTATTGCGCACGAATGGCAACCAGACGTTTCCAGAAGTCGTTATCTTGGCGGGTAGCCAGAGCGCCCGAGATAACATCAGAGTGACCATTAAGGTATTTGGTGGCGGAATGCATGACAATGTCAGCGCCAAGATCCAGCGGTCTGGTCAACAAAGGCGTTGCCACGGTGGAGTCTACCGCCAGCAGCGCCCCGCAGTTTCGGGCCATATTAGCCACAGCGGCAATGTCGGTTACCGTCCACAAAGGGTTGCCCGGAGTTTCAAGCCAAATGAGCGTGGGGGCTTTTTCTGAAATGGCATCGCGTAATTCATCCAGGTTAGACGTATCCACAAAACGAACGTCCAGCCCGCTATCAACCCCAAAGGTATGCAGCCATTTGCGCAAAGCCCAGTACATAACTTTTGGGGCTATGACTGAGTCTCCGGGCTTTAGTGCCTGAAAAACAGTGGTTGCAGCAGCCATGCCGGAGGCAAATAAACGCGCGTCGGCGGCATTTTCCAGCTCCGCTAACAGCTTTTCTGCCGGGCGGTAAGTAGGGTTGTCAGCTCGTGAATATACGCGACCTGTACGATATTGATTATCCTCATCGCGCAGATAAGTTGTTGATGTGTATACTGGGGGGATAATTACTCCGTTTTCATTGTCAGAGTGACTACCTCCCTGAGCAAGGAGTGATTGCGGCGAAAAAGGATGTTTCGTCATATAAATTCTCGTTAAAGTAATCTCAATGCGAGATATTACGTATAAGGAAGGAATCATTTCATACTAACCGAAGAGGTATTGCAATGCGTTACATAATTTCTGCACTACTGGGTTCGATGTTGTTTGTCGCAAACGCCGCACAAGCTAACGAATGTGAACTCACTATAGATAGCAATGACAACATGAGGTTTGATACAAAAGAGATGTCCGTACCAGCGAGCTGTGACGAAGTGACAGTGACTTTGACTCACTCAGGTAAGCTGGATAAGAAAGTCATGGGCCATAACTGGGTACTGAGTGAAGCTGGTGATATGCAGTCGGTTGTTCAGGAAGGTATGTCTGCCGGAATGGACGGTCAGTATGTACCGGACTCAGATACCGTTATTGCGGCAACAGATGTGATTGGTGGTGGTGAAGAAACGTCTGTGACGTTTTCCACTGAAGGAATGAGTGCAGATACGGATTATAAATTCTACTGCACCTTCCCTGGCCATTCAGCCATTATGCAAGGTAGCTTTGCGATTGAAGAATAGTTTTTAGCAAAACTGCGTTATTGCTTATTGATTAATAGAGACTGCAGCCTGTGGGCTGCAGTTTTTTTGGAGCACTAATTGACCGTTATGAAGTCTTTACTCATTGCTTTATTGTTCGTTCTGTCACTGCAAAGTGGATACAGCCAAGCTCAGGAGTTTGGGCCACGCGAAGCTTTAGTTATTGCGGAGCCTGTGTCTTTTGAGCGTGAGCGTAACCGGGTTGAAGCCGTAGGTACGGCTGAAGCGGTTCGGTCGATTACCATTTATCCGGCGGTCGGCGACCGCGTGGTTGCAGTGAACTTTAAGCCGGGCGATAAAGTTGAAAAAGATCAGTTGTTGGTTGAACTAGATGCCCGTCGACAGCAAGTTGCAGTAGAACAGGCACAAATTAATTTACGTGACGCAGAGCGCACGGTAGAGCGCTTACGAACTAGCCGTGAGCAAGGCGCTGTGCCGCAGTCAGAGCTTGATAATGCGATATTATTAAGAGATTTAGCCCGCGTTGAGTTAGATAACGCCAAAATTGAATTAGAAGACCGTTTTATTCGTGCACCTTTTGAAGGAATTATCGGTATTACTGATGTTGAAGTGGGCGACCGCATTGATGAACAAACCGCTATTGCCACTTTAGATGATCGTTCGACCTTATTGATTGATTTTCGCATTCCTGAAGCGGCGGTTTCATTACTGCAGGATGGCGCTGAATTGCAGGTTCAGCCATGGCGATATTCAGGTACACCAGTAACGGCGGAAATTATCGAGCTTGATTCGCGCATCAATGCGACGACTCGTATGTACCGGGCTCGTGCAAAAATCGGTAATGACAGTGACGATTTTTTACCCGGTACCAGTTTTAGAACGGCAATAGAATTGGCTGGTGAAGAGTTCGCTTCGGTTCCGGAAGCCGCCTTGTCCTGGGGCGTGAATAATCCTTTTGTCTGGATTGTGGAAGACGATAAAGCCTCACGCGTTGATGTACAAATTGAACAGCGCCTGGCCGGGCGAGTGCTGGTGTCAGGTAATATTCAGCGTGATGATTTACTCATAGTTGAAGGGGTACAAAGCCTTCGTGAGGGGCAACCTGTTGTGTTTGACCGGGCCACTCTCGATACGAAGGAGGCTTCTGAATAATGTCAGACCAGCAGATGAATAACCAACAGGATGCGAACGACTTACCTTCGGTTTCGATTCGCCGTCCAGTACTGATTGTTGTTCTTAACGTGCTTATTGCCATAGCGGGTATTGCCGCTTTAATGGGCGTTGAAGTGCGTGAGCTGCCGGATGTGGATAGGCCCGTTGTTGGGGTAAGCGCAACCTTGCCGGGCGGTGCCCCAGAAACCGTTGATGCTGAAGTGACAAGTATTTTAGAAGGTGCTGCTGCGCGAGTTTCCGGTGTGGAGTCTATACGTTCGTCGAGTGAAGAAAACAGCGCCCGCATTTCTATTGAATTCAGACCTGGTGTCGACTTAGATGTTGTAGCCGCGGAAGTACGAGAGGCTGTTAACCAAATACGACGTGAACTGCCGGACGATGTAGAGCAAATAAACGTTCGTAAAGCTGACAACGATGCGCGTTCGGTACTGGACTTAGCGGTTAGCAGCGAGACTTTGACTCAAGAAGAACTGACTCGCCGACTGGAAACCGATTTGTCACCGGAGTTTTTGGCGATAGATGGCGTCGCGGATGTCCGTTTAAATGGTGACCGTGAACGAGTCTTACGAGTTGACCTTGACCCCTTGAAGCTGGTGAGCTTTGGCTTGTCAGTCACAGATGTCGCCGATGCCTTGCGTCAGGCACCCTTTGATGTGCCAGCCGGTAGTCTAAGGTCAACTGACCAACGCTTGATTATACGGGCCGATGCAACGGCCGTCACTGAAGAGCAAGTTGAAAATATTATTGTCCGCGATGACACCCGTGTGGGTGATGTCGCACAAGCCTATTTTGCGCCTGCAGATGCGGGCAGCTTTGTCCGTTTGGATGGCAAGCCGGTTATCGGTTTGGGCGTGATACGTCAGGCTGGCTCTAATACCATTGAAATTTCTGATCAGGCACTTGCCGTGCTTGACCGTCTGCGTGACCGGTTCCCGGATATGGAGATGCGTATTACTAATGATGATGCGCAGTTTATCCGTAAATCTGTCGCTGAAGTAGTTACCACGCTGGCCATTACCATTGCTCTGGTTGTTGCTACTTTATGGGTGTTTATTGGTTCATTCCGGGCGACTATTATTCCGGCATTCTCCATTCCGGTAGCGCTGTTCGGTGCTGTAGCGGCGATATGGCTGATGGGCTTTTCTATTAATATTCTGACTTTGTTGGCGCTGGTTCTGGCTACCGGACTTATTGTTGATGATGCCATTGTCGTTACCGAGAACATTCAGCGACGCAGGAGTATGGGGCTGGGTAGTCGTGCGGCTGCGGTACTAGCAACAAGGGAAGTTTTCTTTGCGGTTGTTGCGACTACGGCGGTATTGGTGGCAGTGTTTGTGCCAATAGCTTTTTTACCGTCAACGGCGGGTCGACTGTTCCGGGAGTTTGGTGGTGTGCTGGCTGCTGCTGTGGTCATCTCCTCTTTTGTTGCCTTGTCTTTAGTGCCGGCGTTCACTGCACGTTTGCCAAAATCTGCCGGGTAGAATAACCGCTTTGCCAAAATTGGACATGTGTTCAAGCGCTTTTATAAACGGACGCTGCACAAAGCGCTCGACTTTAGCTGGGTGATAGTGATTTTGTCACTGCTGTCGGCTGGCGGTGGGGCCTTGCTGTATAACCAAATTAACAGTGAACTGATGCCCAACGAAGACCGTGGCTCGGTCAGAGTATTTTCTCGCGGACCCGATGGTGTTGGTCTTAAGTTTATGGACAGGCAGGCGCGTAAGTTAGAAGAGATCCTGCTTGAATACAAAGAAAGCGGTGATATTGAATCAATTTACACAGTAGTGGGTCAGTGGGACCCCAACCTGGTATTTATTACCGCTAACCTGAAACCCTGGGAAGAAAGGGATATTAGCCAGCAGGAAATCATCGATAACATCAGGGAGCCGTTGAGTCAGGTGCCAGGTGCGCCGGGACGAGCTTTCGGCGACAACAGTCTGAACTTACGGGGACAGGGCGGCGGCCTGGAAATGGCGATTACCGGCGAGAACTATGATGAAATATTTAAAGTTGCTCGTGAATTTACAGCGGTTATCGAAGAGCGCATGCCGGACTTAGGTGAACCTAATGTTTCTTACCAGCCGACGCAGCCACAATTACGGGTGAAAATCGATAGGCGCCGGGCTGCGGAGCTGGGTGTTTCCTTAAACGATATATCTTCAACGTTACGCGCTGCCATTAACGGTGATGACGTTGCTGACTTGAACGTTGGCGACCAACAAATTCCGGTGATGCTACGCACGCGGAACAACTTGATTCAATCTCCTCAGGATATGCAAAACCTGTATGTTTCTTCCAGCAGTGGTGACTTAGTACCGATATCCAGTGTTTCAGAGATTGTCGAAGAGGGCGTATCTGCAGAGCTCGAGCGACAGGCTCAGCGTCGTGCAATAGAAATCGACGCGGATTTACCGGAAGACCTGCCTATGTCGGAGGCTGTGGAGCAACTGCGGACTATTGCTGACGAGGTGTTGCCCGATAGCATGGGGCTGGTGTTCTTAGGTGAAGCTGCAACCTTTGAGGATACTTCGCAAGAAATTGCCATGACCTATATTCTCGCATTTTTGATTGTGTTGTTGGTTCTGGCTGCGCAGTTTGAGTCATTAAACAGTGCGGTAGTGGTTATGCTAACAGTTCCGTTTGGTATTGCTGCAGCTATTTATGCCTTGTTCCTGACCGGCACATCAATGAACATTTATTCGCAAATTGGTCTGGTCATGCTAATAGGCTTGTTGGCGAAGAACTCGGTGTTGTTGGTTGAGTTTGCTGATCAGTTGAGAGACCGCGGGTTGGAAGTTCGTGAAGCAATAGAAGAAGCTTCATTGATTCGTCTGCGTCCCATTATGATGACGCTGGTTTCGACCATACTCGGCGGGTTACCGTTAATTCTGTCTTCTGGTGCCGGCGCAGAAGCCCGTAACTCTATTGGTTGGGTGGTCTTTGGTGGTTTAGGTTTAGCGACACTGTTTACGCTGTATCTGACACCAGTGCTTTACCTGTGGTTAGCGCGCTTTACCAAACCTCGTGCTGATGAGTCTGCCCGCCTGGAAAGTGAAATGCAGCAGGCCAGAGAAAGCGGCCATTAATGCGGGCTGTGAGAAGTAACCCAGTGCTGGATATTCCAGCGCTGGCGCAGTTTGTCCATTTGGCCGCTGTCTTCAAGGTGCTGTAAAGCTCGGTTTATATGGCCTAAAAGCTCTGTGTTGTTGGCTTTTACTGCAAAACTGACGGGCACTCTGATTTGAGGCTGCCATAAAATACGCACGTTAACGCCTATTTCATCAGCAAGGTATAAGCCGACTTTTTCGGGCATAATAACGGCTTCAACTTCACCAATAGCAAGCTGAGTCATGGCTTCTTTTTTGGAGTCGGCCTGCTGAATTCTAATGGCATTATACAGCCCTAGTTCTGTCAAATGTTGCTCTAGTACAGAGTGACGATCGCCACTAATACGCTTGCCCACCAGTTTGCGAACCGACTCTGGACTGCTTTCCTGATCAAGCACAAACAAAGTCGCCAGACGGTGATAATAAGGTTGGCTAAAATCGAAGTAAGCTTGTCTTGCTTCGGTGGACTCCATACCGATAGCCAGGTTAAGCTCGCCGTAGCGAAGCAGGCTGACGACGTTGTCCCAGTCGTACTGATGAAGGTTTAAATCTTTCTCCAGGTAGCTGAAAACGGCGCGAACTACGTCAACATCAAAGCCTGCTGGCTCTCCGTCCTGACTGAACTGAAAAGGCGGGTAGCCCGTTGCCATGCCGGCTTCTTCAGCCAGGCTGTCAGCCACAACGGTAAAGCTTAATGACGCGGCAGCAAAGACGGTTGGTAGCAGCCGCATTTAAGAGTCGATAACCCTAAGTTTGGTGCGAATGTAATCAGCGTGACTGATATAAAGTAAGTCAGCAAGTTTGCGCAACATACTTTCCTCATGTGGATCGAGTGTACTATCAGCGTAGGCAACGGCCCACAAGTTTTCCAGTAATTCAACGCGTTGTTCGTAGCTAACGGCTTTTAATTGCGCGGTGAAGTCGTGCAGCGACGAGGCTTCCTGTACGGCCTGCACGGCTTCTTTAATTGCGTTGTCAGCCTGCGCATCGGTAATACCGTATTCGTGCTCGAGTTCATGCAATAAGTGCCCGCGCTCTTCATCGGAAAGTTCGCCATCGGCCAGGCTAATTTCTGTCATCAAAACCAGAGACAGAAAGGCGTCGTTTGAAAGACCCTCTACCTGGTGCATGTTGGCCTGTTCAGCGGGTGTCGTTTGTTGAAAAAAGTTTTGCAGAGCTTTGAGCATACAACAATCCTATTTGGGTAAATCGGGTAAGAAAAAGGAAAACTCGGTGCCTTTACCAGGCGTTGATTGGACAGAGATTTCGCCTTTGAGTTTCCGGGTAACCAGATTATAAACAATGGATAAGCCTAACCCTGACCCTCCGGTTTGGCGTGATGTGGTGAAAAAGGGTTCGAAAATATCTTTAGCTGTTTCGCGGCCCATGCCTTTACCATTGTCGCGAAAATAAAAAAGAACACCCTCGTCTTTCTTTTCTGTTTCTATCTCTATTTGATGCTTTTCATCGGGCTCGGCAAATGCATGGTCGTTGGTATTACTGACCAGGTTTGTCACAATTTGTGCAAGAGCCCCTTGATAGGTACGTAGAACAATGTTGTCGTCACAGTCGATAGTAATGCTGACATGCTTCTTTTTCACCATGGGTTTAAGGCTCAGAATTAATGCATGCAGGTAGTCGTTAAGCTGGCAGTTAACCAGTTCAAAACTGGACTGGTCGACAGCGGTTTTCTTAAAGTTCTGAATTAGGGTTGCGGCTCGTTCAAGGTTACTGGTGAGTAACTGGTAAGCCTCAAAGGTGTCACCGATAAAGGTTTGCAGTTGCTTGCGTGAAATTGAGCCGTTACTGAAACCTTGATCCAATTTTTTAAGACGATGCTCACAGTGAGTAACAGCGGTAACTGAAACACCCAAAGGGGTATTGACCTCGTGCGCAACGCCGGCAACGAGTTTACCTAAAGCCGCCATTTTTTCGGTTTCAATTAAGCGTTCCTGAGCCTGCTTAAAGTTATTCAGCGCTTTGGTCAGAGACTGTGTGCGCTCTTCAACCATGTTTTCCAACTGTTCATTCTGACGAATAAGCAGCGCTTCAAATCGCTCACGCTCGGAAGCGCTGACCGCACGGCCATAGATATCGGCCAGCACGCCGACAAAGGCGACTTCATCGGATGTCCAGCGGCGTGACGGCTTACGGCTCTCACAGCACATAACGCCTATCATTTCACCTTTATGGCGCAAAGGTACATCGAGCATGCCGTAAACGCCGGTTTCTTCTAAGTACCCGTTGCTAAGTTCAACTGTAGCCGGATGGTTGCGGGCATCGTTGGCGATAATGGTTCGTTCAGTCATTAACACCTGAAAATAAGAAGGTAGCTCGGACTTGCGCAATACCGGAATTTCGGTATCTTGCTTTTTTTCATCAATAAGCTTAGCGGCGGTCATGCTCTGCTTGTCCGGCTGCAGTAACCAAATACTTACTCGGGTAATATCCAGCCCTTTTAACGCTGACATCAAGATCAGTTCCGACGCTTTCTCCAGGTCGCCGCCGTCAATGTCAGGCGACTTAGAGACATCGAGAAGGATATTTTCTAAGGCTTCATTCATATTCAATCCGTCTTCTGAATATTTACTCACTATAACCCACTGACTTTTAATGTCCATTAACCGACCATAACTCTCCGTTTAACGTTAGCCACTGGACTTTTGGATCTTAACTGCCTACAAAGGGAGGACATTTTTAATGAGGCAATACCATGAAAAAGACAACACTAACCTTAGCGGTCGCATCGCTTTTAAGCTTTGCGCCGGTGAGCATGGCACAAGAACAAACCCAGGGCTGGGATGTCAGTAACCCGCAGGGCGAATTTAAAAAAATTGATATCTCGGTGAATTCCGGTACATGGATGAATGTGGATGTCAGCCCGGACGGTGACTACATCGTGTTTGATTTACTGGGTGACATTTATCGCATGCCGTTTGGCGGCGGTGAAGCTGAAAAACTTATGGGTGGCATAGCCTGGCATATGCAGCCGGTTTATTCGCCAAATGGACGCTACATTGCTTTTACCTCGGATCAGGGCGGTGGCGATAATATCTGGGTAATGGATGCTGATGGCAGCAATGTGCGCGCTGTTACCGAAGAAACTTTTCGTTTATTAAACAGCCCGGCCTGGAGTCCTGACAGTGAATTTCTGGTCGCGCGTAAGCATTATACCGCTAGCCGTTCGTTAGGGGCGGGTGAAGTCTGGATGTACCACCGCAGTGGTGGCTCGGGTGTGCAATTGACTGAACGTCCTAACGACCAGAAAGATTTAGGTGAACCGGCGTTTTCACCGGACGGTAAATACATCTATTTTTCCCAGGATGACACACCGGGCAAGACCTTCCACTACAGTAAAGATTCACTGGAAGGCATTTACACCATTAAGCGCTTTGAACGCGAAAGCGGTGAAATTGAAACGCTGATAAGTGGTGCCGGTGGCGCAATTCGCCCGACACCGTCGCCCGACGGGCGTTATCTGGCCTACATTAAGCGTGAAGATTTTGACAGCGTGCTGTACGTGCTGGACCTGAAGACCGGCGAGCATAAGCGGATTTACGGGAAAATGGAACGTGACATGCAGGAAACCTGGGCCATTCACGGTGTTTACCCAACCATGGATTGGACACCGGATTCAAAACAGCTGGTGTTCTGGGCAGGTGGCCACATTCAGAAGCTGAATATTGATGACGGTAACGCCCGCATTATTCCGTTTAAAGTCGAAACTGAGAAGAAAGTACAGCATGCATTGCGCTTTAAGCAAAACGTTGAAGCTGACGAATTTGACGTAAAAATGTTGCGTATGGCGCAAGTGTCGCCGCAGGGCGATTCGGTGATTTACGAAGCTTTGGGGAGCTTGTATCAGCGTTCACTACCAAATGGTGAGCCGCAGCGTTTAACCAGCAGCGAAGATTTTGAGCTGTACCCGCAATACTCGCGTGATGGTGAAAAAGTCGTGTTTGTTCGCTGGAATGACGAAGAGCAGGCACAGGTTATTGTTCGCGATATTAGTTCTGGTGATGAGCAGGTGCTGAATACCGGACAGGGTAACTTTGTTGAGCCCACATTCTCCCCGGACGGCAAACACGTGGTTTACCGCAAGGTGCGTGGTGGCTACTTAATTTCGGATAAGTTTGGTCTGGAAAACGGTGTTTATCGCGTTGCGGTGTCAGACAATGCAGAGCCAGAGCAAATTGCCGAAAGCGGACGTTTGCCTCAATACGGCGCACGTAACGACCGGGTTTATCTGATGACGCCGGGTGCTAAGCCAACCTTAAGTGCTATCGATTTACGCACGCTGGAGCAGCGCGAGTTGTATCAGTCGGAACTAGCAACTGAGTTCCGCGTGTCTCCGGACGGCAAGCAACTGGCTTTTGCTGAACGCTTTAAAGTGTTCGTGACACCTTTAGTGGAGCGCGGCAGCGTTATCAACGTGGGACCGGGCGATAAGCAAATGCCCGTTGAACAGTTGTCAGTTCGTGCCGGTGAAAACCTGTCCTGGACGGCAAACAGTGATCAGATTTACTGGACACTGGGGCCGGAGCTTTATCATACGTCGGTGACCGAAGCCTTTAATGCTCAAACCGAAAGTGAGACCCTGAAAGTTGAAAATGGCCAGAACATTGGTTTTGAACAGGATGCGATGGTACCGGATACAACCGTTGCTTTTGTTGGTGGCCAGGTCATTACTATGAACGGCGATACTGTTTATGAGCAGGGTACCGTGGTGGTTCGAAATAATAAAATTGTAGCGGTTGGCCCTGAAGCTGAGGTTAATGTGCCTTCTGGTGCTGAAGTGATTGATACCAGCGGTAAAACCGTCATGCCGGGGTTATTCGATGCGCACGCGCACGGTGGTCAGGGTCAGGCGGAAATTATCCCGCAGCAGAACTGGGGGCAGTACGCGAACCTGGCATTTGGTGTGACTTCAATTCACGATCCTTCTAACGATACAACCGAGTTCTTTGCGGCCTCAGAGCTGCAAAAAGCGGGCAGAATTGCAGCTCCACGACTGTTTTCAACCGGTACCATTTTATACGGTGCTAATGGCCCGGGTTATACCTCGCATGTGGATAGCTTAGAAGATGCGAAGTTTCATTTAGAACGCCTGAAGAAAGTGGGTGCGTTTTCTGTGAAGAGTTATAACCAGCCACGTCGTAACCAGCGTCAACAAGTGGTTGAAGCCGGGCGCGAGCTGGAAATGATGGTAGTACCTGAAGGCGGCTCTTTGTTGCAGCACAATTTAAGTATGATTATGGACGGGCATACTACGGTAGAGCACTCACTGCCGGTAGCCAATATCTATGATGATATTCGTCAGTTATGGCAGCAAAGTGACGTGGCTTATACACCAACTTTGGGCGTGGCTTATGGCGGTATCTGGGGTGAGAACTACTGGTATGCGGAAACCGATGTGTGGAAGCATCCCAAGCTGACTCAGTATGTCCCCATGGACTTTTTAGTGGGCAAGTCGATGCGTCGCGAAAAGGCACCGCATAATCATTACAACCACTTTAATAATGCTGAGGTGGCTACTGAGCTGCAGGATTTAGGTGTTGACGTGCTCTCTGGTGCTCACGGTCAGCGTGAAGGTTTAGCACAACACTGGGAAATCTGGATGATGGCACAGGGTGGCATGGAACCATTGGATGCCCTTCGCACGACAACCATTGACCCGGCTAAAGTCTTTGGTATGGATCACGCGCTGGGCTCACTGGAAGAAGGTAAACTGGCGGATATTATCGTCATTGATGGTGATCCGCTGGAGAATATCCGCGATACCGATAAAGTGACTCACACCATGGTTAATGGCGTACTCTATGACGCCACCACCATGGATCGCTTGTTGCCGGAGCCACGCAAGCGTAAGGACTTTTTCTGGGAAGAATAAGCCCGTATTAAGAAAGCTATGAAGCTGCCGCGGTTTCGGCGACCACTTGTCGGAACCAGCGGTGGCCTGCATCGTGCTGTAATAGCGGTGACCAGATCATGGTCAGAGTTAACCCGGGTATTTCGAATGGCGGGGTTTTCATGACCAACTGACTGTCCTGCGAATACAGTTCGGCTGCGCGCGTTGGTAAGGTAGCAACCAGCCCCTGACGTGCCAGATACATAGCAACATGATAATTACGGGTAAACACCTTTATTTTTCGGCGTTTGCCCAGTTTATCTAAAGCGTCGTCGACCCAGCCGAGTTTTTGTACGTCATGCGGATCCATCCCGACGCCCACACCAAAGCCGGTTTTACTCACCCAGACGTGCTGAGCCTTTAAGTAATTGTCCAGGGTGTAGTCTTCCAGCAATGGGTGATCTTTGCGGATCAAACAGGAAAATTCATCACTCCACAGATTCTTTTGGTGGAACGATTGAGGCAGTTGTTCAAAGCGGTTAATGGCTAAATCCACCTTGCCGTTTTCCACGTCGTGAAAGCTGATGTCGCTGGGGGTCATGATATCCAGTGACACATTCGGTGCCTGCTCATCGAGCTTTTCCAGCAGTTTCGGCATGAGTGTCGAGGCGGCGTAATCGGACGCCATAATACGAAAGACCTGATCGCTGGTGGGTGCGTCAAACTCACGCACCGGCTGAATCATTTCCTCAACCGAGTACAATACGCCGCGCAGGGCTTCCTGCATGTCCAGCGCACGTTGGGTCGGCACCATGCCTTCGCTGGTGCGCACTAAAATAGGGTCATTCAGCAGGTTGCGAAGACGCTTCAGGCCATTGCTCATGGCGGGCTGGGTGATATTTAGCTGTGCCGCTGCACGAGTAACGTTTTTTTCCCGCAGCAGAACATCAAGGTAAACCAGCAGGTTCAAATCAATGTCTTTGATGGTATTCATAGCTATCCAGAATAAGTGGAATATAAAAAATCTATCGGGATTATAAATAGGGTGAATGTATAACGCCAGTCTTGTTTCTGTCATTATTGATGATTAACTTGATTTAAATAGAGAGTCGTTGTGACTGGTTTGGTGGATGAAAGACCATGACAATTAGCCCCGAAACCCTGGCAAAAAGTATTCTGGATGGTTTTCATAGCCATTACCGGCGTTTTCAGGCGCTGACTCAGGGCGCCCGTGAACGCTTCTTACAGCGCGACTGGACAGCGGTCGTGTCGGCAGCTTCAGAGCGTATTCATTATTACGATCATCAGGTGGGCACAACGGCGAAAAAAGTTGAGCGGCGTGTGGGGACTGAGCTTGATGAAAGCCTGTGGCGGGCAACCCGGCAACGTTACCAGCAACTGCTGAAGTTTCATCCGCAGGCGGAGCTAGCAGAAACCTTTTACAACTCGGTGTTTTGTCGAGTGTTCGACCGAGCCTACTTTAATAATGACTATATTTTTGTGGAAACCGTGCTGGCGAATCATATTCCTGTGCCGGTAGAGAACGAATGCCACTCTTACTTTCCGGTTGTTGACGGGCTGGAGGGAACACTGACTCGAGTGTTTGAGGATATTGGGCTGGGCGGTGAATTTGAAAGCTTTGAAAATGATATTGAACAGCTGCGCGATAAGTTCTTTGAACGTGCAACCGAAACCGATATTGAGGCCCACAACCTGCGAATAGATGTTTTGAAGTCACCGTTTTATAGAAACAAAGCCGCCTATATTGTCGGACGGGTGGTGACTGAAAATAACCATTACCCTTTTATTGTACCTGTGCTTATTAATTCGCAGGGCAAGCTATACGTGGATGCCTTTATTACCCGATCTGATCGCATGGCGACCATTTTTGGCTTTGCCCGCTCGTATTTTATGGTGGAAACCGAGGCGCCTTCTGCTTTGGTGCGGTTTTTAAAGGATTTAATGCCACACAAAACTCTGGCTGAACTTTATTCATCGGTGGGTCTTCATAAGCAGGGCAAAACCGAATTCTACCGCGAGTTTTTGCACCATTTACGCCGTACAGACGATCAGCTGTCTGCTGCCCCAGGCGTTAAAGGTATGGTCATGACGGTGTTTACGCTGCCTTCTTTTCCTTATGTGTTTAAAGTTATTAAAGATCGGCTGGGCGGCACTAAGGAGTTTGGCCGACAGACGGTTATCGACCGTTACCGCATGGTTAAGCGGCACGACCGGGTAGGGCGCATGGCCGATACTCTGGAGTTTGTCGATGTGGCGTTGCCACTTAAGCGCATATCTGCCGACTTACTGGAGGAATTTAAGCAAACCATTAGCAATTCTATTTCGATAGAGGGTGAGACTTTGGTCATTCACCAGCTGTTTGTTGAGCGCCGAATGACGCCACTGAATTTGTACTTAGAATACGCCAATGACGACGAAGTGGATGCGGCTATGGATGACTATGGCCGGGCGTTAAAAGAAATGATGGCGGCGAATATTTTCCCCGGCGACATGTTGCTAAAAAACTTTGGGGTCACCCGGCATAAACGTGTGGTGTTCTATGACTACGACGAAGTGCGGTACTTAACCGACATGAGCTTTCGACGCTTACCGGATAACGACTGGGAAGTGTCTATTGCGCCGGATGATGTTTTCCCGCAGCAGCTGGCGCAATTTGCGGTGCCGCAGGCGAAATACCGCGACAAGCTATTGAAGCGTCATCCTGAACTGATTGACCCGGCTTACTGGTGCCGCGTACAAAAAAACATCCGCAAGGGCGAGCTTACGGATGTCTTTCCTTATGATGCCGACTTGCGCTTTACGCGGAGGTTTTAAACTGGTCTTCCTCGGTTGAGCCTTTCAGTGCAGTAACTGAGGATAGCCCGCCCTGAATAACGTTGGTCAGCTCATCAAAGTAACCGGTACCCACTTCCTGCTGGTGCGCCACAAAGGTGTAGCCTTTTTCGGCCGCGTCAAACTCCTGCTGCTGCAGTTTAACGTAGGCTGACATGTCGTTGCGGGCATAGTCATGCGCCAGTTCAAACATGTGGTACCACATATTGTGCACACCGGCCAAGGTAATAAACTGGAATTTGTAACCCATCGCGGCCAGTTCGCGCTGGAACTTAGCAATGGTGTCGTCGTCCAGGTTGCGCTTCCAGTTAAACGACGGCGAACAGTTGTAGGCCAGCAGTTTGCCGGGGTATTTGGCATGAACGGCTTCTGCAAACTGACGGGCTTCGTCTAAATCGGGCTTAGCGGTTTCACACCAAATAAGGTCAGCAAACGGAGCATAAGCTAAGCCGCGTGAAATGGCTTGTTCAATGCCTGGCTTCACGCGATAAAAACCTTCGGCAGTGCGCTCACCGGTAATGAAGGGGTTGTCATTCGCATCAAAGTCAGACGTCAGTAGATCGGCGGCGTTGGCGTCAGTACGGGCGACAATCAGTGTTGGTGTACCGGCAACATCGGCGGCTAAGCGTGCGGCTGAAAGCTTCTGTACCGCTTCCTGTGTTGGTACCAGTACTTTGCCACCCATGTGGCCGCATTTTTTCACTGAAGCCAGCTGGTCTTCAAAATGCACACCGGCAGCCCCGGACTGGATCATGCGCTTCATTAGCTCGTAGGCATTCAGTACGCCGCCAAAACCGGCTTCCGCGTCGGCGACAATGGGAGCAAAGTAGTCAACGTAGTTGTCGTCTTCCGGTGTAACGCCTTTTGACCACTGAATCTGATCAGCGCGGGCAAAAGAGTTGTTTATACGCTCAACTACGGTTGGCACTGAGTCGACTGGGTACAGAGATTGGTCCGGATACATGCTGCAGGCCGAGTTGTTATCAGCGGCTACCTGCCAGCCTGAAAGATAAATAGCCTGCAAGCCGGCTTTGACTTGCTGCACCGCCTGGCCTCCGGTTAAAGCTCCCAGCGCGTTGACGTAGTCTTTGCCGAACTTTTCCTGTGCTTTGCCATGAATGAGCTGCCACAGTTTATCGGCACCGTTGCGGGCATAGGTGTATTCCGGTTGGACTGTACCACGCAGGCGGACCACATCTTCGGCACTGTAGGGACGCTCAACACCTTTCCAGCGAGGGTCGGTGTCCCATTGCTTTTGTAATTCTTTAACTTGTTGTGCGAATGAAAGATTTTTGGTTGTCATAAATAATTCCTTGTTGTTCTTTAATTGTTGCGAATTTTATTGTTATTTCAGTTGTTGGTAGCCGGGCAGAGTCAGAAAGTCGACCAGCTCGTCGGCTGTGGTAATTTCTTCCAGTAAGCTCAGTGCCTGGGAAAAAGGTTCGTTGTTCCAGCGCTGTTCACCGACTTCGTTTTTCACCACTTCGGCTTCTTCTTGCAGGTATTGTCGGAACAGCTCTTTGGTGACCGGGGTGTTATCGGAAAGTGTTTTGCCGTGGCGGATCCATTGCCAGATAGAGGTACGCGAAATTTCAGCGGTGGCGGCGTCTTCCATCAGGCCATAGATGGGAACGCAGCCTTTGCCGTTCAGCCAGGACGCAATGTATTGCAGCGACACCCGAATGTTGGTGCGCATGCCGGCTTCTGTGCGGTCGCCGTCACAGGGTTGCAGCAGTAAGGCTTGATCAATGGATGTGTCGTTTTCACGCAGTACGTGAAGCTGGTTGTCGCCTTCAATACCGTCTACAAAAATTTCGCGTACGGTATCAGCCAGACCCGGGTGGGCAATCCAGGTGCCGTCGTGGCCATTGTCACGCTCCATGGTTTTGTCGGCGTGAACTTTAGCGAGTATCTTCTCATTCTCGGCTGGCTCTTTGCTGGGAATAAAGGCCGCCATACCACCCATAGCCAAAGCCCCGCGCTGGTGGCAGGTTTTCACTAACAAACGCGAATAGGCGTTAAGGAAGGGCTTGTCCATACTGACCACCTGACGGTCGGGGAGAACTCGTTCCGGATGCTCTTTCAGGGTCTTGATGTAACTGAAAATATAGTCCCAGCGACCGCAGTTCAGTGCGGCAATGTGGTCTTTCATAGCGTGCAATATCTCGTGCATTTGAAAAACCGCCGGCAGGGTTTCAATGAGTATGGTGGCGCGAATGGTGCTGGTTTTTAAGCTGAACTTTTTCTCGGTGAAGTGAAAAACATCGGCCCACCATTTGGCTTCGTCACTGTGCTCCAGCTTGGGTAGGTAGTAATACACGCCAGAGCCTTGTTGTAGTCGCTGCTGGTAATTCAGCAAAAAGTACAGTGCAAAATCCATTAGTGCGCCGGGAATAGCCTGGCCGTTTCGCTGTACGTGTTTTTCCGGCAGGTGCAGTCCGCGAACCCGGGCAATCAGTAATGCCGGGTCAGCGCCGACCTGGTAATGCTTGCCGCTGTCCGGGTCGGTGTAGGTCATGCCGCCAATGTTGGCGTCACGCAGGTTGATTTGACCGTTAACCATGCCGTCCCAGGTGGGCGACTGGGAATCTTCAAAGTCGGCCATGTAGCAGTCGACATTGGCATTCAGCGCGTTGATGACCATTTTGCGATCCACCGGCCCGGTAATTTCTAAGCGGCGTTTTTTCAAATCAACCGGCAGTTCGGCAATGCGCCAGTTTCCCTCACGGATGTCTTGAGTTGCAGCGTCAAAATCAGGTAGCTGGCCCTGGTCAAATTGCGCCTGACGCTGTTGGCGCTTCTTTAATAGGGACTCTAACTGTGGTTGAAAGGTATCGACTAACTCAGCGAGAAAAGATTGATTATCGTCGTTGAACAATGCTTGTGCATTGTCATCAAGCGGTTGACTGAAGTTAAATAGATTATTCATTTTGAATCCGTTGTTATTAGTTTGTTAACACGGATTAAGGTTAGATGCTGGTCGCACCATTAGTCTAATTTATGCGGTTGATTAGCGGTATTCAGGAGGGTTATTTTTGTTGGGTAAGGTTCTGTGGCTAAAATTCGAACGGGGCCATTGCGGCCCCGTTCATCTTTATCCGTGAAGGGTGGTTACAGTCTGAAAGCTCTAACCAGTTCACTGAGGTCAACTGCAAGTCGTGATAACTCTTTACTCGATGCGCTGGTCTGCTCAGCACCTGATGCGGTCGAGTTCGATAAGTCACGAATACTTACCAGGTTCTTATCAACGTCGCGGGATACATTGGCCTGCTCTTCTGCAGCACTGGCTATCGAGGTGTTGTGATTATTGATTTCATCTACTGCGGTAGCAATAAGCTGTAAGGCTTCGCCTGCTTCCCGAGCCACATCAAGGGTCTTAGTTGCACGCTCTAAGCTTCTGTCCATAGTCGCAACTGAACGGTCGCTGGACTCGTTAATGGCTTTGACCATGTCTTCAATTTCAACGGTAGACTGTTGTGTTTTGTGCGCCAATGAACGAACTTCATCGGCTACCACTGCGAAGCCACGGCCAGATTCTCCGGCACGGGCAGCCTCAATGGCGGCGTTAAGTGCCAGTAAGTTCGTTTGCTCTGCAATACCACGAATAACTTCAAGTACCTTGGTAATATTTTTTACTTTCTCGGCCAGCTCCGTAACGCTACCAGACGAGTCGCCGATTTCCTGGGAGAGCTCTTCTATCGCGCGAACGGTTTGACGGACACGATCATCACCGTGTTGTGCTTGTTTATTAGCTTCTTCAGAAGCCTCTGATGCGTTTTGAGCGTCTTGTGCGACGGTCTCAACTGCGGTGGTCAATTCTGTGACTGCGGTTGCTGCCTGTTCCAGCTCTTCCGACTGTTGCTGAATGGTGCGGGTTGACTCGTCGGTAACCGAGCTTAATTCTTCAGACGTGGATGCCAACTGCTCTGAGGACTCTGAAATAGTGCTCATGGACTCACGCAGTTGGTTGCGCATAGTTTTTAACTGCTGCAGCAACTGTGCGGGCTCGTCTTTACCTTCAATTTCAATTGTCTGACTTAAGTCACGCGAGGCAATGATTTTAGCAAAGTCCACTGCGGCCCCAATAGGGTTAACAATGCTGCGGGTCAACACGACGGCAAATAACGCTAATAAAGCAACCACAATGACCAATGCGATAATTACCATGGTATTAGCGGCAGTTGAAACGGCATGAGCTTCATCGGAAGCTTCTTCAATTAGAGCCATTTCTCTGGCTAAAAGCTCATCGAGCTTTGTCGAGATTTTTTTAGTCAGCGGTAGAATGTTATTCTCGCGTATGGAGTCTATCGCGTCGGCAAGACCGGCATTAACCAACTGTTCGAATTGATCATTCAGCTTCCAGTATTCCTCGTCTAACGCCATGTATTCGTTGAAAAGCTTGCGGGCCTGGGGGTCTTCAATAATTTCTTCATATTCGTTCTGATTACGCTTCAAGTCAGCAATAGCGCCATTTAGGCTCTCTTGATACCTTTCCAGCCGAGTTTCGTCTTCGACATAAGTTGCAACGTGAGCAGAGTGGATACGTACACGCAGGAATTCTCGATCCAGGTCATTAACGTTATCAACAGCAGGGACTTGTTCACTACTGATGATATCGAGCTGAGTTTCGATTGCCCCCATTCGGTTAAGTGCAAATATGCCCAGGATGAGCGTCAGTATTCCAATGAGTCCGAAAGCCGCACTTGCGCGGATACCTATGGAGAGCTGTCGTATCATGTGATAATCCTTTGTTGTACCAAACCTATTGTTTACTACTGGCAGATTTGATGTGACTCAAATCTAAGACATAGCTTTGTTATCGGCGGCTACTGCGAAAAACAAAACTCTTTTAGTAAATTTTTTAGTTTTTCTTGAGTAGGTTTTATAGAATCAACCGATAAATATTCGTCTGGCTGGTGCGCCTGTCGAATAGAGCCCGGGCCCATCACCAGTGTTTCGCAGCCCAGTTTCTGCAGAAAAGGCGCTTCAGTACAGTAGTTTACCGCCTGCGCTTTGCTTTGTGAGATTTTCTCGGCCAGTTGTACCAAAGCTGAGTCGGTTGTTTGTTGGAAAGCCGGCACAGGGTGGTGTAGTGAGATAAGTTCAACACAGCCGGGGTAACGCGCCTGAATACTCTCTGTAGCTTTATGCAGATGAGCATAAAGGTCGTTAACCGATAAACCCGGTAGTGGCCGAATGTCCAGGTGTAACTCACAACAGCCACAAATACGGTTAGCATTGTCACCGCCATGAATATGACCAAAATTCATGGTGGGTTGTGGCACCGTAAAGCTTGAATCTGAATATTTATGCTTAAACTCTTCTTTTAATTTCAACAGAGCCGAGATGACTTCATGCATCAGTTCTATGGCGTTAATACCCAATGCAGGATCGGAGCTGTGACCCGAGCGTCCGGTAATGCGGATAACCTCACTCATATGGCCTTTATGAGCATATACCGGGCGCATGTCGGTGGGCTCGCCAATGACACAATAGTCGGGCTTGAGGTTAGCAAAACGGCTGACTTCACGGGCACCGTTCATGGTGGTTTCTTCATCGGCAGTTGCCAGAACCATAATGGGTTTGTTTTGTTGGCTGGCATCCAGTTCACTCAACGTTTGCATGACAAAGGCGAAAAAGCCTTTCATATCAATGCTGCCAAGCCCGTACCAGCGGTTATCATGTTCGGTTAGTTTAAAGGGGTCAAAGTTCCAGCGACTGGCATCATAAGGTACAGTGTCGGTATGACCGGACAGCAGTAATCCGCCACTTCCGGCACCGCGACGTGCCAGTAAATTGTACTTTCCTCGTTGACTTTCTAATTCATTGATTTCGCAGTCAAACCCTAGCAGCTCTAGCCATTCAGCTAATAAATGAATGACTTTTTGATTGCTCTGATCCCATTTGGGGTCGGTCGCACTTATGGACGGCTGAGCAATGAGCTGCTGATACATAGAGAAAAAAGACGGCAAAGAAGGCGCGGTTACCATAGTTTATCCTTGATATAATTATTCATTATTATTGCATAAATATATTCATTCGGTTATTCTGCATTTTTACTCAGAAACAGCAACAGGTTTTTGTCGCATGCAGTATCAACCAGCGCCGTCACATTCAGTCGCTATTATCGGAGCCAGTGGTTACGTTGGAGCCGAACTTAGCCGTTTAGTGAAGCAACACCCAGCGCTTAGCCTTTTCGGTTGCTATGTATCTGAGCATAGCAGTGATGCTGGTGCCTTGTTGAGTGATTTGTACCCACAATACGCACATTGTTTAAAAACTCCCCTGCAAGGTCTGACGCATAACGAGAAATCCAGCATTAAACACCAGGCAGATACGGTGTTTTTATGCACGGAGCATAGTATCAGTGTTGCACTGGCCCCTGAGTTTCTGGAGGCCGGTTTAAAGGTGATTGATCTGTCCGGTGGTTTCCGCTTAGAGGCTGCTGAAGATTATCCGCAATTTTATGGGTTCGAACACAAACAGGAACGTTGGCTTCGGCAGGCGGTTTATGGTCTTGCTGAATGGTATCCGCATGAGATAGCGGCAGCCCAGTTGGTTGCGGTGCCTGGCTGTTACCCGACAGCTAGCTTAATGGCATTACTTCCGCTAAAAAAATCCGGTTTACTCAAAAACAGCAAAGTCATTATTAATGCGGTGTCCGGGGTGACTGGAGCAGGACGTAAAGCGTCTCTTGCTACTCAGGGGGCTGAGCTTTCTTTGCAGGCATATGGCCTGTTTGAGCACCGGCATACGCCGGAAATTGCACAGCAGTTACAGCATGAGGTGTTGTTTACTCCCCATTTAGCGCAGTTTCCTCGCGGTATTTTGGCCACTTTGTACGCAGACCTTAACGGCGATGCCAACGATGCTGATTTAACGAACGCTTACCAATGCTATGGCGAGCAACCCTTAGTGCGCTGCAAAAAACAGGCTCGCCCGGCCATTAAGGACGTTACCCATCAGCCGTTTGTGGATATCGGCTGGCATCGTGACGGTAACCAGCTGATTGTGCTGTCGGCTATTGATAACTTGCTGAAAGGCGCGGCGAGTCAGGCCATTCAGTGCATTAACCTGCAACTAGGTTTGCCTGTTGAAGAGGGCTTGCTATGAAAGTCATAAAACTCGGTGGCAGCCTGTTAGAACAACCGGAAGCCTTAAGTGCGCTGTTTCAGTTACTGAAGCAAAACGCTGATGAAACCCTGTTCGTGCACGGCGGCGGAGCCTTGGTGCAGCAGTGGCTGACAACAGCCGGTTTGCACAGCAAAAAACAGGACGGTTTAAGAGTCAGCCCGGAGCAGCACATGCCTTATATTGTCGGCGGTCTGGCAGGTGCGGCTAACAAAACCTTAATGAAGCATGCTATTGCCGCGGGCTTAAAACCTATTGGTCTTACGCTTTATGAAGCGGGCGTTAATTGTGTTCAACAGTTAGAAAGTTTAGGTCAGGTTGGCGTCTGTCAGCTTCCAAATGCAGAGCCCGTGCCCGGTCTTATTTCTGACTTACTGGCTCAGGGGTACCTACCAATTATTAGCTCTATTGGCTTCAGTTGTTCCGGCGACTGGTTCAATGTTAATGCCGACGATGCTGCTGTGGCCGTCGCTGCCACCTACAATGCCGATTTGTTGTTGATAACCGATGTTGAAGCGGTGCTGGACGGCAGTGGAAACCCATTAAGCCATCTCAATTCAGAGTCTATTCAGGAACTCACCCAGGCGGGTGTTATTAAAGACGGTATGGAGGTAAAAGTTCGCGGGGCTTTAAGCGCCGCAAAGCGCTTACGACGATGTGTGCGAATAGGCAGTTGGAATTTAATGAATAACCCCTTTTCAGGCACACAGATTAGTGAGTAAATATGATGAAACATTGTTTATCCGGGCTGGAGCTTTCTCCGGCTGACACCTTACAGCTATTGGCTTTAGCGCAAGCGCAAAAAGCGTTCCCCGAAAAATATCAACACACGCTGGCAGGCAAAAGCGTGGTGACCTTATTTGAAAAACCAAGCTTGCGCACGCGGCTGTCTTTTGACATTGGTTTGCAGAAACTGGGTGGTCATGTCGTGTACCTGAACGAGCAAGGGCAGGGTATGGGTGTGCGCGAAACCGTTGCAGACTATGCCCGTAATCTATCCTGTTGGGCTGATGCTATTGTCGCTCGGGTCATGTCGCATAGCACCTTAGAAGAACTGGCTCAGCACGCCTCGGTTCCCGTGGTGAACAGCCTGTGCGACCGCTTTCATCCTTGTCAGGCATTGGCCGATTTTCTAACGCTGCAGGAGCAGTACGGCAATGTGCAGGGACTAAAACTGGTGTACTTAGGCGACGGTAATAATGTGTCGCAGTCGCTGATGCTAACTGCTGCCACAGTAGGCGCCGACTGCACCATTATTTGTCCGAAAGGCTATGAACCTAATGCTGACCTTGTGAAAAAGGCAAAGGCTTTGGCGATACAGAGCGGCGCAAACATTGTGGTGACGCACGATATTGCTGCGGTTGCAGATGCCGATGCGCTCTACACCGACACCTGGGTATCTATGGGGGATGATCAACCTCTGGATGCGGTACGCGAGATTTTTTATCCCTATCAAATTAACGCGCAGTTGGTTGAGCACAGTGGCGCTACTTCGGTGCTGCACTGTCAGCCGGCGCATCGCGGCTATGAAATTACTTCCGATGTTATGGACGGTCCGTTGTCCCGCTGTTTTCAGCAGGCAGAGAACCGTCTTTACGCTCAAAACGCTTTATTAACCTTGTTATTAAACCCAACGGCAGCAGTACTGCCAGAATCTATGGAGAAAGCCTCATGAGTCACGTGAAGAAAGTTGTATTGGCCTATTCTGGTGGTCTGGACACATCGGCCATTGTGCCCTGGTTAAAAGAGAATTATGACTGTGAAGTTGTGGCTTTTGTGGCTGACGTTGGGCAGGGAGCAGAGGAGCTGGAAGGCGTGGAAGAAAAAGCCAAAGCCTCCGGTGCGTCCGAATGCCACGTGGTTGATTTAAAAGACGAATTTGTGAAGAGCTACGTGTACCCAACATTAAAAACTGGGGCTATTTACGAAGGCACTTACTTGCTGGGTACGGCCATGGCGCGTCCTATTATTGCCAAAGCACAGGTTGAAGTGGCGCGCAAAGTTGGCGGAGATGCACTGGCGCATGGTTGTACCGGAAAAGGTAATGATCAGGTGCGCTTTGAGTCCTGCTATGCCGCTTTAGCACCTGACTTACAAGTGATTGCGCCGTGGCGCGAGTGGGAGCTAAGCAGCCGGGAGTCTTTACTGGATTATCTGGCGGAGCGCAATATTCCGTGCTCGGCGTCAGCGACAAAAATTTACAGCCGGGACGCTAACGCCTGGCATATTTCGCACGAAGGCGGCGAACTGGAAGACCCCTGGTGTGAGCCAACGGATAAAGTCTGGACTATGACGGCATCGCCAGAGCAGGCACCGGATAAGCCGGAGTATGTTTCCGTTAAGGTCGAAAATGGTGAAATTACGGCGGTGAATGACAACGCGTTGTCGCCTTTTGAGTGCCTGGAAGTATTGAATGACATTGCCGCTAAACATGGCGTCGGGCGGGTGGATATTGTCGAAAACCGTCTGGTGGGCATGAAAAGCCGCGGTTGTTACGAGACGCCGGGCGGAACTGTCATGATGGCCGCTTTGCAGGCTATTGATGAGCTGGTATTGGATAAAACCAGCCGCAGCTGGAAGGCGCAATTGAGCGAACAGTTCGCACAGTTGTTGTACGACGGGCGCTGGTTTACCCCATTGCAGCAGTCGGTTATGGCTGCGGCGCAGTCACTGTGTTTGACCGCCAGTGGCGAAGTGGTACTGAAACTGTATAAAGGCTCAGTTACTGCGGTTCAGAAATGTTCACCGAATAGCTTATACAGCGAAGATTTTGCGACCTTTGGCGCCGACGAAGTATACAACCAGGCGCACGCCGAAGGTTTTATTCGGTTGTTCTCCCTTCCCAGCCGGATTGCGGCGTTACAAAAGCAGCAAAAGGGGTAGGTTATGGCACTATGGGGCGGACGTTTTGCGGCAGGACCCGATGCCGCGTTTCAGCAGTTTAATGACTCGTTGCCTTTTGACTATGTGTTAGCGGAGCAGGATATCACCGGCTCTAAAGCCTGGGCGAATGCGCTGCACAAGGTTGGCGTACTGAGTACTGAAGAGTGCCAGCAGTTACAGCAGGCATTGAGCGAGCTGCTTAGTGAAGTGCGTGAAGACCCTGCGGCAGTTGCTGTTGGCGGCGACGAGGACATTCACTCCTTTGTCGAAGCGGCACTGATAGCCAAAGTGGGTGATTTAGCCAAAAAGCTGCATACCGGGCGTAGCCGTAACGATCAGGTGGCCACCGATTTACGCTTGTGGTGCCGCGAGCAAGCCGGTGTTCTGCAGCGGTCGTTGGAGCAAACTCAGCAGGCATTACTGAACCTGGCTCAGCGTGAAAAAGACGCCGTGATACCCGGCTACACGCACCTGCAACGGGCGCAGCCGGTATTGCTGGCGCACTGGTGTCTGGCCTATGTGGAAATGCTGCAGCGCGATAGTGCGCGTTTACAAGACGCCACTGACCGACTCAATAAAAGCCCTTTAGGTTGCGGTGCACTGGCAGGTACCGCGTATGCAGTGGATCGTGAAGCCATTGCCAGCGAGCTGGGGTTTAGCGAAGCAACGCGTAACAGTCTGGATTCAGTATCTGACCGTGATTTTGTGGTGGAGCTGTTAAGCACCGCATCGTTGTCGATGCTGCATTTGTCGCGCTTAGCGGAAGATCTTATTTTCTATAACTCTGGTGAAGCAGGCTTTATTGAACTGGCTGATAACGTCACATCGGGCTCTTCGCTCATGCCGCAGAAGAAAAACCCGGATGCGCTGGAACTGGTGCGTGGCAAAAGCGGCCGAGTTGTCGGTTCGCTAACGGGTCTGATGATGACCTTAAAAGCGTTGCCGCTGGCTTACAATAAAGATATGCAGGAAGACAAAGAAGGGCTGTTCGATGCCTTTACCACCTGGCAGGCGTCATTGGCTATGGTGACCTCGAGTTTGAGTGGATTAACCGTAAACCATGAGGTCTGCCAACAGGCGGCGCAGGGCGGCTACGCGAATGCGACTGAGTTGGCGGACTATATGGTGTCCAAAGGTATCCCGTTCCGGCAGGCGCATCACAACGTCGGCGAGCTGGTACAACAAGCCATTCAAGCGAAAAAGCCGTTAGAAGACATGCCACTGGAAGCCTTTCAGGCGGTGGCTCCTGTTATTGGTCAGGACGTTTATGAGTGGCTGACACTCGATGCTTTGCTGCAAAAACGTTGTGCTCTGGGCGGCACCTCACCGCAGCGGGTGAGTGAGGCGTTAAAAGCGGCACAGCAGCAACAGCAAATTCAAGTACGCGATGCCAACCTGGGTGATATTGGTGCCATTTTAGATTTAGTTCAGCATTGGGCCGGAGCAGGTGAGAACTTGCCAAGGGCTAAGGACGACATTGTCCACTCTATTAACGAATTTGCGGTGACGGAAGTTGACGGTAAGGTGATGGGCTGTGCGTCTTTGTATATCTACACTACAGGCTTAGCGGAAATTCGGTCGCTGGGTGTTCATCCGCATACCGAAGTGCGTGGTCAGGGGCGTATGCTGGTGGCTTACTTACTGAAAAAAGCCCGTTTGTTGCAGCTAAACCGGGTGATTGTACTGACCCGGGTGCGGGACTTTTTTGAACAGCAGGGCTTTAGCCATTGCTCGAAAGACACCTTACCGGAAAAGGTCATAAAAGACTGCGATATTTGCCCAAGGCTGGCCAACTGCGATGAGCTGGCCATGGAGTATCACCTTGAGCAACCTAATGAACAGTTAATTTTCCGTTCGAGCTGCTAGGAAAAGACTCTAGTACAGGGTTGCTATCCAGCGCTCTTCGTTAATGAAAGACCAACTCCAGTCTTTCCATTTGTCGCTCAGACCCTTGGTTTTCGCTTCATCAAGGGTCATTCCCTGTTGCTTCATGGTGTCGACTTCCGCTTTGGTTTCTTTTAGCATGGCAAGAAAAGCACGGTAGTCTTTTTTGCTGGCTAAAGGCCCGTGGCCGGGGATAATAACCGTGTCATCGGTAATGCGATCCAATAAGTCTTCGACATTAGCAATATAACCGTCAACATCGCCGCCACTTTCTAAGTCAATGAACGGGAAACGCTCATTGAAGAATAAGTCGCCTGGATGCAGTACGTTGGCATCTTCGAACCAGACGGCACTGTCGCCGTCCGTGTGGCCGGCCGGTAAATGGAACACGTAAATGGTGTCGTCATTAAAGTGGAAGGTGATACCGGAGTCAAAAGTCACTGCCGGCAGACCCATTTCGGCAAAACTGTCGTCGTTACTCAAACGCTCACGCACATTGTCATGGGCGAAAATGGTCGAGCTTTGGTTATTCGCGAACCACGTATTTGAGCCGACATGGTCACCGTGGAAATGGGTATTCAGAATATAATGAACGTCTTCACCGCTTAATTCCTGAATTTTTTCCGCAATACGCTCTGCTACCTGAGTGTACTGGTCATCGACCAGAAACACGCCATCGTCGCCCGATGACATCAGCATATTGCCGCCGGCTCCGGTCAGCATATAAATATTATCGGCTACTTCATTATGCTCAATGGTCACATCTTCGAAACGGTCTGCTGCAGCGGGTAAAGCAAAGGCTGCCAGTAATCCGCTGATTAAAAGTTTACGCATAACTCTTCCTCATTTGTTTTTTCTCTACTGATATAGGTTACTTATTCAACAAGCGCAAAGATCAAAAGAGAAAACTTAGGTTACCGAATGGTGAATATTTTGTGACACTTTTGTGTTGTCACAATCCTGTCATGCAGGCGTCTTAATCTGCTCCCGACTTAAATCATAACTGGACAACATCCAAGTCGGGAGAACCCAATGAAATTTAATACTTTATTCAAAATCTCTGCAGTTACAGCTGCCCTATTTTTAGCCGGTTGCGGCGGCGATATTAATGTCACTCCTACGGTGAATAACAATGGTGGCTCTGATGCTGGCGGCGATACGGGTGGCGGCGACAGCGGCTCATCGAACCCTTGTGCAAGCTATGCGGACATTCAGGGTGAATACGACGGTCAGGACTGCTCATATGACACAGACTTTGCCAGTGCAACCATTGAAATAGCCGAAGACATTACTTTTGAGGAACTGCCTGAAGGTGGTGTTCACGTGTTTGAAGGCGCCCTGCAAATTGGTGAAGATTGCGATACCACAACCGACTGTGAAATTAACCAAAACGGCCCGGTCATGACGGTTGAGCCTGGCGCGGTGTTGGCATTTACTTCTGGCGAAGCCATTATTCAGATAGCCCGTGGCGCTCAACTGAACGCTATTGGTACTTTCGACAAGCCGGTCAAGTTTACCTCGGCTAATGAGTTTGACCGTTTAAACGTATCAGGCGACGCTCCGCGCTACGCAGACTGGGGTGGCATCATCGTTAACGGTAACGGCATTACCAACGAGTGTACCGATGCAGAGCGTGACGGTGGTACCTGTAACCGTGAATCGGAAGGTATTGTCAGCTTCTACGGCGGTAACGACAACACTGATGACAGCGGTTCAATGAAGTACGCACAAATTTGGTACGCAGGCTCGGGTCCTCGTGACGGCGGTGACGGTGATGATTTGAACTCGTTAACACTGAACGCAGTTGGTTCAGGTTCGTCTTATGAATTCATCCACATTCATCAGGGTTTTGATGATGGCGTAGAGTTTTTTGGTGGCGCGGCTGACTTAAAACACATTGTAGTAACCGATACTCAGGACGATTCTATTGATATGGACGCAGGCTGGCAGGGACGTGCCCAGTTTATGTTCATTAAACACGGCACAGTGACTGTGGACGGTCAGACAAACTACATGGGTAATGGTGGTTTTGAGGCCGATGGCGAGAAAAACAACGGACCGGACTACTCGCAGGCACCAACGTCAGCACCAACCATTGCCAACGTGACCATTATTACTACTGACGGCACTTCTGTTCGTGACAATGACCCGTCAATTGGTACTAAGTTTGACGACAACTTCCAGGGTCAGATGTACAACGTACTGAAAATTAAAGAGAACGGTACGGCAGATGACGGTTGTGTCTTCTTCACTTCAGACGGTGAAGCTGGTGTGGATAACGATGAACTGGATTTCTACAGCTCGGTTATGGCGTGTACCAATAACTTCGTGAACACGGGTGACAATACCTTTGGTGACGGCGAAACATACAGCCAATGGTATGAAAACAGTGGTGAAAATGAAGTGTTAGACGGTTCAGCAACGGTTCTGAATGACGATGGCATTTCGACCGATATGTCTTCTTCTATCACTATTGCTGCGAATGACTTAACCGCATTGAATGACGATTTCTTTACTCCAGTTGATTTTATCGGCGCACTTTCTGACGACGATACAAGCTCTGAATGGTACCAGTGGGTTGAAACTGCTGTAGCTGCTTCTGAGCAGGACTAATTAGAGTTGGAATGCGAATAAATAGGCGCACCAGAGTTGCGCCTATTTTCCGATTTTATTGCAGGAGTTGGTTATGAAAAATCAATACAAACTCAAACCTGTTGCTTTAGCGGTTGGTTTGGGCCTGTTTGCCACGGCTCCGACAGTTTTGGCACAACAAGCTGGCGAAACCGAAGTTGAACGCGAGTCGACCATTGAAGAAGTGGTTACTACGGGTAGTCGTTTGCAGGGAAGTGCGGCTGCGGTGGTTGAAGAGCGCAAAAGCCAGGCTTTTGTGGCGGACATTCTGGGTGCTGAGCAGTTGTCACGCTCGGGTGACAGCGACGCGGCCTCGGCTTTGCGTCGGGTGACAGGCTTAACCCTGGTTGATGGGAAGTTTATTTACGTACGCGGTTTAGGTGAGCGTTACTCGAGTGCACGCATTAACGGTGCCAGTATTCCCAGTCCGGACTTAACCCGTAATGTGGTGCCGCTTGACATCATTCCATCAACCATTATTGAAAGTATGGCGGTACAAAAGGTGTTCTCACCTTCTATGCCGGCAGCCTTCGGTGGCGGTAACATTGATATCCGTACGCGCTCTTTACCGGATGACTTTATTTTTAATGTTGAGGCCGGAGTGGGTCTTAACAGCAATGCTGATGACGGCTACACCTATAACCGCAACGATGACGGCATTCCTGCCGGTATTCAAAACGCGATTGGTCGTTACCAGGGTGACTTTAGTTTACGCAACATTATTAATACCGATGGACTGACCGGCAGCGGTTCCAGCGCCGGTGATCAGGCTCGTGCAATTAATGCTTCACTGGCCAAGCAATTGCCACGTGACATGGTGCTAAAGGAAGAGTCTCTCGACCCTAACTTTGATTTAAAAGCGACCTTGGGTAACAGTTTTGATGAGTCCTGGCTGGGCGGCACTATTGGCGTGTTGGCTGCTGCGTCTTATGACAATGACTGGGATGTATCTGAGCGTCGTAATGCGGTTATTAGTAACAATGCTGAAGCCGGTTGTTCAACCTCGCTGGAAACTGCCGAAGATGTCTCTAACTCGTGTTACAACACCTTGTCTGAAACCACGGTGACACAGGAAACTGAGCGTCTGAACGGATTTTTTACCGCAGGCTATGAATTAGATACACACAATGTCAGCTACACCAAAATTTATCTGGAAGACTCAGAGGACGAGTCAGAGTTTGGTATTAAGCAAAGCCCTAACGGCAGTAACCTGAAAACCATTGCCGGAACTGGCATTGCCAACCGCGAACACGAGTTTAAATACGAAGAGCGGGTATTAAACGTGGATCAATTCCGCGGTCAGCACACCTTTATGGATTACTGGGGCATTGGCTTTGACTGGCAGTACACTGAGTCAAAAGCGGAAACGGAAATTCCAACCGAAATGTCTTACCGTTTTGATGACATTTATGACACCGACGGCAACTATTCAGAAACACGGGTAACGGGTGATGATAACCGTGCGATTTTCCAGTTTGTGGATATGGAAGACAACGTGAAGTCATACGGTGGTAACTTCTCGCTGCCGTTAACGTATTCGGGATTGGAACTGGAGTTGAAAGCGGGCTACGATTTTGTTGACAAGGCACGTTACTACAACACCAGTCGCTTTAGTCTGGATAACGCATCTGGCTCACGTTTGTCCGTGCTGGATGATTTAGACAATGTGTTGGGAGTCACCGGGTATTTGACGGATGAAGTTATCGACGCCAATGACTTTCGCATTACCTTCCGTGAGCCGGGTGCGCCAAATGCGGATGACTACCTGGCTGCTCAGAAAATCGATGCGTATTACGGTGAGTTCGATGCCATATTCGACAATACCTGGCGCTTGAGTGGTGGTTTTCGTTACGAAGACTTTAAGCAAGTGTCGTTGGCGACCTCGAGCTTAATTTTCGACGAACAGGATTTAAATAACTACTTTAACCCTGATCGCGTTGTTGATAGCTCGATTTCAGAGGACGATGTTTACACCGCTTTGTCACTGACTTATATGGCGGATGACAATTACCAGGTTCGTTTTGGTTACGGTGAAACCGTGGTTCGTCCGGACTTGCGTGAGACGGTACCAGTAGCTTACTACGACCCAACCACGGATATTCGCACCTTTGGTACAGCAGGCCTGCAAAGCAGTGATTTACGCAACTATGATGCACGCTTTGAGTACTATGCGGATAATGGCGACAACTACACCGTTGCAGCGTTCTATAAGGACATAGAAAATCCAATTGAGTCGGTGCTTCGTGTGGGTGATGAAGATTACACCCTGACTTATGTGAACGGTGAATCAGCCGAAGTGTATGGCGTCGAATTTGAGTGGCTGCACGACTTAGGCTACTTAGCGAACGGCTTCTTTACCTCCGGTAACTTAACCTGGAGTGACTCAGAAGCGTCAATTGACCCGGCATTGGCGGGTAACTTAACCAACCCGACTAAGCGCATGACCGGACACTCAGAATACGTGGCCAACTTTCAGTTGAACTACGACTCTGCTAACGGCGAGCATTCAACTTCGTTGGTTTACAACGTGTTTGGTGAACGCATTCTGGCAGCGGGTGTTGGTGGACGTGAAGATGCTTACGAACAGCCTTTCCACTCGCTGGATTTGGTGTACAACTACTATCCGAGCTTTAGTTCAAAAATCGGCTTCAAGGTGAAGAACCTTCTTGGAGAAGATCAGGAAGTGACGCAATCGGATATTTTAGTTCGCAGCAAAGAAGTTGGAACCGAAATTAGCTTAAGTTACAGCTACGAGTTCTAATTTGGGGTAGCCTGACATTTATGTCAGGTTCAATATCCCTCCTGAAGTGAACGCCAGGCTACATAGAGGTAGCCTGGCGTTTTTTTATGCACGATCTGATATCGATTCCGATGGGCACGTCATTACGTCATCTTTATTTCTAAAGGTTTTAACGTATCTAAATGCACATCGCGCTGCGGGAAGGCGATGGTGATATCATTCTCGGCGAATATCTTATCGATTTTAAAGCGTATGTCGGACTGCACTCGACGAATATCCATAGGGGCTTCAACTTCTGTCCAGAACAGTAAATTGAAGGTTAAGCTGTTGTCACCGAAGTCATCGAAAAAGACTTCAAAAGGCAGGCGTTGAACAATTTTCTCGTGTTGGCTGGCGGCTTCCAGCATTAGTTCGCGAACTTTGTCGATAGGCGAGCCATAGGCAACCCCTACGGTCACTGTGCTGCGTATCTCCGTAGATACCAGTGTCCAGTTCACTACCCGCTGTTCCAGGAAGTAGCTGTTAGGCACTAATACATGCACGCCGTCGAAGCGTTTGATGCGAACACAACGGTTGCCAATTTCTTCAATGCGACCACGTTCGTTTTCCAGCTCGACTATGTCGCCAATGCGAATGGGGCGCTCGGCAACCAAAATCATGCCGGAAATCAGGTTGTTCAACAGGTTCTGGGCACCAAAGCCGACACCAATGGCTAATGCACCACCTAACACAGCAAATATGGTAATGGGGATGCCGGCAACGGGTAAGGCAATTAAGACAATGAGCACATAGGCCAGGAATGAGAACAGTTTTCGAAAGGCATAAATGGTGTTTTGAGAGGCATGGCCGGACTTAAGAGCTCGTTTGACCAGGCTGGAACCAACCCAGCGTATGACAATAACGCCAACAATAATCAGCGTGATGGCAATAATTACCTGACTGAGGTATATCTGGGCGTCGCCGGTCTTCCAAAGCTCGGTATTCCAAATTTCACTTAAATTCGTGGAGACATCATTCCAGGACATTTGCATAGTCTATTTACCATTAGTGAATCTTTCTTTGTAATTTACGCGAAAAACACGTACATTGCGCGCTCAATTTTTACCCTATAGTCCTGGATGTTGAATACGTGATTTCTGCTGCAAATATCACCATGCAATTTGGTGCGAAGCCTCTTTTTGAAAATATTTCTGTTAAATTCGGCAATGGCAACCGTTACGGCCTGATAGGTGCTAATGGCTGTGGTAAGTCGACCTTTATGCGCATTTTAAGTGGTGAGCAGGAGCCTTCCTCCGGCAATGTGTCGCTGGAGCCGAATACTCGCATTGGTAAGTTGCGTCAGGATCAGTTTGCGTACGAAGAATACAGTGTGGTCGACGCCGTTATTATGGGGCATGAAGAACTGTGGGCGGTTAAAGAAGAGCGTGACCGTATTTATAGCAGCGGCGAAATGAGTGAAGAAGACGGCATGCGTGTAGCTGATTTGGAAACCGAGTTTGCCGAAATGGATGGTTACACAGCCGAATCCCGTGCTGGTGAATTGCTGCTGGGCTTAGGTATACCGGTAGAGCAGCATTTTGGCTTAATGTCGGCGCTGGCACCGGGTGTGAAAATTCGCGTGTTATTGGCGCAGGTGCTGTTCTCTGAGCCGGATATTATGTTACTGGACGAGCCGACCAACAACCTGGACATTAACACCATTCGCTGGCTGGAAGACGTATTGGCGGAAAAGCAAAGCACCATGATCATTATCTCGCACGACCGTCACTTTCTGAACACGGTGTGTACGCACATGGCTGATATCGATTACGGTGAGTTGCGCGTATACCCGGGTAACTATGACGAATACATGTTTGCCGCTACCCAGGCGCGCGAGCAGTTAATGAGCGATAACGCTAAGAAGAAAGAGAAAATTGCCGAGCTGCAGAGTTTTGTCAGCCGTTTCTCGGCGAATGCGTCGAAAGCTAAGCAGGCGACCTCGCGTCAGCGGCAAATGGAAAAGATTCAGTTGGATGAGGTTAAAGCGTCCAGCCGGGTTAACCCTTATATTCGTTTCACGCAAGAGAAGAAGCTGTACCGGCTGGCGCTTGAGACCGAAAACGTACGTAAGAGCTTTGATGACGAAGCCGTTTTAAAAGGCTTGAGCACATCGATAGAAGTGGGCGAGAAAGTCGCCATTATTGGTGCTAACGGTATTGGTAAAACGACTTTGCTGAAATGTTTGATGGGCGAGTACACGCCGGATTCAGGCAGCATCAAGTGGTCTGAAAATGCGGCGATAGGCTACTACGCGCAGGATCACGCGCATTGGTTTAAGCAGGAAATGACGGTTTACGAGTGGATGTATCAGTGGAAGAAACCAGGCGATGACGAACAGGCCATTCGTGGCGTTCTGGGTCGTATGCTGTTTTCTTCAGACGATATTCAAAAGCCGGTATCGATTTTGTCCGGTGGTGAAAAAGGGCGAATGATTTTCGGGAAACTGATATTGCAGCGCCCGAACATTCTGGTTATGGATGAACCGACCAACCATTTGGATATGGAATCGATAGAGTCGTTGAACCTGGCGCTGGAACAGTTTGAAGGCACCTTGCTGTTTGTCAGCCATGACCGAGAGTTCGTGTCGACTCTGGCTACGCGTATTATCGAAATTACCGACAAAGGCTTACGTGACTTTGCCGGTAGTTACGATGAGTATCTGGCGCAGCTGGCTGCCGCTTAACGCTGGACCATTTTCTGGGCGCTCTTGACCAGTTCGTCAGGATCGCCCATCCGCTCTGGCTTTGTTACGCCGCGTTGGCAGGCAGGGCGCTCGCTAATGGTGTTCATCCACCGCTTCAGGTTTTCCAGGTCATCAAGGCTGACACCTGACCAGTCGTGGGTACGCACCCAGCACCAGTTGGCAATATCCGCTAACGAGAAGTTGTCACCGGCTAAGTACTCAGATTCCCCCAAGCGCGTATTCAGCACCTCGAATAGCCGACGGCTCTCGTTTTGATAACGTTCAATAGCTGAAGGCAGTTTCTCAGGAAAATACCGATAGAAGACATTGGCTTGTCCCATCATGGGGCCAATGCCACCCATTTGAAACATCAGCCATTGGATCATACGCGAACGCTCTTTTGGGTCTTTAGGATTCAGCTTGTCGTAGGTTTCCGCCAGGTACAGCATAATGGCACCGGACTCAAATACCACGAAGTCGTCGTTATTTTTATCGACAATCACCGGAATACGTCCGTTAGGGTTCATTTTGAGAAAGCCCGGACGTTTTTGCTCGTCGTCCTGCAGCTGAACGTGATGCAGCTTATAGTCCAGCCCCATTTCTTCTAATGTGACCGTGGCTTTGTAACCGTTGGGTGTGGCAGCCGTGTAAAGTTCAATCATATGTATCCCTTAAACCTTTGATGAGTCACGCTCTTTCATACGCTCATACCAGGCTTTTAGATTAGGCCAGCGCTCATCGACACGCAGCTGAATCACCTTGGCGAAATCCACCGTGCAAAAGGCGTTAATGTCAGCAATGGTAAAACGTTCCAGCGCAATGAACTGATGATCGGATAAGTGTTTTTCCAGAAAGTCGAAGAAGGTCAGGGTTGCTGCGTGATTTGCCTCGCCCCATTCTTTTATGGGTGTCATTTTGTGTTTGAAGTAGTCGGTGGTGTGCTGGAAACACATACCAATTGGGGTAAATAGATAGAAATCTATCCAGCGTGTCCATTGTTCGATAATGGCTTGCTCTTCGGCAGTATTGCCTAGTAAGGCCTCCGATTCCGGGAAGGCGGCTTCAAAGTAGCGGCAAATGGCCATGGTTTCGCCAATGCAGGTGCCGTTGTCGAGCTCCAGTACCGGCACTTTTTTCATTGGGTTCTTGCGTTCAAATTCCGGCGTTAAGTTCTCGCCTTTGGACAGGTCAAGTTCAACGCATTCGACCTTGTCCAGCAGTCCTTTCTCCGCAAGAAACACCCGAACCCGACGTGGATTCGGTGCTTTAGCCATTTCGTAAAGTTTCATGGAGCTAACTCTCCGTTAAATTGAGTGTTAGCTCCAATTTACTCCGACGCTAACGAGATTGAAAGGTGCCTTTTAAGCTATTTGCAAAGGCAACAAACTTCTCTTTTATGGTGCGTTTCACTTTTACTTCAACCGATCCAAGCACCTGGAAGCCCTCTATGCGTATATGAGGAGCCTGCTTTAAGTGACCCATGGAAGGGGCTTTATTCTCTGTGGAACCAAGAATGCTAAAGACGTTGGTGCTAATGGTGATTTCTTCAGGCACAAAAATTTCAAGACTTGAAAGGCCGCCTATAATTTTTATAGTAACGTCCGGGTGTTGAAAAACAGCATCGGTAAAATCGAGTTCTACTGAGCCTAAAAGGGAATAGATGGTGATTTCGCGCGGAACCGTCCATACGCCACACCGTTCATTAGAGGACAATATAGAGACAACGTTTTCCGTCGGTTGAACACGCCCCTCGCCGTAATGTGGCGAGAACTGCTGCTCTTTCATGCTGTCGTATGAGGTATCGGGCTTTAGTTCCAGGTCCTCTACCAATTCAGCAAGCTGGCTATGTGCCGTTGCGTCCATGGCTTGATCAAGCCTGCGTTCAAAGGCTTCAGCCGACAGTTCACCGTGGCTGTAATTCATTACCAACTGGTCGATGGTTTCTTCCCGGACTTTTTCTATTGGGCGATCTTCAAACTTTACACTCATGATGGTTCCTTGTTGTTCTTATCTTCTTATTATGGACAACAAAGCAATTCTTAGGCCAGAAATAAATAGCTTTTAAATCAGTGGTTTAATATTTTTGTTTTTATTTGCTTTTGTGTGTCTGACTAAAAGTTAGGAAAAGTTACCAATTGTCGGGAGCATAGCTCAACTTAGACGCTTATATTGAACACGGGGAAAACGTATGTAGTCCGAATTACACTGCATGACTGAAAGAAATTAGGAAGTATTTAATGTAGCCTGATTCAATTGCATCAGGTGAGGTGCCCAATTAATAAGAGGAATATTTATGACACATGGCGTGGGAATTGCCCGGGCTGAGGAAGCCCTCAACGCTTTGGAAAATATGACCGAAGATGTTCAACCTATTAAACTGGAAGAATACCAACAGCGCGTTGTCAGGGCGCAGGCACTAATGCAGGAGCAAGGCATTAGCGCTATGTATTTAAATGCAGGTACTAACCTGGAATATTTCACAGGCTTAAAATGGTACCCCAGTGAACGATTGGTCGGCGCTGTTCTTCCGGTTAAGGGAAATGTCACCTTGGTAGCGCCCGCCTTTGAAGTCGGCTCATTAACTCAGGCAATGATACTGCCCATGGATACGGTTTTGTGGGACGAGCACGAATCACCCTACGAACGGCTGTTGGCGTTTTTAACCGAGCATTTTTCTGATGACTACAAACTGGCATTGGATGAATCCACACCTTACAGCGTTGTGGCAAAGCTGGAAGAGCGAAAGCCAGCCGAAACAATGTGCGACGCAAAAGTCATTACCGCTGCCTGCAGGATGCATAAATCTCCTACCGAACTGGCATTAATTCAGGCCGCAATGGATATGACCATGGCTGTGCACAGAGCCACCGGTGCTATGCTTCACGAAGGCGTAACTGCGTCTGAAGTCAGAGCTTTTATTGATAAAGCGCACCGCAAAGTAGGAGCGTCCGGTTCGTTTTTTTGTATTGTGTTATTTGGTAAGGCGACCAGTTATCCGCACGGCGTTAATTACGAGCAACGCTTAGAAAAAGACGACTGGGTGCTTATAGATACCGGTTGTAAGTTGCACGGATATCACTCCGATATCACCCGTACTTATCCCTTTGGCAACGCGACTGAAGAGCAAGAGCAATTTTGGCAATACGAACGTGATTTACAACAAGCAGCTTTTGATGCAGCTCGTATTGGGAAAACCTGCGAATACGTTGATGACGCGGTCCGCGTTAAATTGAAAAAATTGGATTTAAAAGCGGATTATCAGTTGCCCGGCGTACCGCACAGAACAGGGCACGGCATTGGTATGGATTTACATGAATGGCCTTATTTAGTGGGTGGGGACAAGACCGAATTAGCGCCGGGAATGTGCTTTAGTAATGAACCTATGGTAATTAACCCGGAGAAGTTTGGTGTGCGCCTGGAAGACCACTTTTATATGAGTGAAAAGGGGGCTTTTTGGTTTACCGAGCCATCACGCTCAGTGGATGATCCGTTTAACCTTCTTGGATTTTATGAGCATGGAATCTGAGTTTCAGATCGGATTCCATGCTAAAAGTTGATTATCTTTTGCTCACCCGGTTACGGCCATTATTTTTACTAACGTAAAGTGCTTTGTCTGCGCCTTCAATTAATTCTGAAACTCCAGTTTTTGAAGAGACGTCTTTCGAACAGATGCAGCCGGCAGAGAGAGTACAGCCGAAAACTTTACTCTCCGAGGAAAACTCCATTTCGCTAAATACTTTTCTGATATCGTCGGTAATACGGAAAGCTTCGTTGCCGTTAGTGTTTGGTAAAATGATCATGAATTCCTCACCACCATAGCGGCCAACGATATCTGTTTTTCGAAATCTGTGACGCAATAAGGTGGCAAGTGAAGCGATGACAGTATCACCGGTAGCGTGGCCGTAGGTATCATTGACCCGTTTAAAATGGTCAATGTCCAGCATCACAATGGATAGCATGCCCCCGTCCCGGCGAGCTCTTTCAAGTTCACGTGTCGCATGCTCTTTGATGGCCGCATGCTTTAAAAGGCCGGTTAATCCGTCTTTACTAATTAACTGTTCGAGCGTTCTTGCCCGTTGCACCCTGGAGCGAATTGAGGAAATGAGGCGCTTGTGTGATATAGGTTTCGATAAAAAATCATCAGCATCAAACAATAGTGCTTCTGTCTGCTTTTCGATATCTCTTTCGGCTGACAGATATACAATGGGAAGGCTTTCAAACTGAACATGCTGTCGTATTAACAAAGCAATATCAATGCCTGAATAATTAGGCATTTCCATATCAAGTAAAATCAACTCGGGTCTAAATTCGGCCAGCTCCGGGATGATATTTTTAATGTTATCAAGAACCTTGACCTGCATTCCCTCAGCCTCTAGCTCAATCTTTATGAATGAGCATAGCTCTTTGTCGTCATCAATTAGCATGACACGAGGAGGCTTAAACTCCTGCCTGGCTAAAACAGCCTCCAAATGACTTATTAATTCGGACAAACTAACCGGCTTTTTTAGAAAGCTGATTGCCCTGGCTTTAGCTGCCTTCATTCTCTGGTGAAAACCGTCATCTTCGGAGAGCATGATGAGCCTTCTTGGTGGTTCACTCACTTCGTTTAAAACGGTATCAATGTCTGAAATTGCATTAAAATCTTCACCATCTAAATCAATAATAATGGCGTCAGGCCAGCCTTCCTCTTTAGCTACTTTAAGCGCCTGCTCTAATTCAAACGTCTGAATTTTAAAGTTAAAGCTTATCAGCTGCTTTGAAAACTGAGCTTCTAATTGCTTGTCTTCTTCGATTAGCCAAACTGTCCCATCGTGTTTGTGCTTAATGGTTTCGTTTTTTTCGGCTGAGGCACCAGAGTTGTCTATCGCCAGCTCAGTAGCTGAGCCTGAGTCAAGAATGCTGACTTGATTCAATAATTGACAGAATTGTGGAATTTCCCGGCGAATAGCTTGCACGAGAGACGTTTCATTTTGCTCACTTATAAGAGTCTTCAATACTTCTTCGATACGGCGCGCTTCCGTACTGGCTTCGTTAAAGCCAAAGGTGCCAGCTGATCCACTAATTGAATGCAAAATGCGGTGCAGGCTATCAGCTGTTTGTTTTGCGTTGCCAATGCTTAACTGGTCTACAAGTGATTGTAGCTTGCTCCCGTCTGATACTAAGCGTTCTTTGTATTGATTTTGGATAGCCTGAATTTCAGGTGCAAGCTTTGCGAAGGGGGTAGTATCACTCATTCATTCGGCTCCAGATGTCTTTGAGCTGAGTAGGCAAAGTCATGGGGTCAAAGGGTTTTGAAATCACATCTTCTGCCCCAAGCTCTTTCAGTTCTTCAATTTCAGAGTTCAGCACTTTGGCCGTAAAGAAGACAACAGGGGTATCATTTAGCAGATCTTTTTCCTGCAGCTGTTTTAATGTGTTAGGGCCATCTAAATCGGGCATCATTACATCAAGCAAAACGATGTCGGGTTTAAAGCCCGAAATTTGATCTATGGCTTCGCGCCCAGACGAGCAGATAAGTGATGTAAACCCACCAACTTTCTCCAGTGAAAGTTTTGCTATTGCCTGGATGTCAGGTTCATCATCGACCAATAAAACACGTTTCAAATCAGACATCGGGACTCCTGTCTTTATCTTTAGAAAGTTTGTCAATTAGGCCGACAAACTTGGAGCGGGTAAAAGTTGCCTTACTCATAATCGCATCAACATTTGCCATATTCTCAGGAGCTGTATCGTAATCAGATGTTACGATAACCTGAATGTCATTGTTAACCTTTTTAGCGATATCAACCAGCTCCCAACCAGAACCATCTGGTAAAGCAATATCTAACACCAGGAAGTCGTAGTTTTGCGATAACAGCTTTTGTTTAGCTTGCCGAATAGTACGTGCGGTGTCGACTTCATACGTATCTTTGAGTATAGCGGTAATTACCGTAGAGAAGTCGTCATAATCTTCCACATGTAATACGTTTGCTCTCGCGGGAGAATGAGGCTCATAGTTTAGACGGTTTGCTTGCTTGCCAAGCTTGGTATCTTCATGCATTGTGCTGTCATTAGTTACTATCGGTAATAAAACCCAAAATCGTGTTTTTTCACCAGGAACTGACTCAAAGCCAATGTTTCCGCCCATTTTCTCTATAATGGTTTTTGTAATAGCGAGTCCAAGCCCAGTACCACCTTTACTTCGGGAGTCAGAAGACTCGGCTTGTGCGAAAGGCTCAAAAACTCTGTTTTTAAAGACTTCTGGTATTCCGGGTCCACGGTCGATAACCTCGACCAAGGCGTTACCTTCAACTATTGAGGTGTCTACTTTAATTTCTCCGTCATTCGGGGAGAATTTTGCGGCGTTAGACAGCAGGTTGGCCATGACTTGCATGAACCTCAGCTCATCAACTGCGATATGGACATTCGCTGAAATGTCTCGGTCTAACAGGATTTTTGCTTGATGCTGTGCTGCGTAGCCTTGGTTTTCTGCAATGGCTTTTTGAACCAAAGACTTAAGTGAATACTCCTTAATTTGGAACGAAAGACTGCCTGATGACAGTTTTTCGATATCCAGTAAGTCATTAATCAACAATGTTAATCGTTTACTATTTCGTTTAGCCAGTTGCAGCACATGTTTAGCTTCTTCGGACAAAGTCTCGGCCTCTAGTGACATGAGTGAGAGTGATCCCGATATAACGGATAAAGGCGTTCGCAATTCATGACTCACCGTCGACAAAAACTGAGACTTTAATTTTTCGGCTTGCTCAGCGGTCTCTTTTGCGAACACCAGTGAGGAAATGTCGTGCATGGCTCCTAACATGGATTCCGGAACCCCCGCATTATCACATTGAATGATTGCATGGCCTTTCATCCAGCGAAGCTCCTCATTGTCCGCTCTGATAATGCGAAACGTTGTTTCAAGAGGGAGGGGAACTTCAATAAACGGCTCGGCATTGGTCGCTTTACGTTCTAGCTTCTTCAATAGCTCGTTAAACTCGTGCTTCTCTTCATGGTAAAATACCGACTCGATACTGTTGTAGCTGTGTTTAAAATCTTGGCTCTTCACACCCGTTAGTGAATGCATTTGCCCGTTCCAGAGCATTTCCCGGGTCTTTAAGTTGAGTTCCCAAACACCGATATTCGCAACTTGAGTGGCTGACTCAAGTCGTTCTTTGAGCTCTTTTAATGCACGTTGGTCGTTGACTTGTTGGCTTATATCGCTCGCTAAGCCCAGGTAACCAACCGCGTTACCATCGTTGTCAAACTCTTTGGTAACAATAACTTCGACGGGGATTCGTCCCCCCGATTTTGTGGTATAAGTCCAACTGTCTTTCTCTGAGCCTTCGATATCAGGGATAGCAGTAAACACAGCAAACCCTGAAATATTCCGGCCTAATTGTTTACTGAGTTTTAGGCCTTTAGCTTCAACCTCTTCTGGGTCATGAAAAATAGCCGGGGTTTCTTTATGAACAACCTCAGCTGAAGAGTATCCAAGCATTCGTTCTGCACCGCGGTTAAACACATTAATAAGGCCATTTTTATCCGTTGCTATTATGGCCGTTTCACTTGCCGCGTTGAGCACATGGTAGAGTTTACTGTTGACGTCGCTCAGCTCTTTTGTCCGGGATTCAACTTCCGTGGACAGAGAGTTGAGCAGTTTTTGTTGGTAGAAGTGCCGGGTTAAATAGAAAAAACCGAGTACTCCAAGAAAGGAGAGCCCCCAAACTCCGGTGCGGACGAGCCAAAAGTTGGGTGAAATCTCCTCTGTTTCAATAGCAAGCAGCCAATATCCTCCAGGAATATCGACCCGTGTGGTCGTTGATGCCGCATTAAAAGTAGATGAGGTCCCCCAAAAAATGCCCGCAGAGGGGCTATTACTTTTGTTTCCGTGCTTTATAGCGACTTTGGCGGCTGTGCCGGATTCAGCGACTTCATCCATGAGAGATTGAAATAAGCTTTCAGCGTCGATGACAGCACTGATCAGCCCCCAGTACTCGCCGCCAATATATAACGGAGCGCGATAAATGAGTCCTAAGTCTCCTTGTACTAACTCCAGAGGACCATGCAGTCTTGCTCTTTTTGACTCAATGGTTTCTTTAATTTCTGGCCATTGGGATGCTAAACTTTCATATTTTATCCCCAATGCTGCTTCATTTCCTTCAATAGGCATGACCCAGCGAAGTTCATTATCAGGTGCAATACCAATATTTCTAAAGAAAGGGCTGAACGAGTAGACCTGCTCCAGCATTGAATTAATTTCTGCAGGAACGACATTCCCTTTCCGAGCAACGACGTAAGCCTCGATACCGTGTGTTAAAAACGTGGCACCATGAAGTTCAGTCTCAAGTTGTGATTTAAGCCTTATAGCGAGTTCTGCTGCATTACGGTCACGCTCTGCTTGCTGTTTGTTGCGGTACTCATGAATAAAATACTCAGTGAGAGCAATAATGCTGACAAATAAAATTCCGGCAATTAACTTCAGCCAGTTTGCGCCTTCGGCGGAGAGCTTATAATGTTTCATTCGCCCACCTCAGAGTGGCCATCAGACCTAGGCAGTAATATAAAGAACTCTGTCCCGTTCGCATTTGTATTAAAGCTTATGCTGCCCCCTAAACGATCCATGATCTCTTTCGAGATAGATAAGCCAAGGCCGGTTCCCCCTGTGGCTCTTGTGTTGGTTGAATTGGCCTGGGCGAACTTTTCAAACACCCGTGGTTGAAACTCCTCAGGAATGCCATCGCCTTTGTCTTTTACTGCAATACGAACAAACTCACCCTGAGCCTCAGCGTTTATTTGCACGGCCTCACCTTTTGGCGAGAACTTAACCGCATTTGAAATTAGGTTGGTCATGACTTGCTCGAACCGTTGAGTGTCGACATAAATAGACAGTGAAGGGTCGATAGGAGTCTGCTCTAAAACAACTTGAAATCGCTCGGCATACGTTTTGTTTCGCTTGGTTATATCTGCCAGAAGAGAGTTAATAGCGACCTTTTCAAAATGCATTTCCATTCTTCCCGCAAGAAGCTTCTCCAAGTCTAAAATGTCATTAATGAGCAAGTTCATGCGTACACTGTTCTTTTTAGCCACTTCTATCATCTCGACTGCCGCTGAGGGTAAATCGCCACAAGTGTTGCCAAGCAATAAATCTAACGCACCAGTAATAGATGTTATGGGGGTACGGAGTTCATGGCTCACTGTCGAGACAAAAGCGTTTTTAATTTCTTCGTTGCGCTTTCTCTCAGAAATATCTTCAATAATCGACCAGATCAACTTTCGACCATTGTCATCGTATACGACCATGCCGTTTAGCAACACCGGATAATGGCTGCCATCCTTACGGATATACTCTTTCTCAAAAGGTCCATAACGGCCTGTGTTTGCTAAAGCTTCTAAATGTTCAAGCTCTGCTTCTTCATAGTCACGAGGCGTGATATCCCAATAGCTTAAAGAGATGAACTCTTCGCGCGTATATCCTGTGGGAGCAAGCAGGGCGTCATTCAAGTCAATAAATTTTCCTGTTTCGTAATCGTTTAAGGCAATACCAATTGGAGACAACTTAAATAGGCCTCGTAAGCGACTCTCACTATTCTCGATAGCTTCATTTTTTTGCTTAAATTCCAGCGTGGAGGAAACCCAGCGCGCAAGAAGACTCAAAAATTGTTTTTCAGTTTCTTTGAAGGGTCTTTCCCGGGCTGTAGCGGAAGAAAAGTTGAGTGTTCCAAAGTGGCAACCATTTACTTCAATGGGCAAACCTATATAGGACTCAAGGCCGAAAGTTTCGTAGCAGGGATGTTGACGATATTTGGATGACGCCATGTTGTGAATAGCGACTGTTTTCCCCTCGGACATAACAATTTCACAGTAAGTTTCATTCAGAAGGAAAGTTTGCCCTGTGGCTAATCCGGCTTCCTTTGGGGCACTAAAAGCGATAATCTCATATTCTTTTTTATCTATTCTGCTCACTATACCGAGTTCTAAATTTAGATAAGAACAGGCGAGCTCCAGACCTCGATTAATACGTTTTAGCGGGTACTCAGGAGAAAGTGAGGCTATTTGGTTAAGTGCCTTGAATGCCGCGAGCTGGTTCTCCAATTCTTGCTGATTTCTTTTTTCCTGTGTTATGTCCAGGATAAACCCATCGAAGTATTCAACTTGACCAGCCTTCGTTTTTACCGCTCTGCCTTTTTCCTGAGCCCATCGAATGCTGCCATCACGATGTAAAATTCTATACTCCAGTAACCACTCGTTGCTCTTTTCAATGGCATTTTCAACTTCTGACTCCAATCGTTTTTTGTCAGCCGGGTGAATGACACTGTCATAGCTGCGGGCTTTGTTTTGAATAAAGTCGCTTGCCGGGTAGCCCGACAACGGATCAATTTTGTCGCTCATGTACAACATGGTCCAGTGTTCGTCGTACAGACAACGGTAGGTTACACCCGGAATGTTGTTAACTAACGAACGGAACTGAGCTTCACTGGCTTTTAATGCTTGTTGGCTTTTCACTTCTGGAGTTATGTCGCGAACAGCAAAAACATACTGAATGTCGTCCCCGCTAACCAGGGGCGCCCCATTTACTGAAACCGCTTTCCATTCGCCGTTAGGCCAGTGAATCGCATGTTGTACGTCAGCAACAGGCTGACCTGTTCGGCGCACAACTGCAAATGGAAGTTCTTCAGGAGGGAAAAATGAACCATCGAGCTGAGTGATTTGCCAACGGGGGTCATCAAAGGTCGCGTTGGTTTTATCTGGCGCATCCTGAGCTTTTAACCCTAAGACATTTATTGCTTCGGTATTTGCATAAGTGAATTTGCCTTCTGCATCAAGAACAAAAAAGGCGACCACATTACTATTAATGACTTTTTCGAGAAATTCTCTCTGTGACTCTACTTGTATTTCAGCTTGTTTTTGTCTGGTGATATCCTCATGAGTGCCTGAAATAAGAAGTGGTTCACCACTTTGAGTTTTAGAAACTAAACGCCCCCTGTCATGAACCCAGACCCAGTGACCATCTTTATGACGCATTCTTGCTTCAAAGTCGTAAAATTCAGTATCGCCGCGAAAGTGTTGTTCTAATAATTCACCGGATTTTTCTAAATCATCTGGATGTGCTAGTGACATCCAGGTGTCGATTGATACAGGTTCAAGCTCTGAAAGCGTGTAACCGACAATATTCGCCCAGCGTTCATTAAAAACGGTTTCTCCGGTTTGGACATTCCACTCCCAGGTGCCGACATTGGTTCCTTCTAAAATTGATTGAAGCCGCTGTTCATTTTTCGACGAACGCCGAAGATTTTGTGTTTGCTTTATTTCGTCTTGCACGGTCAGGGCAACGTCTTCTAAGACCTGTTTTTCCCTATCAGAAAGTTGCCGGGGACGGGTATCGATCACACACAAGGTGCCTATGCGGTGACCATCTGAGCTTTGAATCGGACATCCGGCATAAAATCGAATTTTAGGGTCATTAACAACGAGAGGGTTATCGGCAAAACGCTCATCCTCCAAAGCGTTACTGACTTCAAATATTTGATCTTTGAGGATAGTGTGGGCACAGAAGGCGAAGTCTCGATGCGTCTCTGGCGCCGAGAGGCCTTGCTTTGATTTAAACCACTGGCGATGCTCATCCACAAGAGAAATAAGAACTATTGGAGCGTTAAGAGCCTGTTGTACAATCCGCGATAAGCGATCAAACCGCTCCTCTGGAGGGGAGTCTAATAACTCGGTTTCCTGAAGAGCCTTTAGGCGTTCGGCTTCATTGTCCGGTAGATCAGCTGATCTCATCTAAACGCTCCTGTGCTCTTAGGCTATAGAATCTCATACTAGAAACTTTGAGGTTAATCTGCAATCAAATTAAAACTGTCTGAATTTAATTAACGTATCAATTGCAGTAACGGTTTTATTATTTTTGATAAAACCTCTAGCAAGAGTAAAACATTGTTTCATGCGCGATCGACTCATCAGACTCTCCCGGGCTTTCTATAACAGTTAAAATTGAAAATTTTCGTTGGCACGACTTACGCCATACATGGGCGAGTTGGCACGTTCAAAAAGGCACTAGCTTACAAGAGTTGCAAGAGCTTGGCGGTTGGTCTTCTTATGAGATGGTACTGCGTTATGCTCATCTTGCTGGTCAGCATTTAAAGCGTGTCGCTAGCAACATTGATGGGACAAGTGGTACAAATCTGGGACAATCGGGGAAACAAAAAAGCCCCGCTGTTTCCAGCGAGGCCTTGCAATATGTGGTGCCGGAGGCGGAATCGAAAAGGTCTTCTAGTGCTTTGTATTAATTAAATAAAATAAAAATATATAAAAACCTTGTAACTTAGCGTGTTACTAAAATTCAAGCCCTAAGTACTAAACTGATTGTTGATAATCAATAGTTAGAGTTAAAGTATGTAACCTTCAATTCATTAATTCCCATAAAATCCGGTAGCAATATTTTACGACGTCATGTTCATCCTTATCCGGATTTAGGCTGCCATGAACTAGCATATTTCTTACTTGGTAAATGATTTCAACTAAACCTGCCATGCAATGTTGTTTGTTGCTGGTTATGTAAATGCTGTCGAGCTTTATAACATCATGTTCCTCAGAAGCTCTAACTGAACCATCTTGATTAATCTGCGGTCTTTTAATTAAATTAATGGTGCTGTTTCTATCATTGTAGTCAATTACAGCACTCTGTAATGAGCAGCTACTTATCCTTTCAGGCCTTAGATTAGCTCGCTCTAGTGAGTAATGTAATAGCTCTACATCGGTTCTAAATGAGATACCTTCTTTTCCTGGCTTTTCAAGTAATTCAGATAGCTTCGTAAATAGGTGATTTCGCCCAGAAGTATCTTCTTTCAATTTATTAATAAAATCTCTGTCAGAGGCAGAGCCGCTGCCGTTATGAGAGTCGTTTAAGTCCGAATAATGTGACATATACCAAGAATTACATGCTAGCCACAATGAAATGAAAGGTGAGAAATAGTCTATTGCTGACTTTTCAATCCACTCCTTTTTATAATCTACTGGCATCCTAGCCTCCAACTATCTTCTGGTATTCTTGATCTAACCAAGCTATAGCATTTTTCTCGTCTGTTTCTATAGCAATTTCCAAGGCTCGCTTGGCGCACGTAATCAGCGAGTCTGACTGTTCACGCAAGATGAAGTGCTCTTGAATCATTTGCTTTATTTTTAATTGCTTATCTGTTGATAGGATGGGGACAAGCGTATTTTTTACTTGTTCAGGTCTCCAGTGGAGTATTATCGAACCTCCAACATCTCTTTTAACTTGCTCTTTAGTGACGATAGAATTTAGAACAAGAGTTAGATACTCATCGTTGACCCTGTCAGTCTTTCTTCTTAACCGCAATATGCCACCCGAGACTATCATACTTGGAGGTGCATCTTTTAAAAAGTAGGCAATGCCAGGAGAACCGTCTTTTGTGAATAGAATCTCGCCCTGCTTCGGTTGATGACTTCTTGACTTACTAAAGGAATCGGCGTCACCATCTTTTGTTAGTTTAGTGTATAGGTCTTCGGATATGTTTTTTTCTTTGCTGATTTCAAATGGGCTTAAGTTACTGACTCGGATAAACGGTATACCTGAATTGCAATATTCTCCGCTACCAACTTCTACCCCTTTTTTTATGTCCACAAGGTTTTTCAAAAGATCCCAATCATCCGAGTTCTGTTTTATTGCTCTGATAATTTCATCGTATTTAGGTTGGAAATACTCAGGGTCTAGTCTGCAAGCTGTTTCTGTATCAGAAAAGTTTTTTATAAAAAAAGGTTGGTGCTTAGGCCTCCAGTTATTTAGCTTAAGCTCTGATGATAATAGCTCCTCTGCGTTGTTGAAATATATTTTTGATCTATCACGAAGTTTAAAATGAAGGCTAACTGTTTTTTCTACCAGCGTTTGAAGGGATTCTGAAAATAAAGGAACAAAAATGCTTCTTACAGACTCTTTATCTATGCTCGGAGGCAGCGCTCCTGTTACTCTCTGGCTAAGTTGATTTTGACCGTAACGACCAGCAAGAAAACAATAGACGTAAAAGTTATTAGTTTTCTGGTTTGTTCGAATCATAAATTGATTCATCCCAAGAGATGTGGGTCTTTTTATTGGAGGAGCTAAGTATGCTTTACCGGCATTACCTATTTTACTAACTATTATTTCACCGCCGCTCATTTGGGTCTTTGATAAAAACTCATAAGCATGCTTACTTATACTGACTATATCTCTTTCAAAGTCATCTCGCTCTATGTCAGTGGTTCTAATCATATGGGCATAATCAGGCTCGCTTGAAAGCGATACGTTGCTTTTTAGAACTTCATAACTACCGTTTGAGTGATAATCTGTGAGTACCTCTATCAAATCACGTAGCTCAGAATAAGGATTTTCTTTAATCTTTCTTTCTATTTCTATGAATTTTGGTTGAAAATACTCCGCATCCAAACGAAAAAGCTTGCTTGCGTTTTTAACATTTGAGAAGTTAATGACGGAATTTTGCATGTTAATCCCCAGACCAGAACGATAAGTTTTCACTTTTTGCCCAATCGATGAAGGCTTCAGCTATACCGTCTGGTAGTTCTCCATCATGATTATGTAAATCGTGATCAACTATTAAGTGACCGTTTTTGTCTAGCTTATATCGTCCACTTTCCGACCGTAAATAAATGTAGTCACCAGAGCTATCTTTTCCTGCCTTTTCGCTCACAGCAAAGAATATTGGATAGTCTTCTTGTTTAGGACACAATTCCTCATGCCATTTTTGTATAAATATCACACTGGTTTTTGTGCCTGTATGTGGCTTAAAACTATTATTATGTAGGCCAACTACAGCAAGTATTCTGCCATGTTCAGATATAAATTCGCGTATTCTTTTATCAGACGTATTATTAAATCTGCCTTGTGGTAAAACAATCGCTGTTCGGCCTCCTGGCTTTATAAAGTCTAAGTTTCTTTCAATGAAAAGTATGTCTCGTCCAACTTTTGTTTGAGCTTTACCGTTAGTTTTGAAGCCTAGTTCGTATTGATGTAATACTCGACTTTCCTTTATATCTCCTGCGAAAGGTGGGTTAGCCATAAGAAGGTCAAAATTAAATAATTTATCTGAATTCTTTTCTGCCCGAAGAGCTTCTAAGCGTTTAAAGCCCTTTCCGTATGTGTTTATCCATTTCTTGTCTTTATCTGTTTTGTCGCTCCAGCGTGTAAAGTCTAAAGTGTTTAGATGCAGTACATTGGTTTCTCCATCGCCTGCAATTAAGTTTAAAGTCCGCGCAACTCGAACTGTTTTTTCGTCAAAATCAATACCGAAAACTTTGAGAACATGCTGTTTGTCTGTGTCTGGAATCTCTGAATTAGTGAACAGGTGTCCAGTTAATTTGAAAATAGTGTGCACTGGAAATCCGCAGCTGCCAGATGCAGTATCAATCATGTATTCCCCGCGTTTAGGGTTGAGCATTTGTACACACATATCGATTACGTGACGTGGTGTGAAGTATTGCCCCTTCTCGCCTTTAGATGACTTATTGACTAAGTATTCAAATGCTTCATCTACTACAAGCAGATTTGAATTGAATAGCTTAACGTCCTGTAAACTTGAAGCACAGACTGAGAGGTGACTATCAGATAATTCAAATTCTGAAGCGTCTGAGAAGACACCTGGCCACTCTTGTTTTGCTAGGTCGAAAAGGCCTTGTATTTTTTCTTTGAGTTCGGTGTCTGTCTGACCCGTATTTCTGAACTCCATTACACGAAAAGTTTTATCATTCAAGTTCTCTAAGGTGGCTCTCAGTTTCTCATAGTCCCCTTTTTCCTTTTCACTAAGATTCTGATTTAAATAGAATTCTATGTTGCTTTTGTCTTGCTTACTAAGAAATTCATCATATAGCTTAGTAAAAATTAGCTTGAAAACCTCTTCAAAAACATCCACGCCAGCATTAGCTAGAACTTCGTCCTCCATTTCTAAAATAATCTCTTTCAAGGACTTTCTTTCATTAGCAATTTTATCTTTTCGGATAAGATCTTTCAGTGTAAACCGCTCGCTTAAAATATCTTTCAAGCTTTGGTTTTCTTTTGGTATGTCTGTTATATCTTCAAAATAATTTGGATCTTTACGATGGTACTGAGAAATCTGGTCGCCGTTTGTCCATACCCCTATAGGGGCTCCTGTTGCATTGCAATATGAGCGTAGCTGGTTCTTGCCTTCTCTAAGTTTAGGTTTCTTGAGCTCAATTATTATATATGAGGTATCAGGTCTGTCTTTGTCGAAAATAACTATATCAGCACTTTTTTTCTCTCTTCCAAAGCTTACTGAATACTCGAATGCTAGTCGTTTCTTAGGGTAACCGTATAGGTTTATAAGCCTGGTAGCATATAGCTGCCTGACAATTTCTTCGGGCCCAAGTTGAATATCTTTGTCTCTCACGACACATTGAACATATGGGACATCTCTGCCCCTAGTCTTTTTTACTAGAATTTTCTTACAAAAGTCCTCAATTTCATTCGATGAAAAAAGGTTGAGAGCATAGTCACTATCTCTTAAAATTTTTTGAAGGATATTGGTCTGTTCCATTGTTTTTCACTCTAAGTTTTATTTCTAAACTTTTAAACTTGCAGGTCCCTCTATACAGGAGAACTATATTTTATAAAGCCAGAAAAATAGTAAGGGTATAATTATGGGTAATAAGAAACGACGATTTTATAGCTCGTGCCTTCTAGTTTTTCCAGCAATGGTTCGTTATCGAGACTGAGTCATGCCACTAACTGAACCTTTGTTGCTCTTATTTTGCTTTAGTCTAAAGCAATTAATACCTAAGATAAAATGTACCCTCAGCAATGCCCATTTTGCGAACGATTTTGGCGATGTATAACTTTGCTTTATGCTGTTTGATAGCGCCAACGACTTGTTCGACAGAAAGACGTTTTGATTTGATGGCGTGGCCTTCTAAAGACTTTATCATGCTCAAATTCATCGCCCTTGTGCATCATTTTATTGGAGTAACGCCACTGACGCAGTTAAGCACTAGAGTAGTGTTTGGAGGATACCACGCGGAATGTGGGTGAGCATGGACGCTATTTACACTACAGCATCTTTTCAATACTGTTGTCTTTAGTTAATACCTAATGAAAACTACAAAACAGGATGTTGAGCACCAATGGACTACAACACGTTAAAATCCCACCAACGAGAACATCGAGATAGTTGGACCAGCGGTCTGAATTTAAGGGTTCACCGCGCCTTAAGCTGGCTAAAAAAAGCTGAAATTGAACGAGAAAATAACGACAGAGATGGTGAGTTTGTTTTCTTGTGGGTGGCTTTTAATGCGGCCTACGCAAGTAACTACAGTGCGTTAAGCAAGGACACTGAACGGGATATCTATGGACAGTTTTTTCAGCGGTTAGTGCAAAGCGATGCTGAGCAAAGTCTTTATAACCTGGTTTGGTCGAACTATTCCGGAGCGATCCGCTCATTGATTAATAACCAGTACGTTTTTCAGCCGTTTTGGGACAATGTTAATCAAGTCGCCCGTGATGGCAATTGGGAAGAGCGATTCCGATCAGCGAAAGCAAGAGCTAATAAGGCATTGAGCGAACAGGATACCGTAACCGCACTTAGCATTATCATGGATCGCTTATATACGCTGCGGAATCAAATACTGCACGGTGGTGCAACCTACGCTAGCAAATTAAATCGTGATCAGGTTAATGACGGCTGCCAGTTGTTAGGAGCCATTGTCCCCGTCGTTATTGATTTAATGATGGCGACTGGCACCGAAGTTTGGGGCAGTGCTGCTTTTTTTGATGAGCCTGAGACTATCTAAAGAAGCGTTCGAACCAACTCGGCCTTTTGATGGTGGTTTTTTTACTGCCGCAAAAGGGACAACGTTCAATTCGCTCGTTGGGCATAAGAGCATCGCTGGGTGGCTGAATGACGCGAGACCACTGGCATTGTTTGCATACAACTTTAAAAGATTTTGGACGGATTGGCATAGTAGTTCCCTCATCTATGTGACTCGCAACAGATTAACGCTAAAGTGCGTCACTAGATGACGCGTAGGCTATCCCATCAAACATAAAAAGGACGTAGGCAATGGCATCACAAGGATCGCGACAAACATTAGTCAGGCAGTGGGAGATGTTAAAACTACTGCCAATGCGTCAGCCTGGTATTACCGCACGGCAAATCACTCAGCAATTAAATGACGAAGATTTTGAAGTTTCAAAGCGTCAGGTCGAACGCGATTTAGACTTGTTGTCGCAATCGTTCGCTATTGTTTGCAATGACAAGGGAAAGCCCTATGGCTGGCACTGGATGGAAGGTGTGAGCATCGATATTCCGGCCGTTTCTGCTGCTGAGGCTCTTTCTCTGGCTATGGTTGAAAAGGTGCTAAAACCACTGGTGCCGACAACTGTGCTTCAATCGATTGCGCCTCGCTTAAATCAGGCCAAAGATAAATTAACCAAGCTGCAGCAGCAGACCGATCTAGCCAGCTGGCAGGATAAAGTCGCTTATGTTCCCGCCACCTTACAGCAGTACGCGCCAGCTATTGATGATGGTGTACTTAGTTCGGTGCAGGTTGCTTTGCTACGCAGTCTATGCGTAGCTGTCTCGTATAAACCGATTGCTCATCAGTCAAAAATAAAAAGCTATACGTTGCATCCTTTATCCATTGTTCAGCGCGGTGTGAGCACTTATTTAGTCGCTCGTGTTGAGCCGTACCAGGATGTTTTACTGTTTGCAATGCACCGCATGATCGATGCGAATGTGCTTGAGGATAAAACCGCAGTTGTTCCAGAAGGATTTACATTAGTTGACTACCTTAAACGTGGGGCACTTCAGTTTTCTGACGGTGATACATTTAATCTGCAAGCAGTAATTAATGATGACTTGGCAGCGCATCTAGAAGAAGCACCGTTAAGCGAAGACCAAAAAATCACCAAGTTAAATCAAAAAAATAAGCTAACCGCAACCGTGGCTGACTCCTGGCAATTGCGTTGGTGGGTTCTGTCTCAAGGAGAACAAATAGAAGTGATAGAGCCGAGTGAGTTGCGTGACGAAATTCGGACACGCTTGGAAAGCGTCTTAGAATTATATCGTTGATCTTGGACGGCTACAGTTCTTTTCCCCGTCGCATAGGGGGATGACTAAACTTACTAGGAGGGCGTTTGCCTTCATAGCCGAGCTTATCTAAACGATTATGCAGTTCCTTATAGTACATTTGTGCCCCACGGGTCCCATTTATTGTTTGGGGTTGAATATTACGGAGTCGCTCCATTGTCATAAGAATACTTTCGATGTGTTCATTTTTGGCAATATTGGCCGCTATGATTTGAATAACGCTGTCGCTAAGAGTATTGAGAGTTCGATAGTCAAAGGTATCGTTACCAAAGGCGGCAACCATTTGTCTTTTTATAGCAACGGAGACCGGGACTCCAGTTTTTTCGGCGGCTATAATGGATTGAGCGATAAGTTCATATTCATCAGAGCAGCCATTTTGGTTGCAGCACGTCTTTGCTGGATCAAGTTCATAAAGAGCTTCCGAAAGATAACTCGTAAGGTGAACATTGGTTTTGTCCATCTGTTCCTTTGCAACGTTGCATGCGAATGTATCACTGCTCCCGTCTTGTGCTTGCCCGCCGGGACCTAACGGTGAAACTCCTAATTTAGCTCTTCTTGCATTTACTTTGTCAGTGTATTCCTGCGACATGGGGTTAATGCCACGTTTACGATCTTTTGCTTCTGGTATCGAGTCGTAAATGTAGTCGTATTCTTCGGGGAAGTAGCGACAATGGACGTTTTCTTTTATATCGAGCAAAAGCAGATCGTTTAGCGAGCGCTGGTCTTTTAGTGCGCGTTCCTTTTTATGCATCATGAATCCTTATTACTTAAACCGAATAAAACTGAGTGTTGCTAAGATTTGACCCTCGTAGCCGGTAGCCCACCATCTCGCCACCATCAGCAACAGACCAGTCAAGACAAGCAATTGTATCTGACTGTAAGCAGGGCGTTCCTTTCATCCAGTAGTGGCCGATAAATAAGGGCTTTTGATTGTCGTAACCTGGCATGGCTTCGCCGGGGATAGGATCGGCTGGTAGACAAGATGGATCTTTAACGCCAATAGCCAGAGCCTGATAGCTCGGGTCGTTTCCCTGCCACCATTTAGTCCGCATTTCGGTGCGCGGGTTGTCGTCTTTATCTAAAAATGAATATCCATCGGGTAGTGACACTTCCCAGCCCTTACACAGCACTTCTATGGCATTAAATAACTCATGCTCTTTCGTGTTTGCTGCTATCCAGGCATCATTATGTAACACGCCATTGGTGCCGTAATTATTCAGTACAGCCAGTGATGGTTTGTGCCAGCAAGCGTGCACTACTCTCAATTCTGGTAAGTCTAGATAGAGTGGCAATGTTTTGAACCACGCGATGGTATCGGCATACCAAGCCTGATCATGCTCAGACTCACTCAAAAATGCCTCATGTTGCTTTCGGTTTTTAGCGGAGTGTGCTCGTAGGTAATTACCATTGTCGTCCTTTGCAGCCCAGGCGACTGCATTAAACTCGTGATTACCCATAATGCAATGTGCGAATCCGCGCTCGCACATATTGCGAATAATATCGACCGATCGTTTTTGCTTTGGTCCTCGGTCAATTAAATCGCCAACAGACACTAAGGTGCGCTCGGGGTGTTGGTAAACACCGTCTTTCTCTTGATAACCCATCTTTTTAAGCAGTGCTTCCAGTTTATCAGCGTGTCCGTGTATATCTCCGATGATGTCGTACATTTAATACCTTAGTTATTAATGGTGAAGTGGCGGCAGAGGGCAATTATTTCGCTCTGATTTCGGTTTTTTGCGGTAGTTAAATTTAGCGCCGTTCTCGTTGATCTCTAGCTCGTATAGGTGACTCAAATAACGATGTAGGCGCCGAGCAAATCGTTTATAGGGAGTAACTTTCCTATCGGTATTGGCTTTTAAGGTAAATGAGTCCGGTTGCTGCTTTGCCATGCGGTTAGCAATTATCGGCAAGACGCTTTTGATTAATGCAAATACGTTGGTATTTAAACATAGGTCGTCGACTAATAAATCAGGCTCGTCACCGTAAAACGTTAAGCCAGAATCAATGCGCCGACGATTGCCGATAGGATGATTGATGTAAACTAGTTCAAAATCATAACCCGTATATTTTAAGCAGTATTTGAACTGACCAACCTTAATCTGTTCGGTGAAGGCTGTGTTTTTTGCCAATTCGGTAACCTCTCATTGCTCTGTTTAATTATAGAGTTTACTGATTGGCGCGACATTATGTGTCGCGTTAAGACAAAATAGAAAATGATAGTGTCCTCAACGCGTTTGCTTGCCAGTTTAGCCTTACAGAACAGGCTGTCTATAGAGGATAAATAAACCTGTTAGCTTTTACGAAGGGTTTGTCGTGTGAAGCCTTGCCCAGAAATTTTTTGTGGTAAGGTTTTCTGATCTGGCATCTTATAAAATGTAATTTATTACTATAAATTACAGTATAAAAACGCTATTACTGTAATATTTATTGTAATACCTTTGTTGGTGTTCAAGTAAATCACACCAACAAAGGAATGAAACTATGCAAGATCAGAGATTATCATTTGACGAATCGAAACGCCTTTTAGAACATGCCAGTAACTATATGCGGCAGATAGAATTAGCAGACTTGCTTCAGGTGCCCGCTTCACGGTTGTCCGAGGCTAAGAAAGGCCGGTATCGCCTGAGTAGCTCCCACCGCTACAAAGTAGAGGAGTTCTGTGGTCCGATGCAAACAGTGGAAGGTCGGTGGTTAATCGGTGAGCTACTATTAGGTGAAGAAAGACTTGGAAAAAGTGTTGCCAACACAGTGCTCGGATTTAAGTTCCTTCAGCAACTTATCGACTTCGATAAAACATTAGAAAAAAATTTGGGAGGTTTGATTTCGTTTTTTAATTACGAAGAACCATATGAGCACGAGACAATATTAATCTATAGCCCAGAACGAGTCCCTTATGAGGCTCTTCGAGAGAAATTTGACCAATTAATATACTCACAAGTTGTTAGAACGTTTTTCAGCGAATACGGTGAGCAACTCTGCGATGCAGAGAACTATGAGAAAGCTAGAAGTATTATTTTTAGTAAACTAGATGATGTCCCGGGTTTGGCTGGATACGGTCATGAGTCATTTGAGCAGCATGTTCTTAAGCTAGGTTTCGATATAAAACCAGGCAATAAGGAACAAGGGCCGAAGATGTACTACTTGATCAACCAAGCAATTAAGTTCACCGATCAGTATCAGGAGCTTGCTGGTAACTTAGGGATGGCTTTGCCTAGCAAGCTCACTTTTTCGGCGCTGTCTCGAGAAAAATTCGAGCATTCCATTGCTGCTCAGGAATACATAGTCGCAGCAAAACATGTGCTTCGAGTTAATATAGATAAGGAAACGCTTGCCGGACCGTATGGTCTTACCGTTAATATTTATCTAGGATGCCATGCAACTCATTACATTGTTGCAGAAGTGACTTTAAACAATGGGCATGAGAGAAAGTTGATCAAGAAAGATGTTCCATATCGAAAATTAATATCCCATTTAAATGAAATAACTAATGAGCTTGGCATCCCTAGTTCAACGATTGTCGACGATAACTTTAAAGAAAAACTAGCCGCTCAAGGTGGTTATATCCCGACAGCAAAACTGCTCGAATAACGGAGATACGGGTCAAGTAGTGGGGCGGCGCAACGTCGCTCACTACTATTGAGTCTCTTTATAAGAATGCGTGCTAACTAATCATTGTTGCTATCATTTTAAAAAGTCCTAGAGGCTCTCGGTTCGTGTTCCTACGTCATACGACCTCAACGGTGTTATCAACGGAAGCTGGCACTGTGCACGCGATAAACTTTTGAATATACATCATAATTAATGAAGTAGCCTGGTAGCTCTTTGGCATGTTCCCAAAATGCAATAACGGGAGCAAGCAAACCCACTAAAAACGAGCTATTAACCCCTTTATACCCTCTTAAGTACTCAAAATCACGTTTTACACTAAAAAATGAACCTTGCTCAGCCACTTAGTAAGTAGTCTGTTTGGAATTAGTTTTCTGACTATGAATCGCCACTAGTTCATCTAACCTCAACTACAATAAAGTCTCGGTTACCTAAATGTATTTACTCGAACTCTGGCTTCCAGCCTAAAATTTTATAGAAGTCTGCAATAAATTGGTCTTTTCCGTCATCAAAAGGGTAAACCATTGTGGGATATTCACCTAAAAAGCGGACAAACTCGTAATACAAGTCGACTACCCAGCTTTCTCTGCCGAACTCACCAGAAAAGTCGAGCATTTTTTCACTAAAAATTTGCTTTTGAAAGTGGTACACAGCATTTCTGGCACGCTTTAGCAGAAGAATCCCTTGCTTATTATTCTGGAGTATATTCTCAATCTGTGTATCCTTTAGGTTCAGTTGTTCCCATCCTTCGATTGCTACGTACATTGATGCAAAAAACTGAAATGACAATGCAATTGACTCCGAAGGGGTATGTTCATCCGCGCATATCCAACGGTCTCCATTAAGTTGGGCCCAATGTACATAACGACCCCATGAGGCAACTTTTTTAAACTCATTCCAATTTACAGCTGACATAGCGGTGCGCTCATCAAGTTCTCCGAAGCATTACACTTTCCTGAAAATCCCTCGTCATCAGAGGCTGAATGACGCAGTTAAATTGTCACTGGAAAAAAGTACAACTCTATTCTCTCTGCTATAGCTTTCCTTCGACAATATGGCCGCTACACAGTTTTTGAGCGACTTGAAGAACTAACTTAGCTCGCTCCTCTAGAAAGTCTTCGTATCTGTTCTCCGTTAGCTGCTTTACCGGAATGAGATGTGATTCCAATCTTCTCTCAACTTCAGTGCTTCCAAGGGAGCTCGCTTCCATTCGTTCAGCAACATAATCACAAGGAGCTTTGGCAGAAATATTTCTGTTTGTTCTCCAGGATATAAGGGCACAGTTAAGCGCTTTATTGATTTCGTAATCTTTGAACCGGTTGTCTTTCAACCAAGCTTGCGGGAATATATGGTGGTATTCTCTGGACTGAATACTATCAAAAGATGCTGGAGTGCCATCTGCAAAGTCGAATCCACCTGACTTTAGTCCAACTGCTAATATTGCGCGGGCTAATCTGTCTTTACGATACGGCCAACTAGAGGACTTAAGCTCCTCTATACCTGCTATTGGATATAGTTCTTCATTAAAAATATCTGGCGAACCTTGACCCGTTTTTATTAAAGAGTATAGCTCTTTGTAATCAGAGAAAGCTCGACTATTAGTTGTTCTGTCATAACGCTCTGTAAAAAATGCTCGCCAAATATACTTCCTAAGTATAGCTCGAACATCCCCTTCTTTATCGAGTCCATCGTCAGTTGCTCCCCACAAGGCTGAGAGTACGTATACAACAACATCTGACGGAAGTCTTCGTGAGTCAAGTATCTTTTCTTCTGAAAGAAATGAAACGGCTTTCTTAATTCCTTTTTTGATAGTCTCCCAGTGACTGTCAAATGATGCAGAAAATTCACTAGATAAATAGGTGCCTTTAGACGGAAGTCTATTGCTTGCCAATGCAGCAACTGCTAGAACGATATCTTTTGGATCGTTATATCGCTTAAGTTTTGGCAGCTCCTTGTTGAGCTCTTCAATGTAACCATGAAGAGACTTGCCAGAAGAAGCTTCGACTTGAGCGACAACTATATCGAAGGGCGTTAATGGTGAAGATGATGTATTCATCTGAATGAACACATCTAAAGCCACTTCTGGTTTTGTTGAAACGGGTAGAGATAAGAATGGTATGTTAAAAACCGAAAACTTATTTCGCAGTTTGTTACCTATGTCATGAATTTCTAACAAGCACTCCGTATCCCCATTGGCAGCTGATTTTGCCCAATCTTTAAATGCTGCTTCAGCATCAGGCTTTAGAAGCGAGACAGGGATATATTTTCTAGTCCATAGTTCGATAGGATCATTGGCCCACAAAGGGTAGTTTTCACCATTTTTTTCATATCGGCTGATGGATGTCGCAAAATAAGGTAGCTCTAAATCCTCATCTTCTTCTATTTTTATCAAGTATGTTCTATCTTCATACAGATCGTTTAGAGCTCTCCAAAATGAGGTTAGTCTTTGTTGTCCATCTAGGAGGTGTTCCGCTACTTTCTCGCCATCTTCAGGTGCACCAACAATAGGCCTAGAAAGGAAAGGTTCTTTCTCTCCAATATCTAAGGTTAGAATTGCCCCTACAGGAAGTTCTTTCAGCACAGTATTTAACAATGACGATATCTGTGTGTGGCTCCAAGCCTCGTATCGCTGAAATCTCGGTAACACAATTTGGCGTGTTCTAATACGTGTCATCCAATCTGGGAGAGTTCTGTTTCTAGCTTCCATTCTAATTCCTAGTTCTTTTGAGCGTTGTTTTTATAATTATCTGCTAGGCCAAGCCGCCATGGCCTCACTAAATCGAACCTAAATGATTTTACTTGCTAATACAACAATATTAATCGCGGTTTCACCTTGGACTAGGAAACGAAGAAATAATAAGCCTATATCACTTAAAGGCAGTTCATTAACTGTCAATTAGGAGAGTACTTATTGTCGATGGTAATGGTGGTACACACCAAGTCAGAACTAGAGCGAGCTAGCGTTTAAAACCTTCACCTACAGTAGCTTGCTCATTGTTAAATAGAACCGTACCGCGTTTGGTCGGCATCTCAGGGTATGAGGTGTCTGGAAATTGTTTGAAATTGACTGTCAAATAATCTTTTGTGTCAACGCTCATGTTTCGATCCTTTATAAGCTTAGGAAGATGTAGTTTTATATCTTCTTCGCGCCAAACAATCATGAAGGCTAAGGGGAAAAACTTGATCAACTCGTATGACACACAGCATTTTGTTATTTCAAAACATGTTGTCATAGCTTTCAGAATTTTTACTTCTTTGGATGGATAAAACCAATAGTAAATTTCAAACTCTTCTGGCAGAGCAGCATTACTGTCGAAAAAGTAATCATGCATAAGTTCGTATATATGAGCGTGAGGCCGTGGATTCTCGACTAAGTCAATGGAATTCCCGGCCATAATACAACCCATGACGGCCCTAGCGATCTTCTGTGGCTCAGCGACAAAGTCGCGTTCTAAAGGAAGCGCTAAATTGTGATCGACTAATGAATTAGCATATTTTGTGACTGTTGAGATGAATTCAGTCAGAGAGGGTCCATATTTTTGACCTAGCCAGGAGTTATTGCAGTCAGAGCAGGTGCTTCGATAATTAAGTCCGCCCTGAACAATAGAAGAGCTAGACTTGGCTTCGCTAGCTCCAAGTAACGCTCTGAGCTTTACGGCACTAATGTTTCCACAACTCTTTGGAGGAATATGCTCTCTAGTAAGGGGGCCAAAGCGCCTACAGATAGCACAGTAACCATTTGCAGGTCCGCGCGTACGAATTTTTTTGTATATTTTCGAATCTCTCATTTTTGGATCTATAGGCGGCTAATACGGACTCCATATTTGCAGACTGCGGGTGTTGGAGCAAATTTCAATGACCAAAATCGTAGCAGCCTCTCAGGTAGTTGATAAGTGGTATTATCCAGGATTCCACAAACCGCCACCTTTGTCTCAGAGCCTCAATCAACTCTTACTTGCATAGTTAAAACATAGCAATCCAACACTTTAACTTAACCTTTCATCACGCAAAGTGACGCCTTCACGGCTTTTGAGCCCATTCTAGTTTTGGTTTGACAAAATACGGGCAACATAACTGGACTAATTAACAGGGTGATATGGATATCCAGTATTTTTTGGCATACCAAATTCTGAACGCTAACGGCTATTTCACTGAGCAAAACTTCAAACCTATATCACGGCTGTGCATTGTCAATAATTAAGGAGAGAAGCTATGCACAGATACTTATGTATGGAACGTTGTTGCTTGCAGGGCTCTGATCATGATTAATGAGTATGGGCTGATAGCCATTAAAACCGAGCCTGGCAAAATAACTCTCATTGAGAATCCAAGTGTTATCTTGCTACGTGCTGCTGGAAATTATGTCGAATTGTTCCTTGAGGATGGGCGTTTGCTCCACCGGGCAACGTTGCAGTCTATGCTTGGGGAAATGCCTGAATACTTCGTACAAGTTCATCGTAGCTATGTTGTGAATTTAAAACACTTGAAGCACATACAGAGTGAGTTAGGGCGTTATACCGAGTGTATTATGTCAGATGGGCAGCAAATTCCTATTGGTCCCCAATTCAGATCGTTGTTAATGATGAAGCTGGGTCTGCAATCAGGCGACTAACCCTCCATGTTAACTATCAATATCTACTGTTTACTCCCTTATTCGTTAGTGTTCGTCACAAATAGCCTTCCTTTACGAGCCAGCTTGTGTAACTCTTTAGTCTGAAACTAGTCGTATTTATTCAGCGAGGATTAATTAAATGGACGTTCGGGTTTATGGGGTACGTGAGTTACCCGATGAGAAGTTGATGAAGTTGTTACGTGATCATGAATCTTTTGTTATCGAGAAAGTTCCGCGTAAACACTTCGGTGAAGTTATCAAGACGCTAGAAAAGCACATTGAGTCGCTCGACATGAAGTGCAGGGTGTTTGCCAAAGCGAGAAAGTCATTGATGGCTGGTTCTTTCTTTGGTCCAACCGCAATATGGGGAGCGGCTTCTGCAGCCTTTATGGGAGCGCATAACGTTGCAACGTGGGACCCGGACTATGAGATTGCTAAGAACCGGATAACGGGTACTCTAACGGTTACCTACAAGAAAAAGGACGACTGAGAGCTCTTAGGAGCTCTCTTTATTTTTTGTTTTTCCAGCTCCACTGTTACGTTCAGCGACACGGTCTTCTATCCATTCATCTATTTCTTCAGCCACCCAGGCAACTGCTCGTCCACCCAGAGAAACAGGTTTTGGGAAGCTGCCTTTGCTTATGTACTTATAGATAGTGGGTCGTGCAAGACACGTTACTTTCATAACTTCTTTAATTTTGATGAGAGTCATCTTCAACTACCGAATTCTCTCCGCGAGACTCTCTAACGCAGCGCATTAGCCACTGGTCAACTTCACCCTCTATCCAACCACTTGCTCGTCCGCCGAGTAGTATTGGCTTAGGGAACCCATCGTTAGCTATACGTCGGTAAATAGTTGAACGGCTGAGCCCAACTTTGTCTTTAACTTCATTTAGACGTATGACCCTCACAGGTAGCTCCTACATAAACTTGAGACAATTAAAGCTAAGCTAGTTTAAGCACCGAGTTTGTGCAAACACTGGGCGCGGTCAAAAACCTAACAGACAGCGTGTTTCAGCGATCGTATAAGGGCTTTGTCCCTATAAGACAGGTATTAGATTTAAATTTTGATTGGTTTAACACAAATTAAGCTTCTTTTGGGCGGGTTATGAAAATCTGGGAAAGAATTTGTTCCAATGACTGAAAGGAGCGAGTCATGAAGAAAACGCTATCGATTGCGTTGTTAGCCGGGTTGTTGGGGGCATGCGGCGATCCAGATCCGCAGGTAAGTATTGAGGCTTGGGAACATACTAATCGACATACAGGTGGCACATACTTCGTAATCGAGATTACATCGATTGAAGAGCAGGTAACAGTGGAAAATATGTTGGTTAACCGTGGTAACTGCGACTATAGCGATAAAACTCCATATTCAAGAAAGCCATATCTGCCGACTGATCTGAAGTACGGCGAGTCCATTGAGCTTAAAATCTATGATGACTGTTCGTTGACTGAAATCGAAGTGGTTACTGATAGGGGCTCCACTGTCGTCAATTACTAAAGCTTTGCCAGGGAGTTTAAATGCTCCCTAGTTTTATTCGTCCAGCCGAATTTTAAACCTATATCACCGCTGTGCATTTTTATAGCTGGAGAATTCATATGCACGCATACAAATCAAGCAACTTACTCTCAAATGCTGAGAGGGAACTATTGAATGAGGCACTTAATTTAGTACAGTCGCGCTTCTTAAATGGAGAGGGCTACACAGAGCCATCCATGGTTAAAGAGTTTGTTCAGGACAAATATCAGCAATGCTCAAAAGAAGTCGCAGGTTTACTGCTACTCGATAGTCAACACCGGCTCATAGACAACGTTGAGTTTGAAGAGGGCGAAGAACTGGCAGCATCTAGTGTGTACCGCGAAGTTCTCAAGGTTAATGCAGCGGCGGTTATTGTCAGTTACTTCTCACCTTCTAAAGAGCTGAGTCACTCTGAAAAAGAGTATGAGTTATCAACGCTCAAGTCGGCCCTAAACTTGATTGATGTTTCGTTACTCGACTGCATGCTGGTAACTGATGAAGTCGTCTCACTTGCTGAGCGAGGATTACTATAACTGAGTAGCTGCGCCTGCTTGGCGCAGCTACCGAAGAAGTGTTCGCCTTAAATTTTTGTCTTAATTGACCGGGGCTTACAAAGCATCTGTCGGAGCCGTAAAACTTTATTGCGATAGTTAAGAGCCCATCGAATTTCAGACCTATATCACTGCTGTGCATTTACCAAATTAGGAGGTTAACAATGCACACACTGGATAAAGGCTGTTACTCATCAGCCAACAATGAAGCTGAGCGAGACGTTTTTCATCGCGCCAGCCAAATCCTGGAAGAGCGTCACTTACGAGGCCAAGAGCCTTACAACCCGAACGTCATTAAGGATTTCCTGACGTATAAGCTGGCGCACTACGAGCGCGAGGTATTCAGCATCATCTTCCTGGATGAAAAGGGTCACTTCATTGAGTACCGGGAGCTGTTCTACGGCACCATTAACGCGGCCAGTGTTTACCCACGGGAAGTGGTTCGAGCCGCACTGGAAACGAAAGCATCTTCACTCGTACTGTCACATAACCACCCCTCGGGAGAGCCTGAGCCTTCCAATGCGGATATCCGCCTGACTGAGCGCCTGAAAAAAGCCTTGGCTGTTATCAACGTTGACGTGAAAGACCACATCGTTGTCGGCAAAGAGTGCGTGTCATTCTCTGAGCGCGGTCTTCTTTAGCGCTAATTCACTTGTAACCAAATACTGGAGTAAACCTTTATGGCGGCAATATTTAAGACACCGGCATCGAGAAAGTGGGTAGTGCTGGGAATTAAGGCAGCAATAACAGCATTAGCGCTTTTACCGCAATTGCGAGAGTGCCAGCAAAACGGTGGGTGTTTAAGGTCAGAGTCAGACTTTCCCAACACTATGTCAGCAAGCCCCCTGGGCCTGCTCCTGCTTGATGAGCGGGGTTATGTCATCACGTCCTATCAAATCCGTTACCCCGTCGCTGACGACTCTTCGGTTGATAGTGAGGGCATAAATCGGGCTGCGTCCAAAGCGAAAGCGTACGGGGCCGTTTTAACGTTCGACAAAGGTGTGTATACGAATGGCCTCTCGATAGAGCCTGACGTTGTTGAGAGCGTTAGAGCGGCTTTGGAAGAGGTCGGTGTACGACTGTTTAACCAAAGTTTTTCGTCTCGTACGGCCCCCTGAAAGACTAGGTTCCCAAATTGTACAAACGGGAACAAGCGGACTCACTAGAAACGGGCTACTGCCCGTTTTATCACCCCTTAAGTACTCAAAATCACGTTTTACAGCAAAAAAGGAAATAGATCATGGCCGAAGTGCAAGCGGTTAAAGACCTGGATACCGTGAAGCTGATTAGCTATCTTCTCAAACGAACCTATGGTCAGCAAATTGCCGATGTTTGGGATGTGGGTTTAAACTTGGCTTTACGGATTTCAGATTTACTGTCTATCAAGTTTGAATACATTAACGACGAGCGTCTTACCCTGGTTGAAGGGAAGACATCGAAACAAGCAACCATTAAATTAAACGAGAAAGCGAAGTCCATTATCGCTCGCATCAGAAAAGAGCATCCAGATCATATTTACCTGTTCCAATCCTACCGAAACCAATGGTGTAAAGGTTTGGATGAGACCCCAATTAGTCGCCGTTACGTTTCGCGGACGTTCGCGGGGGTTGGAGAGGAAGTTGGTATTAAACTTGGAACTCATTCAATGCGAAAAACACGAGGTTATCACCTTTACAAGAACACTAACGATATTGCTAGGGTGATGAAGATGCTGCGTCATAGCTCGGAGGCGGTGACGCTGCGTTACATCGGAATTACTCAGGAAGATGTTGATAGAGACTTCGTTGAGCTTGAGCTATGACTACTTGAAAGGGTTTTGCGGTCTCACTGAGGGCCTCGAAATTAATAGCCCCCTTGAAGGGAGTTTTGCGTTACAATCTGGTGACTAGAATTTAGTTAGGGCAAGCATAATAAATGGAATTTAAACTGTTCGAGCATGACGCGTTGGAAGTATTAAAATCTTTAGAGGATAACTCTATTGATCTGGTGATCACAGATCCTCCCTACGAGTCCCTGGAAAAGCATAGAAAGGTAGGAACGACAACTCGCCTCAAGAACAGCAAGTCGTCCTCTAATAATTGGTTTGAGATCTTTCCTAACGAGCGGCTTCAAGAGCTCATGGAGGAATTATATCGTGTACTTTGTAAAAACTCTCATTGTTACATTTTTTGTGATCAAGAGACCATGTTCTTTCTAAAACCTTTGGGAGAAAAAGCTGGCTTCAAGTTTTGGAAACCAATTGTTTGGGACAAAGTAAAGATTGGAATGGGGTATCACTATAGGGCTCGATACGAGATGATCCTATTTTTCGAGAAAGGCAAAAGGAAACTAAGCAATTTAGGTGTGCCAGACGTATTAGCTTATCCAAGAGTTCATAGGGGCTACCCCACAGAAAAGCCCGTGGAGTTAGCAACTGTTTTGGTCAATCAAAGCTCATTGGTAGGAGAAACTGTTCTTGATCCGTTTTGTGGTTCAGGAGCTTTTGGAGTAGCTGCTGTTAAAAATAAGCGGCGGTTTATTGGAGCAGATACTAGTGGAGACGCTACATCGATGACCAAAGAACGTTTAGAGGGGCTAGTTGATTAACCCAGGTGTTGTTTGAATTGCTGCACCCAACGCTTCAATGTAGATCCCCTTCGTCTTGCGGTGTTTTCGCTCAAACCTTGACAATACTCAATCAGAAAATCACCTGCAGAATTCTCATTTAATTCAAGAACATTATTAACGCCGGAACTATTCATCCAAATGTAGCCACACTCGGTCTCTTCAAACTGCTTACAGACTAATTGTGTAAATTCGGTCATATTGAATTTTAGAGCTTTAATACCTTTGGGTGTGAGTTTCCCATAGGAGTGCATCAAGCCCAATATTCTGGCCGCATCTCTATAATAGCTAACCTGGCGAGGAGTTTTACCAAAACTACCTGAAGATACAAACCCATCGCGGTCCACAAGAGAAATGAAGGCATGAATTGAAGCTAGGTCATCTGCTTGAGGAACCATCGTACTATTTAAGTAAGTAGTAAGGCGCTCATCGAGTACTGGTATTAGTTCTTCTACAATAGCTGATGAAAGAGTTAGAACTACGGAGGTACTATCTTCCTCTATCAATTCAACATCGGTGTTGTACTTACTTAGGAGGTCAAATGTTTTCCTGAGACTCAAGAGGTCAATCTGTCCACTATGAATCAGTTTGAGGAGACCCTCTTTGTTAGAGGCAGCTTTAAACGTCGGGTATACTCTTTCGCGGACGCACTCCAAGTTAGAAGCTTTTACTCGAAAGTTAAATGAGCCAGGAACTGCATCGACGGTCTCTAATTTTGACTCCACGTCATGTAACTGTCTTATGGTTTTATACAAGTCTGAAAAAGCGCCAAAAATCTCGGCGACCTTATTGGACAAATATAAGGACGTACTTTCCTTGCTTAATCTAATTCGGTGGGTGTGTCGCCTAGAACCATCAACGTTGATATTTTCTGTAATGAAAACCTTATCTGATGGGAGAGTGAATGGTAGTTTTGAGCTCGCACTAATTGAAATAGTGTTAACCACTCCTGAATCAAAATTTTCTTCGACAACGTGCAGGCTCTTATATCCGCTGGGTTTGATTAATTTAGCTATCGGAAGTTTCTTCTGTTCGAGTTTTCCAAGTAATGCTTCCGAGACAGGATTAATGAGCCAGCACTCTTTATCTTCTTTAGTCTCAAGCCAATAACAAAAAAACATTTGTCCATACTGGTTTTTGGCAGAGAAAGCCCTAGGTCCCTCGTAATATGCATAAACGTTGACCACAGATAAATGGCCAAAGTCTGTTGTTAAGAATTCTTTATCTTCAATATCCATATTGGTTAACTTGTAAATCCTTCAGGGTAACACCCTTTAAAAAACCAAACACAAACATGTTGCTTCTCTTTAAGACTATAACCTAACTCTGGTCGGACACGACCATTAGTTATGATTTTACGCCCGAAGGTATTAGGAAACACATCCTGTAAATGGAGCAACTTGGACTTTTCTGTAAAAAAGGAAGTTCCATAAAAACGCGGGTTATTCTTATGCTTTCGTCGATAAGAAGGAGCGCATGATTCTTGGGTTTTAGCCAAAAAGTCTTCCTTAAGTGCCGGATCATTATTTGAGAAACGATACAGTTTTCCAAACTCTTGTTGTGTTGCATCGGGATGAGGAATATCGACTCCCTTGGGGTAAAAATCTGGAAAGTTACCGTCCGCAGTTTTCATAAAACCTCCATGTTTATTCGCGGACTGAGTCTATAAGTAGATTAAAAATAAAGCAAATGTAATTTAATTGCATCACAAACCTATATCACCTAATGGACTTCCCAGACTTTGCTAGACACTTTTAACAGTTACAATGTAACTAAAACTAGAGGTGTTTATGAGCAAAGGCAAACGGTATACCGAAGAGTTTAA
>JBNJDZ010000003.1:0-250359 GCA_051745385.1 Pseudomonadota bacterium | reverse complement strand
GTATACCGTTTGCCTTTGCTCATAAACACCTCTAGTTTTAGTTACATTGTAACTGTTAAAAGTGTCTAGCAAAGTCTGGGAAGTCCAAACAGTAGAAGTTCAAGGCACTACATATAGAAGTGCTATGAACGCTTGGGATAAAGTCGGAAAAACAAGCTTTAGCACTTACCAAGGGCGAAAATTACAAGGGCTTCCTTTAGAGGTGTGCCTAGGTTTGGAACCTCTGCCGAGATTAGAGCGTTATGATATAAACGGTGTGTCCTATGGTTCCCTTGCAGATGTTGCAAAAGAATATGATTTAACTGTTGGTCAGCTTGTATCTAGACTAAACAATATGACGTTAGAGCAAGCTGTTATTTATAAGCCTTCAAATGGGCGCTACTCAGAATCTACTTTTGAAAAAAAACCTGATTTAGCAAATACACTAGGAACCCTTTATTTTATAAGAGTAGCCCTAGCTGACGGGGTTTTGCATAAGATAGGAATTACCCAAAAAGAAACAAATCAGCGATTTTATTCACACAACATTGAAGTTATCAAAGAAGTCCGTGGGAGACTTCGTGACCTGTATGACCTAGAACAATTTGTTATTTGTGAATTTTCAGAATTGCATTATAGAGCCGAAGATGAGTTTGAAGGTAGAACTGAGACCTTTTTGCTTCTGGATGAAGAGGAAAAAGAAATCTTGAACTTTATTTCTGAAAACATAGATATCTTTGGCGTAGAGGATATCGCGCCTAACAAAGCATTGCAGCGGACAAGCCGCTGAATGAGGCGTTAGAGCTATTCGGAGGATGAAATGAGCTTCTTAAAAAATTTTTTCGGTTTTAATACACCTAAACCAAAGCAACAAATAGCGCCCGGTGCTCAAGATTTTATTGGCGGAAAAAAGGACACGCTTACATTTGCTGACATAGACCCAGAAGGCGCGGCTCTTTTTGATGGCTTTCAAGAAGCAATGGAACTGAAGAAAGAGGGAAAGTTTCGCGAAGCTGAAGCGTTACTCCTAAAATCAACTAACCCGCCATCAATCTACAAAGGGCATTACAGGGAATTATTTAAAATATGGCGAAAACTAAATAGAGAAGCGCTAAAAGCTGACAATTTCGAAGATGTCGAATCTAGAGTATTAAAAATGGTTAGATTAGATGAAGAAATGATAACGAAAATGCTTCATTACTGGGGCGTTCAGCAGAAAAGAAAGCTTCCACTAGACTATTTCGACAAGGACAGAAATATTCTATTAAGTGATGTTAAGGCATTGAAAAAGGCTGCGGAAGCGCTTGAAAATAAGAGCAGTATAGTTCTGGCTGAGAAGTTTTTAAGGAAATTCGAAACTCCATAGTTCTAACAATCGCATACACTCGCTCGCAAGCTCGCTGGGACAACAATACCTAGACTCAGTCGCTTCGCTCCTATTTTAGTCTACGTGTTATTGCCTGTTATGCGGGCCGTTAACGTCCGCTCTTGGCGCTAAGCGGACTTAGTTTCAGCATCTGACAATATTTTGGGACCACCAAAACTGACTTATAACGTCCTATTAGATAGGTGTTGGTCAAGGCTCTTTTATTTTTCTTTTTTTATCTCAATCATCTCACCAACTTCGCAGTCGAAGTAGGCACATAATTTTTCCAATATGTCGAAATCAATCCGTGTCGCGGTTTCATGATAAAGCCGCGTGATTGTTCCCCTATTGATGCCGGTATCTCGCACGACATCAATTAGTTTAAGCTTCCTTTCGCCCATTAGCTTAGAGAGATTGCACCTTATCATTTTCCACCCATAGACATCAAAAAGAAACAAAAAGACCCTCCATAGATACAAAAAGACATTGACAAGCATCTGCTAGGGGGTTTAATGTATCTGTGTAGTTACAAAAAAAATTCATCAAGAAGCATGGAGATTAGCATGAGTACAACCTTTCTTACCACCGAAGAATTATCTGTTCGGATTAAGTATGACAGCCGAACGATTCGTGAACGTTTAAAGGACTCTGTCTTACTTGAGGGCGTTCATTATATTCGTCCCTTTGGTGGGCGAAAAATCCTTTTCCTATGGGAGGCAGTTGAAAAAGACATGATGAAGTTTTCAAAGACCTCTTGTTCGGTTCCTTTCACTAATGGAGGTGTTTTAAATGGGTAGTGTTTCCACTCGTAAAGAGTCGGGCAACTTGTTTATTGATTTTCGATATAAAGGACAACGCTGCCGAGAGCAGACGGCATTGCCTGACAACAAAACCAACCGCAAAAAAGTCGAGAAATTGCTCGAGCGCATTGAGGCTGAAATTACACTCGGTGTTTTTGATTACGTACGTTATTTCCCGAATAGTGCTCGCGCAGCGAAGTTTAAAAAGCTCGAATTGGGCCAGGGTGATACGCCGCTGTTTGGTGCTTTTGCCTTTAATTGGTTTGATGAAATGCGCATTCAGTGGCGAACATCACATGCCAACACGGTCCGCTACACAATTGAAAACTATTTAGTACCGACATTTGGAGAGCAGGAAGTTGGCTGCATCACCAAAGCGGATATCCTGGAGTTCCGGTCATCACTCGCCAAAGTTAAGACCCGGAGCAACAAGACGCTATCGCCTTCACGGATAAACCACATCATGACGCCTTTGCGCATGATCATGAATGAGGCAGCCAACCGCCATAATTTTAGCTCACCTTATGAAGGAATTAAATCGCTGAAAGTGGGGCGAACCGATGTTGAGCCATTTTCGCTCGAAGAAGTACGCCTCATTATCGACAACGTACGTGCAGATTTTAAGGACTATTACACGGTTCGCTTTTTTACCGGTATGCGTACCGGTGAAATCGATGGCCTGCAGTGGGACGGTGTTGATTTTGAGCGGCGGCAAATCATGGTCCGAAACACGATTGTTAACGGTGAAATTCAGTACACCAAAAACGACGGGTCGTTTCGGGCAATTGAAATGAGTCAGCTGGTGTACGACGCGCTGTGTCGGCAAAAAGAAGTCAGTGGTGATAAGCGATGGGTGTTCTGCACCCGCAACGGCAATCCTTTATCACACAACAATGTGACTAAACGCGTCTGGTATCCGCTGCTTCGTTATCTGGAACTGCGGAAACGGCGCCCGTATCAGACCCGGCACACCGCAGCCACTTTATGGCTTGCTGCTGGCGAGTCCCCCGAGTGGATCGCCCGCCAGATGGGCCACACAACCACTGAAATGTTGTTCCGTGTGTATTCCCGTTACGTGCCCAACCTGACGCGTCAGGACGGCTCTGCATTCGAGCGTCTTTTAGCTCAAAACTTTTAATTCAATAAGGTGATTATGATGAATACAACCCTTCAAAAAATCTTAGAAACTCGTGCTTCTGAACAAGCGTTTCGCCGCGACTTTTCCGGCCCGTTAGCGCTCCAACTTGCACACACACTAAACATCGAAGAAGGCAATGAGCTGGTGTCGGTCATTGGTATCGGTACGGAAGAAAACAATCTCGAAGCCATTGAGACCTGGGTTTTTATGGTCTGCTCAGGCCTGAAACTGGCGTTCAGTAATCAACACTTCGGCACGCTGGAATGCATGCTGATGACCGTCATCGACAATACGAAGCCGGGCTTAATCAATCGGTTGAAAGCAAGTAATTAAAAATACGGGAGACGACAATGAAACATACAAACGTTATCAGCCACGCCGCGCCAGCGTCTATCAGCCACCTTGATGCTCATGATATCGAGCGTATTGCAATGAACCTGATGTGTTATTGCACAAGCGACTTTCTAATGAGCTTAAAGGCGCATTACCAAGGTGAGCAGGCGACTCTGACCAGTGAATATAACCTGTCAGCCGAGTTTTTAGCGCTTGGACACTGGGTCAGCGACATGCACTGCTTTAGTCATGATGCGTTCACCAGTGAAGCCCAGCTGACGCATGAGCTGTTAAACCGCCAGGAGGGCTACCGCGGTATGCTCGAGCTTGAGAGCGTTTACAGCCTCGCATCACTTGTCGGTGACAAGGCGGAATCGGAAATTGTGGCGATTGCCTCTGTCCTGTTAGATGTGTATCCCATCGACTCCGATGCAAAGCACCTGGTCTCGCAACTCGGTACCGGCAACGAATACACCAACTTCGCGGCACTTTTAACCTGGGTTGAGCGTCAAATTGTAATGAAAAAACTGAACAACGAGACTTATGGGGAAAGGGATTTCTTTTTGCGTTACCTGGACTGTATCACTGAGCGTGAACAAGAGGTGCTCCAAAATCAGCAGGTGCCCCATGACGCCAAAATTCACTAATGAGATGACAATCGCGGAAGCGGCCCGGCATACCAATGTGTCGCGCCGCACGGTACAGCGATGGATAAAAAATGGGCGCGTGAAGTCGCGCCTTTTTCGTGGGAAACGGATGATTGATGCGTCAACCCTGCCAGAGTGTCGTACGACAATGCCATACGACAGGTTGTCGCAATCAACACTGATTGAGCTAACCACCATCGTTCAGCAGCTGATTGATTTACAGCCAGTGAGTAATATGAAAGGGGTTAATAAACGTCAGGAATTACGTCGGGCAGTCGAGCGGCTGCTCATGCGTCTCAACGACACAAACAGAGACTAACGCACGGGAGCCAAAAAGAGCAGGGATATGAACGACACGCTCGACATAGAGCGTTTCATTATCGATAAAGATGTATTCACCCTTTAAGGGAATGCGGTTTAATACAACAGGTTTGGTTACTGAGTCATTGGCTAAAAGCGTTATCCTTGGCATGGCAATCTCCTTTGTTTATTGCTCAACTAGTGTATCGTCAGCAGGTAACAACGGCTTCAGATTTAGGATGACATTGGCGTACGACATTAACGACAACGGGGGCGGGATGAATAACGCTGACATTATTCGACGTTATACGGATGGTTTTGAGGCGACGCCTGAGAAAACTGAAAAGGGGCTAAACGTCGCATTGAATATATTAGACAAGTGGTTATTTAACACCGACGAGAAAAGTGCAGTGCTTGGCTTGCCTGAGGGAATGGGGGTAGAGGATAGGACGTCCATAGTGAAAACGGCTGATAATGAGCTGCATTTTCGATTGTCGATTATCATCGGTCTGTGGGTTGACTTAAGAGCGGTCACCTCATCAGCTGAAATAATGACAGGCTGGTTGAGGCGGCCTCTGCCTGATGGACGGATCCCGAAAGATATTCTGATGTCGAATGATTGCCAAGAAATGCTAAACCTGCGCTCAGTCGCAAAAAGCCTGGCTTTTTAGCTCTTACGCCAGTAGCTCATGTAAAAACAATTGTTTTTATGTGAATTCACCATAGCGCATCTCATCAAGCGTTTGGCTCAATAACGACCGACCATAGTTCGTATCAAGCAGGTCGCAGGGGCGCAACCCATCAAGCACCGGAAGCGCTGTGTTTAACCACTCGGTGGCGTAGTCAGCGCCTAACACATCGAGGACCTGGTGCCATACTGCAATGAAGCCGATCATCGCTTCGGTGTGACTTTTTGACAGGTGTCGCCGCTTAGCAATCTGGGAAAAACGTTGAGGGCTAACACCCAAAGCGCTGCACAAAATCTTTCCTGGGACATCCTGAGCTAACTCCTTTAAGAAGACACCCGGCAAGCCCGTCATGATGGCCTCGTGAACAACGACTGGAGAGTGATTCCTCAGGGTATTATTACCTGTCTGCCAATAAGAAAGGCAGGCTTTATTAAGACAAAACGGCTCTGCTTCAATAGGACTCATCACATCTCCTCATGGTTATTGACCGACTTGTGACAAAGCTGCTTTTTAAGTGAGCGGACTTTTTCCTGGTAGGTCTTTGATAAATCGTAGCGAATGAGCACCCGCAGGTAGCGTGTTGCGTACGCACAATGGAATTTTTTATTCGGCGGTAACCAGTCGAGTATCGAGCGCGCGCCTTTTGACTGATTTGTGCCATCATCGACTACCAGTAAATTAACGGTATCATTCGCAAACCGCTCGCGTATTTCATCGCTCCAGGACACGGCACCGGTATCCCACGCCCGTTTTAGCGCAACGATATGGTCGACATCCACATCGGCGCTGTCGAAAAATACTTTACCGGTATACGGGTCATTCCAACGGCCCCTTACTACCCGACACTTGTCATCGGAATAATGCACGGGGCCGGTGGATAGCTCTTCAAGTAATTCGTGGCGCTCGTTCAAACAGTCGCCGTCTCTGTCAATCCAGTGGTTAAATGCGCTGCGCTCATAATCGTTTGATTTTGAGTTTCCATTTTTAGGTGAATACCCCTTGGGTAACCGGCCGCCGCTATCAAGACAGGCATCCAGGGTCTCGTATGGCGTGAAGGTTTTAGTTCTTTCATACCAGCGACTGTCCTCGGTATGGCAAATGTCACTACTGCTTTTCTTAACAAGATTGTCGGTGGCCTTCGCGGACGAAACGAAACCGACCGTAAAAGCCCAAAAAATAGCTATTGTGCAGAAGCGTGCGAACCGCCTTAAGGTGCTGCTCTTTATCATTTTTAACGTGCCCGGATGTAGCCGCAGATAAACTAAAACAAAAATAACAATTTTTGGCGGTGTTGCGTTGCCGACATACTAACCGCCTTTTTGCATACTCGATGTTGTTCAACGAAGAGCAACACAAAGGAGAAAGCAATGCTGAAAAAAGTATACGGTAAGATCCACGCAAGTAAAGGCGATGCCGGCTGGCCAAGTAAGACAGGCGGCAAATCCGGTGGAGGTCGCCGGAATGCGTGATAGTCTGATGGTTAACTCTAAGCGCCCTCGGGCGCTTTTGGAGGCCGATCATGCAATTCAGTAAAGACAAAGCCATTAACCGAATGGTCCATGAGTTGATAAGGCAAAATGGGTGGTGGTTAAAAAAGGGGAAGCGGCACCTGGCGGTTATTTCGCCTTCGGGGGCTAAGCTTCCCATTCCCGGAACCCCGAGTGACTGGAGAGCATCTCGAAATTTTAAAAATGAAATGAACAAACTAAAGCATGGAGGCTTACATGAATAATATAAAACGTCCCGAATTTTCAAACCCTTTGGATGTGTTAAAAATCTGGATATCCGGCTTTGGGATTAAGGTGACTAACCAACAGGAAAAGGAGTTGAATAATACATTCCTGGCCTACAACCGATACCACTTCATTGTTGATGAGCTGGTCATCAATAACCTTAGGGGAGCAGTCAGTGACGGCTACCTGAAGGCATTGCAAAATGCAATGGAGTCAGCGGTAAATTATAGGTTAGAGGATGCGGGCTCGGTGGTTTTTGAAAGACTCACCTGCTTTGAGGCAGAACAACTGATTGTCGAGGAGTTGTTACCGAGTATTTTCGCTGAGTTTTTGGTCCACATTCAGTCCAGCCAAACAGAGCTTATCAGTCCATTAACACTGCTTGCCGGTGACAACGAACATCTATCAGTGGCGCGGACGGTGCAAGCATTGAGAAAAGACAAGCACTGGCCTGTATTTTATGAATCCTTATCTAAAGAGGATAAGGATAAGTTGGTTCGGTGGGAAAAAACGGAGCTGCCGTCACTTTCAAAGGTCTGTGAAATTTTTGAAAACGACAATCTTAGTTCAGACACTCGAGTGTTTTATAAGACGGCCGTACTACACGCCAGGCTCCTCGATGCATTGAAGACGAAACCACAGTATAAAAAGTTACTGGCGGCAACACGATTGAAGCTCTTTAACCAGGATATTCAGCCGATTGTGGATGTCTGGAGAAACCACTTCACGAAGGGGCGTGAAAATTATCATCGTGAAGTGCAGTCAATCATCAACCATTTTTCATCGGGTCGCAATTTATTACACGATAACGCATATCTTAAAGATCTTGAGCGCCTCAGGGGAAAACTCTTAGACGACGAGCGTGGGTGGTCGTATGTGTTTCACTGTGACTGGCTGAAAGCGCGATATCTGACCGTGAACGGAGATTTGAAAGGCGCTTGTCACTGTTACGTTAAAACTCTTGACTCTGTTGCGTTTCTTATCGGGCCACTGCATGCAGACCTGTTGAGTGATTCACTGATGGCCGCATCAATGTGTGGAGCCACGGGCAACTCGGTCTTACTTAAAAAAGCTAAGAATCTGGCGATTTTGTTGAACGTTGGCATTTGTCACGACCATCCAGACGAATGGCAGCGTAGAGCATTGACAAAGGTCTCCGACTTTATAAAGCCCTATGAGATTAAGCGGCTGCAGAAGCTTCTGAAGGGTGAGTTTCCTAACGCGCAAATAGACTGGGAAGTGCATCCGGATCCATTTGTCGTTGTCAGTGATATTGATTACGCAGATCCGAATCGACGCTCCCGTTTAGGTGATTCCGATATTCGTATCGAGCAGATTTGCCGAGCGGTTATGATGCGAGAGTATGATGCTATCAGCAGTTTTTTGGATGACGCTGATCTATCGAGAAGCAGAAATCTGAATCGTGGTCATAACTCTCTATTTATAGCGCTACAAAACTATGAGGATTCCTTAGAAAATCAGGACCGAGATGTTGTGCTCAAGCTCCTGGCAAAGCTTAAAAAAGAGAAAGTTAAGTACCAGAAAAGAGTTGTTGAACTACTGGGAACGCGTTCGGATGAGCATAAGCTCACTTGTCTTGCTCTTGCCATAAATGCCGGCGATAAAGAAGTTGTCGCTGAGTTACTAGAACTTGGGGCGCCAGCATCACAACGTCACTCAAAACAGTTTGTAACCCCTTTGGTTACCGCATTGAGACGCTTGTCCGATGTTGTGAGAGGTGGGTCGGAGCGCGGAGAAAGAGAGCGGAGCGCTCGTGATATCGCGCTGATGCTACTAGAGAAGGGTGCCAGCCCAAACGCAAAACATGATGAGCCAGGGCCTGGTTATACTGCCTTAGCACTTGCCGCTGAAATGAATGAAGTGGATTTATTTGAAAAAATGATTGCTGACGGTGGGGATGTGAATGCTACATATCTGGACCCCGTAGAGCAGCGTGAGATAGGCCTTAAAACCGTAGCGCGTTACTTTAAGTCTCACGAGATCCTCGAGTTGCTTCACAAGTTCAAGATAGAAACACATATTTAGTTGCCTACCCTCCGTCTATCGAAGTAGTTGCCATTGATTCGAAGTCAGAAGATGAGGGATCCTTAATTGGGTTATGCACCCCCCTAAAATTAGGGAGGGTGCATTTTATTAAATCGGCTCTTGAAGGTTATCCGAAGACTTCAATTATCGCTTTTGTTCGATGAGGGCATATAGCCTTCCATAATTTTCTGTTGAACATCCATGGCGTCTTTCATATAGGCATTTTTTCCCCAGTCGACGACATGACCATTTTTGAAAGTTACTACAAGCTTGTCGGATGCGAGCATTTCGTTATCGATTGGAGTAAAACCAATCACTTCCTTATTCCAATAGAACCAACGCTCCCGACTCTCATTGACATCAGTTCTTTTAGGCTTCCCCAGCAACTGAACTACCTCACTTTTTGGCATGCCCAGCTCTAAATTCAGTGACGCCTCTCCGTAGTCAATGGTGTTTGCACAGCCAGCTAGAGTAACTAATGTAAATGTAGCAATGAGCCACTTTATTCGCTTTAACATGACTAACTCCACTTACCAGTTATTATCCGCCCCAGCCTGTTGCACAAATTCTTTAAGATCGGCATTTAACCTTTTCGCTGTCTTTATTGATTGTTCTGGGTAGCCATTAGGAGTGCCTTCTCTTACTGCGCTCCAGCCACCTGAGGAGAACTGTGAACCACTATGGTAAATTTTAAAGTTGTTGTAAGTTGTTCTTAGCTTACCGTCTTTTATATCAATACGAAGTGAAAACCGACCTGGCATTGCAGGTACTAACGGGTACGTATATTCCATTCCACCGTTACCGACTAACAGTCCGGCTTCTTTATCTTCGAGCTCAATAACTTCTTTTGAGTCTACAAAAGATTCGGCAAGCCATAAGCGAGTCCGATTAAATAGAGTCGACTTATCTATTTCAGAGTCAAACTCCATAACTTCCTGGTATTCGACCAAAGGAGTGTTAGAGCCCGTTGCAGCGCATCCTGATAGCAGTAAAAGCCCCAGTGCTGCTATGAATGTAGTTGGCTTGGACATATTCTTACCTTATTAAATAAATGTTAGATTAGTGTGTTTAAACCATACATTAGTTTTCTGAATAATGGCACCCCGACCTATGGTGAGGCCTGCGTCTTTTGAGAGTGAAGGCAAAGTTGTCTCAGAATTTCATTTTCGACAAGACGGAGTGAAAAGGATGTTGGAGCTAAAAAGCTGCCTGAGCATTCACACCTTGATTAGTAAAAGCGCACAAAAGCGGATTCTCGCAATGGCTTCAAACTTGTTAGTAGCACGAGAGATTGATGTTGCCAAAGACAACTTAGTTGAAAATTGGGGACGGGTAATGAAGGCTCAAACCTAGTAGTTTTACAAACTTTTGTAGAATAGGGTATAGATATTGGTATTGTAAAATCTGGGTAGAACCCTAGTTAGCCGTTAAGGCCAATCTAGGGACTCATAGAATTCTCTAACCTGACCATACATTTCGTCGAAGTCGGGCAACACTCCCGGGACTTCATCTGCCAGCGTCGGATATTCAGCTTTGGCTCGGTCGTAAATTTCCTGATCGCGCAAAGCGTTGGAACTTGGTTCAATGTCTCGAGCACGGCACTTTAGAACTAAGGTATGAAGGATCCTTGTTTTCTCATCTGCGTCAAATGGTCCCTCTGAGTTTAATAGATGGAAGAGGTCGAATATGTCTTGTCGACGCTGTCGGTTCCTCTCTATTTGTTGTAGCACTGCACGAAACTTTTCTGATATTAAATCGGTTAGGGCATAGGCGACGATTATATCCCCATCCCTAATTAACAAGTCTTCAACATATTGAGTAGCTTCATTAAGACTGTAATCTATGGACACAACCGAGGGGCAGCTGCCGGCTAATAGATGTTTGTGTTTACGCGTACCTTTGTAAGCGTGTCCGACAGTTATTTTTATGCTTGGGAAGCTAGCTGTTTCCCTGGGTTGAACGGATATGCTTTGTACTCTACAGTCTAAGTCGTAGTCTAATTGCTCTACTGTTTGGCGTAGTGCACCTTCAAGTGTCTCTTTCACATCTTCTGGTGGGACATCGTTTAGTTTATGTTGAGTTGAAAAGTCTATATCTCGAGTAAAACGAACACTTTTATACCTTATAGCGAGAAGTACTCCCCCCTTGATGACCATCTTGTCTCTTAGGTCTGGAGTTTGAGCGATAGCGGCTAGAATGGTGTGAACAGCTTCCCTAAATTCTCGCTGGCCTTGCTTAGAATCCTCTACCCACTCTTCAATATCATGGCTCGATATCATAGTTACCCTCACGTCCGTTTGAATATATTAATGGAGAGGCACCACTTGTCAGACCATTGAGGGATGTATTCTTCAGAGTGATCTAATTTACGGGATCCGCCCCTTTGAGCAAACTGAGCCCATGAGGCGACAGTTTCATTCTTAATCTCTAATAGCTCGTCGATTATATAACCAGCTCGAACTTTGTCGATTGCTCTGCCATTCGTGTCAATCTCATCAGTTATTAAGCGCAAGTAAGTTTGAGCGAACTGAGAAAAAACTTCAATCACGTGGTTCATGCCGCCACAAAGCTCAGGAGTTCGCAGCATATCTAAAAACGTCCGGCCTATCGTAGCTACTCGCAGGTTTCGGCCGCGAACGTTTTTGTAAGCCCCTAAATGGCTAGAGTGGAGAACACTAATTTCGTGCTTACCTACTCGTTTAAAATTGACCCGTCGGAGCTGGGGTAGGCCACATTCAATATAGGTGGGCAGATCATGCTTGAGGTCAGTTTCCATTTTTTCTTGAGCGGAGACCCTCCAACTCTTAGGAGGAGGCGATGAGATAAAAGTTTTGGACGGAAGCCTATCAGTGAGTCCATGGTAGTCCATTGCACTTAAGTGGGACAGGTAACAAAACGGATCAATTGTGCACACGACCTCTTCGACCGGGTGATTTTCCCTACCTAGTAAAGTATAAACGGAACTTGGTAATCCTCTGTATTCGCTTAATACCCCGTCATGTAATAAACGGCTGCATATACGATAAAAGTCGCGACTGTCGGGGTAGTCTTTCTGGACTTTACTCAGAGGCTCGCCTCGAAATTGTTTTGCTTTGTAAAGTTGAAAAAGTAATTTACCTAACTGGTACTGAGTAAAGACAGGAAGATTTATATTTCCCAACGAAAGGGTAAGCGCCTTTGTAAGTTCCATGTCATTAACACCTATACTGTATACGTCCTAAGGACGTATACAGTATAGGTCATAATAAGTCAAGAAGAAGGTCGCTAAAAGAGTGTTGAAAAAAGTCATTTAAGGCTGTAGACTAATCGTCCTTAGGACGATTAGTCTACAGCCTGAAGTGACGAATTTTTAGTGAGTTCTTCCCTAAGCCAATAAATGAAGTACTAACAAGGGACTCTTGATATGGCTAAAGGACTAGGAATAAAAACTATTGCTGAATTTGTTAGCGACCAAATAATTATTGCCTTAGCGGTCGATTACGCTCAGGGCTTTTATATCCCTCGACCCCAGGAAAAGCTCTAGAGCGAAACTATACGAGAATACAAAGCCGTTTGTTCATTTCTGGTCATCCAATTCGTCCCGTGCAGAGGTTGTTATGAAAAAAGAAGCTATCCGAACGCATGAAGTTGTTGTCGATATTTTATGCGATATTTGTGACGAAAGCGTTGTGCCAAACGATCTGTTCTGTTCGACAACCTGGAAAATTTAAATGGTTTTACGGAATATGGTCAATTAAAGGCTGAGTTTGGTTATGGCTCTACGCGGGATGGCGATAGTGTAAGCCTTAATTTGTGTGAGCGTTGTTTCGACAAGCTTCTTCAAAAAGCTGATGCGCTAAAAAGTAAGTATTAACTGCACTCTTGTGTTGGATTATCGGTAGGTCCTTAGCTCTGAGCGACCGGTTTTTATCCCAAAAGATAGACGCTCGCATAGAGACAATTGTCGCTCGATGACAATTGCATCGCTGACTCAGAAACACTGACCTGAGCTTTTTGATTTTTTGTCTGCACAAGCTTCAACGCAGCTGCAAGTATCGCCCGATTTAACCTCACGTCTAGCACCTTCCTGGTGTGTCTTGCAAAGTCCGAGACATTAACTCCTCCAATGCTCTGGCTTTTTCCGATTTCGAACCTCAGTTGAAGCGCATTACTTTGTTCATCAGAAGAAATCGTCACGCTATCTTTAGGACGAATTTGCGCACTCTGCGAGTGTGCGCTTAAGATGTCTGTGAGCTTCTTATTGATAGTAAATGATGCGTAATCATCTTCATTTGCTGTTTTCTGAATCAAGTCAAATGAATGCTCAAGGTAAATTTGAGCAGTGAATGAATCGCCAGCAGTAAGAATGACCGTATCGCTTATTTCAATTTTCACATTATCGCCCAGTTTAAAAATTGTTTGGCATAAAGAGCTGAGGGCTTTGAGTTGGTCTTTAGTTACAGCAACGTTGGTGAAATGACGCCGACTTGCGGTATCGTGTTTGAAAACTTGAACAGAGCAATTATGACCAAGCTCAGACTGAATGCTTAACGAGCACCCGTCTTCTCCGCAGGTTAACGAAATAAATAAGTTTTGGGGGTGACACTCATCGGCGAAGACAACTGCATTGTTGAGTACCTTCAGGTCGTTTTCACTTACTAGCCAAGCTGCGAAATCGGTTGTTTCTTCGGGAGCTGTAAAATTATGCACACTATCTAACTGTTCAATATACAGTGAAGATGTAAATTGCTGCTCGACACGATGGAATTGGTCGTCAGCGTTTAGGAGGTCTGCAGAGATTTTTCTGACTTTAAATATTCTTACCGACTGGCTCTCGAAATCTACCTGCAGTTCTATATCGCACCACTTGCCCCCAAGCGCTTTCAGTATACTGATGAGCTCGCTTACATCGAACACAAGTGGTGGTAAGTGAGTGGGAATAGCGCTTATCTTCGCTTCGACTGATAGGCATATTCGAGCCGGCTTGGATAAGTTGTTGGTTGTTAATACGATATTGCCGGTCGCGTCATTGACTTCAAATAGAGCTTCAAATTTACTATGCACATCGTTTTCTGCTGTTGTTGCACAGTGTGCATTCATCATTTTCAGTCGTTGTAGCAGGGCTTTTTTATCGCAGTATAAAGAAACAGTCGACATTTAATGCTCCTTCAGCTCAGTATAATTGAGCACCAGTGATATAAGTAACTTCAGTTGGTGCCATAGCGAATAGCGGCAGTAGACCGGTTTGACCGCAACGACGGTTGAAGGTGATTTACTGTCAATATTAATGGCTGTGTGACCAAAGTCCTCTATGTGTGAGCTCCAAACTTCTGAACGTTCATTATTGGCGCTGTCGATTTGAATGCGTTGCTCTTTTAGCCCGATCAGATCGAGTGCGCGAAGGTAACGAGTTAAGTCCCTTTCTCGCGTTATTTTATTCACTTCAAGACAGTTCAGAAATGTCTTAAACGCATGTATATTTTTTTTGTTCCAAGGGGTGTGGGTTATCCGCTCGCAAAAACGGAGAAAGGTTGGAAACTCACGTGATGATAGTGATGTAATAAAGCTCACATCGGCCTGTTCGGAGCCTGTCTCATATAGGTGCGCTTTTAGCTCATCAGTGAGAATAGAAGAAAGAGATGACGTTTGATAATCTTCGATCGCGGTTAGGTATTGTCTAAATGAGATTTTTGCGGGATCCGTTTCCGGCAATTGCAATGCAACTTTATCGTAGCGCTTCATAGCATTTATGCCATGAGTTGCTATTTTAAATAACGTATTGTTTGCTGCCTCTGCTGAAGTGTTGGCTGCGTTTTCGTATCGCTTGAGTTGTTGAAACTGGTGATTATTGCTCGCCAAAACTGACTTTATGCATGGTGTTGGCGTAGATTCGTCGTCCTGCTCGATGATGAATAGTAGCAAGTCCAGCAGATGCAGATAATTGCTTACTGTGACCGCCGCGCATACATGCCCGAGGTAAGTGGCTAAAGCATCTAAAACTGGAAAGTAAGGATTTAAATCACGACCCTGCTCTTTGAATGCGAACCTGATTCGTTGTAGTTGATCATCATTAAACAATGACTGCGACAAGAAAAATACATTGTGACGACACGCATGCACGCGGTGAAAGATTGCCATTGATAGCAAATACAACATATTGTTTGCCGCGCTGTGTCTGAGTGAGTGTATTACTAACGACCTGTCGCTGCATTGCTCACGTAATAGGTCGATAAACTTTTTTTCAAGGTAGGACTTTCCACCGTATTCTAAAAGAAAGTCGTCAGGGCTTTTTACGCGTTCAGTTTGTTGGGCTATTTCGTTGAGTGTGCTTGTTGGGAAAAAGCAAAGTGGCACCCGCCTTACTGCTCGCAGGGACTTTCGCCTGATAAGCCGTGAGACATAAAGTGTGTCGGTGTCAACGTCAATGTCGTTAGCAAGAAGATTGTCGGCTTCACTTGAGCGCAGGGCGCCGTAATAGCAGAGCTTCATTTTCAGTGCACAAAGTCTGCGCTCTTTTGAGTTTTCTTCGTTGATAAATTGCGCGCATGCGGCTTCGAAATCACTCTGAGTAATATAATGTGGCCGCCGGCTAGTAACCGGAGCTCCTAAAAACTCCATCTCCCCTGAATCAAAATGCTTGTATTGACTGACCTCATTAATGAATGAGAGAAAGTTGATGATTGTACTTTGTTTGTCCTGGCCCATTCTGTCGCTCAATGCATCTGCTGCCAACTCTGATAAGTCCATCAAAACATCATCATTGCTTTGAGCTAGCTGGAGTTCATCATCATTTATCCAGACATCTCTGACAAAGCTGAGTAGTGTAGAGCGGTAAGTCAACACACTACTCACCGCGAGCTTATTCCCGAACTTTGTTCCTGAGAGAAATATGTCAGTTAAATAGTAAAGCAAAAGATAAGCGGTATATGACATGTCAGCATCTCCGCTTTGAGCTTCACAAAGCAATGCCATCAGATTTTTTTGAGCTAGTTCAAACGCTTTGGTGTTTCGCTTACCTTGCGGATTTTGATGTTTTAAATCTTCAAGAATGAGGGAAAACCGTTTAAGGATATACTCGTCAGCACTTGATGATGCGTCGTCAAATGCCAGTCGCTGAAACTGGTTAAAGAATTCAATTTCATCAGTGTTGCTTTGTTTTATGTCGAGCTTACGTTTTCTCCGGTATTCCGTTGATCCGTTCGTTATTTCTTTTTCATCGGCAGAGTGGCCTGATAGTACTTTTATCAAGGAGCTAGTCGATAGAGGCTCAGCTGAGCTCAACAAGTTATTTCTCGCCATTGCACGGATATCAAAAGACAACGCATTAAGCGCTTCCTCTAGCGAGCAGTTGTCCAAGAAGGGAGAGGGCGTTGCCTCACTCAAAAAATTGGCAAAGGAAGTTTTGAGTGACTTGATGGTAAAAGTAGCTCTTTTTATCTGATGTAGATGCAACATTGAGGTTGCATCGAGGTAGTACCTTGTCCCGTCGATGCTCATTACACCAACTGTTAAGTCATTAAAAATAGAGAGCTCGTCATCTGTATGGCTAAGTACCGCCGTGAATTTTTCTGTGGAGGTGATTTTTAGTCTCTTGGCTAGCTTAAGCGCATGAGCGATGAGCAAAATATTAACGTTATTACTAGAGAGCGCTTTGTCGACCGCATCATTTAGCGCTTCTTGCAACGCGAAGCTTGGTGAGCTCTCGAGGACTGGAGTTTCCGTGGGAGCGGTCGGGAAAAACTGAAAAGGCGGAATAAGCTGTGGTGACGCCGGCTGTGCAAAGCAGTAAAGGCTCCAGAGCGATTTTTGCAATGCGATGAGGTGCTTGTAGTTGCCGGCCTCTTTGTAAACCGCCCGTGCGTTTTTTGATAAGTAATCAGCAGGGAGTTTCTCTTGGCTGAATGCGCGAACACAGTGCTTTTCAAGAGTTTTCCGTGCATGCGATGCGTAACTTTGCACCTCATGTGAGGAGTTTTCCAATGCGACTTCAATATCAACTAATGAGAACGTCATAATGTAGCCTGCGCAAGCAAATTTTGGGTAAGTAGCAAAAAATGCTCATCGTGCGTTTCGAATGCTTTATCGATGCGCTCTAAATACTCTGCCTGCGCTTGCTGACATGCCCCAATCGGTAAAAGACTTGAAGCGCTAAGCGCACGGACACCAGCCCTCGAGTGATTAAGTAAGGTGTTTAGCGCAGTTTGTGAAAAATTCCTCTCATGGCTTTTTAGAAAGCTCTGGGCACTTTGGTGCCTGAGCCCGCCGGCTTTTAGAAACTCGCCTGACAGTTCAGTCAAATACTGCTCAACGATAACGCTGCTGAAATGCTGCCAACACCCTTCGTCTATATTTAAATCCATGACCAGATGTGAGGGGAGCTTAATTTTAAGTTGATACGACGCCGCCCGAGCTAACTCCTGAGTTTTCATCATCAATAGATTTTGAGTCGGTGTGAGAAATATTAAACGTCTCTCATTCGGATGATGGACACGTTTATCTGCAACTGTGAAAACACCTTTTTTTGAGTTGTAGTGCTTAAACTCGGGAAATGGCTCCTTAACCGGTCGCAATCCAAGATTCGTAGCAAGGCGGTAATACACATAAAAGAAAGCGTGCTTGAGTGCATAATACGAGCGACCTTGCCCCAAGGTATTTTCTATATTGCGATTAACAGTCTTTAAGAGCTCGCTATGGAGCTTGTCTGGGAGCGTGTAAGGCGATCCGACATCGTCATGCCATGTCCGTGCTCCGTCGCGAGTTATCTGAGCCTCTGAAGATTCGCTCTTCCAGTCGATAAAGCCAATGTGCTCAATGAATTGATACCATGCCTTGCCGACAAACAACTCGATATCTTTCATGTGGCTATTCACGTAATAGCTTTGGACTGTTCCCTCACCTGAAAGAAAGGCTAAGAATGATTCGGAAACGGTTTCAGCGGCAAACTGGTGAAAAGCGTTATGGATTGCATTAGGTGTGAGTCCTTTAGTTTTCAACCCAGAGTTTTTTAAAAGCGCATTTAATTTTTTTCGGTACCATGAATTACTAAGTGATAACGCCTCTGTAAGTGTCCGTCCCTGGCGTAAGCCTGGTGATATTTTGCGAACCACATTGTTTAATAATGACTGTAACGGGAAAGGGAGTTGCAACGTTACCAGTGGTTGAGAGTTTTTATACCAACGCTCATCGCTTAATTCTGCGGGCTGAGAGTTAGATAAACGGGCATTAAGAGTGACTTTAGCTTCAGTCGATAAACGCTTCGAGACTAAATAATATTCGATGGTATAAGCTTGCCGGCTTGTTGTCCCTGCTTTATTCGACGTATTCTTTAGTATCAGTGCTCCAGGTTCCTTTATCCCCCAGAGCTTCAAAAAAAGTAGTAAGAAAAAGTATGAGTCCTCTTTATTGAGAGCGGTAAAGTCGTTAGACAACAAGGCAGGACTTACTGCATCAATCAGTAAAGCGAGTTCAGCGTTGGTTGCAGCTTGTAACCCAAAGGCAACTTTCGACTCATTGTTGTAGAGGGCCCGTTGCAGCCCGACTTTTTGGCGCTGAAACTGACGTCTTTCCTGCTCATCAGTGAGTGCTTGTGACGAAGCTATACCGAGTCCTTGACTTAACTCGTCGCCTTCTTCATCAGTATTCTCCTCAAAAAAAGCGTGTGAGTTTTTATTGTTAGTTAGTTTTTTCTGGTATCGGTTGGTGCCGTCAGTTATCGACCGGCTATTGTTAAAGCGCTGCGGCGAGGTGATAAACAAAGAGCTGCTTTCTGAAAACAGCCGAAACTCTTGGTTTTCACCTGTATCCTGAATTGTCTTTTGTAAAGCGGCAGGGGAAGCAGAAAGAATAAACTTCAGAGTCAGTGGTAAAGGCTGACCCAGGACCTTTTTATCGAAGTGCAAATACGAGGCATAGTCTGACGCACTTTTGGCTGCGTATAGCCGAGCCAGCAACGCTAAACATTTGTTTTCGACTGTTTCAGTGAACGCATTGTTGCCACGCGGTACAGGACATAATAAAAGCGTGGCGTACAAAGGGTGTTCAGTTAAATAAGAATACAAGTCTTGGCGCTCAAACTGCCTTTCATTACCCCTCTTCATTTTCGAGAGCGAGGCCCGAACTTGTATTAGTTCATTAGCTTGACTGATAGGTACAAGTTCGAGGTACAGCACGTAGCTGATAAAAAAAGATAACCTTGTCGAGATTACGGACAAATCGTATTGGCTTGGAAAATTAAATAGTCTCTCGATGCTTGCCATCAGCGTCATACTTTTCTCTACTTTTTGCGCTTTGGAATTGAGTCCAATGCGGCTCTATTAAATTCCGATTTGTTGTCACCGAGAGCATTGTGAGTCTGCTGTTTTGGCTCAGGTTTTAGTTTTTTATCGCGATAGTAAAAGCTTTTGTAGTTATCACCAAGGATTCCGGCCCAGTTTGTTCGGCTAGTAATTTGTTGGATATTGTCGGTGTTAAAAGTCTCCTGAACGGTCTTGTCAAAGGAAGGAAGTAAAGTGAGATCATGTGAGCCGGCAGCATCCGCTACCGCTTGATTTACAATACGCGGTATTAAATTGTCGCGCTGTTTTTCATCAATGATTACAGCTTTCAAACAATAATTGGGGAGCTCAAGAGAAACAGCTTTGATGAGAAAAAAGTTTTCAAACGCGTAGAGTTTTTTTCCGAATTTCAGAACTTTCGTGTAGCTCAAGAGGTTGTTTAACTTACCCGAGAGATAGAGCTCTTGAACTAGACGTCGCCGAACGATAGCTGATGCGTCAGGCTCGGCAAAGTTTACGAGCTTAAGCTGGGAAACCTCTACTTCTTCGATGACTGTCATTTTTAGCGCTCCTCTATTGCCTTGTTTACATTTTAAGCACAGCTCTAATGTTTATGCAAGCCATTGTTTTTAAAGAGAAAAAATATCGTGTATAGACTATCAGAAAATATTTTTTTCATTGGATAGTTGGACCTTATTTCTCAGGCATAAGGTGAGGGCCTTGATAGTGGATCTGTTCACTCATTGAACAAAGATGCTTGAAGCGCCTACTAGCGATAATGCTTAATGCTTCTGCTTGCCGTTTTTGCTGACAAACTTGGCTGATTAACTCGGTAGAGGGCTGTGTGTATTTGCTAAGAATTCTGAATGACTGTCATCCAAAATTTGGTAAGGCCTGATTTTGCCAGCTCCTGCTGGGGCGGCTTTTTTATTTTGTTGCTAACGAACTTTAGGTATGTCGCTCCAACGCGTCGTGTAGGCCGGTGATAATCGCTCCCGTTTCATTTGCCAGGCACCGGCCTTTTCCTGCGACGCAAAATACACGCTGCCAGTTTTGATACGGTTAAGTTTATCAACAACAGCCATTAATGCTTTGCTGTTCGGTTTGCTCTCATTATTTTCAAATAGCGATGTTTGAAATACGCCGGGCGCGTAAAAATCGCCGAGCATGACACCTGCTTTGGCATAATAAAACTCGGGTCGGTAAATACGTGCTGACAAGTCACGAGTAAGCGCCAGGAGCTCCCGACTGTCCTGGGTCGGTACCGATAATGTGTGCGTTGCACTGTTGCTGTATTGCGGGTTGTTTTGCCGAAACGGGTTGGTGCGCATAAACACCGTGAGTTGCCGCGCACATTGCTTTTCGTTGCGTAACTTTTCAGCGGCGCGCGTGATGAAATTGCTGAGCGCGCTTTGAACGGCATCAAGTGTCAGTATCGGTTGACCGAAACTTCGCGATACAACGATTTGTTTTTTCGGTGACGGCAACTGCTCAAGCGACAGGCACGACTCACCGCGAAGCTCGCGGGCGGTGCGCTCGAGTACCACTGAGAATTGTTTGCGCAGTGTTTTTAAATCACACTCAGCGAGCTCTAATGCAGTTGTGATACCCATGGTGTTAAGTCGGGCTGCAATACGGCGCCCAACACCCCACACCTCATCGACTGGCGTGATGGCAAGCAGACGGCGCTGCCGTGGCGTCTCACTTAAATCAACGACGCCGCCGGTTTTCGGGTATTGCTTGGCACCGTAATTCGCCAGCTTGGCAAGTGTCTTTGTCGGCGCAATGCCGACGCAGGTCGGCATACCCACCCAGCGCAGAATTCTGTCTTTTAATTCATGGCCAAAGGTATCAAGCGACACGGCGCGCTCAACGCCTGTCAGCTCTGCAAATGCTTCGTCGATGGAGTAAACCTCTAAGCTCGGAACCATTTGCTCAATGGTTGTCATCACACGGTTGGAGATATCGGCATAAAGGGCGTAATTGGACGAGAACACTTCAATACGATGCTCGCGGATAAGCTCATCAATTTTAAACAGCGGCGTCCCCATTTTAATGCCCAATGCCTTAGCTTCCGCAGAACGGGCGATGGCGCAGCCATCGTTGTTTGAGGCGACAATGACCGGGCGCTCGCGCAAATCCGGCCGAAACAAGCGCTCGCAGGAGACATAAAAGTTGTTGCAGTCAATCAGCGCAAAGGATGGCTTTCGCTTAGCGGCAGCGGTGAATGACATGACTGACGACCCCGAAAACATCAAGCTCCGCCTCACTGCCTAAGCGAATGGGCGGATAATCTGGGTTATGGGACAAAAGCGCGGGATAGGGTTTGAACTGAAGCGCTTTGACCGTCAGCTCACCGTTTAGGCAGGCAATAATGATATCACCGGGCTGAGCAGTGAGTGCACGATCAACAACCAGAATGTCGTTATCGTGAATACCGGCTCCTATCATTGACTCACCGCTTGCCCGCACAAAATAGGTGGCGGCGGGATGTTTGATGCAAAGCTCGTTTAAATCCAGCTGTTGCTCGACATAATCCTGTGCAGGAGACGGAAATCCGGCCTGCACGGTTTCAAGCAAGTAGGGGATTTGCACTTGCGGGAAAACACCCGCCCGACTGATGACATCAACTTTCATACGACCTCGAATACTGTATATATAAACAGTATATTTATTCGTACAAAATTCGCAACTGCTGTTTTTATCTTGGCTGAACTCAGGCCTTTTTTTAGTCAAATAAAGCGTCGTAGTTGTGACTGCTTAAAAGCAGACTCGGCGGTATTTCATGACATCGAGATGGTTTACAATTCAACCAACTCGACGCCATACGAAAAATGAGAGAATCTCACCGAATAACTTTTAGCGTTAATATTTTAGGCAGGTAGAAGGTGTCTAGAAAAATTAGCCCTTACCACAAGTTGCGTTAGGAAGTTGTTAATACGAAAATTAGGTTGTTTGATTTAAATCAAACAACCTAATTTTCATCGCAGATATTATACAATTTGCCTATAAATATTATATTTAAATTTTAATCGACTCCTTATTGCATTACATTAATTCTACAATGCTAGCTTGTCTATAACTGATGAAGTTGAGGGGTAATAGTAAACAAGCTGAAACTATAAAGGACCATAATGAGGAAAAATCTTCCTGTCACTGGTGTTGAGCAACAGTTTTCGGCCCGGGCTAATATTCTTTCTACTACAAATGTTAAAGGTCAGATAACCTATATAAATAAAGATTTTATCGACATTAGTGGTTTCTCAAAGTCAGAGTTGATAGGCCAAAACCACCACGTTGTTCGGCATCCCGATATGCCACCTCCCGTATTTAAGATGTTCTGGGCCGATTTAAAGTCCCAAAAATCATGGATGGGAATAGTTAAAAATCGCTGTAAAAATGGCGATCACTACTGGGTAGATGCTTACGTCACGCCGATTAAAAAAGATGGAAGCGTCGAGGAGTATCAATCAGTGCGCAGAAAAGCGCGCTCTGATTATATTAAGCGAGCTCAGGAAGTCTACGCCTCAATTAATGAAGGAAAAACGCCGTCGACGGTTAAACCTTCTCCTTCTCTAAACTCCAAAATAATTTCCGCAGTTATAATTCCGATAGTGATACCTTTTCTGGCGTATTTGCTCACTGGCAGTGCCCTACCTGTTTTAATTAGCGTTCTTGTCGCAATGCTCTTAAGTATTATCGCGGTTATAATCTTTTTAAAACCGATTAACGCAGCGGTTCGTGATGTTCAGAAGATAACAGACGATAAAATTGCTCGCTATGTATACACAGGCCGCTCTGATGAAGCCGGATCTATCATGTTGGCCCTCAAAAAATTAGAGTCTGAAAATGCGGCATTAATTGGACGTATTAACGATATGTCTGAAACTCTAAGCGATAATGCGTCGAATTTAAGTAGTGCTGTAAGTCAGTCCGAAGCCGGTACACTAGCCCAGTTTGAGCAAACAGAGCAAGTTGCTACCGCGGTAGATGAAATGTCTGTCAGTATTGGCACGGTTGCAGATAGCGCTAGAGAAACGTCTGCTGCATCAACCAACGGCCTCAACAAAGTGAAGACAGGAAAAGAAGTCGTAGACGCTAATGCTATATCCATAACGGAGTTGAAAACATTAATAAATGATGCCTCCAAAGTCATTAATGAAGTCTCAAAAAGTAGCTCTGATATCGAAAAAATACTCGATGTTATCCTTAGTATTGCAGACCAGACGAACTTATTGGCTTTGAATGCGGCTATCGAAGCTGCACGAGCCGGCGAAGCAGGCCGCGGCTTTGCGGTAGTTGCTGATGAGGTGCGCTCACTAGCGAACCGAACGCAAGAATCAACAAAGGAAATACGAGTAGTGATTGAAGGTTTACAAAGTGGTGTTAAAAAGTCGGTCGACGTGATGGTTTTGGGCGAAACTATGGCTCAGGACAGTGTTTCCAAGAGTAATGAAACTGCCGAATATCTTGAGGAAATTTTAGATGCTATTAACAAAATTTCTAACATGAGTGATCAGATCGCACAAGCTGTTGACGAGCAAAGTAAAGTAGCGCAAAGCATTGGTGAGAGTGTTACGAGTATAAAAACCAGCTCTGAGCAGAACCTTGAAGCGGTGCGATTGAGCGGTGATGTCACTGATAAATCCGTAAATATTACTCGACGATTAGATCAGCTCACCAGTCAGTTCTGGGACGAGCAACAAGCTGTTTAGTTATGCTCCGGCTTTTGCACAGCTCTTCAGGTTAAAAGTCTACAATATAAATAAAGAATAACAGGAAAGCGATGTTAAATGAGATTGCAAACTTAACGCCCGGAGCTTTTTTTCGGTATGTAATCCGAGAGGATGGTTCACACTATTTTGATGCACTTGGCCTAAGAGTTGAGCACTTCCTTAAAATCCCGCAGAGAAAAGTTCTTGAAGATCCTGAAATCTTTTTTAATAAAGTTGACGCTATTTACCGAGCTCCACTAGCCGAGGCCATCGATGTATCCTGGCGCACTCTCAACGATTTTCATTTCACACTTAGTCTGACAAATTATGAAGGCGAGAGCGTCTGGCTTGATATTCGCTCTCAGCCGGTCCGTCATAATGATGGCAGCACATTGTGGACCGGTTTTCTTTACGACGTATCGGCACGGGAGCGGACAGCGGCAGCGCTTCAGCAGCACCACAGAAATACCGAGCATGTGTTAGGTAATATGCTTGACTCGATAATTACCACCGATGCGCATGGAAATATTTTATTCGTGAACCATGCTGCACAGACGTTAACTGGTTTTACCGAGAACGAACTGTTGGGCTCGAACATCAAGCTGGTCATGCCGGCGCACCATCGCGATCAACACGACGATTATATGGAAAATTATAAACAGACTGGGTTGGCAAAGATAATCGGAACAACCCGGGAAGTTAATATTTTAGACAAATGTGGCGACCTGATCCCGGTAGAGCTACGAATCTGTGAATATAAAGACGGTCGTGAACAACGATTTATGGGGATGTTGCGTGATTTGCGAGCAGTAATGGACGCCCAGGAGCAGCTGGCTAGGATCCGCCACATTGATCCCTTAACGCAACTGGCAAATCGCGACGGTTTGCTTTCCACTCTGCAAAGAGAGCTTGATGCGTCGTGTGACACTCGATTATACATACTGACCATTGATATTGATGGATTTCATTTAATCAATGATGCCTTCGGCACCGATGCCGGTGATCGGGTGTTACAAGCTTTTTCAACCCGCTTGAATCAGGAAGCAAAAAACGCTTTGTGTGTTGCTCGTGTGCATGACGACCAGTTTGCTCTTATTGTTGAGGTCAATGAACGGGAAAGTAGCATTGAAAAGGTGTATAAATCACTTAAACATAGGCTCGAAGCGTATTATCAACTTGAAATATTCGAGGGGATGTTGTCGATATCTGGAGGGTGTTTGAGCGTCAATGTGTTGCAACAACCTGTCCAATCTTCTGCCGATATTTTGCACAATAGTGAGCTGGCTCTCAAGCACGCAAAAGACCGACAAAGTAGTGAACTGATTTTTTATCACCACGCTCTGACTGAAAAATACCAGAGCTCTGCACTGATTGATCACAAACTCAAGCAACCAGGCCTATTGCAAGATTTGTTTTTGGAATTTCAGCCATTGGTGGAGTCAGGCGGGACAATTATTGGTTATGAGGCGCTCATAAGGTGGGAACATCAAGGTGTGTTAATTCGACCAGATGAATTTATTTATGTCGCGGAGCGAAATGGAACCATTATTAAAATTGGGCAGTGGGTGATTGACCAGGTCTGCCAATTCATCAAATCTTGTCTCGACAATGAGCGTTCCAGACATATCCGTGTTTCGGTCAATATCTCACCATTACAGTTTCAGCATGAATCTTTCGTGTCGTCTGTGAAGGAAGCGGTGGCGCGTCATTGTGTTACTCCGGGCCAACTTAAATTTGAAATAACGGAACAACTACTCATCGAGAGCAAGGATGAGGTTAGCCGCAAAATTGAGAAGTTAAGTGCAATGGGCATTAACTTCTCACTGGACGACTTTGGAACAGGATATTCGTCACTGGCATACCTAAGCCGACTACCTTTAAACGAAGTTAAAATCGATAAAAGTTTTGTTCGCAATTTGTCTTTAAAAAGTAAAAATTACCCGATCGTCGAGTCTATTATTCTAATGGCTTATGGGCTGGGATTGGATGTGGTAGCTGAAGGAGTGGAAAGTCAATTGGAACTGGATTTTCTTAGGCGTCTCGGTTGTGTATATTACCAAGGGTTTTATTTTTCTGAGCCAATGCGTTCAAGTGAATTAAGTCGATAACTTTTCCTTCAACAAGAGTAGCGTATAACAAGCAGAGCTTTAAATTATTCACTTATAGAGTCGTGCTTCCTCAGTAATAAACGAGAACTGATTGTGCTCGGAAAAAAATAAAAAAGTTGTTCAATTTGGCCCTAAGGCACGTTTTGTCGCCATTTTTGTTCTAGCGCATTCAAACGTACGAAACTAAGGTTTTACCAATTATAAGTGTATAGTTGTGGTTATCAGTACGCGTAAGTGCTTTACAGGCTAAGAACCTTAAAAGCCAAATTAATGTATGTCAATCAACGTCCTATCATCATTAACTTTGCCGAGGGGAGCGCATTAAAAAACTACAAACTTCACCACCTGCTGATTATCCCTCTAAATCAATCATCACAAACTGTGCGATTTTTGCCCCCTTGCTTGCCAATATACAGTCTTTCGTCTGTCCGGCTGAATAAGTTAGCCCAGTTATCACCGTAACGGGCTTGTGAAATGCCGACCGTTACCGTGATGGAGAATGACACGTCATCGGCTTTAAATACTTCATCGTTTATGACTGCCCGCAACCGTTCACCTATCTTATAAGCACAATTTTTTTCTGTATTTGTTAACAAAATGGCAAACTCTTCCCCACCAAGACGTGCACAGTAGTCTGAGCGACGCGCTTGCTCCTTCATAATCGTTGCAAGACGCTCAATAACTAAATCGCCAATAGGGTGTCCATAAACGTCATTGACCTGTTTAAAGTTATCGATATCAATGATCATAAGCGACAAAGAAGTACCGTAGCGTTCCAATTGTTGAATTTCACTATCAACGAGTTGCTTGAAGTGCGCACGATTAAATAAACCCGTCATACGGTCTGTTGATGAGAGGTATATTAATTTGTCTTCGAGTTCTTTTTGCTCTGAAATATCGATGATAACGCCGTGCCATCGGGTTCTGTTGTCACTAACACGCTCTGGAATTGATAAGCCCCTCAGCCATTTGTTCCCGGTTTTAGTTCTAAACTCGTGTTCCCAGGGAGACAAGGAGCGCTCGGATTTTTCAATTGAGTCAAATAATGCCTCAACGTCTTGACTGCAAATGTTATCGAAAATCGCAGAGGGATCACGGGTTGCCTGCGCGGCGGTAACTTCAAAAATGTCCTCAACACGGTTGTTGACGAACGGGAAATGCATATTGCCATCAGAACCTTTTTCATATTGGTATAACATGGCAGGAACCAACTGAGTTAAAGCATCCATGCTTTTGTGAGCGGAAAACCAGTTATCTATTGGTCTTATCGTTCCTGACAGGTGTTCGGCTTGTCGGTTCATTACATCCTCAACCCAGAGATAGCACCCATCATTGGCTCGGAGTCGATAACGCCGAACAAGTGCCTCATTGCGCTTACTTTCGGACCATTCAGAAAAGTCAGCTTGTGCTGTTTCTGTGTCATCGGGGTGAAGTTTTTCATTGAACCATAACTTCACATTGAAGATGTCATTTACACTATAACCAAAGGCTTTAGTGACATTCGGTGAGATGAAATCTGCCTTATTGTCAGTTTCATTAAATTGGTAGCTTACTGTAGGTAAATCACGAATGAGCGTCTGAAAGAATTGCAATTGATTTTGCACCTGACACTGTTCGTAGGGGCAGGTTGATACATTCATAACAAGTTTATTATTGCGATCTTATAATGGCTCTAATTTAGGTCATTAGAGCAAATAGTTCAATATTTAATCGTAATTTTTAACCAAGCTAGAGGCTCTAAGCTCTCTCCTCAAAATAGTGCCATAACTTTTGGAGAGGCATGATGTTTCTAGATATCGCCGACATTACGGCCAGATACTTAATGCAAGCGGCCATTAATTCTACGAATAATTGCTGCTTAAAACAGGGGGATTACGCTGACACCAAACCCATGGCAGTGCAATTAAAAGTGCTTATCTCTCACGTTATTTTCACAATTGGCCTGACAGTTGGTGGGTACATCTTACGATCTTTTTACAGGGGCTAATAAAAAAGCCCTCTCTGCAAGAGAGGGTTGTCACTACTGATGTAGAGAGAAGTCAAACTCTGTTACAACGTTGCCAGCATGTACAAAACCTTAATTAAAGTAAAAGCGACTTTTTGTCGCATAAATAGGATGCATAACCCAAGCAGTTCCAGTTGGCCGGCAGGCCACTGGAACGTTAATATACTCGTGCTTGACGACCTTGGGTTTATGGTTCAAAAAGCTAACAAAATAAAATCGAAAAACTTTATAATTCAGTCGATTAAAATGTTTTAAGGCTAATCAAGTCTCGACAATGCACTGACAAGCTCATCTATTAATCTATCGCTTTCCTGAATGACATTATTAATTTCAGATGCTGCTTGTGATGAACTGTTCGCGAGCGCCCTCACTTCGTCTGCAACAACACTAAACCCTCTGCCGGCATCGCCGGCCCTGGCGGCCTCAATTGCGGCATTCAGCGCTAATAGATTGGTCTGGTCTGATAGGCCATTGATAGTGGTCACAAACTTTGTAATGCGTTGGGTTGAGTCGACCAGTTGAGTTGAGGTTTCTTTGGTTTTTTCCTGAGCACGTTGTCGTTCAGTGATATCAACGCCGAAAAATACCAGTTTAGAAATATTTCCATCTCTGTCATTGATACGGCATAGGCGTCCATCAATTGACCGTCTCACTCCGCCGACTTCGCTGAATTGGACTTTTTGTTCGGCCAGGCCGTTTTCGATACTCAGTTTTACCACTTCATCAGTAAGCCCGGCCCAAAGGTTCCTAGCAGCCCCTTCCGCATCACCTGAACAAGATTGTTTAAACAGTTCATTAATTTCTGTGGGTTGTCCTTCTGATGAGAACTCTATAGTGACAAGCGCTGATGCCATTGCATCGGTCTTAGCGTAGTACTCATCGCGAGCAAGTTTATTTTCTGTAATATCAGTTTGTATCGAAATATAACGACTTATTTTTCCATCCTCAAATACAGGACTGATTGACAGGCTTATCCAATAGGCGTTGCCGTGTTTATCGTAGTTAAGAATTTCTTCATAGATAACCTCGTTTGCTGTGATCGCTTGAGCCAGGCGACTAACAGTATCGGGATCGGTATTTTTGCCTTGCAGAAAATCACCCGGCTTTCTACCTTTCACTTCATCCATTTCATAACCGGTCATTTTGGTAAACCCTTGGTTTACGTACTCTATTGCTCCTCGGTTATCGGTAATCACAACCGCATTATCGGTCTCATTGGCTACAAGTGATAGCATCTCGACTTCTTTTCGGCGCTTGACTTCTTCATCAATATCTCGGAAGAACGCGACGTAAAATAACTTATCGTCTCCTAAGTCAACTTTAGAAATAGTGACTGATGTCCATACTGTGGAACCATCAGCTCTGGGTACCTCGATCTCGACGGGACGTCCAACTAAGCGATTTTCTCCGGTTCTTCGGTTTCGGTTGACATAGTCGTCGTGATTACCCTGTTCGCTGCGAGGAACCAGCATTTTGACATTATTGCCGAGAACCTTCTCTCGGGGATAGCCCCATAAATTTTCAGCTGCTTTATTAAAGGTAATAACGTTATTGTGCTCATCAATAATAACCACAGCGTCTAACGTTTGCTCAAACGATTGATTTAAGATTGCTCGGTTTTGGCGATCCTTACTAACATCACGAGCAAACGCGGTATAGTGCTTTTTACCGTCTATAATAACCTTGCTCAATGAAAGCTCAGCATAGACAGTGCTACCGTCTTTCTTTTTGATCGGGACTTCCCGTGTTGAGTTAACGATGCGGTCCTGATCGGTCATTCGATGTCGGTTAACATAACCGTCATGTCCTGCCGCGACATCGTCATGCATTAATATAGCGACATTTTTTCCAAGTACTTCATGAGCCTCATAGCCCCACAAACTTTCTGCGGAATCATTAAAAAATGTGATCAAATTATTGTCGTCAATATTGACGACAGCAAAAACACTGCTAGCCATTGCTTCGGCTAGCTGACGGCGCTGTTTTTGTTTCTTAAAAAACATCTGAACCTCTGTTAAATAGTCCTGCTTAGCTTATCGGCAGCACAAATCCAATCTTAATAATATTCAATTGTTGGTTGCTTCATAGTCGGGGCTAATTGCGCCATGCAATATTATATTTCCGCTACTAATCGATTGGCGCTATGGCTTTAGCTACTGACGCTGGATTAGCGCTCGTAAATACGCTGCGTTATCCAGGGAGGATCAAAACTATTGAGCCAAGCAATAGCTGACGATTAGCATGGTCCGGAGCAACATGAGGCTGTTGATGCAACAGTAAAAACATGACCCGCATGCACGACTGCTCTGGTGAGCAGAGTTAATATTGGGAAGTCCAATATGGTGTAAAAATAGTTTCGGTTTTTATATAATAATGCCAGCAGATGACATTAAGGCGAAAGGTAATGAAAAAATACATATTAGTTGCAGAATCGTCTGACGCCCTCAACCCGATTCGGTTAGTTCACTTGGAAGATTGCGAAGATATTGGCGGAAAAGGCGTTTCTCTAGGGGATTTTCCGACTTCACAATTAGCCCTTCGCTCCGCACAAGCACTGCATCATGAAGCACAGCTTTGTCCTAAATGTTGTTTGAAAAACCACGATAAGTAATTACGAGTGTAGCGATGGATAAGCTTTTAGATAGACCTCATGGTGCTCAGGAATTAGAAGCACTTGTTAATGATATTCCCGCAATAGTTTATCGAGTTGCAATTGGTCGTTCGGACATACCATCCTCAATTTCTCGCGATGTAGAACGAACGTTGGGTTACTCAAAGAAGGAGTTACTTGATCTCGAGTGCTGGTGGTTGGAGAACGTTCACCCTAACGACCTAACACTGGCAACGAATGAATTTGATGCATGGACAAGCAAAAACTCGGGAAATGTACTGCGAAGAGAATACCGGTTTCGTCATAGTGACGGGCATTATCTTTGGGTTGAAGATCTTATTCGTAAGCATACCGACTTAGATGAAAGTACACAAATTTACGTCGGTACGTTGACGGTAATTGATGCTGAGGTTCAAGCCCGTTCGCGAATTAAACATTTGACTGATGTCATCCCTGGAGTGTTTTTTCAGGTAGTGCTTGAAAATGATGGAAAAGTCTACTTCCCGTATGTTAGCCATCAAGTTAATGAGTTACTTGGATTTAGTGAGTGTCAACTTAAAAATAATGGGTTGCAGTTAATTGAGCGTATACACCCCAGCGATGTAAAACCGCTCTGGCGAACTCTGTCAGAGTCTGCAAAAACACTATCGCCTATTGTCTGCGACTTTAGGATAACCGTCGGTGCACATGAAAAATGGATATCAATGCGCGCTTCGCCAGAAAAAAACGGCGATGCTAGTGTGCATTGGTTAGGTATTTTTACGGACGCAACTGAGCGTAAAGCAATCGGAAAGAAAGTCCATCAGGCAAATAAAGATTTACAACTGGCTCAGCAAGTAGGTCGAGTAGGTCACTGGAAAGCAAGTCTTCAAACAGGCGAGTTGTTCTGGTCTGACATGATCTATGAACTGTTAGGACTCGCAAAAAAATCAACAAAGCCTAGTGTCGAGCTGTTCAACAGCTTGGTTCATCCAGAAGATATTGCCCGTATCCGCGCCAGCGAAGAAGCCGCAAAAGAAACGGGGATTCATCATGTTCAGCATAGAATGAAACACGCTAAGGGCCACTACATTTGGGTTGAAGAGCAAGCAGAAATGCAGGATGACGGTGTGACCTTGATAGGGGCTGTCCGAGATATAAGTGAACAAAAAAAGCTTGAATTGCGGTTACGAGAAATGGCTGCTACAGATGAAATGACTGGACTTTATAACCGACGTTTTTTTTCGGAAGAAGTGGAGAGGTCATTACTGCATGCATCAAGGCATGAGGAATCGCTTTCATTGTTAATGATTGACATAGACCATTTTAAAAAGGTCAATGATAATTATGGACATCCAGTGGGCGACAAGGTGATTAAGGCAATGTCGGATAGTCTGCAACAAGCGACACGTTCCGGCGATAGCGTCGCCAGAATTGGTGGCGAAGAATTCGCAATAATGCTGCCGAAAACCTCTTTTGAGGACGCATTTCGTGTGGCAGAAAAATTACGTTCTGAAATAGAGAGCCGCTCAATAACGATAAATGATGACACTGAAATAGCAGTAACGATTACAATTGGTGTCGCGACAGCGAGCATTGACGACACATGGACTAAGCTCTTGAGTCGGGCTGATAAGGCGCTGTATCGAGGTAAAAATTCAGGACGCAATAAGGTCAGCGAGTAATAGGTATAATCTCTGGATGCAGCTTTTTAGTTTGTTCATTAACACTCTAATGAGCAAATTGTGTCATGTCTTTGAATGTGTCTGTCTGTGGTCGAGTGATATTGGCCATGGGTTTGTAGTTATTCTAGTACCGGTTTTCTGACTCAGATGGTGTTAATCCAGTGAAGGGACTTAGTGAGTTCTTAGAGCTTGTGAAAGAAGATCGGTATGCTTGTTTCTTTGGTTGAGCATCAATCTATAACCAGCCCCGCAGTTTAAAATTTAATTTATCTAGGTACTAATAGCACCAAAATATAAAATAATATAAACTAACGGTTAATTTGGTTTATAAATTATAGTAGGTTGGCACTATGAGTACCGAATCATCATCTAAATTAAACCAGCTACTCAGATCCCAACCCGCCGGGGTTGTTCTTTGCTCTGCCTGGCTTGCTGATAATGGTTACAGCGTTGACTTGCAGCAGCGCTATAAAAAAAGTCGCTGGTTTGATTCTATCGGTACGGGTGCATTAATCCGCTTCGGCGACCAGGTCGATTATCTGGGGGCTGTATATGCACTGCAAACCCAACTGGGTTTATCCGTCCATCCAGGGGGTAAGACTGCATTAGCATTGCAGGGCAAATCACACTACTTAGAGCTCTCTCCAAAACATGCGCAACTGTTTGGCGACCAGGGTGAGCATTTACCGCTTTGGCTCAAGAAACGAGACTGGGGTCTTTCGCTAAAGTGCGCGCTCACCAATTTCCTACCGCCGGAGCTTGGTTTGATCGAACTATCGCATAAGCAATTTAAAGTGAAGGTATCCGACCCTGCACGCGCAATCATGGAATGTTTATACCTCGCACCAAAGTCACAATCATTAACGGAGGTGTTCGAGTTAATGGAGGGGCTGAACAACCTACGACCGGCATCCGTGCAAAAACTGCTTGAGGCTTGCAATTCAATCAAGGTCAAACGCCTATTTCTTTATATGGCAGATAAAGCCAAGCATGACTGGGCACACTACCTGAACTTAGATAACGTGGACCTAGGCTCCGGCAAGCGCTCGATAGTAGCTGATGGCGTTTATGTAGCGAAGTACCAAATCACCGTACCGAAAGCATTGGAGGCTATGGCATGAATGACGCTTATAAAACGCAGGTAAAGCTGCTTCTGAATGTGTTGCCAGAAATTGCGAAGGAGGATTGTTTTGCGATGCATGGCGGTACGGCCATCAATTTGTTTTTGCAGGACATGCCCAGACTGTCCGTAGATATCGACTTAACCTACGTCGACATAGCAGAGCGCACTGAAGCGCTGGATGCCATCAATGCCGCACTTCTGCGCACAAAAGAGCGCATTGAAAAACTAAGTCCGTCCCTCCGCTTTCAGCATAAACCAAACGTTTGTAAGCTCCAGATTAGTCTGCAAGGTGTGCAAATTAAGGTTGAAGTGAATATGGTTGGCCGTGGCTTACTAGGGCCTGCAACCAAAACTGCACTGTGTTCATCTGCGCAAGAGCAATACGACGTATTCTGTGCCATGCCGATAGTCCCCCTTGGTCAGCTTTATGGCGGTAAACTCTGTGCGGCCCTTGACCGGCAGCACCCAAGAGACCTTTTCGATACGAAATTGTTATTGGAAAATATTGGCTTTACTGACGAAATAAAACGTGGCTTTATTTTCGCCCTCATCAGCAGCAACCGACCCACTCATGAAATGCTTGAGCCGAACTTACTTGATCAGCAAACAGCTTTTGAAAATCAGTTCGAAGGGATGAGTGATCTTGCGTTCAGTTATGCCGACTATGAAGCCACCAGAGACATGCTCATAGATACGATAAGGAGAAATTTGAACGAGTCGGATAAGCAGTTTTTGTTAAGCTTTAATAGACTACAGCCTGACTGGTCTGTATACGACTATCAGCGCTTTCCATCGGTTAAGTGGAAGCTGTTCAACTTGGCGAAATTCAAAGAAGACAATCCAGAGAACTATCAATGGCAACTTCATCGACTTGAAGAGTTATTGGCAAGCTGATTTATCGTTCTGGCGAACAGCTGCGTCTGTAATCCGCCAAAAAAGCGTCATTTTCATACAGGCGGTGTATCGCCTGCTAACTTTGAAAAGGCGTACTTTGAGAATCTACAGGCTGTCTAGTTAAAGCTGGGAGGTCCATAACAGGTGGCAGTGGTTGTGCACTAAGTGTGTTTTTGCCATACTATTTTCTACTTGAAGTCTTGTACTACATTGCTAATGATAGATTTATCACCTGCGTTAGCTAAAAAGGTCGCTCTTGGCGGCCTTTTTTTATTTCCTAGGTTACGGGTTCTACTCCGTTTCCACGGACGGTTTAAAACGGTTGTAAACTTCTTTTTTTGTTGCAAAAGTTGAGGTTGACCAAGCATCGGTTGAAAAGCCTGTAATCTCTAGGAATCCTTAATGTTAGCTTAATATTGCGCTGTTACTCTGAAGTCAGTGATTAGAAGGAGTAACATTATGGATAGGCATTATTCACCATTATCGCGCATATTGCACTGGTTAGGCGCCATGGCAGTTATTGTCATGCTGACACTCGGGTTTATGATGTTTTTTGCCGACTCCCGGGAAGTAAAACATTTTTCTGAAGCTGCCCACATTGGTGTTGGCTTCTTTGCTTTCTTATTAATAGGCTGGCGCAGTGTATTACGACTGTATCAAGGGTTCCCTGAGCCGGCCCACACTCTCACCGAAAAGGTTGCCAGATACCTTCATTACGCCCTGCTATTAACAATGCTGGTTTTAATCGTAACGGGACCACTGTATTTATTTACTGAAAATGAGCCACTGTCAGTTTTTGGTTGGTTTGCCGTATCATTTGACTTGAGAGTTCTCGAATGGGTTCACGAACCAGCAGAGGAAGTGCACAAGGTAGTGGGTACTTATATATTGCCGTCGCTACTGATATTACACATTGGTGGCGGGGTTCGCCATTTCTATAAACAGCGCACTTAACTCGCGTTACGCTGCGCGAGTTAAACCGTTTGGGAAGTCCACTCCGAATTTACCGGTTCGATTCAACTGTATTTTTGTATATTCCAGACACTCGCTAGATGCGTATCAGGCTAATGCTCAAAGGCTTTATGTGACTTTCTGTCGTTTTCATTCGTTACCAGATATCTTGACGATAACGTTGTAGTACATTTAAGCACTTGTTCTGGCAACTTTGGATGAATCCGAATCGGGGAAAGCGCGTCGAATAACTTCACTTGCACAACATCTTGTGTTTGCCACTTTTCAAGTATAGCTACAGCCTTTTTTTTGCAAATCATTGTTTAATAAGGAAAAAATCGCGTATAGGCTATTAGAAAATATTTCACCAGTGCAAAGTTAGGCAGACTCTAACTAGAGTTAGTATTTAGAATGTATCGGCACATCATTGCCAGATTAGAGCGTGTATACACGGGGTTGGTCCAAGCTTTGCGGACCCATACCAAACGAGTGTTATCAGCCGTAACATACTCTATAGCGTATATTTGTTTAGTATACGGTATAGAGTATACTTGCTAATATTACGCTTTACCGTATACTTAAAATCTAATTTGAACGGCGACTATCCGGATAAATACCATGAATATCACAAGACCTGAGCAGCTTAGCGCATTTATAAAGGACTACCGCAGTAAAAGCGGCCTCACTCAGTCTGATATTGCAAAGCTTGTGGGCATTCGTGTTGCCACAGTGTCGGATTTCGAAAATAAACCCCAATCCTGCAAACTAGAAACCTTCTTTAAGATTCTGGCCGCGCTTAATTTAAAAATAGATATAGATACGCGAGACTCCGGAAGCCAGGGCGATTCATCAGAATGGACTGAAGAGTGGTAAACAATGGATAAGCTTGATGTTTACATGAACGGTCTAAAAGTGGGTGAGTACGGGCGTAGCCGGAGTGGGGCAAATACGTTTAGCTATAATGAAAGCTGGCTGGCGTCGCCGGGGCGACGCAGTATATCACTGTCGCTGCATCTAAGGAGCAAGCCCTATGCGGGGCCGGAAGTTTATAATTATTTTGACAACCTGCTCCCCGACTCCCGGGAAATTCGAGAGCGCATCGTTGCGCGTTTTCAGGCTGACTCTACCGAGCCGTTTGATATTTTAACCCAAATTGGCCGGGACTGTGTTGGCGCTGTACAGCTCTTACCTCATAAGGCACAACCCCCCAATGTGAAGCGCATTGACCTGAGTCCTCTATCTGAAAAACATATAGCGAAAATCTTGAGGGGATATCAATCTAAAACCCCGCTGGGTATGTTAAAAGATGAGGCAGATTTCCGTATTTCTCTTGCAGGTGCTCAGGAAAAAACAGCATTACTGCGTCATAAAGGGCAGTGGTGCTTGCCACACAACGCGACACCAACAACTCACATTATCAAGCTACCCATCGGCGAGATACAGTCTCATGACCGAGTTATTGACATGAGGCATAGCGTTGAGAACGAATATTTGTGCCTGCAAATTGCAAAAGCTTATGGGTTTGATGCAGCAAATTGCGAAATCATTACACCTGATGGCGTAAAAGCGCTTGCCGTAGAGCGTTTTGACCGAAAGCAAAGTCCAGACGGGTCATGGATAATACGTCTTCCGCAAGAAGACTTTTGCCAGGCCACTGGTACATCACCGGCTAGAAAATATGAAACCGATGGCGGTCCGGCAGTTTCGCAAATTATGAAGGAGCTGCTAGGGTCAGTTAAACCTATTGAGGACCGTTACACCTTCATGCGTGCGCAAGTCTTATTTTGGCTGTTGGGTGCGACAGACGGCCATGCCAAAAACTTTTCTGTTTTTATAGAGCGTGAAAACCAATATCGCTTAGCGCCACTCTACGATATCCTATCGGCGTTTCCTGCTATTAATAAAAAGGGTTTGCACGAAAAAGACCTAAAGCTTGCCATGTCGCTTAAGGGCAGCCATGGCAGAAAGTATGAATGCCGAATGATCCGTCGAGAGCACTTCCTGGCAACCGCTAATGAGGTTGGCTTCAGCCAAGACTCCATGAACGAAATATTGGACGATATGGCTGCACGCACCGAGAGTGTCATAGAGCAAGTTACTCGCGATTTACCTGAGTCGTTCCCTAGCTTTATTGCCGAGCCAATTTTCAATGGTATGCGCAGGTACAGCCAACGACTGTAGAGGCCGCTCGATAAAACGAAGAGCTGAGCTTGTCGTAACCACTAGAGCTGACTACCAAAAAACTGGTTGCGGCATTGATATCAGGCTATTTGGTGTCGAAAAATTTCGACATCAAAACTCAGGTTTTTGAACGCGAAGAGAAATTTTTGTAACGACTAAAGGTCAAATTTTCTAAGTTATTATGTGTCAATAATTGACATTAATCGTGCTCAAAAGAACAAAAAAATGCAGGTTAAACGAGGTTGAAAGCCAAATAAGTCATTGAAAAGTATGATAAAAACAATTAACGCCGATTAGTGAGGTCGCCCTCCGGAGGCAGAGGTCATAGGTTCGACTCCTATCGGGTGCGCCATTTCTGTGACCTGCCGCGACTTTCGCCTTTTCTGATGAAATGTGTTTAAAAGGTTAGTGAGATAAATTTCCGACTATAAACATTCTTACTCTAGTAGCGCATCAATCAACCAAGCCGATAGTTGATTGCGACCACTTAAACCAGACTTAGCATAAACTGACGATGCCTGCTGGCGGACAGTCTTTTCTTTGGTACTACGGACTTCGGCTATTTCGTTAAAGCTCAACCCTTTGATTAATAACACTGCAACCTCTTGCTCACTGGGAGACAGCTTCCATTGTTTGAACCAGGACTGTATGGCGGTATAAGAATCCGGCGATTTATCACGTTCTTTTCCCGACTCATGGTTCGCTGTGCTTTCCTTTTCACGCTGCTGGTGTCGCGATAGCGCAACTTTTACCTGTTTCAGTTCTTGATTGCGCCGCAATACCCGTCGCCACAGGACAATAAATGCCGCAATCGAAATGACCACAGTAATTCCCTCAATGGCTAAATGCCAGGTTGCCACTTGCATATGGTAATCGGCTACCACGTCAGAGACGTTAGCAAACGCAATTAATAAAAATATCACCATTAATAGTCGGTCAATTGTCATAAATTCCCCATAAACTACTAATCTTAGGACATCCGCCCGATGCATTAACGCCTTAAAAACCTTAATGTTCACGATGATATTAACCGATGGAGGCTTTGATGTCTTTGCTCCGCGTCACCCCTGGTAACTTATTTTTCAGCCTATTGGCTAGTGCATTGTTTTTGCTAAGCCCTTTGGCTAAGGGCGATAACCTATCGCAGCAAACATTGCTGGAATCCACTGTTGAACGGCTCAAAACAGACGGTCTTCTTATCGATACCGATTTTAGCCAGCGACAATGGTTGTCTGCGACGCCACGATTATCCCTGATGCATTGGCAGACTAACGATGATGCTCTTGGTTCCAACGAAACAGAGTTGGTATTAGAGCTGGAGTTTTTATCCCCCGCGCAGCGCAAATTAATTAACAATTCTGAACAACTAGTTGAACGCTACCACCAGCTTCAACAACGTCAGCTAGAACTAACCGCCAGCGGCGTCATACGCGAGCTTTTTTGGCAAGCTAAGCGCCTGCAGGCTGAACTCGCTTATGCCGAAAAAGCCACCACTCAATTACATCAGCTCCAGCGCCAGACTCAGTCGTTAGTAGCAGCCGGTGAACGCCCAGCTTATGCCGGTATTATAGTGAAGCAACAACACCAACGTGCGCTTAGCCAAGTTGCAGAAAAGCAAATAGCCTTGCAGCAGCTCGAGCGCGTATGGCAGCAACTGACCGGCGTTAATAACGTGCCACAGTCGCTACAGGAATCTGTTCGTCCACACGCCTCAAAGGCAGCGCATCCAGCATTACAAACCCTTCAGTTGCAATGGCAATTAGCGTTAAATGCTACGCAACAGACCGTTTCTGCCCAAAAAAGCTGGGGCATTAACGCGGGCTATAAATACATTGACGCGCCCAACCAAAGTGAAAACCAATGGGGACTAGGCTTTAGTCTTCCGCTCGATTTTTCACAGTCACTGAATGCTAGTGAACTTGTTGCGTTGCAACAGCAACAAAGCGAGCTTAACCAGTCGCTCCGGCAGACTCAAATCCGCCTTGAACTCGACATAGCTAACGCGCAAAGCCAGTTAGAGCAGTTGAAACAAAAGCACCAAAGTGACCGTCAAAACGCCGAGTTAAGCCACAACGCTATCGAGCAGCTCGACAACCTATATCAACAAGGTCAAATTGACACTCGCTTGTATATCGAGCGATTACTCGAGCAGTTGTCCTATCAGCAAGCGGCGCAGCTAAGCCAGATAGAGCTACAGCTGGCAAATGCCTTATTAAACCAAGCACAGGGAATGACTTTATGAAACGCTGTAACCTATCTCGTCTCGCCGCTACTCTTAGTCTCATAGTGAGTGTCATAGCACTTGCTCTGTCAGGGCTTGCGACAACAACGACTGTGTTAGCGGCGCAATCAATTTCTGCCGAGCAGGTAAGTAACTACGATTTACGCCCGCAAGCGGCAGTGAACGTAGATAACGTAGATTTTGCACCGGTCACAGGGCGTTACCAGACGACCCCAGGCAGTGTTTTAACTCTGCCTAACCCGTTTGAAAACGCGGCAGTAGACTATCAAGTTGTTGATGGGCAGTCGGTGGAATCCGGCACCCTTATTGCGCAACTACATGGCCCTTCGGTAGAACATTTTTTTCACCGTGTTGAAACGCTACAAGAACAGTACGATGTTGCCGCTAAGCAATATCAGAGCAAAAAGAAGTTATACCAAAACAATGCCATTGCCGCCGATGAATGGCAGCAGTTTCTAGCGCAATACATTAGCCTGAGTGACACCTTGCACGAAATTAATGTGGTCCTGCGGCGGGTAAAACAAACCGCTGAGCAGTCTGCACAACTGATCGCAACAGAGCCAGGAGTGTGGCGTATCAGCAGTAATGAGCAACAGCTGGGTACGCTAATCGCTCATGCGCGTTTAGCCATCGTTGCCGAGGTACCGATAGCACAGGCAAAACGTATCTCGAGTCTAAACATTGACGGCCAAAAGCTGCGGGTAAGCCAACGCGAAAAAACCGTGCGTAATGGCTTTGTACGAATTTGGAGTGAGCCACCACAGGACATCAATTGGACTATCGGTCAACGCGTCAACGTCGTACCCCAGACAACAATAGAAAATGCCTATCTTCTGCCGGCCAGTGCCATTGCCACACTGCAGGATCAACCCGTTATTTTTAGCATAGAAAATGCGACAATTAACGCTGTGCCTATCGAACTATTAAGCTTAAGCGGCGAGCATTACTTTGTGCAATCAACTACACCTCTGAACATCATCGCAACGCATTCTGTCGCAGCACTTAAGGTTATCGCAGAAGACGAGGAGGCGCAGTAATGATTAGCCGCATACTGAGCTTTTCGCTAAAAAATCGTCTGTTTGTTTTTATTACTTTTCTGCTGTTAATAACGGCCGGTATCCAGTCGCTTCGCCAACTACCGGTGGATGCTTTCCCAGAGATTTCACCTACTCAGGTTAACGTCATCTTACGCGCCCCCGGTATGGCTGCCGAACGGGTAGAAAACCAGGTAACTCACCCGTTAGAAACCGAATTGTTGGGTATACCGAATCAAACCATTCTGCGCTCAACCACCAAGTACGGTATTACCTCGATAACCCTCGACTTTGATGAAGGCACCGATATTTATTGGGCGCGCCAACAAGTTGCGGAAAAACTCGCTGCCGTCAGTAAAGACCTGCCGGACGGTATTCAAGGCGGTATGGCGCCGATGAGCACGCCATTAAGCGAAATGTTTATGTTCACGGTAGAAAACCCCGGCATGAACTTGGAGCAAAAGCGTCACCTGCTAGATTGGGTGATTCGACCGACATTACGCACGGTTGAAGGGGTAGCAGATGTCACTAATTTAGGCGGGAAAGTCAGAACCTTTCAGTTTACCCCATCGGCGTCAAAATTAAGTGATGCTGGCATTTCGCTACAAGCTATTAAGGATGCATTGGCTGATGCCAACCAAGTCGGTAATTTAGGTCGCATCACCCAAGGTACCGAAACTTTTAGCGCACGGGTTACCGGACGTATTGTCGCGCTTGACGATCTGGCGGCCATTAGCGTGACGAATAAACACCAGCAAGTGTATCGATTAGACCAACTGGGTGATGTTGCGCTCAGTTACCTACCGCGCTTTGGCGCGATTACCAAGGATGGCGAAGAAGCCGTCGAAGGCCTTGTGGTCGGCTTAAAAGGGGCTAATGCCGCGGCGGTGGTTGAAGCGGTTGAGCAAAAACTGGCACAAATACAGCCTAGCCTGCCAAAAGACACTGACATCAACGTGTTCTATAACCGTAAAGGCCTTATTGACACTGCCATAGCTGGAATCTCTGATGCGTTGATGCAGTCCATCGTGTTAGTTATAGCGGTACTGGTGTTCTTTCTACGTAACGTCCGTGCGTCGATTTTGGTCTCGTTATCGATCCCCGTGGCGGCGCTGATCACCTTTATTTGCCTGCAATTACTCGGCTTATCGGCGAACTTGATGAGTTTAGGCGGGTTAGTTATTGCTATCGGTATGATTGTCGACTCGTCGGTAGTGATCACTGAAAAAATCGAGACCGAGTTAAACTCGCAAAAACAGTTGCCCTTGTTGCACAAAATTTATCGCGCTAGCTTAGCCGTGGCGCCGTCTGTGGTTAGCGGCACTGTGATCATTATTTTGGTGTTTTTACCCCTACTCACGCTGACTGGCCTGGAAGGTAAGTTATTTTCACCGGTCGCCTTGACCATTGTTATAGCAATCACCGCCGCTTTAGTGACTTCGCTGACGCTAATCCCTGCTTTAGGTTCGTTGCTAATGCGACCCAAAAATCGCCGCAATAAGTCGCTTGAGCGTATGCAAGCACGCTATCAGCGTATATTATCCGGCGCAATTAAACGCCGCAGTGCCACACTGATGGGGTTTGCCGCAGTGCTCGCCTTAAGCGTAGTCAGCTTTATCATGGTCGGTAAAATCTTTATGCCCACCATGGATGAAGGCGACATTATCGTGCAACTGGAAAAGTCACCGACCATTTCTTTACAAGAATCGATAGAACTGGATAGACAGGTTGAGCGTGAACTACTCGCTAAGATCCCGGAGATCAAGCAAATCGTTGCCCGCACCGGCTCAGATGAACTCGGTTTAGACCCCATGGGTTTAAACGAAACCGATGTTTTCATGGAGCTTAACCCTAAAGACAGCTGGCGTTTTGATAGCAAACAAGAACTGATTGATGCCATTCGCGAAGTGGTTTCAGGCTATCCCGGCATGAACGTCAACGTTACCCAACCCATTCAAATGCGAATTTCTGAGATGCTAACCGGCAGTAGTGGCGACGTCTCTATTAAAGTGTTTGGTGATGACATGAACACCCTTGCCAATGTCACCGATAGGGTGGTTGAGCAAGCCAAGCAAGTGCAAGGCGCGGTCGACGTTCAGGCAAGCGTGATTACCGGCGCACGTTTTTTAAGTATTGTCCCGAATATGCAGCAACTGCGCTTTTATGGCGTCACGAAACAAAACTTTAGTGAATTTATTCTTTCACAACTCAGCGGTTTTCCGGTCAGCGAAGCCGTGGATGGACGTATTCGCACACCGATCGTGATGGGGTCGCAAAAATCTGCGGGTAATTATCACTCGGTTAGCAACATTGAGTCCTTACCAATTGTAACTGAAAACGGCGAAACCGTCGCACTGCAGCAACTTGCTGAGATCACCTTCGAGCATGGCCCAGCCATTATCGAGCGTGAAAACTCTAACCGTTACGCGTTAATCACCAGCAATGTTGAGAACCGCGATGTCGTTGGTTTTGTTAACGAGCTACAGCAACGTGTCAGCGCCAATGTAAACCTGGACCCCGGCTATTTTATTGAGTACGGCGGTGAGTTCGAAAACCAGGCTCGGGCCAGTGCCAATTTGCTAATGGTTATTCCTGTTGCTTTGCTGTTAATCGTTATCTTACTGTTTAGCTCAATGGGCTCGATTGGCCTGACAACGATTGTGCTGACGAATATTCCGTTTGCCCTGAGTGGCGGGGCGATTTCGCTCTGGCTAAGCGGCGAGTACATGTCTGTTCCTGCGTCGGTTGGTTTTATTGCCTTGATGGGCGTTGCCATACTTAACGGTATTGTTATGGTAAGCCATTTCGAGCAGACTCGAGTTCATTTCTCTGACTTTAGAACCTTAGTGATTGAAGGGGCTAAAGACCGTCTGCGGCCGGTCTTAATAACAGCCATTACTGCTATTTTTGGCCTGATCCCGCTCTTAATGTCCAGTGGTCCCGGCTCAGAAGTGCAAAAGCCTCTGGCGGTTGTGGTCATAGGTGGGCTCATTACCGCAACGCTGGCTACACTACTCTTGCTACCCATTTTATACTTACTCGTGAACAGGAAACCTCGTGATGCCCAATAAGTTATTAAAACTCTATTTTAGCCGCGAACAAAAAGCCGATTTGGTCGATTGCCTGATTCAACTCGAATGTTTAAGCGGTTTTAGCCTCTACGAGATTGACGGTTTTAGTCGCAACCATGAACGTTTTGATATCGGCGAGCAAATCCGTGGCGCACGTGGCATGCTAATGGCTGAAGTAATTTGTTCTGTTGATGATGTAACTCTTATTCGTGAGGCTCTATCGCAGCTAAATTTCAAAGAGCCAGTCCGCTACGTGATGCAGTCAGTAGAGGATGTTGGACATAGTGATTATATCTAACCTGGTTCGTAGGAACAGGGGTAGCTCTCCCCCCTGATATTTCTGCAATACTTTTCGAATTAAGGGAAGTTATCGCGCTATTTATGTTGGACTTTTTAAGCCGATACTAAAATTCATGAGTACCTTATTTACCCTAAATGTCCTGTTTTAACCCAAATTATGGTTTCTCTATCAACAAAGGGATGGTGCACGCTCATGTGTGGGCTGCGCATCCAGGTGCCTTCGGGATAGCGTCCGTGTTCATCACAGAACTCCCCGGATAACACCAGTATTTCTTCGCCGCCCATGTGGTGGTGTGGTTTGAAGACTTCATTTGCTGGCCACTTTACCAGTGCAACGTGCTCAGTACCATGACTATGTAACGGCATAACTTCAAGCCCGCCTTGGCCGGGTAACCACTCAGCTTCATGGGTGTTAATGCGCACAACTTGAGTGTCGGTTGGTTGGAATTGATGCAGCTTAACCAGTAATTTGCAGCCATCTTTACTAAAGGGGGCATGTGAGCTTCCTGGTGGGTTACGAATATAAGCACCAGCTGGATAGTCACCGTTTTCATCAGAAAAAACGCCTTCGAGCACTAATATTTCCTCACCCAGTGGATGCTCATGAGTGCTAAATGACGCACCTGGCTTATACTCAACGACGCTGGTCGCACGACCGCGCTCAGCCTCTTCACGCTCCAATAATTTACGACGCACACCAGAAGCCGGGCTGTCGACCCACTCTTGTTTCGCCGTTTCAATAATGACTCGTTTAGCAAAATCTAAATTTAACATTACCTAAGTCTTACATCCGTCAAAAATCGTATTACACTTACGTAAAATAACACCTTTATAGTTCACGCTGAGCGATAGATAACTGGGAACGAGCAGAATGACTGAAAAAATGATTGTTGCATGCCCTTCATGTCACAAGAAAAACCGAATTGCTGTCGATAAGAAAAACGAGAGCGCCGTTTGCGGCCAGTGTAAGTCATCGCTTTTTAACGGTGAGGTTATCGTCGTAAATAGTGATGAGTTTAGATCGCATCAGAATGCTGATATGCCTTTAGTTGTCGACTTTTGGGCGAGTTGGTGTGGTCCTTGTCAGCAATATGCTCCACATTTTGAACAGGCGGCTACAAACATGCGATATGACGCTCAATTTTTAAAGATAAGTACGGAAAAAGAGCCCCATTTAGCGCAACAATATGCTGTACGAAGTATTCCGACAACTCTGTTCGTTAAAAACGGTCAGGAAGTGGCTCGACAAGCTGGCGTCATGTCAGCGTCACAGATTCAGCAGTGGGTAGCTCGGTATTAATACGATCAGTTATCCTCTGGTACGGGGGTTGCTGACCAGAGCATCTGCCAACGACAGAGCTCGCACAAGCCGCAGTCCGACCGACAAAAGAGCAGGGCTCTAAAGTAACGTATGCAGTAACGCCGCTTAGGTCCCCTGAATGAGCATTTAAGCGGAAAGGCAAACGTGCCAGCTATGCTCCGCTGAGTTTTCGTAGCGCTCAAATCTTACCGGTTTTGTTTTGCGTTGTACGCCTTTTAATTTCTCTATTTCAACTATGAAATTGAGGATTTCTTCTATTTCTTTCATTGTACTGTTTAGTTACCTTCTTGTACTAGGTTCATAGGCTCATTGGTAAAGTGATTAACGCTCTAACACGTTTTCCAGCCTATCAAGTTGGCTTTTATATGCCTGTGGATTACTCTTTTCAAACTTAGCTAAGTTCAACAGTTTCCATTGAACGGATGGGAACTGTTGGTAGTCGTAAACAGACCAGTCAGGTTGCAGCTGGTTGAACTTGAGCAGAAAGCTTTTATCTGTTGCCTCTAAATTGTCTTTTATTGTGGCGATGAGTTTGAGCCTTGTGGTCTCGTAATCAGCGTAACTAAATGCATGACTTGTCATCCCTGCAAACTGATTTTCAAAAGTTGATTGTTGATTGAGTAAATTCGGCTCGAGCATCTCGTGGGTGGGACGGTTGCTGCTAATAAGAGCGAATAGAAAGCCGCGTTTAATTTCGTCGGTAAACCCTATATTTTTTAATAATAACATCGTATCAAAGAGGTCTCGTGGATGCTGTCTATCCAGAGCTGCACAGAGCTTACCACCATACAGCTGACTAAGAGGGACTATGGGTATGGCACAAAATACGTCGTATTGTTCTTGTGCAGATTCGCAAAGTGGTGCTCTGACCGCGGGGCTCAACAATCCTCGGCCTACCATGTTCACTTCAACCTTGACCTGCACGTCTCGTTCACTGATCTGTAGTTTACAGACATTGGGCTTATGCTGAACACGTATGGATGGGCTCAGTCTTTCAACACTCTCTTTTATACGAAGCAGTGCTTTATTGATGGAATCTATCGTTTCAACTCGCTCTGCGATTTCAACGTAAGTTAAATCAATATCTACGGATAATCTTGGCATGTCTTGAACAAACAAGTTAATAGCCGTGCCGCCATGCATCGCAAAATAATCTTCTTTAGCTATTTCTGGTAGCACATCCAAAAGTAGCCCCACCTGTTTTTTGTAGATTTCATTCATTCCATTGACTCCAGCTCCTTAGGTACGGTTATCTGGTATTTAGCCACGTAAACACCATCGACTACTATAGCGCGCTTGCCGGAGCCTAAGTTAACGTTATCCAAATTAAGATATTGCACCCATTCATGATCAGCTTTGTCGGCCAGATAAAGAAATAAACGCTTAACTTTTACTGAATTACAGGCTTCTAATAGCTTTTGCACCGAAGCAGGGCGCAGGTTGTTAAGGCTCTCCATAAGCTCGTAAACTTCGGCCAGTGGCTGTGATTCTGGCGCCAAGTATAAGCATTCCATTATTGCGCGCGCAGGCTCAGATACCTTCACCTTAAACTGTTTATGCGATATTTCGGTTAAGCCAAGCTTTGGTGGTAAGAATTTGGTAAGAGTGGACTGTACGTTAAGAGCCCAGTCTCGCTTTTTAAACCAAAGCGGCAGGTGCTCGCCTTGCCCACCGAATAACTGAACATGTTTTGGGGATAGCTCAAGGTAATGAGCTTTGCCCTGCAATGTCAAAGCAGTTTTACCGCCAGGATGAATCGACAGTCCTAGCTGGGTTTGCATTGCATATACGGCCCCTAGGTAATCAACCTCATCACCGTAACGTATTAGTGCTCCAGTACCGATAGACTCAAACCAACGACTTTTTTTATAGCGTTTTTGCAGGTCGTTGCTGTAACCGTTGTCTATAAGCCAGGCAGAGCAAAGCACAACCCCAGCAGGTTGGGCTCTGAGTAATTTGTTCAATTTTGATGATAATTCGGTACCCATAGTGCCGCTTTACGTTAATTTATAAACCAAATTGCCAAGAGTTTATATTAATTTACATTAGGGGTCTATTAGTACCCAAAAATATTAAATTTTAAACAATGACGAGTAGATTGATGCTCAGCCATAAAAACACGCATATCATCTGGTTAGCTTTCTTTTTTTCATCCCCCCCCCCTCTATGACCGAACATTTCCAGACTAACGTTTCATGAGCTAAACTCAGCTTGCCACTGCACATTAATAACGCACTACAACATTAAAAGGCGGATGAGTGCTTAAACCCAAAGTTTTGTTTCCTCAGCAGTTTATTCACAAACACCCTATTCATCATGGGGAAGAGTTTGGCGTGCTGTGTTGGAATACGCAAAAACTGACCGAGAAGCCAGATTTTCAGCATACCTTAGCAAGCGTTTTAACAGACTATCCGAGTTTGTTTTTGTTACTTCAGGAGGTGAAGCTGAGTGCAAAAAATAATTGGCTGCTGCCGAGCTGGTCTTATGCGGTAGCGCCGAATATGCAAACCCGGCGCTCTGTGTATGGTGTTCTCACGGCAAGCGGTTATGCGTTTAAAGAAGCTCAGGCTCGACTGAGCAGCAAGCGGGAAGGCATGTTCGCAACCCATAAAAGTTACATGCTCTCTCATCATTCGCTGGCAGAGGGCGGCTCACTCTTGGTCGTCAATGTCCACGCGATTAACTTTGTTCGTGCGCGCCAGTTTTCACAAGAAATAGAGCTTATCAAAGAAGAAATACTAGAACATAAAGGACCGCTTATTGTGGCCGGTGATTTTAACGTGTGGAGTCGCCAGCGCCGGCTAAGCTTGCTGCGGTTCTGTCGCAGTGTGGGTCTTCGGCAAGCAATTATGGTCGACCCACATCATGTTAAGGCCTACCGGCAGCATCCGCTCGACTTCATCTTTTATAGGGATCTCACACTGCAAGAAACAATAGCGATCGATACCAGTAAAGTGTCTGATCACAATCCGCTTTATGCGCGATTTAGACTATAGCGACTCAGGGTTGGTGTTTTGCCACAAAAAAGTGAGCCCCTGTTATAGAGCTCACTTTCCTTAGAATATGTAGATAAATCCCACGCCGACTTCAGTCTCATAATTACTACGAGCAATGGGGCTATCGCGAACTTCACTACTGTAATATTCAAACAACGCTTCGCCGTAGATCTGCCAATTATCATTAACGTAATGTCGATAATTGTAATCAACTCCTATCGAGCGTAATCCGCCACTCAATGAGGTCGGCGGTAAACCGGATGCAGCAGCTTGTCCCGCGTCTATGCCAAAACCTTTGTTGGCGTATTCCCTGTCGTGGAAGGTTGCAACGACATTAATCTCAGAGCCGGTACCGTCAAACTGCTCTCCAAAGCGGCGACCTACACCAAATAGACCCAGGTTGCCTTCATCACTTGCTACAATACGACTGACCAGCCAGTAGCGCCAATCGGAATCGAGGGCGCGACGTGCTTGAAATACAAGTTCAGCGCCTTCGTCTTGATCACCGAGCCCGTCCAGGTGTCCGTCGTCTGAATCGCTTTCTTCACGGCCTTCATCGAAGCCAATGGTTGCCTCTAAGAGCCAATTATCAGCGCGAAGACCACGCCAGCCGAGTGCTTCGCCAGCAAAATAGAAAATATTGTCACCGCTACGCCATTGCACGGCGCCGGCAGGCTGAATTTCAAATCCAAATTCATCTGAACCTTCGTAGGCGGTTTCATATTCAATGCCCAACCCCAGGCCAAAGCTCCAGCCATCCTCGCCTTTGGAGAAGTCGTCTTGCGAGGGTAAGGGCACCATCGCTGTTTTTTCGTCCTGCGCTAATGCAGTTTGAAGGGTTAACCCATTGATGCACAAAGCCAACAGTAAGCCGGTAAACGTTTTCATATCGAATTCACTCTAGTATGGGTTGGTAGATACTGATTCTGGTCTTAAAACACCAAAACGTAAAGGTTTTGCAATTAGATCACGCACTATCAACTTATGGTTCGCCGTGGACTAAAACAATTGCGTAATTCCCAGCAAAATAGCGTAGCGGCCAGCTTTACTCACAAAGACCAAAATCAAAAACTGCCAGAAAGTTAATCGCAGCATGCCAGCGATAAACGTGAGGGGGTCGCCAATGAACGGGGCCCAGGCCATCAGCAGCGACCACTTACCGAAGCGTTCAAACCAGCGATGACCACGGGCTAGAGATTTTGGTTTGAACGGGAACCAGCGGCGATCCTGATATTGCACCAAGAAGCGGCCAAGAACGTAATTAACCACAGACCCCAGAGTATTACCTATTGAGGCTAGCCACCATATTGCCCAGACGTCGTAACCCATCTGCTGAGCGCCGACGACCACAAACTCGGACTGAGCGGGTAGTATCGTGGCGGCCAGAAATGCCGTCAGAAATATACTTAAGTACATTGGACTATAGTTACACGGAGCTGCTTATAGTGCCAGTGATCAGCGTGCTGGTAATTGGTGACGCTATTGATGATAATAAAATCAGGCTCCGCAGAAAATAATGAGCAACTCAGTGACTACATGCTTTCAGTTCGACGAATGGCTCTATCGAGTTGATGACTTCGTTTTGATTCATAGCAATGGTGAAAGCATTCAGCTTGAGCCCCGGCTAGGTAGATTGCTGGAAATGTTCTGCTTGAATCCGGGGCAAGTACTTAGCCGTGACCACATTATTGCGGAGTTGTGGTCTCCTCGCATAGTTTCCGACGAAAGCCTGACTGTTGCTATCAGTCAATTGCGACGGTATCTGCGTCAAACGGACACTGTCAGGTTTATTAAAACTGTATCTGGGCGTGGCTATGTTTGGCAGCCCGAAACAAAAACCGTTACTGCACCTGCATCGATGAACCGCACCCGCAAGATGACAAGGTGGACTATAGGCATTTTAGGCTGCACGGTGGCAGTTGTGCTAGGCGCTGTAATGCTGTGGTCAGAAACAAGCACGCCAAATGCACCAACGACGGAACTCGCTTTTAATGAACAGCTAAATCATGCGGCTGAGTTGGTGACTAATAAAAGTGATATTGATAAAGCTATCCGGCTATACCGCGATGTGCTTGCGACAGGCCCAAACGCGACCGCCTATTTGGGTTTGGCGCAGGCCAAGCTGGCACGCATATCCCCTCACGAAATCCCGCTACATGCTAACGAATTAACAGGATTACTCGAGCGGGCACTGGAAGAAGATCCAGCATTGCCGGAAGCTGAGTGGTTATTGGGCATGGTTTACTTTTACGGACATTGGGATTTTGCCAAGGCAAAAAACATGCTGATGGCAGAGTTCAATAGGGGAAATCGTTCACCCCGGTTCTTACAGCAGTTTTCCGAAGTGATGTTAGCGCTGGGAGAAGCGGACGGCGTTGAGCGTGCAATTCATGAATTACGCCGCCATCATCCGGAGTTTTATGCTGCACCCACACTAGCTTGGTTACATTTACTATTAGACGATCCCGATGCAGCTAGGCAAGAAATCGATCGGATTCTGGCAGTTGAACCTGCCAGTTACAATTTGCACGTTTCAGCTCAACATGTTGCATATCAGGCGGGCGATATGAACATGGTCTGGTTTCATCTTGATGCTTTGCTTGAGCTGGCGCAGGTAAACGAGGCAAGTAGAATGCAACTAAAACAAGACTTTGGTACCGATGGTATTAAGGCGGTTCATCGTAGTCTTATGGATAATCTGGTGTCTAGTGAGTTGGGCCATTATCGGCCGCCGGTCGCAAACGCAAGACATGCCGTGGTAGCCGGAGATCACGAGCGCGCTATTACCTATATAGATCAAGCTATCGAACAACGTCAGTGGGAAGCGTTGTGGTTGCTGGCTGACCCGCATTACGCGCCTTTGTATGAGCACCCCGATTTTATTGCCGTTGCTAACAAGTTCCGGCGTATTACCGGAGCGAATTAACATAAATTAAGGTTGTATTTACCTAATCTTCAGGACACACCAGAGCACCTCGTTAAAATTCATGACTTTTCACATCAAGGAATAAAGTCATGAAGAATAAACTCACCGCCATGCTATGCGTAATGGCACTGATTTTCAGTGGTGCAGCCGTTTGCGCAGAAAGTTGGCATACCTTTAAGGGAAATGCTCAACGCAGTGAAACAGTTTCAAAAGACTTCCCCACAGAATTAGCAGTGTTATGGCAGCATCTTATTCCGACAAAAGTCACGTCTTCGCCGGCAGTGGTTGATGAGCAACTGCTCATCGGTGGTCTTGACGGTGTGCTTTATGCTTTTGATCTCGAAACTCACACCATTAACTGGACTCTGGCCACCCGCGGAAGCATTCGCGCAACACCAACCGTGGACAAGTCTCACGGTTACGTATTGAGTGAAGATGGATTCTTCTATGCGTTTGACCTCGAGACAGGGCGTGTGCAGTGGCGCTTTGAAACGCTGGGTGAACAACGGTTTGCTGCGTACGGCTACAACGGCATGAAAGAAAACAAACCTGTGGTTGACCCTTGGGATTACTTGTCGTCTTCTGCGTTGGTAACTGATGACCTTGTGGTGTTTGGCAGCGGAGACAGCCATATTTATGCATTAAACAAAGCCACGGGTGATCGGGTCTGGTCATTTAAAACCGGTGGCGTGGTTCATAGCTCTCCGGCTTTATGGGAAGACTACGTCATTGTTGGATCCTGGGATAGTAACGTTTACGCTCTGGATTTGGCGTCCGGCAAACTGGTTTGGAAATACCAGACTGAGTCTGAACAAGAATACAGCCTTTGGACTGGCGTGCAGGCCAGCCCTACAATTTTTGACGACAAAGTTTATATCGGTAGTCGCGATGGATTTTTATATAGCCTGGAAGCGAAAACGGGTGAACGGCTTTGGCGTTATGACATGGCGAAATCCTGGGTAGTCACCACGGTTGCCGTTGATCAGGATCAGGTTTATGTCGGTAGTTCTGATACGGGGCTGGCCATTGCAGTAAATCGTAAAGATGGCACCGAGAACTGGCGTTATAAAACTAAGGGTTGGAACTACAGCTCGCCGTTGCTGTTCAACGACAGCGTTTTGTTTAGTTCAATGTTAGGTAAAGTTGTGGCTCTTAACAAAGCTGATGGCGCAACAATCTGGAAGCAAGAGCTCGGTGCATACAGGCAAGATACCTATGGCGTACTCAATAAGGATACTAATTTTAACGATCTGTACGATATGATGTCACGGATATTGGCCAGCGGAGGGTTTATGGCTACACCCATTTGGGCTAAAAATCGGTTGATTATGGTTAGTAATGCAGGTGAGATTTATTTTTGGCAACCCGGTTGAGACATTCCTCTGACATACTAGGTCTCATCGGCTACATTCTTTCTGAATAAACAGTCCGGCCAACATGTCTACAATAAGGTGGATCCAAAAGATCCACCGTTTGAATGAGTTAATACGCATCTTGAAAACCTAACGCTTTGAAAGTCATAAGTCACAGACAAGCGAATGTCGCGGCCTGCCTCGCAAGGGCCGACCACGGTTGGGAACACTTCTTTCATCGCGTTGCTCAAAGCTTCATGACACATAATGATTGTTGGCAATGTCACCGCTTGTTACAGAAGAAATTATCCAAAGGATGGGTGGTAAGGGGGCTGCGATGTGTAGGAATATCGTTAGATGCTTCCGAATAAAAAACTAAAATATACTATGTTATGTGCGGTAGCGAACAGACGCATTCTCGAAGGCAATCTATACTTCAAAATAGCGTCATAATTGAATGATGCTGACAAACTCTTTAAGGAGTTAATAATGGATACGCAAAAAAATCAAGGTTCACAAACGCCGAACAAACCAGGCGAACAAAAACATGCTACTCCTGGTCAGCAAAAAGACCAAAAGCAACCTCAACAAACACCTGGTAAAAAAGCGTAATTAATCACGCAATCCAGAGCCCAGCGCAACTTATGCTGGGCTTTTTTGTTGAGCCTAATCAAGCCTTTCTTTGTAATTAAAATTCTACTGGATCTTCGTGCAGGAGCTCCCATGCCTGAATCATTTCTTTCTTTGTTGAACCCCAGCGATATCCTCCTATAGCACCACTTTTCTGAATAACGCGGTGACATGGAATTAGCATGGCAGCAGGGTTAGAGCCAACAGCATTACCAACCGCACGAGATGCTTTCGGGTAACCTAATGCATTGGCAATTTGGGAGTAACTGGCCAGCTTTGCCGGCGGTATTCTCAATAAAGCTCTCCACACGGCCACTTGAAAATTGGTACCCATTACGTGCAATGACAAGGGGTTAGACTGCCCGTCTTTTAATCGACTAAACAGTACGTTAGCGACATAGTTCGTCGCGTTGTCATTGCTTACGAGTGAGCCTTTGGGCCAGTCTTTACGTAAATCAGTAAGTACTTCGGCAGCGGATCTGGAGCCCAAAAACTCGATGCGGCATACACCTCGAGGGGTAATTGCGACAAATATCTTACCAAAAGGAGTTTCATTAACTCCGTATTGAATAGTAACCCCCTGGCCTCCGTTCCTGTATTCACCTGGCGTTACGGCTTCTAACTTCACAAAGTGGTCATACAGTCGGGAGCCTCCGCTTAAACCCATGCTGAGGGAAATATCCATAAGAGAGCTTTCTTCTTTCAGCATTCGCTTGCTTCGTTCCAGCGTAAGGGCCTGCAGGAAGCGTTTCGGTGTGGTGCCTGCCCACTTACAAAACATCCGATGGAAATGAAACGGACTGAGATGAACATGAGCAGCCACTTCTTCCAGAGTGGGCTGTCTGGATATGTGCTCTGACATATAGGTCATGGCTTTTTCAATACGGATATAGTCGGACATAACCATCACCCTTACACTCGATTAATTGAGAGACCCTCTATAAACTCTTAGAACCAATCATAAAAGGCGTCTCATCATGCGACGACCCGAAGCTTGCTCTCTTTTAATTAAAACTACTGCTGCGTCTGATTCAACGCCTGAATAGCAAAGCTGCCCAGCCAGTGACCACCTTCGTAGCTATCGCCGATTAGGTTCGGGTAGGAGTGCGCCATATGTTTATCGGCAACTTCACGTAAATGCTCATACTGTGGGTATTGGTTAGCCAGCGCATACAGATTCCAGGCGCGACTAAAATTTAAACCATCCAGGTGGACCAACTTACCATCGGTTCTGTCGCTGACTTTACCTACAGTCAGGTTGTAGTCCGGGTCTGCGAGTTGTGGCATAAAATCATCAAGCCAGGTTAAAAACTGCTGTTTCGGCAGGACGCGCTGCATTAGGCCAATTTCTTCCAGGCAGGGTGAAAGGAAATCGTAGCCGCTTGGCTCCCAGCCTATTGGGCAGTTTTTATCTTCCAGAAAATAATCCTTAGCTCGCTGAGCGATTAACTGCTGTAGTTCGGTGTGTTCTCGGTTAACAGCGTAGTCGTAGGCAAAACTTAAGCCAAAGGCCGTGTTGGTATGCTCGCCCACACGTACTGGGTAAACTAATCGAGGTAAGAAGTTGATATAGCGTTCAACGATTAAATCGGCTAATGGTTGTAAATTAGCGGCCAGCTCTTCAGCCATTGGATCTTGCCATGAATGGAGTTCGTCAGACAGCTTTAACAACCAGGCCCAACCGTAAGTGCGCTCGAAAGATTCATTAATTTCCTTACTGAAAAAGTCGACTTCACGCGCAACTTTCTCGGCGGTTAAATTGCGTTTAAGAATGGCTTTGACTTCGTCGGCCTGTTCTAAATCAGGAAACTGGCGCAGTAAAGTGACCATTGACCAGTACCCATGCGCGGCGCTGTGCCAGTCAAAGCAGCCATAAAATACTGGGTGTATAACCGAAGGCTCCTTTAAATCTTCAGCACTACCCAAGGTTATTCCGGTTTTGTAAGGATAAGGTGTCTCGACACAATGCAGTGGTAGCTCCACCAACTTATTAGCCTCAGACAGAGTCAGGCTGTGTGATGATGTGTTGTCCGTGTCGGTATCGGTATTTTTATTCGTTGGGAAGCAGGCCTGCAATAATGCAGCACTTAATAAAGCAATATAAAGGGGGCGAAGCGTTTGCATATTGGGCTCTCGTTATAATTATTGTTTTTAACTCAAATGATATTAACAAAGTTATAAATTGTTAGCTATCGGAGGTTCCGCCGCCGGGACGCACTCCTCAACTGGGACTGCTCAAGCTCGACTGTGTTTGTTCAATTTAGGTTGTACTGGCAACCGAAATCAAAAGTGCCATACTGAATTTCAGAGTAGAGAGGTCGACACCTATCGAACCCATTTGAAGTACAGGAGGCCAAACCAATGCCGAGTGTTGCGCAGTCTTTTGACAATGAGAGCTTATCCGGAGATGAGTTAATAGCGGAGTATGAGCGGGTGCGTGCGCAAACAATGAGGCTGATGGAAGCCTTAAGTGCAGAAGATATGATGCTGCAATCGATGCCTGATGCCAGTCCGACGAAATGGCATCTCGCTCATACCACCTGGTTTTTTGAGACTTTTTTACTGCAACCGCATTTAGCTGGCTATCGAACTTATAACAATGCCTATCAATTCTTATTCAATTCTTATTATGAAACGGTAGGCGAGCGTCACCCGCGACCGCAACGAGGCTTGTTGTCACGGCCGTCGTTGGAAGAAGTGATTAATTATCGGAAGCATGTCGATAACGCCATGAAGGTGTTATTGGAATCGTCGACTCCTGAAATTGAGGCGGCCGTTATCATTGGGTTGCATCATGAGATGCAGCATCAGGAACTGATACAAACCGATATTAAACATGCTTTGTCACTTAATCCGTATGCGCTAAGCCAGGATACCAACGCATTAGCATCTTCGCCTGGCTCTGTTAGTACAGAAGGCCCTGAATTTGTCCATTTTAAAGGTGGCTTATCTTTTATCGGTACCGATGCGGAGTCGACCTTCGCCTACGACTGTGAACAACCCCGGCACCAGGTGTTTGTGCCAGAATTCAGCCTGTGTGAGCGCTTGGTGACTAATGCAGAATGGTTAGAGTTCATTGCTGACGACGGCTATAAGCGACCAAAACTATGGCTTTCGGACGGCTGGGCAACGGCGCAACAAGAAGGTTGGCAAGCGCCTTTATACTGGCATCGTGAAGGCGAGCAATGGTTTACTATGACAGGTCGTAAACGTGTGCCTTTAGATCTAAATGCTCCGGTTTGCCATATTAGCTATTACGAAGCAGACGCTTTTGCGCGCTGGCGCGGTTGTCGGTTACAAACGGAGTTTGAATGGGAGCATGCCGCCCAGTCGGTCAAATGTTGCGGCAACTTTTTGGAGCAGAACCAATTGCTGCCGCAGCCGGTAGAAACAACCAGTAAAGGTCTTAAGCAAATGTTTGGCGATGCGTGGGAGTGGACGCAAAGTCCGTTTATTCCTTACCCGGGATTCAAAACCCCGGAAGGAGCGCTGGCTGAGTACAATGGAAAGTTCATGGCTAACCAGTGGGTTCTGCGCGGAGGTTCATGTGCCACTGCCGAGCAGCAAATGCGCTCAACCTACCGGAACTTCTTTTATGCGCATCAGCGCTGGCAATTTAGCAGTCTGCGTCTGGCCAAATAAAATCAAAAATCGGGATGTTTTATGAACCAAGGGTTTCTGCAGGATGTTCTGGCGGGGCTGCGCTTGCCGCAAAAAGCGCTGTCACCTAAATACTTTTATGATGCGCAGGGGTCGGAGTATTTCGATCAAATTTGCAAGCTGGACGAGTATTACCCTTATCGTACAGAGCTGGCGCTGCTGCCGGAGGTTGCACAAGAATTAAAGAAGTACGTTGCGAAGCAGTCGATTAAAAGTGTTCAACTGGTTGAGTTTGGTGCAGGCTCACTGCATAAAGTAAAACCACTGCTGCAAGAACTGCCTGTAATAAAGGAGTTTGTCGCACTTGATATTTCGGGTGAACACCTTAAAAAAGCTTCGACGGATCTTGCTGATTCTTTCCCCGATTTACAGATTAAAGTTGCTCAGGGGGATTTTACCAAACCGATAGAACTGGCGCTTTCTGAGTCGACTTCCATGGGCTTTTTCCCGGGTTCGACCATCGGCAACTTTGAGCCTGAAGAGGCAATTTATTTTCTGCGAAATGCGCGCACTACGTTAGGTGAGGGCAGTTACCTGTTGCTGGGAGTAGACACAAAAAAAGACCAGCAAATGCTTGAACGTGCATACAACGACAGTAAAAACATTACCGCACGTTTTAATAAGAATATTCTGACCCGAATGAATCGTGAACTTGATGCCAACTTTCATCTCGATCAGTTTGAGCATGTTGCCATTTATAATCAGGAACTGGGTCGTATAGAAATGCATTTGCGCAGTTGTGTTCAGCAGGAGGTTCAAATTGCCGGTGAAAGTTTTCAGTTTAAGGAAGGTGAAACCATTCACACCGAAAACTCCTATAAATATCATCCCGAAGAGTTTGACCGGTTAGCAAGCTCGGCAGGCTGGAAGCGCGAAAAGATATGGCTGGCGCCTGACGGAATCTTTGCGATTATGCTATTGCGCAATGCTGACCAGGTTCGAGACTAATCGATGTCTGCTACGCCAAAACTTTGTACTGTCGATGTCTTTTATGGTCCGGAGGCGTTGGGCAATCAGCATCATATAGCTTATCGCCCGGCACCCGCGTGGGGCGAGGTGCCTTCGCAATATCAAAGAGTTCCAAATTTAATTCTGATGAGCGGCGGCTCGAGAGCGTTTCAGGCTCAGTTTTTAGATTATGGCAGGCCGGTACGACGCTGCGGGTCCGGTAACCTCGCGGTTGCTGCTTACATAAACGACAGACTAAAGACTAAAACCACTAACGAATGTTTACTGACACCCGCGAGTGAAATACAGCTGGGGTTTGACCATGAATCGGCTTACTACTTTGATAAACCATTAGCGCAGAGACCGTTGCGTAATTTAGGGTTTTGGCGACGGCTTATAAGCCAGCCTGTTGTTAGTGGCGGCTACTGTGGTGGTCGTAACGACTATGTCTTGCTGGAACTTAGCCAGCCGTTGACACCGCTGAATGTAAATAGCAGTGCGCTATGCCGGTTTAGCCAGCGAGCTTTAATTGTCATTTATCGAATGCTATCAGGTGCGGTACAACTGCGTTACTTTGCGCCGCAATACGGAGCGGCTGAAGATGCAGCTACAGGTTCCGCCAGTGTGCAGGCTGCCGCTTATCTCAGGAACCAATACCCACAGAGTTACGCACACCAGTCGATTGAAGTTAAACAATGTTCACCCGCCGGAGGGTGTCTTTATCTGAAAAATTATCAGCAACAGGTTTTGGTTAGGGGGCGAACAGCGATGCGAGATAACACCGCTATTTGCTCTTCTTTTGACTACACTGAAAAGTGAACACTCCGCAATAAAACAGAGAGGTGCTTCAATGGCATTTGAGAAATGTCCAAAATGTGAAGATGAGGTTCTGGATAATAAATACAGCTGCCCGGCCTGTGGCTACGTGAAGAGCGAAAATTCAGAACAAAAGGAGCAGCCGGGTGAAAATGATCAGCCTGGAGAAAACAAGATTACCACTGAAAACACTTCAAAAAGCCTGCAGGTACAAGGGGTACTGGCAATCGTTATTCTGATTATTGGCGTGCTCTGGTTTTTCCTAACTTCTGACGACTATCAGCAGAGTAAGGAAATCAATATTGTTCCTCTTATCATGTTTATTGGTGGTCTTGTCTGGTACATAGTGACGCGTTTTCGGATCTGGCGTGAGCATTCCCGGAAGCAATGAGCAGCCTATACAAATTAATTTTAATGTGGGCGGCAGGAACGCAAATAGTATCCATTAATATATTGATCGAGATCAGTAGCAACTTTGATCGTTTTGGCTTTTTTCACCATACCTATTAGTAAGCAAGTGAGTAAAAAGGAAAACTTGGAGGTGAAAATGGATAATAAAGAAGCATTTGAAAAGAAGCACGAAGCGAAAATTGAAGAAATGAAAGCCGAAATCGACCGTTTGAAAGCTAAAGCAAAACAGTCGGAGGCTGATTCGCAAATCAAGTACGAAGAGAAGATTAAAGAGCTTGAAGCGCTGAAAGACAAGGCCGAAGATAAGCTGGAAGGTCTGAAAAAGTCCAGCAAGGACGCTTGGTCTGATATTAGTACCGGCCTTGAATCAGCAACTCAGTCGCTGGCAACGGCAATAAAAGCCGCCAGCCAGGACTTTAAAAAGTAACGTACTATGGGGTGGTGGTAAGCCACCCCACTTATTACCCGTTACTTGCAGACTTCAAACGTAGCTCAAGTAAGCGTATTTCGCGTGCGGTATGGTTACGGTTTGTTTGCATATAGATCCACAGCTTAGTGGCAACCTGACCGTTAAAACTCAATATGAGAAGAACGCCCCAGAACAATTCGTTGTCAGGCGTTGCGGTAAAAAACTGATACCCGCAAAACAATAGCAATGCCGTAAATATAGCACCCAGTCCATAAGCAACCTTTACAACCCAGCCTATGTCGTACTTAAACCCTTGTTTTAAGTAGCCGGTAAGGCCCTCGCCGGTGCCCATTAACTTATCCAGTTCCTGCGCTTGCGCGGACAGATCTTTTTCTATTTGTTCGTTAACTTCTTTGTTTGTACTCATGGCTTATCACCCTCGTTTAAGTATCTATGACGCAAATTTTCTCGTGCGCTGTGCAATCGTGATTTGACTGTGCCTGGCGCTATAGAGAGTACTAACGCTGTTTCGTTGACTGACAACTCATTCAGGTAGAACAGTTCAATAACCTCTCGTTCGTTAGGCTTGAGGCCCGCCAAAAGAGGAGCTTCATCCAAAACCTCTGGCCGTAAATCCTCTGTGAATAAATTCGATTCATTAAGCTCTTCGAAGCTCGCGTTACGCTGCTGACGTGCCCAGTCGATAATTTCCCACCGCAACGCTTTATAAAGCCAGCTACGAAAAACCCGAACATCCTGCATAAGTTGCAGTCGCCTACCGACCTTGAGCCACACGTTTTGTACTAGGTCTTCCGCCGTTGTTGGTTCGTGAACCCGTATCATTGCGTAGCGCTTCATCGGTGTAAAAAAGTGACGATAAAGCAATTCCAAAGCATCGCGTTTACCTTCCTGTGCTGCTAGAACGAGTACCTCTACTTGCTCTATCTTCATTAGTTGATGCCTTATTAGTCATTGTTTTATTGTCTGTAACTCAGTAAAGAGACGAAGCGAAGTATAGGTTGGTTCAGAAAAAATGCTTGGTGAGTTGATATCTCCCCCAACTCAATGTAGTTTTCAACCCACTCTCACTAAACAAAAGCCATTATGTCGTCTTTATTAAACTGGATGAAAACCCTGGGCACCATACCGTTAGCCCTTTGCGTTCTGTTCGTCGTATTTTTGCCTTCGATTTTATTTGCGGCATTTATTGTCTGGATTTTCGACGTGTTGTTTCTTGATCTTACCTGGATGTCCTGGCCGACCTTTTGGTGGATACTGGGAACCTGGGCTGTGACTATGATCATTGCTTTAGCTAACAACGCCGACAAAATTATGTTTGGTACGCCGAAGTAGCTAATACAACTTCATTCGTACTAGCAACAGGCTAAGGCTTTAAATGGTGCGAGTAGAGAAAAATAGGGCAGAATTTTGTCGACGAAGCTCGTCGGGAACCATGCCCAGCCATCGTTTACAGGCACGGCGGAAATTATTTGGGTTGCTGTAGCCAAGTCGCTGTGCAAGCTCAACATTACTGTAAGGGTGTTTTTGTAGCAGGTTGAGTAGCTTGTGCAGCCGGACTAAGTCATAGACTTGTTGAAAGCTGTAGCCGTGATTCGCCAACATGCGCTTACACGAGGAAAGACTGACTCCCAGTTCTTCTGCCAGTTCTTTTAGCGAAATATCTTCACCCACTTCTATTTGACTTTCCAGCCATTTAAAAACAACCAACAGTAAAGGTGACTGCGCTTTCGTTTGCTGTTGAATTTGGCAAAAGCTTAGAGCTTGATAATAGCGAGGTAAGTCTCGCTCAGGTCGTTTTTCTTTAAGTTGAGAGACCGGAATGGTTAATGCGCTGATGGGTCGTGAGTTGATATTCTTCACCCACTTTGACCAAATGGGTAAAGGCGAAACCGTCTCTGGCAGATAGATTTGCCATTGTTCTAATGCTAACCCCCGTGCACGACCCAGCATCAACAATATTGCTATGCCGATTTTACAATTGGCGACATAGCAGTGCTGGTTCATTTTACCGGCCAGACCTGCCACCGGAATGAAATCCAGTTGTAGTGAGCTCTCAAACTGTTGTGTCGGTGTAAAGAGGAAAGGTTGTAGAAGGTTTTGAAAACGGGATAAGTGAATCAGTGCCTGCTTTAGGTTTTGAGCATGGACAATCAGGTCGGTTAAAGGGCTTAGCCTATCTCTGAATAGGGTCTCTGTTACCAGTTGCCATAAATGGGGATCATTAATTTTTTCCTCGGCGGAAGCCAATAAAGACAATAGCTCATGGTTTGTAAGCCGAAAACTGTTTAATTTTAGCTTTTTTTCAGACAATGCGGTGTCTCTGAACAGTTCTGAAGAGGATATACCGCGTCTCTCGGCAAGTGGTAGCAAAGCCTGGATTAGAGGTTTACCAAGCAGGTGCCGTTGGTCGTTAGTTGACCAGCGGCACATAGCGGGGCGTCTCCTCAACTTGCTTGTGCAGCACCTTGATTGCATCAGCAGCTGAAACTTCTTCAACACGATGAGTCTGTATTTCTAAACTCATGTAGCTGGGCAGGTTTAATTCAGAACTTAAATTCTGACTGATGACCTTCATTAGCCTATTTGCCTGAGATAAAGGGGTCTGAGGGAGTAGTATTAGAAAGTGATCACTGTGCTCGCGGCACACACAGTCTTGTGGCCTAAGCAGTAAAACCATTAATTCGCTGGCCTGATGCAGAAGTTCATCTCCTGCTTTGGTTCCCATTTCATCGTTATATTGCGCGAAATTTTTGAAGTTAACACTGACCAGCACAGTTGGTTGCTGTGATGAATTGCCGTGTAAAGCAATTTCACGTTCAACCAGCTTTATAAAATAAGGTGTTGTGTACAGCGAAGTTAAGGGGTCGACCCAGTGATGCGACCGCAGGTTTTTTTCGCGCACCATCAGCTGTCGCGACAGCATTTTATTTTCACGTCGCCATTCAGCAGCAGCACAGCTTATTATGACGAGTCCGACAGGTAGAGGGATGGACTCCAGCCAGCTTAATAGCCGGAGTGAATCCGGGTAGCGGAAAAACTCGTCTAAAACATCCAGTGTCATCGAAAAAATAAGCAGCAGACCACCGCTATAAAACAGGTTGGTTACGTTGCCGCGGGGGCGATCAGTAACAGCAAATATGACGATCAGAATGGTCAAGACTAGCGTGGAGCCTTCTCCAAGAAAATCGAGTAGATCGACTATTTCATAAGGTTTAATGGTGCCCAGTTGACTGCTTATCAGCACTCCGGTCAGAACGACTAAGGCAATGAGGAGAATTCGCCAGTTGCTGACATAGCGTAAATTAATAAATCGCATCAAAGCCTCCGCATTAGGACAAAGACACTCTAAACCTGAGTTATGACAGTTTGGTGACGGGGAGCTTACTTTTTGGGCTTAACTGACCCGCATCAAAAGAGCTCACAGTTAGTGAGATGCATCCTCATATTGTCACTTTTCGCTTTTAAGGTATGTCGCATCAATCAAAAAACGACAGGGTTTGAATGATTATGAAGAAGACATATTTAGCTTGGCTTATTGCCGTTTCATGTGGCGCTTCCTCTGCGCTTATGGCTCAGGAAGCGCAGGACGATAGCACGGAGAAAACAGCCGAAGAAAAGCGAATTGAAGAAGTTCTTACTATTGGCTACGGCGACTCAATTAAACGTGCCGTGCAAGAACAGCGTGAGTCTGGCGGTATTATCAATGTCCTGAAGAAAGATGACATGGGTAACCTAAAGGACGACAGCGTTAGCGATGCATTACAACGAATTCCTGGATTATCAGTAGAGCGTGACCAGGGTGAAGGCCGTTTTATACGTATTCGTGGTTTGGCTCCCGATTTAAACTCGGTTTCTTACAACGGTACTTCTCTGGCGGCACCGGAAGCGGGGCGTAGGGCAGTGGCGTTAGATGTTATTCCATCTGATTTGCTGGAATCGGTTGTGGTCAACAAAACACTCACTCCAGATATTTCTGCGGGCAGCCTTGGCGGTAATATTGAACTGCAGAGCATGACCGCTTTTGACCGTGACGGCTCATTCTACTCTTTTACTACGGATATTGGTTATAACGAGCAGGCCAGCGAGACTAACCCGAAAGTTTCCGGCGTTGTCAGCAACACCTTTGATATTGGAGATAAAGCGGACAGTTTTGGTATCGCCTTTGCCGGTAGCTATCAGGACCGCTCATTTACCACCGACAACGTTGAAACCGGCGGCAACTGGGATCTGGATGAACCGGGTCTGGAAGAATTTGAGCAACGCGCCTACTCCGTTACTCGTGAGCGAACCGGTTTAGCCTTAAATCTGGACTATCGTCCGTCCGACGCGTCTGAGTTCTACCTGCGCTCGCTGTACAGCGAATTTGCAGATACTGAAATTCGTCAGGGGATTGTTACCGAGTTTTCCGATCCAATCGGCGCAGAAGCTAGTGCTGGCGGCGAAATTGTACGCGAGCTTAAAGACCGTAAAGAGACTCAGGAAATTACAGCAGTTGTGCTGGGCACTAAACAGAAGTTTGATGACTGGGAAGTGACTCTGGAAGCCGGAACGAGCAAAGCCAGCGAAGACCAGCCTTTTGCCATTGGTGGTGCCAAATTTACACAGGAATTCGATGACGGACTGGGCTACACCGGCGTCAAACGTTTAGGGTTAATTGCCCCTGACAGCGCTTATCAGGCTTCAGAATATGAAATTGATGAAGTGGAAGTGAGTGACGCCTACACCGAAGAGACCGAAAAGAACGTTAAGCTGGATGTGGCTTATGACTGGTTACAACCCAGCTATCAGGTCACGTTTAAAGGCGGTATCAAGTTAAGCCAGCGTGAAAAGTCAGCAGAAGAAAACATCTTTATTATGGAAGACTTTGCTGACCTGGGTGTTACCGGGCTAACGCTTGCTGACTACGAGACCTCGTCAAATGTTGAGTATGGCCTGGACCGATTTGGTCCAGGAGCTTCCGCCGACAAACTTTGGGACATGGTTGATACCTTCGAATTACAAAGTTTCCGGGATGAAGTTGAGTCGCGAATCGCATCTTACGAAATTGATGAAGACATCAGTGCCGGTTACCTGATGGCCGACATGGGCTTTGGCAAGTGGCAGGTTATTGCTGGCGCGCGTTATGAACATGAGGAGCGCTCAGGGCGCGGTAACCGTTATGACGACGAACTGGAAACCTTTACACCGGTCTCGGATAAATTTAGCGATGCAAACTGGCTTCCTAGTGTGGTGACTCGCTACGACTTAAGTAATGACACTATCATTCGTGCGGCCTACAGCACCGGTCTTGTCAGACCAAACTTTGAACAAGTCAGATCCAGCTACTATCTGGAAAATGACGACGGCGACCTGAAGGCTGAGTTCGGTAACCCGGACCTTGAACCATTAACCACGCAGAACCTTGATTTTGGTATTGAGCATTACGACGAAACTCTAGGTGTTATTTCTGCCATGGCCTTTTACAAAGATATTGAAAACTTTGTTTATGAGGCCGATGTTGCCGGGCGTCCGGGTTACGAAAACTTCGATGAAGCCGTAACTTACATCAACGGTGATGACGCCTACGTTTATGGTTTAGAAATCAACTTTGTGCACCAGGTGTCTGGTTTTGATAACTGGCTGGATAACTTCCTAATCAATACCAACCTGACTTTCACCGACTCAGAAGCAACCGTTGACTGGACTGATGATGGTCAGCTTGTGTCGCGGGACATCCAACTGCCGAGCCAGTCTGATACCACCGCAAACTTTGCGCTTGGCTACGAAGTTTATGATGTCAGCTTACGTCTGGCAGCTAATTACAAGTCAAAGTATCTGGCTGAGCTTGGTGACGTTGAAGACAGCCGTTACGACATTTACGAAGACGACAATTTGACTCTGGATTTTTCCGCAAAATGGCTAATTAACGACCATGTCAGCCTTAGCTTTGCGGCCAACAACATTACCGACGAACCCTACTATGTTTACACCGGCCAGAAGAGATACAACGCGCAGTACGAAAGCTATGGCCGCAGCTTCACTCTAGGTGTGCAGTTAATTAACTGGTAATACGGAATCACGGTATTTAAAGGATAACTATGAAAAATAAAATGATTTTAAGCGCAGTAGCATCAAGTTTGATGCTACTTGCCGCTTGCGGTACGTCAGCGACAGAAACGAATCTTCGCCATAAAGTCGCACTGAATAATGACTACCTGAAAGTTACTGCTGATGGACTAAGCCTGGGCGATAAACGCGTTACCGAAGGCGATTTCTTCCACCTGCGGACTATGCCGTTAAGTAATGGTGAAACCCTGGTTGGTGCTATGGAAGGTAACACTCAGGAGCTGTTTCTCTGGCGTGCCAGCGGTAAAGATGTGCAGCCGGTCTGGAAAGGTCAGATTACCAGCCGCGTAATAGAAGACATCTGCTTTTACGAGAGTAACGAAAACCAGCAGTTATCTGTGTTTCTGCTCGGTGGCCGTGGCGGTGCTGAGCAAAGACTGGTAAGACAGGACGACCAGTGGTTAAAAGAACCGCTGGTTATCCGTAATATGAATGTACCTTATGACAGTACGGCTTGTGTTGTATCGAACGCGGAACAAAAGCTGTACGTTGCCGAAGCGGATCAGGCTGTGTGGGCGTATAACGCAGAGCCGGAAGTTGATCAGGGACGCGACTTAATTGCAGCAGCTAAGCCTTTTGGTGTTATTGAAGGCGAAGTGAAAGCGCTGGAGTTGCTTGATGATGGCAGTTTGCTGGTGCTTGAAGAAGAGCCGCCGCGGTTGTTGGTGTATCGTCAGAATGAGCAGGGTTTTAAGTTTGATAAAGCCTTTGCAATTGACGACGCTGAAGCACTAACCGATGTGTCTGATTTAGGAAATGGCGAGCTATTGCTGACAGAAGAAGACATGACGGCAATGAGCAAGCTGACAATTGATACTCTGGAGTCAAAACAGCGTCCGGTTAAAAAGCCAGTGTCTCAGGTTGAGGCAACCCTGCAAACTGAACCCTCACCGTTACGTGGCGATGCGATTGATGATCCCGCCGTTTGGGTACACCCGGAAACACCTGAGAAAAGCCGCATCATGGGTACGGATAAGCGCACAGGTCTCTATGTTTATGACATGTCCGGTAAAATTGTTCAGGAGTTTCCTGTAGGCCGCCTGAATAATGTCGATGTTCGGGGCTCCTGGGCAGTTGCTTCTTTGCGTGACAATAACAGCCTGCAATTGTTTGATATTAGCGCAGACGGCGAGTTTTCTGTTGGTACTAATGCTCTTACCGACATTGAAGAAATTTACGGTCTTTGTATGGGTTATAATGAAACGACGGAACAAGCCTCCGTTTATGTGAACGGTAAATCAGGTGTTATTCAGCAGTTTGTTATACGCAACGACGGCAAGATGGAAAAAGTAAGAGAATTGAGCGTTCCTTCTCAGCCGGAGGGTTGTGTTGTGGATGATAAAACGCAACGCTTATTCGTTGGTGAAGAGGATGCCGCGGTATGGTTATTTGACGCTGCTGCTGATGGCTCAACCTCCGGTGAACCGGTTATTTTTGTTGACCAACACGAAGAGCTGGTAGCGGATATTGAAGGCGTCACTTTTGCCAATGTTGATGGCCGGGACTTGTTGTTTCTCTCCAGTCAGGGCAACGACAGTTACATTGTTTTTGAAGGGCAGGCGCCCTGGTCGTTGCTTTCGCACTTTCGCATTCGCACCAATACTGATTTAGCTATTGATGGCGCATCAGAAACCGATGGTATTGACGTAACAACTCAGTCTCTGGGTAAAGGGTTTAAGCAAGGCGCGTTTATTGTTCAGGACGGACGTAACCGTATGCCTGAATCCGGTCAAAACCTTAAATTAGTGCCGTTGGAAAAGGTTTTAGAAACGATTAAGTAAGTATTTACTCATTATGTACTTACTGACAAAGCCGCTGGCTAGTTCAAACTACCTAGTGGCTTTGCTTTTAGGCCCCACTAAGTTTGTCAAATCCAGCTACATAAAACCTTCGATGTTGTCTAGACTTTATGACAAAGACACCCAATAGAGGAAAGCTATGACAGACACTGAGCGGCAAGAACTCAAAGAAGCCGGTGTAGTTTTCAAATAATGACTACTTTCTCAGCGCACGTTGGTAAAGGGCAAACTCTTCGTCACTGAATAGCACAAAGCGCACAAGCTTCAAGTGGCTCAGCTTTTCGACGTGCGGCCTAATTGTGTCCAGAGCCACTTTAGTTGCGTCTTCAAAAGGGTAACCGAAGGCTCCGGCTGACAGCGCCGGAAACGCGATAGACTCTATTTGATGCTTGTCGGTTAAATCCAGTGCATTACGATAGCAGTCTGCCAGCAGCTTATCTGAGGGGGTGTCTACGCCATAAACGGGCCCCAGACAGTGAATAATGTAGCGATTAGGAAGATTGAAGGCGTCGGTGATAACGGCTTCACCGGGGTCAATGGGAGCAAGTGAGCGAGTCGCTTTTTCCAGTTCAGGACCCGCTGCCCGGTGAATTGCACCGGCAACGCCACCGCCAGGTTTGAGCTCTGCATTAGCTGCGTTAACTACGGCATCAATATCGGCCTGTTGGCTAATGTCTGCGTGTACGCATTCGTAGTTCATAGTCGCCCTCCGCTGTTAGTCCTTTCTTAATAAAATGACCTGTTCGCTGATAATTTCAAGGTTTAGTTGAAAATGTTGCGCTATCCACTGCATGGTTTTGGGCGTATAAAAGCTGACATGGGTCGGGTCACCTTTGTATCTCCAATGGTTAAATTGCTTAGTGGTTTCCTTTGTAAACATCCAGGTCATAACGCCTATGTACCCTTTAGGTTTTACTAAGCCTATTAACTGTGACCATGCCTTGGCGGGTTCATTAAAGTGCTCAGCAACTTCGCTGCAGGTGACAAAGTCATACTGGCGGCTCAATTGTCCGCTGTCCGGCGCGTAGTAGATGTCGTAAATAGACATCCTCATGCCTTGCTCCTCAAGCATTAAGTTAAGTGTAGGCCCCGGGCCCGAGCCAAAATCAAGACCAGTCATACCAGTTGATAGCTTTTCTAATAATGGAGTTGCAAGTTGGCCTAAGAATTCCCGATAGCGAACGTCGTAAGGGTCATTTTGATGAAAGTCGTAAATGGCTTTTTCTTCGTCCTGCGGCAAGTAAGCCTGCGGGTCTGCAAAAATCATGTCACAGACAGTGCACCGGAAGTACTGGCGTTTTTTATCGTCACAGAAGGGTTCTGAGGCCGAGGAGCATAAGGTACAAATCATGTTGCTATGGTATTCCAGTTTGAAGTTTTGTCAAAAATAGGCTTAATTTAACTCTATATTAACAATTTGCTCTGGTTTGTAATATTTGTAGTAGTAAGCAGGTTAAATGGGAGGAGATTTGAAGGGACGCATATTTTTTTGCCTACTACTGAATCTGTTTTGTTTAAGCGTTTTAGCCAATCCGGTGGCAGTTAGCTCCGGTGAGGAAACGATCGATCTCACGTCGCACCTTTACGAATGGCGCGAAACTCATCAACTTTCCAGTGATGACATTGTTCTTGAGGCAGAGAACTTGAGCTGGTCTAAAGTGGGTGATAAATATAGTAAAGGCTATATTAGTGATGCGTATTGGTATCGTCTTACATTAACGAATAGTCAAAGTGAAAATCAGTTAAGGCTTTTAGAAATAACCTACCCGTTACTCGATAAAATTGATCTGTATATAGTTTCTAAGAACCTTTCGCAGAGCAGTTTGAATATAAGACCCGAAGTTATTCAGCACTATACAACGGGTGACAGAAGACCCTACAGTGACAGGCCGATACATGGCAGAACCTTTGTTTTCCCAGTTGATTTAGCGGCCGAAGCTACCTATCAAGTTTATTTTCGGGTCCAGTCTGCTAGCTCTCACCAAGTTGTTACTCGGCTTTGGAGTAACGATGCCTACATAAAGTACAGCAATGAAGACGCAACTTATCGGGCTATCTATTATGGCTCTCAACTTATGCTCATTGTGTTTATTCTCGGCCTGTATTTTCTGATGCGAGAGCGTGTTTATTTACTGTTTAGTATCACTATTCTGGGGCTTCTAACACTGCAGGCAGCTATGCATGGCGTGCTGTTCCAATATGTTATTCCGAATTGGCCGCTGTTACATGAATACATCATCCTAACTTCCGTTCCTTTTATTCTCTTTATGATGCTTTGGTTTTCAAGTGACTATCTTGATTTGAAACGATCACATCGAAACTGGTACCGAACATACCGAGTTGCGGCACTTATTGTATTACTGGCGTTGGTGTCTGTCGTAGTACTGCCTTACCGGCAAGCAACATCGTTGGGTGTTGGGCTATCAGTTCCAGTTACGTTGCTGACACTGTGGACAGGCATTCGGCTGTGGTCTCAGGGGACCAAAACCGCTCGTATCTTTACGATTTCATGGGCAGCTTTGTTGGTGGGGTGTCTGGTTACTATATTGAATCAGCTAGGCGTTATTTCAATTACCGGAGCGTCTCAGTACAGTATTCCACTGGGAGCCAGTATCCAGTCTATTTTGATGGCTTACGCACTAGCTGATCGTTTTCAAAAAGATCGCAATGAAAAAGTTAAAGCACAGGAAGCACGCTTTGATGCACTGAAAAAGCAACGTGATACTGAGCGGGAAATGATGCGCAGTGCAACCCGAAACCAACTGACCGGTTTGTGTAATAGGCAAATTTTCGAGCAGGTGCTGAATAATCACCTAACGCATGATAACAACGGCTCGCTTGCGATAGGGCTATGGCATATTGAAGGGTTCAACGACTACCATAAAACGTTGGGCCATGAGAGCAGTGAAAAACTACTGCAGGCGGTAGCAGAGCGCTTAAATCGAGAGGCGACAGATCTACCCAGCGTTGTTAGGTTGGATCGTGAAGACGAGATAACGGTGGCAAATATTGAAACCGTTACCTTTGGTTGCATCTTTAAGAATTTATGCCAGGAAGATACTCAAAGTGTGGTCCAAAAATTAGCTGACATCCTGCATGAACCCATAGAGTTTAAAGGTCTATCCATTGAGTTTTCAGTACGGTCAGGTTGTGCATTTAGTGAAAAAGGAATGGATGTATCAACCATGCAGCGTCATGCCTTCATAGCTTTTGGCCATAACTTACCCAATGAGCAGAGTGTAACGGTCTATCATCCCGACATGGACTCGTACAGCCCTCGTCGACTGACATTAATGACCGAACTGCGGCATGCTTTACAAAAAGATGAGCTAGATTTGTACTTTCAGCCTCAGGTTGATTTGAGAACCAACGAATGTGCAGGTTTTGAAGCGCTCATTCGTTGGACGCACCCTGATTATGGCTTTATACCTCCGGATGAGTTCATTCCTATTGCTGAAGAAACCGGAGTGATAAAGGAAGTAACAGATTGGGTTATTAAAAAAGCGGTAGCCTTTGCTTTTGAGCTTCATGAGCTTAATAAAGACGTGACTGTATCTGTGAATATCTCTGCGGAAAACTTAAGAGATAGTACTTTTGCTAAAAAGGTTAATACGCTTGTAAAAGCTGGAGGGGTAAGTGCAGGAGCTTTGATTCTGGAAGTGACAGAAACCGCCGCTATGGAGGAACGTGACACGGCTATTCAGACATTGATGAATTTAAACAAGGATGGCTTCAAGGTCTCTATTGATGACTTTGGTACAGGTTATAGTTCATTAGCTTATCTTGATGAATTACCCGTTCATGAAGTCAAAATTGATCGTTCGTTTATTCTAAAAATGCAGGAATGCGATCAAGACGATACTATTATTCGAGCGACAATTAATATGAGCCACGAACTCGGTTTTAAAGTACTCGCAGAAGGGGTCGAGGACGAAAAGGTGATTGAGCAACTGAAGGCTAAAGGTTGTGATTTAGTTCAGGGTTACTTTTTTGCAAAGCCACTTCCTAAATCGGATGCAATAGCCTGGCTTTTTAGCTTCGATAATTACTGATATCAGAGTGAATCTTCGTCGCTGTTAGTCACCAATGCGAGAATGTAAGTTACTGACAAGATAGTCGCTCAATACCTGTACAGGCGGTGGCTGGCCGCGGCGTGACAAAGTTAACAGGCTGAGCTTAGCTTTACCGGTCGTCCAGTCCGGTAGTACGCGGGTCAGTAGTCCTGTATTAATTTCATCTCGGCAAGTGTAAGCAGGCAGGCTGACAATCCCCAGCCCATCAATTGCGGCTTTTTTAAGAGTACTCATGTCATCGCTACATAGCTGAGGGTTGTGGGGAACGGTTATTTCCAGCCCTTCCTGGTTTTCCAGCGTCCAGACACCTGACATAGACTGCCCGCCCATTTTAAGGCTTTTTTGTTTGAGTAAGTCGTCAGGCGATAAAGGTGTACCGTGTGACTCAATGTATGCCGGGCTTGCGAACAACTGCCACGATACGGTAGTTAGCTGTCGTTGAATAATGCTTGAATCAGGAAGCTGATCGATATGCCCGCGAATGGCGATATCAATCCCGTTTGAGACTAAATCGATGGTCTGGTTTGTTACTTGCTGAACCAGGTTTACCTTTGGGTTTTCCTTCAAAAATTCGACAAGCAATTCTTTAACTGCAAACTGAGCTACGCCAAGCGAGCAGCTTATTTTTACGGTTCCGCTAAGCGTATTTTTAGTACTTTGAACGGCAGCTTCAGCCATCTCCATTTCATCTAACAGGGCTCTGGCGTGACGATAAAAAAGCCGCCCCGTATCGGTGACTTTAAACTGCCGAGAGGTGCGTTGAATGAGCTTGCTCTCAAGGCGTTCTTCTAGCTGCTTTATATGGCGGCTCAACCTGGACTTTGGCATGCTGAGCGCCGAAGCCGCTGGTGAAAAGCCCTGCTTTTCGACCACATGGACAAAGTAAAAGTAGTCATTTAAATCAATCATCACGGTATTCTCTAAGTAACAGGCTTCAACATTATCAGTTTATTGTTCTAAATATAGAATGAAAGTTTCATTTTTTAGCTCTACAGCTTCTTATTGTTCTACTGTTAGAGTTTAACTTTGTTGAGTAGAGAACATAACGTTGGGAGATACAGAAATGAACCGAGCAGAAAACCTAACCGAGGAGACGCTCTCTGGGGCGTTAAACGAGCAAGTTTCTATTACGCCGGCCACCGAAGGTAAGCCGTTGGAAATTGGTGGAGGCTTCAAAGCGAAAAGCTTCAGAGAGAAAGAGTTCGCGGGTGCGATGGACCCGCTTGTGATGGTTGACCACTATACAATGGTAGAGCCGACCTTCGGAGCTCATCCGCACGCAGGCTTATCCGCTGTGTCACTTTTGTTTGAAGATACCGAGGGCAAATTCCATAACCGCGATACGCTAGGCAATGACTTCGATCTATTACCCGGAGATTTATACTGGTTAAAAGCAGGCTCTGGCGTTGTGCACGACGAGTCGCCAAGAAATGGATCGAAAATTCACGGTTTACAAGTGTTTGTAAACCTCCCGGCACGGCTAAAGTCCAGCTCGCCGGAGGCGCTTCATGTTAAGGCCAATAAGGTACCGGTTATTCAAGAAACAGGAGCTCGCGTTAGAGTCATGCTTGGCGAAAGCAACGGAGTGAAAAGTGAAGATTCGCCAGCACTGCCAATGACTATCTTAGATGGCAGTCTCACTTCTGGTTCATCTTTCTCTCATCGTTTGAACGCAGGCGAGAGCGCCTGGTTGTACGCCGTGTCAGGTTCACTAGAGTTAAGGGTATCTGACTGCAGCGTGACGCTACCGTCCGGACAGGCACTAGCGATAGGTAACCAATCAGCATCACTTGGCAGTACCATTGAACTGGCAAATCAATCCTCCTCCGATATCAAATTTGTTTTATTTTCCGCTGAGCCGGTAAAAGAAGAGTTTGTTCAAAAAGGCCCGTTTGTCATGAGCACCGAAAGGGACATTGAACAGATTGAAGCGGATTATGCCGCGGGGAAACTTGGAAAGTTAAGCTAAACCAAGAATTAGGTTATTAAGTGGCTTAAAGTAAACCGATCCTTCCTCTTATTTAATCTGTATCTATAAAACCTATCAAAGCAAACGGTATCTTGCCTTTGAGTAAGTAGCCGGGCATTGCTATAACTTACATAACGAATATTCAAATTGAGCACAGTAAATAAGGAAGGATCAATGACTAAATCAAGTGGTGGCGGTAAATGCCCTATCATGCACGGCAGCATGACCTCAGAAAAGAAAACAAACACCCATTGGTGGCCGAACTCCTTAAAGCTGGAAATTCTGCGTCAGCATGACACCAAAGCTAATCCAATGGATGACGATTTTAATTACGCGGAAGAATTCAAAAAAATCAATTTAGAAGAGTTAAAGCAAGACCTGAAAGATCTCATGACCGACAGCCAGGAATGGTGGCCGGCTGACTGGGGTCATTATGGCGGTTTAATGATTCGTATGGCCTGGCACTCTGCAGGGTCTTACCGCTTGGCGGACGGTCGCGGTGGTGGCGGCACGGGTAATCAACGCTTCGCGCCGTTAAACAGCTGGCCGGATAACGTAAGCTTAGATAAAGCGCGTCGTTTATTGTGGCCGATTAAGAAAAAGTACGGCAACAAACTGTCATGGGCCGATCTCTTCATTCTGGCCGGTAACATGGCTTATGAGTCCATGGGTCTTAAAACCTTTGGCTTTGCCGGTGGTCGCGAGGACATCTGGCACCCTGAAGAAGACACTTACTGGGGTAGCGAGAAAGAGTGGCTGGCGGAAACGAAGAACCGTTACAATTCAGATGACGAGCGTGAGTCGCTAGAGAATCCGCTGGCAGCAGTGCAAATGGGTTTAATTTATGTGAACCCGGAAGGTGTTGATGGTAACCCTGATCCGCTTCGTACAGCCAAAGATGTACGCGAAACTTTTAAACGCATGGCAATGAACGACGAAGAAACCTGTGCACTAACTGCTGGTGGTCATACTGTGGGTAAGTGTCACGGTAATGGCAAAGAAGAGAACTTAGGTCCTGAGCCGGAAGCGGCAGATGTTGAAGAGCAAGGCTTTGGCTGGCGCAACAGCGGTGGTAAAGGTGTGGGCCGCGACACCATGAGCAGTGGCATTGAAGGTGCCTGGACGACAAACCCAACGCAGTGGGACAACGGCTACTTTTACCTGCTGTTTAACTACGAGTGGGAGCTGAAGAAAAGCCCGGCCGGTGCCTGGCAGTGGGAACCTATCGACATTAAAGAGGAAGATAAACCGGTCGATGTGGAAGATCCGTCTATTCGTCATAACCCGATTATGACCGATGCTGATATGGCGATGAAAATGGATCCGGACTACCGAAAAATTGCGGAGAAGTTCTACAAAGACCCAGAGTACTTTGCCGAAGTGTTTGCCCGCGCCTGGTTTAAACTGACGCACCGCGACTTAGGTCCGAAAGACCGCTATTTAGGCGCAGATGTGCCGGAAGAAGACCTGATTTGGCAGGATCCTATTCCGAAAGTAGACTACACACTGAGTGAAACGGAAATTGCTGACTTGAAAGATAAGTTACTGAACACCGGCTTAACGTCTTACGAGCTGATTTCTACCGCATGGGATAGTGCACGTAATTTCCGTTGCTCGGATTTCCGGGGCGGCGCAAATGGCGCACGCATTCGTTTAGCACCGCAAAAAGACTGGCACGGTAACGAGCCGGAAAAACTGCATAAAGTACTTCGCGTACTGGAAGAGTTGCAGTCGACGCTGGATAAAAAGGTCAGCATGGCTGACTTGATTGTACTTGGCGGTACGGCAGCGGTTGAAAAGGCGGCAAAAGATGCCGGCTATAATGTAACTGTTCCGTTTGCGCCGGGTCGTGGTGATGCAACCGACGAGCAAACTGATGTGGAAAGCTTTGAGCCATTAGAGCCACTGCACGACGGTTATCGTAACTACCTGAAGAAAGACTATGCGGTACCGGCCGAGGAACTGATGCTGGATCGCACCCATTTGATGGGCTTAACGGCACCAGAAATGACGGTTCTTGTGGGTGGTATGCGTGCTTTAGGTGCGAACTACGGTGAGTCTGAGCAGGGCGTATTTACTGACCGTGTCGGTACGTTAACTAACGACTTTTTCGTTAACCTGACCGACATGAACAATGTCTGGAAGAAAGCGGATGATCACTACGAAGTTCGTGACCGCAAAACCGACGAACTGAAGTGGACAGCAAGCCGCATTGACTTAGTGTTTGGTTCGAACTCTATCCTGCGTTCGTATTCAGAGCTGTACGCTCAGGATGACAACCAGGAGAAGTTTGTAAAAGACTTCGTTAAAGCCTGGACTAAGGTAATGAATGCTGACCGCTTTGATTTAGCTTAAGGAGGAAGCATGTCGAAAGTACTATTAATTACCGGTGCCTCAAGTGGCATCGGTGAAGCCACGGCGCGCAAAGCGGCGAAAGAAGGATTAAAGCTGATACTAACAGCGCGCCGGAAGGACAAGCTCGACGCACTGGTTGAAGAGTTGGGTTCTGACAACGCTATTGGTGTTGCAGCCGATGCCGGTAACTATGACGAGCTTGAACAGGCCGTAAAGCAGGGCGTTGATAAGTTTGGTCAGTTGGATGCGGTGTTCGCTAATGCAGGAACCGGTGTTTCAACGCTAGGTACTGAAGAAGGCGATGCGGAAGAATGGAAGCAGATGGTTGATGTGAATATCAACGGGCTTCTGTACACCGCGAAACTGAGCCTACCGCACTTACGCAAAACTACCGGTCATTTTCTAATGACGGGGTCAGCTGCGGGGCGCATTACGCTTAAAGGTTCCGTGTATGGTGCCACCAAATGGTTTGTGCACGGTTTCGCGCAGAACTTAGCGGAAGAAATGAAAGAGTGGAATGGTCGCTGCACAACAATAGCTCCGGGTATGGTCAATACGCCGTTCTTTGATGAGCCTAAGCCGGATAAGCTGGACCCGGATGATGTTGCTGATGCGGTACTTTACTCAATAAATGCGAACCCGCGTAATTGCGTGCGTGAAGTGTTCTTAATGCCAGCTTATTAAGTGAAAAATCGTGACTGTCATCGAAATAAAACAGGGAAATCTAAAAACTGTCATATTGGGTAAGTAAGCTGCAGCACAACTTAACAAATGATTGGTTATAACTCCCTGGTTAAGTTTTCAGCCCCCGCTTCGGGGGCTTTTTTATGAGCGCACCGGTTTTGACATCCCACCTGGACAACTCCATAATCCTTAAGCATTAGGCTTTGTAGGGAGTAGACAGCAAAAAATGACCGCTTCAGTGGAAGAAGAAAAGCAATACAAAGCCTCGTGGAAACGTTTAGCGCTGTTTAGTGTGCTGTTTATTTTGCTTACGGCTGCTGGCTTTTATGCCATTTATGATCATTTCTCCGGTCGCAGTTTAACGTTTGATTTTCGTCTCTTCGCTCCGGAAGTTCTCAGCGTTACGGTCTTACTTCTGCTTATCTATTTTTCCGCCGATGGCTTACGTCTATATTACACACTGCGCGCTCTGGGTTACCGGATACCTAAGAAAGCTATGGCGAAACTGGTTTTTATCAACATTTTCTTTTCGAATATCACGCCTATGGCAACCGGCGGCGGTTTTGCTCAGGTTTGGTTTCTGCACGAACATGGCGTGCCTATTGGCAAGGCGACAGCGGCCACAACGATTCGTACGGTACTGGCTATTTTCTTTATTTTTTCGCTGACGCCGGTATTTTTGCTAACGTTGGAACCTTTGCAGGACAAAGCGATTATCAGCGATATTGGTGCTGCACTCGCGGTATTCATTGTGCTTTATCTGCTCTTTTTCGCCGTTGTTTTACTCCGGGCGCATTGGCTTATCGGACCCTTAAGTCTCATTTGTAAGGGTATACATAAGCTGCAACTGATTAGCCCCGAGCGGCATCTGCGCTGGCAGTATAAAGCGCGTCGCGAAATGTTGCGCTTTTCTCGTAGTTTTTCTGAGTATTGTCGCGGGTCGAAAGTCGCTATTGCATTGTCTGTGTTATTTACCTTTATTTTTCTGCTCAGTCTATTCAGCTTTCCGGCGTTACTGATGTGGGGATTGGGATACGATGTAAATTATCTGATAAGCCTGGGACTATTGGTTGTCACAACTTTTATAATGTATTTTGCGCCAACCCCGGGAGCGTCCGGTATTTCTGAAGGTGTTTTTGGCAGCTTTTTCAGTGACATTTTAGCTAAAAATCATTTGCTGTTGGTTACCTTCAGTTGGCGTTTTGTAACTATTTATTTGGGCATGCTGTTGGGGCTGTTTATCTTACAACGCTACTTAGTTAACTCGGCCAAGGCACAGGGCATATAATGAATAAAAAGAAGTTATTAAAAGTCCTGTTCTACTTGAATATAGCCATAGTTGTCAGTCTTATTGGCTATAAAGTTTATTTGAACTTGGTGACTTCTGAGTTTGAGGCAGAGCATACCGATCAGCTTGCAGCTATCAGTGCCAGGCTGGAAGGGCAGGAAAGCTATAGCTTCGCCGTGGTTGGTAACATCAATAATTCGGTTGGCATTTTTGAACGTCGCATTATTCCCATGCTGAACGATGCCAATGTCGACTTTTTAGTGTCTGCAGGGAATGCCGTCAGCAGTGGTGGAGAAGACAAATACCGGGCAATTAGGGGGACTCTATCCCGTTTGGATATGCCTTATTTATTGACCTTTGGTAACAACGAATACGAAGAGTTTGGCAGCTTTCGTTTTTATGATCACTATGGCCCTCATTTTTTCAGTTTTACCGCCGGGGACAGTCGTTTTATCTTCCTCGACAGCACTGAAAAAACACCCTGGCAGTGGCAATTAAGGTGGTTAACTGACCTTCTTAAGGCGGATGAATCGGCGCATCGATTTGTTTTTATTGGCCACCCACCTCTGGAGCCGGAAGAAGAGTTTTTTCTGGCCGAGGATGATGACTTTTTACAGCCTGTTGAATTCAGAAGCGCATTACTCCAGACACTGGAAAACTTTGGTGTAGACCGGGTCTTTTCATCAAACATTTCAATTTATTCAGAACAAGAACATAACGGCATACCTTATATAACAACAGGCGGTGCAGGTGGCTTGGTACTGAACCAGGATGAAAGCTTTTATCATTATGTAAAAGTGACCGTGAGCACTGATGGCTCCGTTGAACATTCGGTTGAAGAACTAGAGATTGGCCAGCATCCCATTCTCAAGCAACTGGAAAGCCTGTGGTTCTTCATTCATTCCCTGTTTTATGTGGGGTACCTCAATTTTATTCTGTTAGTCAGTTTGTTCCTGGTTATCAGCACCAAGCTATACAATGCGGTGTTTGTCGGAAAAGAGTACTACCCAGACTACGACATTGACCCTGCTCCCTGGTTTAAGAAACCCATGCGAGTGGCTATGTTTACCAACAATTACTTGCCTTTTATTGGTGGCGTACCTATTTCTATTGAGCGTTTACGAAGTGGTTTGGTGCAGCTTAAGGACAAAGTTCTGGTTGTTGCACCGCGCTATCAACGTGCTGCAGAAAATGAAGAGAATGTAATGCGTATGCCTTCGTTATTCTCTTTCGGTGAAAAAAGCGAGTTTCGATTTGCCAATATTTTTTCAGGCGCTGTTCGTAAAAAGGTAAAAGCGTTCAAGCCGGACATTATTCATGTACACCACCCGTTCTGGATAGGGTCGCTCGGGGTCTATATGGCCCGCAGGCTTAAGGTGCCTGTGGTTTATACGTACCACACCCGGCTAGAGCACTATGCTCACTTTGTGTTTTTGCCCGGCTCGCTGTTTCGTAACATTATTGCGCACTTTTTGGTTCGTCGTTTTGCAAACAAATGCGATGGTGTGATTGTGCCTACGCAGTCGACTGAAGAGTACTTACGCATGATAGGCGTAAAGCGTCCGACCTTTGTACAGCCAACCGGCATTGAGTTTGATCGCTTTCAGCAGGTTGACGCGAAACAGGTTGAGGACTTGCGTAAACAGCAGAATATTGGCGACGAAACCGTTTTTGTCAGCGTTTCCCGGCTCTCTAATGAAAAGAATATCGACTTCATGATAGACGCCATGGCGCAATTGAAGGAGCAGACGGATAAAGCATTCCGGTTGTTGATAGTGGGTGACGGCCACCAGCGTCGCAGATTGCAGGGGCGCATTGAAGACATGAACATGCAGCAGCACATTACCTTGGTGGGTGCCGTGCCTCCTGAGCAGATGGCTGCCTGGTACCGACTCGGTGACGCGTTTTTGTTTGCGTCTCAGTCGGAGACTCAGGGCATGGTTATTCTGGAAGCTATGGCTGCCGGCCTGCCGGTGGTTGCGGTGCGCTCAAGCGGTATTGATGATGTGGTTGAAGATGGGCATAACGGTTACAAAACACCTGCTAAGCAGTCTTTATGGTGTGAGCGGGTTAAACAAATTCTGGATGATACGAATTTGCGCCAGAGCCTTTCAGACAATGCTCTGGCGTTTGCCCGTGACTATTCGGTTGAAAAGTTCAGTAAGGACGTGCGCCTTATTTACGCCGAAACTCTGGCTCGTTACCACCAGACCAAATAGTGTTACAAAATATGGTTGCCGAATACCAGTAACTGGCAGACAACAACGGCTGTTGTTAATAAAACGCGAATACGATAGTAGCCCATATAAGAAGTCATGGCGGAGCTGCGGGCGAGCTTTTGTTCAAAGAATAGGACTAAAACAAAACCGAGCATTTGCAGACCCAGAGACCAGGCGGGTAGGTTAATGAGTATTGTGAACCAGGCTAGAAGAGCAAAAACATTGCTGAGTAGCAGCAAGCCTGCGGTTTTTTCGCTTTCAGCACGATGTAAAGCCCGCCCCCATAAAGTGCCACCTAAAAAGGTTAATATAATAGCGCCGTAGGTGATTAAGAACTCCAGCGGTTGTATGCCCCAAAATGTGCCCGTGCCCATTAATGCAGCAAGAGACGATGCTAAAAAGGGGATTAGCCCGAGAAAGCCCAGTGTATATATAAGCCAGTTTTTGCCTTTATTCATAAGCAAATCAGTCCACCAAATGTGAGTTATAGTTGTTTTTACGGTCATTGTTCTCTTTACGTTTAGTCCAATTCTAAATGACTTACGTAATGAATGCTAAACAACAACTCGTATTCATTATGGCAGATTATCGGTTAGGTCTATTTGTATTCCGGAATGATCTCAGGGTTGAAGACAACCTGGCGCTTTATGAAAGCGCGCAGCGCAGTGAAACACTCATCTGCTGCTTTTGTTTTAATCCGGCAAATAATAAGTGCGGTCACTATGGCACTCCGGCCATGGGTAAACATCGCTTTAACTTTTTGCAGCAGAGCTTAAAGCAACTGCGAACCGAGCTGGAAAAACGTGGACAAAAACTCATTGTTTTGACCGGGACATTTGATCGAGTTTTAACCGAACTCATTTCCGAACGTCAGGTGGATGCCGTTTTCCTAAGCCAGCATCAGGGCTACTACGAACGGCTTCAATTTGGTTTGTTGCAGCAACGGTTTCCGTTTCTGCCTTTTCATGAGGTGCCAAACAACACCTTGTTTTCGGAGCTGGAGCTGCCGTTTGATCTGGCCGATTTACCGGAAACCTTTTCTCAGTTTCGGAAAAAAGTAGAGCCGTTGAGCCATGACTTTTCGGTTCAGCCGATAAACGCATTACCTCCATTACCAGAGAACATCCGTTATCCGGGCTTCAAGACAGAAACTTTGAATGAATTGGCGTCAGCTGACTTTGAAGGTGGAGAAAAGGCCGGTTTAGCGCATTTAACACGCTACTTTTCTGGTCAGTCTGCCGATACTTATAAACAAACACGAAATGCTTTAGATGACTTTTCGAGTTCGACCAAGTTTTCGCCCTGGCTTGCGCAGGGCTGCCTTTCCGTCCGGCAAATTATGGCGGCGTTAAGAGAGTACGAAGCGCGGTTTGGCGAGAGTGAATCCAGCTACTGGATAAGTTTTGAGTTATTGTGGCGCGAGTATTTTTTCTGGTACGCACTGAAACATGGAAAACGGCTGTTCGCTTTTGCCGGCCTCTCCGGCAAGTCACCCAAAACCAGCTTTTATTCTGAAAGGTTTCAGAAGTGGTGCTCTGGCAACACGCCTTATCCTATAGTTAACGCCTGCATGAAGCAGCTGAATGCCACCGGCTATATGTCGAACCGGGGTCGGCAGTTAGTTGCCAGTTGTTTTGTACACGAGCTGAGCATGGACTGGCGCTACGGCGCTGCCTATTTTGAACAGCAGCTGATTGATTATGACGTTTCCTCCAACTGGGGCAACTGGCAGTATCTGGCGGGTGTGGGAGCCGACCCCAGAGGGCATCGTCAGTTTAGTCTGGAAAAGCAAACCGAGCGCTACGACCCGGGCAATGAGTTTATTGACCGCTGGGCCGGCGACTTATCTGGGCAACCCATAGACAGCGTTGATGCCGCAGACTGGCCGGTGCAGTGAACATGAGTCGCACTGCAGTAATTTGGTTAAAACGCGATTTGCGACTCTCCGACCATGATGCGTTAGCTGCTGCTCTGAAGCGTCACGACGCGGTTTTGCTGTGGTACAACTTTGAGCCTATGTTGCTAAATGATCCGCATTACGACGTGCGGCACTGGCGGTTTGTCTGGCAAAGCCTTTGTGACATGAACGAGCAGCTAAAACCCTATGGCGTAAATCTGCATATTTCCTGCGGCGATACTTTAGAGCAGTTGCAGCGCATACAGAATAAACTTGGCAGCATTGAGCTGTATAGCTACCAGGAAATTGGCTTAATTAATACCTACCAGCGTGACAAGCAGGTTTCGAGGTTTTGCCGCGAGCAAAAGATAAATTGGCACGAGTCTTCCTATGGTGCGGTCATCAGGGCGGCTCGTTCGCGTACGGGTTGGCGTAAAAACTGGAACAGAGTGATGCGGCTTGAGTTTGAAACGCTCGATTTAACAAGAATTATTGCCAGTCCTTTTGAGCTTTACCGTGCGCCCGCAGAGTGGCAGGCGTATGACCCGTTGTTTCAAAAGGGCGGAGAACAGGAAGCACGACGGACGTTGTTATCGTTTTTTGAAGGCCGGGGAAAACTGTACGGTGTGAATATTTCCAAGCCGGGATTAAGCCGCGAGAGTTGCAGCCGACTTTCTACGCACCTTGCCTGGGGAAATTTAAGTCTACGGCAGGTGTACCAGTATTGCTTAACCTACTGGCAGACACCCGGCTGGAGAAAACCGCTGCGTGCGCTGATTTCTCGCTTGCACTGGCATTGTCACTTTATTCAAAAGTTTGAAAGTGAGATAAGTCAGCAGCTTAAGCCTATCAACCGCGGTTATGAGACCTTGCCGTTTCGGAATGATGAATCAGTTGCTCAGCATTTAGAGGCCTGGAAACAGGGGGAGACGGGCTACCCGCTGGTAGATGCCTGTATGCGTTGCCTGATTAAAACGGGTTACATTAATTTTAGAATGCGCGCTATGTTAGTGAGCTTTTTGTGTCATTATCTGGCAATAGACTGGCGTCTGGGGGCTGATTATCTAGCGTCACTTTTCCTCGACTTTGAGCCGGGCATTCATTATCCGCAGTTTCAAATGCAGGCGGGCGTGACCGGCATTAATACCGTGCGCATATACAACCCGACAAAACAGGCTCTTGAACAGGATGCGGAGGGTACTTTTATACGAACCTGGCTGCCTGAGCTCGCCGAGCTGCCGAATGAGCTGCTAATAGAACCCTGGCAGTTGACGCCTATGGAGTCGACCATGTTCGATATTCAGCTGGGCACCGATTATCCGTATCCGCTCGTCGACAAAGACGAATATCGTGGGACCATGAGTAAAAACCTTTGGGACTGGCGCAAGAGCTCTCTTGTTCAATTAGAAAATAAAAGAATACTGAGCCGACACGTTGATCGTTCAGGTTAGAGAGCAAGTAAATTAAACGTCAAACAACGATAATTGAGCTGTGATGAAGAAAAACGTATGTTTTGGTGCCGGCACCTTAAGAATTGAAGATATTGTCCGACTTTCTCTATGTGAGGCGAAAGCAGAACTGAATTCAGAGCCTCTATTCCGGGAGAGGATTCAGACTGGTGCGGACTTTCTCGATAAACTCCTGTTGGAAGATGGTGTTATTTATGGTGTGACGACCGGCTATGGAGACAGTTGTACAGTAGCTGTTCCCACCGATTTAGTTGATGAACTGCCGCTGCACCTTACGCGCTTTCACGGTTGTGGCCTGGGAGAGCATTTTGATAAAGCAACGGTGCGGGCCATTCTCGCGGTTCGTTTATGTTCTCTGGCGCAAGGGTACTCGGGAGTAAGCTGGGAGTTACTTGAGCGACTGACTCTTATGATAAATGAGGATATATTGCCTCTTATTCCTCAAGAAGGGAGCGTTGGCGCCAGCGGTGACTTAACGCCTTTATCCTATATTGCCAGTGCGCTTGTTGGCGAAAATAAAGTGCATTTTCGCGGGCAGGTCATTTCTAGTAAGGAAGCCTTTAACACCTTTGGGTTATCCCCCTATAAACTTAGACCCAAAGAAGCTCTGGCACTGATGAACGGCACGGCAGTTATGACGGCAGTTGCTTGTCTGAACTTTGACAAAGCAGATTACTTCAGTCGTCTGTCGAGTCGTATTACGTCTTTGGTGTGTTACGCGCTTGGCGGAAACGCTCAGCACTTTGACGAACATTTATTTCAGGTTAAGCCGCATGTGGGTCAACAACAGGTGGCTAAGTGGATACGCCGTGATTTAGGGGGGACTCCTACCGAGAGAAATTCGGCGCGTTTGCAGGATCGGTACTCCATTCGCTGTGCGCCACATATTGTAGGCGCATTAAAAGATGCTCTGCCCTGGCTTAGGCAAACAATAGAAAATGAACTGAACAGCGCTAATGACAACCCCATTATTGATGCCGAGCGAGAACAGGTTCTGCACGGTGGTCATTTCTATGGTGGCCATATTGCTATGGCGATGGACACCCTAAAAACGCAGGTGGCTAATCTGGCCGATTTACATGACAGGCAAATGGCGCTGTTGATGGACCAGAAAGTGAATAACGGTTTACCGGCAAACTTATCCGCAGCCGATTCCTCTAGAACTGCCATTAACCACGGGTTTAAAGCGGTGCAAATTGGTTGTTCTGCCTGGACTGCAGAAGCACTAAAGCTGACCATGCCCGCCAGCGTCTTTTCCCGTTCTACTGAGTGTCACAATCAGGATAAGGTGAGCATGGGAACCATTGCGGCCCGGGACTGTGTGAGAGTTCTGGACTTAACTGCACAAGTTGCTATCGCGACTCTTTTGGCTTCTTGCCAGGGTGTTAGGCTGAGGCAAAGAATAAACGGTGCTACGGAATCGTTATCTGCAGAGGTGGAAGACATGCTAAGCGACATTGAAAAAGAATTTGCGCCGGTAAAAGAAGACCGTGCGCTTGAGGATGAACTTCGTTTTTGGCTGGAGCAATTAGCTGAAAAACGCTGGCGTTTGTACACATCTTGATACGTATTTGTGCTATTTTCTAACTAGAGATTTTGCTAAATTAAAGTGCTGTATAAAAGAATTTTCTATAGAAAGTCGATAAGGATAATAACAATGAAATACCTACTGGGAGCAGTGGCAGTCAGTTTGCTGACAGCCTGCTCACAAAATGTTGAAACAGAACAAGAGGCGAATACGCAATCTATGTCGTATCCGGATACGCGTAAAGGCGATGTGGTTGATACCTACTTTGGAACCGAAGTAGCAGACCCGTATCGTTGGTTAGAAGATGACCGTAGCGAAGAGACCGAAAGTTGGGTTAAAGCTCAGAATGAAGTGACTTTCGCACATTTAGAGTCGATTCCTTATCGCGAGAAAATTGAAACGCGTCTGACCGAACTGTGGAACTACGAGAAAATCAGCGCACCGTTTAAAGAAGGTGATTACACTTACTTTTACAAAAATGACGGTCTGCAGAATCAGTACGTGGTGTATCGTCAGAAAGGTGATGAAGAGCCGGAAGTATTCCTGGATCCAAATACCTTTAGTGAAGACGGCACAACCTCGCTGGCGCAGTTGACTTTTTCTGACGACGGTTCGTTAGCGGCGTATTCAATTTCTGAAGGTGGCAGTGACTGGCGTAAAATTAGAGTTATTGACGCAGAAACTAAAGAACAACTTGAAGAGCCGTTAGTCGATGTCAAATTCAGTGGCGTTTCCTGGGTTGGCAACGAAGGTTTCTATTACTCCAGTTATGATAAACCGGAAGGTAGTGAGCTCTCAGCAAAAACCGACCAACACAAGCTGTATTACCATGAGCTGGGTACCGATCAGTCTGAAGACAAACTCGTCTTTGGCGGAACGGATGCTGAGAAACACCGCTACGTTGGTGGCTCAGTAACCGATGATGACCGGTATTTGCTCATTTCAGCCGCAAACTCTACGTCGGGCAACAAACTGTTTTTAAAAGACCTGACCGATGAAGATAGCGAACTGGTGACAATTCTTGATCATACCGACTCTGATACTCGTGTATTGGACAACGATGGCTCAAAGCTTTACCTGGTGACTAACTTAGATGCGCCAAACCAGCGTGTAGTTACTGTTGATGCCAGTAATCCAACGCCTGAAAACTGGGAAGACTTTATTCCAGAAACGGAAAACGTGTTGAGCGTATCAACCGGTGCGGGTTACATCTTTGCCGAGTACATGGTAGATGCTGTAGCTCAGGTGAAGCAGTATGCATACAACGGCGATATGGTTCGTGAAGTGCAGCTTCCAGGCGTGGGTAGTATTGGCGGCTTCTCGGGCAAGAAAGAACAAGAAGAGCTTTATTACACTTTCACTAACTACAGCACACCGTCAACGATTTATAAGTTTGACCCGGACCAGGGCGGTTCAGAAGTTTATGCTGAGTCTGGTGCCGATTTTGACCCGGCAAACTATGAATCAAAGCAGGTGTTTTATACGTCTAAAGACGGCACCGAAGTGCCTATGATCATTACTTACAAAAAGGGCACTAAGCTGGATGGCTCAAACCCGACAATTCTGTACGGTTATGGTGGCTTCAATATTAGCCTGACGCCTTCATTCAGTATTGCTAACGCAGCCTGGTTAGAAATGGGGGGTGTTTATGCTGTCGCTAACTTACGTGGCGGTGGTGAATACGGCAAAGATTGGCATAAAGCCGGCACCAAACTGCAAAAACAAAACGTTTTTGATGACTTTATCGCAGCGGCCGAGTATTTGATTGATGAAGATTATACATCGTCTGAGCAATTAGCGGTACGTGGCGGTTCAAATGGCGGTTTGTTAGTAGGCGCTGTAATGACACAACGCCCAGAGTTGTTTGCTGTTGCTTTACCGGCTGTTGGTGTTCTGGACATGCTTCGTTATCACACCTTTACTGCCGGCGCGGGTTGGGCATACGACTATGGTACTGCGGACGACAGCAAAGAGATGTTTGAGTATTTGATTGGTTACTCGCCTATTCACAACGTGGAAGAGGACGTGGCTTACCCGGCTACGTTGATCACTACGGGCGACCATGATGACCGTGTGGTTCCTGCGCATTCATTTAAGTTTGCGGCAGAGCTTCAGGACAAAGCGGGCGGTGACAACCCTCAGCTTATCCGTATTGAGACCAATGCCGGACATGGTGCGGGTACACCGGTTTCAAAAACCATCGAGCAGTACTCCGATATTTTCGGTTTTACTTTGTATCACATGGGGTTTGAAAAGCTTCCTGAGTAACTACTGATCAGTAAAGGCTTCGCTATAGACGGCGAAGCCTTTGCAATATTCTTTCGATATTTTTCTCGTTTCCCGTTAATCTCTTTTCTCTCCCATTCTCGTACTATGAGGATTCAATAATGAACAATGAATTTAATATTATGTGGGTAGTTGCCGCTTTAGTTGTTTTACTCTTGCTGATAGCTTCGGTGCGAATTGTGCCGCAGCAAAGCGTGTACCTGGTCGAATTGTTCGGTCGTTACCGCCGCATGCTGACGCCGGGGCTTAACTTTATTATCCCGCTTATTGAGCAGGTCGCTCATAAACAGTCAATGAGAACGCGACAGTTAGATGTCGATGTTGAGACCAAAACCAATGACAACGTATTTGTTATTGTCCGGGTGTCCGTGCAGTATCGCGTGAGCAATGAAACCTCAGTTTATAATGCGTTTTATCAGTTGGAAAACCCCGAGTGGCAAATGCAGTCCTATGTGTTTGATACGGTGCGCGCGCAAATTCCTAAGCAGAACCTGGATGCGGTGTTCGACAATAAAGACTCTATTTCTAAAGATGTAAAAGAGCAGCTGCGCGATACCATGGAAGAGTATGGTTTTGAGATTATCGCGTCGCTGGTGACAGACATTGACCCAGACCAGTCCGTTAAAGACTCAATGAACCAAATTAACGCAGCCGAAAGGGAGCGTCGTGCAGCTGAACATAAGGCTGAAGCAGAGAAAATTATGCTGGTGAAGCAGGCCGAAGCGGATAAAGAGTCCAAAATATTGCAGGGGCAGGGTATCGCCGGTCAGCGTTTAGCTATCGCAGAAGGCTTACGTGATTCGATAGCCATGGTCACTGATCAGGCAAATGATATTACCTCTAAAGATGTTATTGATTTGCTCAAATTTACTAACTACGTAGACGTACTGGGTTCTTTCGACACAGCAGCCAGTAAAGTGATAATGTTGCCACAGCCGACAGGTCAGCTGGACTCTCTATCTTCGGATATTTTAAGCGCAATGGAAGCTGCTAAAGACAGTAAAAAAGATGGCTGAAACGTTTCCATTATTGGCAGCTCAACCAATTTATGACAATAAAAACCGCTTTTATGCGGTAGAGCTGCTTTATCGTAGTGCACTGAATTTAAGCGCAGAAACCGTTGGTGATACCGCTGCTACCAGTGAGGTTGTCTTTAACCTTTGTGCTGGCATAACGACACAAACTGAACAGTATGATGCTACGGCGTTTATCAACGTTTCCAGTGAGTTTTTAGTCTCCCAGAGCTTTCTTCCCATTGAGCCAGACAAAGTGGTCATTGAGCTGGTGGAGCGAATCAAGCCGACCAGGGCGGTCGTCAATGCGGTAGCGCGCTGGCACGAAAAAGGTTTCCGTTTTGCGTTGGATGACTTTGAATTCGACCCTGCCTGGGAGCCTCTGCTGAAGTATGCGTCTTATATTAAAGTGGACGTTTCGACTCTAACGCTGGCACAGGCTAAAGCTTTTAAACAAAAGCTTTCCGCATTCAGAGGGAAATGGCTGGCTGAGCGGGTGGAAGACGAAGCGACCAAGCAGGCCTATGAAGCCCTGGGTTTTGAGCTGTTTCAGGGCTACTATTTTGCGAAACCAACCGTTGTTTACGGAACTCGATTAGAGCCTTCCTCTTTGCAGTTGGCAAAAATACTATCGCTTTGTTTTGAGAAAGAACCGGATTTAACCGAACTTTCTCAAGTCATTTCAGAAGATCCTAAGTTGTCGGTAAGCTTGCTTAAGATAGTCAACAGCCCCTTATATCCGACGGTGAGTCCGGTCACCCGGGTGAAAGACGTTATTATGCGCCTGGGTATCGAGAAATTGAGGCGCTGGATAGCCCTCATTGGCTCGGTAAGCGCGAGCAGCCCCGAGGCCTCCCGCATGGTCTTAATCCGGGCGCAGATGTGTTATGAGCTGGCTAAACGGCAAAATTCGGCGGATATCGACCCGGACCAATGCTATTTCGTCGGCCTATTGTCGGGTATCGATATAATGCTGGGGGTCGATAAGGCGTGTTTCTTTGAAAAGTTACCACTGTCTGAACAAACGAAAATGGCGGTTGATGATTGTGCCGGACCAATGGGACATTGCTTGCGTATTGCGCTTAAACTCGAGCAGTTAGTTCAGATGAAACAGCAGCTCCATAAAGTCGATATCCGCTTGTTAACCAGTTACAGAACGGTGTCGGCTAAAGTGCAGGAGTTGTTTAATACCATTTAAGCCTGGCTTTGTTTTGCTAACTGTTGAATTTTTCCGACAATTGCACGTAAACCGTTACCACGGGTTGGCGTAATGTGGTTTTCTAAGTCCAGTTGCGCAAAGTAATGGTCGATATCAAACGCCAGAATTTGCTCAGGGGTTTTATTGTGATAAGCCGCCATAACTAAGGTCAGCAAGCCTTGAACAATGACGGCATCACTATCTACATGTAGCAACAATTTGCCGTCTTTTTCTTCGCTGATAAGCCAGACGTTGCTTTGGCAGCCACGCACCAGATACTCTTCCTTATGTTGGCTTTCCGGTAAACCGGGCAGAGCTTTACCTAAATCAATGATGTACTGGTAGCGTTGCTCCCAGTCATCTAAAAACTCTAAATCATCAATGATTTCATCCGTGCTAGGTAAATTCATGCTGACCAATAACCTTTGCTTATAAGTTAAAAGAACGACTCACTTTAAAAGAAAACACCGGCTTCAAGCTGAGCTTCTTCGCTCATCATGTCGCGTGACCAGGGTGGGTCAAAAACCAAATCAACCTTTACGTCTTTAACATGTGGCACCAAAGAAACGCGGTACTCGACATCACCAACTAACACGGGCCCCATACCGCAACCTGGTGCGGTTAAGGTCATATCGATAGTCACGGTGCCAGAGTCCTGCTCAACGACGACTTTGTAAATAAGCCCGAGCGATACTAAGTTAATGGGTATTTCCGGGTCGTAAATGGTCTCCAGCGCTTCCCATACCTGAGCTTCCGAAATTTTATTATCTGCCGGTGGTTCAAAGTCGAGTTTCTCTGGTTTGCGACCAATAGCATCGGCGTCAGTACCATCTATACGCAGCATATTGCCCTGAAAGGTGACGGTGTAATTGCCGCCTAAATCCTGAGTAATATTAACGAATTCACCCTTAGGAATTACTTTCGGTTCACCCGTTGGCACGCGACGCGCTTTAACTTCGCGGGTGGTGGACACCATTTTCTGCTGCATAATTTAAACTTCCGTTACTGCACGTTGAAGCTTTCGCCACAACCACATTCGTTGACCACATTCGGGTTGTTGAATTTAACCACGCCGTTAATGCCTTCTTTTACGTAATCAATTTCGGTATTACGCACCAGCTCAAGAGCATTAGAAGCAATCGCGACTTTCAGGTTAGCATTAATGTCGACAACTTCATCACCGTCTTCCAGTGCATCGGCTGAACTGAGCACATAGGCATAGCCTGTGCAGCCACTCTGTTTAGTGGACAACCGAATGAACTTGCCAGGCTCGTCTTTTAAGCGTGACTCGAAATAACGTACGGCGCTTTCTGTCATCGAAATTAACGACGATGATGGTACAAATGTTTCTACAGACATGAGTCTCCTCCTGCCATCAGGCTAGCATTAAACGAGCTTTTTTGATGCCTTCAAACAGCATTTCAACCTCGTCTAGCGTATTGTAAATGGAAAACGATGCGCGTGCAGTGCCCGGCACGTTCAGGCGCTTCATTAACGGCTGAGCGCAGTGATCACCCGTACGAATGGCAATACCCTGTTTGTCGAGCAAAAAGCCAATATCGGCCGGATGTGCACCGTCTAAAATAAAGCTTAGCACGCCAATTTTCTTTTCGGCATGCCCCACAATGGTTAAGCCATCAGTTTGCTCGGCTAATTGTGTTGCTCGTGCCAATAAAGCGGTTTCGTGAGCCAGAATATCGGCTGCATCATATTGCTGGAGCCAGTTAATTGCTGCCGCCAGACCAATAGCACCGGCAATATTCGGCGTGCCGGCTTCCAGGCGATTAGGTAACTCGCCCCAGGTGGCATCCTGGTAACTGACTGTCGCTATCATTTCACCACCGACTAACCATATGGGCCAGTCTTTCAAAACTTCGTAGCAACCCCAAAGTACGCCAATACCGGTTGGCCCAAATACTTTGTGTCCGGAAAATGCGTAAAAGTCACAGCCAATGTCCTGCACGTCGATAGCGCCATGTGCAACGCCCTGAGCACCATCAATCATCACCAGTGCGTCTTTCGCCTTGGCGGCTGCGGTGAGATCTTTAATTGGGTTAATGGTGCCAAGTGCATTTGAAATGTGCGGCATTGAAACGAAAGCTGTGTTCTCACTCAACAGAGCATGAAACTGCTCGGTATTCAGTGAGCCATCTTCATTAATGGGTACCACTTTCAATGTCGCGCCTGAGCGTTTACAGGCTTGTTGCCAAGTCACCAAATTAGCATGGTGTTCCATCTCGGTAACCAGGACTTCATCACCAGCCTTTAGTCGCTGGGCAACACCATTGGCGACTAAGTTAATGCCTTCGGTCGTACCGCTGGTCCAGATAACTTCTTCCTGACGGCTGGCATTTATATATTCAGCAACGGTTTTACGCGCCGCTTCATAACGCCGGGTCGCTTCATCGGACAGGTAATGAGCACCGCGATGAACGTTAGCGTTGCACTGAGTATAGTAATCTGTCAGCGCATTGATGACCGCCTGCGGTTTCTGGGTGGTCGCCGCGTTGTCCAGATAAACTAAAGGTTTACCGTGAACCTGGCGGTGCAGTATCGGGAACTGCTCACGAATTTGCGCAACGTTCAGGCTCATTGCTGCTCCATCATACTTTCAAATCGTGTTTTCAATATGGGCTGTAACCAGTCAGCCAGAGCTTTATTTGGCATCTGGAAAACCATTTCCTGCACGAAACCAAAGTTTAGCATCACCAAAGCTTGTTGCTTGTCGATGCCGCGAGTCAGCATGTAATACAAAGCTTCTTCATCAATCTCAGCCACTGTCGCGCCGTGCGCGCACTGAACGTCGTCTGCGTAAATTTCCAGCTCGGGCTTGGTATTGATTTGAGCACCGCGGGTCAGCAACAAGTTACGGTTATTCAATTCTGCCAGGGTTTTCTGGGCATGGCGGTGAATATGAATGCGTCCGTTGAATACGGCTTTTGCGCGATCACCAATAATACCACGGGCATTCTCTTCGGTAGTCCCGTTTGGTGATGCGTGCTCAATGGTGCTGTGTAAGTCGAAATGTTCGCGTGGCGCCAGTAAATACACGTTATTAAACTTGGCAAACGCGTGCTCGCCGGCGTGTTCAATGTCCACGTCCAGGCGCGTTAACTGGCTGCCGTAGCCAATTAGGGTGCTGTTCATTTTGGCATGATCGTGCAGCTTAAAGTGACTGCCGCCAATATGAATGGATTCGCCTTCGTGCAGGGCAAAACGGTAGTGCTCTAAACTCGCTTTTTCAGCAATATCGTACTCTGCAAAAGCCGTGTTTAAGCTATTACCTGAACCGCTGCCGTGCTCAATGATAGTTGCCTGAGCATTTGCACCGACACGTACCAGAGTACGCTGGTGAGACTCAATGCCGGCAGAGGCAAAGTTCACAATACGAATTGACTGCTTTACTCTAGCGCCGGCGGCAATATCAATAACAACACCTTGCTGCGCCAATACATCATTAACCAGGCCAAACAAATGATGGCTGGGTTTTACTTGCGCAAAAATAGCTTCCGCAGGTTCACTTGGCGCAGAAAGCTCACTAATAGTGACGCCTTCGGGTAGTTGAAGCTTACTGATGTCAGTATTCAGTTGGCCATCAACAAAAACTAAATCAAGGCTGTTCAGCCCATCTATTAAAGGCGCTTCAGCGGTGTTATCGCTTGTGCCTGTCTGCAACTGTAAATCAGCAACTGGATGCAGCGACGTATAACGCCAGGCTTCAGTGCGGCGCGTTGGCCATTGCTGCTTTTTTAAAGTGTCCAAGGCTTGTGCCCGGACCGGAGATAGCCAATCGTCAACGGTCGAGGCACGCTCTAGAACGTGGTTTAACCATTGACTCATGCATTTGCTCCTTCTGCTTCCGCCTCTGCTAACCAAGCGTAGCCTGAAGCCTCAACTTCTTTAGCTAGTTCAGGACCGCCGCTTTTCACAATCTTGCCTTTTGACAGAATGTGAACGTAGTCCGGCTGAATGTAATCCAGCAGGCGCTGGTAATGCGTGACAACAATAAAGCTTCGTTTACCGTCGCGCTGGCTGTTGACGCCTTTTGCAACAACTTGCAGCGCATCAACGTCCAGGCCAGAATCGGACTCATCAAGAATGGCGATTTTAGGTTCCAGCATAATCAGCTGCATAATTTCGTTACGTTTTTTCTCACCGCCGGAAAAGCCTTCATTCACACCGCGCTTTAAGAAATCCAGCGGTAATTCAACTTGCTTGCAGGCTTCTTTTGCTTTTTTCAAAAACTCTGCAGAGCTTAAAGATTTTTCGCCACGGGCTTCACGTAGGGCATTAACGGATTCTTTCATGAATTCCATGTTGCTTACGCCGGGTATTTCAACCGGGTACTGGAATGCCAGGAATAATCCTGCCTGAGCGCGTTCTTCAACTTCCATATCCAGCAAGTCTTTGCCGTCCATCTCAACGCTGCCGCTTTCCACTTCGTAGCCATCGCGGCCGGATAAAACGTAGCCTAAAGTGCTTTTCCCGGCGCCGTTAGGACCCATAATGGCATGCACTTCGCCGGGTTTTATTTCCAGATTCAGGCCTTTCAAAATTGTTGTTTCTTCTACACGTGCGTGCAGATCTTTAATAGATAGCATGTTTTACCCCACTGAACCTTCAAGACTGATTTCAAGCAACTTACCGGCTTCAACAGCGAACTCCATTGGTAGTTCGCGGAATACTTCTTTACAGAAGCCATTTACAATCATTGAGACTGCTTTTTCAGGGTCCAGGCCTCGTTGCCGACATAAGAATAATTGATCGTCACTCACCTTAGAGGTGGTGGCTTCGTGTTCAACAATCGCGGTTGGATTGCTGCTTTCAATATACGGGAATGTGTGTGCGCCGCACTGGTCGCCAATGAGTAGCGAATCACATTCGGTAAAGTTACGCGCGCCTTCAGCACCCGGGCCCATACGAACCAGACCACGGTAGGCGTTATTACTTCGACCAGCGGAAATACCTTTGGAAATGATGGTCGACTTGGTGTTTTTGCCCAAGTGAATCATTTTGGTGCCGGTATCGGCTTGTTGTCTGCCGCGGGTTAACGCAACTGAGTAGAACTCACCAACGCTGTTGTCACCTTTAAGAATACAGCTAGGGTACTTCCAGGTAACGGCTGAGCCGGTTTCTACCTGAGTCCAGGAGATTTTCGCGTTCTTCTCGCATAGGCCGCGTTTAGTAACAAAGTTGTAGATACCGCCTTTGCCGTTTTCGTCGCCCGGGTACCAGTTTTGAACCGTAGAGTATTTGATCTCGGCATCGTCCAATGCGACCAGTTCAACTACTGCTGCGTGCAATTGGTTTTCATCGCGCTGTGGTGCAGTACAACCTTCCAGATAACTGACATGGCTGCCTTCTTCGGCAACAATTAAGGTACGCTCAAACTGTCCGGTATTCTGTTCGTTTATGCGGAAGTAAGTTGATAGTTCCATAGGGCAGCGAACGCCTTTTGGAATATAAACAAACGAGCCATCGGTGAATACGGCGCTGTTCAGCGCAGCAAAGAAATTATCGCCACGGGGAACTACAGTACCTAAGTATTTTTTAACTAAGTCAGGGTACTTGTGAAGGGCTTCAGAGATAGGGCAGAAGATCACTCCTGCTTCTTCCAGTTTTTCGCGGAAGGTGGTGACGACAGAAACCGAGTCGAAGACCGCATCGACGGCTACGCCAGCCAGCATCTCCTGTTCATGCAGGGGAATACCCAGCTTTTCATAAGTGCGCAGCAATTCAGGATCAACCTCGTCTAATGACTTAGGTTTATCCTTCATGCTTTTCGGCGCGGAATAATATGAAATTGACTGGTAATCCACTTTGGGATAATCGACGTGTGCCCAGTCTGGCTCTTCCATTTTTAACCAGGTGCGATAGGCCTTCAGACGCCATTCCAGCATCCATTCAGGCTCGCCCTTAATGGCGGACAGACGGGCAATGACGTCTTCATCCAAACCAATTGGAAAAGTTTCTGACTCTATTTCTGAAACGAAGCCTGCATCGTATTTACGTGCAAGCGCCTGATCAATCTGTTCACTCATGATTTACCCACTCTAAAAGCTGCGGATGGGAATTTCGCCCGTTACTGGCTGATAGTATAAAATACCTGACTAAAACACTCAACTTTATCTGTTGACCGACATTATACGGGATTACAGCCTTTTTGTCGCTTATTTCGCCTACTGTGGACGAGGTTATCTTACGTTGATGTCTGTCATTATATTTTATTGGAAATAGAGCGCTTGTTACATTTTGTAACATGTTCTAAGGTGCATAAACTTTCAGCATAAAAAGTAATCGTATATTATAAAGGGTCACATAGTTCGTTAGAAAAATGTAATTTAAATTATAAATGAAGTAACGAATATGTGTTTTAACTTTAAGGGATGTTATGGCGCGTTTTACTCAGTTAGCTTTAATTGAACATCAAAAGCGTACACAGAACTTGGGGCTGCTTGCTGAATCCTTAGAAATATCGGTTGTCCATCGTACCTTCTCTGAACTGGTCGAAAGCTCGCCGCTAGAAAACACGATGGTTGCTTACTCGTTGGGTTCGGAGCAGCTATCTCGGGCTCATACCACTAACGAAATTGCGGCTCTTACCAGAACTTACCCTTTGTTTTTAGTTAACGCCAAAAAAGATGCGGTACGTCCTAACCAAGCTCTTAATCTTGGTGCGCGTGGCATTATTTATGAAAACGACCATTTAGATCGCGTACTTACTGCTATAAAAGTGATAGGGCAGGGTGAGCTGTATTACCCACGATCATTGCTTTCCGATAAAATTGAAGAAATGATGCTGCGGCGTCAGGCCGGTGACGATTCCTTTACCACGGCATCGCAAGTTAACTGGCTTACTCCTCAAGAGTTAAAAATTATTGAGCTGGTAGCAACCGGTGCGCGTAATAAAGAAATTGCAGAGCAGTTAAATATAAGTGCTCACACTGTAAAAACACATCTGTCTTCAATTTTTAGAAAAACCGGAGCGCGTAACCGGGTTGAGCTTTTAAAGTGGTCCAATTACGCGACGTCCAGCTAAATAAAACGAAAAATCAGCAACTAGCTATCCGCTCGCCAAAAGCCTCTTTCTTGTCCCTTTTCAATTAATTCAAACAATGCCTTTTCCATTGCTTGTTTAACAGAGAGCTGAACAGGTTCATTGGTTGAATACCCCCCTTCAAATTCAGCAAGTCGATTTAAGGAAACATAACGAAACAGGCCAGCTCTTAGCTCTTGTGAGAAGACTTTTTTGTTTGCCGACACAGAAAGCAGAACCTGACCTGTGTATACATCGACAGCTCGTAGGTAAACGGATACCTGGTCTTCTCTGTATAACTCCGATGCACCGATGCCAAAATACTCGGCTCCAATACCACCGGTACTGACATTAGTGTCATAGCTGATAATGCCGCCTTCCAACAGTAACCGGGCTTCTCGTAACGGGGGTAAGTCAGATTCTTTGCCGGAGTTATGAATTTTGCGCTCAGTAAGCAGGTTTTGTAAGTTTTCTCTTTCCATTGGTAAGAACCAACCAGACTCAAGCAACATCTGAGTTAGTATCGAGGTAGCACCTTGAGTCACGGCTGTGGAAAAACTTGATACATTAGCTTGTGGTTTGTATTGCCCAGTTTGATCCCGAAAAGCATAAACTGAGACGGGGATGCGAGTTTTCGGTAAAGGGCTTTCTTTTAAGGTCAGCATCATTGAGCTGGGCGCATCAATTTCGGCCGGCTGGATATTCAGGCTTGTCGGCTTCGGCATCATAGCGCAGCCGGACATTGCGAGTGACAAGACCAATAAAATGATAGTGCGAATATTCATGGTAACTCTCTTAAATCGAAGGCATTGTTATAACGGTTTGCTCACCTGTTTCGTTATGCGTGATATAAACGAGCACGCTACCGTCAGGCTGGCCAACAACTTCCACTGTGTATTCACCGGTGTCATAAAGGCCTTCAACGATCTCACCGTCCGCTATTCTGCGAGTAAGCGAGTTGATGATGTTTCTTTCAAGAGCATCTCTGAAGCGATCAACAAATGAGCGCCCCTCGTCAGGAGCCGTATGTGCGTTTTGACTTTGAGCTTTTTGTAACAGGAAACTGCCATTCATTGGGTTTCCGCCAAAGCTCGGATTAATCGGTTGATAGACAATTTCTGTTGCAGCAACTGAGACGGATGAAAGAGCCAAACTTAAACTGGTAATTAATAATCGTTTTTTCATAGCTAACGCCTTATTAGAATTGATTATTTTCTGGCGAATCAAAAACTGAGTCTGCTTTAATGCGAGCAACCTCATTGATACTGATAAGGATGGCCTGTTCAGCCAGTTTTTTTACGTCATTCTGGCGGCGGCCAAAATAGGTCTCGAAGACTTTTTGTTGTTCCATTTCCACCCACAGGTAGGTTCCTGCTTGTGGATACACCCGCTCATTAATAACGACTGTAATTCCATTAGTTGACGGTATGTCTCGCCAGTAGCTGGTGTAGTAAAAGAAAAAGTCTTTGCCAAAACGAGATATCGTTCTGTCCAGAACCATTCCTCCAAGCTCTATTTCATCTGCTTGGCTAAAAGGAGTCATTAAAATGAGAGCAAAAATGAGTTTCTTTAACATAAGCGCCTAAAAGCGGCTACTAAAAGCAGCCGCTTTATATTATTAAGCTAATACTGAATTAGTATTGAACTACGGTTGCTACGTTATAGTCGCCTTGTTGATAAACACTCATGGTGTTGGTATCGCTAAATTGACCACCGGTCACGACGTTGTTGTCACCAACCTGCTGAATGTCAACGCTGCCGCCATTACCACCGACAATAAATGATCCTTCGTCGCCAGCAATAACGTTGTTGTTACCTTCCTGAACGAAAGCGATAAGGTTGTCATTACCACCGATAATGGTATCGATTAGGTTAATGTCACCAGTTTGCTCTGACTGAAGGTCGTTGCCTGAGGTTGTACCAGCATCGTATGAGTATGCCAGCAGGGTATTACTGTCTCCGTCCTGGCGTGAGTCAACTTCGTTGTCGTCACCTGCAATAACGATTTCCGCAGTGTTAGCATCACCATATTGGCGGCTGGACGCTTCGTTGTCTGCACCAATTAAAGCAACACCGTTGAAGTTATCGTCACCACGACTTTGGATGTGGATGTCGTTGTACTCACCATAAGACTCCGCAACAGCGATATTGTCGTCACCACGTTGGCTCATCGAAATAATGTGGTCATCACCTTCGGTTGCGAAAACTGCGTAGTTGTTATCACCGTTTTGGTGTGCATCAACTGTGTTGTAGTTACCTACCATACCAGTTGCGGCCTCTACTACGTTTGCATTGCCTTCTTGTTGAACAGCTATTTCGTTTAAATCACCTTGAATTGGCTGAATCAGGAATTCGTTGCTAGCACCGTCCTGGTAAACGTCGACCAGGTTTTCGTCACCCGCTAAATCTTCTGCAATGAATATGTTCGCTGAACCAAACTGTTGAACGTAAACCTCGTTCATGTCGCCATTAGCACCAATAACACCACCTACGTTGCCATCGCCTTCTTGATCAGCAATAAAGACGTTTGCATCACCCGTTGCATTAAAGTAACCGGCTTCATTAAGTGAACCTGACTGATAGGCCGAAAACTCGTTGTCACTACCTTCAATTTGGAAGCTAGCCCAGTTAGAGTCACCAAACTGTAAAATATCGGCAGTGTTGTAATCTCCAGTTAAATCGATAGAGGCAGAGTTTCCAGCACCTGCTTGTTCTACATAAGCAGAGTTACCATTGCCTGTCAGGAATACTTCAGATGAGTTCATGTCGCCTTCTTGAAGACTCGTTAACATGTTGTCATCACCATTAACTTCTGAGTCGAAGATGTTCCAGAAACCAGACTGTTCACCTTCTACGAAGTTAAAATCACCTGTCACATAAGTATAAGCTTCTTGCCAATCGTCAAACTGAAGCAGTGACGTATCGTTACCCTCTCCATACTGATCAGCGTAAGCCCAGCTCAAGAAACCGTCTTGCTCGATGTACATGTTGTTGCCTAACTCAACAGCTTCTGATGAGTCTTGATTAACAACAGCGATATGTGATTGTGCTGCTGCGTAGCCTGAAAACGCTAGACCTAAGGCTAAAGCTACGGCACTTTTCTTAAGAATTGTATTAGACATGATTGTTCTCCATTGATTGCTCTTATTTGAACTGCGTAACGGACATTTCAGCGGCAGCGCCTGTCTGCTGAATGGTTATTGAGTTCCCATCACCAAGTTGTTGAAGCTGAATAACATTGCTTTGGCCAACTTGAAGAATGGTCGCTGAATTACTGCGTCCGGACTGCTCTGCAGTGACAGAATTATTGAACCCTTGCTGTTCGACAGTCAGGATGTTTTCCAATCCGGACTGAACGAGGTATGCGTAATTTTGCTCTCCTGCCTGCGCTACTGAAGTGAGGTTATATGAGCCTAGTTGAGCAATTTCGGCATGGTTTGCAAGGGACTGCCGCTCCAGTAACCCTGCTAATGCAACAGATAACTCGTCAGCCTTCCCTGAAAAAGAGATGAGGATGACAGCCGTTACTGCTAAAAGTTGTTTAATATAAGTCAAAGCGGAACACCTTTTGTTAATAATTCCGCTAACAAGAATAGAGGTTAGAATGCCTGCGACAATCGTATGAATGGTGTATTTTTAAATTGGTATTTGAATCAATTAGTTCTTATTTAACAGATGGTTAATACCTCCTCCTCTAAAAAGCAACCTGAATGTCCTAGTCCCTTTTTCGTATTTAATGCCAAAAACAGTAAATGTCTAACTTTCAGCGTAACTTAGTGTCAAAAATATGCTAATTCTTCTTTAGTGCTGAAACAGCAGTTCGCACAGGTAAATGATATTCCTACAACAATAATGAGGAAGGAAGAATGACGAATTTGAAAAAATTAGTCGTTGGCGTATCTATGGCACTTGCTGCAGGAACAGCAGTTGCAAATGGAAAACAAGCGGACGACGACTCTCTGTTGGTGGTTTTTAAAGCCTCAGCAACTAAAGAGCAACGCCTGGACCTGATAAATAACGCAGGTGGTACTTTGCGTGCACTTGATGATCGCGGTCGTGATATGGCTATGCGTAACATTGCTGACGGTCGTATTGCTAAAGTAAACGTGCGTAATGCTAAGCAGCGTGATGCATTAATTAAGCGGCTTTCAAACCACCCTTTAGTTGATGTAGCTGAACCGAACTACATCATTTCAATTAACGATAAGAAGAGCTCAGATTTCAATATCCTGGCGACGCCAGATGACCCAGCTTTTGGTGATATGTGGGCCTTGGAAAATACCGGGCAAAGCGGCGGTACGCCGGGTGTCGATATCGATGCGCGTCCAGCGTGGGATATCACAACGGGTGATTCGACCATAGTCATTGGTGTTATTGACTCTGGTGTTGACTATACGCACCCGGATTTAGCCGGAAACATGTGGGTTAACCCGGGCGAAGTTTGTGACAATGGCCAGGACGATGACGGTAACGGCGTTGTTGATGACTGTTATGGCTACTCTGCAGTTTATTCAAACGGTGACCCGATGGATGAAAACGGCCATGGTACGCACGTTGCTGGTACTATCGGCGCTAGTTCAAACAATGGTGAAGGCGTAACGGGCGTTAACTGGGACGTTGAAATTGTTGGTTGCCAGTTCCTGGATGGGTCAGGTTCAGGTAGTACAGCAGCTGCCATAGAATGTATTGACTACATGACAAACCTGAAAGTGAACCATGGCGTTAACTTAGTCGCGACGAATAACTCCTGGGGCGGTGGTGCTTATTCGGAGTCATTAAGAACTGCAATCAGTGACAGTATTGATGAAGGCATTATGTTTGTCTCTGCGGCAGGTAACGACGGTATTGATTCTGACGTTACAGCAAGTTACCCGGGTGGTTACGACTTAGACGGTATTGTTAACGTCGCAAATACCACGCGTACTGACGCAATGGCTGCCTCTTCAACTTATGGTGCTGTGTCTGTTGACTTAGGTGCACCAGGTACTGAAATTCTGTCAACTTATCTAAATGGTGGTTACGCAACAGCCTCTGGCACTTCAATGGCTAGTCCTCACGTGGCTGGTGTTGCAGGTTTGGTGTGGTCTATCGCTCCTCATTTGACGGTTGCTGAAGTTAAACAAATTCTGATGGACTCTGGTGAGAGCAACTCAGCTTTAGCTGGCAAAACAGTGTCTGGTAATCGTTTAAATGCATTGAGTGCTCTCGAAGCTGCGGATCCTGATCCGGCTTATCGCTTAACGCTTTCTCCGGTATCTCAGGAAATTGTTGCTGGTGATAATGCCACATTGACGCTTGATGTGGGCAGTATTGCTGACTGGTCAGGGACCGTAGATTTAACGGTTGCGTCTGAGCCTCAGCTTGATGTCTCACTATCTTCAAACCAAGCACAAAATGGCGAGTCGGTTGATGTGCAAGTGACAACAACTGAAGAAACAGCTTGGGGCGAATACGCTATAACGGTTAATGGTACCGATGTAGAAACTGGTGAAATGACCCGCGACGTTAGCGCAAGTGTTTATGTCCTGCCCCAGGGCTTATCCGAGTTCTACTACGATGACACTGCCGGTGTTGATATCCCTGATGACGACAGCAACGGTATTACTCGAGTTATCAATGTACCTGACTCAGGTGTGGTTTTCGGTGCTGATGTCAGTGTTGATATTACTCATACATGGCGTGGCGATTTAATCGTTACTTTAACGTCACCTGAAGGTACTGAGCATGTGTTGCATGACCGCACTGGCGGCAGCGAAGATGACTTGGTACAGAGCTGGTCGCTGGATAGCTTTAATGGTGAGGATATGACGGGTGACTGGACGTTGAATGTATCAGACAATGCTGGTGCAGATACTGGCGTGCTAAACCACTGGTCGTTAACCCTGACCGCTGTTGATGAAGACGACGGTTTGCCTGATGTACCTGTTGCCAGTTTTGAAGCTGATGCTGCCGATTTAACCGTAAGCTTTACGAATACATCAACAGACAGCGACGGTGATATTGAGAGCTACTTCTGGGAGTTTGGTGATGGTAGCACTTCGACAGAAGCCAACCCCGTGTATGCTTACTCTCAAGAAGGCACCTACGATGTGACTTTAACAGTTACTGATGCGACTGAGCTATCAGATACTGTGACTCAGTCTGTAACGGTTAGCCTTACCGATATCGAGCTAGACGTTTACCGTTCACGCTTATTGCGTAGCGGAACCGCTTTGGTTGACCTGCGTTGGTCAGGCGCTGCGGGTGACGTCGACCTGTATCGTAACGGCGAGTTCGTTGAAACATTATCAAACTCGGGTCGCGTACGTGACCGTTTTGACTCAGATGGTAGTGATGTTGTCTACAAACTGTGTGAGGCGGGTACAGAAGCTTGTGATTCAGTCACAGTTAGCTTTTAATAACGTTGAGTTAACATTTTAATCTGTATTATAATAGGGGCTCTCGTAGCCCCTATTTTATTCTTGGATGTTTTGCATGCGACGTAGTAAAGGATTTACGCTGGTCGAACTTATTACTGTTATTGTCGTGCTCGGCGTTCTGGCCGTTACCGCACTTCCACAGTTCATTAACTTTTCTAGTGACGCTGAAAAAAGTCGTCTTAAAGGGCTTGAGGCTTCGTTGAAAGCTGCTCTTGATATCACCTATAGTAAAGCTGCAGTTCAAGGTCTGGAGAGTGCAGACTCTGCCTGCCTTGGCGGTAAGTTTGATGATGCAAGCGTCAGCTGCCCAGACGGAGGTACATTGATTTTCTATGGTTACCCTGCGGCGAAGGAAAGTGTTCTCAATCAGGTAGTTGAATTGAGTGACTGGACTGTCTCAGAAGTTGGGATTGGCAATGTTGTCGGAATAGCAGCTACCGAGGATGACCTTATGCAGTGCTACGTTACCTATTCAGCTGCAACCTCTGTCAGCGAACCTCAAGTTCGGGTTTATGCTGATAATTGTTAAGTGAAGATGGTTCAGTAAAGCTTATTAGCAGGAACTGCACTCCAGGGGTTGTGAATAAAAACGCATCGACACATCAGGGTGCGAACGTTTCCTGCCTTTCATTACGTTCTCGCCAACATTATGTAGTAAAGGGTTATTCGGGTCGCTGGTTGGCCCTTTTGCTTGTCTAGCTAAATGAGGTGGCAGGTCTAGTACCGGCACTGACGCATCAAGTTGTGCCGCCATGAAAAAAGCAGAGGAATAGCGAGTAATTCCTTTTTTGGGACTGGTCACACGGTGGTTGGTTGCTTTTAAATAGCCGTTAGAAGCTAGCTCCAGTAGCTCACCAATATTGACAACAAAGGCTCCGGGACGGGGCGCGACTCTATACCACTGTTGCTCAAATTCGACTTCCAGTCCGCTGTTTTCGTCCTGCATGACTAATGTCAGATAGCCGGGATCTTTATGCGCACCAACGCCTTGCCCGGAAACTTCTGAACTCCCTGGGTATTTTATAAGTTTAGTGTGGCGATAGGGTCCGTTACGAACAGTTGCTGACAGGGCGTCCGAAGGTTGCTCCAGGCTTTCGCAAAGCGCTTCTAACAATTGCAGAGACACCTCAGTGAGTTTGTCTTGCCAGCTGAGCAGTTGGCTTTTCATCTCCGGCAATTTTTTGGCCACTGGTTAGGACCAATCAGTTTTTGCCACTCATGATGAATGCCTGCATCTGAAAAAGCTGTCAGTTCATCCATAATGTCGAATTGCTCCCGGCGGTCGCGGCGGCCAGCAGTTAACTCGGAGTAGTTTGCTGAATATCCGCGGAAGTGGGGCGAGTGAATCATCTGAACCTCTTCCTTCGCGGTATTCTTAAGCGCGAAAAAAGATTTGGCAGTATCCAGTACCTTTACTTGCTCCGTCAGTGAAATACCGTGATCTTCCAGGTAGAAGAAGCCGATCTCGCGCGCCGCCTTACCGAGCTCAGCAATAAACTCCTGGCGATCAGAGGCATTAAGGTAAAGCTTTCGCATGGATAAGACAGGTACTGGGTTTTGCATAACGGACTCAACTGATTATTTCTGCGGCTGAGTTTACTCTGACTGATAGCCGCAACTGAAGAATCAAAATGTTCTATGGTAGACGGGTTGGCTATATCAAGAATATGAACGGATACCGCTACTTATTATTGGTATTGCTCGACCACTACCTGCTGCCTGTGTAAAATCTTTGGGTCTTTAATTAACCAGTGAGATATTCAGAATGGGTCGCGCCTATCAAAACCGAAAAGAGTCTATGGCTAAAACCGCCAATGCAAAAAGCAAAGTTTACAGCCGCTACGGCCGTGAAATTTACGTTTGTGCTAAACAGGGCGGTACCGATCCGGATGGTAATCTGGCACTGCGTGGTCTGATAGACCGAGCTAAGAAAGACCAGGTGCCGGCGCACGTTATCGAAAAAGCTATCGACAAAGCTCAGGGCGGTGCTGGCGAAGACTTTTCTCCTGCACGCTATGAAGGTTATGGACCGGGGAATTGCATGGTCATTGTTGACTGCTTAACCGATAACCCGAATCGGACTTTTGGTGATGTGCGTAACTGCTTTACTAAAAGTAAGTCAAAAATCGGTGCTCAGGGTAGTGTTGCCCACTCATTTGATCATTGTGCGATTTTTGCCTTTAAGCACGACAGTGAAGACGAAGTACTTGAAGCCTTAATGGAAGCCGATGTCGATGTTACCGATGTTGAATATGAGGATGGACTGGTCACGGTTTTTGCACCTCACACAGAATATGCAGCTGCTCGTCAGGCCCTAACGGGTGCTTTCCCCGAGGTTGATTTTGAGGCCGATGAAATTCAGTTCCTGCCACAGGTCACCACCAGTATCAATGAAGATGACCAACCAATGTTTGAGCGTTTAATGGATATGCTGAACGACCTGGATGATGTTCAAAACATTTATCATAACGCCGAACAATAAATTGATGCAGATCAATCCGGTCAGGCAGTAAACCTTATAAGCTTTATGGGTATTCATTAACAAGGAGTTACCCATGAAGCTTAAAGCATTGTCTTGTGGTGTATTGTTAGGATTGTTAAGCACTTCTGCTTTAGCAAATGATTTTTCAATTAATGTTGGTGCTATCTCAGTCATGCCGGATGACAGTAGCAGCAACCTTAATGTTGTTGAAACCGTAGCGGGTTTGCCAGAGAACTCGACGGGTGTCGGCGTTAACACCAATACGCAATTGGGTTTAACTTTTGATTACGCACTAACAAAAAACTGGACGGTAGAGCTGGTTGCAGCAACACCTTTTAGCCATGATATTACTGCAACAGGTGCACTAGCCGGGCTGAAAGTAGGTAAAACAAAACATTTACCGCCCACCTTGCTGGCGCAGTATCACTTTGACTTGAACAACGACATGTTTAAACCTTTCGTTGGCGTTGGTGTTAACTACACCGCGTTTTTCGACGAGCAGGTTGATCCTCAGCTGCGTTCAACTTTAGGCGATCTTGGCGTTGTGACTGATGATGATTCCGTTTCATTTGCGCTTAAAAACAGCTGGGGTTATGCCTTGCAGGCTGGCGTCAATGTGGAGCTGACTAAAAACTGGGGCCTGCATTTTATGGTCAGTCGCATGGATATCGACACAACGGGTGACGTGCGAGTTAACGATACAACCATTCAAAGCGTTGACGTTGATATTGACCCTTATGTTGCTATGGCCGGTATTCGTTATTCCTTCTAGAGCCTTTGCGTCGCCCACCCACAGGGCGGCGCCTTTTTTAATGCGGTGAGCGTTTTGCTAATTTTCGCTGCAACGTGCGTCGGTGCATTCCCAACTCTCGGGCCGTTTTAGATATATTCCCCTGATTATCCTTAAGCACTCTCTGAATATGTTCCCATTCAATTTGTCCCGGGGTTAGACGGCTACCCGAAGGAGTGTCCAAATTAATAGGCGTATCTGTAAAACGTTGTAATAACTCTACGGTCGCAACCGGCTTGGTTAAGTAATCCGTTGCGCCTCGTTTCATTGCTTCTACGGTTGTCGCAATACTGGCGTAGCCGGTTAGTACAATTAAATGCTTAGGAGAATATTTATTAATTAGCGGCTGGATAAGAGCCAGACCATTGTCATTGCCCAGCATCATATCAAGCAAAATGCCGTCGAAAGGCCCCGCCAATTTTAGTGACTGCTCTGCTGAATGGGCTTTTTGTATATTCAGGCCATGATGTTCCAGTCGCCTTTGAAGTATTTTACAAAAGCCCTCATCATCATCCACGATAAGCAACTTAAAGTTATGCATTGGCAGTTACCGGTAAAACAATCAACGTCAGTGTTCCCTCAGTTGTTGATTGCCAGCTGACTTGTCCGCCAAGACGCTCGACTGTAGCGTGGCTTATGACGGCTCCCACACCCATGCCTTGTTCACTGGCGGTTATAGACTTACCTATTTTCTTTTGTTGAAGCTGGCTCAGGCCGTCTCCGTTATCAACAATATGAATTTGGAGTTGTCTATTGCTTCCCGCTAGAGTTTCACTGAATTGCACCGAAATTAACCGATGGTTGCTTCGCTCGCCTGCGCTCAGTGCGTTAATGATCAAATTAACAATAGCCGGAAAAAGCGTGCGATCTGCAGAAACAACCGCATAACGTAGTGACTCTGGAGATTCCCAGTTGACCTGTGCATCTGGCCGCGCAACTCGCAGTAATTGTTGTAACTGAGTTACAATTTCGCCAACCGTGTAATGGTGCAAGCGATTAGTACGGACGTCTTCTGCAGCTTCTCGCCATTGTTCCAGACTCGCTTCCACTTTGGTTAAGTATTCGTTTAACTCGCGTTTCAGTGCTAAATCGATATCACATTCTTGTAGCTCTTCATTAAGTAGCCGAAGGGATTGTACGGGCGTGGCTACGTCGTGAGTTAACTGAGCTGCTGCGGCGCCAATGGTCAGTAGTTGTTCATCACGCAGCTGTCGTTCGCGGGCATCTTGTAACGCCTTTTCTGACTGAAACCATTGTCGCTTTAGGTAATACAGTGATAATGCAATGATAAGTGCAGCAATAATAAAGCCTATAACCATGCCCTGGGCGTGTTTCAGCATTTCATCGCTCAGCGCGTGGGCGGCATGATTTTGCTGACCCGGCAAAAGAGAAGGCAAACTCACTTGTGCGACTTGTCCCAAAATACTGGCCAGTACAACAACCAAAGCAAAAATGGTTGGTAATAACAAAAACGCTATAACGATAAAAATCAGTAACAAAGAAGTAAAGGGGTTACTGATTCCCCCATTAAAAGCGACCCACAAGTTACCTAGGGCAATATCCAGACATAAGGCCAGACAGATTGGCCAGGAACGTTGAGTCATGAATTTATAAGTGAGTAGCGTCAGCATATTAATTAAAAGTGGTAGTTGGTTTGTAGCCAGATGGTACGACCGGGCTCGTTAACTTTATCAATTTGTTGGTATCCTGAAATACTGGCAGCAGAACGACTCAAATGCTCTGCATAATTTTTATCCAGTATATTATCGATTCCTAAGCTTAGCTGCCACTTTAGATCAATTTTCCAGTCAATATTAGCCGATAAAACCCCATATCCAGGGCTGTCACCTAAGTCATAACCAATAACATTCCCCTGGTTTATCGCTGTGCGCTCTTGTGTATCGACTAAACGCCATAATAAAGAGTAAGTTAACTGATTATGACGGTAATCGCTGGCGATACGCAGTTCGTCCGCTGGTTGCTGTGGCAGATACCGGTCGTCCGTTATGTTTGTTCCGCGGGTGATGGCAAGTGCAGCCGATACTGACCAGGGTTGAGTTAACTGATAACTTAAGGTTGTCTCTCCTCCCCAGGTTTGGGCATTAACATTACGGACTGTATCGGACTGCATCATCATGCCTTGCTGCAAAAGGATAAAGTCGTCGACTTGACTGTAAAAAATGGAAGCGTCTAGTTGCCACTTTTCGGAGCCAATATCCAGCCCTGCATCCCACTGTTGGTTGGTTTCTGCATCAGTGTAAAAAGCAGATATTGATGTTGGCGACTGGCGGCTATTACCAATAGCTTCCCAGTAGTCAGGGAAACGCTCTGATTGACCCCAGCCGACGTACCAATAGCCATTTCCAAGCTGATTCTCTAACCGCAGAAAGCCGCTGTTGAGGTCATTATTGCGCGTTTTATTGGCTGTCGGGTTTGGCTGAGAAGGTGCCGATACGGACATGATACTCAGCCGCTTATCCGTCATAGACCACTTGTCCAGTCTGTAACCGCTGACAAGACGCCATTGCTTAGTAAAATTATGGCGATACTCAGCGTAAACACCGTCTTGCTCGATAAAGGCGTCATCGACAGGGTCAAGTGTTTCGAAAGGCATGTTGAATTGATCTTTGCTTATACGGTCTCGGTGAGACGACTCATTATGTTCAATGCCTGCTTTGAGGTATCCAGAAGATGTGAGTTGCCATTCCGTTGCTATTTTTAAGCCTCGTGAATAGCGATCCGGGTTACGGGCTGTTGGGTTAGGCATCATCATGGATGGCGTAAAATCGCGCAATGAGTAGTTATCCATGACATGGTCGATAGTATTGAAGTAAGTATTGACAGAAAACTCTTCGAGCTTACCTTTAGCGGGTTGCCACTGGTAATTCAACGCAACACTTTGACGGTCAAAGAGTACTCCATCCATACTGCGATCCGCGTAGGCAGCTTCGCCATCACTGGCGCCGAGTTTTAGTATCAGGCGCTGTTGCTGTGACGGCGTCCAGGCCAAATCAATATCACCGCTCCAGCGTTCATATTGACTATTAATAGGGTTGCCAGAACCGTCTTGATAGTCGTCGGCGGTGGCCCCCGAGGCGTTCACTCTTATGTAACCTTGTTTCGCTCCCCAGGTTAAATCCGCTGTCGTATTCAAACGCCCGTATTGTGCTGCTGTTGCGTTCAAGTAACCCGTAAATTCAGGAGAATCAAAAACGGTGTCTTCCCGTTCAAAGTGGATTGAAGCAGCTGACCCTGCGAATAAAACGGTTTGGGGTCCTTTGATAATAGTGACGCTGTCGTAGCTTTGCGGGGTGATATAGGCGGTTGGTGGATCCATTCGGCTACTGCAACCGCCCTGAAGCATTTGTCCGTCATTGACTATAGTCAGTCGACCGGCACCCATCCCCCGAAATAGCGGATCCGATGACGCTCCGCCTTTGCGGGTTGCGCTAAACCCGGCAAGACTTTTGAGGAAGTCACCGCCATCGTGTGCAGGAAGGGGTTGCCGAGGCTGTTTTGAATCGACGACCCACTCACTGGGAGAGCGCATAGATTCACCGATAATAATAATTCGTTCCTGAATATTGGAGGTTTCAGTGGAGTAACCAACAATCGGTAATAGTAAGCAAGTTGCGAGAGGGTAAATAGCCTTCATACGACATCATCCTGTAGTAAGGTAATGTGGCTATTATTCTCTATTTTTTATGTTGTTAGGATGCGACAAAAGGTAGCATCCCTTTAGGAATACCCCCTAAAGAGAAGGGCAAAATTTGTCTTTTAATAGCTTCATAAAAGCTTCAGTGTCTGGATCTTTTATGGAGTAGTAGACGGTTTGAGATTCTTTTCTAATCGTCACCAGTTCTTGTTCCCGCAATACCGCTAGATGTTGTGAAAAAGCGGACGCACTTAAGTCGAAATGTTGGTGCAACTCACCCACACTTTGCTCTCCTGACGCCAGGTGGCATAGGATTTGTAAGCGGTGAGGGTTGCCCAAAGAGCGCAGAAAGTTTGCGGCGTTCTGCGCTTCTTCCTGAAGCATCTCTTGTGATTCAGTTGCACTCATGGTGTCTTTATTGTCCTGCTTTTTCTAACTCTCGCTCAGTTTTTAATCCTAAAGCTTTCTTCATAAAAATGCTTGCCGGACAAAAGCCAGTGAAAGACTGTTGAAATAGGTTGGCGCCAACAAATACTGTTAGCCACACCCAATTGGGATGAACCCAGTAAGTTAAGGCTAAAGACAACAATACCATAAAGCCGGCAAATGCAGTTAAAGCTCTTTCGACACTCATTATAGAACTCCTTTACTTGATATCAAAACGCGTACCTGACTCGCAGGTAAGCATTGTTATTTTCAGTAAACTGCCCGAAAAAGGTATTCGGACGTTCGCGGAAAAACAGGTTAAAACCACCGCTGAATGACCAGTTATCATCGATGCGGTAGTCAAAAGTGGGGCGTAAATAACCGTCGTTTTGATTCGGCGACACAAAAGCAAACAGCGACAGATTGAGGTCATCACGCTCGTCGCGCCAGGTTAGGCGGGTTGTGAATACGGTGCGTGTTTGTGTGTCGCCTTTCTCTACGTAAGCTTGAAAACCTCCGGTAAAGCGGGTCCACAACTCTTGCTCGTAGCCAACGAGTGCTCGCCAGTGGTCTTCTGCATTATGACGGTTATAATTTGCGACTTCGGTATTCATCAGTCCTGGCCCCAGGGGCATTCGAACGGATGCACCAACCACGGTTAAGCGGCCGAAGGTGGGCTGGAAGTTCTCAGTAACGGCCTCGGGGCTCTTAGTAAAGCCGTCGTAACCATAGACGGCATACTCCACACCATCGTGATTACGAAACAAGCGTAAAGCGTACTCATCGCGTGTAGGCTCCACAAACTGAACAGACGGGTCGTCACCGGTCAACTGTCCTGAGAGCGGATTAAAATAGGAGATACGCTCACCACGAACGTAATTATCGTGGTCGAACTCCGGCGACCAGACAAAGTCGAGATTAAACCAGTCGAAATAGCTGGTGACCCGAAGCGCGTCAGAAGGCGCTTTTAAGTACTCCTGGTCTCTCCCGACAAAAAAGGACTGCCAGTCTTTAGGGAACAGATCGTTGAGGAATAAATAGTCGCCAGTGCCCCAGGTAAGTACCTGACGGCCAACTTTTATATCGGTGTTATCGAAAACCGTGAATTGGGCATTAAGTTCGCGAATTTGACCATGCCAGGTTTCATCGAAACCGTCATACCAACCATCGGTTTTTGCGGTCCAGGTTATGTCTTGCCAGCGTTCGTCAAAACCAAGTTGTAGTCGAGGTTCGGCAATAGACAAACGCTTGTGATAGGGGGAGGGTTCGAGCCGTCCGCCTATTGCCGCCTCAACATAGCCGTAGACATCAATACCCTGGTCTTGTTCCGTTCCCCAATCACTTTCCCATTCGTCATCACCCCAGGAGTCCTGTGCCGATGCGGCTTGAGCCAAAGTGAAAAGAACGGTAAGCGTGAGAATTTTCCGGTATGGCATAATTAGTCTCTCAGTTGTAACCATTCTGCTGGCGGGTTACGCAAGCTACGCTCACTGAAAATGCTGTCCGGCAAGCCAACGTCGTATTTCATGAAGCGAAACTGCATTTCGGTTTTGCCGCCATTTGCCAGGTCAGATATCCGCGAGTGAGTCACCGTTGGATAGTCCTGGATAGTTTCAACTTTTAGTACTTCCATTTTTCGATAGGCGTCGCCGCTTTCGTTGTAGAAAGTGCTTTCAACGGGCAGCATGTGCTCTTTATCAATGACCACTTCGTAGTAGCTGAACTCAACGTTGCCAGGGTCTTTAGGCGTGCCTTTTAACACGTATTTTTCATCGTCCTCCGACAGAATTTCATAGCTGTCTAAAGAGGTATCGCGACCGGAAACATCTTCATAGAAAAAGTGTGAGCCGACAAAAGACGTACGCTTGTCACCGGCCGATATGCGTTTAACCAAATCCAGATCGGGCAGGTAAAGCCAGCGGTCGTCATCTTTGTCTTGCTGCTTAACAACACGAAAAACCGTATTACGCACGTCGGCAGGGCGAGAGAAAAACACCATCATGTCCTGAACCCCTCCGTCTTCCTGGTCTTTACGCAGAATTGTGAATTGACGCATTTGTTCACGGCCCTGATTATCGGTGATGATCATCCGCGCTGCGCTGCGGCCGTCATCGGCAGAGTAATAGGCGTTTAATTCAGCCTGCTCGACAATGTCACGAGCGCTTTTTTCAGCGCCAATAGCCTGACCACTAACGAGTAAAACGGCGGCGGATAAAGCGGTTAACAATAGGGTTTTCATGATTGACCTCCACGGAATATGAGGCGGCTAAATACGGTCATCACCGCCGGGAGCATAATAAGTGTCACTATGGCTGATATCGCCATAATACTGGCTAAGAAAACGCCAACCGTAATGTAAGGCACTAAAGGTGCGAACAGCAGTGGCGTAAAGCCAATAGCAATGACAATGGCATTGCGGGAAATGGCTCGCGCGGGCTCATCAAACATAACCACCAGAGTGTCTTTCCAGTTACCCGTTTGTTTGAAGGTAGCGCGCGTGCGCTCAATAAAGTGAATGGCAAAGTCCACCGACAGCCCAAGCGTCAGCGACGACAACACGGCAATAGGCATGTCGTAGTCTTTACCGACCCAGCCGATAAGGCCATAAATGAAGGCAATGGTCAGGCTCAGCGGCAACATAGCCAGCACCCCGAATACCACCGAGCGGAATAGCAGTACCATCATAATAAACACCACCACAAAGGCACTGATTAAGCTGTCGAGCATGCCTTCAACCATGGCTTCCTGCCACACGACATTCAGGTAAGCTTTGCCGGCCCAGTTTATTTCAATGTTTGCAGGCAGAGGGTTGTCCTGAATATAGCTATCAACGGCGTTCACTACCTTGGTCACGTGCTGGTTGTCACCGCTGGTCAGCTGTAACCACATTAGGCTGCGTTTATAGTCCGGCGTAACAAAGTGCCAGAGGTCCTGCGGACGATGCGATGACTGATACTGCAGCAAGGTTTGTGCGACGCCGTTGGCATTGTCCGGCAGCTCGTAGTCTTTTTCTTCACCGGAGCGTAGTTCGCGGTTAACAGTCTTGACCACGTCGGACAAGCTGTTTGATTTGCCAACCAAACCGGTGGTTTGTAAATAGGCTTGCATCTCGCTCATATAGGTCAGTAGTTCAGGGCTTTGGAATGCTTTGCTGGCGGTATTAAGTTGCTCGAGCTCTGTCATTAAGCGTTCTAAAGGTTCTAATTGGTTGGAACCGACGCTGAAGAGCAGGTCGTCAATTGCGATAATCCACTGGTTAAACTCCACTTCTTCTTGCTCAAGAAGGTCATTTAAAGCATCGCGAGATTCTTCTGACAACGTATCGTTACTTAAGGCATCATGAACCGCTGACCGTGCTTTTTCGGTGGCGTCTAAGGTGTTTTCAAACACAGCGTAAGCGTTGTATGTACCAGCAAAATGGTCATTCAATACGTCGTCAGCAATACGGACTTCGTGATCAGGCTTAAACCAACGCACCGGGTTGTCGTTAATGTTAATTTGCTGGATGCCAAACCAGGCAAAGGCCAAAACTGCCAGGAAAAAGGCTATCCACAATTTGGCGTGGCGACCTGCCAGAGTGCCAACTTTCTGTAACCAGCCGTCCTTGTGCTCCTCGTGAGTAACTTGAGCAAAGCTTTCCAGCGTTGATGGTTTGAGTGCACACAAATAGGCCGGCACGAAAATAACGGTAATTAAAAACGCCAGTAAAATACCTGAGCCAACGAAAGCACCGAACACCTGTACCGGAGGAATTGGCGTTAGCATCAGCGAGTAGAAACCAATAGAGGACGTTATTGACGTAAACAGCATGGGTGTGAACAAGTGCCCCAACACGTCTTTGATGGTGTCCTTCGCATTTCCTTTTTCGCGGTATCGATCCGAAAACTCGGACATAATGTGAACCGAGTCGACCACGGCAATAGGCATTAGGAAAATGGCTATCATTGACGACATAATGTGCACGGTGAAGCCAAACGCAATGAGGGCGCCCATGGTAATGAGTACGGTCGACATCGCGACTATCATCGCGGCGCTTATGAAGCGCACATTGCGGAAGAAGAACCAAAGCAGGGCGAAAATAACCGCGGCCGCTAATGGAGCGGAAATGCCCATTTGCACAAACATTTCATACCCAAATTGGTCTTCAGCAACCGGCAAACCGGTAATATGCCAGTCATCGCTGCCGCCCAGGGTACTGGTTTTGTCACGCAGCTGCTCTGCCAGTGCGTAGCTCTCGTCTTTGCTTTCAATGGGCACATAAACAGCGGCCGCTTTGCCATCGCCGGAGACAATGGTGTTGTAAAGCAATGGCAAGTCTTCAACCTGCTGCTGAATGTAGCGGGCTTCAGCGTCATTTTCTGGAGGTTGCTTCATCATCCATTCAAAGCGAATGGTGCCGGGTTCTTTTTGAGTAATATTATCGACATTCGCCAGTGACATCAGGTCGTCACTGATAACGCCGTCCAGGGACTCTGCGTAATTCGACACGGTATGCAGGTCGGTTAAAGTCTTTTGGTTGTAGACGGTGTTCTCATTCACCACGCCAACGACAATCATGTCATGCATAGCGAAGGTTTCTTTGACCTCATTATGGAAAACACGCTGTGGGTTATCGTCCGGCAGCATGTTCTCTGGATCGGTATCAATGGTAATAGAAGGGATGAAGGCAGCAGCAGCAATAGTGATCAGCGTCAACATCCAGAAGACGCTTCTGCGGTACCCTGTCGCCAATTTCATAATGACATCGATCATATTAATTCCGAATTAACTAATTTAGATAAATACGAAATATAGTCGATAATTTCTGATTTGTCATCTATCTTGGTTAAAAAATAACAGGGCGAATCCTATGACCACTCCTCATATTTCGGCTAAAGCCGATGATTTTGCAGAACTTTGCTTGTTTCCGGGCGACCCTTTACGGGCAAAATATATTGCTGAAACGCATTTAGATAATGCCGAACTGATAAGTGATACCCGTAATATGCTGGCATTCACTGGTCAATTCCGTGGTACGCCGGTTTCGGTTATGGGTTCGGGCATGGGTATGCCGTCCTGCACGCTTTATGCGCAGGAGTTATTTCAACACTTTGGGGTAGAGCGTTTGGTTCGGGTTGGCAGTTGCGGTGCGGTATCGGCAGAACTTAATTTACGAGACTTAGTGGTAGCTCAGGGCGCTTGTACCGACTCGGCGATGAACCGGCAGTTGTTCGGTGGTTACGATTTTGCACCCATTGCAGACTATAAGCTGTTGAGTGAATTTGTTGGCTATTGTCAGAAGAAAAACCAGCCGGTGGCGGTGGGGAATGTGTTTTCAACCGACAGCTTTTATCACCCTGATAAAAAGCTGGAATGCCGACTGGAGGCTATGAATGTGCTGGCGTTAGATATGGAAGCTGCCGCACTTTACGCTATTGCCGCTATACACAAGAAGCAGGCCTTAGCCGTTATGACAGTTTCTGATGAAATAAGAACTGGCAATGGCTTATCGGCGAATGAAAGGCAGACGGCCTTTAATGAAATGACGGAGATGACTCTGGAGAGCTTGCTGGTTTATTGATCCTGATCAAGTAAAGGTTACCTAACAAGTAATAACCCTATATTTCATGTGACTAATGCCGATGAATAGGCAAAATAGCCCGTTTGTGGTTGTAGATTTTGCCTGTAGTGGAGTGGTTATGAAGTGGCTCGATTGGTTAACTCGCCCTGTCCAGAAGTTGTTTAATTTATTAAGCTTTCGACGAAAATTCAGTTTAATCGGCTTTTTGTTATTTATTCCGGTTATTATACTCAGTTCACTGATGGTAACTGATTCCTTAGATAAGAGTCAGCAAGTGGCGGAGAAGCAACTGGCAGCCAAGTACTGGCCTGAATTCAGAGGGTTACTGGAGCATGTCGCTAAGCACCGGGGAATGACCGGGAGCGATGCGCAAAAACGCGAGTTTTCTGGAGAGATCGGCCGCTCGGTGCAAGCTATTAACAGTCACTTCGATAAGCTTGAGGCATTACAAAACCAACAGGCCTTTTTTCCCACACAGGCGTTGTCCCAACTCGGTCGACAATGGGAAAGTCTTAACGGTTCTACCGGGAAGTTTAAGCAGCACACTCAGCTATTGAAAGACCTTCAAAATCTTCTAGCAAAACTCAGTGCCGGCTCGCAACAGCTATTGGAGAATGAGCTGGCTAGCCTTCTGTTGGCGCGTCTTGCGGTTGAAGAATTGCCGCAGTTAGTTGAGCAGAGTGGGCGCTTAAGAGGTCTGGGAGCACAGTGGTTAAACGGCCAGGAAAGCGCCGAGCTGCAGCAAGATATCACCACAATAACCTACGTGCTGGAAAACCAGGTTTCAAATTTTGTCGAGGTGGTTAAGAATCTGTCCGATGAAACCAATGACCGTGGTCTGCTGAAACAGGCGGAAGCGGCCGAGCAACAATTAACATTATTTAGTGAGACGGCATCACGTAGGCTGCTGAAGCGACAAATGTCAGCCGGAGATTTTTTCCGTGAAGGAACTGCGGCAATTGGTGCTCTGTTTGGTTTTTATGACAGTGTGATTCCGGCGTATCAATCCAGATTAGACCAGCGGGCTGCAAAGCTGGACACCGTAGTCTGGACCAATGTTGCCTTAATGCTGGGCGTGCTGCTACTACAGCTACTGCTTTTCACCAGCCTGTATTTAGGCATTTATCGCGCTGTGTCAGCCAACATCCGTATGGCAAAGCAACTAGCTAATGGTGACTTAAACAGCTTAGGCACAACAGAGGGCAAAGATGAGCTGTCGAAAATAACCCATTATTTAAACTCTGTCGCCATAGAAACCAGCTATTCGGTCGATGCAATACGAAAATCGAGCGACGGTATGGACAGCCTGGGTGATGGAAACTATCAGGCCATAAAAGAACTGGCTGAACGGGCTAGAGAGCAGGCGGCGCAAATGCAGAGTGCAGCCGCGGCGGTAGAGCAAATGACAGCGGCAATCAGTGAAGTGTCTGAGTCGACCCAGAAAGCTGCAACGGAAGCCGATAACACCTTAGTCTCGGCCCGAAATGGTCAGCAGGTTGTGGATACCATGGTTGTCGCTATTCAAAAGCTCGAGCAGGAAGTATCTGAGTCTCAGCAAGTGATAAAAACCCTGTCGGAAGACAGCCAGGCTATCTCTAAAATACTACTGACTATTAATGATATTGCCGACCAAACCAATTTGCTGGCGCTGAATGCGGCGATTGAAGCAGCCCGGGCTGGTGAGTCCGGACGTGGGTTCGCCGTGGTGGCGGACGAGGTCAGACAACTGGCGCAACGCGTGCAGGCATCAACCGGCGAAATACAAAATGTAATTGGCCGGTTGGAAACCAACACCAACAACGCGGTTCATTCTATGGAACGTAACAAGACACTGGCAGGCGAGAATGTTGAGCAGGCGAATAAAGCTTCCAACTCATTAACCGACATTGTTGAAAACGTGGGTGTAATTAATGATTTGAACATTCAGATAGCATCTGCGGCAGAAGAGCAGTCTGCGGTTACCATGAACATTCAGGAAAACATTAATTCGCTTTCAGAAAGTGCGAGAATTGTGGATGAGCGTTCACAGGAAGCACTGGAAAGCTCGGCGCAATTAACCACTTTAGGTGGCGAGATAAAATCCTTGGGTGACCGGTATTACATTGAGAAAGATGTTATAGAACAGCGCCTTGCGAAGCAGGACGTACTCATTGAATGGTCGCCGAAACTGGATGTTGGCATTGAAGAAATTAACCGTCAGCACCAGCGCTTAATTTACATTGCCAATGAGCTTTACCGACTGAAGCTTCGCGATGGTGATCAGCATGCATTGCAGCGGCTGGTGGACTCGTTAATTAACTACACAGCAACGCACTTTAACTACGAAGAGTTGTTAATGGAGCGCAACGGCTATCCGGACTTAGAAAACCACAAGCTTAAGCACCGCGACTTAGTACAGGATGTGATGCGCTTCAAACACCGGGTTGATAACCATGAAGATGTGATTGATGAATTACTGGACTTTGTTAAAGCCTGGCTAATGAATCACATTATGAAAAGCGATATGGCCTATAAAGGACACCTGAACAGCAAAGGCATCCGCTAAGCACTAAAGCCCCAGGCTAATCACCGGGGCTTCTTCAGTTTCCTGTCGCTGGGTAAAGTCATCTTTAGTGGAAAGGTTCCGCCAGTTAGCTGCCACCAGGCTTTGCCCTGTGGCGCCACCCAGGCTGTTGCTAGGTCCAAGCAGTAATAATTTATCCGGTGCGAACTCTCTTAAGGCAACCGTAATGGCTTTGGTGTAGTCGTAATATTCAGTTACCTGATGCCCAAAAGTATAGCGTTGCAGGGCGTCTAAATGGCAGCCGGGCGGTTCCCAAATAACACCACGGCCGTCTATCAGTGGCAGCTCGGGTTGTTTGAAGTGGCTGCTGTCCCAGACGGCCAGGGCTTGGTCTGACGCCTCTTTCATTAATGGCGAATGAAATGCCGCATGGCCGGGTAAAATCATAGGAAAGCGGTTATCAACTGGCTCCAGTACTTTGCTGGCAGCAGTAACAGCATCCTGGGTACCCGCCAGCAGAACATAGCCGCCGTAACGAATAGATAAAAACAGCTCGCCGGCGTGTTGTTCTAACAGTTGGCTGACAGCCTTTTCTCGCGCTTTGTCCGGTTGCCACTGCTCGTTCATAATTGGGTAAATAAGCTGCGCACCGTCGGCTGCGGCAGTTCGCTTTGCCATATCAGTGACAATAGACATCGCTTTTTCCGGCTGCCATACACCTGCGCAGGCCAGGGCGGTGTACCAGCCCATAGAGTTTCCGGTCACTGCCACTATGTCATACTGCTCCGGATCAACGGCTTTAAAGTCGGCGTAACCGGCGGCAAAAATTAAGGCTGCGGAATTTTCCGGTTTTAAATGTAGGCGGTGATCGAACTTATCTTTCTGGTCTAGCTCCGAAACGCTGATAAAACCATCGTTTTCGCGGACTTTGTCTAGTTGGCTAAGGAGTTCGCTTTGCTGCGGTAAATGGCGTTCGGTAATAGAGCCTAATTCAGGTTTGTTGTAACCACCACGACCGGGGCAGACGATAACGGCAGTTTGTTTCATTGGCCTAAATGCTCCTGTAAATATTGGCGAATGTCTTCTTTTCCAGGCAAAACCTTATAGGCGGCTGAGCCCAGAGGAATAAAACTGTCTTTAGCGGTAATACGGTCAACACGCTGCCAGTCGCGCCGATGTCCGTACAGAGCGGTAATCAGTTCTTCACTTAACGAGCCGCGGTTACGGCATTCGTCCACAATCAAAATGTGGTTCGCAGAGCCAACGGCCGCCACAATCTTCTCAATATCCAGTGGGACTAAGTAGCGTAAATCAAGAATGCGGATTCGCTTTTCAACGCTGAGTTCGGCACATGCCTGCCGGCTTAAGTAGTAACCATTGCCATAGGTGATAATAACCAGCTCGTCGCCTTCACCATAACTGGAAGGCTCGCCTAAAGCTGGTAGAGGCGCGTCGGCTGATGGAAACTCATGGAGCCAGCCTTGATCACCTTCCTCGAGTAGGTCACGAGCCATATAGAGAGCAATAGGTTCCAGAAAAATGACTAAGCGTTTTTGACAGTGGGCAAGTTGAACCGCTTGCCTCATCATGAGTACGGCGTCGTGCCCATTTGACGGGCACATCACAATAACGCCCGGAATATCACGAAATACGGCGAAGGAATTGTCGTTATGAAAATGGCCGCCAAAGCCTTTCTGGTAGGCGAGGCCAGCAATACGAATAACCATACCGTTGTGGTACTGGCCATTAGAGAAAAAGGGAAGAGTGGCAGCTTCGCCCCGAATTTGGTCTTCGGCATTATGCACGTAAGCCAGGAACTGAATTTCTGGTATGGGAAGAAAGCCTTGTTGTGCCATGCCCATGGCTAAGCCAAGAATACTTTGCTCATCCAGTAAGGTATTTACAACACGGTTGGCACCAAAATGCTCAAAAAGGTGGTGGGTTACGTGGTACACCCCACCTTTTTTGCCAACATCCTCACCAAAAACAACGGTGTTCTGGTATCGCGCCAATATTTCGTGCAATGCCCAGTTGATCATTTTTCCTAATGGTTGAGGCTTCTTAAAGTTACGCTTATCAAACGCAAACACCGCCTGTTGCTGGGTGCTGGTTAGCGGCTGAGTGTCTTCGGCCAGTGTTTTTGGCACAATGGAAGCCATGACCGACTCTGAGCACTCGAGCCTGGGTCGTGTGGATGCTTCAGCTCCCACCCGATGAATACGCTGCAACCAGCATTGTGCTTTTTCCGAAAGCTGAGCGCCGGTACAAAGGCCCCGTTCAATCACTTGCGCTGCGGTTTGTAAAAGCACGTCGGTTTCAAAACCTTGTTCTATTGATTCACTGCTGCGGTAGGCAACTTCCACATCGGCACCGGCGTGACCAAAGAAGCGCTGAGTTTTCAGGTGCAGAATGGCGGGTTTCCGCGTGCGTCGTATATAGTCCGCTGCCTGACGGGCTACGGCGTAAGTTTCACTGACATTCGTACCGTCGGCGTAGTAATAGCGTATAGCTGGATAATTCTGAAGCTGCTGAGCGGTCCATCCTCGGGGTGTCGAGGTAGAAATACCAATGCCGTTGTCTTCACACACGTAGAGAATGGGCATCGGCATGCCTTGGTACGCGCTCCAGCCGGTGGCGTTAAGTGCCCCTACCGCCGTGGAGTGATTTGCCGAGGCATCACCAAAGTTACACAAAACAATGGCATTGTCCGGCCACTGCCCGGCTTGTTTTAAGCGTTTACTGAGCCCTATGGCGTAGGCGGTGCCCATGGCTTTGGGTAAGTGTGAAGCAATGGTTGATGTTTGCGGTGGTATATTTAGCGCTAGGCTGCCCAACACTTTGTGTCTCCCACCCGAGATGGGATCCTCACTGGAGGCACAAAACGACAACATTAGGTCGTATAACGAGTGCGAACCTTCAAGTTGCTTGGCGCGCTGTAAGAAAAAAGCGCCGCTGCGATAGTGCAAAAAAGCGGGATCAGTGACCCGCAGCGCCACTGCAATAGCGGCGTTACCTTCGTGTCCGGCACTGCCAATGGTATAAAAGCTTTTGCCCTGACGCTGCAGGCGTCGTGATTCGATATCAGTGAAGCGGCTCAGAACCTGACTGTGAAAAAGTGCGAATAAATCGGTATCGCTCAAGCTCGAGTGCTGCGATTGAGGCGCAGGTAAGTCTTCCTGCGCCAGTCGCTCAATAAAGTCCTGTTGCCAGCCCTCAATATCGCAACGCATGATAACCCTCGCTATTAAAACGCAGGAATGTCGGTCTGTGAACGACCCAGAATTAACGCATGAATATCGTGTGTACCTTCGTAGGTATTCACCGCCTCCAGATTCATAACGTGGCGAATCACATGATATTCATCGGCAATGCCGTTGCCGCCGTGCATGTCGCGCGCCTGACGGGCAATATCCAGTGCCTTACCACAGCTGTTACGCTTAATTAAGGAGATGGCTATTGGGTTAAGCGTGCCGTTATCGAGCTCGCGGCCGGCTTGCAGACAGCCTAATAACCCGAGGCTAATTTCGGTCTGCATGTCGGCCAGTTTTTTCTGTATCAGTTGGTTTGCTGCCAGCGGGCGACCAAACTGGCTGCGCTCTAAGGTATACTGGCGTGCGGCATGCCAGCAGAATTCAGCCGCGCCAAGCGAACCCCAGGCGATGCCATAACGCGCTTTATTCAGGCAGCTAAACGGGCCTTTTAAGCCTTTAACTTCAGGGAAAATATGGTCTTCGGATACTTCAACGCCATCCATAACAATTTCGCCGGTAATAGACGCACGTAACGAGAACTTACCGTCAATTTTTGGGGCGCTCAGGCCTTTCATGCCTTTTTCCAGTACAAAACCGCGAATCTCGCCATCAAGTTTTGCCCAGACCACAAAAACGTCAGCAATAGGCGAGTTTGTTATCCACATTTTAGAACCGGACAGCACATAACCGTTGTCGGTGCGCTTAGCGGTGGTCCGCATGCTAGCGGGGTCAGAGCCGGAATCGGGCTCGGTCAGGCCAAAACAACCAACCCATTCACCGCTGGCTAATTTAGGTAAATATTTCTTGCGTTGTGCTTCGGTACCAAAGGTGTAAATAGGGTGCATGACTAAAGATGACTGTACACTCATCGCACTGCGATAGCCGCTGTCGACACGCTCGATCTCACGCGCGATAAGGCCATAGCTAACATGGTTAACACCGCTGCCGCCGTATTCTTCCGGTAAGGTGGATCCTAGTAGCCCCATCTCACCCAACTCGTTCATAATTTTGCGGTCAAAGTTCTCGTTGCGGTTGGCATCCAGCACTCGCGGCATCAGCTTTTCCTGAGCGTACTGATGAGCACTTTCCTGGATCATTTTCTCTTCATCTGACAAAGCGTTTTGCCAGTTGAGGGGATCGGACCAATTAAAACCAGCGGATGACATGTAACCTCCTAAAGTAGCGTTATGCGACGCGGCGCTCTAAGGCGTTTAAATTGTTTATGGTCAGAATAGACTGCTTTGTATCGATAAGGGACTCTTCCTTTAGCGATGTAAAAATACGGCTGACGGTCTCAACGGCTAAGCCTAAATAGTTGGCTATGTCGGTGCGCGTCATTGGCAGTCGATATTCGTTGCGTGAAAGACCATGTTGATGCATGTGCGTGCTGATTGAAAGCAAAAAAGCGATCACTTTTTGTTCAGCGCTGGTATTCACTATGTTTAGGTAGTGCTTGCTGCAATTGGCTAAACGACGGCTCATTAGCTGCAAAAGGTTATTCTCGACTTTGGGCAGCTCCTGCGCGAACAGTTTATTCAACTTAATCTCGCACAGCATGGAGGTTTCTAGGGTTTCGCAATAGGTTGCGGCTTTACCATTGGCTAATGCCTCAAGGCCCACAATATCGCCTACCAAGTGAAAGCTGGTAATTTGCTGCTTACCATTACTGTCAATGGTATAGCATTTAACTGATCCGCTTTTAATCGCAAACACTGAGTTTAACGGGCGGTCTTCACTGAACACCACGCTACGCTTGTTATAAAGGTGCGGCTCGCGACTACTTTTATCGAGAATTTCGACGTCGCTTGGAACTAGGCCTGCCGGGACGCAAATTGATTGCATGCTGCATTGGCTACATTGAATTGGGGTACGCATAGTCATCTCATCTACCGAATTATTGATCTGGTTCACTATACAAAACCCTCCAAATGATTTATCTACCTCTAAAGAGAGGGGGGTATTTACCCCTTTGCTTGTAGAATATCGATCGCTTCAACCGGGCAGACGACATAACAGTTAGGCGTATCGTAATAGCCTTCACACTCGACGCACTTATCCTGATTTATTTCGTAAATGCTATCGCCCATCGAAATAGCTTCAGTCGGGCACTCGGGTTCACAAATATCGCAGTTAATACAACCCTCATTAATGACAATCATGCGACTTTCCTCACTGCTGCTTCTTTTATGAGAAAACAATAGGGGATGTCCTGCTCGTCTATGGCGACAGGTGTTTGAATTTTGACCTGATAACCAGACCCCGGCGCGCGGATCATCGCTTCATCTTTAAGCGACTCCATACGTGCCAGCTGAAACGGATAGTTGCCTTTCGGGGTCATCAGTAGCAAGTCATCGCCAATAGAGAAGCCATTTTTTACCGCGACCTCATAGACAGAGTTGCTGTTTGTCGCCCCAGTTAGCTGACCTACCAGAATATGTTCACCTTCACTGTGCGAACGTTCATAGTTTTGTAAATCCTGTGGGGTGTGACGTTGCAGAAAGCCAGCGGTAAATCCGCGGTTTGCCATACCGTTTAATTCGTTAAGAAGCTCGGTATTAAAAGGTTTGCCGGCAACAGCGTCATCAATTGCGCGGCGATACACCTGAGCGGTTCGGGCAATGTAGTAGTCTGATTTGGTGCGGCCTTCAATTTTTAAAGAATGCACGCCCATTTCAACTAAGTCTTTTACATACTCTACAGCGCGCAGGTCTTTTGAATTCATGATGTAAGAACCGTGCTGGTCTTCATCCAGTAGCATGAGATCCTGAGGGCGTTTGGGGTCACCAAGCAATACCGGCTCGTACTGACCGACCGCGTTCTCTTTAGCTTCGTGAACTTCGTAGCCCCAGCGGCAGGCATTGGTGCAGGCGCCCTGGTTTGGATCGCGCTTATTCATATAACCAGACAGCAGACAGCGGCCGGAGTAGGCCATGCACAAGGCGCCATGCACGAAGACTTCAATCTCAATATCCGGAACCTGTTGACGCATTTCTGCAATTTCTTTTAGTCCCAGTTCGCGCGACAAAATAACGCGTTCAATGCCTTGTTGTTGCCAAAACTTGAGAGCTGCCCAGTTAATGGTGTTGGCCTGGACCGATAAGTGCAGCGGCTGTTCGGGGAAGTTTTCCTGCAGCAACATAACTACGCCGGGGTCAGAAACAATTAAGGCATCGGGATTCATATCGACAATGGTACGCATGTGCTCGACGAAGCGAGTCAATTTCGTATTGTGTGGTGCAATGTTCACCACCACGTAAAAGCGTTTGCCGCGCTCATGAGCCTCCTGAATACAGCTCCCTAAATTGTCCAGCGTAAAAGAATTGTTTCGCACTCTCAGGCTATAGCGAGGTTCACCGGCATAAACAGCATCGGCCCCATAGGCAAAGGCCATACGCATGGCTTCCGGGCTACCGGCAGGGCAAAGCAGTTCTGGACGGAAATGAGCGGCTGACATAGAACACCTGTATTAACAAACTAACGGTGAAGAATAGCAGAGTCAGAAAATTGGCAGGTTGACACAAATCAAGGAGAGGTTGCGAGGGTATGTGTTGGCAGAGTACCCTCGCAATTATGAGCGATTATTATCAGTAATTACTAAAGCGCTTTATTGCCCCGTAGGTTAACCATCCATACGGCGGCTTCGACCCGGGAGCGCAGCCCTAGCTTCTTCAATAAGTGCTTTACGTGCACTTTAACCGTGCCATCTGAAATATCCAGTTCGCGGGCAATAACTTTATTACTCATGCCTTTGGCAATTAAGCTTAAAATTTCGTGCTCACGATTGGTTAAGTTACTCAATTGCGAAGTATTTGATTGCGTTGGTTGGCGCAGTGCCGTTGCCAGTATTTCGGTAATGGCTTCGCTTAAAACCATTTTGCCGGTAACAGCGCGGTGAATCTGTTCCAACAGCAGCTCCGGTTCCATGTCTTTTAGCAGATAACCGTCGGCACCATTGGTTATTGCTGCAACCACATCATCATCAGCATCGCTCACTGTGAGCATGATGATCCGCGAGGTGACTTCTGAATCGCGGAGTCTTTTTAGCGTTTCGATGCCATCCATACCCTGCATGTTCAAATCCAGAACAATTAAGTCAGGGTCGTGCTCAGCCGCTAACAGTAAGGCGTCTGGACCGTTACTGGCTTCTGCGACAACGAGCATGTCATCTTCCATCGCAATCAACTGCTTTAATCCTTTGCGCAGTAGTGGATGATCATCCACTAGCATAATGCTGGCCGCGTCAGTTGTCATCGTGTTCTCCCTTATAAATTGAACCTGGTTAGTGTGACATAGCTTGTGTACAAATTCACTGAGTCGTCACAAGCTCACCAGGCACTCAGTAGCTAGTAGCGTTTTTTAACGTAGGCTGGCGGAGACACGTCGTGGTTGCTATGGAAACACGAATGATTCTGTTATTAATGACGATATTTGGGACTGAGTTTGAGTTTTGTCTATTTATTTACGTACGCGAGACCAATTCTAAACCTTAATGAGGTCAGGCTATTACTTTTAAACTAACGCAACAAATAGTCGGGCGTAAAAGTGAAGAAGACCTCTGTTCCGCCGCTTCTCAGTTTTGAGATTTGAATTTCACCTCCCAAGTTGCGGCTACGCTCCTGCATAATGGCTAACCCGTAATGATTAACTTTTTCTGCGTTCTCAGGTAAACCGATACCATCGTCACTAATTCTAAGCTCAACGTCTTGTCCACTGGGCTGCGACAGGCTGATGTGTATCTCGTTTCCCTGACTATGGTTTACCGCATTTTGACTGGCTTCTCGGACAATTTGTAACAAATGAATCTCTTCATGGGGTACCAATGGAATGTTATTGAGACGATAATCCAGATGAACAAGCATATTACTTTGTTCGGCTAACTGCTTAACCGTAGTTTGCAATGCACTGTAAAGGCCGGAGCCATCTACTTTTAAGCGAAAGGTTGTAAGCAACTCGCGCAACTGACGATAGGCTGAATTTAGCCCCTGTCTCAGCTCGTTACTGACATCATCGATAGTGGCGCGATCATTCTTTTCAATACCCTTGTGTAACCGCGTAACCTGAATTTTTAAGTAGGATAAAGCTTGAGCCAATGAATCGTGCAGCTCACGGGCTATAACGGTACGTTCGTGCATTAATGCTAGTCGGCGCACTTGTTCTTCTTCAGATTTAAGACTTTGCGATAAGGCAAGCTGGTCTGCAGTTGAACTCATCAGTTGCTGTTGCCAAGTAGCTAGAGGCTGCTCCTGCGCACAGCGAATGATTAACACACCGTAGTTCTGGTCCTCTCGTTTTAAAACAAAGCGATAAACCAGTTTGTCATCTATTACCGAAGCACCAGGTCCAGCTTTAAGACAGGTAGCACAGTTAGCAGCTTCACAGGGCGAGTGCGAATTGGGGCGCGGTTGCAGTTGCAAAAACGGGCGGTTGCCTTCTTCCGTTAGCAGGCATAACTCAATGTCATCCACTTCACTAATTTCGTATAGTTTTTCAATAACTTGTTGGTAATTATTGTAGTCATAACTATGCTCAATAATGGAGCGGGCTGTATCGTACAAAAACGTTAAAACCTTATTTTTGCGTGACAGTTCCTGAGTTTGCTGGCCAACTCGGCGTTCGAGCCCCCCGTAAAAATAACTAACCGTTTCCGACATTTTGTTCATTGTGCAGGACAGCTGGCCTATTTCGTCTTCATTATTGATTTTTGATTTAGCGGTAAAGTCGCCCTGACCCAAACGCTTGGATACGGCGAGTAAGTGTCTAAGTGGTTGGTTAATTTTGCGTTTTAGTACGGTGAGTAAAAAGAAAAATATAGCAACGATAAAAAATGACGCCAAAACGAGGTAGCTTCGAACCGTCTCCATCCGCTTTTCAGATTGCTCTTGCAACTGACCGACCAAAGTATCCAGCTGATTTACATAGTTGTCTATTGCGTTACTTTGTTGTTGTGAAAAGCGAGTAAGTTCTTGTCTTTCTATCACTGAATGCACTTGTTGCCATTCTGCCTGAGCGTCTCGGGCTAGCTGTTGAATGCTGCCTCCGGATTTTACTAAATGCTGGTTAAGCAGAGGTTGTTGCCAGAGTGTTTCTATCTCTTTTGCCGTTTTGTTAGCCTGAATGCTCTCATCGTTGGATAGCTGTAACGCAAACTTATAGGCTTTCATTCGGTGTGAACCAGCAACATTAATTAATTCGGCATCCTGCTTTGATTTTTCCAGTAGCCAAAATGCGGATAATGAAGATGCGCAGGCAACAATCACGATAAGCGCAAGCGATACTCTGAAGACATTAATTATAGAAGCGTTGCGTATCATCTCGGCTGATATCCACGGAAAAGTTCCGATACATGATATAGCATTTACAAAGAACGAGACAATAACTGCCATTTCAGTTAGCAAAAGGTGACTTGGAGGCAGTAAACCACAAGTTATTTCTGATACGATAAGCCTCAGAATAAGTATTCTATTTTATTTTTTCGGGAGCAAAGCAATGGAATCCGTGTTTTGGCACAATCGCTGGAAAAATCAGCAAATTGGGTTTCACCAGCCGAATACTCATGAACTGTTACGTAAACACTTTTCGGGTGTCGTAAAACCAGGCAAAAAAGTTTTTGTGCCTTTGTGTGGCAAATCAAATGACATGCTGTGGTTACTGGAAAAAGGCTATCGCGTATTCGGCGTTGAGCTCAGCGAATTAGCCGTGCAGCGATTCTTTGAAGATAATCAGTTAATACCAGAGGTTACTCAGCATGGTGACTTTAAAGAATATGCTCTGGACGAACTGGCGTTGTGGGTTGGTGACTTTTTCAAACTGGCGAAAAGTGACCTTACAGATGTTGATGCCTGGTATGATCGTGCGGCTATGGTTGCCTTGCCACCAGAAATGCGGAGTCGCTATGTTCAACAGCTGTGCGAACAATTGCCGGATCAGGCGAAAGGTTTGTTAATTACTATGGAGTATCCCGTAGGTCACCGTGAAGGGCCTCCATTTTCGGTGTTACAAGGCGAAGTTGAAGCCGGGTTTGGTCAGCGTTTCAGTATTGAACAGCTGGATTCGATCGAAACCAACGGCAACAATAAGCATACGGAAGATAGCCTACTTACCGAGCAATTATATAAGATGGATTAATTCATTCTTTTCGGTGCCTTTTTAAGAACGCCGGAACTGAAAAAGTACTTGCGGACGTCTTTCCTACCGGCTCTCCAAGCGCAATCAAAGATGGATTTAGCGCCTTCAGCGGCTAAACCACTTTTGAGTAACGGTTTTGGCCGTGATCCAGATATTCGTCAAAGCATGCGCAGATACTGCGAACCCAGAGACGACCTAGATCAGTTACGCGGAGCTTTTTGTCGGAAACGTCGACGAGACCATCTTCGATAAATGGTTTTAGTAGCGGTATGGTTTCGGCGAAATGAGCCCAAAAATCGTCCAAACTCCATTCAGCTTTGAAGGTTTCTATATCAAGCTCAAAATGGCAGATAACCTGAGAAATTAATGCAGCGCGCAACTTATCTTCATCTTTCAAGGCAATGCTTTTTATAATAGGCTTCTGTCCGCTATCGATTTCCTTGTAGTAAGCAGGAAGTTCTTTTTCGTGTTGCCACAGCACACCGTTCACTTGGCTAATGGATGATACACCTAAGCCCAAAAGTGCGTCCTGTCCATCAGTAGTGTATCCCTGAAAATTACGCTGCAAGCGACCTTCGCGCTGAGCTATGGCAAGGCCATCGTCTTGTTTTGCAAAATGATCCATGCCTATAAACTGGTAACCGGCTTCACTAAGCTGAGTAATGGCTTGTTCAAGCAGACTTAATTTCACCGACGGTTTTGGAATGGATTCTTCCGGTATCTTTCTCTGACCAGCAAAACGCTGAGGTAAATGGGCATAGCTAAACACCGAAATGCGATCAGGATCCATTTCAATGACTTGCTCAATAGACTTCTTAAAGGTTTCCGGGCGCTGGTAAGGCAGGCCGTAAATAAGGTCTAAGTTAATTGACTCAAAGCCTAATTCCTTACTGAGTTTTATCTGATGCGCAATAAGCTCAATATCCTGTAAGCGATTGATCGCAATTTGAACTTTCTTGTCGAAGTCCTGCACCCCGTAGCTGACACGGTTAAAACCTAAATCGCGTAAATGGCGAAGCTTTTCGTCGCTGCAGCTGCGTGGATCAATCTCTATGCTGACTTCAGGGTTGTCCGCGAAGGTAAAATGCTGATGAACCAGTTCCATTAGGCGGGTCAGTTGCTGTTCAGTCAAAAATGTTGGGGTACCACCGCCTAAATGAATTTGGCGGATCTTTTTATCTTTTACCATAGGCTGGTACATCGCCATTTCTAGGGCGAGGTAATCCAGATACTTATCGGCTTTATGCTGGTGGCGGGTAACAACTTTATTGCAACCACAGTAATAACAAAGCTTGTGGCAGAAAGGTAAGTGCAAATACAGACACAATCCGTCGTTTGCATTTTTCAGCGCGGCTTCTATGCGGCTTTCTGAAAATTGTTCGGAAAGCATTAACGCTGTGGGATAAGACGTATAACGAGGTCCATTAATATTGTATTTTTCTATTAACTCTTTATCCCAGGTAACTGTACTCATAACCACCCCTTGACCCCAGTCAAAAACTATTTAATTAACTTACCTGTATTGTTCCACCTTTTTCTTTACAAATAAAATCGCTAAATTGCCTTCCACTAAATATAATGGCTCTTGTTGTCTTGGATTTCCCTCGATAGTGCCTAAGAAACTTCTTAAATATAACCCTAATTTGGTATTTCTTTTTATAATTGTTTTTCTATTAAAATTGTCTGTATCTATCTCCCCGTAAGTTAGAAAGAAATAGCTCCTATATGGCAGGTGATAGCTGGATCCCAGTCTCCGGGCAAGTGCTTTCTAATTTTATTGAAAATCATTTAAAATCAAATACTCATTATCCTTCCTTTTGTTTCTCTGAAGTAAGTTCTGGATGCCCTGATAAATATTATCTATAAATAAAATCTTTAATAACTTTTTCATTAGTAAAGTTAATGAATTTAAATGAAATTATTTTGGGTATACGGCGTACCTATTTAGAGGTATTCATATTTAATGAACTTGTAAAAGTAAATTTTTTTATCGCTGTAAATACTAGTTGTCGCGCTAAAAAATTTAATAAAAGCTGATAGTGAGTTTACTGTGGCTGACAGTCGATTTTATTTAAAATTAAAAGTATATTAAAAATGTACCTTAACCTTCATAAGCGGTGACAATGATGCAGATCACAGACAAACAAAAAGAAGAGCAGTTAATTCCAATTCTGCGCCAGGCATTTCGACCGCTGTTCCTGTTGGGAGCCGGGTTTAGCGCCATCGCTATGTTGCTGTGGGGGGTGGCACTGGGTGGAAAAGTCGATTTGCCCGTCTATGGCAACATCATGTTCTGGCACTCCCATGAAATGATGTTCGGCTTTGTTATCGCTATTGTGCTGGGTTTCTTATTAACCGCAGTGCAAAACTGGACCGGGCTGAGAGCGCCTCACGGTAATACTCTGCTTATTCTTACGGTATTATGGGCGGCAGCGCGGCTGGGTCTTTTGTTTGGTAGTGAGCTGCCCTGGTGGCTGGTGGCTGCGGTCGATGTCAGCCTTTTACCTGTCGCCGCATTTTTGTTTGGGCGTATGGTGCTCAAGGTGAACCAGACCCGAAATTTATTCTTCGTGCCTATTCTGTTGTTGCTGACTGTTTGTAACCTGCTTATGCACTATGGCTTGCACTTTGGTCAGTACCATATTCAAATTCTGGGTGCTTACAATGCGGTGCTTCTGGTGACTTTGCTTATGGCAATTATTGGTGGCCGGGTACTCCCCATGTTTACCGCTAACGGCACCATGACACCGAAAGTACAGCCGATTGTCTGGCTTGATCGCACTGCACTGGGCAGCTTGTGGCTTATTTTTGCGGTTCACTTTTTGAATCTGCACACCATTTTACCCAGTCAGGTAATGGTTTTCTTATTTACCGTTTCAGCTGTTGCTACTGCGATACGAGTCGCGCGCTGGAAAATCTGGATTACCTGGCGGGTGCCATTAGTCTGGTCTCTGCATTTAGCCTACTGGTTTATTCCCGTTGGGCTGGCGCTATTTGCTTTGCGCTATGCGGGTTTTGAGCTGACTCAGAGCCTGGCAATGCATGCACTAACCGCTGGTGCTATGGGCAATATGATTTTGAGTATGATTGCCCGGGTATCGCTGGGGCATAGCGGCCGTCCATTGCAACCCAAACTGATTATGACCGGGGCGTTCTTATTGGTGTTAATTGCGGCACTGACCCGGGTCTTTTTAATGTGGTTGGCACCAGAGTTAACCAGTCAGTGGCTCATGTTCAGCACTTTAGCCTGGGCTTTAGCTTATGGCATTTACGTTGTGGTTTATTTTAAAGTGCTGACTACGCCGCGTGCTGATGGCAACCCGGGTTAAGTCTCGTCCGGGGAGTGTCCTGGACGTGAGGCCAACCAGATACCGACACTCACCAGCACTAGGCCGACAAGTCCTTTTAACCATATAGGGACTTGCGGAACCAGTAGCAACAAGAACAGGTAGCCAGTTGCCATCATAATTAAGGCTATGACTTTTGAGCGGGATTTGATGACTCGGTGATCGCGCCAGGCTCTTATGTCTGGGCCGTATTTGGGATGGTTAATCAGCCAGGCTTCAAGACGCGGCCAACCTTTACTGGCCGCCCAAAGCGCGGCGATAAGAAAAGGAACAGTTGGCATGACCGGCAGTGCAATACCAACCAGACCAAGTAACACAAAAAATAAGGCCAGACTGCGCCAAAGTAAGCGAATTAATAATGATTTTTTCATGTCAGTAACTTCGCTTAAAGTACATTACCTTTTCCAGATACCGGCGGCTTTCAGCTAAAGGGTGTTTTGAAGTTAAGTCCCGGTAAATAACGCCGGGCTGACTTCGGTTCATTATCTGTATGGCTCTGTTGCGGTTGGATGAAAAGGTTTTTAGTACATTGCCGGCGCCGCCGTTATATGCAGAGACTATAGCGTATTCGCGGCTGTTTGGGTTCTGTATACCTTTTAGATACTGGGTGTTGAGAATGTATAAGTAGGCACTGCCAATATCTATATTCTGGGCAGGGTCAAACAACTGCTCGGAAGTAGGTTGTCCCGGTACTTCGCGCACCCGTTCAAAGACATCTCGCCCGGCGGTAGCTGCCACCAGCTGCATTAACCCGTAGGCGTTAGCATGGCTAACCGCATAAGGGTTGAAGCTGCTTTCGGTTTCAATAATGGCGTAAATAAGCTCGGGCTCAATATCATAGCGTTTCGCGGCCGCAATTACATAATCGGAATATTGGTGTTTACGCAGTGCTTTATGCTCGTCGACCAGCGCAATTTGTACTTCATAAACGTCGTTGTCTTTGGCGCGGCGCGTGCGAAGCTCGTTTTTAACTAAATACTCTGCAAAACGGTTGGCTCTCCACTGGTATTCGACCACGACATTGTCCTGATCAACAACCTGACCTCGTAAAAAGGGCTTTCCTGAACCTTCCGGCTCATTATCGGTAAATATATCAACGGCGGTGAGATCTGTGGGTGTCAGCAGCGTGCGCACAATAGCCGCTTGCAACTGTCGCCGGGTTTCGGCGGGATCGTCGCTGTCATGCAAAGTGGCTACGGTCAGCAGGCCTTGCTCAAAGTCGACAACGGCTTTGGCATGAAAGTTATCGCTGTATTTAACATACTTTTTTTCGCTGGGAACGGTGTCTTTTTCTTCCCCCCAAATGGCTTCGGCAACGGTACGAAGGTCGCGCAGTGCTTTGCGCAGGTCTTCAATGTCGTTAATAAGCTGGCGGGGGTTGCTGCGGTAGCTATTGAGACGCTCCCGCGCTAACGACTCAACAACAGCTGAGGGATCATTTCCACTGAGAATGCCAGAGGTAACCACTCGCCTGACGTTATTCGGTGTCATTTCACACCCAGCCAGAATTACTGTGGTAGCTATAGCCACCATTAGCGTGGTTATTTGAGTCTTTTTATTCATAGCGCCTAAATTGAGCTTCACTTCCCTTGTTCAAGCTTTTACATTAGGGAGACATAAAAATAAACCCTAAGCATTGTTTCGGCAGTGTGTAAAACAACAGGAATGAAGATGCGCAGTCTCAAATTAGCGGCGCTCGTAGCCGCCTCGTGGTTCGTGATACCCACCCATGCACAGCAGCTCTCAGGCGAAAGCTCCATACTACCTGAAGCCAGTTACAGCGACTCCGAAGTGACCGTCGAGCAGGTTCTGGGTTACCCCATGGGTACCAAAATTACCAGTCCGGCAGATATGAGCCGCTATTTTGAAGCACTGAAGCAGGCCTATCCGAAACAGGTGAAACTGCTGGAGTACGGCAAAAGCTGGGAAGGACGCACACTTTATTATGCGGTTATTTCCAGTGAAAAGAACATGGCTGACTTTGACGGTTTCATGCAGGACATGCAGTCCTTGGCTGACCCGCGTAAAACCGATAGCGATGACGCTGAGCAGTTAATTGACGCATTGCCCGGTAGCATCTGGCTGTCATATGGCGTTCACGGCAATGAAATTTCCTCGCCCGAAGCGGCAATGATGACTGCTTACCATTTACTGTATGACCAGCGTGAGCAGACTCAGCGCTGGCTGGACAACACAATGGTGTTCATTGATCCACTGCAAAACCCCGATGGTCGGGCGCGCTTTGTTGATCGTTACTACATGAGTGTTGGGCTTGAGCACTCAGGCGATCGCCGCAGTGCCGAGCATAACGAACCCTGGCCTAACGGGCGCACTAACCACTACCTGTTTGATATGAACCGTGACTGGATCGCGCTGACTCAACCTGAAATCAGCGGGCAGATTGATGCCTTACTAAAATACTATCCGCTGGTGTTTGTTGATTTGCACGAAATGAGTGGCGATTCCACATACTATTTCACACCCGAGGCCCGGCCTTATAACCCACTGATAACCGAAGCGCAGCGCGAAACGCTGAACTGGATTGGTAAAAATAATGGTCAGTGGTTTGATGAAAAAGGCTTTGATTATTTTACCCGTGAAATTTTTGATGCCTTTTATCCGGGATATGGCGCCAGTTGGCCGCTTTACCAGGGTTCCGTTGCTATGACTTATGAAATGGCTTCGGCGCGTGGACATTTGTTTGACCGGGAAGACGGCGACGTACTGACCTACGCCGACGGCGTTCAGCAGCATTTTATTGCATCTATTTCGACGATTCAGACGGTTTCTGAGCGTCGGGAAGCTTTATTGCAGAAGTTCTGGGAATATCGAAAATCAGCGGTTGAAGCCGGTGAAGAAAGCGATGTCCGCTCTATTATTCTGCCTGCCAAAGATGACCCGGCTGCTGCGCGTAAGCTGGCGTCATTGCTGGTTGAGCAGGGTGCTGACGTGAATCAGGCGGAGAAGGCGTTTGGTGTGTGCGGAACCGACTATGAAGCCGGCGCCTATATCATTGATATGGCACAACCCGCACACCGCATGATACGTACGTTAATGGACAAGCAAGTGGATATGGCGGATGACTTTTTGGCGGAGCAAGAGCAGCGCCGAAACAACAACCTGCCGGACCAAATTTATGATGTAACCGGCTGGTCACTGCCATTGATGTTTAACGTTGACAGTCATCAGTGTGATGACCTGCCGGGTGTTGCAACTGCCTCAGTTGAGGAAGGACGCATTGAGCCCGGTAAGGTCATTAACCCGGACGCCAAAGTCGCCTTTTTGGTTCGCTGGGGTGACATGAATGCAGGGCGTTTCCTCACGGCCGCTTTGCGGGAAGGTCTGGAAGTTCGCCAGAGTGGATTAGCCTTTACCCATGAAAGCGCCGGCGACTTTCCGAGTGGCTCGTTGATTCTGACCCGCGCAGACAACCAGGGTGGTTTACAGGCAAAACTGCAGGAACTGGCTAAAGCCTCTGGCGCAACCGTTGAAGGTGTTGATTCAAGCTGGATGACCGCAGGTCCGAACTTTGGCTCGCATAACGTGAGTAAGCTGGAAGCGCCAAACATTGCTATTGCCTGGGATGAGCCCGTCAGTGCCTATAATGCCGGGCATACGCGCTTTGTTATTGAGCGTCAGATGGGTTATCCGGTAACAGCCATTCGTACGATGCAGCTGCTTCGCTCCGATTTGGACGGTCTTGATGTTCTGATCCTGCCGGAGGGGCGCTACGCAGACGTCTTAAATGACAAAGCGGTCGAGAAAATTAAGCAGTGGGTGTCAGACGGCGGTGTTTTATTAACCTTAGGCAGCGCCTCTGCGTGGGCTGTTGAGGCCGGACTGTTAAATACCAAACTTGAGCGCAAAGTCCCTGAAGAGGGCGTTACTAAACCGGAAGACGAAATTAAAGTAGACGGCAAAGTCATTGAAAGCCGCGAACAGTTCTTAACGGAAATAAAACCGCATGGCGCTGATCCGGACTGGGTGCCTGGTGCGTTATTAAATGCCGAAGTTGATACCGACCACTGGCTAAGCGCCGGTGTTAAACCGAAGGTTATCAGCATTTATAACGGCAACGATGTGTTTACGCCCATTGATATCAACCAGGGTAGAAATATTGCCTGGTTCGCGGGTTCGGACGATATGCTGGCGAGCGGCTTTTTGTGGGATGACATTGCACAGCAATTGCCGTACAAGCCGCTATTAATGTGGCAGCCAACGGGTAATGGTATGGTTATCAGCTTTACTCAGGAACCCACTTACCGCGCTTACATGGACGGCTTAAACACCTTGCTGATGAATGCGCTGTTCCTGGCGCCGGCAAAAGCACAATAGGAGTCTGACATGGCAGAATTTGGCATCATTGGTTTAGGGCGTTTTGGTGCCCGAACCTCAAAAGAGCTGCTCGATCTTGGTCATAGGGTAATCGGTGTTGATTCAGACGAGAAAGCGGTAGATGCGATGGCGGATGTGTTAACGCATTCAGCCATTGCCGACGTGACCGATGAGAAAGCGCTGAAGGAGCTGGATTTAACCAACTGTGAAGTGGTGCTGGTGGCTATTGGAGAAGATCTACAAGCGAGCTTACTATGCGTTTTGCACCTTAAAAGCCTAGGAGTCGAAGAAATTTGGGCGAAAGCAACGTCCAAGTCTCACCATCAAATTCTGTCTAAGTTGGGTGTTACCCGCATTATTCATCCTGAAGAAGAAATGGGGATACGAGTTGCACAGTCACTGAACTATCCGATGGTCAATGAATACATGTCACTTGGCCATAACTGGTATTGTGTTGAAATTAGCCTAGGCGAGCATCTTAAGGGAAAAACACTGGCAGATATCATGCCTGATGACAGTGAATTCTTTCATACTTTATTAATAAAACGACGTGACGAGGTGACAGTAGACCCTTCTCTGTCGATGACTCTGGAAGGTAATGAAACTTTGGTGATGGCCGGCAGCTTAAAGGCTCTGAAAGCCATTGCACCTAAGTTAAAAGAGTCTTCATGAAACAGTGGATCCCTTCAACAGCCTGGCTTTACCGACGCCCGGGCCGGAAAAGACGAAAAGCTTTTAGTGCCAGTCCGCCAGTAATTTTGTCAGGGGGCTTTGCCTGCTTGATTATATTGGGCACCTTGTTGCTGAAGTTACCTTTTGCGACCGAACAACCGATAACCTGGTTAGAAAGTTTATTCACGGCCACTTCAGCTGTAACCGTAACCGGACTGGTTGTTGTGGACACTGGGGCAACTTACACCCCTTTCGGAATGGGGATTCTGGCGTTGCTCATTCAGGCGGGTGGCTTAGGCTTCATGACCTTTGCCGTTCTGGCGGCGATTTCGATTGGCGGACATGTCGGTATTCAGCATCAGGTGCTGGCAAAAGAGGCTATGCAGCAAACCAGTCTTGCCAGTATTGGGCGCACGGCAAAAGCGGTTGTCTCTTTAGCTCTGATTGTTGAAGCCATTGCAATAATAGGCCTGACGCTTACCTGGTGGCAGGAAAAAGGCTTTATTGACGCCTTTGCTGAAAGCATCTTTTACGCTATTTCTGCCTTTAATAGTGCCGGGTTTGTTTTGTCTCCTAATGGCATTGTGGATTATGCCAGTAGTGTACCGGTGAATCTTATTATCAGCATTTTGTTTGTTATTGGTGGTTTGGGCTTTTCAGTTATTACCAATATCTACGAAAAACGCCGTTGGTATAAATTTTCGGTGTATACCCGAGCCATTTTATGGGCAACCTTAATCATTAACGTATTGTCGGTAGCCATTATCTGGCTGCTGGAAATGAATAACCCGGCCACATTCGCTAACTTAAGTTTTGGCGACCAGGCTATGGCCGCCTGGTTTCAGGCAACCACCCCTCGTTCGGCAGGCTTTAATACCGTTGATACCGGAGCAATGACGGACGCGAGTGCTGTGTATACCATGCTGCTCATGCTCATTGGTGGCGGCTCAATGAGTACCGCAGGTGGCATAAAGTTAGGGACTTTTATTGTTTTGCTGGTCGCCACTTATGCTTTTCTTCGCCGCCGTGAGCATGTCACTTTATTGAACCGTACCGTGCCCCAGGAACTGGTGATGAAAGCGCTTGCAGTCACCTTAGTTACCTTAACTTTGATGTTTCTGGGTATATTTATCCTAATGATTTTGAATCCGCTGCCGTTTATAGATATAACCTTTGAAGTTTTATCGGCTTCGGCAACCGTTGGATTGTCCAGGGGAATTACGGCAGAAGTAACGGCGGCAAGCCAGTTAGTATTGGTGTTCCTCATGTTCGCCGGACGTGTCGGACCATTAACACTGGCTTATTTTTTGGCGACCCCGCGCAAACGACACATCCGCTTCCCGGAAACGGACATTCAAGTGGGATAGCCCGATAAAGCGACTGATCGCAAAAGAATGCTCATAAGAGAACGATAATAAGAGATGCTTTTAAGATGCTGAAAAAATTAAAGTTTACACAAAAAGTGACGGCTGTTGCATCGTTAATATTGGTGTTAGTGCTGGGTATTTTTACGCTGACCAACTTTTTGCAGATGTCGACTCAGACCCGTAGTAACTTGCAGCATCAGATGCAGGCGTTATCGGACTCTGTATCGAGCAATATCTCGCAGTGGTTCAACGACCGTATGAGCATTGTTCAGGCAACCGCTGACGCTTATAACGTTGACGACTCTACCGCACGTTCGCTTGAACGCGTTCAGCAGTCTAAGGCTGCCGGTAAATTCAAAAATGTCTATTACGGCTTAATTGACGGAACTTTCCTGCTGGATGACCCTAGCATTGATTTGCCCGATGACTACGATGCCCGCAGCCGCCCCTGGTATCAATTGGCGGTTGATGAAGGGCAACCAACCTATACCGCTCCGTATATCGATGTTACAACCAATGAGCTGACTATTACTGCGGTCGTTCCAATGCGCCGGAATAACCAGCTGGTCGGTGTTGCCGGCGGCGACATGATGCTGGATGAAATCTCGAATATTGTAAACGACATCGATTTTATGGGCCTGGGCTTTGCTTTCCTGGTGAGTGGCGACCGTAATATTCTGGTTCACCCAAATGAAGACTGGATTGAAAAGTCCGTGAGTGACTATGCAGGGCAGTCGGTTTCGTTGAGTCCTGACTTTTCCGAATACCGCATTAATGACACTGAGCGTCTGGTGTCTTTTCACAAAATAAAGGGCATCCAGGGCGTCGATTGGTATCTGGGTGTGGTTATTGATCGCGACCAGGCTTACAGCAACGTGTCGACCTTTGCCTGGACCGCTGTCATTTATTTGATTATTGGCATTGTCGCGGTTGTGGTATCGCTGACCTGGTTACTGCGTTTACTGTTGAAGCCGCTGCGCAGACTGAACGATGCTGTTACCGACATGGCTCGTGGTGAGGGAGATTTAACTCAGCGGTTACCGGTAGAATCGGACGATGAGTTTGGTCTGGTTTCACGTCGTATGAACGAGTTTATTGAGAAAATTCAGCAAGCCTTACTTGAGGTGAATGCGGCGGCTCAACAGGTAGAAAGTAATATTCGCAGTATGGTCAAAGCGAATGATGATTCTATGGATATTGGTAGTGAGCAGGCCGGTAAAGCCAGCTCTGTAGCAACAGCAATTAACGAACTTGGTGCCAGCGCGAATGAAATTGCAGAAAACGCTGCCAAAGCCTCTGAGCAGGCCAGTTCAGGTACTGAAAAAGCTTCATCAGCAAGAGATTCTCTGCAACACAACCGTCAGCAAATTCAGCACTTGTCCGAGCGTATGGACGCATCCAGTCAGGCCATTCATACCCTGGATGAAGACACGCAGAATATTGGAAATATTATTGAAGTAATTAAAGGTATTACCGAGCAAACCAACTTGCTGGCACTTAATGCGGCAATTGAAGCTGCCAGGGCTGGTGAAGCTGGACGTGGTTTTGCGGTAGTTGCCGACGAAGTGCGTAACCTGGCGCAGAGGACATCGTCATCGGCTACCGAAGTAGAGTCGATGATTGAACGGGTCAGGGCCGGTACGCGCAGCGTCGTTGAAGTTATCAAGGAAAGCCAGGAAATAAGCAGTGCCTGTGTGCTAAGCGCAGAGGAATCTGCAGAACACATGTCAGAGATTAACGCCATTATCGTCAATATCGATGACGTGAATCACTCGGTGGCCTCAGCAACGGAACAACAGACTTCAGTGATCCAAACACTGGATCGTGACATTATGGATATCAGTAGTATGAACGATCAGAGTGTCAGCAATCTAAATAATACCAAGCAGGCGTGTCGTGAATTGAATACGGCATTTGAACGCTTGGAACAATTGGTGACACAGTTTAAACTGAATTGATTGATATCAATAACTGGAGAAACTTATGAATAAAGCATGGATGATTGGCGCTTTAGCCATGTTAGGCGGCCCTGTACTTGCAACCGCACAGGCAGCAGAAACAGAACGTACGGAAGCATCACAAGAAGCCCAGGCCTACATTATCTCTCCGCAAAACGGCGAGACCGTGGGTAAAACCTTTAAAGTGAAGTTTGGCTTAAGCGGTATGGGTGTGGCACCAGCGGGTGTCGATGTAAAACATACCGGGCATCACCACTTGTTAATTGATAAAGATGAACTGCCGGCTATGGATAAGCCAATGGGCGGCGATGTTATTCACTTTGGTGGCGGCCAAACGGAAACCACAGTGACTTTAGAGCCGGGTGAGCATACGTTGCAGCTTATTTTAGGTGATAAAAACCACGTGCCGCATAACCCTGCTGTTGTTTCAGAAAAAATTACCGTTATCGTTAAAGACGACTAATCCAGCTCAAGTTCGAGTTGTAATTGCTCGTTGGGGTCAGGCAATGTTGCACTGATCCCCAACAGTCTCACACCTTTCCCTTTACCACGTTGCCATGCTTCATCTAAGAGCTGATAAAACAAGCTGGGCGAAATAAACTGAGAACTGCGCGAGACTGTTGTTTGAGTAAAGTCTGAAAACTTCAGTTTAAGGGTTTGACTGCGAATGGGCTGTTCCCGCCAATGTGATATTTTCATCCTTTGTCGTAGCTTAGGTAATAAATTGTCTTGAACATAAGCCTGTGCTGTCGACTCCAGTCGCATGTCGGTCGTTAAAGTTTGCTCAACGCCCACGCTTTTTCGAATACGCTCAGTAACAACCTCCCGGCGGTCACGACCATGACAACGCTCAAATAAAACGTACCCGGCCTTTTCCCCAAGAATAGCCTGCAGTTGTTGTAGCTCAATCTGTTGTATGTCTTTACCCGTGGTCAAGCCATGATTTGTCAGTACCTGCTGGCTTTTTGGTCCTACGCCGGGGATCTGTTTTAGGTTTAAGGCAGCAATGTAATCCATGACATCGGAAGGATGAACAACAAACTGCCCATCGGGTTTGCGCTCTTCGCTGGCAATTTTTGCAACCATTTTTTGATTGGAAATGCCGGCGGAACCGGTTATTCCAAGCGTTTTTACCCGCTCGCGAACGTGGTTCATAGCCAGGGTGGCACTGCCTTTAAAGCCTTCAAGGTGGGTTAAGTCTAAATAAAACTCATCGATAGAAGCAGGTTCAATACGTGGTGTTAGCTCCTGCAGAACATCCAGAACCTTGTTGGATAATTCCCGGTAATAATTGCCATCGGGTCGTATAAAGGTTAATTGTGGGCATAAACGACGGGCGTGGCTGCCTGGCATGGCGCTCTTTACTCCGTACTGACGAGCCAGGTAATTCGCTGTCGCAACCACGCCTCGCTCACCGCCGCCGCCAACAGCAAATGGGCGCGTTTTCAGGCTGGGATCGCGCAGTTCTTCGGCCGAAGCAAAGAAAGCATCCAGATCCAGCAAAGCTATTTTGCGAGCAATTTCAGCCAAGTGTTTATCCTTTGCGCATTTGTGGTTATAATCGCATCCACTAACTGGGCGTGCAAGAACACCAGCCATTTGTAGGAGAAACCAGTGAAAGTTATGAATTCATTTTTCGTTAAGAGCGTTTTGGGCACTATTTCCATGCTGTTTGCGCTAAGCATCAGTGCGTCATCGGTGCAGGATGACATGTCACGCGAAGCGATAGCAGAGCGTATCAAGCCGGCAGGTAAGCACTATGTGGCTGGTGAAAGCAGCGAAGCTGAAGAAAGCAGCGGTCCACGTTCAGGCCAGCAAGTTTACGATAAGTTTTGTACAGCTTGCCACACTAGCGGTGTTATGGGTGCGCCTAAAATTAACGAAGCTTCTGACTGGGAAGAGCGGTTAGACAAGGGCATGGAGACCGTATTAAAGAACGCGGTTGACGGCTATAATGCTATGCCGCCAATGGGAACTTGTAGCGACTGCTCAGAAGATGAAATTCAGGCCGCTATCGATTATATGATTGAAGACATCTAAAACACCTTAGTTTTCAGATGGTTTGAAAAGGCTGCCCCGTTGGCAGCCTTTTTCGTGTCAATTGACGTTAACTGCTCCCCGGAATTCCCTCGCTCCAATTATTTCTTAAGCAAATCTTTTCTATTTTTTGGCAGAGGTCTATACTGTACGACTGTTATTAAATACAACAAGTGTTAAAAAAGTGTATTTGCGGCAAGGAGTGTCAGTGTTTAAAGGTGGACCTGGATGACAGACCGTAAGGTAAGCAAGGAGCAGCTTCAGGAATTACAAACTGAAAATGAACGCTTGCAAAAGGTCATTACCCGTTTAAAAGGGTTGACCCAAAAATACCGATCGGCTGAAGTCGTACAAAAGGCGCTGTTTCGAATCTCGGAACTGGCGGCTTCTGCACGCGAAATGGATAACTTTTACCAGTCACTGCATGAAATCATCGGCGAATTGATGTACGCCCGCAACTTTTACATCTGCCTTTATGAACCTCAGGAAGAACTTGTCGATTTTGTCTACTTTGTTGATGAAATTGACCAGGACACCTTATTCGAACGCATTCCAATTGAACAGCTCAGTAAAGGTTTAACTGGGTACGTTTTAAGAAAAGGTCAGTCACTTTTATGCCCTCCTGAGGTTTACCAACGACTCATTGATAATAATGAGATAGAAGGTTTAGGGGCCGAGCACCAGGACTGGCTGGGTGTTCCCCTGAAACGTGGGGATATTACTATTGGTGTTATGGTTGTGCAGAGCTACAGTGCCGATGTCCGCTACGATACCTCTGACGAAGACCTGCTGACCTTTGTTTCGCAACACGTAGTGAATGCGCTCGAACGCTTAAAACAACGTGACTTAATGCAAAGTGAAATAGAACACCAGACTGCTGAACTTCGCCATGCCAATGAAAGCCTGATGAGCGAAATCACCATTCGGGAAAGGGCAGAACAACAGACTTCGGTGTTGTTTGCTATTTCAGAGTTGACTAATACCTCTGATGACATGAATGCATTCTACCGACAACTGCACAGGCAAATTGGTAAGCTCATTCATGCCGATAACTTTTATGTGGCGTTGCTGTCGGACGATAAAAAGTTTCTGCATTTTCCCTATCACGTCGACGAGACAGGCTCTAAAGCAGAACGTCGTCGCGTAGGTAAAGGGTTGACTGAGTACGTAATTAAAAAGCAAGAACCGGCTTTTGTGAACGCGGCTGTCAGGCAGAAGTTACTGAAAAAGAATGAAATTGAATTAGGTTATGGCGGCATGAAGCTGGCTAAGCAATGGCTGGGCAGTCCGCTAATGATGAACGGCCAGGTGTTTGGTGTTATTGCGGTGCAGACTTATGACGGTGACTTCCTTTATCAAAATGACGACTTGGAGCTGCTGAACTTTGTCTCGCAGCACGTTGCCGTTGCTATCGACAGAAAGCGTTCCGCTGAAGAAATTCAGCGCGTGAACCAGTTTCTGGAAAAGAAAGTGGCAGAGCGCACCGAAGAGCTTGTATCAGAAATTGAGCGACGAAAGAAAACAGAGTCTAACTTATTCCACGCTGCACATCACGATAACCTGACTGGATTACCCAATCGCATTTTGTTTAATGAGCGTCTACAGCAGGCCGTGGCGCATAAACGTCGGCACCCCGAACATCATTTTGCGGTATTGTTTGTCGACCTTGACCGTTTTAAAAACATTAACGATACCCTTGGTCACTCTGCGGGTGACGAGTTTTTGCTGGAAGTGAGTAAGCGTATTGGAGACTGTGTGCGTGACAACGACATGGTTGCGCGTTTGGGCGGTGATGAATTCGTTATCTTATTGGATACCATTACCAGCATTGATGACGCGAAAGACGTTGCCAAGCGAATGATCCAACAAATGAGTGAACCGTTTCAGCTAAATGGGCAGGAACATTACTCCGGTGCCAGTATTGGTATTGCTGAATGTCTTGAAGAGACCGACTCGGCTGAACGTCTCTTGCGTGACGCAGATGCTGCTATGTATCAGGCTAAAGGCATGGGGCGCGGACGTTACGTATTATTTGACGACAGTATGCATGAAACCCTTGTCGACAGTGTACGCAAAGAAACGGCGTTGAGACACGCGAAAGTCGACAAGGACTTTGCCGTTAGCTATCAACCCATAGTTGATTTAAAAACAGGTGATGTCAAAGCGGTAGAAGCAAAGTTAGTGTGGGATGATCCTCGTTACAGTTTTGACAGCGGGGAGCTTCTGCCTCTTGCTGAGCGAACGGGACTTATTGTTAAGCTGGACAGGTTTGTTTTACGTACCGCCAGTCGTTGGCTGGTTGAAAATAAGGTCAGCAACGAAACGTCGTTGCATCTTAATTTATCGGTTAGGCACCTGTTAAAAACCAGCCACCTGAACGAACTGGTTAATATCGTAATGGACAGCGGGGCTAAGCCGGAGAATATTGCGTTAGAGTTTGATGAGACTGATTTGGTGAAGGATGGCCGGCGGGTGCTCGCAAGTCTCAGACGGCTGTCGGAATTTGGCTTTACACTGGTTATCGATAATTTTGGTAGTGGATCCGGACCGTTGCAGTTCTTGTATAACTTCCCGTTTACGGTATTAAAGCTAGATCACCACTATATTGCCCGGTTAAGCAGCAATAACCGCGCACAGGCCATGCTTAAACACATTGTTACGCTGTGTCATGAACTGAATATTGAAGTTTATGCAGATGGTTTGGAGACTGAAATACAAAAAGACGACGTTGAAAAACAGGGCGTCACTATTGGTCAGGGGAGCTTTATTGACCAGAACTACGAAAGCCGTATAGCTAAAGATGACGACTCCAGTTTCGTGTACGCGTAACTGCAGGCGCTACTTCAGCGCATTCTTCAGCATTTCCAGCCCCTGGCTTCTTTGTTCTTCCCGCTCTTCATCCGATTTCTGTTTGCGGTGTTCCCACTCTAAATCGTCCTGCGGTAATTCCAGCAGGAAACGACTGGGCTGCGGCTCGAGTTTTTCACCAAACTGGCGGCGCTCTTTAGCCATAGTGAAGACTAACTTATGCTGTGCCCGAGTTATGCCCACGTAAGCCAGCCGGCGCTCTTCTTCAATGTTGTTTTCATCAATGCTGCTTTGGTGAGGAAGCAAGCCTTCTTCCATGCCCACCAAAAACACGTAAGGAAACTCCAGACCTTTGGACGCGTGCAGGGTCATTAACTGCACTTGCTCAAACTGCTCGTCGTCTTCGTTACGTGACATCATATCGCGCAGTGACAATCGACTGACCACCTGGTCTAGTTCCATAGGGTCATGTTCGGCATCGCCTTTTAGCATATCCGATACCCAGCGATGCAGCTCGTACACGTTCTTAATGCGCATTTCCGCAGCTTTGGCGCTGGGGCTCTGTTCAAACAGCCAGTCTTCGTAACCAATTTCACTGAGTAACTGTCGAACCGCATCGCTGGCGTCCGCCTGGTGGTCGGCCTGTCGGGCCAGGGTGTCTATCATATTCCGGAACACATCCACATGCTGAAAAACACCGGTGCTAAGCTGCGTCTTTAAGTGCGGTGACTGGCAAGCTTCAAACAAACTGCAACCTAACTCTTGCGACAAGCGACCAATACGTTCAACGGTTTGCGGACCAATGCCGCGTCGTGGGGTATTAATAATGCGCAAGAATGCGGTGTCATCAGTCGGGTTCACCAACAATCGCAAATACGCCATAATATCTTTGACTTCCGAACGGGCAAAGAACGATTGCCCGCCAGTAATTTTATAAGGAATGCGGTTGTTCATCAGCGCCTTCTCAAACAGGCGTGACTGATGGTTACCCCGGTATAAAATGGCAAAGTGGTGATAGGGCGTTTTACGCAAGAACCGTTGTTTCACAATTTCGGCGATAACTCGTTCGGCTTCGTGTTCTTCGTTGCGCCCGAAAATAACGCTAAGTGGTTCACCGTATTCCATTTCGGAGAACAGTTTTTTCTCAAATACGTGCGGGTTATTCTCAATCAAAATATTAGCGGCTTTCAGAATACGACCGTGCGAACGGTAATTCTGCTCAAGTTTTACCACTTCCAGACTGGGAAAGTCTTGTTTCAGCAAAGCCAAGTTTTTCGGCTGTGCGCCGCGCCAGGAGTAAATGGACTGATCGTCGTCACCCACCACGGTAAAACGGGCACGCTCGCCCACCAGTAATTTAACCAACTGGTACTGACTGGTGTTGGTATCCTGGTATTCGTCCACCAATAGGTACTGAAACTTTTTCTGCCAGCGCGCACGGGCGTTTTCATTGGTTGCCAGCAATAAGGTCGGCAGACGAATCAGGTCATCAAAGTCGACGGCATTGCAGGCGCTCAGGTTATTCTGGTATTGCTGATAAACCTGAGCAAAGGCATTTTCCTGATCGTTTCCGGCCTTTTGCAAAGCCTGCTCCGGTGACAGCATGGCGTTTTTCCAGTGGCCAATCTGATGCTGGCAGGCTTGAATCAGCGCTTTGTCGCCCTCAAATACGTCCTCAGTAAGGGCGTTAAGCAGGGCATAGGTGTCCTGGTCGTCAAATAATGAAAACCCGGGCTTAAACCCCAGGGTGCTGAGCTCGCGCCGAATAATATTCAGCCCCAGAGTATGAAAAGTACATACGGTTAAGCCACGCAGCTGTGCTTTCGGCAGAGTTTGCGCTATACGCTCTTTCATTTCTTTGGCGGCTTTATTGGTGAAGGTTACCGCACCAATTTGCCGAGCGGTATAAATCTGCTGGCGAATCAGGTAGGCAATTTTCTCGGTGATCACCCGAGTTTTGCCACTACCGGCACCGGCAAGTACCAATAAAGGACCCTGGATGTAATGTACAGCCTGGTTCTGGCGATCGTTCAGCATGGGCGCCGCGGAGTTCCTGATTCGTGAAAAAGCTGATAAGAAGCTCGGATTTTACCTGAATCTCCTGCTAAGCTAAACGAATAAGCAACGATTTACACAAAGAGAGACTTATGGACAACAAAACAATAGAGAATATTGCTCGCCAAATTAACGACAGCATGCCAGCTGGCGTTAAAGAACTGGCCGGAAATATGGAGCAGCGGGTCAAACAAACCCTGCAGTCACAGCTGTCAAAACTGGATTTAGTCACCCGCGAAGAGCTGGACGTGCAGCAGCAAATGTTATTGCGCCTGCGCGAGCGCGTTGAACTCCTAGAAAAAGAACTGGAAGCAACCAAGAACCAGAACAAGGACTAAGTCAGACGTATGATCCAATGGATTAGTGGGAAGGTTGTCGAGAATTACCGTTGGAGTTCTGGCGTTTTCAGTTTGAGAGTTGTGGCCGAGCCGTTTGACTTTAAGGCCGGGCAGTTTGTCCGTTTAGGCCTGAATGTGGGGGGAGAGCAATTACTGCGCGCCTACTCGCTGGCCAGCGCGCCGGGTGAAGCCATACTGGATTTTGTCATAGCTGAAGTGGAAGCTGGCGAGGTCAGTACTAAGTTAGCCAAGCTGCAGCCGGGTGACAGCGTGGACATTACCCAGCCCGCCGGTGGCTTTTTTACATTGGATGAGGTACCGGACGGCGACAGCTTGTGGCTGCTTTCAACCGGAACCGGCATTGGCCCGTTTATTTCTATGCTAAGAACCGAAAAGCCATGGGAAAGGTTTAAACGCATCAACCTGGTGCACGGCGTACGCGTGGCAGAAGACCTAGTTTATCAGGGGCAAATAGAGCAGTGGCAACAAGAATACCCCGGTCAGCTGGGTTATCAACCGGTTATAACCCGTGAAGACATTCCGGGCGCCTTTTCTGCACGTATTCCTGAACTGATCAGCTCAGGGCAATTAAGCGATGCACTCAACACACCGTTAGACAGCAGCGCTCAAGTCATGCTTTGTGGTAACCCCGACATGATAAAAGAGTCACGTGCCGCGCTGGCGGAACTGGGGCTTGCTAAGAACACCCGCCGCAAGCCCGGCAACGTGACTTCTGAGAACTATTGGTAAGTACCGTTAGTCTAGATCAAACTGCTCGGTGGCTATGGTTTCCAGTTTGTCGTAAGGGATGTAACCGGGAGTTACTTCCTGACCAATGATAATGGTCGGTGTGCCGCGAAAGCCTAGTTCGCGAAACGCCGACATGTTTTTGCGAATAACCGCTTCACTTTCACTAGACGGTGACAAAAAGGCCTCGGTACCCGTGACTTGAGCAACGCTTTGCAATGAATCAGCGGTATGCATGCCCGATTTTTTCATCATTAGGTTATGGGCTTCAAAAAAGGCCTTAGGGTCATTGGACCACAGGTTCAGCCCATAAAGTGCTGAGTTGGTTTTGAGCCCATCAACCTGCTGTTGGCGTAATGGCACAAAAATATTTACGATCTGAATAGACGGGTATTCCTCAACCAGCTTCTGGAGACCGGGCTCTAATTTTTTGCAAAACGGACAGTTGTAGTCGGTAAATACAATGATTTTATGCGGCGCATCTTTGTCTCCTAAAATCGGGTGCGCGGCCGACTGATACAGCCATTCTTGATGGTTAGCAAAGGCGTTTTTCTGCTCACCTTGCTGTTCTAAAAAGCGCTGTAAGCCTCTGTGAATGTTTGGAATAAGCTCCGGGTTTTCACGCAATAGCTGTTCGACTTTTTCCAAATCTTCTTCTTGTTGTGGGTTTAAATCTTGCGCAAATACGTTGCTGCTAAAGATAAAAGCAACGATGAAAAACGTTTTATAGATAAAATTCATACAACTTTCCTACTTAAAAATGACTTACTTCAAAAAAGCTGGTGAAACCAAAGGCGAATAAACAAACCGGGAGGCGTTGTGATCCCCGTTGTCGCCGACACAATGTCACCGTTTTCAATAATGATGATGGTTGGCGTGGCAGATACCTGCCAGCCATTTGAGACGCGGTTGAGGTTGTCGTTAACAATAGGAAACTCATACCCTTTAGCCTGCGCATAGCGCGTCAGCTTGTCATTGTCGCCAGAGCGTAATGCCACGCTGATTGTCGGGTAGTGGTTGCCAACGTAATCAACCGTAGGCGATACCGCCGGGCAGACCGGGCACCAGGTCGCCCAGAAATAGAGCATAACCGGGCCGTCCTTACTCATTTCGCGTAAGTTATATTGTTCGCCGTTTATGTCTGTTAATGACGAAAGCTCGGCCGGAACAGATTCCGGCACGTCACTATTGCGAAAGGCATCGACCACGAACGCCACTGCCGAGAACAGCACAATATAAAGCGCTGCGGTTCGTAGCCGTTTTGCCCATGAGGTTCTGGCTTTGCTCTTACTCACCGGCATCCTCCAGCGCGTCCATGACTTTGTCTTTACTGAGTACTACGGGCAGGGTTATGCCGTCCGGAGCGCCGGGTCCATAAACTTTGTTAAAGGGCACACCAAAGGTGTTGTTGGCTTTCAGGTATTGGGTAATGCTCTCGTTGGCTTTGGTCCAGTCGCCACGTAGGCGGGTGACATGCTCCTGACCCAAGGCAGTGAATACCGGGTCTTGCAGTAATACGCCCACTTTATTGGCCTGGCAGGTGATACACCAGTCCGCGGTCACATCGACAAATACGGTTTGTCCATTGGCGACGGCTTCATCAACACGCTCTTGCGTTAACGGTTGCCATTGGTGATCCTGCGGCAGTTTGTTGACCCATCGATCAGCGGTAAGAATTAACGTGATACCGACAACGGCAGCTAATACTAAAAAGCCGCCAATAGATAAAAACAGCACCTTGCGGCCATGTACTTTACCGATAATAATCAATGTCAGAATCGACAAACCGACCGTTAGCGCGAGGAATAACTCGTTGCTGATAAAGTTTTTCAGCAAGGTTGTCAGCCAGACAGAGGTTGCCAGCATCATAATGGCGAAAATGGGTTTCACCCATTGCATCCAGCGACCGGGTTTGGGCAGTAACTTGGCGGTTTTTGGGAACACGGCTATAAGTAACCAGGGCAGCGCCATACCAAATCCAAGAGCGGCAAAAATCAGCAGAATAACCGATGACTCAGCAGCTAATGCAAAGGCCACCGCGGTACCCAAGAAAGGTGCTGTACAAGGTGTTGCCAGTACGGTGGCAAGCATACCTTGCAGGAAGTGCCCTTTGTAGCTGTTATCGCCGGTAGCTGCAGCACTGGTGCTTAAAGAGGGCGGCAATTTAAACTCAAAGGCGTCCATTAAGTTCAGTGCAAATACCCAGGTAATAGCGACTAATGCAGCAATGAAGTAAGGGTTCTGAAACTGAATTCCCCAACCGACAGAACCGCCTGACCAGCGAAGCGCCATCAGCCCCAGGGCAATGATGAGAAACGAGCTGATAATACCCAGTGACGACGCAAAAAACTGCTTACGCACCACCTTCGGCTGTTGTGCACCAGACAACATCAGGCTTTGAACTTTCAGGCCTAATACCGGCAACACGCAGGGCATAATGTTCAAAATAAGCCCGCCAGCTAACGCCATAAGTAAAATGGCCCAGAGCGGAGGTGCGTTATTAGCAATAGTGCCTGCGGTTAGCTCGGTCTTATATTCAGCGGCAAACTTTTCATCACTGACCGTAGTGATGAGTTCAGCGCCACTAAGGTCCGGCAGTTCCAGCCAGTGGCTAACGTCAATATTCGCCGTGAGCGTATTTCCTTCCACCTGAATATCCGGTGATGAAAACTCTGCATCGGCCAGAGCGTCGTCGTTGCTGTGTATAAACAGTTGAGGATCTTGCCAGCCGTTGTCACGCTCTATGGTCAGTTGAACGCGCTGGTTGGCGTCGGACCAAATAGCCTGCTTCACGTTATTGCTGTCGTATTCCCTGGGCACTTTGCCCATGGCCTGATTAAAGGCAAAGGCACGATCACTGTCGACGGTCAGGGTGTCCAGGTCAACTTGCAAGTCAATTGGGTAGTCCGTTAACACACAAACGGTGGTACAGGACGACATAGTCAGCGTACCGCTAATGTGCGCCTGCCTGGCATCCGGGCTTAGCTGTATCATTAACGGAAAGGTCAACGACCCCTGATACCCAACGGTATCAATACCCTGAATGCTGTAGCGTGAAGGCACCGGCCAGTGCCATTCAATATCGTCAATATTGTCTGACTCAGACCAGTCAAAGGTTGGCGGTATGCCGCCTTCGCCGGGTGAACGCCAGTAGGTTTTCCAGCCTTCATCCAGCTCAACATGTAGCAGGGCGGGTAGTAAGTTCCGCTCAGCCTCATAATGACCGGTAAGTTCCAGCTTTACCGACACCGGCGGGTGGTCTTCATGACTGAGCCAGCCAGTAGACGGTGTTTCCGCTAAGCTTTGCGCGCTGTAAAGCAGCAACGCAGCAATAAGCGATAGCAGCCACAACGGTAAAATTTTATTCATACATTACTCCTGAAGTTAGTATTCCAACGATGAAAATCCGTTGGAAGCGCTACTCCAGAAAACAACAAAATACGGCGTGGGGTCGCCTTTTACAGGGAAAGAGAAAAAGTGGAGGCGCTAACTGTTTGTTTACAGTGGTCCTCAGCGCCAAAGTCAGAAGAACAAAGAAAGACAGTGCCGCGTACGTGATGTCGGACTGGAACTGCTGCAGTAAATGCGCTGTCTTGTCGCAGTCGGCTTTGACGCTTTCGTGTTTTGCTCCAAAGTCTGCATGGCTTCCGACAAGCTGTTCAGCTGCGGGTGCGCCTTGATGCTTAGGACAGCCTTCCAGCCAGCCAAAGTTTTGTCCCCAACACAGCACAAAAACCAGTAATAGCAATGGTGCTATATACCGACCTTTTCGACACTGTTGATTCAGTTGGTGAAACATGGTTTTTGCTGACCTTTGGTTATTCGGTTTGTTCTTAATTAAGGCAGGATGATGACAGAAGTGGGTATAAAAGCAAGTGAGAGAAAGAATGATATCGGTCATTGCTTGAAGTGTTTAGCTTACAGACAGGGACTTATCCGCTGCTTATAGTTACGGTGTTGTTCAGTCATGGAGAGACAGATGGCGTTAGCGCGAGTGTACACCCGGGCACTGATAGGTATTCATGCGCCGGAAATTCGGGTTGAAGTGGATCTGGCGCGGGGAATGCCAGGGTTTACTATGGTCGGCATGCCTGCAACCACGGTTAAGGAGGCTCGCGACCGGGTGAAAACCGCCTTAATGAATGCAGGGTTTGAGTACCCTCCGGCCACACGTATTACGGTGAATTTGGCTCCGGCCGATATACCCAAAACCGGTGCCCGGTATGACTTAGCTATAGCCGTTGGTATATTGGCTGCGTCAGGACAAATACCGGATACTCTTCTGGAGCAGGCAGAGTTCTATGGGGAGTTAGCGTTAACTGGTGAACTGCGGGCTGTGAATGGACTCATTCCCGCACTGTTAGCTTGCCGTAAGAAAAAACGTCAGGCGTTTGTGCCTATAGCCAACGAGCAGGAGGCGGGGTTAGTACGCGAACAAAAAAGCTGGTTAGCGGCGGACTTGGTCAGTGTGTATGAGCACCTACATGAGCATGAACCGCTCAGAGAATCCAAGCCAATAGACTGGACTCAGCAGAGTGCGATTGATGAAGGTGACTTAGCTGACGTCGTGGGACAGGAGCAGGCAAAACGAGCTTTGCTGTTGTCAGCGGCGGGTAAACATCACTTGTTGTTCGTCGGGCCACCGGGAACGGGCAAAACTATGTTGGCGCAGAGGCTTAATGGCATATTACCGCCACTGACCGAGCAGGAAGCTATGGAAATTGCAGCGGTTAAGTCAGTGTCTTTTGACTATCATCATGCGGAATCTTTGACCCGGCGAGAGCTACGGAGCCCACACCATACCTGCACTTCGGCGGCATTGGTCGGTGGGGGAACAGGTAATTCTGTTCGCCCCGGAGAGATATCATTAGCAAATAATGCTTTGCTTTTTCTCGATGAATTTTCTGAGTTCAGCCGGCATGTACTGGATTGCTTACGAGAGCCACTCGAAAGTGGTGAAATAACGATTAGTCGAGCGGGCTACAACGTCAAATTCCCGGCTAATTTTCAGTTGGTCTGCGCATTGAACCCATCGCCCTGTGGTCAGTTTGATGGGTCACTGGCAAATTGTCGTTCAACCCCGGACCAAATCTTGAAATACTTAAGCAAGCTGTCCGGGCCGCTGTTAGATCGCATCGATATACAGGTGATGGTGCCACGAGAAACCGAATCTATGAGTTTAAACGGCGCTGCTAAGCAGAACACCCAACCCATGACCTCATCACAAGCAAAAAACTTAGTCGAAAAAGCCCGACTGCGCCAAATTAAGCGACAGGGCTGCCTGAACAGCGAGATAAAACCCAAAGCGTTGAAGCAAATATGCGAACTGTCAGAAAGAACGGAAGCGTTTTTAGCAATAGCCTCCGAAAAAATGAAGTTGTCCCACCGGGCCTACCACCGAACCCTTCGTTTAGCCCGAACCATCGCTGACTTAGCCGACAGCGAAGCCATAGAACAGCAGCATTTAGCCGAAGCCCTCAACTACCGGGCGCTCGACCGGCTTATCGAGCAGGTGCAGAGCTTGTGATGCTATAGGTAGTTTGATGCTACTGCATTAGATGCTCGCTCTAAAAGTAAAAGAGCTTGAGGTGACTAAAGAGGTATGAGATTTTTTGTTTGTGGAATAACCGCAGGCAAGCGATTCAGGTTCCTCCGCTTTAAGCGGTTAGCGCTCAAATGGAACATCGAGAATGAAGGGAAAATGATGACATACGATACTTATGAGCTAATGAGCTTTATTCTAGGGGCTGGCATTCCACTGGTTCTACTTGGCTTTGTTTTATATTGTCTGTTTGCAATAACGAAATCGCTGAAAAGAATATCTCAGCAGCATGAAAAGCTTATAGAAGTTATTGAGAATAAAAAGTAAGAGAATAATCCCCCGCTTATTATGGCGGGGATTATTCTTAAGCGTTGAACCACTGCTTAAATAGTTCAAAAAAACGCTTCAGCTGTTCACGGCTAACATCCAAATGGCACACCAGGCGCAATTTTTGTCCGCCGGGCAATTTAATATCATGCTCCGCCATAAGTTCCCGCAAGCTGTCTGCCGGTAAACTGTCTGGTAGCTCAACAAAGGTCATGTTGGTGCCGGAATAGCGAACTTTGGCCTCGGTGTTTGCCAGCATTTCAGAAAGTTGTTCAAATAGCCACTCAGCGTTGTCGTGGTCTTGCTGTATACGCTCAAACTGATGCGTTAATGCGTAATCTATGGCTACGGCGACAAAACCGGCCTGACGCATTCCACCACCGACCATTTTGCGCCAACGACGCGCGCGGGCAATCAATTCTTTTGACCCAGCGAGCAAAGACCCAATGGGTGCCCCAAGGCCTTTTGAGCAACATAACGACACGCTATCGAAAGGTGCGGCAAGCTCCGCCATACTGCGGTCGCTGGCAATTGCGGCATTAGGTAAGCGCGCGCCGTCTAAATGCATCGACAAACCATTTTGGTCGGCCAGAATACGGGCTTTATCAAAATAAGCCTGGTCAATCAGTTGCCCACCGTGGGTATTTTCAAAGGCCAGCAGTCGGGTGACAGGAAAGTGCGGGTCGTTGGGTTTTATACGCTTTTCAATAGTTTCAAGCGACAAGGTTCCATCGGCTTCTACTTCAATGGTTTGTGGCACGATGCTGCCTAAAACCGCAGCGCCACCGGCTTCGTACCGGTAAGTGTGATATTCCTGACCCACAATGTATTCTTCGCCATTGCGGCAGTGGCTCATTAACCCCAGCAAGTTACTTTGGGTACCGGAGCTGCACAGCAAAGCATCTTCTTTACCCAGCAATTCTGCTACTCGCTTTTCCAGTGCGTTAATTGACGGGTCTTCACCATAAACATCATCACCGACCGTAGCATCGGCAATCGCGGCACGCATTGCGGTGCTTGGAAGGGTTACGGTATCACTGCGTAAATCCAGCATAACAGCCTCATTTTGGGGTTAGTTATAACAACTATCATCCGGTTCTAAGCGCAAGGTTGTTTAGCGAGCTTAGTCAAGGGATAATGACCCGATATTGAACCAGACACTCGACAACAAAGCGAGCCAATATGAAAGTTTTTAATAATGTAATAGAAATGATCGGTAACACGCCAATGGTGAAAGTCACCAATATGGATACCGGGCCGTGCGAGCTGTATTTAAAACTCGAGCTGCAGAACCCAGGCGGCTCCATTAAAGACCGTATTGCCGTGGAAATGGTTGAGCAAGCCGAAAAGCAAGGCAAGCTGAAACCGGGCGACACCATTATTGAAGCAACGGCTGGTAATACAGGGTTGGGTCTGGCGCTAGTGGCAGCTGGCAAAGGTTATCCGCTGAAGATTGTTATGCCGGACAAAATGAGTCAGGAGAAAGTGAACAATCTGCGAGCTATGGGTGCTGAAGTGGTACAAACTCGCTCAGATGTACAAAAAGGCCACCCTGAATATTATCAGGACATGGCAGCGCGCATGGCGGAAGAAAACGGTTACTACTATGTAAACCAATTTGAAAATCCGGCAAACGTCGATGCTCACTACAAGACCACGGGTCCTGAAATTTGGGAGCAGATGGATGGTAACCTGGATGCGTTTGTCTGTGGTGTCGGTTCAGGTGGTACTTTGACGGGTGTTGGCCGTTATTTACGCGAGCAAAACAGCCAGGTGGACTTGGTACTCGCCGATCCGGCGGGCTCTATTTTAGAACCGCTGGTTAACCGTAACGAAGAAGTGGAAGCGGGTAGCTGGCTTGCCGAAGGCATTGGCGAAGACTTTATCCCAACCATCTGTGATCTGAAGTTGGCTAATACCGCGTTTGCTGTTTCTGATAAAGAAGGTATGCAAACCGCACGTAAGGTACTGGAAAAAGAAGGTGTGATGGTCGGTTCATCCAGTGGCTATTTAATTGCCGCGGCCCTGCGCTATTGCCAACAACAAACCGAACCAAAACGCGTTGTGACTTTAGCTTGTGATACCGGTAACCGTTACCTGTCCAAGCTGTTCAACGACGACTGGATGCGTTCTCAAAACCTGCTGTAACGCTTGTTGTAAATTAAGGAACCTGAATCATGGCAAATGAAAAAACAATGAAATTCGCGACGCGCGCCATTCATGGCGGGCAGTCTCCTGAGCCGGTAACAGGCGCGGTTATGCCGCCAATTTTCACCAGCTCAACATACGCACAGGAAAGCCCGGGTCAGCACAAAGGTTTTGAATATTCGCGCTCACATAACCCGACGCGTTTTGCCTGGGAGCGTTCTGTTGCTTCTTTAGAGGGCGGTAAGCAAGGTCTGGCTTTTGCGTCTGGTATGGCGGCAACCTCGACCATTCTGGAGTTATTAGACAGCGGTGATCACATCGTTGCTATGGATGACTTGTACGGCGGTAGCTTCCGTTTATTCGATAAAGTGCGTGGACGTTCTGCTGGGCTGAAATTCTCTTATGTCGACTTAGCTGACTTAAACGAAGTAGAAGCCAGCATTCAGGACAACACCCGCATGATCTGGGTGGAAACGCCAAGCAACCCGATGCTGAAACTGGTCGATATTGAAGCCATCGTTAAACTGGCGAAGAAAAAGAACCCGGACATTATTGTGGTGGTGGATAATACCTTTGCCACGCCGTTTAACCAGCGTCCGCTGGAAATGGGGGCAGACATGGTCATGCACTCGGCGACCAAATACTTAAACGGCCACTCTGACATGGTTGGCGGTATTGCGGTTGTTGGCGACAATGACGATCTGGTCGAACGCATGCTGTTCTTACAGAACTCAGCGGGTGCTATTGCCGGTCCGTTTGACTCGTATTTGGCGTTGCGCGGCGTGAAGACGCTGGCTTTGCGTATGCGTCATCACAACGAAGCGGCAATGGAATTAGCTAAGTGGCTTGAACAGCACCCGAAAGTTGAAAAAGTCATTTACCCTGGGCTTGAAAGCCACCCTCAGCATGAGCTGGCTAAAAAGCAGATGCAGGGCTTTGGCGGTATGATTTCTATTCTGCTGAAAGGTGATTTAGAAGCGGCGCGTAAATTTCTGGAATCGGTAGAAGTATTTGCGCTGGCAGAAAGTTTAGGTGGTGTTGAGTCATTAATTGAGCACCCGGCTATTATGACGCATGCTTCGGTAACGAAAGAAAATCGCGAGAAGTTAGGCATTTTAGACAACTTTGTTCGTGTGTCGGTTGGTATTGAAGATCTTGACGATCTGAAAGCAGACTTGGATAAGGCGCTTAATGCATTTTAATCGTTACTAGCGATTAAGAATATAGCGCTTAATATAAAAAACCGGCCTTTTGGTCGGTTTTTTGCTTTTACTTTCAACGATTTATACAAAGTTTTACACTTTCGTCATAATTCAGTAGTCTTTACCTATCAGTAAAAACTGATCTAAAACAAAAATAAAAACGCAAAAGCGTTGCATAAATAACGAGAAGGAAAGACTTATGCTATTGAGCCTCATGGTACTCCAAGGACTCGTAGCCGCTCTATTGTTTTACACTTTAGTGGGCCAGCATCAGAAAAAGCCACTGTGGAATTTGCTGGCAGTTTTAACCGCGGGTTTCATTCCTCCGGTTAACTGGGCGCTTTTAGTGTTCGCTATTGGTGTCAGAATGTGGCGTCGTTCGCCGCAAACCAGTGCACCACAAAACATCGCGGCAAAACTCAGTCATTAAGAATGAAGGCAATTTAGCAGTATGTCAGATACAACCAATGTACGACCCTTTCATTTAGCCATTCCGGTCAGCTCACTCGATAATGCCCGGGCGTTTTATGGTGATGTGCTTGGGCTGTCACAGGGACGCAGCAGTGACGAATGGATAGACTGGAACTTCTTTGGTCACCAGTTTGTTACTCATGTAGCGCCCGACGTCGCCGGCGTAAAGAATCACAGTGGTGTTGATGGTCACTCTGTTCCTGTTCCGCACTTTGGCGTCGTTTTATTGCGTGATGACTGGGAAGCACTGGCAGAACGCGTGAAAGCCGCGGATATTGAGTTTGTGATAGAGCCCTATATTCGGTTTAAAGGCAAACCGGGTGAGCAGGGCACTATGTTCTTCTACGATTACTGTGGCAACGCGCTGGAATTCAAAACCTTTAACGACGACAGTCAAATATTCGCAACCTGAGCTTTTTGCAACCCGATTGACTACTGGCGCAGCTTTGCTTCTTCTGGCTGCGCGGCAACATTACCACCACTCAGCACTAAGCCTACTCGTTTTCCTTCAAACACCGCTTTATTTTGTATGACCGCCGCTAAGGCAATGGCGGATGATGGCTCAACGATGATTTTCAGATGATGCCAAATCAGCTGCATGGCGCTTAGCGTGTCTTCATCCTTTATCACCAATATATCGCTGATACGTTGCTGAATAATGGCAAAAGGCAATTCACCTATTTGTGTCAGTAAGCCATCGCACAGGCTTTTTGCGGGTAATGCCGATTGCCGCTCTCCGGCTTTTAACGATAAAAAGGCGTCATTCGCTAATTCCGGCTCGGCACCAAATACCTGTATTTCGGTACCGTCACAGGCAAGACAGGCGCCTGAAAGTAAACCCCCGCCGCCCAGAGGCGTTATTACCGCGTCCAGTGCGTCGGTTTGCTCCAGCAGCTCAAGTGTTGCCGTACCCTGACCGGCGATAATGTCTGCATGATCATACGGCGGTATAAAGTGACTCTCGCCTTCCTTTTGCCATTTGGTAATAATGGCTTCACGAGCCTCCATACCCGGTTCTATATCGCTAATTTCAGCACCACCGGCTTCAATGTTTTGCCGTTTAATTGCAGGTGCATTGGTGGGAACACCAACTTTTACGTTTACACCCAGTGCTTTACCTGCATGGGCTAATGCTGCACCGTGGTTGCCAGAAGATACCGTAATAACGCCTTGCTGGCGCTGCTCAGGGGTAAGTTTAAGAAGAGCGTTAGTGGCTCCGCGAAACTTAAAGGCACCGGTACGTTGCAAATTTTCACATTTGAAAAACAATTCGCAGCCCAGGTGCTGATTTAACGCAGGGTTAGTCAGCACAGGCGTTTTGACGGTATAGCTATTGATTCTCTGCCGGGCTTGCACAACATCGGCATGGCAGGGGAGCGATAACTTCGGCATAATACGAGCCCTTAACGAATAAAACGACACAGTGATAAGCATACACTGTCTGGAGCCGGAACGTGAGTCAACTCGATACCTTTCAGCGCATACGCGAACTGCCACGTGAGCAGCAAATTGTTATGGCGTTATATTTGTGCGAACGCATGGTTCCTAATTACGACTTCTTCCATCAGTTAACCGGCTTTGGTGACAGTAAACCCTTGCACGGCACCCTGAACGCTTGTTGGGACTGGGTAGCGAATCCGAAGAAAACCAAAGTAAACTTTGCCCGCTGGCAGGAAAAAGTCGACGAGCAGACGCCGAGTGAGTATGGACACGATATGCTCGGGGTATACCCGGCGATGGACGCGTGCACGGCGGTGAGTACTTTGTTGCAGGGGTTACTTGACGACAACGCGTCTAACTTTCTCGATGTGGCGAAAATATCACAAGCCAGCGTGGCGAAATTTATTGAGTTAAATGACGCCGAAGAAGTAGGCACGGAACAGTTAAAAGAGCACGTTCAAGGTCATGAATTAATGGAGTACGAAGTCGCTATTCAGCAGGCCATGCTCAATTTTCTTGAACAACAGCCTGCGGTAAACAGCGCTTTGGTAAGCCAGTTAAAAATGATGCTTAGCGACGAGGGTGTGTCGAATCTTGGTCTGGCTTTGGACGCTGAAGAATAGAGAGCCAGGCGAAAATGCCAAACGCCAGAATCTGCCAACTGTCGCCTTTTTTCCAGGGAAAGACCTCTTTCATGGTGGCAACAAAAATACCAAGCAGCAGCAGGTGAGTAATAACCATAACGGCCAATAACAAACTCAGCAAACCAATGGATTGAGTGCTGAGTTCGCCGTTTGCCCCTGCAAGCAGAGCGAAAAGACCCAGCCAGATAACGGCAAAAACAACTTTGCCGGCAACAATAATAACTTTCATGCTATGTCCTTAGTCAGTAAGCGAAAGCAAACTTGTCCGTGAGTTTTCTCTTTGGTCACACGCCAGTTTGCGGGTAATTTCAATGGCCATTCTTTTTCCGTTTCCAGATACACCTGATTGTCGGCTGCCAGCCAGTTACCTTCATCCAGCAGTTCCAGCGTTTTATCGGCCAGTCCTTCACGAAACGGCGGGTCAATAAAGACAATGTCATAAGCTTCACTACGCTGAGTTTGCAACCAGTCGAGCACGTTATGAGTAACAACCTCAATGTTCTGGCCTTTTAACAGACCAACGTTTTTCTGTAACTGCTGGCTGACGGGCTTTACCGCTTCTATCAGGGTAACTTGTGCTGCCCCGCGTGACGCTGCCTCAAAGCCCAGGCTGCCGCTTCCGGCAAATAAGTCCAGCACCCGGGCGTCGGTAATGTCCCACTGCAGCCAGTTAAACAGGGTTTCGCGTACGCGGTCCGTGGTGGGACGTAAACCCGGGCTGTCGGCAACGGGTAAACGCCTGCCGCGCCATTGTCCGCCAATAATCCTATAGTCGCCGCTGGCGCTTGTCTGGCGTTTTTGTCTCACTCTGTGGCTTCCTTTATTCAGACCGTCGTCAGTTTGTTAACAGCATGGTAAACTAAAGCCTATAGTTTAACGATTCCTGCGTGTCAGTTCCAAGGAAACCAATATGTCGATGTTTTCGCTGTTTAAGAAAAAGCGTAATGAAAAGGCACCTGAGGCCGAAGAGAAAAAAGAAGATGCAGTAGTAGAAGAACAGGAGCAGCCAGAGCCTGAATCAGAATCTGAGCCTGAACCTAAATCTGAATCTCAGAACGAGCCAGAACCAGAAAAAATCAAGACACGCGAAGAATTGCCCAGCGCGGCGGAAGACTGTGCGCAAGTTACGGCTGAATCGCATGCGTCGAAATACGCACCGGAAGCGAAAGAAGCAGCTCAGCCTGAATTGGTTACCGAACCTGAGCCCGCAGTTGAAACAGAGCCAGAGTCAGAAACTAAATCCGAAGCTAAGCCAAAACCAACCGAAGCCGCACCGAAAGAGAAGGGTGAGAAGAAAGGTTTCTGGGCACGCCTGACCCAAGGTTTACGCAGAACTTCCGGGTCTATTGGTTCAGGTCTTATTGGCGTATTCCGCGGTAAGAAAATTGATGACGACCTGTTTGAAGAACTTGAAACTCAGTTACTCATGGCGGATCTGGGCGTCGCGACCACCACCAAAATTATCGACAATCTGACAAAACAAGCCGACCGCAAGCAGTTAAAAGACGCCGAGGCTTTGTACGAGTTATTACAAGAGCAGTTAGCCGAAATTCTAAAGCCAGTCGATAAACGCCTGGAAATACCGGAATCTGATTCTCCTTATGTGATTTTAATGACGGGCGTAAACGGTGTGGGTAAAACCACCACTATTGGTAAGCTGGCTAAGCAATTTAAAGCCGAAGGTAAGTCGGTCATGCTGGCCGCTGGTGATACCTTCCGTGCTGCAGCCGTAGAACAGTTGCAGGTGTGGGGTGAGCGTAACGACATTCCGGTTATTGCTCAGCATACCGGTGCCGACAGCGCTTCTGTTCTTTATGACGCGTTGCAGGCAGCCAAAGCACGCGATGTTGATGTACTTATTGCGGACACCGCCGGGCGCCTGCAGAATAAAGCCAACTTAATGGAAGAGCTGAAAAAACTGGTTCGGGTCATGAAAAAGCTGGACCCGGCTGCGCCCCACGAAGTGATGCTGACGCTTGACGCTGGTACCGGCCAGAATGCTATTAGCCAGGCGAAACTCTTTACTGAGGCAGTAGGCGTTTCGGGTATTGTTATGACCAAGCTCGATGGCACCGCAAAGGGTGGGGTGATTTTCGCCGTCGCCGACCAGTTCGCCATTCCTATTCGCTATATTGGTGTGGGTGAAAGTTTAGAAGATTTACGGCCTTTTGTGGCAAAAGACTTTATCGCGGCGCTATTTGACCGTAACGTAGACGAATCAGAAGAAACAACAGCGAGTTAAAGATGATCCGCTTTGAGCAAGTCAGTAAAACCTACCGTGGAGGCCATCAGGCGTTAAGCCATGTGGACTTTCATGTACAGCCGGGTGAGATGGCCTTTTTAACCGGTCATTCCGGAGCGGGTAAAAGTACGCTGCTCAAACTGATCAGTTTAATGGAGAGGCCAACCGCAGGCAGAGTACTGATTAACGGGCATGACCTGCGAAAAATTAAGCCTTCGCAAGTGCCTTATGTGCGTCGCGACATTGGTATGATTTTCCAGGATCACCGTTTATTAATGGATAAATCCGTGTTCGATAACGTTGCGCTGCCGCTTATTATCGAAGGCTACAGTGTTCAGGAAGCGCGCAAACGTGTTGTTGCCGCGCTGGAAAAAGTCGGTATAGCTGACAAAGTGAAGCATTATCCACAAATGCTGTCCGGCGGTGAGCAGCAACGAGTGGGTATTGCCCGCGCTATTGTTACTAAGCCACCCTTGCTATTGGCCGATGAGCCCACCGGTAACCTAGATCCTAAGCTGTCGATGGAGATTATCCGCCTGTTTGAAGAGTTCAATAAAGTGGGCGTTGCCGTACTCATAGCGACTCACGACTTGGGTCTCATCGCGCGCTTACGCTATCGTACGTTAACCTTAAAAGACGGGCGTATGATTAACGATGGGCTGGAGGACAGTGAACTATGAGTTTATTGTTCCGTAACCGCAGTATAGAAAAGGGCGCAAGTAGCCGCGGGCGTTTACCCTGGTGGCGGCGTTTAATCATGGTGCCGGTGCATCATGCTCAGCAAGCCATCGCCAGTTTAGGTGAGTTGTGGCGCAATCCGTTTGCTTCGTTTATGACCATGGCGGTGCTGGGACTGAGCCTGACCTTGCCGTCATCATTGTATGTTTTAGTGAAAAACACCACCAGTATTGCTGACAACTGGCAGGAGGCGTCGGAAGTTACCCTGTTTTTAAAAAAGGATCTGCAGCAGTCCGAGATCGACACATTAAAAACGCAAACTGAACTCTCTGAGGGCGTTGATTCGGTGAGTCTTATTCCGAAAGAGCAGGGACTGGAAGAGTTTCAAGCGCAGTCGGGCTTTGGCGAAACACTGGATTATCTCTCATCGAACCCTCTGCCGGACGTGCTGGTGGTCATTCCGTCCGAGTCTCATCGCTCGCCGCAACGTGCAAAAGAGCTGTTGCACCGACTGGAAAAGCAGCGAGAAGTGGCCTACGCGAAAATGGATCTGGAGTGGCTCAACAGACTGCAGGGTATTCTCAATTTAATTGAAGATATTCTCGGAGCCCTGGCCGTAGTACTTTGCCTGTCGGTTGTTCTTATTGTTGGTAACACCATTCGACTGAATATTTTGTCTAAGCGTGACGAAATTATGGTGATGAAGCTGGTGGGGGCTACTAACGCTTTTATTCAACGCCCCTTTTTATACACCGGTGTTTGGTATGGAATTATTGGCGGGTTGGTGGCCTGGTTGGCGACCGCCTTGTTGATCTGGTGGGTTGAGAGTGCCGTAGTAGATTTAACCGAACTTTACGAAACGCCGTTTCAATTAAACGGTCTGACGTTAGGCGAGCTATTGATTATATGGCTGATCGCTGTCGGCTTGGGTTTAGCCGGCTCTTATTTAGCTGTAAGACGTCATATACAGAGTATTGAGCCTAAATAAAATAGGGTTGCGAAAGCCATAGGCTTAGTTATACTAAATCACCTGATCTGAAACGATCATAATGGAACTTTTAGACTCTAAAAGGGTCTTAGAAACTGACTGAAAGGCAGTAATTTAAGTCGGTATTTTAAGTAGAGGTTGTTAAATGAGCACTGAATTAAACACCATGGCATTATCGGTTCCCCAAGGGGGAGGACTGGACGGGTATATTCAGTCAGTCAACCGTATTCCTATGCTCACCGCCGAAAAAGAAAAGGCGTTGGCAACTAGACTTTATGAGAACAGTGACCTTGATGCTGCGAAAGAGCTCATCATGTCGCATCTCCGTTTTGTGGTACACGTAGCCCGTAGTTACTCAGGTTATGGTCTGCCGCAAGCCGATTTAATTCAGGAAGGCAACATTGGCCTGATGAAAGCCGTTAAACGCTTTGACCCATCTGTTGGTGTGCGTTTGGTGTCATTTGCCGTTCACTGGATTAAAGCAGAAATTCATGAATACGTGCTGCGTAACTGGCGCGTTGTAAAAGTGGCAACCACAAAAGCACAACGTAAGTTGTTCTTTAACCTGCGTAAAATGAAAAAACGTTTAGGTTGGTTTAGCCAGAAAGAAGTTGAAACCGTAGCCGATGAGCTGGGTGTTAGCACAAAAGAAGTGCTGGAAATGGAATCCCGCATGAGTGCTCACGATCAGGCTTTTGAGCTAAGCTCCGACGACGATGACTCGAAAGAGGGTAGTGCCTACTCTCCAGCTATGTATCTGGAAGATAAGCGCTCCGATTTAGCGGCGGAAATTGAAGCCGAAGACTACGAAAGCCATACGCAGCAAAAACTGTTGGGTGCCATGAGTCACTTGGATGAGCGTAGTCAGGATATTGTTCAGTCGCGTTGGCTGTCTGAAGATAAAACCACGCTGCATGACTTAGCAGCAAAATACGAAGTATCGGCAGAGCGCGTTCGTCAGCTTGAACAGAACGCGATGAAGAAACTTCGTCTCGCAATGAGTTAAATGAAGTGCCGCATTGGTTGCGGTGCTTGCTGCATAGCTCCTTCTATTAGTTCTCCCATCCCCGGCATGCCAAATGGCAAGCCGGCGGGTGTACGCTGTGTTCAACTAGACGATGATAATTTATGCCGACTGTTTGGCAAGCCGGAACGTCCCGCCGTGTGTGGTGAGTTTTCAGCGGATAAAGAAATTTGCGGTGAAAGCCGTGAGCAGGCAATTATTTTGCTGACGTCACTGGAAGAAGATACTCGTTCTGGTTAGTCGCCTGAGTTAGCTCGGAGACAAACACTAACTCAATTCCCTGGTCTTGTAATTCAGGTAAGTGCTGCTTAAGAAAACTCAACGTTTCGGGGTAGGGGTGACCAATACCAATGGCCTGGCCGTCTCGCTTGGCTAAACGAAGCAGTTGGTCAAATTGCTGTTGCAGATAACTTTGGTCAACTTCGTTATCAAGAAAGACATGGCGGCGAGAGGCTCTCACGCCAAACTGCCCGGCAATTTGTTCAGCCACACTGAATTCCGATGTTCGACTATCAATAAAAAAGAGCTTGCGGGCTGCTAATGTTTCCATAACCGCTTGCATGGGTATGGGGAGCTGAGTCAGCTTACTGCCCATATGGTTATTCACTCCGGTCACATAAGGGATCGAGTCAAGTGCGTTAACCAACTGCAGTTTTATTTGTGCGTTGCTCATGTCGGCGGTGACCACGCCCGGACCGGGGCGGTTGTTTTCCGTTGCTTCCATCGGCATGTGCAGAAGCACTTGCTTTTGCTGATGGTGCGCGCGTAATGCAAAAGCCCGTGCATAGGGGGTGTATGGCAACACGGCAAAACTGACATTGCCCGGTAAGAGCGCCGCTTTTAAGTCGTTCTTATGGTTACCTATGTCGTCGATAACAATGGCTATCTTGCCGGCATAGACGGGAGTTGTCAGGCAAGCGAGTAAAGTCAGAGTTGCAATAAACCGTAGCATCAGCGTATCCAGTTACTTGGGTTTTGCGGACGCCCCTGGTGGCGTATTTCAAAGTATAAAGTAGGACTGTTACGCGATCCGGACTGCCCCATAAGCGCAATTTCTTCGTCTTTGCGAACTTTGTCACCAACGGCTTTCGTTAATGTCTGGTTGTGACCATAAAGACTCATGTAACTTTGTCCATGATCAACCACAATGACTAAACCAAATCCGCGTAGCCAGTCTGCGTATACGACCCGGCCATTTGCAATGGAGCGGACGGGCTGTCCGTTACTGCCTTCTATTAACACGCCTTTCCAGTCAACCGGACCTTCTCTGCGTTGACCGAACACCCGCTTTACATCACCGTCACTAGGCCAGCGTAGTTGGTTTTTTACTGACTGTAAGCCGACCAGTTGCACGTCTTTTTGTTGAGCCAGAGTGTTTTCTATGGCGCTCAATACCTGCTCTAACTGATCCCGGCTTTGTTCCAGCTGTCCTACACGTGAACGATCTTTACGCTGTTGCTGCTGCAGCTCCGCTAACTTTTCTTCTTGATGATGTTGTTGTTGCTCAAGCTGAGAACGTTGTTTTTCCTGTTGTTGCTGTAAAGCGGCTAACTGGTTCTGTTGCTGTTTTAACTCTTCGGTAAGTGCAGCAATTTCCTGCTGAGTACTTTTAATTGCCTTAATTTCTTCAACTCTTGCCGTGTTAAAGTATTGGTAATAACTCAGCATTCTTTCGAACTGACCTGGATCCTGCTGGTTTAAAAGCATTTTCAGAAAATCATGGTTGCCGTTCATGTACGCGGAAACGATCTGATCTTCTAACAATGCCATTTGTTGTTTTTGTTTCTGCTGAAGTTCTTTGCGCTTACGCTCCGATTCTTCAATCTCAGCATTTACGTTATCGAGCTTGGTTTGGGTTTGACGTAGTGAGCCGGCGACTTCAGCTGTTTCTATTTCCAGGTCGCGTAGCTGTTGCTCGGTTGAGCTTAGCTCCGAGTTACGTTCTTCTATGGCTTTCAGGCGCTCTGCCAGTTCTTCTTTGACAGCAGCTATTTCTGCCTCCGTGGAGGCTTTGTCGTCTTCGCTGTAGTCCTGTGCTAATAACGGGCTGGCCAACAACCCGATAACAATCAGCAAGAACACCTTTAGCGACATGAGTTAGTCCTGCTCCTGCTCTAACACCATTAGCGGGGTGCCTGTCATTTCGTCAGGCTGTTCCATACCCATTAAGTGCAGAATTGTGGGTGCGACATCGGATAAACGCCCATTTTTTGCCTGCGCGGCACGACCTACATAGATGAAAGGAACCAGCTCGTTAGTGTGAGCTGTATGAGCCTGACCGGTTGTTGCGTCACTCATTTGTTCAGCGTTGCCGTGGTCTGCGGTTATCAGGCATTCACCTCCAGCGGCCTCTAATGCCGATACCACGCGACCAACACTGTGGTCGACGGCTTCACAAGCTTTAACGGCAGCATCAAAATTTCCCGTATGGCCAACCATGTCACCGTTGGGGTAGTTGCAAATAACTACGTCAAAGGCTTGCGACTCAATGGCTTCAACCAGCTCATCAGTGAGCTGTTCCGAGCTCATTTCTGGCTGTAAGTCGTAAGTTTTTACTTTAGGAGACGGTATCAAAACGCGCTTTTCCCCCTCAAATTCCTGTTCGCGGCCGCCGCTGAAAAAGAAGGTGACGTGTGCGTATTTTTCAGTTTCTGAGATGCGTAATTGCGTTTTGTCATGTTTGGCTAGCCATTCCCCCAGCACGTTATTCAAAGGTTCCGGAGGAAAAGCACAAGATGTTTTTAATGTGTCGGCGTACTGAGTCAGCATGACAAAGTCGCTGAGTTCAACCCGTGGTCCACGGTCAAAACCGTCAAAGTCATCATCAATAAAAGCCTGAGTCATTTCTCGAGCGCGGTCGGCACGGAAGTTCATAAAGAACACCGAGTCACCGTTGTTTAAAGCTGCAGGTTGGCCAATGACGACTGGGGTGACAAACTCATCGGTTTCTCCGCGCTCGTAAGCGTCTTCCAGTGCGTCTGTGGCATTCGGTGAAGTAACCCCGGAGAGACCGTGATAAATCGCTTTGTAAGACTGTTCAATGCGTTCCCAGCGTTTATCTCTGTCCATGGCAAAGAAACGACCGTTTAAGGTGGCAAAACGACCCTTACCTAAACGTGCAAATAAGTCCTCAAAGCGCTCTATGGATGTAAGTGCCGATTTAGGAGGTGTATCACGACCATCTAAAAACGCGTGCAGATAAACATCTTTAGCGCCCTTTTCTATTGCCATTTCAATCATGGCTATCAGGTGGTCCTCATGACTGTGAACACCACCGCCAGACAGCAAGCCCATAATATGCACTGCACCCTCGGCCGCTTTGGTCTTTTTCAAGGCATCGCACAGCACCGAATTACTGTAAAAGCTGCGGTCAGAAATAGCTTTACTGATGCGGGTAAAATCCTGGTAAACGATTCGACCCGCGCCTAAATTAACGTGGCCAACCTCAGAGTTGCCCATTTGGCCGTCCGGCAAACCAACCGCGCCACCTGAGCCATCGACTAAACAATGGGGGTATTGCTCCCATAAACGATCCATAACCGGTGTATTGGCTTTTGCAATGGCGTTATCAGGCGCATCTTCACGGTAACCCCAGCCGTCAAGAATCAACAATACCAAAGGTTTTATCGTAGGAGTCATATTGGGCCTCATTGCTCGGTGTTTTCGATGATGAAATTAGTCAACATTCTACTCGATTTCCAGAGCTTACGCATCCACCCAAGATTTTTCTGGAAACTGCGATTTGTACAGGTATACTCTTGACCCGCAATTCTTTTCTGTTACCGACGAATACTGGTAGGTCTTATGCAAGAAATTATGGAATTTGTCAAAAGCAACCCGATGATGAGTGGCGTATGGGTCGTGCTGTTAATCGCACTGATTGCGACCTCGATTCGCTCGGCTATGTCACCGACAAAAAATTTAGAACCGCAAGAGGCTACGGTATGGGTAAACCGTGGTGATGGCGTTTTCGTTGATATTCGTAGTCCGGATGAATTTAAGAAAGGACACATTCACGGATCGGTGTCATTACCGATGGAAAAAATTAAACAAAAAGAACTTTCCTCTATTGAAAAGTTCAAAGAAGCCCCCATTGTGATAGTCTGTGCAACAGGAATGACGGCAAAATCGGCAGTTAGCCAGCTAACGGCTGAAGGCTTTACTCAAGTTGCTGTGCTGCAAGGTGGTATGAACACATGGCGCAGCGCCAAATTGCCGGTTTCGCAGAAAAAATAATAAAATTCGTCTAAACTTAAAATGAATAGGAAGTAAAATCATGGCTGATGAACAGCAAGCAAACGGCGCGGCCGCTGAAAACGAACAACAGCAACCACAATTCGCAATTCAGCGCATTTACGCTAAAGACATTTCTTTTGAAACTCCAAGCTCTCCTGCTATTTTCCGTAAAGAGTGGAAGCCGGAACTGAAGCTGGACTTAAACGTAAAACACGAAAAAATTGAAGACGGTGTTTACGAAGTGGTGCTAACTCTGACCGCAACCAACAAGGTTGAAGACGACGTAGCATTCCTGTGTGAAGTACACCAGGCGGGTATTTTCACTATCGGTGATGAAATCCAGGAAGGTCAGTTGGCACACATGCTGGGTTCTTTCTGCCCGAACATTTTGTTCCCTTACGCTCGTGAGTGTGTTTCAAACCTTGTTAACCGTGCGACTTTCCCACAGTTAAACCTGGCTCCTGTTAACTTTGATGCAATTTTCCAGCGTCACATGCAGCAGCAAGCTGAACAGGCTCAAGGCCAGCAAACTGCTGACGCGTAAGCGATACGATAATGCAGACACCTCAGGTGACAGTGTTAGGGGCGGGCTCTTACGGGACCGCCCTTGCTATTTGTTTCGCCCGCAAAGGCATAGCTACCACGCTGTGGAGCCGGGACTCAGATAAAGTCGCGATAATGCAGGCTGCGCATGAAAACGAAGAATATCTTCCTGCTTGTCCTTTTCCTGAATCTTTGAATGTTACAGCAGATTTAAGCGAAGCATTGCGCGACGTAAAAAATGTCGTTGTTGTGGTTCCCAGCCATTCTTTCTCGTCTATGTTAGAGCAAGCAAAACCTTTGTTAGCGGAGCACGCCCGCGTAGCCTGGGCGACTAAAGGGCTGGAGCCGGATACGGGACGTTTACTGTATGAAGTAGCAGAAGATATTCTCGGTGAAGAGCATCCGCTGGCGGTATTGTCAGGCCCTACCTTCGCGATTGAGATGGCAAAGGGGTTACCAACGGCCATTTCAATGTCGTCGACCGACCAGGCTTTTGTCGAAGAGCTTTCCGAGCTCTTACATTGTGACCGTTCCTTCCGCGTTTACACCAATAATGACTTTATCGGTGTGCAACTAGGCGGGGTAGTAAAAAATGTAATTGCCATTGGTGCCGGTATGGCAGATGGCATTGGTTTTGGTGCAAACGCCCGAACCGCATTAATTACCCGTGGCTTAGCGGAATTGACCCGGCTGGGTCTGACGCTAGGTGCTAAAAGCGATACTTTTACCGGTATGGCCGGGCTGGGGGACTTAATCCTTACTTGTACCGACAATCAGTCGCGAAACCGTCGTTTTGGTCTGGCTTTGGGTCAGGGGAAAGGGGTTGAGCAGGCACTGAAAAGTATTGGTCAGTCGGTTGAGGGTTATCGGAATACACGCGAAGTGGTTGCTCTGGCCAAACGTTATGACGTTGAAATGCCAATTTGTGAGCAGATATATGCGGTCCTATACGAAGGTAAAGAACCGCAGCAGGCAGCAATTGATTTATTGAGTCGTGAGCGTAAAACGGAGTGATCTGTTTACAGTGACCCGTTTTACGCATTTATTTACGCACTAATTAATTGCTGTTCCATAACCTGCCATTGAGCCGATAAATGCTCTGTTGGCAAACGTTTGAAATTAGAACGCACGAATTGGCTGATTTTACCATCGGCGTAGCTCAGTAACAGATTCGCTAACACTGCTTCATCGACAATAAAACGTTGCTGTTCGCGCATCGCTTTTTCCCGTAACACCTGCTTTATTGAACTTTCTATACGGTTAAACAGGTCTTCCATACGACCCCTTAAACGGTCGTGCTCGCCCATAAGTGCATCACCCGTCATAACACGGGTAATACCAGGGTTGCGTTCAGCAAAAGTTAATAAGAGCTGCAAAATAGCGTAGCAACGGGAGAGCGTATTCTTCTCCTCGTTCATGATCATGTTAATGCGGGTGAGGAGGGTGTCTTCAACGAACTCAATAAGCCCTTCAAACATGCGCGCCTTTGATGGAAAGTGACGGTATAAAGCCGCCTCAGAAACACCTAAGTTAGCCGCCAGTTTCGCTGTTGTAATACGCTGTCCCGGGCTGGTTTCCAGCATTGCCGCCAAAGCCTGTAAAATTTCCTCACGACGGTTACGTTTTTGTTCTGCCATGTTTGTAACTTTCCTTATTTGAGAGGCCGGAATTGTTTACGGTCGGGTTTATGAGCGACCAGAGTGACCAAAACCGCCTTCACCACGGTCAGTTTCGTGAAACTCATCGACAATACTCATTTGTGCCTGTACAACAGGTAAAATCACCAGTTGCGCAATGCGGTCACCAGGTTCAATGGTGTAAGCCTTGTCGCTGCGATTCCAGCACGAAACCTTAAGCTCGCCCTGATAGTCTGAGTCGATAAGCCCAACTAAATTACCCAGTACCAAGCCGTGCTTATGACCCAAGCCTGAGCGAGGCAGAATAGTCGCTGCGTAGTTCGGGTCACCAATATACATAGCAATACCGGTGCCAATTAACTGGGTCTGTCCGGGCTCTATAGTTAATGGCTGATCCAGACAGGCGCGCAGATCCATTCCGGCAGAACCTTGGGTGGCATATTCAGGAAGCGGAATAGATTGGCCAATGCGGTCATCTAAAATTTTTACTTCGACTTGCGTCATGGAGTTCTCACTTTCTTTTAATTAGCCCTGATTTTCAGGAGTTGTATTATCAAAATAGCGTTTGGCTATTGCATCAATAATTGCGACGGCCATATCATGCTTGCTCATCGTTGGAAGTGACTGTTCACTGTCCTGACTAAAAATAATGGCGCTATTACTGTCGCTGTTAAAACCCAGACCGGCCTGGCTAACATCGTTAGCGACAATCATTTTTAACTGTTTTCGCTCCAGTTTACGCAGCGCGTTGGCTTTTAAATTTTCGGTTTCGGCTGCGAAGCCAACGGTAAACGGTGGTTTTTCTGAACTGGCCACTTGCTGCAGAATATCCGGATTTTGCACCAGCTTAAGTTGTGGGGGCTGGTCATTCTGCTCTTTTTTAATTTTTTGTGAGGCTACCTCGGCAATGCGATAGTCCGACACGGCAGCGCAGCCAATAAAGACATCGCACTGCTCAAGTTGTTGCTGTACGGCGTTAAGCATTTGTTCGGCGGTTTCTACGTCAATTCGCTGAACGCCGGCAGGGGTGGCGAGCTGCGTCGGCCCGGAAACCAGAATAACGTTAGCGCCGGCATGAGCGGCAGCTTCTGCCAACGCATAACCCATTTTTCCGGAGCTGTGATTACTGATGTAACGTACAGGGTCAATGGCCTCGCGAGTTGGACCCGCAGTAATAACAAAGGTCTTTCCCTGCCACGTTTGTGGCGTTCTAGGCTGGTTTTCAATTAACGCCTGTACAATCTGGGTTGGATCGCTCATGCGGCCATAACCGACATCGCCGCAAGCTTGTTCACCACTTTCAGGGCCTATCATTTGTACGCCCTGGCTTAGCAGAGTTTCAATATTCTTCTGCACGGACGTTGCCGCCCACATTTGCTGGTTCATTGCCGGAGCAATGACAATAGGTGCCTTGCTGGCAAGCACCAATGTACTGAGTAAGTCGTCAGCAAATCCGTGCGTTATCCGCGCAATGGTATTAGCTGTGGCTGGCGCAACGAGAATGATATCGGCCCAGCGAGCGAGCTCAATATGTCCCATAGCGGCTTCTGCTGTCGGATCTAACAAATCATCGCTGACCGTAAAACCTGACACGGCTTGTAAGCTAAGTGGGGTTACAAAGGCTTTGGCACTGTCAGTCATTACCACACGAACTTCTGCGCCCTGCTCACGCAAACGGCGCACCAGGTCAGGCGCTTTATAGGCGGCAATACCACCGGTAATGCCTAAAAGTATGTGTTTGTTCTGCAACTGTGCCATGCGAACCCCTTTTGTTAATTCGTGTAAAGATAACATGAGACCCCGTTACAGGGTAGATGGTCGTTATACTTCTCTCTTTAGAATTAAGGAGAGAGCAATGAGCGTCAAGGAATGGCCTGTTTCGGAACGACCCAGAGAAAAACTGCAAAATCAGGGAGCGGAATACCTGAGTGATGCGGAATTATTAGCCATTTTACTCGGTAGTGGCAGTCAGGGACAGGACGTTGTCACTTTTGCTCGCCATTTATTAAATAAGTTTAACGGAATAGGAGAGCTGCTTACGGCAAAGCCGGAGCAACTTTTAGCTTGTAGTGGTATCGGACCTGCACGAGTGAATCAGTTGCAAGTTGTCATGGAGCTATCAAGAAGGTACCTGAAATGGAAGTTAGAGCGTTCGGATGGCTTCACTGACCCGTCTATGGTTAAAAACTACTTAACCGCGCAGCTTCGCCATCAGGGCCGCGAAGTCTTTGCTATTTTACTGCTGGACAGTCAGCATAGGCTATTACGTTATGAAGAATTGTTTCAGGGCACAATTAACGCTGCTCCGGTTTATCCGCGTGAAGTCATTAAGCTGGTCATGCAGCATAATGCTGCAGCGGTTATTCTGGCCCATAACCACCCATCGGGTGTGGCAGAGCCCAGCCAGGCAGACCAGCGGGTGACTGAACGGGTAAAAAAAGCCCTGACTTTAATCGATGTAGCACTACTGGATCATTTCGTTGTCGGTGCTGGCGATCCAATTTCTTTTGCGGAGCGCGGATTGTTGTAGTTTTGTACTGGCAGTTTGATTAAAAATCACGTAAAATCCGCCCCGAACGATCGATAAGGATCATATTTCCGTCGTATTAGCTTGATTAGAAGGGCAGTTTGCTGTATAAAATGCGCCCTCGGATTTATAGGCAAGGTCACGTTGGGCGACAGGCGAGCTTGCAGCAATTTTGGAGTAGAGACATGTCACAAGTATGCCAAATTACAGGTAAGCGTCCGGTAGTCGGTAACAACCGCTCGCACGCACGCAATGCGACTAAGCGTCGCTTCCTGCCGAACCTACAATCGCACCGCTTTTGGGTAGAAAGCGAGAAGCGTTGGGTTAAGTTACGCATTTCTACTAAAGGTATGCGTATTATTGATAAAAACGGTATTGATGCGGTATTAGCGGATCTCCGCGGCCGTGGTGTTAAGGTTTAAGGAACTCAATTATGCGCGATAAGATTCGTTTAGTGTCATCTGCTGGTACGGGTTACTTCTATACCACAGACAAAAACAAACGCACCATGCCAGAAAAAATGGAGATCAAAAAATACGACCCAGTGGTTCGTAAGCACGTGATCTTCAAAGAAGCTAAAATCAAGTAATTGATGCTAAAGCTTACAAAAAACCCAGCTTCGGCTGGGTTTTTTATTGCCTGACTTTTAAGCTTAACGGGGAGGGTCCACAATGCCGGAAATACTGGCGTTGATGCGGAACCAGCCGGTAATGCTGAAGCGGTCACGTTCTGAGCGCAGTACTTCATGCACAAAACGGTCACTTAAAAATACCACCAGGCGCCCTTGTTTTGGCACTACGGTTTCCAACACTTGACCTTTATCGCCATAAATAACCAGTTGCCCACCATCGGTTCCCTCCCATTCGGGGTTCAGGTAAAACACCGTGGTCAACACGCGGTTACTCCGGCCCTTAAATGCATCCAGATGTTTTTTATAGAAAGCCCCTTTAGGGTAATGGGCCAGGTGACATTCGTAGTCGAACAAGCCAAGAAACAACTCGCGGTTAAATTCATTGCGCAATTGTTCCATAATGGCCAGGTAATCTTTGTGGCGGGGCTCTTCCTGAGTTAACCAATAAATGCGGTCGTTGCGTACCATGGTATTAATGGTTTGGTTTTGTTGACGGCCAATGCCGGCCAGGTTCCAGTACTGGGCGGGTAACTGCTGAGCATAGTAATACAGTGCCTCAGAGCGTTCCGGCTGGAGAAAATCATCGATAATGCAGTAGCCGTGGTCGGCGACTTTGTCGATAATATCAGATAGCACCATAATGCAATAAAGCCCCGTATTTTGTTGTCGCGCGAGAATATAGGGTATTCTATCTCCAGTAACAAGGAGTACAGCAACAAGAAAATTATTCGATACGTTAGCACAAAGAGCACAAGCCAATGAAAGTGAATGAAAAGCGAAAAATATTTGGGCTGACCATGACCCGCAGAGCGTGGAACAACGTTCTGGTTTACGCCATATTAATTATTATGGTGGTGTTCTGGTATGTCGCTCCGCCGGTCAAAGAAGAAGCGGAACAGGGCATTTCGGACGAAACTGCAGCGGGTGAGGTTATTGGTTTGATCCCCGATGATGGCAATTTAAGAGAGATAAAAATTGATGAATTGCAGCTGATTCTTGAGGAGCAAAAATGGCAGTGTCAGACGCCATGTCGCCTGTCTGAAAAAGCCGCTGAAAGCGTGGCAGCGAATTGGCTGGCGTTGACTATGGAGCCAACCAACCAAACGGCAGAAAACTTAATCACTGATGTTTATTTTCGTTTTGCCGGGGGAGAGGAAGCGCGTGTTGAGCTGTACGCCGACCCTGAGTTGATAATTCGTCTGCCAAACCAACAGCAGAATTTTCGTGTAAAAGAATTAACCGCCAGTCAATTACTGGGTCATTAAGGAAGTCTGAAGTTTATGCCGGAATTACCCGAAGTTGAAGTCAGCCGTTTAGGCATATCTCCGCACATTGAAGGTCATAAAATCACGAGCGTTCAGGTTCACGATAAGCGTCTTCGCTGGCCGGTGCCGGAAACGGTACACCAGGTTGAAGGGCATGTGCTGCGTTCGGTCAGCCGCCGTTCAAAGTACTTGTTACTGCAGACAGATAACGGTTGTTTGATCCTCCATCTGGGCATGTCGGGCAAGCTCAGAGTGGTGCCGGCTGAAACCCCGCATTACAAACACGACCATATTGATATCGAGTTTGATAACGGACAGACACTGCGGTTAAACGACCCACGCCGCTTTGGTGCTTTGCTTTACAGTGAAGCGGATGTGACAGGGCATGAATTGCTCAAACAGCTGGGCCCGGAGCCGTTAACTGAAGCCTTCCATGTTGACTATTTATATGAGCGTTCGCGGGGCCGAACGCAGTCTGTAAAAACGTTTATTATGGACAATAAGGTTGTGGTGGGTGTCGGTAATATTTACGCCAATGAAGCCTTGTTTAAAGCCGGTATCAACCCCAAACGCGCAGCCGGTAAAATTAGTAAAGTGCGCTACCAAAAATTAGTGCCACTGATAAAAGAAACCCTGGCAGGTGCTATAGAAATGGGCGGAACGACATTAAAAGACTTTACTCAAGTAGACGGTAACCCCGGTTATTTCGCGCAAAAACTTCAGGTGTACGGACGTGGCGGCAAGCTTTGCATGGTATGCAGTAAACGGCTGAAGGAGATTCGTCTGGGTCAGCGCAGCACTGTGTACTGCACCCATTGTCAGCGCTAGTTTAGGTCTTCACTGCCTTTAATAACTCACTGACAAAGCGTTCCGGTTCGGAGATAAACGGGGCGTGTGAGCTTTTATTGAAGATCACAGTATTTGAGTCAGGTGCCAATGCCGAGATATCAGCAATAGCGCGCTCTGGAACCAGACTGTCCAGGCGCCCGTAAAAACGGGTGAAGGGCACTTCAATATTTTTAAGTTGCTTGCGCAGATCGGCCGTTTGCAAAATGGATAACGCCTGTTTCAGCACACCGGGGTTCGGCATGGGTTTGGCAAATATCAGTTGCTTTACCTGCTTCACTTGCTCGCGTGCATCTTCACTTCCCATGGCCTGAATGGCCAGAAAGCGCTCAATGGTCTTTTTAAAGTTTGTCTCCAGCTGTTGCTGAAACTGTTCCAAAATATCCGGTTTGATGCCTGACCAGCTATCACTTTCCACAAAGTGAGGCGATGAGGCCACGGTATTTAATGAAATGATCCGTTCGGGATAACTAAGAGCCGCCTGCTTAGCAATAAGCCCACCTAAAGACCACCCCAGAAGATGAAAACGCTCGGGCAGGGCCGGCATAATTTGTTCCACAAAGCCTTCGAGCGAAACTTCGCTCATCGGCGACCATTCGGAAAGTCCAAAGCCGGGTAGGTCAACACAGTGGAGTCGGAAGTTTTCGCTTAAAGCAGGCACCACTGGTTGCCAGATATTGGCGTTCATGCCCCAGCCATGGAGTACAACAAAAGGCGTTCCTGTACCGCTGCATGTTACCGATAGGCTCACTATACTCACTTTCCCAATTTTGTTATTTAGGTGACTATGCTAGCGTTTTTCCGAAGCCTCGCCAATGTCTTTGAGTTGGGCACTTGCTGGAGTTGTGGTTACTCGAGTGTTACAGCTACTGCCTTGTGCTCATACTGTGACGACGCCTTACCACGTTGGTATCCGCGTTGTTGTCAGCATCTGTCCGATATTGGGCTGCATCTCACAGAAGATCAGCAGCGATGCCGCTATTGGTATTGTGCCTTGCGATGGGAGCCGCAAGTGCAACAATTGATGACTCTATTTAAATTCCGTAACAAGGTAGAATTAGCCCCCTTATTGGCTACCCAACTGGCTGCTCACTTAAGGCTTTGCTACCAGGGGCAACCCATGCCGGACTGTATTGTTGCGGTACCAATGACGCAGCACGCCTGGCGCAAACGAGGCTTTCACCAGACTGCTTTATTAGCGCGCTACTTGTCTGCTTTACTACAGGTGCCTTACGTTACGGGCGGTTTACGTAAAATACGTTCGGTACCTATGCAGCATATGGCATCGCAGTCCGCCCGTTGGGAAAACAGTAAGCGAAGTCAGTTAGCCCTTCATAATTTTACTGGTTGTACAGTGGCTGTTGTTGATGACGTACTCAGTACCGGAGCCACCATGATGGCCGCCGCCGATGCCCTCTACAAAAAAGGGGCTACAGCCGTGGATGCCTGGGCGGTTGTCTATAACCAACACGACTAGAAACTGAAGGGTATCTCGGTTACACTATACCTTAGTAATTTACTCAGGTATAAGCCGTGAGGTCAGTATTTATGATTCGTATTTCAGAAGCAGCGCAGTCCCACTTTCAGAAGCTATTAGCGGACCAGCCAGACGGCACGTGTATTCGTGTTTTTGTGGTTAATCCGGGAATGGCAAATGCCGAGTGTGGTGTTTCTTATTGTCCGCCAGATTCCGTCGAACCCGATGACGAACGTTTACCATTTAATGGTTTTGATGCCGTCGTAGATTCAGGTAGCGCTCCGTTTCTAGAAGACGCGGCCATTGACTTTGAAGAGCAGGAAATGGGTTCTCAGTTAACCCTGAAAGCGCCAAACGCCAAAGCGCGCAAGGTTGCCGATGACGCACCGCTGATTGAGCGTGTTGAGTATGTGATTCAGGCCGAGATCAATCCGCAATTGGCCAGTCATGGTGGTCAGGTCATGGTCGCTGAAATAACCGACGATGGTGTTGCCATTTTACAATTTGGTGGTGGCTGTAATGGCTGCAGCATGATCGATGTCACGTTGAAAAACGGCATTGAAAAAGAGTTGCTTGAACGCTTCCCAGAGGAAGTGACCGGGGTTCGTGATATAACTGATCATGAGCACGGAGAGCACTCGTACTACTAGACCTTTCGACTATACAACTTTGTATTATTCGATTTTTTTGGTGTTAAAAATATGTGATCCCTTGCACGATCTTCGCTCGTAACGATATTTGCCTAATCAATACGAGGAAATTAACCATGCAAGGGATCAAAAAGTTTGGTGTCCTGGCGACATCTCTATTATTAATAACCGGTTGTGACTGGTTCGACAGCGATAATGACGATGCTATCACAACTCCACCTGAAGCTGAATCAAGCTTTGTTCGTGTCCATCATACCTCAGCTGACTCACCTAACGTTAATGTATTAGCGGGTGATGCAGCTCTACTAGAAAATGTGCCTTATCACACCTCTTCCGCAGTTTTAGAAGTTGATGCAGGTGACTATGACATTACGGTTCAGGGCATTCTACCTGACGATACAACCGTCGATGCCATTGGCCCTGCTTCTTTAACTTTTGCCGCCGACACGCGTTATGAAGTCTTCGCCGTTGGTCAATTGGCGGATGAGTCCCTGGAACCACTGATCATCTCTAATCCGGTATCTGATGTTGCAGGCGGAGAGAGTCGTGTTCAGGTTGTACATGCCGCTTATGGTGCGCCGACGGTCGATGTTTATTTAACGGCTCCGGATGCAGACTTAAGTGCTGCATCACCTGCCCTGACGCTTGCTTACGGTGAAGACAGCGGTCAGGTGGACGTTGAAGCAGGTGATTATCGTGTTCGCTTAACCGGTGCCGGCGATGATACCGTTGTCTATGACTCAGGCACAGTTAGTCTTGCAGATGGCGGTGATTACATCATTGCGGCAACTAACAACGTGGCGGCCAACTCTGCTAACTCACCGGTTACTTTGCAAGTAAGCGACGGTGAGTCTACCACTTTAGTACATGACGCAGACGCTGGCGCTGATGTTCGCGTTGTGCATGCCGTGGCGGATGCGCCGAACGTTGATGTCACATTAAATGATGCAGCAGAAGCGCAAGTTCAAGACTTGCCTTTCCAAAGCTCAACAGGCTACTTAAACCTGGAAGCTGCTGAATATAGTGTTGATGTTGCTGCGGCGGGCGGTGACCCGGTTGTTATTGAAGATGCCGCTCTTGCTGTAGAAAACGCAATGAGCTACTCAGTTTATGCGGTTGGTGAGTTAAGCTCTATTGGTTTACAAGTACTGACTGAAGAGCGTCGTCGGGTCGCGACTGAAGCGAAGGTACAACTGGTTCATGCTGCACCCAGTGCCGGTAATGTTGATATCTACGTGACCGCAACAGACGACATCAGTGGTGCAGACCCTGCCTTTACCGATGTTCCGTTTGACGCAGAAGGTCTGGTGAGCACAGGTAATGTTGTTTTAACACCGGGTGACTATGTGGTTACTGTAACGGCAACAGGTACGCAGGACATTGCTATTCAGACACCTGTACTGACATTAGAAGGCGGTGGCATCTATACGGCAGTTGCGGTGGATGCAACTGACGGAGGTTTGCCACCGCAGCTTATCCTGATGGATGATCTGGCGAACTAAGGTATTTGAACCAGATTGCCTGGGTAATACCACGCATGAATAAAAAGCCGCTGAGAGCTAACCACAAACCGTGGTTCTCCAGCGGCAATCCTGCCCACCACAAAGGTAAAAAGCCAATGACAGCACTGAGTATCATGGTGTTGCGCATACCTCGGCTTAACGACAAACCGATAAATACACCGTCAAACCAGTAGCTCCAGTGAGCCAGTAGCGGTAGCACAATTATCCAGGGTAAGTAATCTTCAGCAACCCGGATAATTTCAGGGATATCGGTAATCAGACGAATAATTGCACTGCCTGCCAGGGCGAAAACGAGCGTATAAACCACAGCAAAGAGCGACGACCAGAGCAAAGTAATTTTGCACCAGTAACGCACTTTATCGTAACGTTTCTGACCCTTTGCGGCGCCGGCAAGTGCTTCCACGGCATAGGCAATGCCATCTAACCCCAAAGAGATTAGCATTAGGAACTGCATGAGTACGGCGTTGACCGCCACCATGGTACTGCCGTAACGAGTCGCATAGCCTGTCATTGTGGCCATGCACAACTGCAATACTAGGCTGCGAATAAAAATATTGCCGTTAACACCTAAAAACTGACGCAGTTGTTGAAACTTAAGTTGCCAGTGGCGTAAGTGCCAGCCCAGCGCGCGTGCAGTCCAGTAAAAACCGACAATGGCGGTAACCCACTCCGCACTTAACGACGCCCAGGCGGCGCCTTTTACATTCAGCCCCAAGCCCAGTATCAGTATAACGTCCATAACTACATTAACGGCGTTGGTAATTATTACCAGGAGCATGGCTTTGCGACTGTTTTGTCGGCCTAATAATACGCCCAGAGCGACCAATGTTATGAGAGAGGCGGGTGCCGACCATAAGCGTATTTCGATGTAGTCGCGGGCGTAACCTTCGAGCTCGGCAGAAGGGGCGATAACCCACATGGCTAAGTCATTAATTAAAGGGCTCGCAACCGCTATTAAAACGCCTAAACCCAGCGCAATAATAATACCGTTGTTAAAGTGCTGGCGCTGGGCATGTATGTCATCGGCTCCGTAGGACTGGGCTATGTAACCGGTTGTTGCCATGCGCAGAAATACCGCCAGCAGATAAATAAAACTGACCACCATGGCACCAACGGCAACGGCGGATAAGTAGATAGCGTCTGGTAAATGACCTATGATGGCAGTATCGACCAGACCGAGAAGTGGCGCAGCAATATTGGAAATTATCATTGGCAGGGCAATCGCAAAAACGCGGCTGTGATCCGACAATGAAAATCCAAACAGCTTGTGCATAACTATCCTTAAGTAAACTCGGTTAATAACGGTTTTTATACTTTATCAGGAGTCACTATGAAGATGTTGAACAAAATGACGTTGAGTGCCGCGTCGGGCTTATTGTTAGGGTGCTCACCTTTAGCTCAGGCAGGCAGCGCCGATAGCGTGGTGGTACTGCAGTATCACCACGTCAGTGACTCAACTCCGGCGGTAACTTCAATTGATCCGGAGACGTTTCGTGAGCATCTGCAATACCTTCAGGATAACAACTTTAATGTTATTGATATTACCGCAGCGCGAGATGCCATCGAGAAAGGCGAAGCGCTTCCTGAGAAAGCCGTTGTTATTACCTTCGACGATGGTTACCAAAATGTCTATAAGAACGCTGTAGAGGTGCTGGAAGAGTTTGAAATGCCCTATACGGTGTTCGTTAACCCTGAACTCATGCGTAAGCACAGCGGCCATTACATGGGGTGGGAAGAGCTTAAAGAAATTCAGCAAAATGGGGCTACCATTGCTAACCACGGACAGACTCACGCACACCTGATTCGCAAGCAAGAAGACGAAAGCGATGAAGAGTGGCAGGAACGCATGCGTTACGATGTAATTACGGCACAAGAAGCCATTGATGAGAACTTAGGCGAACAGCAGAAGTATTTTGCGTACCCTTACGGTGAATATAACAACGAGTTGCGGGCTTTACTGGATGAATGGGGCTTCCTGGCCTTTGCTCAGCATTCAGGACCATGGTCCAAATGGAGCGAAGATACTGTTATTACGCGTTTCCCGGCATCGGGTATCTATGCGAACTTAAATACGCTGAAAGCCAAGCTGAATTCGAAAGCCATGCCGGTAAGTGCTTACCAACCGGAAGAGCCGTTAGTTGCACATGAAAATAAGCGTCCTGGCATAAGTGTGACGCTGGAAGCGGGTGATACACTAGACGATATGCGTACCGAGGCGCTGCAATGCTTTGCCGGTGGTTCAGTTTTAAAGCCTGAGTGGGAAAGTGATACCAAGTTCAGTATAAGCTTAAAGCAGGACATCAACATCGGGCGCTCACGTATTAACTGTACCGCGCCCAGTGCTTCAGAATCGCGCTACTACTGGTATTCCGTAGCACTTGTTCGTCCGGATCAGTCAGGCAGCTGGCCTGACTAATCGACGATAATGGCAAAATCTTTTTTGAGTTTATCCATGCTGACCACCGGTACTTCTCCGCGTTGGTGGTCGGCATTGAAAATCGCCTTACGATTACCATCTGGGTTAACCAGAATAATAGCGGCACTGTGGTTCACCAGATAATTTTCTTCGCCGTCATCGGGAATGGAATACATTAAGCCTAAATCGCGCACGAAAGGGAATAACTCTTTGTGTTCAGCCCGAACACCGACAAAGTCGTCACCAAAATAGTTAACGTATTGAGTTAAACGCTCAATGTCATCGCGTTTAGGGTCAACTGAAATCAACCAAACTTTAACCGGTTCGGAAACCTCTTTCTGCAGTTCCGGGATCACGCCCTTCAAGTCTGACATAGTGGTTGGGCAAATATCCGGACAGAAGGTATAACCGGTAAAAAGCAAGGTCCACTGACCTTTAAGCGCATCGTTCTCCACTGTGCCGGCTGCTGTGCTTTCTAAAGTAAAGGGCTTTAACGCGCGAGGCGGTTCATAAACTAAGGCTTCCGGTTTTTCTTCTGGCCAGAAGTTGTAAACCGCAAAACCGGCCGCAAGGGCAATAAGGGCGGCCAGCAGCGTAACGATACGACTCATCTCTTACTCCATTTATACGTAGTGATCGACCAGTAAAATGACAAACAGCAGCATGAGATGCCAGATAGAAAAGGCAAACATGTTAAACGCTGTTTTTTTACTGGGCGCGTATTTGAGTTTCCAGGCGTAAGCCAGGAAAATGGCGTTAAGTACACTGACCCCTACCAAATAAATCATGCCTGTCATGCCAATTAAGAAAGGCATAAGACAGACCACGGTCAGTAAAACGGTGTACAAGAAAATACAGGTTTTGGTGAAATCGATACCGTGAGTAACCGGCAGCATCGGAATTTCAGCTCTTGCGTAGTCTTTTGCGCGGTGTACGGCTAGTGCCCAGAAGTGAGGCGGTGTCCAAGTGAAAATGATCATAACCAGCAATACCGCTGGCGCATTAATTTCATTCGTTACCGCTGTCCAACCGAGTAACGGTGGCGCAGCTCCTGCTAGACCACCAATAACTATATTCTGCGGCGTTGCGCGTTTTAAGAACATGGTATAAACCACAGCGTAACCCACCATACTGGCAAAGGTTAGCCAAGCGGTTAATGGGTTAACCCAGGCATACAGGGTCACAAAACCAATAGCGCCAATAGATGCCGCAAACACGGTGACTTTTGTTGGTGATAAATTCCCTTGGGGCAGCGGACGGCGTAGCGTACGTGCCATTTTCGCGTCGATATGACGGTCAACCAGATGATTAATAGCAGCCGCAGCAGCGGACATCAGCCCAATACCGGTTAAGGCCGGGACCAGGACATTCATCGAAACAAGCTCTTCAGTGGCCAGACACATGCCGACCACAGCAGTAAGCAACAACAAGGCGACGACACGAGGCTTGGTCAGTTCCAGGTAGTCTCGCCAGTGAGCGTTGCGCGTTTTTGTTATATTTTTTGTGGCAACGGATTCCATAATTACAACTCCTCTACGCCTTTCTGGACAGGTTGTAATTCAAACCAACCAGCGACAGTAACAACAACGCTCCAACAGCATTGTGTGCTACCGCATTCCAAAGCGGTAATTGAAAGACTACGTTACTAATACCGAGCAGAATTTGCAAAGACAATAACAAGCCAATAACAATTAATGAGCGGCGGAAAAACTGGGACTTTGCCTTTCTCCAACATTTAAAGAGCAAAGCACAGACCACTAAAAAGGTAATAATGGCGCCAACTCGATGCATGACATGCATGGTCATGCGGTCATTGTAGTCATGTGCGCCAAATTGATAAGTATCGGCCTCTGGTATGCTGAAAGCGCCTGCGAAGTCCAATTGAGAGGTCCAGTTGCCCTCGCAAAAGGGCAGTTCAGTACAGGCTACCGCGGCATAGTTTGCCGCAACCCAACCACCTAAAGCGATTTGTCCAATAACAATCAATAAGGTAAAGAAAGCCAGACCTCTGTAGCGCCTTAGCTCCGAATCTCCCCCTGCAAGCCGGAATGAAGATAGCCGCAAAGACAGCAGGTATAGCAGTGATATAACCGAAAAGCCCCCTAACAGATGACCCATCACTATGAGCGGCTGCAAATTCATGGTCACTGTCCACATACCCAGAGCTGCCTGGAATATAACCAACCCCAGCAGTAAGGTGGGTAATTTTACCGGCGTAGGATAATGACTGTAACGGCGGCTTTTAATCCAGGCAATAACAGCAATGGTCAAGATTAATAAGCCTAAGGTGCCGGCAAAGTATCGGTGCACCATTTCGTTCCAGGCTTTATCCTGCTCAACTGGCGCATCAGGAAACCGAAGTTCGGCCTCCTGAATGTGTTCTTCTTGAGAAGGAACACCCAAGAAACCATAGCAACCCGGCCAGTCCGGGCAACCCAGGCCAGCTTCAGTTAATCGGGTAAAGGCACCAAGAACAATAACGACGAAAGCAAAAAAAACACTAATTTTTACCAGTAAACGCATGTCTTTTCCCTACCCAATTCTGGACAATTTAAGCAGTTTACGGAGATCTGCCAGCACGTTTTTACCTTCCGTTACCATCAGCTCTTTATCTGAGTGAGTTGGGTAATACAGCATAACGTTGTGCATAGGATCGATAATAAAGACGGTGTTTTCCGGCAGTTCGCTTAATTGTTCAATGAGCTGCGGCGTTACCATTTGTGTTATGTGAGGCGCGCTGTGATTAAACTCAGCCTGTGCATTCTCGCTTTGATGAAGCACTACAGGAGTCAGGCGGTCGGTGTCTTTACCAATAGCAACGTCGACCTGATTCATAACATACAAGGTATTCTCACAGGTTGTGTCACAGCTTTGAGGTGCAATATAACCCAGTTGCCAGCCTTCCGGCAGTTGGTCGGCCTGTTGTTCTAACGTAATAGGCGGTTGCAGCAGGGTGCCTTTATTGGTGCCGGCTTCATACCAGTTCTGTGACAAAATCAGCCAAGCCGCTAATAAAGGGACAATAAAGGCAATGAAAACAATAATAATGGCGCGTCGAGAGCGATTCAGGGAGCTCATCGGGTCTCCTCTTTTTTTGGTTGTTTATTCAGTTTTATAACAGCAAATAGGAAAATCACCAAGCAGGCAATTGCCAGTGAGAACCACTGAATGGCGTAACCTTGGTGTTTTTCCGGTGACATTACCTGAGGTTGCCAGTCGCGGCTCCAGCCCATAGCCTCTGGTGATTCAAGTAAAAAGGTATAATCGGTTAAAGACATATCGAGTTGCCTGGCTATGGCGCGCGGCTGAAATTCCTGCACCCGAATTTTGTTGTCAGCTAAGTCGGTTTCGAAAGTGTTATCTACAAATTGGTTGTTGGAAGGAAAGTACAGAAAACCGGTTAGCCTATGCTGGCCTGAAGGAATGTTCACTTCGGGTAATGCCTGCCGTGAGGCCGGTGCTGGTAACCACCCCATATTAACCGGAACATAATTTTCAGACATAGCCTGAGGCTGGAACAGTGCAATTACTTGATAACCAACGGTGCTATCTTGAATTTGGTTATCGAGCAGGAAAACGGGTTGCGAAACAAATTCACCATTCATTTCCACATAGCGAAAGCGATCGGTTTCAGGAGATACCTCTGACAGATGGTCGAACCTGGTTGCTTCACCGCTTGACAGTTGTTGCTCGTAGTCGCTAAAGAGCTGACGTTTCTGTTCAGCGCGTTCAAGCTGCCAAAAACCTAACTTGACCAATAACGCAATTGCCAGCAGAGTAACTAACGTAGCGACAAGAGGAAAACGTATGTTGGTCTTTTTTAAAATCATTATTGTACTGCTGTTGGTATATATGGTGGTTAATCTGTTCCGGGCGTTATTTAGTATGCTGCGGAACGACCCGGACAAACCACCTATGTCCCATTATCTGGGAAAGCGAGTGGGAGTAGCCGCCGTTATCTTTGTCATACTGATAGCGGCGACCGCCAGTGGTTTCTTACCTTTAAATCCACGCCCCTATTAACCGGGGCGTTTTCTTTCTCTTACAGAACGTAAACCACGACAAAAAGGCACAGCCAGACCACATCGACAAAGTGCCAGTACCAACTGGTTGCCTGAAAGGCAAAGTGGTTATCCGGTGTAAAGTGGCCTTTCAGAACCCGCAGGAACATGACAATAAGCATGACGGTACCCAGGGTTACGTGCATACCATGGAATCCGGTCAGCATGTAAAAGGTGTTGCCGTATATGCCAGAGTCTATTGCCAGACCAAGCTCTTCGTAGGCGTGAACGTATTCCGCACCCTGTAAGTACAGGAAGATACAACCCAGGATAATGGTAATACCCAGCATGGCTGTCAGCTGCTTACGCTTGTTTTGCTCCAAACCGGTATGGGCAAAATGACAGGTTACCGAGCTGATTAACAGGATAATAGTGTTAATAGCAGGCAGACCATACCAACCCATTGCCTGGGTTTCAGTGCCACCTGGTGTGTTAACCAAAGGCCAGTGAGCCACAAAGTCCGGCCATAAGACCTCATTGGTCATGGCGTTGTTGCTGTCACCGCCCAGCCATTGAACAGCTATAACACGAGCGTAAAAAAGCGCTCCAAAGAAGGCCGCAAAGAACATCACCTCGGAGAAAATAAACCAACTCATGCCCTGTTTATAAGAGACACCTAATTGGTCGCTGTATTTGCCACTCATCGATTCGTTGATTTGGTCGCGAAACCAACCAAAGAGCATGACGGCTATAACGATTAAGCCAATGGTTAATACCGTACTGCCGTAACCATCCTGCTCTTTGCTCATATCGATAACGGTGTGTCCCGAGCCCCAGGCAATTAAACCTAACCCAATTGCACCAACAATTGGCCAGGGACTGGAAGCAGGAACATAATAACTCTGTTGTTCTGCCATAACGTCGTTTCCTTATTCTGTTTTTAACAGCTGAGCCATTTGCTCAGCCGACGTATTGGCTGTCATATCGTACAGCGTGTATGACAGGGTTAATGTGTTGATGTGGTCCGGAATATCCGGATCCAGATAAAATTGCATTGGCATTTCTGTATCAGCACCCGCAGCTAAAGGCTGTTGGTTAAAGCAAAAGCACTCGACCTTATTGAGGTAAAGCGAGGCTTCGGCCGGTGCAACCGATGGGATAGCCTGTGCGACCATATTGGAAGACGTCGGGTTCGACGCTAGAAAGTTAACGACTTTGACCTCACCCGGATGAATCTTGACTTGCTTGGCCGAAGGCTCAAACTTCCATGGAATGCCCTTAGCATTGCGCGTTATAAACTGAACGTTAACCGTTCTTGATTCATCAACTTCCACCTCTTGATAAACCGCGGCTTCATTGCTGGTACGGCCGTTAAAGCCCGTGACTTCACAAAATACATCGTAAAGCGGTACCAGCGCGAAACCGAAGGCAAACATCCCGGCGACTGTCAGTAACAGTCGCTTAACCAGGATGCTGTTGTCAGGGCGCTGATCAGACATGAGTCATCACTCCACTTTCGGTGGTTTTTCGAAGGTGTGATAAGGCGCTGGTGATGGAACTGTCCATTCCAGTCCTTCTGCACCTTCCCATGGCTTAGCTGCTGCTTTCTCGCCACCTTTCACACATTTGATAACCACCCAAAGGAAGATCAATTGTGACAAGCCGAAAGCAAAGCCGCCAATACTGGCTATCTGGTTAATATCCGCAAATTGCGTGGCGTAATCAGGGATACGCCGCGGCATACCCGCCAGCCCCGCAAAGTGCATTGGGAAGAACAGCACGTTAACGGAAATAAGCGACGTCCAGAAATGGGTCTTCGCCAGTGTGGTGTCATACATATGACCTGTCCATTTTGGTAGCCAGTAATAAGAGGCTGCCATGATGGAGAAGATCGCACCTGTCACCAGAACATAATGGAAATGCGCCACCACGAAGTAAGTATCATGGTACTGGAAGTCGACCGGTGTAATGGCCAGCATTAAACCGGAGAAACCACCAATGGTAAACAGAATAACGAATGCCAGGGCGAACAACATTGGGGTTTCAAAGGTCATAGAGCCGCGCCACATGGTGGCAACCCAGTTAAATATTTTGACCCCGGTCGGTACTGCGATAAGCATCGTGCAGTACATAAAGAAAAGCTCAGCAAATACTGGCATACCGGTGGTGAACATATGGTGAGCCCACACCAGGAAAGACAGTAAGGCAATGGCTGCTGTGGCATAAACCATGGAGGCGTAGCCAAAGAGCCGTTTTCGGGTAAAGGCTGGAATAATAGCCGAGATAATACCGAAGGACGGCAAAATCATAATGTAAACTTCCGGATGCCCGAAGAACCAGAAAATATGCTGGAACATAACCGGATCGCCACCGCCGGCAGCATCAAAGAAACTGGTGCCAAAGTATTTATCGGTCAATACCATGGTAACCGCACCGGCCAGTACCGGCATAACCGCAATAAGCAGGAAGGCGGTAATCAGCCAGGTCCACACAAACAATGGCATTTTCATGTAATTCATACCTGGCGCGCGCATATTCATGATAGTCACTATCACGTTAATGGCACCCATGATGGATGAAATACCCATAATGTGTATTGAGAACACGAACAACGCGGTGGAATCCGAACTGTAGGTGGTTGAAAGCGGTGCGTAGAATGTCCAGCCAAAGGCAGGACCGCCACCCTCCATAAACAGAGAAGCCAGTAAGATAATGAAAGCGAATGGCAAAATCCAGAAGCTCCAGTTATTCATACGTGGCAATGCCATGTCCGGCGCACCAATCATCATTGGTATCATCCAGTTAGCAAGCCCGGTAAAGGCAGGCATAACCGCACCAAAGACCATAATAAGGCCGTGGACTGTGGTCATTTGGTTAAAGAAATGAGGATCAACCAACTGTAAGCCAGGTTGAAATAACTCGGCACGAATGACCATGGCCATAGCGCCACCGGTCAAAAACATAATGAAGCTAAACCACAAGTACATTGAACCAATGTCTTTGTGGTTGGTTGTAAATAGCCAGCGACCAATACCAGACGGCTTATGATCGTGGTGTGTGTCGTGATGTGTTTCTTCCACTGTAGTGCTCATCACCGTCTCCTTATTGATTCATGACTTCGTTAATATCGGCGGCCTGAATCAGCTCTCCGGTATCATTATCCCAGGCATTACGCTCGTAGGTGATAACCGCAGCTAATTCGCGCATGGACAGCTGGCTTCCAAAAGCCTGCATAGCTGTGCCAGTTACGCCATTAACAACGATGTCGATGTGTTCGTCTTTGGCTTCAGGGTCTACAGAAACGCCGGAGCCAGCAAGAGCCGGGAATACTCCGTCCACACCTTGACCATTAGCCTGGTGACAAGAAGCACAGGTGCTGTTGTAAACTTTTTCACCGAGATCCATCAGTTCGTCTTCCGACATCTCCATGGCAAGCAACTCTTGTTCACGTTCCCGTGCTGCCTGTTGCTCCTCTTCTTTCTCGGTAATCCATTTTTCGTATTCAGCAGGTTCTTTTGCTATAACAACGACAGGCATGAAGCCATGATCTTTACCACAAAGCTCTGCACACTGACCGCGGTAGATACCCGGTTCGTCGACTTTAGTCCAGGTTTCATTAATAAAGCCTGGGTTAGCGTCTTTCTTAACGGCAAAGTCAGGAACCCACCAGCTGTGAATAACGTCGTCTGAAGTGACTAGAAAGCGAACTTTTTTTCCTGTTGGAATAACCAACGGATGGTCCACTTCCAGCAAGTAGTTTTCGCCTTTCTCAAATTTATTATCAATTTGTTCTTGTTGAGTGGCTAAACGACTGAAGTATTCAACGTCGTTTTCAAAGTACTTGTAGTGCCACTTCCACTGCGAACCCGTCACCTGAATAGTAACGTCAGCATCAGAAGTGTCTTCCATGGCGATGAGGGTCGTTGTTGCAGGAATGGCCATACCTACCAAAATAAGTAAAGGCACAATGGTCCAGGCAATTTCGACTTTAACGTTCTCGTGGAAATTTGCAGGATTAGGGTTCTTCGACTTCCGGTGTCGGATCATCGAAATAAACATGAGACCGAATACGACCACACCAATTACACAGCAAATGTAAAAGATAATCATGTGGAGATCGTAAACCCGGTTACTCACTTCAGTGACACCTTGGGTCAAATTGAGACGCGACTGAGCAGCAGCCGGTAGACTCGTTAGCGCCAATAGTGCCCACAAAGGCTTCATTTTCACGTGGCTTCTCCTCTTATTCTTCAATGAGACAGCAAAGCGAGTTTTGCTAGTCTGAATTAGAAGAACAAAGAGGTAAGCAGAAAAAGGAACAGCTTCTCCCCAGAAATCACTTTCTCTACTGACTCTTTGTTGTAGTTATCGTTGTTATATTATTTTTATAGTCGGGTAGTGCATTTATTAACGAATTTACAACCAAAGATCCAGATCAAATCAAACAAATGCACAAAAAATAAGCGGATCTGTTAAAAAAAGGCTGCGAAAGCAGCCTTGGGGGATAAAACACACAAACAAAGTGGGATTAATGCAGGTGGGATGTCAGTGTGTTTTTATCAAACAGAAAATACTGTGTTTCACTCAATTTACTGGCCATTCGGGCACGTTGCCAGGTACGGTTGGAAACGGAGTCCAGATAACCGATAACCATACTGCTGGTACCGGCCAGCAAAGCCTGCTCCAGCGCCCATTCGCAGCGTTCAACGGAGTGGCTGCGTAACCAGCGGATCTGAGATTCAGCAACGCCACAAGCAATAAGTTGTTGAATCACATTTTTGTCGCCGCCAATAACGGTTACCCACTGGCTGGGTTTTTGCTGCAAAGCCTGTTGCACAACCGGAGACAGGCTATCTACATCGATTGCTTCTTGAGTGTTTTTAGTATCTAACTGGAACGATGGCGCTGCACTTTCGGCAGTCCACAGACCCGGGTGATGTAATTTATTCTGATATTGAGTTTTCATAAGGTCGCTCCGTTTCTGATCACACCTACCGCCAGTCCTTCAATCGCAAAAACTTGGTCGGCCAGGTTGACAGTAATGGTCGAGAATTCTTCATTTTCGGGGTGAAGCAAAATAGTTTTTCCACGTTGTTCAAAACGCTTTACAGTGACTTCATCTTCAACACGGGCAACGACAATTTGTCCGTTTCGAGCTTGTTCTGTTTTATGTACAGCCAGTAAGTCTCCGTCTAGAATTCCAATGTCTTTCATACTCATGCCGTTAACTTTTAGCAAAAAGCTGGCGGCGGGGTGAAATAGAGACTCGTCTACTTTGTAGTGGCCTTCAACATGTTGTTCTGCTAATAAAGGTTCACCCGCTGCAACCTGACCTATTAGAGGGAGGCCATCGGCGATATCGTAGTCATCGCCAATAAGACGGATGCCGCGCGACATACCGGGGAGTATCTCAATAACGCCTTTACGCGCTAACGCCTTGAGGTGCTCTTCTGCTGAGTTTGCAGAACGGAAGCCTAATTTATGGGCAATTTCGGCGCGAGTCGGCGGCATGCCGGTAGCGTGTAAATTATCCTTAATAAGCTCAAGAATTTCAGATTGTCTTGGTGTTAACGGGCGCATAATGTACCTGTTTATTTGTACAGTGATACTGTGAGTATATACAGGTAAAACGATTTCGCAAGTAATTTCTTGAACGACATTTTTAAACGAAGTTGGTATCCTATAATTCTGTTTAAAACAGAGGTCTCTATATGAAAGGAATAAGCCGCTTTTTCCCAATCTTTAAGTATCCGTTGCGCTGGCTAACGCGCTTTCAGGAAATTTGGGACGGTACTGAAGAAGAGCATGAAACCACAGTAGCGAAGCCTGTTGTGTATGTTATGCGATCAACTTCTAAAGCAGACTTATCCATTTTACAAAGAGCAGCAGCTAAACGCGGCTTGCCTGACCCGACCGAACCGTTAGTGGTCGATGGTAAAAGCTATGACCGGATTATGTTCCTTGAAGAGCTTGCTGAGGAAACGTCCGAGCAGACCGTATCAGAGTTTCATCAACTGCTGACCTTACACAAGGACAATGCAGAGCTCGATGTGCAGCTTGTCCCTGCAGGTGTGTTCTGGGGGCGTCAGGCCGGGCAGGAAGCCAATGCCGGTAACGCCATGACGGGAGACCTTGATAACCCGGGTCACTGGCGCAAGTTTTGGTTGGTGTTGTTTTCCGGCCGCCAGGTTTTGCTGCGTTTCTCGCGCGCGGTCAGCTTGGGCACAATGGCACGTGATCACGGTACTGATATGCGTATTGCGCACAAACTTGCGCGTGTTGCACGGGTGCACTTTGTTCGCATGCGTCACGCCGTTGCCGGCCCTAAGTTAAGTCACAGAAAAGAATTAATGGCAGCACTGATTGATACTCCTGCCTTAAAAAAGGCTGTAGCAGATGAGGCCCGGGGTAAGAAAATCAGTGAAGAAGCAGCACGTAAGCGTGCCTTATCCTACATTGATGAGATTGCAGCGAATTACAGCTCAACCTTAGTTCGTGTACTTGACCGTTTTATGACCTGGATGTGGAATCGTATTTATAACGGTATTCATGTCAAAGGTGGCGATACTATTCGAAGACTGGCGCAACAAGGGCATGAGATTATTTATGTCCCTTGTCACCGCAGTCATATGGATTACTTACTGCTTAGCTATGTGATTTATAAAGAGGGATTGGTACCGCCGCATATTGCCGCAGGAGTGAATCTTAACTTCTTTCCAGTAGGTGGTATTTTTCGTCGTGGTGGCGCATTCTTTATTCGCCGTAGCTTCCGGGGTAACAAACTGTACTCAGCAGTTTTTCGTGAATATTTGTGTTGGTTGTTCCAAAAAGGCTACCCGGTGGAATACTTCAGTGAAGGTGGTCGTTCCAGAACCGGCCGCTTATTACCGCCTAAAACCGGTATGCTGGCAATGACAGTTCAGGGTATGTTGCGTGACCAGCAACGTCCTGTGTCGCTAGTGCCTGTGTATCTTGGTTACGAGCACATTATGGAAGTGTCTACTTATCTGAAAGAACTAAAAGGTAAGGACAAAGAAAAAGAGTCGGTATTTCAAATTCTGAAAACCGTGACGAAACTAAAGAATTTTGGACAGGGGTTTGTGACCTTCGGTGAGCCTATCAACCTGAAACACCACTTAGACAAAAAGGCACCCACTTGGCACCAGTCGGTTACCCGGGGTGCACAGGAGCCTGAAAGACCTAACTGGCTTAATCCAGTGGTTAGTGGCTTAGCAGAGCAAGTTATGCAAGGCATAAACGACTCGGCTGCCGCGAACAGCGTTAACTTAACGGCTCTGGCGTTATTAAGCTCTGAACATCACGCGCTATTAAAAGAAGAACTCTTAGCGCAGTTAGAAGTGTATCTGGGAGTATTGCGTGAAGTTCCCTATAGCAATTTGGTGAGTGTTCCTGAAGAAACGCCGGAAGAATTATGGCAACAGGCACTCAGGACAGACAAATTCACGGTCAGTAGCGATACCATGGGTGAAGTTGTCTCGCTGGAACATATGTCAGCCATCGCGATGACTTACTATCGTAATAATATACTGCATATGATGGTTGTGCCGGGCATTGTGGCCTCCATTATTATGGCGAAAAAGAAAGTCAGTGTAGCGGAGATAGCGGCGCGCACTCAGGCTATTTATCCTTCGCTAAAGGCGGAGCTATACCTAAGTCACAATGCTGACGACCTGCCATTATGGACAGAAGCCTTAGCAGAAGAGCTAGCGCGGCAAAAACTGATTACATTGGAAGACGGTACTTGTGTTATCGCCCGGCGAGAAAGCGCTGAATGGTATCGATTACGCTTATTGGCCAACAGCGCCAGTGAAACCCTGCAGCGTTATTGTATTGTGCTGGAACTACTACAACAGGCGCAACCTATTATGCGTGCCGATCTGGAAAGGCAGTCAATTACGCTGGCGGAGCGTTTAAGTTCGATTCATGGTATTGATGCGCCGGAGTTTTACGATAAGAAAGTGATGTCGACACTCATTGCCAGTTTAAAACAGCAGGGTTTTGTCGAAATTAATGACGATGGTCAGCAAATTGCCGCCGAGCCTGTAGGCGAGCTCAGCGACCAGGTCGATGAGCTCATTGATGGACCGGTATTACAAACTATTCGTCAGTCAGTTGAACAGTTTGTGCAGCAGCTTAAAGAGCAAGCTGAAAGTAGACAAGCCAAGAGTCAGAATGATGAAACAAAAGAATAATCAGAACCAGTAGTGTAAGGCTAAACCAATAGCGAATACCATGCCTACGTAGTGGTTATGCAGAAAAGCCTGGAAGCATTTTCCGGGCTCTCTGTGCCGTATCAGCCAATGTTGGTATCCGAACAGGAGCAACACCACGGCTAAACCCAGCCAGGCCCAAATTTCGGCGGATAATAAAAAAAGCACCCAGGCTAGCAGCGCCAGAGAAACTAACTGCATAATGGCAATGGCCAGACGATCAAATCTGCCGAATAGAATAGCGGTACTTTGCAGGCCAATCTTTAGGTCATCCTCGCGATCGGCCATGGCGTACTCGGTATCATAGGCCACGGTCCAAATAACATTGGTTAGGAATAATAGCCCGGCAATTAACCACTGCTCAGATTCCAGCGCAGTAAAGGCCATTAAGATACCGAAACTGAAAGCAATACCAAGAACCACTTGCGGTAGATGAGTCCAGCGTTTACAAAATGGATAGAGTGCAGCGACACCAGCGGCAAAAAAGCTGAGCATAACGGTCTGGGTATTAAGCTGCATCACCAGACCAAAGGCAATTGCTAACAGGGCAATAAAGCCTACCATAGCTTCTGTTGCCGATATTTTACCGGCAGGGATAGGCCGTTGGCGAGTGCGGCGGACATGACCGTCGAAGTTACGATCGGCAAAGTCATTAATAACGCAGCCGGCTGACCGCATAACAAAAGTTCCCAGCAGGAATATAACCACAATACGCATGGGTGGGTTGCCAGCGCCGGCTATCATCAATGCCCAGATAGTTGGCCAGGCAAGTAGATAGGTACCAATAGGTCGGTCTGCTCTCATTAACTGCCAAAATGCGGCTAACTTTTGCATGCTAACTCCTTTTATTGCGAAGAAAAGTGTCAGACGACGAGTACAGTGAGGACGGCTCAAGGAATATCTCACTGACCAGCAACTGTTCGCCGGCGGTTGAAAACATTCTTCGTCTGCCAAGCAACGCGTGGTCCTTTTGAAACCATTGCTGGTTCAATTGTGCGACAGGGTGCTCACCACCAACTTCTGCAACTTCTATATCGCCGCAATGTAAATCGCTGCGGGCAAACAAGGACTCACCCAGTGACTGATTGCCAAGCTGCTGTAGGTTCAGTGTACTGGCTTGCTCCGCGCTTGGTGAAAACAGACTTCGTGCAAAAACCCACGGCTGCTTATCACAGTATAGTAGAACTTCGCGAACTACCACGTTGCAGTTAAGGTTAAGTCGTTGCTTTTCTTCAGCGGTTGGTTCCAATACCTGCTGGCCAAGCAGTTTTACCGAAAAATTTCCACCGACTTGTTTTAGACGTTGAGTTAACGAACCTTCGTAAAGCAGCCAGTCGGCCTGCTCAGTCGTTAACTTGAATTGTTGTGGCGGCCCCCACGTTAGCGCTTGGCTAACCGGAAAAACGGGTTTTGGATAAAACTCTGTTGTCATTTGTGTTGGCGTTATTAAGCTCTGTCGCTATGATAGCAGAGAGAATTTAATTGAACAGCAATCGGGCCGGGTAGGGCTATGAAACTTCTGATAACAGTAGTAGCAAGTATTTTTCTTTGGTGCAGCAGTGTGTCTTCTGCATCAGCACAGGATGTCTCCTATTATGGTTTTGAACCAGACATCACCACCAATTATCTGAAAGAAGGTAACGATTACCGGCTCGGGTTTATTCGTGTAGCTATTGAAGTGATGGTGCCTGACCCTAGCTATATTAGTGTGGTAGAGCATCATGCGCCGTTATTGCGCAATGCCTTTGTCTCAATTTTAAGTACGGCAACTGAACGTCAGGTCAGAACCATGACCGGACGTGATCAGTTGCGCTTAAAATGTATCGAACGAGCTCAGGAGCTTATGCAACAGGAAACCGGTAACCCGGTTATCCGCGATGTTATTTTCACAAAATACATTTATCAGTAGAGTTGCCGCACTTTAGGGTTTAACCAACGCACCACAAAGCCTGCAAAGCAGCCGGAAACGAGTCCGGCTAAGTGTGCCTCGTTGGCCACATTGACCCACAACATGTCGGTGTAGCCAATGACTAGCCAAAGCAGCATAAAGATAATAAGTCCCGGCGGCAGGTAAAGTGGGGTTGGCCGGTTAAAGCTATACACCCAGCAAAAGCCAAGCAAGCCATAAACCACCCCGGACAGGCCACCAAAGTTAGGTCCATTAAATAGATACTGAATAACGTTGGCGGTAATGCCACAAAATAACAGCAGAGCCAGTAACCAGGACACCCCGAGAGAGCGCTCAATTCGCCCACCTAAATACCACCACCAGAACAGGTTAAAAACCAGGTGCAGCACGGTAAAGTGCATGAGTACCGGGGTAATAAAACGCCAGGGCTGGTCATAAGGCAGAGCCGAAAAGTACAGACTGATTTTTAGCGTGTCCAAAACCGTTTCGGGATACATCTGAACCGCTGCAAATACCAACAACGTCAATATTGAAACAATGCGCGTCAGCCAGCCACTTTGCTTTAGCAAACTAAAAGACAAAGAAGTTGAGTGCGATTCGGCGGCCGGCTTTTCCTGAACAGGTTCAGTGGCTAGCTCCGGGTTATCTTTAAACTGTTGAATCAGTGTCTTAGCAGCGGCTTCATAACTGCTCTGGTGTAACCACAATTCCAATTGCTCCCCGCGTTCAGTAACGCTGACTGGCATGCCTTGTTGACGTAAATACTGATATAGCTTACGCATCCAGTCTGAGTCGCGGCTGCTGAGCAATCGTCGCATGGTTTACCCCGTTTGAGTGTGTTCAGGAAAAGACATGGACCAGGCTGTATAGCCGCCATCCATGCTGTGTACATCAGTAAACCCCTGGTTTGCAATGTAATCGGCAGCGCCCTGGCTGCTAACTCCATGGTAGCAAACCACAATCACTTTCTGGTTTTTATCAACCGAACTCAGGAACTGCGGTAAATTGCTGTTATCCAAGTGTTGAGAGCCTGGAATGTGTCCCGCAGCAAAGGACTGCGGGTCACGGATATCAACAAAGACCGCTTCGCCATTTTCCCAATGCCCAACGGCGGTGGGTAATTCCATTAGCTGATAATTGCTCATTTATTTGCTAGTCCCAGTTCAATATGACTTTGCCGGATTGACCTGAAATCATGGTTTCAAAGCCTTTTTCAAAGTCATCTATGGGCATTTCGTGCGTCAAGATAGGCGAAATATCCAGTCCGGATTGCAGCAAGCTGGCCATTTTGTACCAAGTTTCGAACATTTCGCGACCGTAAATGCCTTTAATGACCAAGCCTTTGAAAATGACCTGATTCCAGTCAATGGCGACGTTTTCCGGCGGAATGCCCAGCATGGCAACTTTGCCGCCGTGGTTTATGGCTTCCAGCATTTGTGAAAACGCCGACGGAACACCGGACATTTCCAGGCCCACATCAAAACCTTCTTTCATGCCTAGCTCAGTCATTACGTCGGACAGTTTTTCCTTACTAACATCTACTGCGCGGGTAACGCCCATTTTACGGGCTAAGTCCAGACGGTATTCGTTTACGTCAGTAATAACGACATGGCGTGCACCAACGTGACGTGCAACGGCTGCTGCCATAATGCCAATTGGGCCAGCACCGGTAATCAGCACGTCTTCACCGACTAGATCAAACGCCAGAGCGGTGTGCACGGCATTGCCGAATGGGTCAAATACCGCTGCCATTTCGTCAGTAACATCGTCTGGCAGTTTGAAGGCGTTCTCAGCTGGTAGTGCTAAGTATTCGGCAAAAGCGCCCGGGCGGTTTACGCCAACGCCATAAGTGTTACGGCACAAGTGACGGCGACCGGCACGACAATTACGACAGTGACCACAGGTAATGTGGCCTTCGCCGGAAACGCGATCACCAATTTCGAAACCACGTACGCCATCACCCATAGCGGCAACTTCACCCACGTATTCGTGACCCACCACCATAGGCACCGGGATGGTTTTCTGCGACCAGTCGTCCCATTTGTAAATGTGAACGTCAGTACCACAAATTGCGGTTTTCTTAATTTTAATCAGCAAATCGTTGTAGCCGCATTCAGGCTTCTCAACGTCCGTCATCCAGATGCCCGGTTTTGCGTGCAGTTTTGACAAAGCTTTCATTCTTTACTCCTTAAATCACACCCAGCTCTTTACCAATGCGGGTAAAGGCTTCAATGGTGCGATCCAGTTGTTCGCGTGTGTGAGCCGCTGACATTTGCGTGCGGATACGAGCTTTGCCTTTAGGAACGACAGGGAAGGAAAAGCCGATCACATAAATATCTTCTTCTAACAGGCGGTCTGACATTGCAGAGGCCAGTTTGGCATCGCCTACCATGACTGGGATAATGGCGTGGTCTGCGCCGCTCAAAGTAAAGCCGGCTTTAGTCATTTGCTCACGGAAGTAGCTGGCATTTTCCCACAGCTGAGCGCGCAGCTCATGGCCTTCGGCCAGCATATCCAGTACACGAATAGATGCCTGCACAATGGCCGGTGCTACTGAGTTAGAGAACAGGTAAGGGCGTGAGCGCTGGCGTAACCAGTCAATCACTTCTTTCTTACCTGAAGTATAACCACCCGATGCACCGCCCAGAGCTTTACCTAAGGTGCCGGTGATTATATCAACACGACCCATCACGTCGCAGTATTCATGCGTACCTTTACCATTTTCACCCAGGAAACCGGTTGCGTGACAGTCGTCCATCATAACCAGTGCGTCATATTTATCTGCCAGGTCGCAAATACCCTTTAAGTTTGCAATAACGCCATCCATGGAGAAAACGCCATCGGTAGCAATTAATTTATGGCGTGCGCCGTCGGCGTCAGCTTGTTTCAACTGAGCTTCTAAGTCTTCGAGGTTGTTGTTTTTGTAGCGGTAGCGTTTGGACTTACTCAGACGAATTCCGTCAATAATACTGGCGTGGTTGAGCTCGTCACTGATAATGGCGTCTTCCGGGCCCATTAGGGTTTCGAACAAACCGCCGTTCGCGTCAAAACATGATGAATACAAAATGGTGTCTTCAGTGCCTAAAAACTCGCTCAGTTTTTGTTCCAGTGTTTTGTGAATGTCCTGAGTACCACAAATAAAACGGACAGAGGCAGTACCGAAGCCATGTTCGTCCAGGCCTTGTTTTGCAGCTTTAATTAAGTCCGGGTGGTTTGCCAGACCCAGGTAGTTGTTGGCGCAGAAGTTGAGTACCTTGCGGTCATTAACCGTAATTTCAGAGCTTTGGTCCGAACTGATAATACGTTCTTTCTTGTACAGGCCTTCGGCTTTGGTTTCGGCCAGTTGGTCGGCCAATTGCTGATAAAAGGCTGAGCTCATCTTTTTACTCCACTATTTGAAAACGTAAGTTACCCTCTAGTTTACTGATGTTAGTCGTAACTCGCATCCTTAATTTGAATATCGGGCTTTTGTTTAGTGTGCACTTGCGTGTACTCTTTATTGAAAATTAAGAATAGCTCAATAACGGTTTAGGAGACGCTATGCACCGCCGAGCAATTTATCCAGGGACTTTTGATCCTATTACAAACGGTCACGCCGACTTAATTGAGCGTGCATCAACTCTGTTTAGTGAAATTGTGGTGGGTATTGCAGAAAGCCCCAGCAAGAAGCCATTGTTCAGCCTGGAAGAACGCGTTTTACTGGCACAGCAGGTCACTGAAGAACTGGACAACGTAACTGTCGTAGGCTTTTCCGGGTTATTGGTCGACTTTGCTCATGAGTACGATGCAACGGTGCTGATTCGTGGGTTACGGGCGGTTTCAGACTTTGAGTATGAATTTCAATTAGCGAACATGAACCGGCGTTTAGACCCGAATCTGGAAAGTGTCTTTTTAACACCGGCAGAGGAAAACTCGTTTATTTCCTCGTCGCTGGTGAAAGAAGTGGCTCTGCACGGCGGCGACGTTTCCGGATTCACTGACGCCCGGGTGGCGTCAGCATTAGGGCAAAAGTTTTCCGGGAAACGTCCGGGTAAAAGTTAACTAAAGGCTACGTGGTAAAACACAATACTCATTAGCACCGGGCATAAATAACGAATATGCCAGCGTAATAAAGTTAAGCCGATACTTCCCGCAGCAATGGCTTTTAAGTGGTTGCTGCGGTGCCATAACCAACCGACCACCAGCAAGTAGAACAACCCTGACAGCGGTAACTGGAACTGAGTAACTGCAGTGACAACCCAGCCAAACAACGGCTCAAAGAATAGAATCAATAGCAGTGAAAACAGAGCAATAACACACAGCGACAAAGCGGTTGCTACCGGTCGATTCAGTTTTCGTTCCTCTATGCAGTAAGAAACCGGCACTTCGGCCTGAGCAATGGTTGAAGTCAAAGCGGCGATACTGAGTAATATAAAGAACGCGAAAGCAACGAAAGGTCCGGCAACGCCCATGCTATTAAAGAGCTCTGGCAATACCGCAAAAATGAGCTGGCCTTCGCCAATCAGTTGGGAACCTTCACCGACATTGACGCCCAGATGAATACCAGCGTACAAAGCGGGAATAATGAGCAGACCAGCTAAAAACGCAATAAAGGTGTCCAGCGCAGCTACTGATAAACTTAAACGGCCTAAATTAGCACCCGGCTTCAGGTAGGAGCCGTAAATCATCATACCGCCCAGGCCAATAGAGAGCGAGAAGAAGGCTTGGCCCATAGCCGCAACCAAAATGCTGGTATCGGTCATGAGACTGAAGTCGGGCACTAAGTATTTCTGCAACCCTTCGTCGGCACCGGGTAAAGTCAGCATGTAAGCAATAAGGGCAACAAGTAAAACAACTAAAGTTGGCATCAGCCGTTTCGACCAGCGCTCAATGCCTTTTTCCACACCCTGAAAAACCACATAAGCTGTGGCCAACAAAAATACAGCGGTAAAAATTAAGTCGCGGGTTAGCGAGGTGTTAAGCAAGAATTCGGCAGCAACTTCAATGCCAAAACCGCGTGCCAAAAAGCCCAGAGCGTGAACCAACATCCAGCCGGCAACCACGTGGTAAAAGCTCAGCATTAAGCACGAGCCCAGTACATTCAGGTAACCCATTAGGCGACCAATGGGGCGGGCGCGACCTTCAGACAGCTGCGTTAAGGAGCGAACCGGGTTCGCCTGTGCACTGTGGCCAATAAGCATTTCACTGTATAACGCTGGTATGGCAAGTATAAAGATTACGCAAAGATAGACCAGCAGGAAGGCGCCACCACCGTGGTTTGCCACTTGTGTCGGAAAGCCCCAAATGTTGCCCAGACCAACGGCCGAGCCCGCGGCTGCTAGTATAAAGCCAATTCGGCTGTGAAAAGAATCACGCATAAATGATCAGAAACCCACTGCTGCTTGCTTAAGTCAGGCGGGCATTCTATCGAACTGACAAAATTTTGCTCTATCTTTTTTACCTGAATCGGGTTAACATTCGCGGCCTGAAAATTGACCAGTAAACCAGCAGCAAAACAGGATGCTTTGCGCGGAGTTACTGCTGTTAACGTTAACGAACAAGACCGTAATCTCAGGAGCCTTACGTCATGCCAAATCTGGATCTGAGCCGCTACGGCATCACCGATGTCGAAGAAATCGTCCATAATCCGTCCTATGACCTGCTTTTCAAAGAAGAAACTCGCGATGACCTGCAAGGTTATGAAAAAGGAACGGTAACGGACCTTGGAGCGGTTGCTGTTGATACAGGAATTTTCACCGGACGTTCCCCTAAAGACAAATACATTGTTCGCGATGACACAACTCGCGATACCGTCTGGTGGGCTGACCAGGGCAAAAACGACAACAAACCATTGTCGACTGAAACCTGGAATGAACTGAAAGGTTTGGTTACTGAGCAGTTGTCGCACAAACGCCTGTTTGTGGTCGATACTTATTGCGGTGCTAACGAAGATACACGTCTTGCCGTTCGTTTCATTACCGAAGTAGCATGGCAGGCTCACTTTGTGAAAAACATGTTCATTCGCCCAAGCGAAGAAGAGCTGGAAAGTTTTGAACCAGATTTCGTGGTGATGAATGGTGCGAAGTGCATTAATCCTAAGTGGCAAGAACAAGAGCTGAATTCTGAAAACTTCGTGGCGTTTAACTTAACTGAAAAAATTCAGTTAATTGGCGGCACCTGGTATGGCGGCGAAATGAAAAAGGGTATGTTCTCGATGATGAACTACTTCCTACCGCTAAAAGGCATTGCTTCTATGCACTGCTCAGCCAACGTTGGCAAAGAAGGTGACGTTGCTATTTTCTTTGGCTTGTCAGGTACAGGTAAAACAACACTGTCAACGGATCCGAAACGCGCACTGATTGGTGATGACGAACACGGTTGGGACGACGACGGCGTATTCAACTTTGAAGGCGGTTGCTACGCAAAAACCATTAACCTGTCGAAAGAAGCAGAACCCGACATTTATAATGCGATTCGCCGCGATGCCCTATTGGAGAATGTAGCCGTTGACGAAAATGGTGTTGTTGATTTCGACGACAACTCAAAAACAGAAAACACGCGCGTTTCATACCCAATTCATCACATAGAAAATATTGTGAAGCCGGTGTCTAAGGCAGGTCACGCGAAAAAGGTGATTTTCCTGACGGCTGATGCTTTCGGCGTATTGCCTCCCGTGTCTAAGCTGACTAAAGAGCAGGCGCAGTACCACTTCTTATCTGGATTTACCGCGAAATTAGCGGGTACAGAGCGCGGTGTAACCGAGCCTACGCCAACTTTCTCCAGCTGTTTTGGTGCGGCATTCTTAAGCCTGCACCCAACCCAATACGCCGAAGTATTAGTGAAGCGTATGGAAGCGGCTGGCGCAGAAGCCTACCTGGTTAACACTGGCTGGAACGGTACTGGTAAGCGTATTTCTATTAAAGCGACCCGCGCTATTATTGATGCCATTTTGGACGGCTCAATTGAAGACGCGGAATTTGTCGAACTGCCATACTTCAATTTAGCGATGCCAACTCAGTTAGCCGGCGTTGAAGATAGCAACATTCTTGACCCTCGTAACACCTACGAAGACACGGGTGAGTGGGACGTGCGCGCCAAAGACTTGGCTGAGCGTTTTGTTGCTAACTTCGAGAAGTTTACCGACACTGATAACGGCAAAGCGCTGGTAGCGGCAGGCCCGCAACTGTAAAGTCACAGTTTGAAACAAATTAAAGGGCTCGTAACACTTGTTACGGGCCCTTTGTCTTTCTAAGATAGGCGCCACATTCTAATAACAGAAAAACAACATGCGCCTTTCAGTTAATAATGTCACTAAGCGCTACCGCACGGTTACGGCGGTAGATGCAATATCACTCGATATTCAACCCGGTAAAATTCAGGCTCTGCTTGGCCCCAACGGTGCCGGTAAATCTTCCTTAGTTCGTATGCTGGTTGGCCTGACGCACCCCGACGAAGGGGAAATAGTGGTTGAGAATAATGGGCAAATCATAGAGCTGACTTACCACGACTTTGCTTACTTACCCGAAGACCGAGGTTTGTATCAGGATCGATCCATTCTCGATAACCTTAATTACATTGCCAGTTTGCGCGGACTGAAACTGAGCGACATACGCGGTGATATTGACAGCTGGCTGGAACGGTTTGAACTGACGGATCGTAAAGACGAGCCGCTGCGTCAGATGTCCAAAGGCAACCAGCAAAAAGTACAGCTTATAGCGACTTTACTGCATGACCCACAGCTGGTGATTCTGGACGAGCCATTTTCAGGTCTGGATCCGGTCAATCAGGAACATGTCTTGACGGTATTGAGTGAGCTTCGCGAGCGCGGCAAAACCGTGGTACTCAGTGCGCACCAAATGGAATTGGTAGAACGTTTAGCTGATACCATGCTGTTAATGAATAAGGGCAGGGCTGTCGCGCAGGGAAGCCTCCAGGAAATTCGTAATACTTTGCTGCCCGAGCCGGTTTACCGGGTGACCACCCATGCCCAACTTGCAATGGAGAATTGGGGTGCAGTTGAACAAATAGAGTCAGTTCGTAAAGTAAACGATGAGCAGGTTGAACTGATTTTTAATAAGGATACGGATATTGAGCAGTTGTGGCCGCAGCTAGCACAGCAGGTGCCAATAAAGGCTTTTGCACCTATCCAGCCGGGGTTGCATGACTTGTACCTGGACACGATACGTAAGCAAACCGGGGAGGTGCAGTCATGAAAGCCAGTTACATACAACAGTTAAAAGCTATTGCCTGGTGGGAATTCAAACGCTTTTTTAAGTGGAAGCAAGAGCTTTTTTCCATTGCGCTTTTAGTGGTGATTTTTGCGGTGAGTGCTGGTTGGGGAGCTATTACCCAAATTTTCTCCGATGAATATCAGGGCGCTATTTTCTATCAGGAAGGTAAGCCACAGGGGTGGGAGTTCAAGGCGCCAAAAGACTTAACCCTTCGTAGCGCCGGCACCATGGAAGTGGAAAAGTGGCAAACTCAGCTACCGGAAGACTTGGATACCTTGATTGTGATTACCCCCGAGTTAACCGCTAAGGTTTGGGTGAAGAAGTCACAAAGCTGGCAGCAGGAGTTACGCAGCGAGCTACAGGAGCAGTTGCAGACTCTTCGTATTAAACAACTGACATTGACGCAGGAAGAGCGCACGGTCATTAATGAAAAACCAGACATAACCTTTGCTATTGAAGAAAGCGAAGACGCTTCGATAGACGATGCCAGCGATGCCTCCGCCACCATGCTACTGATGGTGATCATGGTCGGTGTTTTCACCGGTTTTGGATTGATGATGATGTCGATTACTGCCGAAAAGCAGCAACGCGTGACGGAACAGTTGTTGACGATTGTGACACCCACGCAGTGGATGGACGGAAAAATCATCGGTATTACGCTGCACAGTATAAAGTCCATGACCTTTATTGGATTAATGATTCTGGGCGTGAGCATGGTGATCGCCGCATTTTCAGAAGACGGCGGTTCCGGCCTGGACTGGGGCGTGGGAACGACTCTACTCAGTATTATATTTGTGGTGCTGGGGACGGTTTTAATCAATGCGATGCTGGCTGGCTTTTCGGCAACCATTGATGACCCGAATCACTCGTCCCGAAGTACCGTAATGTTAGTACCGCTGTTGCCGGTGTTTTTAAGCTTCAGTGTGATTGGCGAGCCAGACTCCACTATCGCAACGGTGATGAGCATTATTCCGATCAGTTCATTCGCAATGATGCCTGCGCGCTTACTGCAAACAGACGTTGCAGTATGGGAATGGTTGTTGAGCCTGGTATTGCTGGCCGCCTTCGTTTATTGGATGCGTAGCGTTGCCGGACGGTTATTTGCCATGGGCATTCAGTACTATGGTAAAGAACCAGGCTGGAAGGAAATTTGGCGGGCTGTCGCTGGTAAATAAAAAAGTTGAGAGTACAAAAAAGCCGGGACGCTTAACAGCTCCCGGCTTTTTATTAGATGCATTCTTATTTCAACTGTTCAGCGTGTTGTAGCTCAAAAGAAGGTTTCTCTTCGGCTTTCTCAACCAGGAAGCTATCCATCCAGCGCATTAAGCGCATGCTGTAATCCAACTGTGCAGCGGCTTTGCGGTTGCCATGGCCTTCGCCGGGATAAAGTACTAAGCGAACCGGCACGTTACCGTGAGTCTTCAGGTAACGGTAAAGCTCCATTGACTGAGAAGGGTGTACACGAGTGTCTTCTTTACCGTGCATGATAAGAATTGGCGTACGAGCCTTCTCTGCGTGGAAGATTGGGCTGCGCTCTAAATACCACTCCCACTTGTCCCATGGGTAGCTGCGTGCGTGTACGGCGTGCATTTCTTTCGCAATGTCAGTGGTACCAAACTTAGATAAGTTGTTGCTGATACCGACAAACATAACGCTGGCAGCAAAATGTTCGGTCTGGGCTGTTGCGCCCCAGGCAGATGCAAAGCCACCATAAGAGCCGCCGGTAATACCTACGCTTGACTCATCAGCCAGACCGATATCAACCAGGTGCTTTTTAGCGTCGACAATGTCATCGAACTCTTTACCGGCGTAGTCGTTTTGCCCCAGTTTAGAGAACTCAACACCGCGTCCGGTACTGCCACGGTAGTTCGGGAAGAACAGCGCATAACCTTTGGCGGCAGCGTGCTTAACCGGCGAACCATAACGGTCTAACCAGCCATTGCTGTAGTGCGATTCAGGACCACCGTGAATCACCATCATTAACGGGTAGCGTTTGCCTTCTTCGTAGTCTTTAGGATAAACCACAATGCCATCCAGCTTAAGCCCGTCACGAGCTTCGTAGGTCATGGTTTCCTGACGTGGCATTTCAACATCTGCCAGCCATGGGTTGGAATCTGTTAAACGTTCCAGGCGACCGTTGCTGTATTTAAAGGCTTCGTTCGGATGGCTTGGGCGGTGACCCGTCAGTACAAACTCTGATTTGCCCGCTTCGCCGTCAAGGCTGGTGAAAATAGCTTCGCCAGTTTCTAATAAGCTGCGGCTTTCCAGGAATTTAAGCGTCAACGCCTGAACTTCAGATTCCGTGCCGCGATGGCCTAACCAGATAATTTCTTCATCTGTCCGCCAGCTAAAGTCCTTGATAGAGCCGTTGTAGTCTGGCAGAACATTGCGGTGTTCTTGCTCGCGGGTGTCATAAACAAATAAAGTGCCGGCAGACGGGTCGTTGTAGTCAGCAGCACGGATCATAGCCAGGTAACGACCATCCGGAGAAAATTCAGCGCGACCCAGTTTACCTTCGCTTTCGAACGAAGTAACAACTTCGCCATCCAGACCCATTAAGTGGTATTGGCTGCTCATGTAGTTGTCGTCAATAAGCGACGTTGGCGCAGTACGCACTAACAGTTGTTCGTTGTTAGGGTGAAAATCAACCGACAAGGCGTGCTGATCTTCTCCTGTAACGGCTTTTGCTTCGGCGTTCTCTTCACCCAGAGAAACGTGATAAACCTGCGTGTAGGTTAAGTCTTCTTCATACACTTCGGCTTTAAAGCCCTTTTTCGAAAGCTTTTTCTTGTCGCTGTCTTTTGCGCCTGACGATAAAAAGACCAGTTGTTCGCCGTCATTACTCAGTGCATAGCTGCCAATGTTACCGTCAAATTCAAAGACGGACTGAACACCGCCGCCGCGTACTGGCATGCGATATAACTCCTGATATTCGTCACCTTCTTCTTTAGCGGTAAAGTACAGGTACTCGCTTTGCGGGCCAAAACTGACCCGGCTGAACTTCTTATCTTTGCTTAGGTATGAAGTTTCCTCGCCGTCAGCGTTAATAAGTACTAACTCACTGTAGCTGGAACCGTCGTCGTCTTCGTACGGAGTACGGGGCGTAGAGCGGATAACCGCAGTGAATTGTCCATCCGGCGATAATTGAGCCGAACGAATGGCTTTGGTGGTTACGGTATCTATTAGCGACATTTCGCGGGCGTCTAAGTTAACCGCCCAAACTGCTAATGCCATACCGCCTACAGCACGTAAAAGCATATAAGTCTCCAGTGTTCTGTCTGTTTAAGGTTGTTTTTTTATGACTCTCGTTTTAGTAATCGGCGAGTCGCTTCGGCGCCTCTGGCAACTAAGCGAACTTGCTGAATCGTTTTCTCGGTAATAATTTCGCGTTCTTCTTCATCTACATCGAAGCAGTCGGCCCCGGCACTGAATACAATTTTAGCGATGGTATCGGATTGCAACTCGGCCAGCTCACGGGTAAAGGACTGCTCATTAACTAAGTAGTCTTCCAGCTCAGCCTTAAAGTGATCAATTTCACGCACTACGGCCAAACGGAAACTGCGCGAGCGGCCGGAACGTTCCTGCAATAACAATCGAAAAGTAGCGGTATTGTCCGCCACAAATTGCATAAAGGTCTCAATGGATACCCGAATAATTGAGCCGCCGGACTCTATTCGCTGGCGCGCCTGACGAAGCAACTGACGCAATGCCAGGCCGCACTCGTCAACTAAGGTGAGTCCTAACTCGTCCATGTCGCGGAAGTGCCTGTAGAAAGACGTCGGGGCAATACCGGCTTCGCGTGCAACTTCACGCAAACTTAAGCTGGAGAAACCGTTTTCGGCGCTTAACTGGTTCATTGCCGCGTTAATTAACGCTTGTCGGGTTTTCTCTTTTTGCTTTGCGCGAATTCCGGCCATAGTTTTGGTTCATTTTTGCGTATGTGTAAAGAATGATAACACAGCTTTTTACACTTTTACCGCTTGTAATTTGAGCGAGAAACACGTACATTCAGCGTACAGGTGTACGCTATTTTGCCGCCTGCCTTTATTTGATTGTTTTAGGTTATATGCATGCAACAGATTTCTGAAAAGCCCCCCATTATTTGGTTAAACACCTTAGTTTTTGCCATTACTTTTGTCGTCGCCCTTGTTGGCGTGCCTTTATATGCGTATAGCGTAGGTATTGGCGCCGCATTTTGGTGGGTTATGTTAGGCACGGCGTGTTTCGCCGGGCTATCGATTACTGCGGGCTACCATCGCTTGTGGGCGCACCGTACTTACGATGCAAACCCCGTAATCCGTTTTATTTTTGCTATCGGTGGAGCTGTCGCGCTGCAAAACAGTGCGCTTCACTGGTCTTCTGACCACCGTGAACATCACAAACATGTTGATGACAACGACAAAGACCCGTATTCCGCTAAGCGTGGGTTTTGGTACTCGCACATTGGTTGGATGATCCGTGAATACCAGGCAAGCCGTTATACCGACTACGATAACGTTCAGGACTTGCAGAAAGACCCGATTGTTATGTGGCAGCATAAGTACTATCTGCCGTTGACCTTGTTTGTAAACTTCGGCTGGCCAATTGCCGCGGGTTTCATGCTGGGTGACGTGTGGGCCGGGCTACTGGTTATTGGCGTATTGCGTCTGGTGCTGAACCACCACACCACGTTCTTTATTAACTCGCTGGCGCACATTTGGGGTAAACAACCTTACACCGATAAAAATACCGCGCGCGACAACGGCGTACTGGCCTTTTTAACCTTTGGCGAGGGCTATCATAATTACCACCACATTTTTGCGGCGGATTACCGTAACGGCATTCGTTGGTGGCAGTTTGATCCAACCAAATGGCTGATTGTTGCCAGTAAATGGTTGGGTTTGGCGAAAAACTTAAAGCGCAGCTCTCCGTATCAGGTAGAGCGGGCGAAATTGCAAATGCAGTTAAAACGCGCTCAGCAAAAAGCTCAGGCAGCACCGGATTCTCTGTTTGAAAGGGCCCAGGAGCACTATGACCAAATGGGTCAGCATTTGAAGGCTTACTACCAAGCTCGTAAAAAGCTTTTGGACACTAAAACTAAAGCGTTAAAAGAGCATGTGAACCATGACATCGACGTACTGAAGAAGCAGGTGGATGAAATGAAAGAAGCCTTAGAAACACAGAAACGCTCGTGGAAAGCCTTGCTGAACCAGATTCAACAACACGCTCAAAGCTGACGCAAAATTGCGATGAACGGTACTTGTCAGTACTTGAAAATGTTTAAAATATGACCGATACTGACAAGTACATTCGCAGTAACACGCACAGTGCGTGATAGGAGTGACTATGGAAATTGGTGCAGCAATGAACTCAGGCTTGCAGGGTATGCAACGTTCAAACCAGCAGGTGTCTCAGGCTAGCCAGGAAATTGCTTCAGCTTCTGCATCCGGCCGCAACGATGTTCAGCAGCAGGACAATGCCAATGTTAATGGCGCTCAGGTAGCGACAGAAGCCGCGTCTGAAACTAGCCAAAGTGTAGCTGCTACAAGTACAACGGACTCTCTTGTTTCTCTGAACCAGGGGCAGACCAACTTTGAAGCAAACACCCGCACAGTAGAAACTGCTGACGAAGTGTTGGGCACAATGATAGATACCAACGCTTAATGTTCTAACATGAATATCTCAACAGCGTTACCGCCTATTCCTGTGACGTCGGCTCCGCCTGCGGAGTCGACGAACAGGGATAATTTCGAGCGGCCGCTGGTGAAAGAACCTTCCAAATCTGATCAATCCAGTAACAAACCTAATACTCAGGCCGACAGAAAAGCCGACGGCAAGGGTGATGGCAAAAGTGACGAGAAAAAAGGCACTGACAAAGCCAGCAAGGAAGTCACCGACAAAGCTGAAAAAAATCAGCAAGAACTCAGTGAAGAAGAAATTGAAGAAGTCGATGAGCTGAAAAGTCGTGATCAGGAAGTTCGTGTGCACGAACAGGCTCACGCGGCCGTGGGTGGCCGATACGCCAGTGCACCTTCGTACGAGTACGAGCGTGGTCCCGATGGCAAGTCTTATGCTGTAGGTGGTGAAGTCCAGATAGACGTTAGCCCGGTTAATGGCGACCCGGAAGCCACTATTCAGAAAATGCAGGTGGTTCGTCGTGCTGCTATGGCACCGGCACAACCGTCGCCGGCAGACAGAGCAATCGCTTCTGAAGCAACCAACAAGGCAACTCAGGCGCGGGCTGAATTAGCCCAAATGCAAATTGAGTCAGGCCAGGGTGGTGAAGAGGGCGAAGAACCAGCCCCGGACATTAGTATTAACGCGCCGTTTAACAAAAGTTTGGAAGGTGCAAACAAAGGTGAAGGTGATAGCCAGTCAAAAGGCGTCGATGCCGCAGCACCTGCCGAACAGGGCAAAAAGACTCTGTCATCGCCGGAGCGTGGCGAGATGATAGCCTCCTTTTATGATAAACGAGTTCGTCCGTCCGTGGACTCATTCAGCGCTACTGCTTAACGCCTCTTTTTATTCCGTTTTAATTTTTCTTTGCTTTTGCAAAGGCATCTGCCAATGCGCTGCCCATAGCCGAGTTTTGTGGTTGTGGCGCACGACCGCCGTTACCCGAAGGCTTTTTCTTAGGCCCGTTACTGGTTTTCGCTTTAGGTTTGTCAGCTGCGGTTTTGGCTGGCATTTCGTCGCTTAAACGCATGGTTAAACCAATACGCTTGCGCTCAATATCCACTTCCAGCACTTTTACCTTCACAATGTCGCCCGCTTTAACCACTTCGCGCGGGTCACTGACAAACTTGTCGGCCAGTGCTGAAATGTGAACCAGGCCGTCCTGATGCACGCCAACATCCACAAAGGCACCAAAGTTCGCCACGTTAGTCACCACACCTTCCAGCAGCATGCCGGGCTTCAGATCGCTGACTTTTTCAACGCCTTCTTTAAATTCCGCGGTTTTAAATTCAGGGCGGGGGTCGCGGCCCGGTTTTTCCAGTTCAGCTAGAATATCGGTTACCGTTGGCAGGCCAAAGCGCTCGTCAGTGTAGTCGGCAGCATTGAGGCTTTTAACCAATGAATGGTTGCCAATAAGCTCTTGTACCGGCAGCTCATTCGCTTTTGCCATACGTTCTACCACCGAATAGGCTTCCGGATGCACCGATGAGGCATCTAACGGCTGCTCGCCGTTATTAATGCGCATAAAACCTGCCGCCTGTTCAAAGGCTTTTGGCCCCATGCGTGGCACATCTAATAACTGCTTGCGGTTAGCAAAGGCACCGTTGGCGTCGCGATAATCCACGATGTTCTTGGCCAGCGTCTTTGACAAACCGGAAACGCGCTGGAGCAAAGCTGCAGAAGCCATGTTGGCGTCCACACCCACAGCGTTTACACAGTCCTCAACTACCGCGTCCAGACTATGTGCCAGTTGCGACTGGCTCACGTCGTGCTGATACTGGCCTACACCTATGGACTTAGGTTCAATTTTCACCAGCTCGGCCAATGGATCCTGTAGACGGCGGGCAATGGATACTGCCCCACGCAGTGATACATCCATATTTGGAAACTCCTGTGCCGCCTGCTCAGAAGCCGAGTAAACCGACGCACCAGCCTCGTTTACTATAACCTTGGTGGCTTTAATTTCGCTGTGCTGTTTCAGCATGTCACCGACTATTTTGTCGGTCTCGCGCGAGTGAGTGCCGTTACCAATACTGATAAGTTCCACTTTGTATTGCTTGCACAAGGTAGCCAGCGTACGCATGGCTTTATCCATTTGGTTCTGCGGCTGGAACGGGAATACGGTGTTAGTGGCAACCGCTTTACCGGTTTCGTCGACCACCGCAACCTTAACACCGGTACGTACGCCCGGGTCTAAGCCCATGGTAGTTTTTGCACCGGCAGGTGCCGCCATCAGTAAGTCTTTTAAGTTGCTGGCAAATACCTGAATAGCCGCTTCTTCAGCACGCTCGCGTACGCGAGCCATGAGCTCGGTTTCCATATGCAGCGACAACTTCACCCGCCAGGTCCATTGAATGACCTGACGCAGCCAGTCATCGGCAGCGCGACCTTTGTGCTCAAAGTTCAGGAAGTCAGCAATAATGATTTCGCAGTGCGAACCGACCGTTTTGTCTTCACTGCCCGGGTCAGCGTCCATAGATAGCTGCAAAAAACCTTCGTTACGGCCGCGCAGCAACGCCAATGTACGGTGTGAGGGAATGGTTTTAAACAGTTCAGAAAACTCAAAGTAGTCGCGGAACTTAGCGCCTTCTTTCTCTTTACCCGGCGCAACGGTGCTGGTTAAGTGCGCGTTCTGCCACAAGTGCGAGCGCAAGCGCTTTAACAGCTCGGCCTGCTCGGCAAAGCGCTCCATTAGAATAGCGCGGGCACCATCGAGTGCCGCTTTCGCATCGGAAAAACCTTTGTCGGCGTCAACGTAGTCAGCCGCAGCTTGTTCAGGGTTTTGTGTTGGGTCTTTCCACAGCAAATCCGCCAGCGGCTCAATACCCGCCTCAATAGCAATTTGACCTTTAGTGCGGCGCTTTGGTTTGTAGGGCAGGTATAAATCTTCCAGCTCGGTTTTCGAGTCGGCTGTTTTAATGCTCTGAGCCAGTTCGTCGGTTAATTTGCCTTGCTCGTCAATTGACTTCAGTATCACCTGGCGGCGATCATCCAACTCACGCAGGTAGTTCAGGCGCTGATGCAGCTGACGCAATTGTGTGTCGTCTAAACCGCCGGTCATTTCCTTACGGTAGCGCGCAATAAAAGGCACCGTTGAGCCTTCATCCAGCAACTGGATAACAGACGAAATCTGGCGTTCATCAACCTTCAGTTCATTAGCAAGTAATTGCGGTATCTGGCTCATAGTACATCTCTTAGTTTTGAAACTTTACGACAACAAATAATGGGGGCGAATTCTATCACGAATTGGTTACGCGGGCTGTTGGTAACTTATCTTATTAATGAACCAGGTCTTAGTGCCCTGTGGCGTGTTAACCTCCGCCTCGTCGTCTACCTGCTTTTTTAGCAGGGCGCGCGCCATGGGTGAGTCGATAGACACCGCGTCTTTGCGATCATAAATCTCGTCCGGCCCGACAATTTGAAAGGCGCGAACGTTCTCGTCCTCGTCCTCAATTTCCACCCAGGCACCAAAAAACACCTTACCGTCCTGTTGTGGCGAATAATACACCACCTTCACCTGCTCCAGACGCTTGGTTAAGTAGCGAATGCGGCCATCAATTTTGCGCAGCTTCTGCTTGTTGTATTTATAGTCTGCGTTCTCTGACCGGTCGCCAAGGCTTGCCGCCCACGACACTTTCTCCACCGTTTCGCGACGCTCCACCCGCCAGAGGTGTTCAAGTTCCTGTTGTAACTTTTCATAACCGCCGAGGGTAATTAAATTGGTTTTCATACGCTGATTCGTTATTGCCTGCGTTGAATGATTAGGGGATTTTACTGGGTTATGAAGGGGAGGGGAATGGTAGATTGGTAAGGATATGTAAGCTTGTAATATGAGCTATTGCGTAGGTTATTGTAATTTAGTTTTAACTTGTTTAATGTTGGTTGAATAGTTTGTAACCGTGTTAGGCCAGTTATTAGTTGATAGGAGAATAGGGAGTGAAGTTGGAAGTAACTACAATCGAAGTGAAGCAGACCGCAAAAGCGCTCGCTACCGTTGCAGCCATATTAAGTGCCTTTATATCAGTATTCGGTTTGATTGCTTTAGCCTTCGTTGGCATTGAGACTAGCATTTCTTTCAACTATGTCATTTCAATAACGGTTTCAGGCACATTTGGGAAAACTATATTACTCTTATTTTACCCCATACTTACATTTATATTTGCATACCTTACGGTCGCGGTATTTGCTTTATTGTACAACTACACAGCCAAGTACACTGGTGGTATAAAATTTCAGTCAGAGAGTACGCATGAGAGTGCCTAACCAACGGCTTATGGTTACAGCATTTGGGTTGCCGGATGACCTCTTGTCACAATGAGCGTCACGGCTCGTCCGTTCTGGCACAGCCTACGCCATTTGGGTGGGCATTGGAGCTGTAGGTACAGCGGTTATGGGCATATTTTTGTTGGCGAGTCAGCGGACGTTCTTAAACTGATCAGTTTGGGGTTAATTTGTGCCGGTATTGTAGGTCTTAAATTGGCTCATGGCTGACACTGTGTTTAAGCAAGGCGCTAGAAGGTCGTACTACTTAGCTCAACACTAACTATTTAAAAAGGAATTAGGTGAAAAAACTTTATCGGTATCTCATTGTTTTTGCTCTGCTAGTGGCGGCTATATCATCGTATAGCTTCGGTAACCAAACAGGATTGTTTGTGTTTATCATTCTTGGTTTTGCTTTTGAGGCTGGGTTTTGGTTTGGACTATTCCCAACCAAGAAGCGCAAATAGATTCATACTACGATGAGGGTTGCTTACAAGGCCATGCGGTACTGTCACTGAATTAAAGGCGGCGGTAAGATGCAGGCGCCAAGAAAATCGAGTTCGTAACCCTTATTCTTCTCTCTGGATAACCCCATGAAAGCCCTTATGGCTTAGCGTTGTTTTTCTCCCACGAATTTTATTCAGCCTAGTGTCATTACAATCAGTAACGTAAATATTCCGTTAGTGCTTTGATGCCCTCGAATAAACCTCTTATATTTAAAGCAGCACTTAACAGGAAGAGGTAAGGCATTGCAGCATGCGTTGTTAGTTATCAATCCGAAGAGTCGGAATGGTCATTCTGAGGAGTTAACAGAAGCCATCGACTTGCTCAGAAACTCAGGCATTGAGGTAGACGCTTGTGTCACTGAAAGTGCATCTGAAATGGCTTCCTGCATTGAAAATTACCGAGAGAAAGAAGGCGTAGTCATTGTTGCCGGCGGCGACGGAACGATCAGCTCGGCGCTGGAGTCTGTCTATAAAAGCAAGCAAACCTTAGCCATTTTGCCTATGGGAACAGCTAACGACTTAGCGCGTTCGTTGGGTATTCCGCAAAACGTCGTTGCAGCAGCTCAAACTATTGTTGATAACAAGCGAGAACGCATAAACTTGGCAAAGGTGAACAATAGCTATTTTGTGAATGTTGCTCATGTTGGTCTAGGCGTAGATGTAACCCGTGAGCTGACGTCAGAAATGAAGAAGTACTTTGGCGTGTTTGCTTATCTGGGCGCGCTTACCAGTGTGATGAAGCACAATAAAAGCTTTAGAGTTACTATAAAAGCTGACGGTTGGGAGGAGTCTGTAAGGGCAATCCACCTGGCGGTAGGCAATGGCCGTTACTACGGTGGTGGAAATGTTGTCGATGACGACTCTACATTGCTGGATGGACAATTGAACCTATTTGGTCTGAAACCTATACGGTGGTGGCGGCTGTTATTATTGGGGACAAATTTTCGTAACGGCAATTTGCAAAAGGCGGAACGGGTTGTCTGTAAAAAAGCCAAAAAGATCAGTATTAAAACTTCAAAACCAAGGCGTATTCAGGCCGATGGTGAATTTAAAACGGATACGCCAGCCGAATTTGAAGTAATACCGAAGGCCATTGAAGTTATTGTTGGCGATATGCCACTGCCTAATGTAAACAAGGATTAATATGTCGATATTACGCACAGATAATGAAGCCGATGGCGTGGAAATTCTCAAGTTAGTCATTGAGACAACGGATTACTACCGCGAAATAGCGAATGTGGTCGAGGATGATAACCTAGCTAGTAAACTTGATGATATTGCGAAAGAAAGAGCCTCCTATATTGAGCCATTTGAAAATGTGGTTAAAGACCTGGGCGAATTACCAGCTAAGCCTGACCCCGATAAAGAACTCCTGCACAAAATAGGCGGGGAGCTTACTCAGTTTTTCTCTGCGAATTCTAAAAACGCTATTTTGGATAAGTGCCTGCAGGAAGATGAAGAATTGGCAACAGTGGTAAAACGCACGGAACTGGGTGATAAGTCGAGGGAGTATCAGAAGCTGCTCGACGCGTTGGCTGAGAACCTAAATAAGACTCAAGAGTCAATTCAGGCGTTAAAAGATTAAATAAAAAGGAGACTAACGCTGTGGAAGACACGTTTTTTGCTGGCGTCGGTATTATAGGTGGCCTGGCCTACTTAGCCATCGCCTTGTTGTGGATATTAGTACCAATATTTGTCTTTCTTATTTCAAAGCGCGTTAAGGACATGCGAGATATAGCACGGGAGTCTCGATTGGAAGTTAAAGAGCTTAACGCCAACCTCAAGGCTTTAAAAAGGAAGTTCAACGAGGGAGAGTGAGAAAAATACTGCAAAACGGTGGAGAAAAGGTCAGAATTAGAAGATATCGGACTTAAAAGTCACCGTTTAAACAGGAAGTAAAGACGTTGTCACAACAACAAAAACAAAATGACATACATTGGCTGACGGGTCAGTTTTGCGACAGACAAAAAGAGCTAAATTACCGGTATTCTATTGCGCCCAACGTTCGCTCTGACGCTCGGCTGGCGTTAATTCTGGCGTCCGCAATTTTCGCGATGTTCGGCATTACCGACTACAACCTTCTCGGGCTCACCCAAGAATATTATTTGCTGCTGACGATGCGCATTACGGTGGTCAGCTCGTGTCTAGCGATAGCGCTCATTATTGGCAAAACAGGTGGTTACGCTGAAAAGGCCTGGCTACACGCATTGCCGCTTTGGATTTTTGCCGTCGGTATTGTTCTCATTGTGCCGCTTCGTCCGGAAAGCCTTTCTACTCAGATTACCTCTATTGCGGTTGCGATAGTTGCGTTTTACTTACTGATTCCTAATTTGCTGACGGTGGCGGTGTTGGCGAGTATTTTCGTGAGCGTTACCTTTTTGGCCGCAGCGATGCTGTATGCGGGAGTCACTGCAGAAGGAGTTGTTCGCATTGGGTTATTGCTCGCAATGGCGAATATCGTCGGCTATTCGTCACTGAGGCGCTTAGAGCGGTTACAGCGAAAGCAATATGCGTTACTGAATGAAGAGCGGGATCAAAATCGCGACTTGCTTCAGGAAATTAAGCATCGAAAATCGCTGGAAGCGCAGTTGCGCATGGTCGCTGAGAATGATGCGCTTACGGGTGTTGATAGCCGCAGTCATTTTATGAAACGAGCTGAAGCTTTGCTGCAAAGATCTCGACTGGAAGATAATCCGTTCTGCTTGTTTATGATTGACGTTGACCACTTCAAGCGTATTAACGACACTTGGGGTCACACCCGTGGTGATATCATTCTGACGAAGATAGCCGAAGTGTGTCAGCACTCACTTCGTCCAACCGACATTATAGGTCGTTTTGGTGGCGAAGAGTTCGTGGTGGGGCTGCCTCATACGAGTCCTGCCGATGCTAAGGCGGTGGCTGAGCGTCTTAAGCAAAATGTAGAAGCCTTGTCATCAACTGACGAGTTAAACGACCTGGAGCTGAGTGTGACCATTGGCGTTGCTGTTGCCAAGGCTGAAGACGATTTGGATATGCTAATTACCCGAGCCGATAACCTACTTTATGAAGGTAAGCGTGACGGACGAAATCAGGTTGTGATGAAGGATTAAGGGTATTATTCGGCACTAACTATATATGATAGATAGCATATTCTACCGTTGCCTTTTCTTTTCTTCTCATTTAGTGTTAGCCAAGTGTTAACAAACAAAAAAGGAATGAGATGAAATACCTTCTTGCAATAGCTGCTCTGCTTCCTGTGACTCTGCACGCCGCTGAGCCTGACGACACTCAGTTAGGTGTTGCTTTAGGTACGCCGGGAGGCGTTAACCTGGTTATGAAAAAAGAGATTTCCGGGCACCCAATTCAGTTAGCCGTTGGATACACGGGAAAAGCCTACGGAATTGAGGCAGGTTACAGTTTTTACTATAACCGTGACAGCGCAATGCGTTCTTGGCAGGTAATAGCCGGAAGCTCCACAATAAAAGATAACGCCCTTACTTATTACTCAACCCAAGATGTTGTCTATAGGGTCTATGAAGACGAAGATTGGAACTACGCCGGTGTCAGTGGCACTTTCCAATATGGGGGGTTCTATATTGAACCCGGAATAACAGCGGGTAGCGGCGACTTCTCGAGCCCTCAGTTAACCATACAGGTAGGTTGGCTCTGGTAGGCAGAAGGCCAAGTTAACCCAAAAGGATGTGAGCATGTTTCCCTCCAACCGCTTTTTTAGGCGTTTTTTAATAGCTGCCTTAGTGCTTAATCTTCCCCCGCTTGTTACCCCCGTATTTATACAGCTGGGCCTCGAACCTGTCTTTCTCATTGCGTTATTGATGGTCTGGGTGAATGCGCCGTTTTGGCTGGGGTTAGAACACCTTTTTAGCGACCAGGCAGTGGCTTTTAGTGAGTTTGGTATTCAAGATGCTTCAATGATGGTGTGGTTATCTATCGTTGTTTTCTGGCTTTTGTGCGCAGGAGTGCTCGCCGCTATTAGTCTGGTATTCTCCAGAAAACGCAGCGTTGAATAGCCAATAAAAAGGAGCATCGGAATGGCGCGACAAGTGATAGCAATACTAATTCTGACGCTTATTTACTCAGTAACGCTTGATGCAGTGCTTGTCGCAAAAATCATTGCGAGTGATGCAGATTTCCTCAATGAAGTTATGCGTGAACCTAGCTTTTTAATGTATTTTTCAGCCATTTTCCTGGGGCCTGTCATTGAGGAGTTTGTCTTTAGAGGGCCTGTTCTTTTAGCTATCAAAGAACACGCTAAAAAAGTATACCCTGTGGATTATCGCGACTGTTTCGACGTTTGCGTTTGCTTATTTACACAGTGGGATTGCTGAGTATGCGTTTGCTTACGGATTTCTATTGACGTTAATTGCAATGGTAACGAAGTCATTGTATTTACCTATTATTATTCATTCGCTATCTAATTTATTCACGCTTATTTTCCCGAACGCCTGGTTGTTTCAATTAAATCTCACTGTCATTCCGGATGGTGCCTATGAATCAAGTTTACTCGCTCATTACGTTATGCTTGTGATAGTTACCCTAGGCTATGCTGTGCTTATATTCGCTTTCAAAAACAATTTAGTTGATATATCGAGATTACTAGCTGTGAAGTTTGCAAACAAAAAAAATGAGAACTCAGGCTCTCCTGCTTCTTGATGAAGTAGGAGCGGTTGGGCATTATCGCTAAAGTGTCGATAATAGACCTTATTTCTAGTTTAAAAATTAATTAATGTACTTCTTTTGTGGTGGTTAAATGGAATTCGATAAAGACAAATACAAAGTATGGAAGCTGCCTCATCCAATGCTAATTCATTGGGTTGTTAATCCGGGCCTTGTATTTAATGAGTTGGTTCTGGGCCAGAGAGTCCCAAAGATTACACTCATCGATAAAACAAGCGATGTTCCTTTAATGGAAAGGCAAAGCGTTCCGTGCCCAAAGTGTCATGCGTTGAATGACGCACGGCTTTGGTCTAAAGGAAATGCATTTGGGCATTGGTTTGGGCTGGTGTGTCCTAACTGCCATGGAAAAATACCCTGCCTGTGGAATATCACCAGCTTACTTATTCTTGCCGTGACCTTCCCCATTTGGATTTGGCTCAAACTCTTCGGTGAAGCTAAGTGGCTTGAAAAAGAAAAGGCCCGTTTTTCTGGCATGGCTACTAAGGAATTACCAACGGCTAAGAAAACCAATTGGGTTAAAATGGGAATTGGTTACGGCGCCTTGATGTTTTGTTTTTCCTTAGTACTTTTTGCTTTTGAGGATAAGTTAAGCCTAAGCGTTATTTCTCTTCTTGCAGCCATTTGGGCAGGTGCAGGCCTGGCATTTGGATGGATTATGAAATGGCTTCTTGGTCGCCGTAACAAAAGGTAGGCCACTTTTGCCGCTGTGGTGTGAAAGTGCTTGGCATGCGGCTGTTTCTTTTCAATCGCCTGACATCGCATATTTAGGCATTGGTTTGGTGGAAGCACGTGCGATCACAAGGCATGATGCACGATTATGCATATAGGAGAACTTGGAGATGACAAAAATTGAGCGATCACTCCCGAAAGTTGTATCTGAAGAAGAATGGCAAGCCGCACTTGATGAACTCTTGGTTAAAGAGAAAGAGTTAACCCGCGCACGTGATGCGTTGAGCGCTGAGCGTAGAAGGTTGCCCATGGTGAAAGTGGAAAAGAACTATGAATTTCATGGCGACAATGGCACTACGTCGTTACTCGACCTGTTTGAAGGACGCCGGCAACTCATTGTTTACCATTTCATGTTTGGCCCCGACTGGAAGGCGGGTTGTGACGGGTGCTCGTGGGTTGCCGACGCCATGACTCACCCGGCCCATTTGCATGCTCGTGATACCTCGCTGGTAATGGTGTCACGCGCGCCACTGGAGAAGCTCAATCAGTACAAATCACGTATGGGTTGGATAATTCCCTGGTACTCATCTTTGGAGAGCGACTTTAATTACGATTTTGGCGCCACTATCGATAACGGTGAAAGACACGGCGCGAGCGTTTTTCTCCGTGACGGAAACAACATATATCGTACCTATTTTACTGGAGCCCGTGGCGTTGAGTATCTTGGCTCTCACTGGACCTATCTGGATTTGACCCCGTTCGGTCGTCAGGAAACCTGGGAGGACTCTCCTGAAGGTTGGCCGCAGACAGCCCCGTATGAATGGAATCGACGTCATGATGAATACGATATTTAACAAGCAAGAAGTTATAGAAGAGTTCGTGCTTACACTCAGAAAGGATTCATAAAATGTACGTACCGAAGCATTTCAAGGAAGATGACAACGCAAAGTTGCACCAATATATTCGCGATTATGGTTTTGGCGTGTTAATTGTTGCCGATGAAGATGGAGTTGAGGCAAACCACCTTCCTTTTCATTTAAGCTGCGAAGAAAGCGACTCTCTAGGAACGCTGCAGTGTCACGTGGCACGTAACAACCCGGTATGGCAACGTCTTAAAAATGGTGGCCGTGTGCTGGCTGTTTTTCAGGGGCCGGACGGTTACGTTTCTCCTTCATGGTATCCCTCCAAAGCAGAGACAGGGCGGGTTGTACCAACCTGGAATTATCTGGCTGTGCATGCTGCAGGGAAAGCGAGAATCGTTGAAGATGCAACTTGGCTGAAACAGCATTTAACGAAACTAACAGACCAACATGAGTCGGGAAGGAGTGAGCCTTGGCAGATCGATGATGCCCCTCAGGATTTCACCGACCGCTTAGTTAAGGCTATTGTTGGCATAGAGATAGAAATTGAAACGCTGACAGGTAAGCTGAAAGCGAGCCAGAACTTGCCAGAACGAAATAGAGCAGGAGTTAAAGCCGGTCTTGAAAGCAGCAAACAGTCGCCTAGTCAGGCAATGTCTAAATTCGTCTGTTAACCAAAGGCTTCCTGACGATCAAAGCGGATTTAAACCAACGGCCGCCGTCATGAAACCGTAATACCACTGACATATTGCATCGATATCATTCGCCCTCCGGCTTAAACACCAACAACAGGGCTTTGCTATATGTCCGTAATTCGAGTTTTATCCGTTCTCTCTTTGCTGGTCCCAATTACCCTAATGAGCGTTTCCGCCAACAGCGCTGAAAGCTCACTTTCTGATGATAACCTGGTACTGCGTTTCGCTGTATTAGGTGATGCCGAACCCAAACCTAAAGCCGAATTCCCGGGCGTGTCCGCGGCAGTTGATGAGGTGAATCGACTTGCGGAAGACGGCACTATGGATTTTGTTGTTGGTGTTGGTGACATAGCTCATAAAGGCACGGTTATTCAATACGAGAACGTGACGCCGATACTGCAACGCCTAAGCCTGCCATTTTACCCAATTATGGGCAACGAGGAACATGGCGATACGGTAGAGCGCTACCTGAAGTACACTAATTTATGGAATGATGGGAAAATTACCCTGGAGCAGCCCAGCTATGTGCTGGAGTATGACTCTGTTGCTTTGGTATTGGCTTCTCCCGATTTCGGCCGGGACTTTGGTGATGAAGGTATTGCCTGGATGCTGGAGCAGGTGACGCAGCTGGCACCGAAGCCGGTATTGCTTGTTGTCCATGGCGCACAAACGGGTGTGTACCCTGAGAATGCAGACAAAGGGGTAACCCACGAGGGTTTTGAAGACATAGTTGCTCAACCGAATTTGGCTGCAGTGATATCGGGCGATTTGCATATGGATATGGAGCGGGTTAACCATTCAAAGCGCATTGATCATGTAAACTATATACACATTCCAGCGCTGGAACGCACTAAAATACCGGATGAAACTCGCCATACGCCGATGTTCCGTGTATTCAGTATTTTTGATGATGGCCAAGTGCTGGTAGAAACCTATCAGGTGGATGTTGAAGAGCCGCTGGCGCGTCATGAATATTGGTTTGAGCTCCCTAAAAAATAAAGCTACCGTTATTCGTTAGCTTTATTGCTGTAAAAAAACATTCTAAGGAGAAACTCCTGTGCTACAAAACAGTTACGTTTTTCTGATGGCCGAATACAACCAATGGATGAATCTAAAGCTCTATGACGCGTGCTCTCAGTTATCTAGCGAGCAGCTCAATGAGGACCGAAGGGCATTCTTTGGCTCTATTATAGGCACACTGAACCACCTGGCCGTGGCTGATACCATTTGGTTAAAACGTATGTCTACCGACTTAAGCCACCACCGGGAACTGGATTCACTTTCCCAGCTATCTATGCCGCAGGCCTTGAATACCATCCTTCATCCAAAGTTAGAAGACTTGGCTGATTACAGGCAACACCTTGATAGCTTATTTCTGTCTTTATCAAAGGTTGTAACGGACAGCGAGTTACAACAAACAATCACCTACAAGAACACCAAAGGTATTGAGTTTAAAAAGGTGCTCTTTAGTTTACTGGTTCATGTTTTTAATCACCAAACACACCATCGGGGGCAAATCTCTACGTTACTCTCACAAGCCGGTGTCGATGTTGGTGTCACCGATTTGTTGGCTATAATTCCAAGTGAGTAATCGGTTTCGTTGTTCGCTAAATACTTGGGTATTACGGTTTCATACTGGAAAAGTCTGTAAGCCATAAAAAATTGGAAAAATAACGCTGAACACCGCGAGGCACAACGTCTTGGTCACCAGCGGTGGTATTCAAATTTCCGCGTGCGCATTGCAAAGGTTGAGCGCGAGTACGGTATTTAAACGAGCGAGAACTCGCCATACTTATGTCCGTTTTTTTCAAGAGTTGCCCAGTGATTGCCTATAGTTTGTTTTGTACTCTTTGTCGAAAGTGAGGGGCGGTATTCGACAAAGCTATAAAAAACAACGTTCGGAGCACAGTATGAAACGGCTTTTCGCATTATGTCTTACCGCTGTTATATCCATGGGGGCAGCCGCAGAACCAGAGGATAAATCAACCAACTTTCATGACCTGTTGGATGATCTGGCTGCTCGCAGCATCACAAACGACCCGGAAATACGCAGTATACTGGGGCTTACTGATGACGGGGTTGGTGACTTGTCGCATCAGATGACAGATGTATCTCTTCAGCGGCGTACGCAGTTACGCGAGAAGTTGAGTCAGGTCCTGGAGGCGGTAAGTTCTTATGAGCGCGAAGCTTTGAAGGGGCAGGAGCGCTGGAGTTACGATTTAAGCCGTTGGTTATACCGCACCCAGGTCGACCTGATGGCGTTTGACTGGATGCCAGCCTGGTTACCGGCGTCAGGTTCTGTTTATGCGGTTGATCAGTTGTTTAGTATTCCTGTAACCATCCCTCAGTTTATGCAAAACCACCATGCCATTAATGACGAAGAGGACGCTCAGAATTACATTACTCGATTGGAAGGCATTGGTCGTAAGCTTGATCAGGTCAGAGCTAACTTCGATATGCAGGCCGAGCAGGGTGTGACGCCACCGAAGGTTGCACTAGAAGGTGCTGCCACACAGATACGTACGCTGTTGGAACCGGAGCCCAGTGCCAGCATATTCGTTGAAATGCTGCAAAGGAAGCTGAAGAATGTTTCCGAGATAAACGCGGAGCAACGCCAATTGCTGTTAAAAAAGACCGAGTCGGCTGTACGAGAACACACTAACCCGGCCTACGAGGATTTATTAGCGCGTCTGGACAAAACTCTTGAAACCAACCCGCCGAACAGGGGCGTGTGGGCGTTGCCAGAAGGTAAAGCATTTTACGATGCGGCTCTACGATGGAACACCAGTACCAACCTCGATGCGAACGAAATTCACCAGATAGGTCTTGATGAAGTCGCCCGAATTGAACAGCGTATGGATAGACTGCTGCGTGCGCAGGGGCTGGATAAGGGCTCGGTGGGAGAGCGAGTAAACACTCTGGCCAAGGATCCACGGTTTGCTTATGAAGATTCGGATGAAGGTCGTGAGCAGGTAATAGCCGATATTGAAGCTGCGCTCGACCGTTTAAACCCTCATATTCCTGATTATTTTAGCCGGCTCCCTGAGCAGTCACTACAGGTTTTGCCGGTGCCCGAACATGCGCAGGAAACGTCTCCTGGCGGATACTACTTTCCGCCAGCAATGGATGGATCGCGGCCCGGCACTTTCTTTATAAATCTGGGCGATATGGCGTCGAATAACCGCTGGAGTCTACCAACGCTTGCTTATCACGAAGGTTCCCCGGGGCATCATTTTCAGATATCGCTAGGTCAGACTCTCGATGATCTGCCTCTGTTGCGGCGTAGCCTTAACCCGAGTGCTTTCACTGAAGGTTGGGCACTTTATGCCGAGCAGCTTGCCGCTGAAATGGGAGTATACGAAGATTTTCCATTGGGTGATCTGGGTCGTCTGCAAGCCGAGATGTTTCGCTCAGTGCGACTGGTGGTCGATACGGGGCTTCATCGCAAGCGTTGGACTCCGGAAAGAGCTGAGACTTATATGCTGGAGAAAACAGGTATGAATCCGCGTGATGTGCGTGCCGAAATTAACCGCTACCTGGTACAGCCGGGGCAGGCCACGTCGTACAAAATGGGTCACTTGAAAATGCTGAGTATTCGCGCCGACGCTAAAGAGCGTCTGGGCGAGCGTTTTGATATCAGGGCATTTCATGACCAGGTATTAGGTAACGGAGCGCTACCACTGCTTGTTCTGGAGCAGGTGGTGGGTGAGTGGATAGCTTCAGTGGAGGAATAAATGAAATCTATTACGACAACACTAATGTTTGTTCGCGAGCAAGCTGGGAAAGCCGAAGAGGCTATTAAGCTTTATACCTCGGTATTTCCCAATTCGAAAATTATTGATGTTCAGCACTACGGAGCAGATGAACCTGAGCCGGAAGGTTCGGTTAAGCTAGCTCGGTTCACAATCAATGATATCGAATTCATGGCAAGAGATAGCCACCTTGATCATAAATTCAGTTTTACGCCTTCCATGTCCTTATATGTTGAATGTGAATCGGAGAGCGAAATACGGAATGCGTTTGCGACTTTAGCTAAAGGCGGGGGGGAGTTGATGCCGCTGGATAACTACGGGTTCAGTGAAAAGTTCGGTTGGTTAAACGATAAATATGGGGTTTCGTGGCAGTTTAATCTACACGAAGAGTGAACCGACGTAACGTCACCAGGCTATGTAAGGAGAAAATGATGAATAACCTAGTTCTTACAACCTTTGACTGGGTTCCCGAAATGCCAAGAGGCTATGTACGCGACATACGGGTGCGTTGGGCATTGGAAGAGGCTGGTTTGTCATACCGTGTTAATAGCGTTTCCTTTCGGGAAAGGGGGACCGAACACTTAATAAATCAACCGTTTGGACAAGTTCCGTGGTTGACTGATGGCGACATCTCAATCTTCGAAAGTGGCGCTATTTTGCTTTATTTAGGTGAGCTCAGTGAAGCGTTGATGCCGGCAGAAAAGTACAGTCGTATGAAGGTTACAGAATGGTTGTTCGCAGCGCTTAACTCCGTTGAGGTGGCTAGCTTGCCCTGGTCAATATTTAAGTTTTCGGGTGACACAATTGAAACCCCCGGGCGCAACCATTTGGATGATTTTCTTAAAGCCCGGCTGAAGCACATGGAAGCCGTATTAGTGAATAGAGAATGGTTAGCCAATAATTTTTCTGTTGCTGACATAGTGATGGCGGACGTCCTTCGCCTTATTCATAGATTTAACGGGTTGGCTGAGTACCCAGCCTGTCGCGGCTACGTTGAACGCGCTACAGCACGTCCTGCTTTTATTAAAGCGCACAAAGATCAAATAGCACATTTTGCTGCGGCGGACTGACTCGTTTGCTGCCGGCATTTAAGGAGATAAATCATGAAAACTGAAGAAAAATATCATGGTAGCTGTTTGTGCGGGTCAGTCAGTGTATCCGCAAATATTAAAAGCAAAAGCGTAGGTGCCTGCCACTGCTGCATGTGTCAGAAGTGGGGTGGCGGACCCTTTTTTGCGGTGGAATGTGGCGACCAGGCAAGCTTTGAAGGCGATGAGAACATAGCCGTTTTCGATTCATCGGAATGGGCCGAACGAGGCTTTTGCAAAAATTGTGGCACTCATTTGTTTTATCGCTTAAAGGGTGAAGAGTATTACGCTATACCTTTCGCACTGTTTGAAGGTCATGACGACTGGGAGTTCTCTGAGCAAATATTCATTGAGCAAAAACCTAAATTTTACTCTTTTTCGGAGCAAACGAAGAACCTGACTGGCGAAGAGGTCTTTGCCCAGTATGCCGCTTCAAAAGAGTGATGTTTAATACTTATCTAACTGAGTCTTATAGTGTAGCTTTATAGGTTATGTTGATGTCTTTGTTTTCAAAGTGTCTGGTGGGGAGCTTAAAGCTATGCTGAGTGTGCTGTTCGTCATTATTGGGGTTTTGCTTTTGACTACGGGCGGTGAAGCCCTTATTCGAGGTTCCCTGGCTGCTGCCAAGCGTATGGGTGTTTCGCCTTTGCTTAGCGGTTTACTGATTGTCGGGTTTGGTACTTCTGCCCCTGAGTTAGTGGTTTCAATTGATGCTGCTATAAGCGAGCGGCCGGATATAGCTGTTGGTAACGTTGTCGGCAGTAATATCGGCAATATTCTGCTTATTTTAGGAATGTGCGCGTTAATTGCACCTCTCTCTGTGAAGCCGCTGGTACTGCGCCGTGACGGTATTACTGTAGTTGCCGGAACAGTCTTATTTCTGGTTCTTGTCGGTGGAAGTGCGCTGGCACGGTTTGATGCTGCTATTTTGTTGCTGGCGCTGGCGAGTTATTTGATCTGGGCATACCGAACAGAGCGTTTCGGAAATGCACCGTCCGCAGAATTGCATAAAGCAGAGGCGCAGGAAGTGACCTCTTTGCCCACAACCAAGCTCCGTATAGCAGTAGCCATTGTGTTTGGTCTGGCGTTGTTAGTTGTTGGTTCTCAGGTGCTTTTAAAAGGCGCGGTCGATATTGCCGAGTCGTTGGGTGTTTCTGAAGCGGTTATTGGGCTGACTCTTGTGGCGGTTGGCACTTCTTTACCTGAGCTTACCGTTTCAGTTATTGCGGCATTCAGACGGCATGCTGACGTGGCCATCGGCAACATTCTGGGCAGTAATATTTTTAACGTTTTGGGCATACTCGGTATTTCGGCGTTGTTACAGCCACTGCCCGTTCATGAGCGAATACTGCAGTTTGATCAGTGGGTTATGCTGGGAGCATCGTTGATTCTTCTGCTCTTTCTTTATACTGGGAGACGGCTCAGCAGGCTTGAAGGCGGCCTGCTTCTATTGGGGTATGTCGGCTATGTGGGACTGAGTTTTACTGTATTCGGCGGATGACCCGATAGATTACGGTAAAACTCGCATGGGACCACGTTTCCAGTGACTTACAGTTTAACAATCAATTTGCCTTTGTTTTCACCCGTGAAGAACAAGTTCAAGCCTTCAATGGCAGACTCCAGCCCTTCAAGAATGTGCGAACGGTGTTTTATTTTTCCAGACATAACGTAAGGCGTCAGTTTACTTAGCAAGCTCGGAATCTCATCAAAATGATCCGGCATTGTGAAGCCCTGAATGGTCAGGCGCTTTTTAATGACCGGTATCCAACTTGGGCCTGGACTTGGCTCTTCTTTGTCGTAATCGGCTATCATGCCGCATACCACGACACGCCCATGGGCGTTCATGCGCTCAACTACCAGATTCTGAATGGGGCCACCGGTGTTTTCAAAGTATAAATCTATGCCCTCCGGAGTGAGCTTGGTTAGTTGGTCACGCAAGTCACCGGTTTTGTAATTGATGGCACCATCAAACCCCAGTTCGTTGACAATCCAGTTGGCTTTTTCATCGCTGCCGACAACACCAATAACTTTTAGCCCTTCGGCTTTGGCCAGTTGTCCGACAATTGAGCCGACCGAACCTGCGGCGCCGGTTACCACCAAGGTTTCACCGTTCTTAGGTTTACCAATATTAAACAGTCCTTGTGTGGCCGTCAGACCAGGCAATGCAAATACAGATAGTACGGTTTCGTCGGGCACATCGGCCTGCACTTTATTAATACCCTGGCCATTGCTCAATGCGTATTCCTGCCAACCCATCATTCCCATAACTCGGTCACCCACTTTAAAGTCCGGGTGGTTACTCTCAACAACTTCGCCGACACCTGAGCTGCGCATAACAGTCCCCAGTTCAACTGGCGGAATATAACTTTCGGTATCGGGGCTCATCCAGCCGAACATGGCAGGGTCTAGTGACATTTGCGTTTGCTTGATTAGAATTTCACCGGAACCAGCTTTGGGGAGCTCTTTTTCTACAACATCAAATACGTCGGTAGAAACAGGGCCCGGCTCAGGGCGTTTAATCAGGTTAATGGCTTTATAGGTGGTCATAACGTTTCCTTGTTAGCTAATAGTTACCTTTGCCTTGGTACGGGTTAAGGCGGCTTTAGATCACTATACTTTGATTCTTGTCTATATGCCGGTTTTTGACCCATACTAAACTCAGTAAAGGGTCTAAAAAGAAGGACACAACGATGAAAAGAGTAGAAGGTAAAGTTGCTATTGTTACTGGTGGCGCATTAGGTATTGGCCGGGCTGTCTGTCTTGAGTTAGCCAGAGAAGGAGCCAAGGTCGCAGTAACGGACATAGCTGACGATGAAGGACAGAAAGTCGTCGATGAGATTAAAGGCTTTGGCGGCAACGCAAAATACTGGCATATCGATACGGCTAGCGAAGACGAGGTAAGCAGTGCTTTTTCAGACATTGAGAAAGAACTTGGTTCAATAGATGTCTTAGTCAATAACGCCGGTATTGCCGGGGTAAATAAACCTACCCATGAAATTACCAAAGACGAATGGGATAAGGTGATTAACGTTAATGTCAGTGGTGTTTTTTATTGCACTAAGCACGCCATTCCGGCAATGAAAAAAGCCGGTGCGGGCAGCATTATCAACCTGTCATCAATTTACGGAATGATAGGTGCTGCCGATTTACCGCCTTACCATGCTTCTAAAGGCGCGGTCAGGTTAATGAGCAAAAACGACGCACTGATTTACGCAAAAGACAAAATTCGGGTCAACTCAGTACATCCGGGCTTTATCTGGACCCCACTTGTTGAACAGTTAGGAAAAGATTCTGACGAAGGCGTGGATGCGTTCAGAAAACAGTTGGATAGTCTGCACCCCATTGGTCATGTCGGTGATTCTGAAGACATTGCTTACGGAGTGCTGTATTTGGCGTCGGATGAATCTAAATTTGTGACCGGAACGGAATTAGTGATTGATGGGGGCTATACCGCGCAGTAAAGTCTCTTTGGGTAGTGCCTGATAAGTCAAAGAGACGAGGGAAGTCACCATGAAAGAAGTTTTAAGCGAAGCGGATAAAGTCTGGCATGAAAAGGCATCGGAGGAAGTTATCGATGCCTTACAAACGGACAAACGCGGACTTTCTTCCGAAGAAGCCGCCGCGCGGCTTGAAATCTTCGGGCCTAACCGTTTGCCCGAAGCCGCAAAGCAGCACCCGCTTATCCGCTTTCTTAAGCATTTTCACAATATTCTTATCTATGTCTTGCTAGGCTCTGCCTTAATAACGGCGGCATTGGGGCACTTCGTTGACACCGTCGTTATTGTTGCGGTCGTTATTGCTAATGCTGCTATTGGCTTCTTCCAGGAAGGTAAAGCAGAGAAGGCGATGGATGCCATACGCCGTATGCTGGCTTTGAAAGCGTCGGTTCTCCGTAATGGCAAACGCCACTCCGTTGAAGGTGAGGCACTGGTTCCCGGTGACGTTGTTTTGCTGGAAGCAGGGGATAAAGTCCCGGCAGATCTCCGACTTATACAAGTGAACGGACTCCAGGTTCAGGAAGCAATACTTACCGGCGAGTCTGTTCCCGTAGAAAAAAACACTCAGCCTGCTGCAGCCAATGCTGCAATCGGCGACAGAGAATGCATGACCTACAGTGGCACTTTGATAACCAGTGGGTTGGGGCGAGGTATCGTCGTGGGTACTGGAGCTGATACGGAAATAGGGCGCATAAGTGGGATGCTTTCGCGTGTTGAAACCTTAACAACACCGTTGCTTAAGCAGATGAACGCGTTTGCGCGCTGGATCACGATTCTCATTCTGCTCATTGCTTCGGTATTGCTGGCTTTCGGCTATTTTGTCGGACACTTTGATTTTTCTGAAATGTTTATGGCGGTCGTGGGTCTTTCCGTTGCGGCTATACCTGAGGGGCTTCCGGCTGTATTGACCATCACGCTTGCTGTCGGAGTTCAGGCAATGGCTCGGCGTAATGCCATTATCAGACATTTACCGGCGATTGAAACTCTGGGGTCGGTATCGGTTATCTGTACTGATAAAACAGGGACTTTAACGCGTAACGAGATGATGGTGGCCTCTGTTGTTACGGCAGCCGACATTTTTTCAGTGGACGGTAATGGCTATGAGCCTTCGGGAGAAATCAGGCTGAACGAAGTGCCGGTGACTGAACGCGAACACCCCGTACTGGGAGAGCTGGGCCGGGCAGCTGCACTTTGCAACGATGCTTCTTTGCATAAAAAAGAGGGTGAATGGAAGGTTGAAGGTGACCCGATGGAAGGGGCATTGCTGGCAATGGCTGGAAAACTGGGCGCCAATATTGGTAGTAGTGACGACCAGTTAGCAAGGCTGGATACCATTCCTTTTGATGCCAGACATCGCTTTATGGCGACCTTGAATCAAGAGACAGAAAGTCAAACGTACGTTTTTGTTAAAGGCGCTCCTGAGCAGATAATGTCAATGTGTGCTGAGCAGCGTACCGCGTCTGAAAGCCGCGAGAGTTTTAATGAGGGTTATTGGCATAAAAAGGCTGAGGAGATTGCAGCACAAGGGCAAAGAGTACTTGCGCTGGCTCTCAAACCTATGAATCCAGAAGACTCGAAACTGAACTTTGCAGACGTTCAGGACGGTTTGATAATGCTGGGTCTGGTCGGCTTGATTGACCCTCCACGGCCGGAAGCGATTGACGCTGTTGCGGAGTGCCATGGGGCTGGTATTCGCGTAAAAATGATTACCGGTGATCACAAAGGAACCGCAGCAGCGATTGCACGGCAAATTGGGCTGCAAAACTCAGAAGTCCTGACCGGAGTAGAGCTTGATGACATGGACGATGCCGCATTAGCGCAGGCTGTTCTGAATACGGATATATTTGCGCGCACCAGTCCGGAGCATAAACTACGACTGGTTATGGCACTGCAGTCACATGGTATGACAGTTGCGATGACGGGCGATGGCGTTAACGATGCGCCCGCCCTGAAAAGAGCTGATGCTGGAGTTGCTATGGGATGTAAGGGCAGTGAGGCAGCGAAAGAGGCCGCGGAATTTGTGCTCGCCGATGACAATTTCGCTTCCATAGCGGCAGCTGTCAGAGAAGGACGGACGGTCTACGATAACATTAAGAAAGTTATAAGCTGGACGTTGCCGACTAACGCCGGTGAAGCCTTAACCATTATTGTGGCGTTGTTATTTGGTATGACGCTACCAATTACTCCCATTCAGATTCTGTGGATTAATCTGATAACGGCTATAACACTGGGTGTGGCACTGGCGTTTGAACCGCCAGAAGCCAATACTATGAAGCGTCCGCCACGGCCGAGAGATGAACCTCTGCTTACCGGGGACTTGGCCTGGCACATTGTCCTTGTATCGACCTTGTTCCTGGGTGGCGTATTCGGCATGTACGCTTATGCGATTGAGCAAGGATACTCAATTGAGCTGGCACGTACTATTGCGTTGAATACTCTGGTGGTGATGGAGATATTTCATTTGTTCTTTATCAGAAACCTTTACAGTGCATCGCTCTCTTGGGAAAGCATTAGAGGCACAAAGGTTGTCTGGGTAACGGTGACCGGCGTTATTGCAGCGCAGTTCGCTATTACTTATCTGCCTCCTCTTCAAACACTGTTTGCGACGGTTTCAATACCCTTTATGGATGGTGTGATTATCGTTGCCGTTGGTGTTGTACTGTTTGCAATTATAGAGACAGAGAAGCGTGTTCGCTTGCACTTACGCAAGACTTATAATTAAAAAAAAGGTATAGTTTTCAAAAAAATACAAAGGAACTTACCTGCTAATGATCGCTATGCATCTCACTCTGACTCGGCAAATGCCACCAGCTGCCGGAATGATGGGCCTGTTGGGTCTTGCCGTTGTCTTTGGCGCCGTATCACAAATTTATTTGGCCGATATTCTTGCCTACCCCATGGAGTGGTTCGACTCAATCGTTTATGAACTGGAGATTATGCTGGCCAGTGTATTGCATTTGGTTGGCTTTTATTCTGAACTACCCTGGCCGACACCGTCACGCATAGCCCGGGCTCTTGATGTAGGACTGTTCGGTGCGCTTCTCTATATCGCATCAGAGGTCTTGTACGTTATTGCCGTAGTGGTTATAGCGACCCGACAGGCAACCCAAAGCGGATCAATGCCGAGCGCGAAAGTACCGAAAAAGCTGATTTCTCTTTATCTTATACTGAGCCTGATTTACACGTTCAGCTTCTTTTACCTGGGTTTGTTTATCACCGGTATAGCGAGCACTTACGAAATGGCGTTTTCAATGATTCTGGACGCCGATAGTATACAAAACCTGATCTTGTACGTTTTGCCCTGGAAACTGGTGCTTTTTGTACCGTTTCAGTTGGCTTTGCTGATTGGGTTATGGACGAAACAAAGCTGGTTCAAACACGCATTTCTGGCGTATCTGTTGGCGGATATTATCTACTACGCCGCATTTACCTTGTCGGCGCTAAGTTACGGCATTTATGTCGGGCTTATTGTCAGTCTACTTGCGTTACTTTTATTTTTACCTTACTTCCTTAGAAAGTAAGTTATTGGCAAAGAAATGACCGCAGCACTAACAGGCCTTTTCTCAAAGTGGAAATAGGCCTATTCTAGGCTTATACAACTTATTAACTTAAGGTATCTTTTTGCGAAACCTTCTTGTTACTGCTTTTCTGTTATTAGCTGCGGCGCCTTTAATGGCACAAGATAAATCACTCAAAGTGGGTGTGTACCATAATCCGCCGAAAATCATGTTCGATGAATACGGAAAGTTAAGCGGTATTCATGGTGAGCTATTAACGGTGATTGCTGAGCGCAACAATTGGCAACTGTTGCCTGTTGAGTGCGATTGGGAACAATGCCTGAGATTTTTACAAGAAGGGAAAATAGATATCCTTCCGGACGTTGCTAAAAATGATACTCGGGCCCAATGGGCAGAATTTCATGAGGAAGCAGCTCTACTCAGTTGGTCGCAACTGTATGCCGCTAAAAATGAAAAAATTACCAGCTTACTGGACTTAAACAATAAACGTGTGGCGGTTTTGAAGGGCTCGGTACAGGAAAGTTACTTAGAGCAACTGATTGATAGCTTTGAGTTAAAAAGCGAGCTTTATCCAGTAGAAAGTTTCAGTGAAGGTTTTGACGCTGTATTCATGGGAAAAGCGAACGCAGTTGCGACCAATCAGTTTTTCGGGAACCAGCAAGTGGCTGACCGGAGCGTTCAAATGACGCCTATCATGTTCCTGCCAAGTGAACTCTTTTTTGCGGTATCTAAACGAGCGAGTTTAGACGTTCCGACAACAATAGATAACGAGCTTAAGCGCTTAAAGGCTGACGAAGATTCCGTTTATTACTAGATAATTGAGCGTTGGAGTTCGCAACAAAAAGAAGTCAGTGTTCCTTTCTATGTGTGGTGGATAATAGCGGCACTGGCGTTACTTGCTGTTGGGGTGCTGTTTTTCAATCAGTTATTAAGACGCAAGGTTACGGACAAAACGAAAGCTTTAGCTCAAAGCAAATATCGTTTAAATACCATTCTGGATAGCGTCGAAGCCTACATTTACATTAAAGATAAAGATCTTCGGTACCAATATGCGAACTGGCAGGTGTTGAAGCTGTTTAAACTGGACCTGGAAGATATTATTGGTAAAACGGATTATGACCTGTTCGATAAAACCACGGCCGATCAGCTTAAAAGTTATGACAGTAAAGTACTGGAAAGCGGGCACAGGCTAGCTCAGGGAGAGGTGAATAACCTGCCCGGTGAGAAAGAGCTGCATCAATTTTGGTCTGTAAAGGTTCCTTTATTTGATTCACAAAACCAAGTGACTGGCCTGTGTGGTATCTCTTCTGATATCTCAGAATATCAGAGCATGAAAGAGGAAATTCAATCTCTCGCTTATTTTGATCCCTTAACCGGATTGGGCAATCGCCGCTTTATGTTGGAGCGCTTAAACGAAGAGTTTAAGCGTTATCAGAGCGGTGGTGGGGATGGTGTATTGGTCATGCTGGATATTGATCATTTTAAAAAGATTAACGACAGCTTTAGCCATGACGCCGGGGATGAACTGCTGATTTTATTTGGCCAGAGGCTGGAGTCTGAATTACGTCAGGCCGACAACGCCGGGCGTTTAGGCTCGGATGAGTTTATGGTGTTATTGAAAAGTGAGAAAGGCCAGAATTTACGTGACGACGATAACCTGCGTCAACGCTTACAAGTAATTTTAGAGCGGCTCACAGAGCCCTATCAGCTGGGAGCCAGCCTTGAGTCAGTGTCAGTGAGTATGGGCATTACCTTGTTTTCTGATGCGCAAAATCCGGGTGACTTAATGCAAGCTGCGGATTTGGCGTTATCGCAGGCAAAAGAAGCTAACACATCGAAGTTACAGTTCTTTAACACCGGGATACAAAGAGAATTTAATTACCGACAACAACTCATTGCTGCTTTACGAAAAGCGATAAAGTCCGAATCTCTGGAAATTTACTTACAGCCACAATACCAACAGTTATCACCCACTTCGACTTTAAACTGTTTAGGTTTTGAAGCCTTGCTGCGTTGGTGTGATGACGAGCTTGGCTGGATTTCTCCGGCGGAGTTTATTCCGCTGGCAGAAAGCCAGGGCCTAATGCCTGATCTGCACAAACTGGTGCTTGATCAGGTACTGGTTGCTATTCCGGATCTGCAGCGTTCAGCCCCTGCGTGTGGTGCGCGGGTAGCAATTAATGTCAGTGCCAGTCAGTTTAAAGCCGAAGGGTTTGTTGAGGATATCGAACAACGGTTGTTGGCAACAGGTGTGTCAGGTGAGTTGCTGGAATTAGAAGTCACCGAAAGTATGTTGATTGATGATATTGAGCATACAGCGAACAATATGGAGCGACTTAAAGCCCTGGGTATTACGTTTGCTTTAGATGATTTTGGTACGGGGTATGCGTCGTTAGGTTATTTAAAACGCTTACCGCTGAATTCACTGAAGATAGACCAGTCTTTTATTCAGGACTTAGATAACAATAATAGCGACGAAGCCATTGTGCGCACCGTAATCGCTTTAGGAAACAGCCTGGATTTAGACATTATTGCTGAAGGTGTGGAAACAGAAGAACATTTGCGTAAGCTTCAGGAAATGGGCTGTTCTCGTTTTCAGGGGTATTATTTTGCGCGGCCAGAACCGGTCAGCTTTTGGACTTCCAATGAGAAAGAGTAAGTTATGCTGATATCCTTTCTTTGTAATTCTATTGTAGTTGGTTTGGCGGTTATTTTTCATTATGAAGCGCTAAACCGGATAGGCTGGCTTATCACCCATATGAGAATGTTCAGCCAAATTCGACTGATGTTTGGGGTAATGCTTGCCATTATCGCTCACACGGTCGAAGTTGCCATTTTTGCTGTTGCCTATTACCTCATGCATCACGAACAAGGGTTCGGCACCTTAGTGGGGAATTTTGATGGCAGTTTCCTGGATGCTTTGTATTTTTCATTTACTGTTTTCACCACGGTGGGATTTGGTGATATTGAGCCATCAGGTACCTTAAGGTTTCTAACGGGTGTCGAAAGCCTGACTGGACTCGTTTTAATTACCTGGACGGCCTCTTTCCTGTATGTCGAAATGCAGCGTTATTGGCACCGGTAGTTGAAACATTTGCTAACAGAAGCCTGCTTCTATAAGACTGCGAAGCGGTGTATCTTTATGGTTATGGCACGGCAGCTTGGAAAACAAAACTGATGATGCAGGAAACATTAAAAATTTTGGTGGTGGATGACGATGCGAGGCTTCGAAGCTTGTTGGAACGTTATCTTACTGAGCAGAACTTCCAGGTACGAGTCGCACAAGACTCGGAGCAAATGGACCGTTTGCTGACCCGGGAGAATTTTAATTTACTGGTATTAGACTTGATGCTGCCGGGTGAAGACGGACTGTCTATTTGTAAACGTTTACGCAGCGAAGGTAATAACCTGCCGGTTATTATGCTGACCGCCAAAGGCGACGAAGTTGATCGTATTATTGGTTTGGAATTAGGTGCTGACGACTATCTGGCAAAACCTTTTAACCCACGTGAACTACTGGCGAGGATAAGGGCCGTATTGCGTCGTCGTGGTACTGAAGCACCTGGTGCACCGTCGCAGGAAGATCAGGAAGTTACTTTTGGTGAGTTCAGATTGAACCTGGGCACTCGTGAGATGTTTCGTGGTGATACGCCGATGCCGTTGACCAGCGGAGAATTTGCTGTGCTGAAGGCATTAGTGAGTAATGCTCGTCAGCCACTCTCCCGTGATAAATTAATGCACCTGGCCCGAGGCCGTGACTACAGCGCATTGGAACGCTCTATTGATGTTCAGGTGTCGCGCTTACGTCGCATGCTTGAAATTGACCCGACTAAGCCGCGTTATATTCAAACGGTTTGGGGACTAGGTTATGTGTTTGTGCCTGATGGCCAACTGAAATCCTGATGAAGTTTTTTCCCAAGTCAGCGTTTGCCCGCACGGTTGCGCTGCTGGCCTTAGTATTGCTTATTAATCAGCTCGTTTCTTACGTGATGGTGAGTAACTATGTTGTCAGGCCCTCCATTGAGCAAATTAATGAACTGGTTGCTAAACATATCCGCACCATGTTTATTCCCCGTCAGCACTCAGCTGAAACCGAACGAGAACTGATGTCTTATTATACTGAAGCCACCGGCATTGAAGTATTTAATGACGCTGAAGCCGAGCAGCAGGGCTTGGGCAATTCCACCTATTATGGCTATTTGTCGGATGACATGAGTGACATGCTGGGTGGAGAGTCAGAAGTTCGGGTTGCTCAGGGGCAAAAATTCTATCTTTGGGTAAAACCGCCTCGTGCGCCAGACTTTTGGATACGCGTTCCGTTGGAGAGCATGCAGCAAGGACAATTCTCACCGCTGGTGATGTACTTGGTGTTGATTGGCTTATTGAGTGTCTTCGGCGGTATGTTGTTTGCGAACTGGTTGAACAGGCCGCTAAAAGCACTGGAAGAGTCGGCACGCAGAGTAGGGCGGGGAGAGTTTCCTGAACAGCTGCCTGAAAAAGGCGCAAGTGAAATTATGGCTGTAACTCGGGCGTTTAACCAAATGTCGCGAGGTATTCGTGAGCTTGAAAATGACCGTAACCTGCTAATGGCGGGAGTTTCTCATGATTTAAGAACGCCGCTTACGCGTATTCGTCTGGCCGCTGAAATGATGCCGCAGGAAGACGGCTCTCTGGCCCAGGGTATTGTCGAAGATATCGACGATATGAATGACATCATCGATCAGTTTATTGACTATGTTCGTCTCGATCAGCAGGAGTGCAGCAGCAAGGAATCTCTTAATGAACTGATTGAGCAAACTGTGGCAAATGTGCCGGATAACTGGGTGAAGCAGTTTGAACTTGAGTTAGGCACGTTACCTTTGGTTTGGTTGCGTCCGTTATCAATGAAACGCGTTATTATTAACTTACTGGAAAATGCAGAGCGTTATGGTAAGAAGCGGGTTGTGGTCAGCTCTGGTCATGATAAAAAACAGAAACGTGTCTGGTTCCGGGTAACCGATGACGGTCCTGGTATTCCCGAGGAACAACAAGAGAAACTCTTTGAGCCTTTCACTCAAGGTGATAAAGCGCGCGGTGGCGTAGGCTCAGGGCTTGGCTTGGCGATTATTAAGCGTATTGTTGATCGTCACGATGGTGATATAAAACTGCAAAACCGCCCGGAAGGCGGTTTGTGTGTCCGAATAGAACTGCCGCTGTATCAGCAACGGCAGTAACTCTGCTTATTGCAGCAGACGGTTAATGCCGTTTAGTGCCGCAACGCGATAAGCTTCGGCCATGGTGGGGTAGTTAAAAGTGGTGTTGACGAAATAGTCGATGGTATTACCACCGTTTTTCTGCTCCATAATGGCCTGACCAATGTGTACAATTTCTGATGCCCGCTCGCCAAAGCAATGCAGGCCCAGTAACTCACGGGTTTCACGGTGGAATAACAGTTTCAGACAACCCACATCGGCACCGGATATTTGCGCCCGGGCAAGATGTTTAAACTGAGCGCGGCCAACTTCATATGGAACTTTCATCTCAGTCAGCTCTTCTTCGGTTTTACCCACTGAGCTGATTTCCGGAATGGTATAAATACCGGTCGGAATGTCACTCACCAGCACTTTGTCACAATTGCCGTTAATAATGGCTGACGCACAGATGCGACCCTGATCGTAGGCGGCACTGGCTAAACTAGGGTAGCCAATGATATCGCCAACTGCATAGATGTTCTCCACCGCAGTCTGGTAATTGTCATCGACTTCCAGTTGTCCACGGTAGTTAGGCTCAAGACCAACTTCCTGACAGTTGAGCTCTTCAATGTTACCGGAACGGCCATTAGCAAAAAGTAAACAGTCAGCGGCCATAGTCTTGCCGGATTTGGTTTTCAGAACAACTTTATCGTCGTAGCCGGTAATGGTGTCGTATTCTTCGTTATGGCGGATGACGACGCCGCTGTTGCGCAAGTGATAGCTGAGTGCGTCGGAAATTTCGGCATCCAGAAAAGACAGCAACCGCTCGCGCTGATTAACGAGATCTACTTTAACGCCCATTCCGCGGAAAATACTGGCGTATTCACTGCCAACTACGCCGGCACCATAAATTAAGATGGTTTTAGGTTCGTGTGACAATGACAGGACCTTGTCTGAGTCGTAAATGCGCGGATGTGAAAAGTCGACGTCCTCGGGATTATAAGGTCGGGAACCCGTTGCTATAACCACGTGCTTTGTTATTAAGTCATCGACAGAGCCATCTAGCTTAGTTACCCGAATACGGTTCTTATCTAAAAATGAAGCTTTACCGTGTACCACGGTGACATCATTGCGGTCGTAAAACGAACTGCGTAGCTTGACCTGTTTTCGGATAACCGATTCGGCATAATGCAGTATGTGGCTGAAAGTCATGCCACTTTGCCAGCCTGGGCCGGAGAATAGCGGGTTGTTATTGTACTCAATTAAACGGCTGACCGAGTGCCGTAAGGCTTTTGAGGGAATGGTTCCCCAGTGAGTACAGCCGCCGCCAAGAGCTTTATGTTTTTCTACAATGGCAACGTTATAGCCGCTTTTGGCCAGTTGCATAGCAGCGCCTTCGCCGCCGGGGCCAGTACCGATGACAACCACATCGTATTCAGTTTCGGTTTCAGGCTTTATTGCAGTCATATTACTCGCTTCACTACCGGTGGACAGGTTTTAGATAGTAGCACTCTATAAGAAAAGCGTAAATTGACACTGTTTTCTGTGCGCAGAGTCGTTATAGTAAAGAGAGACAATGACTTGGACCTGTCGTATGAGTAAAGAAAAACAAGTCCCACAAATTTTATCCCGCCGCGTTGTTGCGCAAAGCCGTTTAATGCGTGTAGAAGCGGTTGACCTTAAGTTCAGCAACGGTGAGCAGCGCCAGTTTGAGCGTATGAAAGGCAGTGGCCGTGGCGCAGTAATGATTGTCCCCTGCATTGATGATGACACCTTATTGCTTATTCGCGAGTATGCAGCAGGTTTGCATGACTATCAGCTAGGCTTCCCAAAAGGGCTCATCGACCCGGGCGAAACACCAGAAGAAGCGGCACAGCGCGAGCTTAAAGAGGAAGTTGGCTACGGTAGCCATCAGCTTGAGTTTTTAATGGAATTGAGTCTTGCGCCTCAGTTCTTCTCCGCGAAAATGAGCGTGTTTATCGCCCGTGACTTATACCCTGAGAGCTTGCCGGGTGATGAGCCTGAGCCCCTGGAAAAAGTCACCTGGTCTATGGGCGACATTGATAACTTGTTGGCTCAGCCAGACTTTTCAGAAGCCCGCAGTGTCGCTGCGCTGTTAATGTTGTTGCGTAATCAAGGTGAGGGCCGGTAGTGGCAGGAACCATGCTGAATCGACTGAAAGAGATTGCGATAGAAGCCGGTGGCGTCATTTTGTCCATGTACGAAAGACGCGACTACAGTACCGCAGAAAAGACCGATGACTCACCCGTTACTACCGCCGATATTATCGCCAGCGAGCTGATCGAAGACCGGCTTAAACAATCCTTTCCGGACATTCCTGTTATTTCTGAAGAAAGTGAACACCAGGACTATAACGAGCGCCGTCAGTGGAAAGCGTATTTCATTATTGACCCTATTGACGGGACTCAGGAGTTTATTGCCCGCTCCGGTGACTTTGCCGTAAACATTGCTTATGTGGAACACAATGAACCGGTTATTGGTGTTATTTTCTGGCCAGTAGGTGAAGCGCTTTATTATGCTCAAAAGGGGTTGGGAGCTTTTAAACAGGATGCGGTAGAAAGTCGGTTGATTAATGTTCGCAAGTTTAATGACCCAAAGACTGACCCCATTATTATTGCCATTAGCCGCCGTCAGGCCCGGGAGCCGGTGCTAAGCCGCCTGCAAACTGAGCGTGATGTCCAGCCTCTGCCTACCGGAAGCTGTTCACTAAAAGCCTGCTTTATTGCCGAAGGCAAAGCCGACTGCTTTTTACGGCTGGGTCCAACCGGTGAGTGGGATACGGCTGCCTCTCAGGTGATTGTGTGTGAAGCCGGGGGGCGTATCGTCAATGAAAACTTTGAGCCAATTACCTACAACCGAACGGTCAGCTTGCTGAACCCTAACTTTCTGGTTTTGGGCGACCAAAGCGTTCCCTGGAACGAGATCTTCATTGCTCGCCAGGCTCGCTTCCGGTAACACTTTCTTTATCGACAATATCGACGCTTTCGTGTAATTCGGAGAAAACAATAACGGCCTCGCCGGACTTTACTCGTTGCTTGAGTTGCTCGACTTTTGTGTCGAAACTGAGTTCCTGACTGCCGTAATCTGTTCCTTCTCTCAGCACCACAGATTCGAGTAAATTATTCAGTGTTTCCTGATCCACTTCCTGCCAGGGAATAATCATTTGTCCTCCGCTTGCTGTAGCTCTTCGGTTAGTTCTGCCAGTTCTTCTTCCGCTGTCATCCAGAGGTTTTCTTGTTGTTGTAAGTCTTTCTGCGCTTGCGCCTGTTGGTCTAATAGTTTCTGCAACTTAGCTTTGTTGGCGTCCTCATATAGGCTGCTGTCGCTGAGTTGTTCATGAATATCGGCTAACTTCAGCTCCAGTGCGTGAATGCTCTTTTCGGCCTTTTCTATTTGCTGTCGCAAAGGTTTTGTCTTTTGTCGTGCTTCGGCTTCTTTGCGTTTTTGTTGTTTGCGGTCGTCGCGTTGACGCGTGGCGGGTTGTTCACTGCGTTTGTCATTTGCCGCTTGCTGCTGCAGCCAGTCATGGTAAGCCTCTAAATCGCCGTCGAAGGTTTCTGCTTTACCATCGGCAACCAGACAGAATTCATCAACAGTGGTGCGTAGCAAGTGTCTATCGTGCGAAACCACAATTAGCGCACCTTCGTATTCCTGCAAAGCGGCAACCAGGGCGTCACGCAGGCCTAAATCCAGATGGTTGGTTGGCTCATCTAAAAGTAACAGGTTAGGGCGCTGATAAATAATCAGGGCTAAAGCCAGTCGTGCTTTCTCCCCACCGGACATGGGCTCGACCGAGCGGGTGGCCTGATCTCCGGAAAAACCAAAGTTACCTAAAAAGTCACGCAGTTTCTGTTCACTGGCTTGCTTGTCGATGCGCTGTAAATGCAGCAGAGCTGAGGCTGCCAAGTCCAGTGTTTCCAACTGATGTTGAGCAAAATAGCCAATACTGAGCCCCGGGTTAACAAGTCGCTCACCGGCCATAGGTTCCAGTTCGCCGGCTAGCAGCTTAATCAGTGTTGATTTACCGGCGCCATTACGGCCAAGCAACCCTAAGCGGGTACCGGGCACCAGGTTGAGCTGAATTTTTTCGAGAATAGTAGTGTCACCATAGCCCGCTTTGGCGTCGCGAAGCGTCAACAACGGATTGGGTAATTTGTCTGGCGTCAGAAAGTGAAAGTCGATGCCACTTTCGGCGCGCAATGGTGCCTGATTAGGCAACTTTTCAATGGCTTTTAAACGACTTTGTGCCTGTTTGGCTTTGCTGGCCTTATAGCGAAAACGATCAACGTAGGCTTGCAAATGTTGACGCATAACCTGTGCTTTTTCGTATTCACTCTGCTGCTGAGCCATGTGCTCTGCTCGCTGGCGCTCAAACTGAGAGTAATTACCGCGGTAGCTGTTCAGCTTTTTATGCTCAATGTGAACAATGTCGGTGGTTACAGAGTCGAGAAAGTCACGGTCGTGCGATATTAGTAACAGCGTTCCATCGTATTGCTTTAGCCAGCTTTCCAGCCAGAAAATCGCATCAACGTCTAAGTGGTTGGTTGGCTCATCCAGCAGCATTAAATCGGCGCGGGCTATCAGTACTTGTGCCAGGTTAAGGCGCATACGCCAACCACCCGAAAAGGCTTTCACCGGTTGTTGCAACTGCTCTTGGGTAAAACCAAGACCGGCCATTAAACTGGCCGTTCTGGGCTGAATGTCGTAGGCGCCAATTGCCGCGAGTTTGTCATGACAACTCGCAATAGCTTCACCATTATTGTCGGCCTCGGCTTTGGCTAGTTGAGCTTCCAGCTGCCGAAACTCGGCGTCACCGTCCATCACGTAGTCGATGGCTGACTTGTCGAGTGCCGGAGTGTCCTGCGCTACACTAGCTATGCGCCAGTCGACGGGTAAATGTATGTTACCACTGTCGGCACTTAGCTCACCACGCAGCAAAGCAAACAGCGAGGACTTGCCGCAGCCATTTCGGCCTACTAAGCCAACGCGGTGCTCCGGGAATACTTGTAAGTCACTGTCTTCAAATAAAACATCACCGCCACGCAATAAGGTGATAGCTTCAGCACGGATCATAAACTACTCTTCATTTTGTACAGCTGTTCAGCTGCGGTATCATAGACATGTTCTGCTCACAATTCTAACACAGGAGCTGTTGTGGCTAGAGAAAAGAAGCGATTTATTGCCGGGGCAGTCTGCCCTAAATGCGATGCCATGGACACGCTCATGCTTTTTATCGAAAACGATATCGAACAAGTTGAGTGCGTGCAATGTAAGCACCGGTTTAGTGAACCCAAGGAGCAGGGTGGTGGTAGCCAGCGTCAGTTTGATCAGGTCATTGGCGTATTTAAGCCAGACTAACGCACTATTGGGGAGGCACAATGACAAACACCTACGGTAGCCGTTATGAGAACTGCCTTTATCGTGTTGAGCAATTGCAAAAAGGGGAGAAAAAGGCAGCCGAAGCCAGCGCAATGAATATGACGCAGCTGATGTCAGCGGCCGGTAAAGCGGTTTTCAAACAGTTGCAGAGACATTTTCCGGCACCGGCGCGCATTGCAGTATGTTGCGGTGAAGGCAATAACGGTGGCGATGGCTACATTGTTGCCCGACTGGCTCAGGAAGCGGGGTATCAGGTACAGGTATTTGCCCTAAAGCCCAATGCAGAACTTTCAAGCCCCTTAGAGTCTGATGCGCACCGGGCTCGCTCAGTCTGGCGGGAGCAAGGGGGCAGCGAAAAAGCCCTGCTTGATTGCGTGCCTGAGCAGTTTGACGTTGTGGTAGATGCCCTGTTTGGTGTTGGACTGAATCGCGCTCTCGAGGGAGACCCGGTGACCTGGGTACAGCATGTCAATGCCAGTTCCACCCCGGTGATCTCAGTCGATGTGCCCTCTGGCTTAAATGCAGATAACGGGCATGTACCCGGAGCTGCGGTGTGCGCCCACCTAACGGTCAGCCTGGTGGCGTTAAAGCGCGGTTTACTCACTGGTAAAGCTCAGAATCATACTGGCGAAATTGTGTTAGAGGACTTAGGTATTGGCGAGATCTTTAAGCAGCAAAATGAAGCAGACTGGTTTCGGGTAGATGCCGGAGGCTTAGGTGACTGGTTGCCAGCCCGTGCACGTTGCACTCACAAAGGTGAGCAGGGCCATGTACTTATCGTGGGTGGACAGCCGGGAATGTCAGGGGCGGTGATACTGGCCATGAAGTCGGCTTTGCGGGCAGGTGCCGGAAAAGTTTCTGTGGCTTGCCACCCGGATGTACAAGCAATTGTTGCAGCGGCACAGCCTGAAGCTATGGTGCATTCTATTAAGGATGAAGATACTTTACAGCCGTTGTTACGTGATGCGTCGGCGATTGCTGTTGGTCCTGGGTTAGGGCAAAGCCGTTGGAGTCACGATGTATTTTCACAAGTGATGAAGGAGGATGCATTGAAAGTGATAGACGCCGATGGGTTGAATTTACTGGCAAGTTATCCGGCTAGGTCGTCAAAGTTATTGCTGACTCCACACCCGGGAGAGGCGGCCAGGTTACTGCAAACGACAGCCGATGAAGTGGAAGCTGACCGATTTTTAGCGGTAACACAGCTACGCGAAAAATATGGCGCTCAAGTTTTGCTTAAGGGTGCTGGCTCGCTGCTGGTTACCGATCGCGGGAGATGCCTGATTGACAGAGGTTCACCGGCAATGGCGTCGGGTGGTATGGGTGATTTATTAACGGGGTTGATAAGCGGCTTGCTAGCGCAAAGAATGGCACCGGCACAGGCATTGATTGCTGGAGCCTTATGGCATGCCATGGCTGGCGAAGAAGCAGGAAAAGATGGCGAGCGGGGAACCTTAGCCTCTGATTTGTTGCCCTATATACGGCGGTTGGTGAATGGATATGGAAGGGACGATGACTGAGGTACACCACTGTAAATTAGCAAATGAAGCTGAAACGTTGGCGCTTGCGAAGAAATTTTCAGAAGTTTTACAGGCTCCTTTGGTGGTCTATCTGAAGGGGGAATTAGGTGCCGGGAAGACGGCCTTTTGTCGCGGCGTTATTCAGGCATTAGGCCATTGTGGCGCGGTAAAAAGTCCCACCTACACCCTTGTAGAACCTTATCAGTTACAGGGATGGCGCATTCACCATTTTGATTTGTACCGACTGGCCGATCCGGAAGAGCTTGAGTACATGGGAATTCGTGATTATTTTGCCGAAGATACGCTAAACTTTATAGAATGGCCTGATAAAGGCTATGGCTGGCTACCGGGGGCGGACATAGAGATCCGGATCGAGTATGCTGGCGAAGGACGACAAATAACTTTCAGTGCGCTAACTGAAGCCGGACAAAGAATAATTAAAACATTATGATGCAGCGATTTTGGGTGTTTTTGTTTGCTTGTGTTCCGTTGTGGGCATGGGCTGACAATAGTGTAGACAGTGTACGTGTGTGGCCATCTCCGGATAAAACGCGGGTGGTGTTCGACCTGTCTGATACGCCGGACTATTCCTATTTCACCCTTTATCAGCAAAAGCCTTATCGGCTGGTTATTGATTTTAACAATACTTCTTTAAAAGCGGATTTGAATAACTTGGGTAAAGACTCTTTGCTGGTGGATAAAATTCGGACCAGTTCGCCCAAAAAATCCGGCAGCACTCGCATTGTCATTGAGTTGGATTCAAAAAGTGATGCAAGCCTGTTTACCCTTCCGGCCAACGAGTCTTATAAAGATCGTTTAGTGGTGGACTTACCGGGTAAATCAATTGAACGCAGCGGACCGGCGAAGTCCGTTTCTGAACTGAAAGACAGACGAGTAACCGTCGCTATTGACGCTGGTCATGGTGGTGATGACCCTGGGTCTATTGGTCCACGCGGAACCTACGAGAAGCACGTCGTTATTCGTATTGCGCGGGCACTGGCTAAGCTGATTAACGATGACCCGGGTATGCAGGCTTATTTAATTCGTACCGGTGATTACTACGTGGGCCTTAATGAGCGTCCGCAGAAAGCCTGGGATGCCAAAGCCGATTTTTTTGTTTCGATTCACGCTGACGCCTTCAGAACAGCCCAGCCTAGTGGTGGTTCTGTCTGGGTATTATCAAAAAGTCGGGCGGATTCTGAAGTTGGTCGCTGGCTGGAAAACCGCGAGCAAGAATCTGAATTACTGGGCGGGGTCACTGACATTCTCAGCAAAAACGGGCACGAACCTTATTTGGCAGAAACCTTATTGGACATGTCAATGGACAGCTCTATTGCAGGTGCTTATAGTGCAGCAAAACACATTATCGACGAGATGTCAGCGGTAACCAAAATGCATAAGCGCACACCACAGGCTGCGAGCCTGGCGGTGTTAAAGTCGCCGGATAAACCGTCATTACTGGTAGAAACCGGTTTCATTTCTAACCCCAGGGAAGAACAACTGCTAACCAGTAATGCTCACCAGCAAAAGCTGGCGCGAGCACTTTATAATGGTATTCGGCGTCATTTTGTCAGTAACCCAATAGACAACACATACTTAGCCAATCAAAGCAGTTTTACTTATACCGTGAAGTCGGGAGACTCTTTATCTGTGCTGGCTCAGCGTTATAACACCACGGTCAAAGCCATTAAGTCTGAGAATAACCTGGCCAGTAATACGCTTAAAATTGGCCAAAAGCTGACGATTCCGAGCCGCTGATGTCTATTCAGCAATTACCTATCGAGCTTGCAAATCAAATTGCTGCTGGCGAAGTGGTTGAGCGCCCTTCATCCGTGGTTAAAGAGTTGGTCGAAAATGCACTAGATGCCGGCGCGACACAGTTAGTCCTGGATATAGAGCAGGGTGGCAGTAAGCGAATAAGAATCCGCGATAACGGCTGCGGAATTGTGAAGCAGGAACTGACATTAGCGTTAAGTCGCCATGCGACCAGTAAAATTAAGAGCCTGGACGATTTAGAGCATATTGGCAGCCTTGGCTTTCGTGGCGAAGCGCTTGCCAGTATTAGTTCGGTTTCCCGCTTACGTTTAATATCCAAACCGGCAGAGCAAGAAGAAGCTTGGCAGGCCTGGGCCGAAGGCCGGGACATGCAAGTTAATATTGAGCCTGCGGCACACCCCGATGGCACCACGGTTGATATTCAAGACTTATTTTTTAACACGCCGGCAAGACGTAAGTTTCTACGTACGGAAAAAACTGAGTTCAGCCACATAGATGAAGTCATAAAGCGTATTGCGCTGAGCCGTTTTGAAGTTGGATTTCAATTGAATCATAACGGTAAATCAGTCCGCATGTTCCCGCCGGCGTTAAGTGAAAAACAACAGTTGCAGCGGCTGGCAAAAATTTGTGGTGGCGGCTTTGCTGAGCAGGCTTCGACTATCGATGCCGTTGACGGAGATTTTCATTTAAGTGGGTGGCTTGTTCCGCCTGAGCATTGTCGGCATCAGGGCGATATTCAGTATTTTTTCGTGAACGGTCGTATGATGCGGGACAAGCTGTTGTCGCATGCAGTACGCCAGGCGTATGAAAAGTATTTGCCGAACGAGCGGGTTCCTACTTTTGTACTCTATTTTGAATTGCCGTCAGAGCAGGTGGATGTGAATGTGCACCCTGCCAAGCACGAAGTGCGTTTTCATCGACAGAGGCAAGTTCACGACTTTATTCTGACGCGTATTGAGCAGGCTTTGATGCAGTTGGTTGCAACAGATAACCCGCAATCTGCTGTGAGTCATCAGCATCATTATGGTTCACAAGAACGCGCATCAGGACAAACGTTGTTTTCTTCCGCTAGAGCTTCAGGCGGAAGTGCCTTAGGTGAAAGAAAAGCGTCAGGTTTGTTGTTGCCGAATGCTGCCCGGGTTCAAAATACTATCAGTAGCGGGCAACCCCAGGCAGAGCCCGGAGCGATAAAAGCTGATGAAAACTGGCGGGTCCTTACGGTTTTTAATGGTGTTTACGCGCTTATCCGAAATGAACAAAACCTGGCCTGGCTAAACCTCGCAAAAGTGCATACCGAATGCGTTGCTCAAAAGCTGGTTCAACAGCTGCAGGGCGGACTCAATGGTCAGCCACTGCTAGTACCGGTGGCGGTTAATTTAGCGAATTTACCGGGTCCGGCAAGTCAATGGCCGCAACAGCAGTTGAATCAGTGTGGCGTAGTGTACAAGTGTCAGCGCGAACAGGTCATTATTGAACAAATGCCTGAAATGTTGCGTCAGGGGAACGTGGTTAGTGGCTTTACCGATTTATTGAAATTACTGACAGAAGGCTTTGAAACTGAGGAATTGGCCAGTTGGCTTGCGCAATTTTCGGGCTTGGAGTCATACAGCCTCACTCAGGCTGAGCATTGGCTTATTCAATGGAGCTCGCAGCTTTCTGAAGCGCCGGATTTACTGCAGTGGTTGCCGCTACCCGGAGAAACCCATGCAGAGTAAGGACGCGGTTATTGCTATTTACGGACCAACGGCATCGGGCAAAACGGCGCTGTCGCTTGCTCTATGCAAGCAATTGGACTGCGAAATTATTTCTGTGGATTCAGCACTGATTTACCGGGGCATGGATATTGGCACCGCTAAACCCAGCATAGAAGAGCAGGCTCAAGTGCCTCATCATTTACTGGATATTCGTGACCCGGCTGAAACCTATTCCGCGGCCGACTTCCAGAAAGATGCTTTGGCATTAATTGAAGACATTCAGCAACGCGGCAAAGTACCTTTGTTGGTTGGCGGCACCATGTTGTATTTTAAAGCCTTGCTGGAAGGA
>JBNJDZ010000002.1:0-312579 GCA_051745385.1 Pseudomonadota bacterium | reverse complement strand
GTCACGTCAGGTTCTTAACGGGTATATGGATTCATTAAATGCGCATAAGGCAAGAACCAAAACCTTACTTAAGGCAACTGAGCAGTTAGGAAACATGGAAGAAACTCAAAAGCAATTTGAAGCTGCGGGTTTTAAGAAAGTTACCGTGCAACAGGTGCAATTCCCTGAAAGTGGTGTGTTCGGGAACTGCGTCATTGCTTTTAAGTGAATTTTTTTGTTTCTGAGGTAGGCCACCTTTTGTGGCCTTGTTAACACTTTATGCAACAAAGCCAACAAAATTAGAACGAAAAGTTTACAAGCCATTAACTTCCTGTTAAATTTTAAACAGCTTCTATAAAAGAAGCGACATAATAAAAACGTTCCAGGGAGTTTTTACTCATGAAAAATATGACTTTTCGAAAAAGCTTAACGGCTGCAGCAGTTGCTGCGTCTTTAGGTTTTCCTGCATTAGCAGTTGCACAGGATACTCAAAATGACACTGATACGACTGCAGAAGAAGTAGAGCGTATTCAGGTTACGGGTTCTCGTATTAAACGTACGGACTTAGAAACTGCATCTCCTGTAGAGATGGTTTCTTCTGAAGAAGTTAAAGCATCTGGTTTCACCCGTGTGGAAGACTTGATGGCAACTTTACCGCAGTTGGAAACAGCGGCACAGAACTCGTTTGTTGCTAATGGCGCAGCGGGTGTCGCAAACCTTGATTTACGTGGTTTGGGCGCTAACCGTACTTTGGTACTGGTAAACGGTCGCCGTTTACAGCCAGGTGGTGTTTATTCACAGGCTGCTGACGTTAACCAAATCCCAACAGCTCTTATTGAGCGCGTTGAAGTATTAACCGGTGGTGGTTCTTCTACCTACGGTTCTGACGCTGTTGCTGGTGTTGTTAACTTCGTAATGAAGAAAGACATCGAAGGTTTTGAAGTGACTTTAGGTACTTCAGGTTATCAACATGACAACAGTAATAGCTACATGCAAGGCTTGATGGATGATGCTGGCTTTGATTATCCAGAAGGCGGCTCTGGTGTTGATGGTAAAACATACACCGTTGATGTTTCAGGCGGCAGTATGTTTGCTGGCGGTAAAGGTAGTGCAAGTTTCTACGCAACTTTCCGCACCAACGATGAGCTATTGCAGGGTGAACGCGACTACTCGTCTTGTGCACTGAATAGTGCGGGTACTGGTTGTGGGGGCTCTGCTACTGCTCCGGTTCCTAACTTCTTTATTTCACCAATTGAAGGTGGTGAAGCAAACTTTGACGAAGAAGTTTTCTGGTCACTGACTGAAGATGGTAGCTTCGCACCATTTACCGATAACCTGTATAACTATGCACCAATCAACCACTTCATGCGTCCGAACGACCGTTATACTTTCGGTTCATTCGTAAACTATGAAGCAAACGATAACTTCCGTCCTTATTTAGAAACCAGCTACATGCATGACCGTACTGCTGGTCAGATCGCACAGTCTGGTATCTTCTTCCAGAACTTCGCGTTCGACGTAGACAGTGATGTATTTAGCGATGGACAGCGTCAGCAGTTCGAAGATCAATTCGGTGCCGATACTGATCAGGTGATGGCATACATTGGGAAGCGTAACGTTGAAGGTGGTCCTCGTATCAACAACCTTGAGCACAACTCATACCGTATCGTTGCTGGTGCAACTGGTGAGTTGAGCGCAATGTGGGAATACGACGTATCTTTCCAGTACGGTTCAACCCAGTCGTCTTCGGTATACATTAATGACTTCTACGTACCTCGTATGCCTCAAGTACTGGGTGCAGCGGGCGCAGATGAGTGTGGTGAAGATTGTATTCCATACGACGTTTTCACTTACCAGGGTGTAACTGGCGAAGCAGCTGATTCTTTGGGTGGTACAGCTATTTTGACTGGTTTAACAACGCAGCGTATTGTTAACGCATTCGTATCAGGCGAAACAGATTGGAGCCTGCCCTCGTCCAATTACAACATCGCCGCAGTATTTGGTGTTGAAAACCGCGAAGTTGACTTCGAACGTGTTGCTGATGAAGTATATCAGGAAGGTGCTCTAGCAGGTCAGGGCGGTCCAACGGACAGCTTAATTGGTGGTTACAACGTTTCTGAAGTATTCACAGAAATTAACTTACCGTTAGTTGAAGACGCAAGCTGGGCAAATAACCTGCAGGTTGATTTAGGCTACCGTTACTCTGACTACAGTTCATCTGGTGGTGAGCCTGCGTACAAAGTTGGTTTAGATTGGCAGGTTAACGACGACTACAAAATTCGTGGTACGTTCAACCGTGCAGTTCGTGCGCCAAACGTTGCAGAACTGTTTGCAACGCAAGGTTTAGGTTTGTGGGCAGGTGTTGACCCGTGTGCGGGAGGCGATCCTGAGTACACTCAAGAGCAATGTGCAAATACTGGCGTAACTTCTGGCCAATACGGTAATGTTTCAACTAGCCCAGCGAACCAGTACAACGCTATCTTTGGTGGTAACCCAGACCTACAGCCAGAGCTTGCAGATACTGTAACCTTCGGTCTTGTTGGCAACCCAACCGATAACTTCAACTTCTCAATCGACTATTGGAACATTGAGATGGAAGACCGCATTGGTACTATTTCACCGGAGCTTGTTATTCGTCAGTGTGCGGAAACTGGTGAAGCACAATGGTGTGACGCGATTACTCGTAGCCCATCAGGTGATGTATGGCGTGGTACAGACGGCTTCGTTACCGCAACCAGTGTTAACTTGGCTGAATCTACCAACACCGGTATCGACACCAACATTAACTACAACACCGAAATTGGTGGCGGTCAGTTAGGTGTTAGCTTGACTGGTACGTATTACATGACCAAAGAAACCACAACGGTTCCAGGTCTTGCTGGTACTACAATTGACTGTGCCGGAGTTATCAGCTCAAGCTGTTTCCCTCAAGCTGACTGGCGCCATTCAATGAACTTCACATACAGTACTGGTGACTGGTGGAGTGTAGGTGCTAAATGGCGTTACCTTGGTTCAGTTGACTATGATGGAGAAACTGACGAGCTGATCGGCGACGGTTTAGGTTCTACTAGCTACATCGATCTGAACGCAAACTTCGACGTTACAGAAAACGTTTCTGTACTGTTGGGTATGAATAACGCGTTAGATAAAGAACCTACCATTGTTGGTGATGTTAATAGTACAAACGGTAACACTATTGCTGGTTACCACGATGCGCTAGGACGTTATGTATTCGGTAGCGTAACTTTCCGCTTCTAAGAGACTATCGCTTAGGCGAATACAGTTCTTAAAAATAAAGGCGACCTTCGGGTCGCCTTTTTACGTGCTATCTGGAAGCTATTTAGCTACTCACTCAAAGGGAAAGTTGTGTTATTGTAAAAACATTGTCAAAAAGTTGTTTGTTATTACTATGTCTCAACTCGCTCAAGAATTCCAAAAAGCCGTTAATGCTTTACAGCAAAACGATTTTACACAAGCTGAGAAAATTGCCAGTCAGTTAAATCAGCATACCCCTAACCACCCGGATATCTTGCATTTATTGGCTCTTGCGGTTAAGCAAAGGCACCCATCTAAAGCAGCGGATTACTTTGCTCAAAGCTTAAGAGCTAACCCTAAGCAACCCAGTGTTTTGTCGAACTACGCTAACTTTTTACAGAGTAACCAGCAGCTAGCGGCGGCAAAGCAGAACTATATTAAAGCTCTGCAAATAAACTCGAAACTGCCGGACGCCTGGTACAATTTGGCATCGCTTCATTATCAGTCAAAAGATTACTTAGCAGCTATAGAGGCGGCTACTAAGACACTACAACAAAAATCGGACTTCAAAAATGCGGTTATTCTTAAGGCTCGTTCCGAACTAGACTATAAGTTGTTTGATAAGGCAGAAAAGACACTTGCAAAAGCCCTCCAGCAATGGCCTCAGGAACCGTTGTTATTGTTTAACTTAGCTCTGGTTTATCGTTATACCGGACGCACGGAGTCAGCTCGCGAAATTTTAGAACAATTACGTGGAAAATTTGACGAAGCGCAACGGCAGTTTCAACTGGGCTGTCTTGCTTATGATGACAACGACTTTGAACAGGCGGAACAACTGCTACTGAAAACCATAGAGCTTAAGAATGATTTTGTCCCGGCGCACGAGGCTATTAATAAGCTTTACTGGGAGCACGATCATCAAGATAAGTTTTTGGCCTCTTTCAAAGAGTCGTTAAAAACTCAGCCCGATTCTTTGCCGTTAGCTTATGCGTACCTGGCTCACTTGCTTCGTTCCAAACAATATGAGCAAGCCGATTCGGAAATAGAAGCGTTTCTTAAACGCTTCGGGAATATGCACAGCTTGCTGCATATGAAGGGCACTCAGTGCTTGCGTAAAGGTGATGTTGAAGAAGCTTCGATGTTGTTTGATAAAGTTTTGGAGCAGCAGCCCAGGCATCCTCGCTACTTGATTGATAAGGCCAATGTTCTGCTTAGGCAGCAGGCGTACGATAAAGCTTTTCAATTGTTGGATCGCGCCCACGAGAATCAACCGCTTAATCAGGAGATACATGCCTATAAAGGTTTGTGTATGAAGCTGAGCGGTAAAGAGGAAGAGGAAAAGTACCTTAATAATTACGATGACTATGTGAAAGTAGGTTATTTACCTGCGCCCGATGGTTATGAGTCTTTAGAAGAATTCTGGCCTATTTTAGTTAAGCGGGTTCAGGCTCTTCATAGGACTCAGCATCAGCCGTTAGATCAATCGGTGTGTAAAGGCACGCAAACGGTGGGCTCTTTACTCTCAATGGACGACCCGGTCATTCAGGCTTATAAACAGAGCTTAGAGAAGTTTATTAACGATTACCTGGCACAGCTTCCGGATGACAACAAGCATCCGGTAACTTCCCGATATAACAATGGGTATCATTTTAGTGGAAGCTGGTCAGTTAAGCTGTTTAAACAAGGGTTTCATACCAACCATGTGCACCCTGAGGGTTGGCTCTCAATGTGTACCTATTTAAGTATTCCTGAGCAAGTTAAAGAGGATGATCCTGAACAAAAAGGCTGGATAAAGTTTGGGCAAACATCGCTTAACTTAGGTGAGCAGGACACTATTGATATGAGCGTTTGTCCCAAGCCTGGTATGTGTATCATTTTTCCAAGTTACTGCTGGCATGGCACCGAACCTTTTGATACCGACGAAGAGCGGATAACCATTCCTTGTGATATTTTTCCATCTTAACTGAATGAGTTTTATACAACTTAATGGTTTTTATCGACTCTCCAAGTTTTTTATTTCGCTTCGAGTCATAAACTAACCTTGAAAGACTATCTTGGGTTGCCGCAAGAGGGAAAACTTAGATCAGAGTGAAAGTGCGGTGTTTTATTGTCTTTTGGTTAAAGTTAAGTCGTATAAATTATACAACTAGTTTACAAAGTTTTAACTTGCTGTTAAATTCCTTAACACTTCGTGTATGAAGTAAAATAATAAAAACGTTCCAGGGAGTTTTTACTCATGAAAAAGATTTTATTCCGCAAAAGTTTGACGGCTGCAGCAATCACTGCATCGTTAGGCTTTCCTGCTATTGTAGCAGCTCAAGATGCTCAAACAGAAAACACTGATGTAAATGTAGAGAATGTTGAAGAACGCATTCAGGTAACAGGTTCACGTATCGGCCGTATTGGTGCAGAAGCACCAAGCCCAGTTACCGTCATAGACGGTGATGACCTCGTTTCGACGGGTGCAATGAATATTGGTGAAGTATTAAGTCGTTTACCTGCACTAGCAACCACTTTTACACTTGCTAACTCTGGCCGCTTCATCGGTACAGCGGGTATCAACACACTGAACTTACGTAATATGGGAACTGATCGTACTCTAGTTCTTGTGAATGGTAAGCGCCACGTATCAAGTGATCCTGGTTCAAGCTCAGTCGATACCAACACGATTCCAAGTACATGGGTTGACCGTGTAGAAATCATTACAGGTGGTGCATCAGCTGTATATGGTGCCGATGCTGTAACAGGTGTTGTAAACTTTATTCTTAAAGATAACGTCGAAGGTCTGGACGTAAGTGCAACGCGCGGCTACGCAGAGAATAGTGACTACAGTAATGAAAAGTATACATTCTCGTATGGTACAAACTTTGGCGGTGGTCGAGGTAATATCGCGTTTTCAGCTGAGTACAACGCGCAAGACTCTCTGAATGCTTTAGATAATCCGTGGACAAGTGACTCGGTTGCTAGCTTTCCTTATGCCACTGTAAATGGTGAACCTCGTCCTGAAGGTTCTGAAGATGATCCTGCTTATCCAGACAATATAACCGTTAAGGATGCAGGGTACTATGTGCTCTCTACCGGGGGAACAGTGTATAACCCTGAGGTCTTATATGCAGGTCCAGGAATTATGGGGTCTTTCAACCCTAATGGAAGTTTTGGCGAAGTGTATACAGGTGATGTTTCTAATTTAACTCACTGTCAAGGCTGCGATTATATCAATTTAAGACAGTTTACTGAGGTTCAACCTAAGTTCTCCCGTGCAAACTATAATTTGAAAGGGAACTATGAATTCACTAACGATATGAATGGTTACTTCAGCGCCAAATATGTGAATAGTAAAGGCCAGAATATTGGTCAGCCATTCTTTACCTTTGGTAACTACAATGCGAATGACACCATACACAGAGATAACGCATTTTTGCCTGATGGGTTAGCTTCTGAAATGGATGCTCAAGGTCTGGAATCCGTCGGTATGAACCGCATGTATGATGACTTGGGTCGTCGTGTAGAAGATAATACTCGAGAGACAACCCGAGTTGTTGTTGGCTTGGAAGGCAACTTGACAGCTGACTGGGAATATGACGTTGCTGCTATTTGGGGTAAAAGTGAAATTGAACGGGCAAACGGCGCTAACGTAATTCTTCAAAACCATGCTTATGCAATGGATGCAGTTGAAGATGGGGATGGCAACATCGTTTGTCGTAGCGAAGAAGCCCGCGCAGATGGCTGTGTTCCTGCAAACTTCTTTGGCGATGGAAATGTAAGCCAGGAAGCGATTGACTACATCACAACTACGTCAATTGGTACTTCGGATATCGAACAGCGAGTTTTGACTGCAAGTATTTCAAACCCATTTATGTATGAGCTTCCTGCTGGCTTCTTAGGTTTTGCGGCAGGTGCTGAGTACCGTGAAGAAAAAAGTGATTCGTATGAAGACCCATTTGCAGCGACTGGAGCTACTTTCTTCAACGCATTGGGTGAAGCTCACGGTGAATATGATGTTTCTGAAATTTATTCAGAGGTTTCAGTTCCTTTATTAGCAGATAAAGCTTTTGTTCGTGACCTGAGTTTTGATGCTGCAGTGCGCCTTTCTGATTACTCAACTATCGGTAATACAACAACCTGGAAAGCAGGTCTAGATTGGGCGATTAATGATGAGTTACGTACGCGCTTTACTTACTCAGAAGCTATTAGAGCTCCAAACATTAGCGAGCTGTTTTCTAGTCAAGGTCAGTCGTTTGGATTTATCGATGATCCATGCAAAACTGAAAACTTAGAGAACCAAACTGCGGAAAGCAGAGAGCGCCGTGAAGCTAACTGCCAAGCATTAGGTGTTCCTGAAGGCTTTAACTCTCAATACGACGCTCAAACGCTTGAGCTATTAGTAGGTGGTAACCCTGACTTACTGGAAGAAACCTCTAACTCTTTGACTGCTGGTATCGTATATCGCCCAACATGGTTAGATGGCCTTTCGTTTACTGCTGACTATTGGGAAATTGAAATTGAAGACACAATTTCTTCAATTGGTACACAGACTATTGTAGATCGCTGTGTGGATGCAGAGAGCATCGATAACCAGTTCTGTAACTTAATAACTCGCCAAGACAACGGTGAAATTTCTCTGATTGAAAGCTTTGCGCTAAATATTGCCAAAAGCTCGAATTCAGGAGTTGATTTTGAGTTAGGTTACGACACTGCGCTGTTTGATGGTCGCTTGTCTACTACGTTGATTGGTACGTACCTGATTGAAGCGAAAGACTTCCCGTTCGCTAACGAGCCAGAGAACTACACTGATTATGCAGGCGTATTGGGTGAACAAGATCTTCAAGCTCAGCTTACAGTTAATTATGGTGTTGATAATTGGCGCTTTGGTTGGACTACACGTTATGTAAACCGTGTAGATCTTTATGATCACAAGCAGTTAGCTGATAACCCTAATCCAAGTAATGAGATGGAGTATGGTAGCTACGCGATTTCAGACGTAACCGCAGGTTACGATTTCGATAATGGCTTGGGTCTTACTTTAGGTGTTGATAACTTCTTCAACCGTGGTTTACCTGGCTTTACAACCGGTACTGGTGCTGGTTCTGCAATTTACGACAACATCGGTCGTTTTGCTTACTTACGAGCTAACTTTAGCTTCTAATTAGAATCTAATAAGAAACCAAATAAAGCCCAGCGATTAACTTTTATCGTTGGGCTTTTTCTTTATAAGATAAAGGGCTTTCTTTGATTATACATCTACTGATAATCATTTTAATTGTATTAAGTTTTCTAAAGTATCAAGTTTGGGTTTCAATGCTTGTAACTTTCTTTTTATCGGTAGCGTTTTTCAGTTGGTTGACTTCACAGAGTCCTCCTCATGGCTTGAATGCGATAATTTTTCTCATATGGCCACCAGTTTATACATTGTTAAGTGCTTTCCTTTGGTTGTTGCTTCGAAAAATTAAAGTAATGATTAAGTCTAAACGGTAAAAAAGGCTGCCTAAAAACAATCAGAAAGTATTCCCCTAAATTTTCTTCCCTGGCCGCCGATACAGAAGAATCAATGTTTTAGTACAGGTGCGCTTATGTTTCTTCGCTCTATGTTTTATGCGGTCGTATCAGTGGCTTTTCTTCTAGCTAGCGCGGCGTCAGCACATGTGAGTAACCCACACGAGACTATTGCAGATGATTTGGCGGCTCAATTGGCAGATCAACTGGATGCTGATATTAAAGCATATCCAATGTCGCAATTAGGTATTACTCGTTTGGTTTTAGCCGAAACACTCGAACAACCTGAGCATGGCGACTCTCTCTACCAGTTAAGTCATCAGTTGAGTGAGGGGCTATATGCGCATCTTGAAGAGCGCGACATCCTGTTAGTTGAGTTCAGAGCGCAAGACTATCTCAGCATAAGTCAAAGCGGCGCTCTGGCGCTAAGCAGAGACGCCGAGGCGCTAAATGAGAACCCGGACTTAGACTGGATGTTGGTCGGAACTCTATCGCGCAAAGATAGTGGCGCTATGGTTAACTTGCGTGTTATTGACCGCAGAAATCAACAGGTTTTAGCGTCTGCTAACCGTTACGTTCCTAAGCATTTATATTGGCCTAATAGGCAGTCTGAAATGGTCAATGGTCGTTTGCAGCGCAACTAAGAGGTTTTGATAATGAAAGTATTTCTAACCACATTACTCACTCTTACTTTATCAACAGCCTGTACTGTTTTACCGGCAAAGCAGCCAGTTGCGCATGATAATGGTGAAGGAAAGAGCCCCGATGTTTATCAGCAGCCGGGCAGTGCCAGGTTTACGGCAGAGCTTGCGCAGCAACTGGTAGACAATGCCAGTATTGAACTGGAAAAAGCTCAAGTTGGTGTTACGCACTTGGTCGGTGTTACCAGTCAGTATGATGAAAGCTCCGCTTTGAGTCAGGTGTTGTCAGAACAGTTGATGCTGGAACTGCACCGCCGTAACTGGAATGTTATGGATTTTAAAACAACCGACTTTATACGTGTTACTAGTAACGGTGACTTTGCGCTGAGTCGGGATTATCTGGAGCTGGACGAGATCATGCCAATCTCTCACGTTGTGGTGGGGACTTTATCGAGGCACCGTGATGGTATAATGATTAATACGCGCTTAGTTGATATTAACTCTAAAAAGGTTGCCAGTGTTGCTCAGGTATTTTTGCCTGAATCTGCTGTACGACAGTTAGATGAAAATGATGGTTTGCCGCTGCTTAGAAAGGCTCCGTAGAAAGCGATTTGGCCTGACGGTTATCCGCCAGGCCTATTCTTAAGTTATCTCAACTCTGGTTTTAGCTGAGATAAATAATCACGGATACGCTCAGCATTTTTACCAACGTCGCTACGCCCTACACGTGATTTACTTCGAATATCTAACTCGCTGCCGTCTGCTGTACCACGAATTCGGATGACAACGTCATCTTTAAAGCCAAACCAGGTGGTAGTGGCAGTCGCCTCAATACGCCCCTCGGTTTCTGAGCTGTCGACTAATTCCCATCCCATTTTATCAACGGCCAATAAAGCGGCTGAAAAAAGTTCACTCGGTGACTCCAGCGACTCATACGTTGTAAGTTCAGGGTAAGCCTTGCGTTGTTGTTTTGCGGTATCTTCGCCTGCGTACTCGACCGGGTTAGGTGCATCAGCACGCAATGGGGCAATAGCCACAAACTCAGGTGGGTTTTGAGTGTCGGTTGTAATGTCATGAATTGCGGGAACGTTTTGAGCCTTTAAGTATTGGCTGAAAGGCATGTAAAAAGCAAAACCGCCGGCAATGATAGCTAGTCCGCTAAGTCCTGCCACAAGACCCTGTGGGCGTCTAATTAAGTACCAGATAATATTAAGAACAAAGGCTGCCGCACCAATATAAGCTGCCCAGCGGAGTATCAAAAAAGCTGTTCCAAGCTCCGCTGTGCCGCTTTTATATAAAGGCCCTGATATGGCAAGGAGTACCACAGACAGTAACCCGATAACAATGAACAAACCGTGTAACGCTTTCATAGAGCAATCCTCTTAATAATGTTGCCTGATATTACGTCACTATACCGGGTTTGGGTCAACGAGAATTTAACAGTTTTTAAGCGTTAACGGTTATCGACACTGTTTAGCTTCCAGTTGTAGTCAATAAAGCGAATATCTAAGCTCTGTTGTTTCAGCTTTTCCTTTTGTCCGGGATCATCAGAAAGCGCATTGGCGTACTCTGAAAGATACTCCCGAAGGCCGTTGAAGTCGTCTCGATACCAGTCGAAAATTTTAGACAAATAAATGCCTTTGTCATCAATACCATTTTTGTGACGATCACTTAAAAAGGTGGTCATTTGGTCGTTTAACTGGGCGTCGAGGTTTCCAGCTTTAAAGGCTTCAGCACGAAGTTTCGGGCAGCTAATAGCTGCGCAAACTAAGGCGGCATGTATTCGTGGCTCGTCAAAGTCGACACGGATTTTTTCATGTTCAATCCAGTCCAGTGTGCGCTTTTTCCCTAGCAGAGTGAAAAAGGACTTTTCCCACGGCGTAGAAAAGAATCCGCCCAGATCTCGAATGGACTCAGCCTTACCTGAACGAAACTGTTCAAGATTGTCGACGATAAGCTTTAGAGTAAAGCCGTTGTATGCGTTGATTAAGAACGCAAGTTGCTGTTCGTTAGTCCAGCTTTGATACTGAGGTCTCTCTACGGCTGAAAGTTCAGCCAGATAGACGTTAAGCGGCTTGCTTTTTTGAGCTAATTGGTTGTAGTTAACCACAGACTTTAAATCATTGTCATAAACTACGACATGCTTGTCTAATAGTTGAGTAAACTTTTCATGTGAGTGGTCAAATGACTGCGCGAACGCAGTCATTTGAAACACAATGCCTGTAATAAATAGGAGTATTCGCATCAGCGGCTACCTTAGAGGCTTAGTTTGGTATCGTAGTAGCGTAGTATAAACAACGGAAGACAGGCTGCCAAAGTGGCAGGTGTTTTGTTGTGTGCTCTGTTGTCTTGGTAGCTTAATATAGAGATAAAACGATCTTATTGTTAATGAATGGCGTAATCGACTGGCGCAGCTGATAAAAAGCTTTTAGTGCTTCTTGGCAAATAAACAGTGTTAATAAGGAAAACAAGAATGAAAAAGTGGTTGTGGCTGGGCTTTCTACCTTTAACGGCGGTTGCACAAGAAAAGCCAATGGAAGTTATTGAGGTGATTGGTCGTGATGATACAGGCGTAGTATTGCCATCAGAAGAGTCAACCGAAGGTTTGTTTGGTTTAGCTGAAAGCTTGCAGGATATTCCACGCGCCGCCACCGCAATTAGTGGCTCCTTAATGGAAGAAGCCGCAATTAACGACTTACATGACATTACTCGTTTTGCACCAAATAGCTTTTCTGCGGCGGGCTTTGGTAATCCGTCGTTACCCACATTACGTGGTCAGCTGGGTGAGCTCTATGAAGCCGGTATGCGCCGTCAGGCCGGGAATAATGGCCTGGGAATTCCTATGTCATTTAACGCGATTGAAAGTATCGCTGTGGTTAAAGGCGCGCCGCCGGTCATGCTTGGTACTTCTCAACGTGTCGGAGGCTTTGTGAATCTGCAGCCTAAAACGGCTCGTGTGATTGAGTCAGACTCGACATTAAAAGCGCAGTTAGGCGAGTGGAATCAGCACCGTTTACAGCTTGACCATAACTGGGTGTTAAAAGAAAACAAACAGGGTCTGCGCATTAGCGCCGAATATGTTGATGAAGACAGCTTTTACGATTACCACCATCATCGCAGTGACGATATTCTCTTAGCGTACAAGTTTGCCCCGAACGATGATACGCAGCTGGATGTCTCGCTCGAGTACTATGACGTAGAGTGGACAGATAATGCCGGTATCAACCGGCCAACGCAGAACCTCATCGACAATAACTTATACATTACCGGGCAGGGCGTTCAGACAAATGGTTCACAGGTTCCAGGTGCTGGCGCGGTTGTGAGTCCAACCAGAGAAGTGGAAATTGATCGCAGCAACACGCTTACCGACCCTCTGGATACGAATACCGCTGAAACGACGTTACTGCATGCGAAACTTCAACATTGGCTGAACGACGATATAGTGCTGGTTAACCGCACTTACTATCAGTATTTAACCCGAGAAGGCATTAATCAGAACAGCTTTGTAGAAATTATCGATGACGCGCATACCTTTGAAAACCGTACCGAGCTTCATATTAATAAGAAGACAGTAGTGGGTGTGAATTTGCGCGTTAACGATGTGCTTGGTTATAGTCAGTTTACGACCGAGGCGGATAACCCGATTGACTTGACCGGCTCGCTCAGTAACCGCCGAATCCCTTTAACCGATGAGCAGCAAGCTCGTTTAATTGAGCTACGCCCGGGGTTATTTGTGTCGCCGGGCGGGCAGTACGATATTGACGGCGATGGTGCCGGTGATTTCAATTTATCGGACACCACCGATTCAACCAGCTATCAATGGGGAGTTTTCGCTCAGCACGAGCTGGATATTACAGACAAATGGCGCGTTACGGGTGGGGTAAGAGCCGATTATTACGATGTGGACGCGAAAGATCCCATTCCACCGCAGGGCGTTCAAGCGGCAAGCGATACATACAGTGACTGGCTAACCGCGGTAAGTTTATCAACTCAGTATAACTGGACACCGGATCTGACATTCTACGCGACCGCCTACGAGAGTGACTCTACGTCTAACGCTATGGCGGGGGGTACGGTATTAAATGCTGCGGGTGAAATTGATTCGCAAAACTTTGCCACAGAAAATTCACTTTATGAACTGGGCGTGAAGTACGCTCCGAGTGATACGCGCTGGTACGCTGACGCCGTGGTTTTTGACCAAAAACGGAGCTTGCGGAATCGCGATGGATCGAACAGCGGTATTCGCACCGAGGGTTTTGAAACTCAGTGGCATTACAGTCACGAAGCGGGTTACTGGCTAACTCTGGCAGCCAGCTATATTGATGCGCGCTGGGACGATTCCGCAGCCTCACAGGGAACCGGTCAGGTCGCCGATGTGTTTGACGATTCACGCCCTGACATTATAGAAGGTACTGGCGTTGGCTCTCCGAATTTCACTTTGTTCCCGGCTTCTAATCAGCAATTGCAGGGTATTCCCGAAGTGCAGGCCTCGGCTGTTGCCGGCTGGCAAGTTACGCCTGAGTGGTCAGTTGGAGGCGATTTAAGCTATACCAAGCACTATCCGTTGGATTATCTGCAGACCGTATTTATACGCGACCAGCACACACTGAACCTGAACGCGCGTTATCGCTTTAACGAGCAGTTAAGTGCCCGCATTGATGTGTTTAATGCAACCGATCAGGACAATTGGTCGCCGGTATTTGAGGGCGGTTATTTTGGTGCAACACTGGCGTTTCCATCGCAGCCTAGACATGCCCGTTTAAGCGTTAACTACAGATTTTAAGGAAGCATTATGTCAGCCAAGAAGCTGTTGCTATTACTCATTATTATTGCGCTGTTTGTCAGTGCGTTTGCGTTCGACTTGACGCAGTATCTGTCACTGGACGTATTAAAAGAAAAGCAGCAACAGCTTAATCAGCTTTTTGCTGATTATCCCTTTACTGTATTTGCGATTTATTTTGTTATTTATGTAGTGACTACGGCTTTATCTTTGCCTGGCGCAACCATTCTAACTTTAGGTGCGGGCGCTATATTTGGGCTTGGCTGGGGTTTGCTTCTGGCAAGCTTTGCGGCGTCATTTGGTGCCTTTCTGGCTTTTTTAAGCGCCCGCTTTATTTTGCATGACTGGGTGCAGGAAAAATTCGGTGATCGTCTAACCGCTATTAACCGCGGAATGGAACGAGATGGCGCGTTTTACTTACTGAGTCTGCGTCTGGTTCCTCTGTTCCCGTTCTTTGTTATTAATCTGGTTATGGGGCTGACTACAATAAAGGCGTGGACTTTTTACTGGGTCAGTCAGGTGGGTATGCTACTGGGTACCGCTGTATACGTTAACGCAGGAACTCAATTGGCCCAGATATCCAGCCTGGGTGATGTCATTTCAGCGGACTTAATTGGTGCCTTTGTCTTACTGGGTATTTTCCCGCTAATTGCCAAAGCCGTACTGGCCTTTTTGAAGCGTCGAAAGGCTTTTAAAGGCTATAAAAAACCTAAGTCTTTTGACAATAACCTGGTGGTTATTGGTGCCGGTTCAGCCGGGTTAGTCAGTGCTTACATAGCGTCAGCGGTAAAAGCAAAGGTTACTTTAATAGAAAAGCATAAAATGGGCGGCGATTGCCTTAATACCGGATGCGTGCCGTCAAAGGCTTTGTTGCACGTAGCGGAGCTCGCTCACAACGCACGCAATTCCTCTCGCGTTGGTGTGAATGTTAAAGAGGTGTCGGTCGATTTTAAACAAGTGATGCAGCAGGTGAAGTCGGTTATAAAAGAGATTGAGCCGCACGACTCAGTTGAGCGTTACACCAAGCTGGGAGTGAACGTAGAACAGGGAGAAGCGCGTATTGTTTCGCCCTGGGAAGTTGACGTAATCAGTAACGGTGAAACAAAGCGCATCACCACCCGCAGTATTATTATTGCAACCGGAGCACAGCCATTAGTACCCAACTTTGAAGGCCTGGATAAAGTTGATTATTTAACGTCGGATACGCTATGGGAGTTAGAAGAACTTCCCAAACGCTTATTGGTATTGGGTGGTGGGCCCATTGGCTGCGAATTGTCACAAGCGTTTCAGCGTTTAGGTTCGCAAGTTACTCAGGTGGAAATGGCCGACCGGCTTATGGGGCCAGAAGACGCCGATACAGCCAGGCTGTTGAGCGATCGTTTAAGTGCTGAAGGCATAGATATTAAACTGAACCATAAAGCCCTGCGATTCGAGCAACATAATGGCGAGTCGGCTCTTATTGCTGAGCATGAGGGGCAAGAGACTCAGTTGCCGTTCGATAAAGTGATTATTGCACTGGGACGGCAACCTAATATCTCCGGCTTTGGGTTAGAGGAGCTGGGGGTGCAGACCAATAAAACGGTCAGTACCAATGAACTGCTTCAGACTAACTTTCCAAACATATACGCTTGTGGTGATGTTGCCGGGCCTTATCAGTTTACTCATGTGGCATCGCATCAGGCTTGGTATGCCTCCGTGAACGCGTTGTTTGACCCCTTCAAGACATTTCGTGCCGATTACTCTGTCATCCCCTGGGTAACTTATACTTCGCCGCAGGTAGCCAATGTAGGCTTAACTGAGCAGCTGGCTAAGAAAGCAGATAAGGCGTACGAGGTGACTGAATACGACATTGGTGATCTGGATCGTGCTATTGCGGATGACAATAATTATGGTCGAGTGAAAGTGTTGACCAAGCCCGGTAAAGACGAACTGCTGGGTGTGAACATTGTTGGACCGCAGGCCGGAGAGCTGCTTGCAGAATACGTGCTGGCTATGAAGCACGGCATTGGTCTGAATAAAATACTGGGGACGATACACAGTTATCCGACACTGGCGGAAGCTAATAAATACGTTGCCGGTGAGTGGAAGCGCGCTAACGCCCCTCAGAAGCTGCTAACATGGGTTGAGAAGTTTCATCGCTGGCGCCGGAGTTAAAATGCGTTTTATAGCAGCCATCACTTTATTGCTTGTCACACTTTTTGCCGCCTCGCCGTTAAAAGCGAATGAGGTGAACTTTTATGCCTGGGGCGGCTCGTCGGAAGTAAACAGTTACTTACGCTGGGCTCAGAAAGAGCTTAGGGCTGAAGGTATTCAGCTCCGGCATAATAAAGTGGCCGATGCTTCTGAGGTGGTTAAGCAATTAATTGATGGGCGCTCCAATGCCGACATTATCTGGATAAACGGTGAAAACTTTCACGCACTGAAGAAAGCAGGAGCTTTACGCCCCATTGCCGATGAAATTAAAGCGTTAAATAACATCAGCTCCGAACTTAACTGGCAGACCGACTTTGGCGAACCGATTGAGGGACTGGAAGTTCCCTGGGGTGTCGGACAGTTTAATCTTATTAGCCGCCCCGGGCTTTTCCCTGAAGAAACAGTGAGTGCAGAAACGTTGCTGGACGCCGCGTGGGAAAATAAAGGGCGGATCAGCTATCCTAAACCGCCGGACTTTCATGGCACCACCTTTTTAAAATCACTGTTGTTGTCATTGCATCCGCAGCAGCGCGATGTCTTTCAGCAGCCAGTAAGCGAAGTTGATGCGAATGAATGGACTAAGCCTTTATGGCGCTATCTAGACAAACTGCATCCACTATTGTGGCAGCAGGGTGAAAATTTTCCGTCGTCGGCCGGTGAACAAATTTCTTATCTGGCGAACGGGCAGTTGTTAATGGCGGTAAGCTTTAACCCTAATGATTATCAAGTCTTGGTTAATCATGGGCGGTTGCCGGCAGGTGTTGAGCGCCACACGTTGTCAGAAAAAGCCATAACCAATAACCATTATCTGGCCATTCCGGTCAGTTCGAATAATGCAGAGGCTGCAAAGGCGGTTATCGAGTTCCTGCTGTCTGAAAAGGCGCAGCAAAGAAAAGCCGATACCAACCGCTGGGGAGACCCTTCTGTTCTAAAAAGTACGCAAAAAGGTGATAAAAGCTCTGCGTTACTGGAGCCTACCGATGACTTTCATGCCAGCTGGCAGAATTATCTGGAGCGGGAATGGTTCGCGCGTTATCAATAGCGGTCTGGTTACTGCTGATCCTTCTGCCTGTTGGCAGTGGCTTGCTTTTCCTGTTGCTGACATCACTTGATGCGGAAACCGGAGTTAGTTTAGCGGCATTCAGCGAACTCATATTGGATTACGAGTCGATACTATCAAGCTTTGTCATTGCGGTTGTGGCGCCTTTTGCGGCTTGCTATCTGGCGCTTTGGATGGCGCCTGGAATACTCCGTAAACCACGCTTACAACAGTTACTGTCCCCTTTATTGTCGATTCCGCACGTGGCTTTTGCTGTTGGGCTTATGCTGTTAATGAGTCCGTCGGGCTGGCTAATACGCTTGGTAGAAGCTGTCAGTGGGCTTTTCCCTGCGCCGCCGGCTGGCTGGCCTTTACCGGAAAAGTCCTTAGTTACTGTTATAATTGTACTGATTTTAAAAGAGCTGCCGTTTTTGTTGTTGATGATATCGGCTCAGTTAAAACAATTACCGATTAAGTCCTGGCTTATTCAGGCGCAAAGTTATGGCTATAGTGAACGCCAGGCCTGGTGGCGTATTGTTACGCCGGAATTATTGCGCCGGCTGACACTTCCTATGGCAGCAGTGAGCATTTACTCATTGTCTGTGGTCGATATCCCTTTATTGGTTGGCAGTAACACACCTGCCGTACTGGCTCAGCGAGTTTACGAGTGGACTTTCCACTTTGCAGCCGACAGTCAGGTAAAAGCAATAACAGGCGCCTGGGTTCTGTTAGCAATGGCTTTGCTTTTACTATTAATGAATTCAAAGCACTCTGTTCTTTATCACCGTTTAGTACTGGGGAAAAGTGCGGACACGCCAGAGCGGTTTAATTCGGACAAGGCCAGTCGTTATGTGTGGGGCTTTTTAGGCCTTCTGTCGTTTGGTGTTATTGCTGTTTTAGCGCTACAAAGCCTGGCCTCAAGCTGGTTTTATCCCGTTTTATGGCCTGCCGGTTTAAGTCTGGAGCGTTGGCAAACGGAATGGAATTACTTGTTGGAGCCGACAATTCATAGCTTTTGGCTGGCCTTACTCAGCGCACTTGTTGGGACGGTAGCGGCAATGATTTTACTGCAAAGGCAGAGACAAAAAGCGCTTACCTCTTTTTATTGGCCGGTTCTGATTGCTTTGTTTATTCCCCAGGTGCCACTGGTATTGGGCTGGCAACGAGTGCTTGGTCAACAGTTAACTGAAGGGTGGCAGCCTTGGTGGGTGTTCTGGTCTCATGCCGTATATACTTTGCCTTATGCCTATTTGGTTCTGCATGGCGCTTATACCAGCTTTAACGAACAATGGTTGATTCGGGCACAAAGCCTTGGTTATTCGGCACGGGCGGCCTGGTGGAGAGTTATGCTGCCAATGCTAAAACAACCGGTTGCCATTGCTTTTGCTGTTGCTTTCTCAGTCAGTATTGCTCAGTACTTGCCAACTCAATGGTTAGGGCAAGGAGCTACACCAACATTAACCACCGAAGCGGTGAGTGTGGCCAGTGGCGGAGACTGGCGTATAGGTAGCCTCTACGCGTTACTGCAGATGTTATTACCCTTATTGGTTTTTATCTCGGTAGGGGCAATCAGGACGGAGAGTTATGCTGAACATTCGTGATCTTAAAATTGAGTTGCTGAGAGGCGACCAGACTGAGCTTTTGTTCCAACTGGATGAATTAACGGTTGAAAAAGGTGAAGTTGCGACGCTCATGGGACCCAGCGGAGTCGGTAAGTCAACCCTATTGCGATGGGTTTTAGGTGAACCCTTGGTTAACTTTCGCATTCGCGGGCAGTTAAGCTTAAATGGTGAGGACATCAGCGATAAGTCAATTGCGCAGCGTCAGCTAGGCATGATGTTTCAAAAAGGTGGTTTATTTCCCCATTTGACCATTGCAGAGAACTGTTTCTTTGCTCAAAAGCCGCGCTCTAATTTGAGCCGAATTGAACAGACAGAAAAATCCTTAGCCATGCTGAAAACACTAGGTCTTGAAGATAAATGGTCAGTGTACCCTGACAGTTTAAGTGGAGGGCAGTACGCCCGGGTTGCCTTACTATGTTCATTGCTGGCAGAGCCTCAGGCCATGTTATTGGATGAGCCCTTTTCATCGTTAGACGCAGGCTTGCGTGAAGACGTCAGACAGTGGACTTTTGCACTGTTACAAGAAAGGGAGATCCCAACTTTGCTGGTAACTCATGATATTGCCGATGCCTGCGGACGAGTGATTGAGATGAGAGGAGAAGCCGTTAATGTTTGACCCCAAAATACTCCCGGTTACCCGCAAAGTTCTGGATATACCTGCCAGACTCATGGTGCGTCTAGGAGTAAGAGCCGATCAAATCACCGTTGCGGGCTTTTTCATTGGTCTACTAGCGGTTCCTTTATTGGCTTTTCAGTATTATGAACTGGCACTGGCCGCTATTCTAGTGAATCGGGTATCTGACGGTTTAGACGGGGCAGTGGCAAGGCGTACGCAATTAACCGATGCCGGTGGTTTTCTTGATATCGTGCTGGACTTCATTTTTTACAGTGCGGTGGTGTTCGGTTTTTTACTGGCCGCGCCAGAGCAAAACGCCATAGCTGCCGGGGTTTTGCTTGTTACTTTTATGGGAACTGGTGCGACCTTTCTGGCTTTTGCCAGCGTGGCCGGTAAACGTGGTATTGAAAGCCCGGACTACCCGAATAAGTCGTTGCACTATATGGGAGGGTTAACCGAAGGCTTTGAAACCATTCTGGCCTTTGTTGCATTTTGTCTATGGCCACAGCACTTTACCGTGCTGGCTTATGTGTTTGCAGCCGCATGCTGGATTACGGCGATAACTCGTATTATTGCCGGTTATCGGACATTAAAACAGCCTATGGCGGCAGGGAGTGAGAATGTCTGAAACGACTTGGCGTCTAAGCGCCTTTATCGGCGTTTTATTGGTTATGGCTTTGTGGGAGTTTCTTTCTCCTAAGCGAAAGCCCCGGTACAGCCGCAAACAGCGTTGGCCTGCAAACCTGACTATTGTTGCTGTTGATACCGTGCTGCTTAGAGTTATTGCACCTGTTGGTCTGACGGGAATAGCATTGTGGGCGTCAGAAAAGGAGTGGGGGCTGTTTCATTATTTAAGCAGTACAACAGGCAGTGAGTTGCCGTTTTGGTTTGTTATTCTGGCAAGCCTTGTGGTGCTTGATATTGTTCTTTACTGGCAACACCGACTGTTTCATCGTATCCCTGTTTTATGGCGCATGCACCGGGTGCACCATGCCGACCCTGATTTTGATGTGACCACTGGTTTACGCTTTCACCCTGCAGAAATTGTTCTCAGCTTTTTTATCAAAGCCGCTGCTATTCTTGCGCTAGGTGCCCCGGCACTGACTGTTATTGTCTTCGAAATCATTCTCAACGCCTGCTCTTTGTTTAACCATGGCAATGTCGCATTGCCGAAGTCTCTGGAACGGGTTGTACGTAAAGTACTGATTACCCAGGAGTTACACCGCATCCACCACAGTGTGGAAAAAGAAGAGACCAACAGTAACTACGGGTTTAGTGTCAGTTGGTGGGATCATCTGTTTGGCAGTTTCACTTCAAAGCCTAAGGCAGGTTCTGATCAAGTAGATATCGGTTTAAAAGAATATAGAGACGCGAGTATTACAACTAAACTTTGGGGGCTGCTAAAAATCCCTTTCCGAAACTAACATAAGGCTTCAGACTTACCTTGCCTTACCCGATAAACTTTGCTATCAACCCTCATACTGTATGTTAAGAGAATGTAAAGATTATGGATCGGCGGCAAATAGCAATTCGAAATAACGTTCGGATCCGGGGAGAAGGCAGTAAAACATTGCTCTTTGCTCATGGTTTTGGTTGTGAACAGCGCATCTGGGATCAGGTTATTAAAGCACTACCTGAAGGCTATAAAGTGGTGACCTTTGACTATGTAGGTTGTGGTGAATCGGATTTTAGTAATTACATCAGTAAACGTTACCAGTCGCTAAAAGGTTATGCACAAGACCTCACAGAGGTGGTTCAAACGCTTGGTCTAACCAATATTACTTTGATTGCACACTCTGTCAGTGGAGGGATTGCGTCTCTGGCTTATCCTGAGCTTGCCAATAAAGTCTCAAAAATTATCATGCTGAACCCCTCTCCGCGCTATATTCACGATTTACCCTCTTATGAAAGTGGCTTTAGTCGCAGTGATGTTGATGAATTAATGGTTTTAATGGAGCAGAACTTCTTTCAGTGGGCGGAATATATGAGCCCTAAGGTAATGGAGAATAGTGAGAATCCACAACTGGCTGATACTCTGGAGAGTTATTTTATTGCCGGTGACGCCCAGTTAACACGTAATTTTGCTAAAGCAACCTTCTATTCTGATGTAAGAGACACCTTACCCAGCCTAAAATGCCCGGTACTTATTTTGCAAGCTAAAGCCGATATTGTTGTACCGCTAAAAGTATCCGAGTACATGGCAGAAAAGCTGCCTTTCGCTAAGCTTGTGGTTATGGATGCTCGTGGGCATTACCCACAACTTAGCGCGCCACAACTTGTGGCGCAGTACATTAATGAATTTGTTTAAACGGTAAATGGAAATGGCTGACTATGGAAAGGGAAAATGGCCGGTTTTGGCGTTGGAATGTGAACTTGAGGAACTTACTGTAACAGAGGTTACCGATCGTCTTTGCCTGTACCTTCAGCTCACTCCTAAAGAAATGGTTGGCAAAACCCTGGATGAATTATTAACTCCAGCATCAAAGCTTTATTTTCTATCGGCAGTTGAACCTAATCTAAGGCAGGGCAATGACTGCGAACAAGTGACGCTTTATTTAAAAGCTGCTGATGGCCCTCGTATGTTCGTGGCAAATGCCGTTGTTGGAGATAAAAAGTCTTTTTCTCTTATCCTAATGCAGGCCGACAGGCACCTAATGCTGGAACGTCAGTTGATTCGCGAGCGTGACCAGATTAAGGAAATTAATCAGGAACTTGAACGTCGCGAACAAGAGTTGCTTGAGCAGCGCGCTCGCAAGTCTGAACTGCTGAGTCGAATGGAGTCTGTCAGTTCAGAGCTTTTACAAACGGAAAAGCTGGCCGCGTTGGGTCAATTAGCAGCCGGTATTGCGCATGAAATTAATAATCCAGTGGGTTATATACGTTCAAACTTGAATACCTTAAGTCAATACAGTCAGAGATTATTAGACTTTATTCATCAAAATCAAACTATTAGCGATGCACAGAAAGAATCCGTTGATCTAGCCTTTCTGGAAAAAGACTTACTGTCACTGTTAAATGAAACAAGTGAGGGGGTGCAACGCATTACGCAGATTACAAAAGCGCTTACCCAGTTCACCCGAAGCTCGGGGTTACAGGACTGGTGTGACATTCATAAGCAAATTGATACAACGTTACAGGTAATGCGTGGTGAGCTTCGGAGTAAAGTGGATATAGATAGAAACTACCTGCCGGATTTACCCCTTGTCTACTGTGACCCGGCCAAGGTTAACCAGGTACTAATGAATGTCCTGTTAAATGCGGCAGATGCAATTGAGCGTTTTGGAGTTATTCGCATCACCACCAAATGCCATAGTGAGCAAGTTGAGGTGATTATTGAAGATAACGGTTGTGGCATGAATGAAGAAACCGCTAGAAAAGCACTTGAGCCCTTTTATACCACGAAACCAGAGGGTGAGGGCACAGGTCTGGGCTTATCGATTAGTTACAGCATTATGATAAGTCTTGGGGGGAGCTTAAGGATATCCAGCCAATTGGAAGAGGGAACCAGGGTTTACCTGACCTTTCCAGTACCGGCGAATAACTCAGAGGATGAGCATGGAATATAATTGGTTACGTTTGGTTGCTCGCAGTTACTGGCGTTCTTTGACTCTGGCGTGCTGGTTATGGGGAAGCATAGGTTGCTTCGTCATTAGTGTGGGTTTGGTTAGCGTCAGCTTCCGTATGTCGTTAACCGACGCTCTCTTTGCCGCCGCCGTCGGTGTTGTCGGCGTCATTCTCTCTTACTCTCGGCGGCTTCGTCTTTTTATTAATCGCCAACGGCTCATTTGCTGGATAGTCGCCGGATTTTGCTTTTTCTTAAGTGGCTGGCAGTTGTATTTTGCTTTTCAAACAGACTTATATGTTTTTCCCGGTTTTTTAGCGGCTGTAACGGGAATTGGATTCATTTTCCTTCCCTTTTTTACAGTTTCTAACAACTTGCACAAAGACGGGAGCTGGCTATGGGTAATGTTGCTACTTTATATTCTGGCGGGTATTTGGTGGTTTTATGCATTAAATCAGCCTTTGCACGGTGTTAGTATTTTGCAGGACTCGGTACCCGGAATCATTCTGGTAGGACACTTTGTTATTTTAACCATGTTATATATTAGCCGGGATGTCATTTTAAACTTTCATGAACTGACTTCTCAGCGAGACAAAGCGTTGGAAGAGCTCCATCGTTCAGAGCAGCACTATCGCTCACTGTTTGACCATAACCCCAATGCCGCTTTTTCACTGGATTTATCGGGCCGTTTTACCGACTTGAACAAGTCAGGTGAAAACTTTCTGGAAAGAGAGAAAGATAAAGTTGTCGGGCAGCATTATGAGAATGTTCTTGTTTCAAATGAGCTGCCACGTGTCGCACTGTTTTTTGATAAAGCATTGAAAGGCGAGCCAATGCATTATGAAACTATTATACAGCGGCGCTCAGGTGAACGGCTTAATTTAAGTGTCAGTAATATCCCAATGCATGAAGATGGCAAAGTTGTTGGGGTATTCGGTATAGCTCAGGATATTACCGCAATTAAGAAAACCTACAGTGAGTTGGAGCAGGTCAACGACGAGTTAGAAAATTTTGCCGCAGTTGCCTCGCATGACCTGCAGGAGCCGTTAAGAAAAATTGTGAGTTTTGGTGAGTTGTTAAAGCAGTCGAAATTAAAAGAGCAGGAGAAGGATTATCTGGAGCGTATGGTCTCAGCTTCTCGTCGTATGCAGCAACTTATTGCAGAGATACTGGAGTTAGCAAAACTAGGGCGAGACTCTTTAAAACTGGAACCTGTTGATTTGAATGACATTGCCAGTCAAGTGCTGGCTGAGCATCAGGCTAAGCTCTCTGCTATGGGGGCTTTGGTCGAAATAAACCTTAGGCATAAGCTAACGGCGGATGCTAAGTTGCTTGCCAGAGTATTTGAAAACTTGCTGACAAATGCAATGAAATACGCCCGGAAAGATAGAAAGTTAAAAATAGAGCTATATTCTAGCTCAACGGGTGCCGATAGAGTCACTATTGCCTGTTCGGATAATGGTATTGGTATTGAAGCAACGTACCATCAAGCTGTTTTCCGTCCATTCAAGCGGCTGCATTCACGTAGCGAAATTCCCGGAACAGGAATGGGATTAGCTATTGTTAAGAAAATCGTCGATCTACATCATGGCGAAGTCAGTGTAACGAGTCATATTGGACAGGGAACGACTTTTAAGCTCGTTTTACCGAAGTAACTTTTTGCTGGGATAACTATGAACTTATCAGTAACAGAAGCATTAAATATTCTGCTGATTGAAGATGATGCAGACGATTACATTTTGACTCGGGACTTATTGCTAAAAGGCGCCCCTGAATACCAGCTCAGTTGGGTAAAATCGAAGCAAGAGGCTTTGGAAAGAGTTCAACAAGAGGACTTCGATGTCATTTTGTGTGACTTCCACCTGGGGGCAGATGACGGGCAGGCAATTATCGAATGTTTGCGCGAGAATCATGTAGAGACTCCAGTCATTTTTCTGACCGGACAGGGCACTGATGATTTAAGTAAAAGAGCGATTCAGTTAGGTGCAGAAGATTATCTGGAAAAATCTGAGGCTACGCCGCTGGCGTTGAAAAAGAGTATTTATTACACGTTGGAACGGCGTAACCACCAGCGAGATTTATTGGACAGCCAACTGACTTTCGAATATCTGCTGGAAGACAGTTTACAGCCCGCTGTCTTAGCAGATCACAACCGGGTGATTATGTATGCCAACCCTGCGGCGGAGAAGCTTCTTTTGCAAACCAATGCGGAGCTTCGGGGCCGTAAACTGCCGTTAGAGTACAGCAGCAACTATGCTTTTAGTCATGAAGCCACGCTTAATTTACCTAATGGCAAGCAGAAACGGGTTCGGCATTACAGCATTCAAACCTACTGGCAGGGGCAAGCGGTTCGATTAGTGCATTTTGAAGACATAACCAACCGCATTGAGCTTGAACAGAAAGTGGCGTTTTTTGCGAATCACGATACGTTGACGGGGCTGCCTAACCGGGTCTTACTGGCAGACCGGTTGCAACAAAGTTTAACTTTGTGTCGACGTAATGACGTTGAATTGGCGGTGGTCTTTATTGGTCTGGATGGTTTCAAACCGATTAATGACACCATGGGACACACCGTTGGCGATAAGCTGCTGCAGGCCGCGGCGGAAAGGTTAAACGAGTGCCTTCGCCCAGGAGACACACTTGCCCGAATGGATGGTGACGAATTTGTTGCTGTTCTGCCTGAGCTCAATCATTCAAGCGATGCCGTTGTGGTCGCCGAACGTTTAATAAAAGCCATGCAAAGTCCGTTTTTAATTGGTGGCAGTGAGCTGCACCTGTCGGCAACCGCGGGCCTTGCGATAACAAACAGTTACAATGAAGATCCGCTTAAGCTGGTGCAGCAGGCGGATATCGCCATGTACGAGGCGAAGCGTTACGGAAATGGAAGTTACCAGTGGTTTGATCAGAAGTTGGACAACCAGGTTTCTAAGAACCTGAAGATACGAAACTCTTTACAGGCTGGTATAGAAAAACAAGAGTTTGAGTTGTTTTATCAGCCCCAATTTTATCTATCTAATGGTGAAGTCACCGGTGTGGAAGCATTGATCCGCTGGAATCATCCGGAGCTGGGCATGGTCTCACCGGATGATTTTATCGAAGTTGCTGAGAATACCGGACAAATTGTGCCCTTAAGTGGCTGGATTCTTAGGCAGGCCTGTAAAGACTTCCTTGTGCTGGCCGCTGAAAGAGAGACGCTTACCACAGTGTCTGTGAATATCTCTACGGTTCACATTTTGCGATCTGAGTTCGTTGATACCGTGCGAGATGTAATTACAGAAACTGGAATTAAGCCGGCACAGTTGGCGCTGGAAATTACGGAATCCGTCTTTATGCGAAACCCTGAACTGGCTATTAGTAAGCTTCATGAGCTTTCTGAGTTGGGTGTTAAAGTGGCCTTGGATGACTTTGGTACCGGCTATTCAAGTTTAAGCTACTTAAAGAACTTACCCGTGAACTTGTTAAAGATTTATCGGAGCTTTATCAATGACATGGTTTCAAACAGCCATGACTCTGCGATTATTGAAGGGATCATCTCCATGGCTCATCATTTGGGGCTGGAGGTATTGGCCGAGGGCGTTGAAACCACCGCACAACAAGAATATTTACGTCGTTGTCACTGTGATGCGATGCAAGGTTTTTGCTGGCGAAGCCAATGCCTAAACAGCAAGTGCTGAGCTTTCTGCATGACTACCGCAGTAATATTAATGAGAAACTCACAGAGCACGAACGTCAGGCTGTTCTCATTGTTGATGATGAGGAAAATGTTCTGAAGTCTCTTCAACGCCTGTTAAGACGCGATGGCTATCATATTTTTACGGCGTCTAATGCTGAAGAAGCTTTTAATATACTGGCGCATCAACCTGTGGATGTTGTGATTTCTGATCAGCGGATGCGTAATATGCAAGGTTTGGAATTTCTGTCGAACGTGCGCACTATGTACCCTGATACAGCACGTATCGTACTGACCGCTTATCGAAATGAAGATAATTTGACTCAGGCAATTAACGAAAGTGAAGTGTATCGGTTTTTAGATAAACCTTGGGACGATGAAGTGCTAAGACAGACAGTAAGAAACAGTTTGCGTCCCCGGCAGGAGTCGAACCTGCGACCTTTCACTTAGGAGGCGAATGCTCTATCCAGCTGAGCTACGAGGACGTGCCCGCGATTATGCCAGAAGCTGTCGCGGGTTTCACCCTCAGTTAACCGGCACCACCCAGTCGTTCACCTGAATATTGTGTAACATATTTCCTTTGGTCAGCTCAGCAACAGCCGTAGATTGCTGTACTTGAGAAACTTCCACCTCAAACTCACTCACCTGCCATTTTTGACGGTAACGGCCCTGGTCATCGGTAAAGTGGCTGGGTTGAACAATTTTCAGTTTGTCACCCGGGCTTACGCCGTGTTTTTCACCCAAATTAAACTGAACCGTTTTTTCATCGACCGCAATAATTCTGGCTCGTACCGGTTTGCACACGACCTGTTCTTTTACACCGGAGGCCAAGTCTCTTAAGCCACTATCAAGGGCTGCACCGAAGGGCTCGTTCCAAAACTGTGCTGTGGCAACATCGACGTCGATATTGCGGTCAAAAGTCCAGGGTTGAGTGTCTTCAACTCGTGCGCGGGTAACCAGTTGTCCGGTGGTCGCATCCAGAAGGTAAAGCGTTAAGGCGTAGTGGCGGTTTGGGTCGCTGGACCAAAACCAGTTAGAGCTGGTGTCCATCATGGCTAAGTCGTCAAACATACCAAAGACAACAAACTGACTGTCGTTGGCTAAACCAAGGCTACGAGCCATCCGGCCCAGCTCTTCCAGGTTCAGGCCATTCAGAGCCTGGCCCAGTCCTGCATGTCGCTGCAATGTATGAGATATATGCAGTTGACTGCCAACACCTCCAAGCTCACGCGCTAACCGCTCCGCGGCAACTTCTCCAATTTCCCAGATTTGACCCCAGGTTCCATGAGCACGATCACGCAATTCAAACGGAACGATGGTAACGGAGTTTTTGTAACTGCTACGGGTGCAGTCGCCTTCGCGGTTCCAGATGTCGGCTCTCAGCAGGACAATAACGCGGTCATCACGAACTTCTTCACGAACAATAGTGACTTGATCCACATTGCCTTGACTGCTCCATTGGGTCTCAGTGTTTCGTAACACGCCGTCAACCACTTGTTGAATGCTGGAGATATTGCCACCGGAAGTGAGAAGTGCTTGCTGCAGAGCGTTTTCGATAGCTTTCTGACGTGCTGCATCGGTATCGCCGTTTATAATGCGGGCGGTGCCCTGGGCTTCAACCCAACGCGCTTCGCTCGGCATAGCGATAAAGAAAACAGAGGTGATCAGCAGCAGGGTTTTCCAGTTCATGGTGTCATGCATCCCAAGTGTCAGTTTTTAGTCGTTACTTTGCTATTGGAATTAACTGCAAAAACCCTGCCATGTTGAATAAGGAAATTAGAACTTAGTAATAAACAACGCGCTTCACTTTTTGTTGGCGGTTCGTGCTCTGATACAGGCGGTGTACTTTTTCAAAGTCGAGACGCAGTTCAGTCGCGTAATAGTCACCAACCGTGTAGGTTTTTACTACTTCGGCGCCACGAATAACGCCATCAACTGAAGCCTGGAATCTGTCTTGATTCAACGCCCAGTCTTCAACTGAACTGCCGCCAGCAATACGTTGACCATACACTTGTTCGGCAAGTTCGCGGTAAGCTGCGAGTTTGGAGGCACGCATAGCGTTTAGGTCTTTTAACTTTGAATTCTCGCCTTGTTGAGTTTCGATAGGGGCGTAACCAACCGCATTCAGAACCGGAAATTCATCTGGGGTCTGAGTTTCCCACTCAACGTGTTTTTGATCATACGCTAAGTTGTTGTAGGCACTACAACCGCTTAATAACAGTGTAGATGCGAGTAACGCGAAAGAAAGTAGATGCTTAGCCATAACGACCTCTGATTGAACAAAGTACTTATCGTTGTAACGGCTGAAGGGCAGAAATCTTTAGCGGATTTTGCCTTTACTATTGTAGGTGAGACTGTCTTTTCGTGCAGATTGCAAAATGGTCTGCTTCAATTGCTCGATGCTATTCAATGTTGACTGCACAACCTGCTCGTTAACCTGGCTCTGATGTTGGACCTCATGCAGGGTGCTTTTTATAGCAGCAACGGCTTCGGCTAAATCGGGGTCATCTTTGAGCTGTTCTTTATCGGGGTGTTCGGCAAGCTGCTGGTCGAGTTCATTAACTCTGGCTAGCGCTTTTTCTTTTGCCTCTGTAATAGCGTTTACAGAGGCGTGTTGGCGGTCAACTATGGCGTTTAGCTCACGTTGTTGCAACAACGCAAGTGTATCTAGCGAGTCCGCCATTTCCTGAAGGAGCTCATTGACAGGCGCCAACACGGTCATTATTCGTTATTGCCGTTACTGAACAAGTCAGATTCAAACTGAGCCAGTTTATTGGCTAGCTGCTCAACATTAATTTTATAGGAACCGCTTTCAATATCCGCTTTGATTTTGTCAACTTTGGCTTGATCGATTCCGCTGCTGTTCATGGCTTTTTCTTGTAAACCACCCAGTTGTTGCGCTTCGCTCGTTAAAGAAACGGCGTCTCCGCCTTTCTGCGAAACCGATGCAGGTTTACTCTGAGCATCGTTCTGCACTTGGCGATTACTGGATTTGCTATCAATGTTGGCATTTTTCAGCCCGGCATTGTTAATATTAATTGGCATTGTGTTTAGCCTCGCTAGATAAAGTCTCTCGGTTACTTATCGACCATACTCAAAAAAACTTAAGTAAATAGTTTAACAATTTTATAAATTGACGGTTACTTCATTTAACCCTGTGACAACAGCCTGTACCGATTTGTTCGAACGTGCGTTTTCAACAACCACGGACTCACCTTTAAGGCCATCAGCCAACGCCTTTCCGGCAGCAGTAATTCGCAATGTTTTATCGTGAGCCACTATTGTAACGCTTTGACCCTCACATACAAGACAGGTGTCGCTGGCACTTATGGCTTGCCCTGCGCCTATGCGCTTTTTAATACGAGCGCCAACTAAAGCGGTCATGTCGGTGAATACATTGGAGCGCACGCGGTTAACGTCAATTTCAGAAAAAACTAAATCGCCTTCGCTGATCATTTGCCCTGGCGACATTGGAGAAGCGGCCGTGACGACATTCTTATATCGGTATATACGGACAGGTACGTAGGTTCGCCAGTGAGCGGCTGCAGTGCACTCTATTTCAATCGTAGTGTAACTGTCTAAAGTTGCGTTATTAGCTAAACCAACTTTCGGCTGTTGTGGACAGACTTTTGGCGTCATACGAGGGTCAAGATTATTAGCAACAACCTCGACGCGCCCGTTATCAGGTGCTGATACTCTTTGATCTACGTAATTGTGAGCCATTTCCTGTAAGGCCTTGTAATCAAAGCGCAGGTTCTGCTTTTTACTGGCTTCATCTGCGTTAGCCGGATTTATGCTGCTAAAGAAGGCAGCATAAATAAAAAGCGAACTGATCAGTAGCGATTTACGTACTATCATAAAAATTCCTGATGTTATTCGTTAAGGTTCTCTGGTCGAGTGCCGAAAAAAACGGTATAACGTCAAAAGTTCGGCAGTTCGATAGTTTCAGTATGGTTGTTGTTGGTGTAAGCAAGTACCGTGCCGAAGTAGAGGTCCCCTGCCATATAACAGGAGTGAATAATGGCCAGCATTCTTGATTCAGTGAATCAGCGCACACAAATGGTCGGGCAAAACCGACTGGAACTTTTAATGTTTAACCTTAATGGCAAGCAGCGGTTTGGCATTAATGTATTCAAGGTGCGCGAAGTTTTGCCTTGTCCTAAACTGACCGCTATGCCCCGACGAAACCCTCTTATTCGCGGTGTCGCGCATATCCGAGGGCAGGCTATTTCCATTATTGACTTAAGTATGGCGACTGGCGGACCTGAGCTAACCGGTGTAGAAAATCGCTTTGTAATTATTGCGGAGTACAACCGAACCATTCAGGGATTCCTGGTTGGTGGGGTTGACCGCATTATTAACATTAACTGGGAAGATGTCATGCCGCCGCCGAAAGGCACTGGCCGGGGAGCTTACCTAACAGCGGTCACTCAAATTGAGGACGAACTGGTTGAGATTATTGATGTTGAGCGAATTCTCGCTGACATTATGCCGACCAATATGGATGTCAGTGAAGATGTTGCCAATGCGCCAATCAACGTCGCTAAAGAAGATTTAACCATTTTAATTACCGATGATTCTTCGGTGGCTCGTAATCAGATAAAACGAGCGTTGCAGTCTTTGGGCATTTCGCTGGAGATTAAAAAGAACGGTAAAGAAGCTTTAGATTATTTAAAAGAGAAGTCTAAAGAGGTAGGGGGGCAGGTACACCCTCATGTTCCGGTATTAGTTTCTGATGTTGAGATGCCGGTGATGGACGGGTATACCTTAACTGCAGAAATTAAGGCTGACCCAAATTTGCGTGATGTTCACGTTATTTTGCATACATCATTGAGTGGCGTCTTTAATCAGGCTATGGTGAAGAAAGTTGGAGCCGATGATTTTATTGCAAAATTTCATCCGGATGAACTAGCGACAGCTGTTCAAAAATGGCTTAATACGGTTGTAGCCTGATGCTATTGTATCAGGTGAAGCATCTGACCTGATGTGAACGTCAGGCTACAGAGCCGACCAGGCTACGAAACGAAAACCGAAATGGAAGCAGTTTATATAACGTGTTGAATCGCGAATTAAGTTTATCGGAATATCAGGAATTTCGTCAGTTCCTGGAGCATCAGTGCGGAATTGTACTGGGTGAGAGCAAACTCTACCTGGTGAAGAGTCGTTTAGGTCCTTTGATGGGGCGTTTTAATGTCGATTCCTTAGCTGAGCTTGTAAAGCGTTCAATGAAAATTAGTGAGCGTGCCTTACGTGCAGCGGTAATTGACGCAATGACTACTAACGAAACACTGTGGTTCCGTGATACTTATCCGTTCGAAATTCTCAACGACCGAATTTTCCCCGAATATAAAAACCACTCCGGTCCCTTAAAAATATGGTCAGCTGCCTGTTCGTCGGGACAAGAACCCTATTCTATTGCGATGACGTACTTAGAGTATAAGGCGAAAACCCCCGGTGCGTTGCGGGCCGGTATAAAGGTAACAGCTACGGATATTTCAAATAAGGTTCTTGAACAGTGTGGTATTGGTGAATATGACAGCCTTGCTTTGGCCCGCGGCTTGTCAGCAGAACGACGGAAAAAGTTTTTCACCGATGCTGCAAGCAAGCCAGGCTCTATGAAAATCAAAGATGAACTTAAGCAATTCATTCATTTTCGTCATTTGAACTTATTGGACAGCTATTCTTTGTTAGGTAAGTTTGACGTTATTTTTTGCCGCAATGTCCTTATTTACTTTGCCCCGGAAGTAAAGCGGAAAATTATTGCCCAATTCCGGCAATCACTAAACCCAGGCGGTTATCTTTTCCTGGGTGCCTCAGAGTCTATCTCCGGACTCACCGACGATTTTGAAATGATCCGCTGTCAGCCAGGCATTATTTATAGAAGAAAGTAGCCTGCTGCAGAAAATAATCTGTTAGAAATCCCTTGTAGTTAAACTGGCACACTTCCTGCATTGTCTTCACCATCGAACACTGTGGAGACAAAAATATGGCACTTTCCATGGACAAACTTATGGGAATACAGCAACACACGCTGGGTGTACGTACTCAACGTGCGGAGCTTATTGCCAATAATATCGCCAATGCCGATACCCCGGGTTACAAAGCTAAAGGCCTGGACTTCCAGAAGGCGTTGCAGCAAGCACAGCGCGGTATGGAAAACCATAAAATGGCACGCACCCACGAAAAGCATTTCAACGTTGAAGTAAAACCTCAGGGTACAGAAAAATTCCGAGTACCATCGCAGCCGGATACCGGTGACGGTAATACCGTCGATGTGCAGTTGGAACAAAACTTGTATGCACAAAATGCACTGGAGTACGAAATGACCATGAACTTTCTCGACGGTCGCATCAGTGGCGTGAAGAAAGCCTTGGGTGGACAAGGGAGATAATAAGTCATGAGTCTATTTAACATTTTTAATGTGACCGGTTCTGCCATGAGTGCGCAGTCAGTACGACTGAATACAACGGCAAGTAACCTGGCCAATGCCAACTCGGTCAGTAGCAGTATTGATGAAACCTACCGAGCGAGAAACCCGGTTTTCGCAACAGCTTTAGCTGATGCAAAGGGCGATTACAGAGGCAACAGCCTGACCAATCAAACTCAGGCTGGACAAGAAGCGGGTGTAAAAGTACTGGGTATAGTCGAAAGCCAGGATCCGCTGCAAATTGAATATGCCCCAAATCATCCAATGGCTGACGAGAGCGGTTACATCTACCGTCCCAACGTCAACACCATGGAAGAAATGGCAAATATGATTTCGGCTTCGCGTTCCTACCAGACAAACGTGCAGGTAGCGGACACTGCCAAAACAATGACACAACGTTTATTGCGTCTGGGTCAAGGGTAAGCAGGAGATAACAAATGGAAGGCGTAAGCAATAATTCCTACATCGATGGCATGAAGTGGAAGAAAGACGAAGGCGCTGAATATGCTGATCCGGATGAACAGCAACAGCTTGAGCAGGAAGATTTCTTCAAGCTGCTGACTGAACAACTGAATATGCAGGATCCGTCTAAACCGGTCGAGAATGATCAGATGATTGCTCAGATGACCAGCTTTACGATGGCGGAGGGTATCAGTGGCTTGTCAGATCGTTTTGATCAGTTTGCGACCGATATGACTTCAAACCAGGCGTTACAGGCATCGACTATGGTTGGACGGAAAGTATTGGTACCGACAGATCAAGCGAACCTTGAGACTGGTGCGGGCGTTAGCGGAATGGTCGCAACTCCTCAGTCTGCTCAAAATGTAAAAATTAATATTAAAGATGGTACCGGCAACGTTGTTCGCAGTATCAGCATGGGAGATTTGCCTGAAGGTACACATGAATTTGAATGGGATGGAAAGATGAGCAACGGTACCGATGCTCCGGCCGGAAACTATTCATTTTCAGTGAACGCAAGTGTGGGTGGGCAGACAGAAGAATTACCACTACAAATGCATGCCCAAGTGCAAAGCGTCAGCACCGGTGGTGATCGTGGTGTAGTTTTAAATTTGAAAGGATTAGGCGGCATCAAATTGTCTGATGTCTCTGAAATTAGCTAACAGGTGAGGTGACTTATGTCATTTAATATTGCACTCAGTGGTATCAATGCATCGCAGAAAGATTTGGATACCACAGCAAATAACGTTTCTAACGTTAAAACAACAGGTTTTAAACAGTCCCGTGCGGAGTTTGCTGATGTTTACGCTAGCAGCATTTTTAACGCAGGTAACACCAAAGTGGGTGACGGTGTTTTGACATCTAGCGTCGCACAGCAATTTAGTCAGGGAACTCTGGACTTTACTGAAAACTCACTTGATATGGCGATTTCTGGTAATGGCTTTTTTGCAACGACCGATGGCTTAGGTTCGCGGGATATGACTTACACGCGTTCAGGTGCGTTTAAGTTAAATGACGATAAGTTTATCGTCGATAATCAGGGGAATTACCTGCAAGGTTATCAAGTTGATAGAAATAGCGGTACTACTTCATCAACGGCATTGGCTACGACGCAGCCTATTCGTATTCCGGATGTTGCTGGTGCACCGCAGAGTACCGATAATGTATTCACTGCGTTTAACGTTGATGCTCGCCGTTCACCTATTGATGGCGCGGCTAACCCGTTTGACCCAGAGGCTCCAAGCACCTACCACAGTTCTACATCAGCAACAGTTTATGATTCGCTCGGTGAATCACATACGTTGTCGACTTACTACGTAAAACGAGGAAATAACCAGTGGGACGTCTATGCAACCTTTGATGGTGACGAAATTGATTTAGACCCTACCGGAGGTGGAACGCCATCGGCAACAAATTCGATTAATGGTTTCTCGGGCTTAGAGATAAACTTTGAGGGGGGAGGCGATCCAGATGTTGCAGCTGGGCAGCTAACTTTTGATCCGGGCTCTATCGATTTATCGGGTAATAATGTAGACGGCGACCCTTATTTGGATAATGGCGCAGATAACCAAACGGTTCAATTTAACTTTCAGGATTTGACCGGTACGACAGCACCTACGCAGTTTGCGTCAGATTTTGAAGTAACTAACCTGGATCAGGATGGTAGCACTGTAGGTCGCTTAACGAATGTAGACATTGATAAAGAGGGTCTTATTGCGGCTACCTATTCTAACGGTGAAGTTCAATATTTGGGACAAGTATCGGTAGTACGTTTTGCGAACGAACAGGGCTTAACGCAGATTGGTGGAACTAAATGGCGTGAAAGTATCGATTCTGGTGAGCCATTAGCCGGCGAAGCGAATACGGGTACTTTCGGTGGTATTGAAGCTTCTGCACTTGAAAACTCAAACGTTAACCTGACCAAAGAGCTGGTTGATTTGATTACGGCGCAGCGTAACTTTCAGGCGAACTCGCGTTCACTTGAAGTTAATAACACCATTAACCAGACCATTCTTCAGATTCGTTAATTGCTTTTATCTGTCGATTAAAAAGACGCCTTCGGGCGTCTTTTTTTGTTTCTGGCATGAAATCTGCATCTTTAAGTGCAGATGACAAAATTTTGGCTGGAGGTCAGCTATGGACAAGATGCTATGGGTAGCGATGAGCGGTGCAAAGGAGAATATGAACTCCGTTGCCGTGCGCGCCAATAACCTAGCTAACGCCAATACCACGGGGTTTAAAGCCGACTTGCAACAAGCTAGGGCAATGCAGGCCTTTGGTGAAGGTTTGCCTACCCGTGTTTTTTCTATGACGGAAAGCCCAGGGCAAAACCTTGCCAGTGGAGCAATGCAGACGACCGGACGTAACATGGATGTTGCAATTAAAGAGCAGGGCTGGATTGCGGTTGACGACGGCAACGGTAATGAGCGTTATACCCGAAATGGCAGTCTGGAAGTCGGTACCGATGGCATGTTGAAAAACTCCAACGGCCAAACGGTTTTGGGTGATAACGGACCCATTTTTGTGCCCATGCCAATTGATAACCTGGTGATAGGTTCCAACGGAAATGTGTCCATACGCCCTATGGGAGCTCCGGCAGATGCGATGGAAGTGATTGATCGGATTAAGTTAGTGAATCCGCCGAACGGCAATATAGAAAAAGGTAATGATGGTCTGTTTAAGCTAAAAGACGACCAGCAGGCTTTTGCTGATGCCAACGTGAAATTGGAAATAGGCGCTCTGGAAGGAAGTAATGTCAATAGTGTCGAAGAAATGACACATATGATTGCACTGCAGCGTCAGTACGAAATGAACGTCAAATTAATGAAGACGGCCGATGAAAACGCGCAGCGTTCAGAGTCGCTGATGAGAATGAGCTAGTCGTAGCCCGAGGAGAAACACTATGAACCCAGCATTATGGATAAGTAAAACCGGACTGGACGCGCAGCAGCGCGATATTTCAGTCATTTCCAACAACCTGGCGAACTCCAGCACGGTTGGCTTTAAGAAGAGTCGCGCAGTATTTGAAGACTTGCTATATCAGAATATTAACCAGCCAGGCGGTCAGTCGGCACAGGACACTGAGTTGCCTAACGGTTTGATGCTTGGCGCCGGTACAAAAGTGGTTGCTACGCAAAAAGCTCATACTCAAGGTAATGTCCAGACAACGGACAACTCATTGGATGTGATGATTGACGGCAAAGGCTTCTTTCAGGTGTTGATGCCGGACGGAAACATTTCTTATACCCGCAATGGTCAATTTTCACTGAATGAAGAAGGTGAGTTAGTGACCTCGGGTAATGGTTACACGATAGAGCCGGCTATTCAGATACCTGAAGACGCAATGTCGGTCAGTATTTCACAAGAAGGTGAAGTGACCGTTACTCAACCCGGTAACCCGGATAACGTTGTTGTTGGTCAGCTTAACCTGGTGAACTTTATTAATCCGGCGGGCTTAGAGCCTATGGGCCAGAATTTATATAAAGAGACGGCCGTAAGTGGTGCGCCTTTAGAAGCCGTTCCTGGTGTAGACGGAATGGGTAATACCATTCAAGGCGCGTTGGAAACCTCAAATGTGAATGTAACTGAAGAGCTGGTAAACCTGATTGAAAGTCAACGGGGTTACGAGATGAACTCAAAGGTGATTTCGTCTGTGGACCAGATGCTGAGCTACGTGAATCAGCAGCTTTAATTGAATAAATAGCGGGTGAGTCTATGCGTTTTTTACTTTTTTCTTTAGCAGCGTTAGTTCTGGTGGGTTGTGTGCAAACACCGCATAAGCCAATGCCAGATGACCCATACTACGCACCCGTATTACCGGAAGAGCGAGCACAGCCCGTAGTACCAACCGGCTCTCTGTTTCAGGATGCTTACGCAGATAATCTGTATTCCGATATTAAAGCGCGACGGCTAGGCGATATTATTACCGTGACCCTGCAGGAGCAAACAACCGCCAGCAAAACGGCAACCACTGAGACTTCTAAAGAAAGTTCGGCAGAATTAGGGGCTCCCACGATGTTCGGGCGTGATATTACCGTAGGTGGTAACCCTTTATCTGCCGGAGTGAATGGTACCCGGGACTTTAGTGGTGACGGAAGCTCTGACCAAAGCAATCAGCTTAATGGTGAGATTACCGTAACCGTTATTAAAGTACTGCCAAACGGTAATTTAATTGTTCGGGGTGAAAAGTGGATGCGCATTAATACCGGAGATGAGTACATTCGTTTAACCGGCATGATCCGACCGCAGGACATCACTGCAGCTAACCAGATTCCGTCAACCCGGGTCGCCAATGCACGCATTGAATACTCGGGCACCGGTAGTCTCGCGCAGGTTCAGGAGCAGGGTTGGTTAACTCGCTTCTTCAACAGCCCAGTATGGCCATTCTAAGGAGTAAGGCATGAGAACGGTTAAATTCATTGCGCTTTTGGTCAGTTTGGTTTCAATGCTGGTTGCTCCGGTACAGGCTTCGCGCATAAAAGATATTGCGTCGGTTCAGGGCATTCGTGACAACCAACTTATTGGTTACGGCCTGGTAGTCGGTTTACCAGGAACGGGTGAACAGACGCCGTTTACCGATCAGACCTTCCGCACCATGCTGGGTAATTTTGGGATTAATATTCCTGCGAATGAACGCCCTAAAATTGATAATGTGGCGGCCGTTGCCGTACATGCGGACTTGCCAGCCTTTGCAAAACCCGGGCAGAAAATTGATGTCACTGTTTCTTCTGTCGGCAGTGCCGATAGTCTGACTGGCGGTACCTTGCTGCAAACCTTTTTGAAAGGTGCCAATGGTGAAGTTTATGCGGTTGCGCAGGGCAGTCTTATTGTGGGCGGCTTAGGCGCCGAAGGTAATGATGGTTCACGTATTGTTATTAACACTCCTACGGTAGGGCGTATTCCTGGCGGGGCAACGGTTGAACGTGAAGTTATGTCGGGTTTTGGCTCTTCCGATTACTTTACCTTTAATCTGCATCAGTCCGATTTTACGACAGCCAAACGTATGGCGGAAACCATTAACGGTTTAGTTGGTGAAGGCACGGCTGAGGCAGTAGATGCGACCTCGGTTCGGGTAAGGGCGCCTAGAGACATGAGTCAACGGGTCAGTTATATGTCGACGCTCGAAAACCTGGAAGTACAACAAGCCTCCGCCGCTGCGAAAATTATCGTAAACTCGCGTACCGGAACGATTGTGGTTGGGCAGAATGTTGAGTTACGTCCTGCAGCCGTTGCACATGGCAACATGCAGGTGACGATTGCGGAAAACGTGAATGTGGATCAGCCTAACCCATTTGGTGAAGGGGAAACGGCAATCACTCCGCAGTCGATCGTTGATATCGACCAGGATGATGCGCGCATGTTTGTGTTTGAACCCGGAACCACTCTGAATGACCTGGTTCGTGCAGTGAATCAAATTGGTGCTGCTCCAAGCGACATGATTGCCGTACTGGAAGCATTGAAACAGGCCGGTGCGTTATCCGGCGAGCTAATAGTGATTTAACGGTAGCTTAAACTATGACGGCTTCAGACTCTCATCTAAAACAAACGCAACACGCTATGGATACCCACAGTCTGGATGGGTTGCGTAAGCGTGCGTTTAAACCTGATGATAAAGAAGCGTTGATGGAAGCTGCGCAGCAGTTTGAAGCCATATTTTTGAATATGGTCATGGGCAGTATGCGTAAAGCCAATGCTGTGTTTGAAAAAGACAATCTGCTGGATAACCGCTACACCAATATGTACCGCGATATGTATGACCAGCAACTGACCTCAGAACTGTCCAGTCAGGGTACGCTGGGGTTGGCTGAGTTGATGGTGAAACAGTTAGGTGGTGACGACAATTATGTTCCGGCGTCAATGCATCGCAATGATGGTAACCTTGATGACCCCCGTATGAAGAATCGTGCGGATATGAGCAACACCTCGCAGAAAGTGAGTGATCAGGGCGGCATTGATGCCGGCCTGTATTACGGAAACCAACGGGTGAACACCGCCAAGCTGAGCGAGGGTGATGCTACTTTCGACTCCCCACAAAGCTTTATCGCTGCGCTAAAACCCCATGCCGAGAAAATAGCAAGCGAAGCCGGTTTAAATCCGGATGTGCTGATGGCGCAGGCGGCACTGGAAACCGGCTGGGGCAAGCGTCTGGTTCCAGGGCGTCACGGTGGCTCCAGCAATAACCTGTTCAACATTAAAGCTGATACGCGTTGGGACGGCGACAAGTCTCATGTAAGCACACTGGAGTTTGACGGTGAAGTGGCTCGCAAAGAGCGCGCCGCATTTCGCTCTTATGCCAATGTGGAACAGAGCTTGCAGGATTACGTAAACTTTATAAAAGAGCACCCGCGTTATCAGCAGGCACTAAAAGTCGCTGATGATCCGAAACAGTATACGCAAGCACTGCAAGAGGCCGGTTACGCGACCGATCCGCAATACGCACAAAAGATTCAGTCGGTATTAAATAATCCGGCTTTTGTTGATAAAGAAATTTAGGGATGCGGCAGGCGGCAAAAAATTGCCGTGTTGGCTAAATAATATTCGCTCGGTGCCGATAAAGGTCACAGAGTAACTGGAGAATCATCGATGAGTTTCGACTTATTACAACTTGGTAAAAACGGCATTTTGTCGCATCAGCAGAGTCTGCAGACGACCAGTAAAAACATTAATAATGCTAATACACCAAGTTATGTCCGTGAGCGTACAGAGTACCTTGAGTCGTCTTATGGCGGACTTGAGCGTGTTCGGGTGCAACGAATGATCGATGAGTTTGCCAATCGTCAGTTACGAACCGATACCTCAAAAGTCAGTTACTACGAAGCGAATCTGGAACAAGCAGAGCAGTTAGATTCACTTTTAGGTGACAGTACAACTAATGTTTCAGCAAGTGTTGAGAAGTTTTTTAACAGCTTGCAGGATGCCAATAATGATCCGGGATCAGTAACTGCTCGTCAATTGGTTTTAGCTGAAGCCGACGCGATGGTTACCAAATTCAGTGACTTCTCAAGCTACCTTGATGACCAGAAAAATATTATCAACGACCGAGTAAAATTATCGACTGATCGCATCAATTCATTGGCGGAAAACGTTGGAGAGCTGAACGAGCGAATTTTCGCATCCAGCGGTAATAACAACGAAAACGGTGATACGAACGCCTTGATGAACCAGCGTGACGAGGAGCTTAGAAAGCTGGCTGAACTTGTCGAATTTAGTGTGGTTAAGCATGACTCGGGTAGTGTTAGTGTTAATTTGAAAAATGGACAACCTCTTGTTTTAGAGGATGGGCGTTTTAACTCGGTCGCCGTTCGAAACGACCCTAATACAGAGCGTTTAGAGTTCATGCTTGAAAAAGAGCATGGCGGCGGTAAAAAAAGTGAGTTCCTTGTTGATGCCGGAGACATTGGTGGTGCGGTAGGAGGCTATTTAGAGTACCGCGATGAAGTTTTAATGCCTACTCAGCGTCGACTAGGACAGTTAGCGGTGCGAGTAGCCGATAGCTTAAATACTCAGAACCAAAAAGGAATGGACTTAGATAATCAGTTAGGCAGAAAGCTATTTGACCTGTCACAAACAGAGGCATCTGGCTTGGGTTACGAGGCTAATACGGGTAACGCAGATGTCACTATGAATGTTCTTGAGGGTGACAGTAAATCCTTTCCATCTGAGAACCTGCAAGTGACAATGACAAGTGCAACCGATTATGAAGTAGTCGCGGTTGATAGCAGAGGAAATCCGTTAGATGGTGCAGAAGTTGTATCTGGAACGCTTGACGGTGGTGGTAATGCCGACATTGTTCGTTATGGAGTTTCAATTAACGTGGCAAATACGGCAAATGCAGGCGATAAGTTTTTAGTAAAACCCTCTGAGAGTGCAGCCTCTGAAATCAGCTTATCTGTTCGCAGGCCGGAAGATATTGCGTTGGCAAGCCCGGTAAGAGTTAGCGAAAACTCGGAAAATGTTGGGGTTGCAGGTATTGAATTGAGTCAAACAAACACACCTGATGATTTTTACAATGCGACAGGCGATGGGCTCTTAAACTCTGCTCCGGCGGAAATACAGGTATTGAGTGTAACAGGTAATGACTATGAAGTTCGTCTGCTTGATTTTGATGGGAATCAAATAGGGAATGACTACACAACATCAGATTTAGATAACATTGTGCAACAAGTCTATGATGACGCCGGCCTTGGAGTTGATGTTGATTATGATGTGAACATTGTTGGTGAACCAGAAGCTGGCGACAGTTTTAGTATGGAATATAACTTGAATGGTTTTGACGATAATAGCAATGGCCAACAGTTGTCCGATTTACAACGCCAGCAATTAGTGCGCCGTGATGGTGCTGAAGACGCAGAGCCAACTATGACTTTTAATGAAAGCTATGGTCGTCTAGTTTCAGATGTTGGTAGCCGAGTCAGTCAGAATAGGGTTTTGAGAGATTCAGCCGAAGCAATTAAAGGTCAGACTGAGGCGCAGTATGAATCTCAGTCTGGGGTTAATTTAGAAGAAGAAGCTGCTAACTTGATTCAGTACCAACAAGCCTATACTGCGTCGGCGCGTATTATTACTACGTCACAAACCATTTTCGATACGCTTCTGCGTTCGTTGGGTTAATGAGGTGAGATAAGATGAGATTAAGTACAGATTTATTTTATCAGCGAGCCCAGGATAGCCTGACAAGTTCTCAGTCACGGCTGGATAAAGTGCAATTGCAGTTAACTAAGCAGACTCGTATTTTAAGTCCGGCAGATGATCCGATCGGTAACTCTCAGGTACTAGCACTTAATGAAAAAATAGGCCAGAACGAACAGTTCGATCGCAACTCAATCACGTTGGAAAACAATTTACGCCGAGAAGAAAGCTCACTTTCAAGTATGGTGGATTTTGTGCAGCGAGCCAGGACGCTGGCTGTCAATGCTGGTAACGGGAGTTTGTCGGCCGAAAACCGAGAGTCGGTGGCTCTGGAGCTTCGCAATATTGAGCAGGCGTTATTTGATTATACAAATACCCAGGACGAAGCGGGCGAATACATCTTTGCGGGCTTTCAGAACCGTATTCAACCCATGGAGTACGATCGAGCGTCTCAGTCGTACTCTTATCGCAGTGATGATGGACAGAGAAAAATACAGTTGTCACCCAGTCTGTATTTGCCAGCCGGCGATCCAGGGAGTAAAGCTTTCGGAAACTTATCGAAACGTGTTGATGTTGAATTTACTGCTGGTAATGACTTGGTTTCCGGTTTAAAGGCTCCTGACAGAGAGGCTTTGGCGGACTATTGGGATGCAGGCGATCCAGACACGCAGTCTGCAAGGATAGAGTTTGGTGCTGGTACCTACGATATTAGGGATGGCAGTAATGCGATTGTGGACAGCGGTGCATACAATCCCGGAGACACCATTACTTATAACGGGCTTGAAATAGAAACATCCAGTCAGGTTGCTAACGGTGATGCTATAGAGTTTGATATTGGTGAGCCCGTATCTCGTAACATATTGACTCAAGTTGGAGACTTGGCCAGTGCGTTAGAAAACTCAGGACCTGAAGATAAAGGTTTTTTTAAAGAAGAAATTGCCTCTTCATTAACGGCTTTTGATGATGCTATTTCCAACTTGACCGATACTCAGGCAAAGGTTGGTGCTCGACTTAATGTTTTGGAGAGCAATAAATTGAGCAATGCCGATTTAGAAATTGTAAATAAGAAGGCGCGTTCGGATATTTCAGATGTTGATTATTCAACCGCCATTACGGATCTGATTAAAAATGAGACTATTTATTCTGCTTCTCAGCAAGTCTTTTCCCGAGTGAGCCGACTAAGTTTGTTTGATTACATATAATTTGACCTTTGTGTAGCCTGACATTTATGTCAGGTTCTACCTTCCACTCGATGTAAAACATCAAACCACAAAAAAATAAAAAATTTTCAAAAAAAGATTAAAGCTCCCCAAAACCCTGCCGATACCTTTTGTGAGAGGAAATTTTAACCAGGCGAAACACGAAGCCGAACACTTCCTCCAGCTTGGCAACAACGATTGAATCCAAGCTTAGGCCAGAAACTGAGGAGCATTATTATGCCTTTATATGTAAATACTAACGTCAGCTCATTGAACGCACAGCGTCAGCTGATGGGCTCAGGTAACTCGCTTGACCAAGCATTCGAACGTTTGTCGTCAGGCTTCCGTATCAACAGCGCATCTGACGATGCGGCGGGTTTACAGATTTCAAATCGATTAGGTTCACAAGTTAATGGTTTGAACCAAGGTAACCGTAATGCGAATGATGGTATTTCTCTAGCACAGACTGCTGAAGGTGCAATGGATGAGATTACTAATACCTTCCAACGTGTTCGTACTTTGGCACAGCAAGCAGCAAACGGTTCAAATACTGATGAAGACCGTGTAGCGATTCAGGAAGAAATTGATTCTTTGATGACGGAAGTTAATCGTATTGCAGAAGATACGACTTTTGGTGGTCAAACGTTACTGGATGGTTCATACAGTGCAGAATTCCAAGTAGGAGCGGACGCTAGACAAACCATCGATATCTCTATGACTGCTGTTGGCGGCGAGAGTAATGCTAATGGTTTTACTTTGTCAGGCATTGCTAGTATTGCTTCGGCAGTTACTGGAGAAGCATTATCGGCAGCAGGTGGCGAGACAGGCGTTTCGTTTGCTGATACATTCAGTTTGGCTGACATCTCTGTATCCACTCAGGATAACGCGCAAAATGTGTTAGCAGGAATGGATAATCTGATTGCAGTTGTTGATAAGAAACGTGCTGAATTGGGTGCAGTTCAGAACCGATTCCAGTCTACAATTCGTAACCAGGGTAATATTGCTGAGAACCTGGAAGCTGCGAAGTCGCGTATTAAAGATGCCGATTTTGCCGCTGAGACGTCAAAATTGACACAGTCTCAGATCTTGCAGCAGGCATCTCAGACGATTCTTGCTCAGGCGAACCAGCGTCCACAGGCTGCACTTCAGTTGCTTGGATAAGAAAATACGACCAAGCAGTTCTAGCTAAATACAACCGGGAGCCTTGGGCTTCCGGTTTTTTTTTGGAAAATTTTCATATTTCGTAAAAAAAGATTAAAGTTGTTCGTTAAGTGACCGATAAAACATATGGATAAATCTAATTAACAGAATATATGGGTGTTATCATGGTTGAGCTTCCAATGGATCTGAGAACTACAGGAATTGGTGTAGAGCGAGAGCTCAACACTACTGACAGCCCGAAACGAGAAAAAGTGATTGCCGCAGTTGAAGAAATTCAGGAGAAGGTCACAGAGCGTACGGAAAAGGCTAATGAACGACAGGAAGAAAATAAAGAGGGGCGTGTTTCTGGACTGGTTGACGAAATAAATCAATCTCCAGTGATAAAAAATACGAGTCTCAAGTTTGTTTTTGACGAGAGAGGAGACCCTCCTGTAGTTCAAGTCATTGATAAAGAAAATGGTGAGACAATACGCCAAATTCCATCTGAACTTGCTGTAAAATTGTCTCAAGCTATCGAAGAAATGGCCGATAGCGAAAGTAATCGTTCGGGGTTCCTGTTCGATAAGCAAGTGTAAGGAGTTCTATCATGTCGTTATTTTCATCTCCAGGTATTGGTTCTGGTTTAGATTTAGAGTCGATTATTAATGCGACCTTACAAGCGACCAATCAACCAAAACAACAGCAGTTTCAGGAAGAACAGAAACGCTATGAAACCGAACTTTCAGCGCTTGGTTCAGTAAAATCTGCACTATCGAAGTTTGATAAGGTTGTTGCTGAGCTTGGCGACGCCAAATCTTTTGATAAGCGTGTTGCGAATATCACTCAACCTGATTCTGGTGATTTGATCAGTATTTCAAGTGATTCAACTTCTACTAGTGGCGACTTTTCTGTAGAAGTAGATCAACTTGCGCAGGGTAGTCGTGCCGTTTCTCAAGATGGCACTTTTACGTCAACTGACCAAGTATTAACAACTCAAGATAGTACGCTTTCATTTGCCGCAGGAGATAAGAGCTTTGATATCGATATAGCGGCTGATGCGACACTAGAAGATATTCGCCGAAAAATAAACAACTCGGTTGATAATTTTGGTGTTTCAGCAAACATTATTAATACTGGTAATGAAGCTAAGCTCGTATTTAGCTCAAATGTTGCTGGAGAGGGCAATGATCTCCAGGTAACCAATGATAACGCTGAGCTTGATGGACTATCGACAGTTGCTTTTGATGGTAGCGCTGGTGGGATGGCTATCGCTGCTGGAGATGAAGCGAGAGATGCTAGAATCTTTATTGACGGCATTGAAGCAACGAACGATTCGAATATTTTTAAAGATGTAGTTCAAGGGTCAACTATAACCGCGCTTAAAGCCAGTGAAAATAACGAGACGGCTGAAGTTAGCATTGGGCGAGATCGTGAAGGTATTTCGAAATCGATCGATGATTTTATTAAATCGTATAATTCGGTAGTTGATGTGGTTAATGATGCTACAGCCAAAGGTGAGATGTTACAGGGTGACTCAACACTGAGAGCTTTGGAAAACCGCATGGTTGGCATTTTGAATAGTAGTTCAGGTGAAGGTGACTTTCAAAACTTATTTGATGTTGGACTTAGCCTGAATCAAGACGGCAAACTTGAGAAAACTAATGTTATACGTAGCGTTGATGAAGCAATGGATGAAGATATTAATGCTTTTGGCCGAATATTCTCAGGTGAAAATGGTGTTGCTAAACAATTTGAAACACTAATGGATAATTACACGGATTCGCGAGGAGCTATTACCTTCCGTGAGCAGTCACTTACAGAGAGCTTGGATAGACTTGGTGACGATAGAGAGAAGCATCAGTATCGCATGGAGCAAATGGAAGCAAGGTTACGCGAAAAGTACTCAGGATTAGATGTGTTGCTTTCGGAAATGAAAAGTACTCAACAGTACTTATCACAGCAACTTGGCAGCTTACCTGGTTTTGGTGGGTAAGAGAACGGGTAGCTTTCTGGTATAAGTAATTGAATTAAAAAGGTGCTGTAATGAATAAAAAATTGAAAGGTTATACGCAGGATTCGCTTCGCTCAAAGGTTGCTGGGGCAGATCCTTATGAGCTGGTTCAAATGTTGATGGCAGGCGTACTTGAGAAGCTGAGCTATGCTAAAGGGGCTATTCAACGAAAAGATCTGGAGCAAAAAGCAATTCAACTGAGTAAAGCGTCGGCGATAATCAATTCTTTGCGAGACAGCCTTGACTTGAGTGTGGGTGGGGATGTCGCGCAAAATTTGCAGGATCTTTACTTATATATGACAGATCGACTATCAGATGCGTCATTGAAGAACGATATTGAGGCCATTGATGAAGTCAGTCGATTGGTTAAGGAAATAAAGTCTGCTTGGGATGCAATTCCTCTTGCAGAGCGGGAAAAGGCAATGGGTGAGCAGAAATCCGCTGTGGGAGCATAGCCTAATGGCTGATGCGATTGAAGAATTGATCGAACAGCTTCAGCAAGACGAGCTCACAGAAGAGCAGTTATTGTTAGTTGTTCGTAATGTTAAGCCGTGTGTTAATTCATTAATGCTGGATGATACTATTGAACAAAGTCAGAAAGCTGAATTAATTGCGAGGTTGCAGGTGCTTATTCAACAACGCCAGAAGCCGACAGAAGAAGCCTTAGAGCTAGTCAGTGACGCTTTAAGTAAATTCAAAGGTAATCAGAAAAAGCTTAAAGCTTATAATAAGTAAAATCCCCTTTGTTATAGGGATGGAGTTCGTTATAGTAAGCTGAGTTGCCCACTAGCTTGGCCTTACTATATGGACTCTCTAGAACAAAAGATTTTTTCCGCATTAGAAACCCTTGAAAAAACTGAAAATCAGCTTAAACGAGAAAAGCAGTTTGCTGCTGAAGCTGAGCAACGTTGGGTAAGAAATTTAGCTGCGTTCAAAGAGTACTACCCTGATATTTATGACTCTATTATAGAGTTCAAAGCAGCGCAGTCACTCCCAATTTATGTGACCAAGTCAGGCCATGGAAATATCCGAGATGAAGAAACAGGTCTGGGCATTTATGGTGATGATCCAGTTGAAGAGTCGCGAGTTCAGGTTGAGGAAAACCTTAGGTCACCGAATGTAAATAGAATTGACTTTTCTCACTATGCGAAAGTTAATCCTGGTGATAAAAGGCTGCATATGCAATTTCTTCGTAAACTGGGAGGGGTTGCAAAAAAAGGGGGAAAAGCGGAGCAAATATCATCGCTTGGAGATAGCTTCCCTACCGCAGTTATTTTTGGTGTGGGACTCGGTTATCATTTAGAAATATTGACTTCACAGGTCAATTTTAATTATACGTTTATAATCGAGCCTTCATTTCAGAACTTTTTCTTAAGCTTATATTGTACAGACTGGTCTCAAATTATTGAGCGTGTTGATAAGAATTCTGGAAGTTTATTCTTTCATTTAGGTGTCAGTTACGATGATTTTATTGATGATTTAATCAATATTACCAAATCAGTAGGTGCAGTATGTTTAACAAAGTGTTTTTGTTACCGTCATTTACCAACTCAAAAGAACACTTTGCTGATTAAAAAGTTGTTTGAGCGTATCTATGAAATTCATGGTGGATATGGTTTTTATAACGACTCATTGACCTCCATAGCTCACACCGTAATAAATACAGAGAAAGATACTCATTTGCTTGAATCCGATATAGAACTTTCGGAAACACTGAGAAAAACGCCTGTATACATTGTTGGCAATGGTCCATCACTTGACGACTCAATTGAGTTTATTAAAGAAACACAAAAAGATGCGATAGTTGTTGCTGCGGGCACAGCATTTCAGACGCTATACCAACAAGGGGTAGAGACTGATTTTCACGTTCTGATTGAGCGCCCTAAAGTGACCTACGATGTACTTATCAATACACTCTCTAAAGATGCTTACTCATCAACTAACTTATTAACCATGAGCCTTGTTTATCCTGATGCGTGTGACCTTTATGAATGGGTAGGAATGTCCACAAAAGGGACAGATGCAGGAGGGGACTTATTACAACTAGTGAGTAAGCTTGAGCGTGGCAGATTTATTGGGGCACCGTCGTATCCTAATCCATTGGTTTCCAATACCGCTCTGTCTTTTTTTCTACGAATGGGTTTTAAACAAATTTATCTGTTTGGTGTTGATAATGGCTATTTGTCTGGTGGCCGTCATCACGCGAGCGGGAGTATTTATTATAAAGGCGAGTTGAGCTCCTATGTCCCTAAAAAGGCGAATAGAAAGTTGCCAGGAAACCTTGAAGGAGAAGTTTGGGCGACGGATCTACTAGCCATGTCTTGTTACCAGATGCAACGAGCATTGAAGCATAAGTCTTCTGATAATGTCGAATGCTTCAATGTTGGTGACGGAGCATATATTGAAGGCGCCAAGCCGCTTCGACCCGAGCATTTACTTCCTGAATTTAATTCAATTGATAAAAACGAAGTTATCGAGGGAATTAAGGGAAAACAGTTTTCGGCTTTTCAGTTTAGAAATTTTGAAAAGTATATTGGTATTGAAAGCTACGAAGAGTTATGCGATTCGTTGATTAAACTTTCGGATAATAAACCGTCTTCGAGAGAAGATGCATTAGACTTCTTATTAAAACAATCCAGACTTTTGTACTCTTATCGAACCTTTGGTTTATCACATATTTTTCATATGTTAGATGGAGAGTTGCAGTATTTCCACTGTACGATGTTGTCCTTGCTTTTTCATACCGACGACGAGGAAACATCGATTGAACTTTTTAATGATGCAAATACTATTTGGATTGAATTTTTGGAGAGTGCCAAAAAAGACTTCCGAAATAATTGGCGTACTAAATGTGACTATTCTTTAGAGCAACAAAGAGAAAACAAGGCATTTGAGCGAAGTCTTGAGGAGCAGAGCTAGAGTTCAGAGATGTAAGCGTCTGCTCTCGGGAACTTATACGATGGCTTATTAAATAATTAATAAGCCATGTATCTCTGACAGTTTTGACGGCAACTGAAAGAATCGAGACACTTTTGTTATCGGATCAAACGCAACAACTCCTGTATCAATCGAAATATTTTTCGATAAACCGACGTTCTTTGAAAAATTTCGGTTACGGCTTTGTCCTACAAAAAACAAATGACCATTATAAGCTAGTCCTCTGGTAAAAGCAGAAAACTGCCCTATAGTAGAAGCATTATTTTGTCTAAGCCCTCCGCGGAGAGAGTCTAGAACGGTGAGGCAGCCGTCGATAAACATAATATTGTGTGGCATCCATAAATCTTTAATCGGAGTTCCAACCTTTTCTCCTGACTGAATGTCGAATTCAACAACTGCACCGTCAAAAATGTCTCGTTTCCAATTTCCAGTTTCCGAGAACATCGAAACATAAAGGCTATCCCCTACAACACAACAGTCGTTGGTATGATGAAAAGGTCCTTCGTCTCGTCCAGCCTTTATTGATAACGGAATCGATTTTATTAGTGATAAAGATTCGTCGAAGACAAGAACGGCATCTAAAAGACTGCAAGCAATAAAAAAGTGTTGTGTTTTTTTATCATAAGCGATGCCATGTCCTCTACTTTCGGTAGGTAATGTTTGGTTTCTGACAACACGATAATTCTGGTCAAACTCAATAATACCCATTTCATCATCAACAGTATAATAAGAGCCTTTTACCTCGATAATTGAATGGCAGCAGCCTGAAAATAGTTTTTTGTAGTGCCACTTATCTGCTTCTATCGATAGCTCATAAACACCTCCACCTGAATAAGGGTCGTTCACTGGTTGAGCTCCGGAAGTGAGTAAGATTTTAGTGTTAATTTTCTCAAGCTCATCAATAATTCTTAAGTCATTCAGTATTGGACTAACACAAAAATCTTTCTCGGGTTTTAAACCATACTCTATTAACTGGAAACTGACTTCCGAAAATGAGGTGGTGCAAATAATAACAAAGTGATCTTTGTAAAGTGTTTTAAAATTCTCTGGGCTGATAATTTTAATACCACTTTGCTCTCCGCCCCACATATTCGCGCTGTTGTCACAAATGGCTACAGGACTTTCGTTGAGTTTGCGAAGGGTTTTTGTGCAAATATTGCCTGCTCCCCACAATACTATAGATCTGTTTCCACGTAACCTGGAAACATCTTGGAACTGGCTAAAAGGAATGTCAGCTTTCACGATTGGAGCTCCTCTTTTTGATATTTACTCCATTTGGATTTAGGCAAATGCACTTCTCCGTATGAGCAACTTTCACCCCAAATGTTGTGTTTGTGCCAATGCCCATTTTCAATCCACCAGACTCTAGGATCTCTAAACGAGTCGGCTATCTCCCAGAACTCCTCCACCGTCATCTCCACATATTCAAGCCAGTAATCAAGATCGGATGATACAATATGATCATATTTTTTGACCATTTCGATACCTTCCTCTCTAGTCATATAACCGGAACGAATGTCTTTACTGGCGTGATCGGTTGCTCGGCCATAACCAAACTTTACGAATTTGAGTAGATCATGAATTCCATTTTCGTAACGATCATCGAGGTTTGACATCTTTCTGTATGTTCTTTCAAAAGGCTCCTCTTTCTCTCGCCAACCGTAACGCTCCATAACCAGCTTAGTGTGCGCATTAGGGTCCCATTTAAAAAAGTTACCGATATAAAGTCCTCTAACCCCAACCTCAACAATTTCTTTATCACTTGGGTATTTCGCCCAATTGAGATCTTTAGATGTGAGGGGATCCTGACTGTCTCCTATAAAGTCGTACCACTCATATCCCCTGAGAGCGTTGTCATGTCGCATTTGAGCGCTAAACTCGACGAAATCGTCGGGATCGTACATACCAGAAATGTCCCATGCGGTTTCCCCCCAAATAATTAGTGGGATCTTATATCGAACTGCTACTTGAATAGGTACGGTGAAAATGCCGCAGTGTGCGTGCCAGTTCATATCTCCCATTTTTCTAAAGGCTAATCGATTCATTTTCTTTAGAACTTCAACGCTTGGTCCTACAATTAGATGGTCAGCGTCGAATACATGTCGCATTTTGTCTCTGTTATAATCGCCTTCAGGTAAGTAGTTATTTCCATGATAGGTGACAAGTAAAGGTTTTAGACCATACTCGATGGCCATTTTGTGAATCTGATAGTAGCTATCTTTTCCCCCACTTACAGGGATTAAACAGTCGTAGTCTCCTTCGTTATCACTTTTAATAGAGTCTACTAAGCGTTCAAATCGTTTCTTTCTTTTTTCCCAGTGTTCATCAGATAATAGCTCAAATTGCTCCGCGACACGGCATGCGGAACAGACACCGTGTTCATCAAGTGTCATGTTGACAGCATGGGCAGGTGCAACACAACTGATGCAGTAACTAGCTTTGGTAACCATGTCCTATCCCTTATCTTCTATATTGTGTAAATTCGGTTTACGAACATTAAACCCTTTGTCGAATAAATACTTTTTCGCAAGAAATACGCTTTGATCGCGGTAGTGGAAGATATTTGCTGCTGCAGCAGCAGAAACATTCGTTTCGTTAAATAAGTCTTCAAAATCAAACCAATCACCTGCGCCGCCGATTGCGACAACAGGAATAGATAATGCCTCTGAGACAATGTGCGCAGTTTGGGTATCATAACCAGTTTGCTGACCATCATTATCAATGGAGTTTAAAAGGACTTCGCCGACCCCTAGCTGCTCTGCTCTTAACGCCCAGTCCAAAGTTGTAGAATTTGTTGAACGTTGTCCATGGTGTGTGAAGGCCATTTGTTGACCTTGAACGTTAGCGCTATCAATAGAAGCAACAATGCATTGTGAGCCGAACTCTCTTGCTGCTTCAGTTACAATATGAGGAGCTGTAGCAAGTAGTGAGTTAACTGATATTTTATCGGCTCCCCATAAGAGTCGCTGCTCAATGTCTTGTAATGAATTGATTCCACCACCAATTGTAATCGGCATAAATGCAAAGCGAGACATCTCGATTATGATATCTTTTATCGTGGTTGGGTTACCGTGCTTTAAATCGTCTCTTTTAACGTCATATATTTGGTTTGGGGTGATATCAAGATATATTAACTCATCCGCCCCCCATTCACTCATTCGGCGAACTGCCCATATTGCATTACCAATATTCTGGTATTTTGAAAACTTTTTACTCTGGACAAGATACCCATTTCGAAGAAGCAAAGTAGGAATGATTCGTTTTTTAAGCATTGCTTGGATACTCCAAAAACCGTTTTAAGAGTGACTGTCCTGCTTGTTGACTTTTTTCAGGATGAAACTGGACTCCAAATATATTTTCACGTTCAATTGCCGAAATAAAGTTCGTACCATAAGAAGTTGAGGCTGACTGAAAGGAGCTTCCGGACATTGCATAGCTATGAACAAAGTAAAAATCCTCTGGTTGAGGAAATGTAGAATAAAACCATGAGCTTTCTGAAAACTGAACTGAATTCCAACCTATATGGGGTAGCTTTAGAGTTGGGGCGTAGAGAGTATCGACAACTCCGTTAAGCCAACCTAGCCCGGGAGTTGGCTCACCTTCTTTTCCTAACTCCACCATCAGTTGCATTCCAACGCAAATGCCGAGAAGGGGTTTTTTGAGGTTAAGTACATGATGCGCCAATATGTCCACTGGAAGTCGAGATTTCACTTTTAGCATGGAGCGATCAAAAGATCCGACCCCAGGAAGTATAAGATGTGAAGCTTTGTCAATTTCATCCGGGTTGTTTGAAATTGTTACAGAGTTGCATACTGATCGACTAATATTGGCAACAGAACCGACATTACCGGAACCATAATCGAGAATACAAATTGACGACTTTAGAGTCATATAAAAACCTTAAAATTGATTTTATCTTTTTTTATTTAATATAACTAAATTTACTATTTTGAATAATACTAATTTATAGAAGCAGCACTCTCTTACTCATAGCTTAGCAAGACTAGTGCCAACTTTTGCCAAACTTTTGACGTGGCGCGAGATTTGCATGGAGAATTAAAGTAGAGCAAGATTGATGAATGAAATTAGTTAAAATGAACTAAGGAATCGCTCATGTTTGAAGATTCAACGCTTCTTGTGACCGGGGGGACAGGGTCTTTTGGCCATAAGTTTATTCCGATGACGCTTGAAAAGTACAGTCCGAAAAAAATAATCATATTCTCTCGCGATGAAATGAAACAATGGGAGATGGCTAAATTATTTCCGAATGATAAAAGGTTGCGTTTTTTCATCGGTGACGTGCGCGATAGGGATCGTCTCTACCGAGCTCTAGATGGTGTCGACTATGTTGTGCATGCAGCAGCAACGAAAATAGTTCCTACTGCTGAATATAACCCTTTTGAGTGCGTTAAAACTAATATTCATGGAGCGATGAATGTCATTGATGCGAGCATTGATAAAGGGGTTAAGGGAGTAGTGGCGCTGTCGACAGATAAAGCGTCAAGTCCGGTTAATCTATATGGTGCTACCAAATTGGCTTCTGACAAACTATTCGTTGCTGGTAATTCATATGCGGGCGGACATACTACCAAATTCTCGGTTGTTCGTTACGGCAATGTGATGGGTTCTCGTGGTTCTGTAATTCCTTTTTTCATGTCAATTAGAAACAAAGGGACTTTGCCGATTACAGATGAGCGAATGACACGCTTTATGATTTCTTTAGAGCAAGGTGTTGAGTTAGTGTGGCATGCTTTTGAAGATATGGTTGGTGGTGAGATTTACGTGAAAAAAATTCCTTCAATGAAAGTGACTGATGTTGCCCATGTTGTTGCGCCAGAAGCTAAACTTGAGGTTGTAGGCATTCGACCAGGTGAAAAACTGCATGAACAGATGATAGGTTTTGAGGATGCACCTTATACATACGAGTATGATGAACACTTCAAGATTTTACCTGCTATTCACAGCTGGGATAAAGACGCAAATCGTATTAAAAATGGTAAGAAGGTTCGGGACGGCTTCACCTACTCTAGTGACAATAACAAAGAGTGGATGACGAATGAACAGTTAAAGAACTGGCTCGAGAGCAATTATGAGCAGATTGGAAAAATTTGATGATACCGTACGGAAAGCAAGACATTCAGCAAAGTGATATTGATGCAGTTGTTGAAGTTTTAACTTCAGATTTTTTAACGCAGGGGCCCAAAGTACCCGCGTTTGAATCGGCTGTTGCTGAAAAAGTCAGCGCCAAGCACGCTTTAGCTGTTAACAGTGCCACCTCAGCACTGCACATTGCCTGTTTAGCATTAGGATTAGGCGAAGGTGACTGGCTGTGGACTACGCCGGTCACCTTTGTTGCTTCGGCGAATTGCGGGCTATATTGTGGTGCTCAGGTCGATTTCGTCGATATCGATCCGGACACCTACAATATTAGTGTCAGCGCGCTTGAAGAAAAACTAAAGCAAGCTGAGTCTGATAATTGCTTGCCCAAAGTCTTGGTGGTAGTCCATTTGTGTGGTCAGTCTTGTGAAATGTCAGCGATAAAACTGCTGGCAGATAAGTACGGTGTAAAAGTGATTGAGGATGCGTCTCACGCTATTGGCGGGAAATATAGGAATGAGTACATCGGTAATGGACGCTACAGTGACATCACTATTTTTAGTTTTCATCCGGTCAAAATTATTACTTCTGCAGAAGGCGGTATGGTGCTCACGAACAAAGATGAGCTAGCTAGCCGAATAAACCTGCTTCGCAGTCATGGTATCACCCGGAATCCGGAGCAAATGACACAGGAGCCAGACGGGCCTTGGTATTATGAGCAGATTGATTTGGGATTTAACTATCGGATGACTGAGCTTCAGGCTGCTTTAGGCTTAAGTCAATTAAAGCGGCTAGATGAGTACGTTGCGCGTCGGCATGCACTAGCTACACGTTATTGTTCGCTTCTTAACACATTGCCAGTGACTTTGCCGCGGCAGCATCCAGATAGCTACTCTGGTTTACATCTGTATGTTATTCGTTTAAACCTAAGTCAAATTTCTGTTAGCCACCGAAACGTGTTTGAGTCGCTCAGGGCGCAGGGTATTGCTGTTAATCTGCATTACATTCCGGTGCATACGCAACCTTATTATCAACAGTTTGGTTTTAAAGCGAATGATTTTCCGGAAGCTATGTCGTACTACCGAGAGGCGATTAGCCTACCGATGTACCCGACACTGAGCGAAAACGAACAAAATGAGGTGGTTGAAGCACTGAAAAAGGCTATGCGGCCATGATGATTGCAGTTATTCCGGCTCGGGGTGGGAGTAAGCGCATTCCTCGAAAGAATATCAAGGCTTTCTGCGGAAAACCTATGATAGCTTGGGCGATTGAAGCGGCTAAAGCGAGTGGGTGTTTTGACGACATTCTGGTGTCGACGGACGATGATGAGATTGCAGAAGTATCAAAAGCCTGCGGTGCAAGGGTGTCGTTTAAGCGTCCGGACAATTTATCCGACGATCATACTGGCACCATCCCCGTCATTAAGCATGCGATTGAATGGTATGAAGCGCACGTAAAACCCATTGACTACGTCTGCTGTATTTACGCAACGGCCCCTTTTTTGCAGCCCGGTGATCTTAAGGAAGGCTTGAAATTGGTCCAGAAAAATCACGTTGATTACGCATTTTCCGTTACCAGCTACGCGTTTCCTATCCAGCGGGCACTGCGCCTGTCAGAAAATAGTCGCGTCAGTATGTTTCAGCCGCAGTACTTTAATACTCGCTCGCAGGATTTAGATGAGGCTTGGCATGATGCGGGTCAGTTTTACTGGGGTAGGGCGGATGCTTGGACGCGTGAGAAACCTATGTTCTCTGAGCATGGCGTTGCGGTGCCGCTTCCTCGTCATCGGGTGCAGGACATCGATACTCCAGAAGACTGGGTACGGGCGGAATGGTTGTTCAAAGCGTTGCAGGAAAGTGAATGAAAGTTGCGCTTCGTGTCGATGCGTCGCTGGCGATGGGCTCTGGTCATGTCATGCGCTGCCTGACGTTGGCGGACGAGCTTAGTCGTCGAGGGCACGAATGTGCTTTTATTTCACGAAAACAATCTGGGGATTTAACCAACGCGGTAAAAGAACGAGGTTATGTTGTCTATGAGCTGCCGGAATGCGAAAAAACAACCGACTATCATCTTGCACACGGCCACTGGCTAAAAGGCGGACAGGAGAAAGACTCACAGGAAAGCGAAGCGGTTTTAAAAAACTTCGCGCCCGAGTGGCTGGTGATTGACCATTACGGCATTAATAAAAACTGGGAGCAGCACGTACGACAATATGTGAAAAATATTCTGGTTATTGATGATTTAGCTGATCGCGAACACGACTGTGATGTTTTGCTTGATCAGAATTTAGGTCAGACAGATGATATGTACCAATCACTTGTTCCTGAGAGTTGTCAGATTTTAACTGGCTGTCATTATGCTTTGTTGCGCCCCGAGTTTGCAGATTACCGTGAGCGTAGCTTTGAGTACCGACTGGGAAAAACTCAAATTGATCGGGTGCTGGTGACAATGGGCGGTGTTGATAAAGAAAATTATACCGAAAAAGCATTAAACGCACTGACCTCAAGCGATCTGGACGATAAGACTGAAGTCATGGTTGTATTAGGGAAGCAAGCGCCGTGGCTTGCTGAGGTGACGGCGCAGGCAACAAAAAGTCGTCTGAATGTTCAGGTCCTCAGTAATGTATCCAACATGGCAGAGCTTATGAGTCAGTCGGATCTCGCTATTGGCGCTGCCGGCAGTACCTCTTGGGAGCGTTGCTGTCTGGGCCTGCCTACGCTGATGTGTGTGTTGGCGGACAATCAGCGGGGAATAGCAAAAGCACTAAGTCAGTCGGGTGCGGCCGTTCTTGTAGTCGATGTCGTTGAAGACTTTAGTTTACAAGTTAATCATTTTAAACACTTTCCTCAGGCATTAACTTGGTTATCTGACCGAGCGATGGGTTTGGTTGACGGTCAGGGGGCAGAGCGGGTTGTCAGTAAGATGGTGGAAAAATTATGAAAATCAGTGTGTTGTGCAGCAACCCCGAACATCCCATTGTTGGTAAGCTCAAACAATGGTGCGACAAACAGCCGCATGATGTTGAACTGCTTCACTCGAAATCGCAGCTTGATCAGGGTGACATTTTGTTTTTAGTTTCCTGTTCGGAGCTTATTACTGCATTTGAGCAAAACAAATATCAGCACACACTGGTGCTGCACGCCAGTGATTTGCCCAAAGGTCGTGGATGGAGTCCTCATATATGGGAATTGCTTGAAGGATCAGAGCGTATCACGGTGAGTCTCTTAGAAGCTGTGGAACCAATTGATTCGGGTCGTATCTGGGCAAAAGAGTCGTTTCATGTTGGACAAGACTGGCTATGGGATGAAATAAATGACGCCTTGTTTGAGGTTGAACTAAAACTGATGAATTTTGCAATTGAAAATAAAGATAATATCAAGCCAAAAAGTCAAGATGAAAGTGATGGAGTAAGTTACTACCCTAAACGAAGCCCAAAAGACAGCGAGCTTGATGTCGACAAATCGTTAAGAGAACAGTTTGGTTTACTCAGAGTGTGTGATCCGAAGCGTTATCCTGCAACATTCAGGCTCCATGGTCATACCTATAAAATAACAGTGGAGAAGACCGATGACTAAGCAATTTATCACCGTTGACGGTCGTGAAATATCTCAAGAAACAAATCCTTATATTATTGCTGAAATGTCAGCCAATCATAATGGTGATATCGAGAATGCATTCAAAATTATATCGGAAGCTAAAAAGGCCGGTGCCGATGCGCTGAAAATTCAAACTTACCGCCCAGACACTATTACGCTTAATTCAGATAATCAGGACTTTTTAATTAGTGAGGGATTATGGCGGGGGCACACGCTCTATGAGCTATACGAATGGGCTCACACCCCCTGGGAATGGCATAAACCGTTGTTTGAGCATGCCTGCAAAGAAGATATAACCATATTCAGCTCGCCGTTTGACAATACGGCCGTTGACCTGCTGGAGGATTTGAATGCTCCTGCGTATAAAATAGCGTCTTTTGAAGCGGTGGATTTAGCGTTAATTGAGTATGTGGCAAGCACAGGCAAACCCATGATAATTTCTACTGGCATGGCAGACGCTGAAGAAATACAGGAAGCGATAGACGCCGCCCGGGGTGCTGGCTGCAAAGAGTTGGCGATTTTACATTGTGTCAGCGGTTATCCTGCTCCGGCAGAAGATTACAACTTGCAAACCTTAGTGGATATGCGTGATCGTTTTAATGTATTGACAGGATTATCTGACCATACATTGGATAATACGACTGCGATAGTAAGCGCAGCACTGGGCGCCTCCATTATTGAGAAGCACTTTACACTAGATAGAAACGGCGGTGGCCCGGATGACAGCTTTTCATTAGAGCCTGCAGAGCTTGCGGCCCTGTGTCGTGATACGAAAACAGCGAAAAAATCTTTAGGGCAAGTGGATTATGGTCGCAAATCGAGTGAGTTAGGCAATGTGAAGTTCCGCCGTTCTCTATATTTTGTCAAAGCCTTAAAGGCTGGTGATGTAATTACGGAAGACAGTATCCGCAGTGTAAGGCCTGGGTATGGAATTGCCCCAAAATATTTCAAAGAACTTATCGGCAAAAGGGTAAAAGAAGATATTAGGATTAATTCCCCAGTCAATTTAACTTTGATTCAAAAGTAGACACAAAAAAACCGGCTCAAAAGCCGGCTTTTCTCTCCCCTGCGCCTAAGCCCAGGTCAGTAATTCTTCTTACAGTGCTTTGATCTTAGCATTCAAACGGCTCTTATGACGTGCCGCTTTGTTTTTGCTGATAAGACCTTTAGTCGCGTAACGATCCAGCATTGGGGTTACGTCTTTCATTGCAGTGTTTGCTGCTTCTTTGTCTTTTTTCTCAATAGCTGCGTTTACACGTTTAAGGTAAGTACGCATCATTGAACGACGGCTTGCATTGTGGCGGCGATTTTTCTCGGCCTGAATCGCACGCTTTTTAGCAGACTTAATGTTAGCCAAGGTGAACTCCTAAATTCATTAACAGAACGCTTCTCTTATAAAGGCCGCAGATTATGCCTTTTCTGCTGTAAAAGTCAACAGTGAAAAGGGAAAAACTCACCGCTTTAACTGAGGTTTTGATAAAATAGCATCCACCATTGGTCTCAGTTACAATCAAAAACAGAAACTTAGCTGTCAGCCGAAAGGATCTCTCTTGTCAAAAGCTTTGCTCCGTTCAGGATTTATCGTCAGTGCTATGACTCTTATCTCGCGTGTATTGGGTTTGGTGCGTGACGTGGTCATTGCCAACCTGATGGGCGCCGGTGCTGCAGCGGACGTGTTTTTCTTTGCCAACAAAATCCCTAATTTTTTACGCCGGCTTTTTGCCGAGGGCGCGTTCGCGCAGGCGTTTGTACCGGTGCTGACGGAGTATAAGCAGGGTAAAGAGCTGCCTGAACAACAATTATTGATAGCTCGGGTATCCGGTACTTTAGGTACTATTGTTACTGTAGTGACAATCTTCGGTGTGGTCGCTTCCCCGGTTGTGGCCGCGCTTTTTGGTATGGGTTGGTTTTTAGATTGGTGGAACGATGGGCCGCAAGGGGACAAATTTGTACTGGCCAGTGATCTACTCCGTATTACCTTTCCTTATTTATGGTTTATTAGTTTTACCGCCATGGCCGGTGCCATACTCAATACCTTAGGTAAATTTGCGGTAGCGGCTTTTACCCCGGTATTTTTGAATGTCGCCATTATTGCGGCGGCTATCTGGTTGGCTCCGCAATTAGAGCAACCAGAATATGGGTTGGCCTGGGGCGTATTTTTTGGTGGGTTAATTCAGCTTTTATTCCAACTGCCGTTTCTGAAAAGAGCCGGGTTGCTGGTTAAACCCCAATGGGGCTGGAAGGATCCTGGCGTTACCAAAATTCGCAAACTGATGTTACCGGCTATATTTGGTGTGTCAGTCAGTCAAATTAACTTACTGTTTGATACCCTCATTGCCAGCTTTTTAATGACAGGTTCTATAAGCTGGCTTTACTACTCTGACCGCTTGTTGGAATTCCCACTTGGGCTATTTGGTATTGCCATTGCCACGGTTATTCTGCCGGCGCTTTCTTCGCGCCACGTGGACCAGTCAAAAGAAAACTTCAGTTCCACGCTCGACTGGGGTATTCGTATGGTGCTGTTGCTGGGTGTACCGGCCATGGCGGGTCTTTTTGTATTAGCAGAGCCCATGCTCATGGTGTTGTTCATGCACGGCGCCTTCAGCCCGGACGATGCGCGTATGGCGTCCTACAGTCTTATGGCTTATTCCACCGGTTTGTTGAGCTTTATGATGGTAAAAGTGCTGGCTACGGGCTTTTACTCCCGACAGGATACTAAGCGACCGGTGAAGTACGGCATTATTGCGATGGCAGCAAACATGGTGTTTAACATTGCTTTGGCCATTCCTTTTAGTTATGTCGGATTAGCGCTGGCAACGGCAGCTTCCGCGGCTATAAACGCTGGGTTATTGGGCGTGACTTTATGGCGTGAAGGGGTGCTGAAAAAACAACAAGGAACAGGGCGGTTTATTCTGCAGGTACTGTTTGCCACTACGGCGATGATAGCCGGTGTGCTCTGGTTAAGTCCGGATATTGCTACCTGGCGAACCAGCTCTTTAGTTGAGCGCCCCTGGCTTTTGGCACAGGTAATTGGATTCGGTGCGCTGATTTATATTGGTGTGCTTGTCGTCACCGGTATGAGGCCGCGACATTTCCGTGCGCGTGAGTACTGATTATCAGGTCAGTATCAGTTATAATCGCGTTTTTCCGGAAAACATTAAGATTGTGCGGGCATGGAACTGATTCGCGGTACTCATAACCTAAGAGCTGAGCATCACGGCTGTGTGTTGACCATCGGTAACTTTGATGGTGTTCACCTGGGCCATCAGGCGGTATTGAGCCAGGTCCGTGAACAAGCGCAGCAGTTGGGTGTCCCCTCGGCCGTTATGACCTTCGAGCCTCAGCCGCAAGAGCTCTTTCAGCCTGAAAAGGCGCCTGCACGGTTAACCAACTGGCGTGAAAAATATCTCGCGCTGCAGGCGCAACATGTCGACCGACACATTGTCATTGAATTTAATAAAAAGTTTGCCAGTCAGCCGGCTCGTGAGTTTATTGAGCAAACCTTGGTTGGCAAGCTGGGCGTTAAGTTTCTGGTGGTAGGCGATGATTTTCGTTTTGGCTATAAACGAGAGGGCGACTTCGAGTTGCTGCAAAAGGCGGGTAACGAGCTAGGCTTTGAAGTGGTGGATACCCGCAGTTATCGCCAGCAACAACAGCGCGTAAGCAGCACGGCCATCCGTCAGGCACTAGAGGAAGGCGACTTTGAGCAGGCGGAACAAATGCTGGGGCGGCCTTATCAAATGTGTGGAAAAGTCGTACACGGGCGGAAAAACGGTCGAACTATTGGTTTTCCTACCGCTAACGTGCCATTAAAACGATTAAAAAGCCCGCTGCACGGGGTGTTCGCGGTAACAGCCCAGCTAGGTAAGGGCGGAGAAACTTATTCCGGAGTCGCTAACCTGGGAACACGGCCAACATTAAATGGCGACGAAGTACAGCTGGAGGTGCATTTGTTTGAGTTTTCAGGCAATCTGTACGGTCAGCAGATGACGGTCACGCCGGTGGCCAAATTGCGCAACGAGCAACGCTTTGCGTCGTTGCAGCACTTACAAGAACAAATTGAAAAAGATGCCGCCCGCGCACGCGATGCATTAGCGTGCCGGAGTCAGTAACTATGCGGAAATGGAAACAGTGACCCATGAGTGATTACAAACACACCTTAAACTTGCCAGAAACAGCGTTCCCTATGCGCGGTAACCTGGCTCAACGCGAGCCAAAAATGCTGGAGCAATGGTATGAAGCTGACCTGTACGGTCAAATTCGTCAAGCTAAAGCGGGCAAGCCTAAATTTATTCTGCACGACGGCCCTCCGTACGCGAACGGGCAAATTCACATTGGTCACGCCGTAAATAAAATTTTAAAGGACGTTATTGTTAAGGCAAAAACCTTAAGCGACTTTGATGCGCCTTATGTACCGGGCTGGGACTGCCATGGCCTGCCAATTGAGTTGCAGGTAGAGAAAAAGCACGGTAAGCCGGGTAAAAAATTAAACTTGGCGGAGTTTCGTGAAAAGTGCCGCGAATATGCCATGACTCAAATTGATCAGCAACGCACAGAGTTTAAACGCTTGGGCGTGCTAGGTGACTGGGATAACCCTTACCTGACCATGAATTTTAAGCAGGAAGCTGACAGTGTTCGCGCTCTTGCAAAAATCATTGATAATGGTCATTTGCATCAAGGTTTTAAGCCGGTTCACTGGTGTACAGACTGTGGCTCAGCGTTGGCTGAAGCGGAAGTTGAATATCAGGACAAAAACTCACCGGCTATTGATGTGCGTTTACCGGTTGCAGCAACGGCGGAAACCGTCGAGCGTTTCAGTACGCCGGAAGGGCATGTAGGTGAAGGCGATGTCAGCATGGTTATCTGGACCACTACTCCGTGGACCATTCCTGCGAACCGCGCTGTTACTTTAGCCGAAGGGCTTGAGTACACTTTAGTGCAAATTGAAGCCGGCGATGATCAATCTGCAGAGCGTGTAATTCTTGCTGATGATTTGGTTAAAGACTGCATGGAACGCTGGAACATTACCCATTACCACAAGCTGGGTTTCTGTAAAGGAAAGGACTTAGAAGGTCTACAGCTACAGCATCCGTTGTTTGAATTGCAGGTACCGGTAATACTGGGCGACCACGTGACAACTGAAAGTGGTACCGGTTGTGTGCATACGGCGCCAGGACACGGTGTCGATGACTTCCTGGTAGGTCAACGTTACGGTATTGAGGTTTATAATCCGGTTGGCGATAACGGCGTGTATAAAGACGATACGCCACTGTTTGCCGGGCAGCATGTATTTAAAGCGAACGAGCCTATTGTCGACAAACTGCGTGAAGTCGGTAACTTAATGCATGCAGAAAGTTACCGTCACTCGTATCCGCATTGCTGGCGCCATAAAACGCCGATTATTTTCCGTGCAACGCCACAGTGGTTTATTAGCATGGACAAGAAGGGGTTGCGCGCAGGTGCGTTAGATCAAATCAAAAAAGTGGGCTGGTTCCCGGAGTGGGGGCAAAGCCGTATTGAGTCTATGGTAGAGGGGCGTCCTGACTGGTGTATTTCTCGTCAGCGCACCTGGGGTAACCCCATTGCCATTTTCGTCAACCGCGAAACTGATGAGCTCCACCCGAACACGTTGGAGCTTATGGAAAAAGTGGCTCAACTGATTGAAAAGGACGGCGTTCAGGCCTGGTTTGATTTAGAGCCTGAAACCTTATTAGGCGATGAAGCCGACAAATACCGTAAAGTTACCGACACTTTAGATGTCTGGTTTGACTCGGGTGTTACGCATCACTGCGTATTGCGTGAGTTTGATGGCCTGCGCTGGCCTGCTGACTTATATTTAGAAGGCTCCGATCAACACCGCGGTTGGTTCCAGAGCTCTCTGGTTACAGGCGTTGCCATGTATAACGAAGCGCCGTACCACCAGGTTCTGACTCATGGCTTTACTGTGGATGCACAGGGCCGCAAGATGTCTAAGTCCATCGGGAACGTAGTTGCTCCGCAGGACGTTATGAATAAGCTCGGTGGCGATATTCTGCGCTTATGGGTTGCGTCAGCAGACTACTCTGGCGAAATGACGGTTTCTGATGAAATCCTTAAACGTTCAGCGGATGCGTATCGTCGCATTCGTAATACGTCGCGCTTTTTACTGGCTAACTTAAGCGGTTTTGACCCTAAAACGGACTTAGTTGCCAGAAAAGATATGGTTGAACTGGATCGCTGGATTGTGGGGCGAGCCGCTGATTTGCAGAAAGAACTGTTGGAAGCCTACGACAACTATCAGTTCCATAGCGTTGTGCAGAAGCTTATGCACTTTTGTTCAATTGAACTGGGTAGCTTCTATCTGGATATCATTAAAGATCGCCAGTACACCGCAAAATCTGAAGGCCTGGCTCGTCGTTCGTGTCAGACGGCGCTGTATCATATTGCTGAGGCACTGGTGCGCTGGATGGCTCCAATTTGCAGCTTCACGGCTCAGGAAATTTGGGACTTGTTGCCAAACGAGCGCAGTCAGTATGTCTTTACCGAAAACTGGTATCAGGGCTTTGATGAATTTGGCGGCGTTAAAGACGATGAAAACGCGTTCTGGATGCAGTTGCTGGAAATTCGCGATGTGGTTAATCAGGCATTGGAACAGTCGCGCCGCGACGATGTTATTGGTGGTTCTTTGCAGGCCGAAGTCATCTTATATGCTGATGATAAGCTGGCGGACTCTCTCAACCGTTTAGGTGAAGAGCTGCGTTTTGCGCTGCTGACATCAGAAGCGCAAGTGGCTTCTATTAATGATGCCCCGGCCAACGCGGTAAAAGCTGAGAAATTAGCTTTGGCCGTTAGCGTAGTTAAATCAGAATATAAGAAGTGTGAGCGTTGTTGGCATCATCGTGAAGAGGTTGGCACATTAGAAAGCCATGCCGATTTATGCCAGCGTTGTATAACCAATATTGAAGGTGAAGGTGAGGAGCGTCGTTTTGCCTGATTTTGCTAACCAGACTAACCGTGCAACCGGGCTACGTTTTCTGTGGCTAACGTTGTTGCTGGTGGTTGTTGATCAAATTACGAAGATTTGGGTTGCAGGTGAATTTGAGCTTTATGAAAGCCGGGTTGTTATTGAAGGCTTGTTTAACTTCACCTATGTACATAACTATGGTGCCGCATTTAGTTTTTTAAGTGACAGTGGTGGTTGGCAGCGTTGGTTCTTTACCGCTATAGCAATAGCTATTAGTGTTGTTTTGCTTATCTGGATGCGCCGTAATCCGGTAGGCTTGTGGCGTCAGAACCTGGCCTTTTCGCTGATTCTGGCCGGGGCTATTGGTAATGTAGCTGACCGTTTAATGTACGGCTATGTTATCGACTTTTTTGATGTGCACTATCAGGGTTGGCATTGGCCGGCCTTTAACGTAGCGGACATGGCTATTACTATTGGTGCTGCACTCATGTTGTTGGAAGCTTTTTTTGATAACCGTCGGGATAAAGTTGAAGACGGTCACAAGCAGTAAGGAGTTTCGTTTGAGTCGTTTACCTATTGAGCACGGACGGGAAGTGGTTATGCACTTCAGTATTAAACTGGCCGATGGCTCGGTCGCGGACAGCACCAAAATGTCGGGCAAGCCTGCGAAGTTTCGTATGGGCGACGGCAGCCTGACGGAAAACTTTGAAGCTTGTCTGGTCGGCCTGCGTGAAGGCGCTGAGCGTGAGTTCACATTAGAACCGAAAGACGCCTTTGGTGAACCAAACCCGGACAACTACTACTATGTCGACTCGGGAAAGTTTAGCGACGAAACAAAACCGGAAGTTGGCGCTATTTTGGCGTTTACTCAACCCGATGGTACCGATTTACCGGGAATTGTTCGTAAAATTGAAGGTCCAACAGTGACCATCGATTTTAATCATCCGTTGGCCGGACAAACGGTGATTTTTGAAGTAGAGATTATCAGCGTTGAGCCGTGACTGGTTACTGAGTCGGGCTGAGCGCAGGAGGAAATGATGCAAATTTTGTTGGCGAACCCACGTGGCTTTTGTGCCGGAGTTGATCGCGCTATTACTATTGTCGAGCGAGCCCTGGAAATATTCGAGCCGCCGATTTATGTGCGTCACGAAGTGGTTCACAACAAGTATGTCGTCAATAAACTGCGCGATGCCGGTGCGGTATTTGTCGAAGAGCTGCACGAAGTGCCGGACGACCAGATCGTTATTTTTAGCGCCCATGGCGTTTCTCAGGCGGTAAGACAAGAAGCCAAAGATCGTGGCTTGAGGGTATTTGATGCCACTTGTCCATTGGTAACCAAGGTTCATATGGAAGTGACACGTGCCAGTCGCAAGGGGCATGAATGTGTACTCATTGGCCATGCCGGACATCCGGAAGTTGAAGGCACCATGGGTCAGTATAAGAACACCGATGGTGGTATCTACTTAGTTGAATCGCCTGAAGACGTGAGTAAACTTGAAGTTAAAGACTCGAAGAACCTCCATTATATGAGCCAGACAACCTTATCGGTTGATGACACGGCCGATGTTATAGAGGCTTTACGTCAGAAGTTTCCTGACATTAATGGTCCACGTAAGGACGATATCTGCTACGCCACCCAAAACCGGCAGGATGCCGTGCGTGAATTAGCCAGTGATGCCGATGTTATGCTAGTGGTGGGTGCACGCAATAGCTCAAACTCAAACCGCTTACGCGAGCTTTCAGAAAAAATGGGAACTCCGGCTTATCTAATTGATGACGCTAGTTGCATCGATAAAGCCTGGTTAGAAGGTCACGATAAAGTTGCGGTAACCGCTGGCGCTTCTGCACCAGAAGTGTTGGTGAAAGAGGTTATTGCTAAGCTGCAGGAGTGGGGTGGTAAAACCGCCATTGAACTCAGTGGCCGTGAGGAAAATATCACTTTCTCAATTCCGCCTGAGCTAAGACCGCACCCGGCGGCGTAGCTTTAACAACAGTTAAAATAACTGTTCTGGGCTAATATCTAGTGCACGAGTGATGCGTTTTAAGGTGTTGCTCCCTCTAGCTTTTTCACATGCAAGCAATTAGAAAATCTTTGCAAAGCTGATACTTAAGTTATTGCTGATTTTATCGAGATAACCAGACTTTCAATAAATACATATTTTTTTCTCTCCAGATTACTTCAACATCGATAGAAGCATTGTTTTCGTCTATTGAATTAACATTTGAATGGATAATAAAACCGTTCAAAGTGAATTCAGGTGAGGGGTAAGAGCCATTTATCCAGTCAATATTTGCGTCTTGTATATAGCGATTCAAAACCTCGACGGCTTGGGCTTTGTGTTTTGCTTTTTCAATCGCGCTTAACCCAACTTGGAGCAGTTGCTGGCTACTGACAGCCCAAATAGCGACTATTGCAGAAGCAACCATGGTCTCAGTTAGGGAAAAACCTTTACTTTTGTGCTGACTCATAATGCTCTTTCTGTCGGTTAAAGTCGGCTTCTAACTGGTCAGAAAGAACTTGCCACTGATGCTCTTGCTGAGCTTCCAGCATTTGCGCGTAGAAAAACAGGGCAGCGATGCTTGCGGAGCTTAGACTAATGAGTGTTACTAAAGTGAGTATTAACGCGAATCCTTTCGCTTGCATTGTGAACATCCTTCTCTGTGGTTTAAAAACAAAGGGCTAAGAGAATATCGTTATGCTTCGCTTAAACTGTTGCTCTTGCACACCCTTTTTAGTGGTCCGTGAAATAGTCAGCGTAATAAATAGCTTTGAAGCGCCGTCAGACACTGACGAGACACTGGTTTCAACCAATAGCTCCCGAACTTCAAACTGTGCTTTGTCGGTCAGTGACTGCCAACCATACCCTGAACAGTCCAGTGTCATAGGGTTATGCTGTAACTGGGAATTCCGAACCCGAAAGCCAACCGACCCGCCGCTTTGGGTAGGAAAAATAAAGCAATTGCTCTGTGGATTTTGCACGCCTCCAGCTACTGTCTGATTCAGGTTTTCAAAAAACTCATAAGAAACTGCTTGCCCACCTAAAATAAATTGTGCACTCGACACCGCACTGAACTGAGATCCCTTTTGCCACTGTATTATTTGCTGAGCTGTGATCACAATAATAGAGCCAAGGGCTGCTGCAATGAGTACTTCAACCAAGCTATAGCCATTATTTTTATTAACTAACATAAGGACATTCCGGGCAAAGACGGACCAAGACTGACGCAAGAGCGAATGCGGCCTTTGCTGCTTATAATTACTTTTACCACTCTACTATCGCTTACAATTCGAACATGCCCAGGCACAGCCGCTCCGGAGTTACCGTAGAAAGTGAGTGGACTTGCTGCGCTGTAAGTCGATTCTGTTATCGCTTTAAAAACACTGGAATGACCGTCAAGAGGCACCAATTCAGCAACTATCGACCGCTGCTCCTTCTGCGCCTTTGCTTTTACTTGATGTAAGTACGACAACCAGCGATTACTGGCCTGCTGCAACAGCAAGGTCTCCATTTGTTGACTAAATAACGGCATCGATAACGCACCTAAGCCAGCTGTAATTGTCAGTGCAATAAGCATTTCAACTAGAGAATAACCACGCACGGTAAGAACCTTTTTGTTAAAGAACAGAAAGTGTAGCTGCGAGAAGATAAATATCTGTAGGCCAAAACGTATCAACGAGTCAGAAAATATTTAAAAAGCTGGCTCGATTCTTGAATGAAACACCGCAGGTTCAACTTTTTGACGCAACAGGAAGACGTATGGCGGGCGGTGCCGAAAAGTTAGTAGATTTAAGAAATTTCACGCAGAACAACGCGCATCTGATTAAAGGGTTCGGAACGCCTGTGGCCATTATGGCCATTCTGGCGATGGTGGTTCTGCCTATTCCGGCTATGGTGCTGGACATTCTGTTCTCGTTTTCAATTACCTTGTCACTGGTGGTTATGCTGGTGGCGGTTTATACCCAACGTCCGCTCGACTTCGCCGCGTTTCCCACGGTATTGCTTATTGCTACGGTTTTACGATTAAGTCTTAACGTTGCCTCAACTCGTATTGTTTTGCTGGAAGGTCATAACGGCCCCGGTGCTGCGGGCTCAGTGATTGAAGCCTTCGGTAGTGTTGTTATAGGCGGTAACTACACTGTCGGTCTGGTGGTGTTTGCCATTCTGGTTATTATTAACTTTGTGGTTATCACCAAAGGTGCTGGCCGTATTTCAGAAGTAACCGCCCGTTTTACCCTTGATGCCATGCCGGGTAAACAGATGGCCATTGATGCTGACTTGAACGCGGGTCTAATCAACCAGGAAGAAGCCAAAGCCCGACGCAGTGATGTAACCCGTGAAGCCGATTTTTACGGTTCTATGGACGGTGCCAGTAAGTTCGTAAAAGGGGATGCCATAGCTGGTATCTTAATCCTCTTTATCAATATTATCGGCGGCCTGCTGATTGGTATGATCCAGTACGGTCTGACGTTCAATGAAGCCGTGGAAGTTTATACGCTGCTAACCATTGGTGACGGCCTGGTCGCGCAAATCCCCTCGTTGTTACTTTCGGTTGCGACCGCCATTATTATTACTCGCGAAAATGACAGCAAAGACATGGGCGATGCGGTTGTCTTGCAACTGCTGGACAATCCGAAAGTTTTGGTCATTACCAGCTCAGTACTTTTTGCCATGGGTGTTATCCCGGGTATGCCGCACCTGGCGTTCTTAAGTATGTCAGCGGTGCTAGCTGGTGCAGCGTACTTTAAGCTTAAAAAGTCAAAAGCCGAAGAAGGTGAGCTGGTCGAGAAAGAACAGGAACAGCAAGTTCAGCAGGCGCAGCAAAAAGAGCTTAGCTGGGACGATGTTCGCCATGTAGATACTATTGGCCTGGAAGTAGGCTATCGCCTGATTCCGTTGGTAGATAAGCAACAGGGCGGAGAGCTCCTGTCACGCATAAAAGGCGTGCGTAAGAAGCAGTCCCAGGAATTTGGTTTTCTGGTGCCCGCTGTTCATATCAGAGATAACCTCGATTTGGGTCCGAACAGTTACCGCATTACCTTAATGGGCGTGACCATGGGGGAAGCTGAAATTCGTCATGACTGGGAAATGGCGATTAACCCCGGTCAGGTATTCGGCGAACTGGAAGGTGAGAAAACAACCGATCCAGCCTTTGGTCTGGATGCGGTCTGGATCCGCCCAGAACAGCGGGAACATGCGCAGACATTGGGTTATACGGTAGTTGATGCTGCTACTGTGGTTGCTACGCATTTAAGTCAGATAGTGACTAACCATGCGTCACAATTGCTGGGGCATGAGGAAGCGCAAGAGTTGCTGGACCGTCTTGGCCGCACGCATCCTAAGCTGGTTGAAGGACTGATTCCGGATCTGCTATCGCTGGGGAATTTCGTAAAAGTATTACAGAACCTATTAGATGAAGGCATCGCGATTCGTGACATGCGCACCATTGTACAAACCTTGGTTGAGTACGCCGGCCGTAGCCAGGATCCGGAAGTATTAACTGCTGCGGTCAGAATCTCGCTACGTCGTTTGATTGTTCAGGACATTGCTGAAGGGGCGGCGGAATTGCCTGTCATAACTTTGGCACCAGAGTTGGAACAGATGTTGCATCAGTCATTGCAAATGGCTGGTAATGACGGAAATCAGCAAGGCGCGGGAATCGAACCTGGTTTGGCCGAACGCCTGCAACAGTCATTACGCGAAGTGCATCAGCAGCAGGAAATGAATGGTGAACCTTCAGTACTGCTGACCTCGGGGCTTCTACGGTCAACCATGGCGCGTTTTGCGCGTCACGCTACCGATGGTATGCGAGTGTTGTCCTATCAGGAAGTACCGGATGATAAACAAATTCGCATTGTCAGCTCAATTGGTGGACAACAAAACGGTGGTGAACAAACCGCCACACAAGAGTAACGGGAGTCGCTTGTGAAGATTAAACGCTTTTTTGCCGAAGATATGCGCCGTGGTTTGCAACAGGTTAAAGAAACCTTAGGGCCGGATGCTATTATCCTGTCTAACAAGAAGGTGAACGGTGGTATTGAGCTGGTTGCAGCCATTGACCCCGATGCGCAACAGGCACAGCCAATGGCTGAGCAGGCATCGAATGAGCAGACCGCGTCAAAGACACCGGAAGTACCGGCTGAGTCTTTGCAGGAACTGTTACAGCGTCAGGCACAGACTGAACAGCCTGAGCAACGCACGCCTGCACAAGCGGTTGCTGAACCGACACAGCGTCCAGAGCCAAAGCCAGAACCACAAGCCTTCGCCGATTCTCAGTTAAGCGACGATATTTTTCCTGAACAAGTAAATGCACCAGCAGCGGACGACTCCCAGGCCATTGCTGAACTGCGCTCTCAGGTAAACGGTATTCGCCAATTACTGGAACACCAGTTGAGCGGTTTAATGAAGCAAGAAATGGATCGAGAAGAACCAACCCGTGCGATGCTGATGAATCGCTTGATGTCTATGGGGTTAAGTGAACGAGTCGCGGATCAGATTGCCTGTTTTATTCCCGAAGGTGGCTCAGACGATGAAGCATGGGAACAGACCCTGCATTTGTTGGAAGGGCAGTTAAATACCACGTCCGACGATATTTTGACACGCGGTGGTGCGGTTGCTTTAGTCGGCCCAACCGGCGTGGGTAAAACCACTACTATTGCGAAATTGGCTGCTCGTTACGCTCAGCGCCATGGCGCCGATAAAGTGGCATTAATTACCACGGATACCTTTCGTATTGGTGCCAGTGAACAATTACAAACCTATGGTCGTATAATTGGCTGTCCGGTAAAGGTCGCTAAAAATGCGCAAGAGCTGGCAGATGCATTACTTTCACTGCGGCAGAAGAGCTTAATCTTAATTGATACGGCAGGCATGGGTCAGCGTGACAAGCGCTTGAGCGAGCAGCTAAGCCAACTGATCCAGAATTCACGACTGCGCATTCGTCCATACTTGGTGCTTTCAGCGACGTCGCAGAATCAAGTATTGATGGATGCCGTTAAGCAATTTAAAACTTTGCCTTTATCCGGTTGCATTTTTACTAAGCTGGACGAATGCTTAAGTTTAGGTGAGAGTATCAGCGTGGCTATTGAGCATGGCTTACCAGTAGGCTATTTAACCAATGGCCAGCAGGTTCCCGAAGACATTCGGGTAGCCGATGCGAACTTCATGGTAGCGGAGGCTGAGCGTTTGCTTGATAAAAGCATTTGTTCCTCAGTGTCAGACGTGCCAAAATCGTATTGGAATGCGGCGTTTTCTCGCTGAATGAGCCGATGTAATATGAAGCTGTTGTCAATTTAGTCAGAAAAGAGATACGCCCGATGGATCAAGCAAGCGGTCTGCGAAGAATGAAACAATCAAAAGTAAAAGTGATTGCGGTAACCGGTGGTAAAGGTGGCGTGGGTAAAACCAATGTGTCGCTGAATATGGCTATTGCAATGGCAAAGCAGGGCAAACGAGTATTGGTGCTGGATGCCGACTTAGGCCTGGCTAACGTCGATGTCATGTTGGGTCTTCGTGTTGAGCGTAATCTCTCGCATGTATTGAGCGGTCAGTGCGAACTGGAAGACATTCTGATTGAAGGCCCTGCGGGGATAAAAATTGTTCCGGCAACTTCGGGAACGCGTTCGATGGTGGACCTCAGTGAATCTGAGCACGCCGGTTTAATTAGAGCGTTTAGCCAACTACAGGGCAATTATGATGTGCTGATTGTGGATACCGCGGCCGGCATAGGCAACACAGTTGTCAGTTTTGCCCGGGCCTCACAGGACGTGTTAGTAGTGGTTTGTGATGAACCGACATCGATTACCGATGCTTACGCCCTTATTAAAGTATTGAGCCGTGAGCAGGGGCTTTTCAAATTTAAAGTGGTTGCCAATATGGTGCGTAATATGCGCGACGGGCAAGTACTGTTCAATAAGCTAACTAAGGTTACCGACCGATTCTTAGATGTTGCTTTAGAGCTGGCAGCAATTATCCCTTTCGATGAAAACTTGCGTTTAGCCGTACGAAAACAGCAATCTTTTGTCATGGCTTATCCAAAATCACCGGCGTCATTAGCAATAAAAGCGCTTGCTAAAAAGGCGTTGGACTGGCCCGTTCCGGCACAAGCCGGAGGCCATTTAGAATTTTTTCTTGAACAATTGATAACTTCTGCCGATAACGAGAGTAAGCGGGATGTTGCCAATGAATAAAGCTGCCGTTTATGCCGCCACCGCTGACAACCGGAATGCGATTATTGAGCAGCATACCGGGCTGGTTAAGCGTATTGCCCACCACATGATGGCGAGACTACCCGCCAGTGTGCAAGTGGATGATTTGATACAGGCAGGCATGATTGGCTTATTAGAAGCGGCGCGCAACTTTGATAACAGCAAAGGCGCCAGTTTTGAAACTTTTGCCGGGATTCGCATTCGTGGTGCGATGCTGGATGAAATTCGTCGTGGAGATTGGGCGCCTCGCTCAGTACACCGTAACCACAGACGTGTGCTGGAAGCCATTCGTCAGGTTGAAAATGAAACGGGGCGTGACGCAAAAGATACGGAAGTAGCCGAAAAACTGAATATGGGTATGGATGAATATCACCATATTTTGCGAGATGTGAGCTCAGGACGAATTGTTGGAATTGAAGATCTTGGCGTGTCAGAAGATGCGCTGATGCCAGAGCAGGTAACGGGTTCAGCTTATGAGCCACAACGAGATGTTGAGAACGCTGCGTTTCATAAAGCATTGGTTTCGACAATTTCATCGCTACCAGAACGTGAAGCCTTGGTGCTTTCGTTGTATTATGACGAAGAATTGAATTTAAAAGAGATAGGTGAAGTGCTGAGCGTGAGTGAATCACGTGTCAGTCAGATTCACAGTCAGGCAATGTTGCGACTGAAGTCGCGAATGCAAAATTGGGTTGAATAAACTTTGGTGGTAATCGAGAGCCTCAGTGGAGGGTGCTTTGGATAAAAATATGAAAATTCTTGTTGTGGATGACTTTTCTACAATGAGACGAATCATTAAGAATTTACTTCGTGATCTTGGCTTTACCAATATTCAGGAAGCTGATGACGGTAATACGGCTTTACCCATGTTGCAGAACGGTGATTTCGACTTTGTCGTAACCGATTGGAACATGCCCGGTATGCAGGGAATTGACTTGCTGAAGGAAATTCGCAAGGACGATAACCTCGCTCACTTACCGGTATTGATGGTAACGGCGGAAGCCAAGCGTGAGCAGATCATCATGGCTGCACAGGCGGGCGTTAATGGTTATATCGTGAAACCGTTTACAGCCGTAACGTTGAAAGAAAAGCTCGACAAGATTTTCGAACGTATTAGCTAAAGGGCGAATGACTATGTCTGATAACGCCCATGATATTTCTCTGGAGCAAGCCAAGGAACTCGTAGCCTTGCTTGAAGACGGGAAGCAGCAGCAGGCAAATCAATTGCTGGAAGACGTTTACAACCGTCGTAACGATAAGTTGTTTACCTCTGTCGGCCAGTTAACACGCGACCTCCACGAAGCACTTCAGGATTTTCAGGTTGACCCTCGTATTGTGCAAATGACGCAAGATGATCTTCCTGATGCGCAAAACCGTTTGTTGTATGTCATAGAAAAAACAGAAGACGCCGCTAATCGAACAATGGATGCGGTAGAGGCGTGCCTGCCTTTAGCTGATGACATGCATCAGCGTGTAGAGAAGGTCATGCCGGCCTGGAATCGGCTGATGAGTAACGATATCGATATAAATGAATTCAAGTCTTTATGCCATCAGGTCGATGATGTACTTAAGCGCTGTGGTGAAAACATGCCACAAGTGCATGGGTTGATGACTGAAGTGTTGATGGCTCAGGATTTTCAGGATATTACCGGGCAAGTCATTCGCCGGGTCATTCAGTTAGTTGAAGACGTTGAAAAGAACTTAATTGAGCTACTCAAAATATTCGGTAAAGAAGAAGAGCGCCGTAAGGCGGCAACCGCAACGCCCGATAAGAAAAATGCCGGTGTCGCGGAAGGCCCAATTATAGATGCTGATCAACGTGATGACGTGGTTGGCGGACAAGACGAAGTGGACGATTTGCTGTCCAGTTTAGGTTTCTAGGAGCATCAGTCGCATGAGCTTTGATATGGACGAAGACATTCTGCAGGACTTTTTGATCGAGGCGGGAGAGATCCTCGAGCAATTGTCTGAACAGCTGGTTGAACTGGAAAATGATCCAGAAAATAAAGACTTGCTGAATGCTATTTTCCGTGGTTTTCATACCGTAAAAGGTGGCGCTGGATTTCTGTCTCTAGGCGCACTAGTTGATACCTGTCACGGTGCGGAAAATGTGTTCGATACCCTGCGTAATGGTCAACGTACCGTCACCTCCGACTTGATGGATGTTATTCTGCAGTCGCTGGATACCATTAATGTTCAATTTGCACAGGTTAGGGCTAAAGAAGAACCTGAAGCTGCATCACCTGAGTTATTGGAGCTTCTGCATAAGCTGAGTCAGCCGGAATCGGAAGATGAAGAGCCGGTTAAAGCGCCGGAACCCGAACCAGAACCAGAACCCGAGGCAACCGACGCGAGTAGCGGCGAAAGTATTGATGAGATTCAGGACGATGAATTTGAAGCATTACTGGATGAGTTGCATGGCGACGGTAAAGGACCTGGCAAGAAAGAGGAAGTTAAAGCTTCTGCTGATAAGTCTGAACCGGGCGATGATAACGATGAAATAACAGACGATGAATTTGAATCGCTGCTGGATGAGTTGCACGGCAGTGGTAAGGCGCCTCAGAGTGCTGAAAAGGCACAAGAGAAGCAAAAAGAACCAGCAAAAGGTGACGAAATAACAGACGATGAATTCGAGTCGCTGTTAGATGAGCTCCATGGCAGTGGCAAAGCGCCGACGCCGAAAGGAGATAAGCCAGCAGAAAAAGCAGCTGAGAAAAAATCCGAGCCAAAAGCGCAAGCTAAACCTCAGTCTAAGTCTCAGTCTAAGCCTGCAGCTAAACCCGAGCCGAAACCAGCCGCTGCTAAAGCGGAAGATAAACCTGCGGCGGCAAAAGCGGTTGATAAAAAGCCAGCGGCGCCGGCACCAGCACAGGCTGAAACCACAGTTCGGGTTGATACCAAACGCTTAGATGAAATTATGAATATGGTCGGTGAGCTGGTTTTAGTCCGGAACCGTCTATTAAGCCTGAGTAACTCAGATGAGTCAGACAGTGACGAGATGGGTAAAGCCATTTCTAACCTAGATGTTGTAACTGGCGATTTGCAAGGCGCGGTAATGAAAACTCGTATGCAGCCCATTAAGAAAGTCTTTGGGCGTTTCCCGCGGGTTGTCAGGGACTTAGCTCGTAGCCTTAAGAAAGAAATTAACCTTGAGATGTACGGTGAAGATACCGATCTGGATAAAAACCTGGTAGAAGCACTGGCCGATCCTTTGGTGCATTTGGTTCGTAACTCTGTTGACCACGGTATTGAAATGCCGGACGTGCGTGAAGCCAATGGTAAACCGCGGGCGGGTACGGTAACACTGTCGGCGTCTCAGGAAGGCGACCATATTATGTTGTCGATTAAAGACGACGGTGCAGGTATGGACGCGGAAAAGCTTAAGGGCATTGCTATCAGCAAAGGCATTCTTGATACCGACGCAGCTGCACGCTTGAGTGACGAAGATGCTTATAATCTGATTTTTGCCGCTGGCTTCTCGACCAAAGAAGAAGTTTCAGACATATCCGGTCGTGGTGTCGGTATGGATGTAGTTAAAACCAAAATCAGTCAGCTTAACGGTAGTGTCAAAATTCAGTCGGAACTGGGTAAGGGCACAGAGCTTTTGATTAAAGTTCCGCTGACTCTGGCGATACTGCCTACCTTGATGGTTGCGGTAAAAGAGCAGACATTCGCTCTGCCACTGGCAGTGGTCAGTGAAATTATCGATCTCGATATGAAGCGTACCAATACCGTTGATGGTCAATTAACGCTGATTGTACGTGATCGTGCTATTCCGCTGTTTTTCTTAGAGCATTGGCTGGTTCGTAATCCGGACCGCTCAAGCCGTAATGAGAAAGGGCATGTAGTGGTTGTGCAAATTGGCAACCAACAAGTTGGTTTTGTCGTCAACGCACTGATTGGCCAGGAAGAAGTGGTCATAAAACCATTAGATAAGCTATTACAGGGTACACCGGGTATGGCCGGAGCAACCATCACCAGTGATGGCGGTATTGCTTTGATCGTTGATGTACCAAGTATGCTTAAGTATTACGCAAAACGATAACGGGACACACCGTTCATGACTGTAAAAGTTCTCGTGGTAGATGACTCGGCGTTTTTCCGGCGCCGGGTTACTGAGATTTTAGAAGATAATGCCAACATTAAAGTGATTGGTAGTGCCAATAATGGCGAAGAAGCGGTTTCACAAAGTCGCGTCCTTAAGCCGGATGTCATTACCATGGACATTGAAATGCCGGTAATGAACGGTATTGATGCTGTGAAAGCCATAATGAGCAGCAACCCTTGCCCTATTTTGATGTTTAGCTCGCTGACTCATGAAGGCGCTACCGCTACGTTAAACGCGTTAGAAGCGGGGGCCGCTGACTTCCTGCCAAAGAAATTTGAAGATATTGCACGTAATCGCGATGAAGCGGTGAAAACGCTGCAAGATCGCGTACTGGCAATTGCCCGACAACCTGTTAGCCGCACGCCCACCAGGACTTCACCGGCGCCGACGGTAAAGAAACCAACAGAACGTCTGGATGAGCCGAAGACAGCGCTTGAGCGCATTCGCCAGCGCAACCAGGAATTACAAAGTCAGCGTGAAACTGATGCACGCACCGCAAGGTCGGCTGGGTCACTAACAACGAATCGGGCGTATCAACTTTTGGCAATAGGAACCTCGACGGGAGGCCCTGTAGCTCTGCAGAAAATACTGACTCAGCTACCGGCGAATTTCCCCTATCCTATTGTTATGGTTCAGCATATGCCGGCAGCGTTCACGAAAGCTTTTGCACAGCGGTTGAATGGTTTGTGTCAGGTTAATGTGAAAGAAGCAGAAGACGGCGATGTACTCAGATCCGGGACAGCGTATTTAGCGCCGGGCGGAAAACAACTTATGGTCGAAGGCAGGCCTGGTAGTGCACGTTTAAGGGTAAAAGACGATACCAGTGGACGCATTACTTATAAGCCGAGCGTAGATTTAACCTTTGCCAGTTTGTCAAAAACCTATATGGGTAAAGTGCTTGGCGTAATTTTAACAGGCATGGGAGCCGATGGTCGTGATGGCTCTCGTATGCTCAAAGATCAAGGCGCTACGATATGGGCTCAGGATCAGGCCAGCTGTGTCGTCTATGGTATGCCGCAAGCTGTTGCGCAGGCGGGAATTTCAACTCGCAGTATTAGCCTGGATGACATGGCCAGGATGATTATGAAAGAAGTCGGTTACAGCGGCTTATAGCGGGATGAGTGAATGATCGTATGGACGGTAGCTAATCAAAAAGGCGGGGTCGGCAAGACCACGACAGCTGTTGCTTTGGCTGGGCTTTTGGCTGAGCAGGGTAAGCGAGTCCTTTGTATTGATACCGATCCTCACGCGTCATTAACCTACTATTTTAGCATTGACTCGGAAGAGCTTGAGTCCAGTGCTTTTGATGTCTTTAGCGCCGGTAAGAACATAACGGCTGAGCTAATGCGCCGTAGTATTTTGCCAACCGAGTTTAAGAACCTGAGTGTTATGCCGGCGACTATGGCATTAGCAACGCTGGATAGAAAACTGGGGACTCAGGACGGCATGGGGTTAGTACTTAAGCGCGGCCTGGCTATGATAGCCGATGACTTCGATTATGTTCTGATTGATGTCCCGCCGGTATTGGGGGTTCTTATGGTGAACGCACTTGCCTGTTGCCGTCGAGTGTTGATTCCGGTGCAGACTGAGTTCTTGGCTTTAAAAGGCCTCGATAGAATGATGCGAACCCTGACACTTATCCATAAGTCGCGTGGCGAGAATTACGCTTATACTATTATCCCGACACTTTACGACAAACGAACCAATGCGTCGTTGCAAACTTATAAGAAACTTATTGCCCGTTATGGACGTTCGGTCTGGAATGGCATGATTCCAATAGATACTAAATTTCGGGATGCATCTAACGAGCAACAGCCTCCTTCGGTTTATGCGCCTAAGGCGCGGGGCGTTTTGGCTTATCAGTCCTTGTTGACCAATTTACAGCAGTTGGATGTACGTTGATTTATGAACATGAAACGCGATAACAGCGAAGCGGCAATGGCCGAATACCTCGACGCTTTGTTGCTCGAGGAAGAAACGGTTGAGTTTGATAACGAGCCGGTAAAACGACTGCTTGCACAGGCCGCGCCGAAAATTCAGGCGGTATCTGAGGAAGAAACCGTTAGTCTGAATCGTGAACAGGATTTATTACCTTTAGTTTCTGTAAAAGCTGACGATATCTATACAGAGCCGGAAGTTGAAGCTGCCACGGAAGTGGAGACTTCGACAGACGAAATAACCGTCGATTCATCGGCTGTTGAGACGGATAACGAAACAGAAACTGAAGCGGAAGTTACTGAAGAGCCGGAAATACCGGCAGAGCCGTTACCGGATGCTATGTCTGAGTACATGGAACACGACTTTCAGGCTCTGTTTTTTAAAGTAGCGGGACTGACATTGGCAGTTCCATTGAAGAGTCTTGGCGGTATCCATCAACTGGGAAAAATAAGCCCTTTGATGGGGAAACCTGAATGGTTCCGCGGCATTATGACCGAACGAGATAACAAGCTTCAGGTGGTCGATACGGCTCGCTGGGTTATGCCGGAAAAATGCACGTCCGAGCTGGAAGAGAATTTAGATTATCAGTATCTAATTACTTTGAATGACAGCCCATGGGGACTGTTGTGTGAAGAATTAGTGACCAGTGAACCTTTGCAGCCACAATCGATTCAGTGGCGTAAAGAGACCAATAATAAGCGACCCTGGCTTGCCGGGGTTGTCCGTGACAGAATGTGTGCATTGCTCGATGTAAACGCATTGATTACACTTCTGGATAAAGGCTTGGGCCATATCCAGCAAGATTAATAACGCATGGCGGAGTAAGACATGAGTAAAGACAATCGCGCTATCAAGAATGAGACTGACGTTGATAGTAATGACGAAGTTCTGCAGTGGGTAACATTCCAGCTGGATCAGGAAACTTACGGTATCAATGTAATGCAGGTTCAGGAAGTGCTGCGCTACAGCGAAATTGCTCCGGTACCTGGCGCACCTAACTATGTATTAGGCATTATCAACTTGCGCGGCAATGTTGTTACGGTTATTGATACGCGTCTGCGTTTTGGCTTGCCACCAACAGAAGTCACCGACAACTCTCGTATTGTCATTATCGAGTCTGAACAGCAGGTGATTGGCATACTGGTCGATAGCGTGGCTGAGGTTGTCTATTTGAAAACATCAGAAATTGACAGCGCACCAAATGTTGGTACCGATGAAAGTGCTCGCTTTATTCAGGGCGTCAGTAATCGCGATGGTGAATTACTGATTTTAGTCGATTTGGATAAAATGCTAACCGATGAAGAATGGGATGAAATTTCCCGTCTGGGCTAATTCATGACGAACTGGTTATTTGTTATTTCAGCGCTGGCTCTTGGGCTGGCGCTTATAGCGTTAGTAGCCGTGGTTATTACTTCGCGGCGACAGGCTGAATTAATAGAGCGTCAGCAGCAGCGCTTATTAATGCTGACAGAAACAGCCAGTGAAGTTTTATCGCTGCGTGAGCAGTTTAAACAGCAGCCAGAAGCTTCATCTAAAGCTGATTTCGCTCAACAGCAGGTGGTTGCTCAATTGCAACAGCAGGTTGCACAGCTAAACGAAGAGCACCAACAGTTGCAGCAGAAATTACAAGAAGTGGCGGAGCAGGATCCGGGCAGTAAGCTTTATCAGCGCGCGGCTAAGCTGGTTGCCAGTGGTGCCAGTGCCGAGGAACTGATGCAAGAATGTGATTTACCTCAGGCGGAAGCGGAGTTGCTCATTTCTTTGCACAAGAAAGGCGCGTAGTTTCTTATTAACCTTCTTCCCATTGCCTTGGGAACTTGCCATCCAACAAATAAGCGAAAGCAATAATTTCGGCGATAATAATGTAAAGGTCTCTGGGAATTTCATCGCCTACATTGAGTTTTGCGAGTGAATCTGACAAGAGCGGATCTTCGTGTACCAGCACACCATGTTCTTTGGCTACGGCAATGATTTCTTCGGCGAGTTCATCGAAACCGCGAGCGATAACCTTGGGCGCGTTAAAGCCGTCGTATGACAGCCCTATTGCCTGCTTTTCTTTTTTCTCACTCATACCGTCACCCGAATAATGCCACTATGCTGCTGCGCCAAATTGTCAGGAATTTTGCCTTGCTGAACTCGAAGTTTAACGCTGTTGACTTCTAATTCTTCCAGTCTTTTCTCAAGCCTTTCAACATGACTTTCCACAACTTTTTGTGCTGTTTTAGTTTCAGTATAGAAATCAACCGAAGAGCCTTGTGGGTGGTAGCGACCTTTAACCAACAGAGGGCCTGTGCTCTCTAATTCGAAGCGTAGAGTAAATAACCATAAGGTACGGCCGCTGTCTTCTTTGTTGTTACTGTCTTTTTCTCTGCGAATAAGAAGCTCATGTTGTTGCGGCTTCTGTGTATCCGCAGGTAGCAAAATGTAATATTCAGGTTGCTGTGGAGCAGACTCCTGCAGTCGCGCCTGGCTACTTTGCGCTGAATTCAGAATACCGGTAAAGAGTTGCAGTAGTCGCTGTAATTGCTGTTGTGGTAGTTGTTGTAACAGCGCATTTATGCGCTCCCGAACCTCTCCTGCATTTTCCGGAGCAGGGTTAAGTACCTGCTGTATCAGCGCTTGAGTAAATTGGTTAGGTAAAGTTCTGGGGGCTGAATTATTGGTCGTTGTTGTTTCCGGCTTTTGTTGTATAGCCAGCCCCAGTAGCGTCATTAACATTTGCCCCAGGCTGCCCATTTGCTGGCTGGGTTGGGTACTGACCGGACGTGCAGCAAACCAGTCGCTGACCCAGCTCTGCAGAGCTTGTGGGCGTTGCATAGACTCCGGAGTGGGCATCTGCTGCAACACCTTCAATAAAAGCTGCTGCAGGGCTTTAGGTGGCGACTGAGTGGCTTCTCGTATCGCATCAGCGGACAATCGTGGAGGTGTTTGCTGTATACCCTCAACCTGTGGCTGCGTGACAAGTTTAGGTCTGATGCTTTCAGGTATAAAGCTCTGCAGGGCTTGCTGGAATTGTTTTGGGGTCAGTTGCTGAGCCTGTTTGATTGCCAGCCCACTGGCAACGGGCGCAGCTAATTTTTGCGCTGCCTGCAAGTTTAAGCTGCTTTGATTGCTTGGCTGGCTCTCGACTTTAGCTGTTGTAGTTGGTTGGGCCGCAGGCTGAGACAAAGCCTGAGGCTTAACGGGTAGCTGGACTGTCGCAACCCGTCCTTGCTCAACAAAGGCTTTAACCAACTTGGCCGGTAACTGTGTTAACGGTATTTCTGCAACACCAACAGGCTTCGCACTGCCGGTGGTATTTAAGCTTAGCTGCACAACCGGTAGCTTAGGATCTGGCTGGGTAATGGTTAGCTGCAATTTTGTGGGGACGGCCAACTGGGGTTGTAAATTCTTAGGTGGATTCGGCCATTGCCAGTTGTTGCCCTGAATACGCGCTGGCTGCTGTTCTCCTTTTGCTGGTTCATAAGTCACGGGCAAACTAATTTGAACCAGTAGTTTAGAAAGTACTTTTGCGGTGCTGGTCTGAACTAAAAGTGAGCTATTGGTTGTCGTTGAGGCCGCCGTGCCTTGTTGAATTTGAATGTTAGGGGAAGTCCCGGATAGCATATTATTGGTTTTCGGTGCATCTGCTCCGCTATTAAAAATGCGCATGAGACTGGATAATTGCTGTTGCTCGGCACGAGCTAAAGTCCGTTCCGGCGACGCCATCATTTGTTGTAACAGTTGCTTAATATCAGCCATGCGCTTTACCTAAATTTTATGGTAGAATCGTGGGCATTTGCGTCAGCTTACCAGTAAGGTTTTGGTTGTAAAATCCGCATGACACAGGTTGCTTCCACCAATAGTCCACTATTGCACGCAGAGCAGTTAAGCTCAATCCGTGGTGGGCGAGTATTGTTTGAAAATCTCAACTTTTCGGTAAGTGCGGGTCAGTTGTGGCAAGTCAGCGGACCGAACGGAGCCGGGAAGTCCTCGTTATTACGCATTCTGACTGGCTTGTTAGAACCGTCCAATGGTCGTGTGTCGTTTTACGGCAAGCCATTAAGTCATAACTGGTCAGAGTATTGCGAACAACTCTTGTTTATTGGTCATAAGGCAGCCGTCAAAGGTGAGCTAAGTGCCCGTGAAAACTTTCACTGGCAGCAACAACTGTCGTCAACCGAAAATATCGATGCCTGGGATCTACTTGAAAAGCTCGGCTTACTCGGCTTAGAGGATGAACTGACAACCCGTTTATCGGCAGGGCAGCAAAGACGGGTGGCTTTAACCCGGCTGTGGGCTACGCAGGCTTCACTTTGGATCCTGGATGAACCTTTCACTGCACTCGACGTGCAGGGAATTGCGTTGTTGCAGCAGCGCTTCGTCGAGCATATACAAAGCGGCGGTACTATCATCTTTACTTCGCATCAGTCGCTGACCCTCTCTGATCTGGCCCCTGAAAAACTGTCACTGGAATATCAGGGAGAAATACTATGAGCCAGTTATCGAGCCGGCAAATTTGGGTGACCCTGTTAAAGCGCGATCTTCGCATAGCGGCGCGGCGACGCAGTGACGCACTGAACCCGTTGCTTTTTTTGCTGATGGTGGTGACTTTGTTCCCCTTGGGCATTGGTCCCGGACCGGATATTTTAGCCCGTATTGCACCAGGCATTATTTGGGTCGCGGCATTATTAGCCAGCTTGCTGGGTCTTGAACGGCTGTTTCGGGATGACTTCCAGGACGGTACATTGGAGCAATTATGCTTGTTGCCTCAACCTCTGGCTTTTACTGTGACGGCAAAAATGGCCGTACACTGGTTGTTAAGTGGCTTACCCTTAGTTATTTTGTCGCCAGTGCTGGCGTTGCTGCTGAGTTTACCTTTGCAAGGCTGGTGGGCGTTGGCATTAACTTTATTGTTGGGAACCCCGGCGTTAAGTGCTTTGGGTGCTATTGGTGCGGCGCTGACTTTACAAGTTCAGCGCGGCAGCTCGCTAGTGAGTTTAATCCTCATTCCGCTCTTTATTCCTTTATTGATATTTGCCACAGCTGCGGTGGAAAATGCGTCGATGGGGCTTGCAGTTCATGGCCAGTTAGCGATACTGGCGGCAATTTCTGTTTTAACCGTAACATTGGCTCCGTTGGCTGTCGCAGCGGGCATTAGAATGAGTGTAAATTAATATGTGGCGATGGTTACACCCCTACGCAAAACCGGAAGCGACTTACCATTTATTGCAGAAGCTGCTCCCTTGGTTTGTGGCTCTAACATTAGTGACCCTGGTTACAGGTGTTATTTGGGGGCTGGCGTTTGCTCCCGGTGACTACCAACAGGGCGACAGCTATCGGATCATTTTCCTGCATGTGCCTTCCGCGATTTTTTCTATGGGGGCATACATGGGCATGGCGATAATGGGCGCTATTGCTCTTATCTGGCAGATAAAAACCGCAGAGTGGTCTATTCCTGCTATTGCTCCGGTTGGGGCTGCGTTGACTGTGGTTGCTTTGCTGACAGGGGCTATTTGGGGAAAACCGATGTGGGGAACCTGGTGGGTCTGGGATGCACGACTGACCTCTGAACTCATTCTGCTGTTTCTTTATGTTGGCGTTATGGCTCTGTATTTCGCCTTTGATGACGCCAGAACAGGGGCAAAAGCTGCGGCGATATTGTCTCTGGTCGGGGTTATTAACTTACCCATTATTCATTTTTCTGTGGAATGGTGGAACACCTTGCATCAAGGCGCCACCATTACGAAATTCGAGCGGCCTTCAATAGCGACCAGTATGCTTATTCCTCTACTGATATGCCTTGCAGGCTTTGCTTTTTTAACGGTTTCACTAGTGATGATGCGGTTAAAAAATGAGATACTCAGACATGAATTGCATCGTCCATGGGCACAACAACGACTGGAGCAGGACTAATGGCTTTTGACAGCTTTACCGACTTTGTCGCGATGGGTGGTTATGGGCTTTATGTCTGGTTGTCATTCTTTCTGAGTTTTGTCGTTCTGGCTGGCGTTGCGCTTGAAACTTTATTGGCAAAACGACAACTGGCTAAGAAAAGCAAACAGTTACAGCAGCGTCAAGAGCGCTTAGCAAGACGCAAGGCAAGCCGTGCAGAAGTAGGAGACGGTAATGAATCCAAGACGTAAAAAACGCTTAACCTGGGTGGCTGTTTTAGTCATTGGGGTATCTGTAGCAACCGGGCTTATGTTGTATGCCTTAAGTCAAAGCATTGACCTGTTTTATACACCAACTGAACTGGTCGAAGGCAAGGGCAAGGATAAACAGAAGCCGCAGGTTGGTCAGCGCATCCGAGTAGGCGGTATGGTGGTTGAGGGCTCAGTAGAGCGAAATCGTGAAACCCTGGAAGTCTCCTTTAATATTACTGACATAGGGCCAGAAGTTACGGTTCTGTATCAGGGTATTTTGCCGGACTTATTCCGTGAAGGACAAGGCATTGTCGCACAGGGTGAACTGATTGAGCCGACCGTGTTAAAAGCCAGCGAAGTATTAGCTAAGCATGACGAAGAGTATATGCCACCTGAACTTGCCGAGCAGATGAAAGGCATAAAGCACGTTAACCCAAATAAAGTTGAAGAGGGTGGCGAACAATGATTGCTGAAGCAGGACATCTTGCCATAGCCATTGCTCTGGCCTTTTCAGTATTACTGGCGGTGTACCCGTTATGGGGCGCGGCCAAAGGTAACGGCGGCATGATGGCACTAGCCCGACCCTTTGCCTATGGTCAGTTTTTCTTTACCGCTATCGCTTTTGCTTTACTTGTCGCAGGCTTTGTTACTAACGACTTTAGTATTGCTTATGTTGCTGCTAACTCAAACAGTCAACTCCCGGTTGTGTACCGGGTAACAGCCGTATGGGGCTCTCATGAAGGGTCCTTCCTGTTATGGATGCTAATGCAGGCCGGTTGGATAGCTGCCGTTGCGATATTCTCCCGCTCTATGCCGTTACCGATGATAGCTCGTGTTTTAGCTATTCTTGGTCTGATTAGCATTGGTTTTTATCTGTTTATGATCTCGGTGTCTAACCCCTTTGATCGCAGTTTGCCAATGATTCCTGTCGACGGAAGAGACTTAAACCCGTTATTACAGGACCCGGGGATGATCATTCATCCGCCGTTGTTGTACATGGGTTATGTCGGCTTCTCAGTTGCTTTTGCGTTTGCAATAGCGGCTTTATTGTCGGGCAAGCTTGATGCAGCCTGGGCGCGCTGGTCTCGTCCGTGGACACTTGCCGCGTGGATTTTTCTGACGCTGGGCATTGCTATTGGTAGCTGGTGGGCTTATTACGAGCTTGGCTGGGGTGGCTGGTGGTTCTGGGACCCGGTTGAAAATGCGAGCTTTATGCCCTGGCTGGTAGGAACCGCTCTACTGCACTCGTTAGCGGTAACCGAGAAGCGAGGCAGCTTTAAATCCTGGACCGTTTTATTGGCAATTTCGGCCTTTAGCTTAAGCTTACTGGGGACTTTCCTGGTGCGTTCCGGTGTTCTTGTTTCGGTACACGCCTTTGCTTCCGACCCTACCCGCGGTCTGTTTATTCTGGTTCTGCTGGGTCTGGTTGTTGGCGGTTCTTTAATTCTTTATGGGCTGCGTGCCGGTAAAATGCAAAGTTACAGTCGTTACGAATTACTTTCCCGCGAAGTCATGCTTTTGGGTAACAACGTACTGTTAATGGCAGCTATGGTGGTGGTGTTTTTAGGAACTATGTTGCCATTGGTTCATAAGGAAATTGGACTGGGTACCATTTCAATCGGTGAGCCTTTCTTTAATGAAATTTATAGCTGGCTGGTTATTCCGTTTGCGTTAATGCTTGGCCTGGGGCCTTTAATGCGCTGGCGGCGTCAGGCTATGAGGCCGCTATTAAAACCACTGGCATTGGCGTTATCCATCGCTATTGTTCTGGCTTATGCGTTACCCAAAATTTGGGCTGAAGAGCTGCCAGCTATGGTTGTTATTGGCTTGTTTCTTGCCTTTTGGGTAGCGTTAGCGACCCTAACGGAAGTTCAGCAAACAGTGAAGCAACGTAAGCAAGGCTGGTCAGGGCTTACGAAAATTTCCGGTAGCCACTGGGGCATGGTACTTGGCCACTTAGGCTTCGCCGTTACGCTTATTGGTATTAGCTTAGTATCGCACTACGAACAGGAACGCGATATTGCACTTGCTCCGGGACAGTCAGTTGAGGTTATGGACTACCAAGTGGTGTTTGAGCGTTTAGAGCATCGTGAAGGACCTAACTACGATTCCGATGAAGGCTTGTTTACGGTTTATCAGGACGGTGAGCAAGTCACTCAGCTCACGAGTGAAAAACGCTTCTACCGAGTTCAGCGTACTAGCATGACCGAAGTGGGTCTCGACGCCAGTCTGTTACGTGATATTTATATTGCCATGGGCGAGCCCTTAGATGATGAAACCTGGGCAATTCGCTTTTATATAAAGCCTTTTGTCCGCTGGATATGGCTTGGTGCCATTATTATGGCCATTGGTGGCGCTATGGCACTAGCTGACAAGCGCTATAGAAAGCGTAGTCAAAAGGAGACTGCCAATGACTAAGTTTCGTTGGTTGATTCTGTTTGGCCCATTGGTTTTGTTTGCAGGCCTGGTGCTTTTCTTACTGAAAGGCTTAGGTAGTGATCCGACTGAGCTGGATTCGGCGTTGGTTGATGATCCAGTGCCGCAGTTCGAGGCTCAGGATCTTTATGATACCGATATTACTTACGATGAATCGGTGCTTCATGACGGTCCGTTGCTGATGAACGTATGGGCCACCTGGTGTCCTACTTGCCGGGCTGAGCATGAGTTTTTAAATGAGTTGGCGGCTAAGGGTATTCCTATCGTTGGCCTTAATTATAAAGACGATTCTCGGGAAAAAGCGGTTAACTGGTTGAACACGCTGGGGGATCCGTACACGGTTAACTTGTTTGACCCTAAAGGCGAAATTGCTTTTGATTTCGGTGTATATGGTGCCCCAGAAACCTATTTTATTGATCATAAAGGTGTTATCCGATATCGCCACGTAGGCGATGTGAATGAGCGTAACTGGTCGAATAAACTGCAGGGGATTTACCAGCAGTTGGTGGAGGAAGCCAAATGATACGGACGCTTCTCTTGGCTTTAATTACCGCATTTTTGTTGGTTTCTTTTGTTTCAGCAGAAGATGAGAACACTCGTCAGTTCGAAAGCGAGCAACAACATGAGACCTATCGTCAGTTGATAAAAGAGTTGCGCTGTCCTAAATGCCAGAACCAGAACATCGCTGACTCCAACGCCCCTCTTGCTGAGGATATGCGTGATCGCACTTATCAGATGCTGAAAGAAGGCAAGTCGCGAGAAGAAATTATCAATTTTATGGTCGCTCGCTATGGTGATTTTGTTCACTATCAACCTCCGTTTACCAAAGTAACCAGTATTTTATGGTGGGGTCCGTTACTCATTTTGGTTATTGGTGTAGGTACAGCGATAGTACTGACACGAAAGAAAAAAGCAGTAGCAGAATTAACGCAGGAAGAACGTGAGCGTTTAGAGCAACTGAGGAAGTCGCGCGATGAGTAGTTTATGGTTATTAATGGTGTTGATGTTGCTCGTTGCGGTGGTATTCGTATTACTGGCAACAGGCAAGCAACGGCGTTATCAAAAGCGTCAAGATGAAAACCAACGCTGGTATGAGCAACGTCTGACCGAGCTGGAAGAAGAGCGCTCTCAATATGACCTGCCTGATGAAGATTATCAGTACGCAAAGCAAGAGTTGGACAAAACGTTTTTGAATGACAGTCAGGACGTTGAAGAAAACGTCGACTGGCATCGAGCTCCCGTGGCAGTGCCTATTGTTTTGTTGTTGGTTGTTTCTGCCGGTCTTTACTGGGCTTTTGGAAGTTGGCAGTTACAGCTGCAGGCGGAAGACGCACGTAAGCAACTACCGGAATTAGGCAAGACTTTACTGCAGCAGCAGAATCAACAAGCCAGCCGTGAAGATTTAAATACCTTTGCATTAGGGCTGCGCCAAAAACTGATGCGCGAGCCCGAGGATGCAATTGCCTGGTGGATCTACGCAGGCATAATGGTTGATTTAGGAGCAGGAGAGGATGCTGATGAGGCATTCCAGAAGTCATTGCAAATAGAGCCCAATAGGGTAAATACATTAGTCAGTTACAGTCGCTTTCTATTGATGTCAGGCGCCGAAGATGGTCAACCTAAGGCGGCTCGTCTTCTGGCTCGCGCGTTAAAGCAAGACCCTGATAATATCGAGGCCTTATCGTTACTGGGCTTTGTTGCCTTTGAGCGTCAGGACTGGGCGCAGGCAGTTAGTGCCTGGGAATTACTAAAAGAACGTCTGCCAAAAACTTCCGAGCGGTATCAGGCTGTAGTCAACGCATTAAATAACGCAAAAGAGCAGCAGTCAAAAGCTGAGGTTCAACTGCGGGTCAGAGTTGAGCTAAGCGATAATATGCGCCACCATCTGCCGGAAAATGGTACGCTCTTTGTTTATGTAACGGGAACGGAACAGCCTATGCCGGCTGCCGTGGTTCGCCAACCAGCCCGCGAGTTTCCAGTTACGGTAACCTTATCCAATCAAAACGCCATGCTATCTGACTACAAGATGAGCGATCTTGAACAATGGCAAGTGCATGCACGTATTTCACAAGATGAGAAAATAGATCGGCAAGCGGGTGATCTTGAAGCCGAAAGAGCCACTATAAATGCTGACGGTTCAGCCGAATTAACTTTGACATTATCAAGTCGGATTGAAGAATGAAAAAATATGGATTGTTACTGCTCGTTTCCTTATTAATGGCGGGGTGCTCCTCTACACCAGATGACCCTTATGCGGACCCGCGAGACCCATTTGAGGATTTTAACCGAGGCATGTGGGAGTTCAACCGCGATGTGGACAAAGCGGTCTTAAAACCGGCAGCAGAAACCTATGAATATATTCCACAACCAATTCGAACCTCTTTATACCAGGCTGTAGAGAACCTGGATGAGCCCTCGTCATTTGTAAATAATTTGCTGCAGTGGAAAGTAGCCGATGCCGGTATCTCACTAAGTCGCTTTGTTGTGAACTCCACCGTTGGCTTAGTGGGTTTGTTTGATGTAGCAACGCCTATGGGCCTGACAAAGCGGGAAGAGAGCTTTGGACAGACGCTGGCAGTCTGGGGCGTGCCTGAAGGTCCCTATTTAATGCTGCCGCTTATGGGCCCTACGGTTGTAGTTGATCGTGGTGGTGATTACGCCGATGGCCAGTACTTTCCGTATCCTCTCTTAAGTTGGCCTATGGATGTCGCGCGTTACGCAATCAAAGGTCTGGAAATGCGCCTGCGTTTACGTGAACAGGAACGGGTGCTGGAAAACTCTCTTGACCCTTATTCTTTTGTTAAAGATGTTTACTATCAACGCTGGCAAGATCAAGTCTTTGATGGCAACCCTCCACTTGAAGACGAAGACTTCGATGACTGGGATGACGATTGGGACGACGATGACGAATTTGATGAACTCGACAATTCGGACGATTCCGGCGATGAGTCTTATTGACGATTAGCTATTCCTGAACGATGCTTAGGGTATGAGTCAAAGCAAAGAGTAGACCATGCCCCGAGCACACGTCGCATTAATTGAAGACGATCCGGTCTTCCAGTCTGTTGTCAGACAGTATCTGGAAAAGAACGGATACGAAGTGTGCTGTGCTGATAATGGTGTTGAGGGCATTGAAATTTGCCGGACTCAGTGTCCTGATATTGTCCTTTGCGATTTAAAGCTACCGGATATTGATGGCCTTGAGGTCATTGAGCAACTGCTTAAAGTCTGCACCCACATTCCAATTATTGTTATTTCGGCTTCTGAAAAAATGTCCGATATTCGTGAAGCCGTGCGGTTGGGTGCCTGGGACTACCTTGTAAAACCAATTCAAAGCCTTGATATTATTGAAAATGCGGTTGAGCATTGTTTACGCCGTTATCAGTTGGAAGAAACTTACCTACACGATGTATGGGAGTTAGATGCACACATCGATATCCTTTATCAGGACGACTTGATAGTCGGGCGGCTGGTAGAAGAATTACATCCCGAAGGGGTATTAAGTCTTAACGATTACCGGTTTAACTGCAGCTTTAATGATATTGGGCAAGCACCGGTTTGGGTTGATTACAGGCCTTTAACTGATGGTAAAGTGCTGGTTATTATGGCTGCCGCGCAAAATGCGACAGAGCAGAATTTACTACCGCTGTTGGTATTAAAAACATTAATTGACCCACTGATAAGACAACACCTATCCGGTCATGACGATACTCTGTTGTCACCGGGAGTGTTATTAAGTCACTTGAATCATGAACTGTGTCATTCACAAGTCAGAACCGCATTCGACACAGTGGTTGGTGTGGTGGATACGCAGAAACACAGCTGGGTATGGGCTCAGGCAGGGGATAAACTTAAACCTGAGCCGGGCGCGAAACCTGATTTGGCACTTGGTATTTGGCAACACGCTAACTTTCGTGAGCATAAAATTGAGTATTTACACAAGTTACACTGTGCTTTTCAGGGCACCGAACTTATTGTGAGTGCTGTGCCTCAAACTGCTTAATGGCTCTATCCAGATAAGGTAATGACATATTCAGATTAATAGGCTGAGTAAATAATGGATACCCGATACCGGCGGCCAACAGCGCTGGAACTTTCCACCAGCCTTCAACCTCTACAATAAAGAAGAAAATAAGACAAATAGGTACCAGTTTTGCCATGTTGCAAATTAGGCGACGGGGTACTGGCATTTTTTCCTGTGCCATAGACAAAATCATAGCGCGTTGAGTAAAGCTGTAATTGGATAATTGCGGAATGCGACGCGAAGAAAAATACAAAGCCATAGTCAGTCTTTCATTTGAATTTTGTTAATTGGGTTGCATTATAACATGGGAAAAGGTTATAAACTTCCGCTTCTGAAGTGAACAGAATTTAAGGACAGCTGTTATGGTCAAAAAAGTCGTTATTCCAGTAGCCGGGCTCGGAACTCGGATGTTACCCGCTACCAAAGCCATCCCGAAAGAAATGTTACCCTTAGTGGATCGCCCGCTAATTCAATATATTGTTGAAGAGTGCGCCGCAGCGGGGCTGACGGACGTTATTTTGGTGACTCACTCAAGTAAAAATTCCATAGAGAATCACTTTGATACCAGTTTCGAACTGGAAACGACTTTAGAACAGCGTGTAAAACGTCAGCTACTGGCTGAGGTAAAAGCTATTTGTCCTGAGAAAACCACCATTATGCATGTCCGTCAGGGTGTTGCTAAGGGGCTGGGACATGCGGTTCTTTGTGCTCGTCCTTTAATTGGAGATGAACCTTTTGCGGTTGTTCTGCCCGATGTTTTGGTTGATGAAGTCAGTTGTAAACTGAATAAAGACAACCTGGCAGAAATGGTTAAAAACTTTGAAAAAAGTGGTCATTCGCAGGTAATGGTTGAAAAGGTACCGCAACAGGATGTCAGTAATTATGGTATTGCAGACATTAATGGTGCAGACCTTAAGCCGGGAGAGCAGGCGGAAATTACTCAGTTAGTTGAGAAGCCGCCGGTTAAAGAAGCTCCATCTGATCTTGCTGTTGTCGGGCGTTATGTCTTCTCAGCTGACTTATGGCCACTGCTTGAGAAAACGCCTGTTGGTGCCGGTAATGAAATTCAGTTAACCGATGCTATGGCAATGCTGCTTGAAAAACAGCCGGTAAATGCTTACTACATGAAGGGCAAAAGTCATGACTGCGGTAATAAGCTCGGCTATGCTCAGGCATTTGTTGAGCATGCGCTACGCCACCCTGACCTGGGTGACGATATGAAAGCCTATATAAAGTCTTTGAAATAACTGCCTCAGCGGGGCTGATGCTTGAGTATCAGTTCCGCTAACGTTTTTGCACAGGGACCGGTCTGTTCCGCTTTGGGCAACACCATATACAAACTGCCTTTGCGTGAACTGCTCCCTTCAATTTCTATGCGACTTAGCCTGCCGGAATCCAGATCTTCCTGAACGACATAGGGTGGTAGCCAACAAAAGCCGAGGCCGTTACGTATAAGCCTTAAAGCCTCATCGAAGTGACTGACTGTCCAACGCTGTTCAGCTTTCAACCAGCCTTCATCTTCGACTGGGTTACTGCCAGTATCCTGAATAACAATTTGCAAATGCTGAGACAATTCATTTTGATCAATAGGTTGTGGCAATTCAGCTAAAGGATGGTCAGGGTGGCAGACGAGGTCCATACTGTATTGACTGATGGGTTCACCAATAAAGCCGCGGGGTAAATGATGGGTGATCACGACATCAGCGGTCTGTTCCTGAATCTGTTCGACAGTACCGGTTAAGACTGTGTCATTAATGAGAAGACGACTGCCACGACTTACTTGCTGAAACTCGTTAAGCACAGGGATTATCTGACTCCGGTCAAAAACCATTTCTAGAGCAAGCTTCACTTCGGGCTCCCAGCCTTGTTCCAGGTTATCAGCAAGCTGTTCTATCTCTTCTGTAAGGTTAGTTAGCTGACGAGAACGCCGCAGTAACACCTCTCCAGCCGCTGTTAAGTGAGCTTTTCTGCCCTTGACCTCAAGCAATTGAACACCAACCACTTGTTGCAGCTTTGCAACTGCGTGGTTCAGTGATGACTGGCTTTTATTCAAGGCTTCAGCGGCATGTGCATAACCGCCATAGTCAACGACCGCTTGCAATATGCGCCATTGTTCAATGGTCGACTTGGGTCGATAAACACTCATTTAGATTCCACTCCGGTGGGCGTTAAACCCGGGCAGTAATTACTGCCCGAATCGGTGCTTGGTAACCTTCAATAGTCATATTCGCGTCATTTGGATCAAGAAAGTCTGCTAAAGATTCTCCAGTCATCCACTGCGTTCGTCTTTGTTCCTCTAGAGATGTGGTGTTGTGATCAACTATGGCTATATCTTTAAAGCCGAGTCGTTCTAACCAAATGGTCAGCGCTCGGGCACTTGGCAGGAACCAAACATTCCGCATTTGTGCGTAGCGCTCGCCGGGCATCATCACGGTTGTTTCGTCACCCTCGACGACAATGGTTTCTAATACCAGCTGGCCGCCGGGACGAATTAATGCTTTTAGCTGCTGCAAGAAGTCGATTGGCGAACGGCGGTGGTAAAGTACGCCCATACTAAAAACGGTGTCAAAGCTTTTTAGTTCAGGCATTTGCTCAATACCAACCGGGAAAAAATGTGCGCGCTGTTGTAAGGCTAAAGGCATCAGTTGGCGAATAGCCCGAAATTGCATAAGAAAGAGTTCGCCGGGGTCAACGCCCCAGACCGCTTCGGCACCTGCATCAAGCATGCGCCACAAGTGATAACCACTACCACAACCGACATCCAGCACCTGACGACCGTGTAAGTCGTCTAAATGAGGTGCAACACGCTGCCACTTCCAGTCTGAACGCCATTCAGTGTCAATAAAAACACCAAATAAGTTGAAAGGACCTTTGCGCCAAGGCTGTAGCTGCTGGAGTAAACCGGTTAAACGAGCCCTGTCGGCATCGGATGCCTCATTCGAATGACCAACCTGTACGGTATCTGATAGCTCGATATGTTCGGCTGTTAACTCGGGTAGTTGCTTTAAAACTCGCTGCCAACGTTTTAAGTTGCCATGCGGGTTGTTTTTAAAAGTGGTGAGCTGTGGCGCTAAGGTATCCAGCCATTGAGCATGTGGGCTTTGCAAAAGTGCGCTGAGCTCCCTGCTAAAATCTACCATAGTATTCCTTATTTAACCGCCAGCATTGCTGCAAAATTAAAGCACTGGAACCAGACTGTATTGTGGCGAAAGCCAGCATCCTGAAATCGTTTTTGATGGTCTTCTAACGTATCGACCCTCATGACATTTTCGATAGCTGCACGCTTTTGACTAATTTCTAGTTCGCTATAACCATTAGCGCGCTTAAAGTTGTGGTGCAAATCGACAAGTACATCATTCATATCAGCATCGCTGTGGAGCACCTTTTCTGCCAATAACAGTGCACCACCATTGTTCATGCCGTCGAAGATACGTTGAATAATTTCGTTTCTCTTCTCTTGTGGAATAAATTGTAAGGTAAAGTTCAATACAACCACAGAAGCATTTTCAATGTCGGTTGCAGCTAAGTCCTGACAATGAAGTTCTGCGGGGATCTGGCTTTTAAAACCCTCCAAATGCAGCTTTGCGCGCTCTATCATTGGCTGGGAGTTATCTACGCCTATAATTCGGCAGTTACTCGTATGTTCACAACCTTTGCGCATGGCGAGTGTTGCCGCGCCAAGTGAACATCCCAAATCGTACAAATTGGAATTTGGCTGAACGTAACGACTCACCAATTGAGGCAGCGTTTGTAATATACTTGAGTAGCCCGGCACCGAACGGTTTATCATGTCCGGAAAGACTTCCACGACTTGTTGATCGAAGCAAAAGTCGGAAATGCTGGGTAAAGGTTTTGCAAATATCGTGTCGTGTTGCGTCATAAAGCTACTTTTATTCAATAAATGGCTCAGATTTATTGGCATTTTACCGATAAATGAGACAGACGCACAGGCAATATTGGACTAAAGTTCGGCCATTAGTCCGGAGGAGAAAACATTGAACCGAGTTTTGGCTATCGTCAGTGCCATTTTTACCGTATTTACGGTGATGTTATCGAGCAGCTATGCCAGCCAACCCGAGGGCTGGCTGGAAGACTATAAAGAAATTCGTGTCGGAGTGCCCGATCAGTTGGCGCCTTTGGTGTCTATTGAAGATGGCAAAGCGGAAGGTCTGGATGTTGATTTACTGAAAAAATTTACTCGCGAGTTGTCAGCCGAAATTGTTTGGAAACCTTGTGGAGCATGGCAGCAATGCCTGAACGCAATCAAAGCGAAAGAAATTGATGTCCTGACCAGTGTGTCATATTCAGTTGAACGCAATCAGTTTATGGACTTTACCCAAAGCTATTGGTCAATGCCATGGGCTGCAATTTCCCCGGTAAATCAACAAGCCAGTGAGGGAAGCATTAGTTTAAGCCAGTTAAGCGAGAGTAAAGTTGGCGTGGTTGAAGGCTACAGCATAGAGTCACAGTTATCTCAGTTGAGAGGTACTCAGCTTATTCAGGTTGATGGAATTCGAGAAGGTCTGAATTTAATACGCAATAGTGGGGTTGATTACTATGTCGACAGCCTGCCGATGCTGGTCTACGAATTGCAGCGAAGACCGTTGCCGAGTACAAAACTTTCGGTTATCGACGACACCCAGGGTGAAGAGCTTTATTTGGGAGTTAGGGAAGACTGGAAGCCACTGGTGATGGCGCTGAATGGTGGTATTGACTCTGTTACTGAAAGTGAGAAAAGCCAGCTTAAACAGAAATGGTACGGTTTTGAACTGGAGCAGGGCTGGAGTAATGAAGAACTGCTGGACATTGCTATGAAAGTGGGTTCAGTTGTCTTGTTGATTATTGTTAGTTTTGCTGTTTGGAACAGTCGGCTGCGTAAGGAAATTAAGTTACGTAAAGCTGCAGAAAGACAAATTCGACATATCGCAACTCATGATGAATTGACCGGCCTTCCTAACAGAAACTTAATGCAAGACCGATTGGAGCAGACTCTAAGTCAAAACGAAAGAACCGGAAAGCCATTTGCTCTTTTGTTTCTGGATCTGGATGGCTTTAAAAAGATTAACGACGATTTTGGTCACAGCTTCGGTGATGAACTATTGGTACAGGCTGCGCACCGTATGAGTAGTTTGTTACGCCGGTCAGATACGGTTTGTCGTCATGGTGGTGATGAGTTCGTCGTGATTCTTCCGACGGCAAATACTGTGGGATCAGCGTTGGCTGTATCGCGTAAGTTAGTTGTGCAATTGGCAAAAGCTTATAAAGTGAAGAAAAAATCATTGGATATTAGTGTATCTATCGGTGTTAGTCTTTACCCCCAACACGGGCTGACCTCAGACGATTTATTACGTTCGGCAGACAAGGCGATGTACCGTGCCAAGGCTGCCGGTAAAAATGATGTGCGTCTGGCTGGCGACGATGGATGACATTCGGCGTCAGTCCGCTATAATGTTGCGCTTCGTAAAAACATTCATTGCAACAGCTAGCAGGATAAACGCGCATGCGAACTCATTACTGTGGACAAATAAATGCTGAATTAGCGGGACAAGAAGTCACGCTATGTGGTTGGGTAAATAAACGCCGTGACTTAGGCGGCTTAATTTTTATTGATCTGCGTGACCGTGAAGGGATGCTGCAGGTCGTTTTCGACCCGGACCAAAAAGCGTTATTTGAAACAGCAAACAGCCTGCGTCAGGAATTCTGCGTTCGCTTAAGTGGTAAAGTTAACCGTCGCCCGGAAAGCCAGGTCAATAAAAACATGGCTACCGGCGAAGTCGAACTGCTGGCAACCGATTTAGAAATTCTAAGTCGCTCTGAACCACTCCCTATCGACTTCAATCAGCAAGTGAGCGAAGAAGCACGGCTGCGTTATCGCTATCTTGATTTACGTCGTCCGCAAATGAATGAAAAATTGCAGTTTCGCGCTAAAGTTACCAGCGCCGTGCGCCGTTTTCTGGATGACAGCGGTTTTCTCGATATTGAAACCCCTATGTTAACGCGCGCAACACCGGAAGGTGCGCGTGACTATCTGGTGCCAAGCCGTACCCACAAAGGTCGCTTTTTCGCGTTGCCGCAAAGCCCTCAGCTGTTTAAACAATTGCTGATGATGTCGGGCTTTGATCGTTACTACCAAATTGTTAAATGCTTCCGTGACGAAGACTTACGAGCTGACCGTCAGCCTGAATTCACTCAAATTGATATTGAAACCTCGTTTATGAGTGCAGAGCAGGTCATGCAAATTACCGAGCAAATGGCTCGTGACTTGTTTAAGCAATTACTGGATGTGGACTTAGGTGAATTCCCCAGCATGACCTGGCATGAAGCCATGCGCCGTTTTGGTAGTGACAAACCAGACCTGCGTAACCCATTGGAGCTGGTGGATGTTGCTGATGTCTTAAAAGACGTTGAGTTCAAAGTATTCTCTGGCCCGGCGAATGACGATGAAGGTCGTGTTGCTGCCATTCGCTTACCGGGACAGGCTGAGAACGTTTCACGCAAGATGATTGATGAATACACTCAGTTTGTTGGTATTTATGGCGCGCAAGGTTTGGCCTGGATTAAAGTGAATGACCGCAGCGCAGGACGGGAAGGGTTGCAGTCGCCGATTCTTAAGTTCTTGCCGGATGAAGTTATTGAGCCACTACTAGAGCGCACTGAAGCGCAAACGGGTGATGTCCTGTTCTTTGGTGCCGATAAAGCGAACGTTGTTGCTGAAGCTCTGGGTGCTTTACGCCTGAAGTTAGGTAAAGACTTTGAACTTGTCACTAATGAGTGGAAACCGCTATGGGTTGTTGACTTCCCAATGTTCGAAGTTGCAGACGATGGCAGCCTGGCCGCGTTACACCACCCGTTCACCGCGCCGGTCAATGTGACTCCGGAAGAGTTAAAAGCCAACCCGGCAGCCGCTATTTCAAATGCCTACGACATGGTGTTGAATGGTGTTGAGTTAGGTGGTGGTTCGGTTCGTATCCACGAAAACGCCATGCAGCAAGCCGTGTTTGAAGTTTTGGGTATTGAAAAAGACGAAGCTAAGGAAAAATTTGGTTTCCTGCTGGAGGCGTTAAAGTACGGTACGCCACCGCATGCGGGCTTAGCTTTTGGTCTGGACCGTCTGGTTATGTTGATGGTTGGCGCAACGTCAATTCGTGATGTTATCGCCTTCCCTAAAACAACTACGGCCGCTTGTGTCCTTACCGATGCGCCAGGCGCTGCAAACCCTGCTGCATTGCAAGAGCTGGGTGTAAAAAGTATGGTAGAGGAAGACGAATAACCAACAAGGGTGAAATATGGCTGGTCATTCCAAATGGTCTAATATTAAGCACCGAAAAGCCGCGCAGGACGCCAAGCGCGGCAAAATTTTTACTAAACTAATACGTGAAATTACGGTTTCCGCTCGTGAAGGGGGCGGAGACCCTGAAACTAACCCTCGCTTACGTGCTGCTATCGATAAAGCCTTATCGAATAACATGAAGCGTGACACCATAGATACCGCCGTAAAGCGCGGCTCTGGTGATCTTGAAGGCGATAACCTTGATGAGCTGACCTATGAAGGCTATGGCCCTAATGGTGTTGCTGTATTGCTGGAGTGCATGACCGATAACCGTAACCGGACGGTTTCCGATGTTCGTCATGCATTCACTAAATTTGGAGGCAATTTGGGCACAGATGGCTCGGTTGCTTACTTATTTAATAAAAAAGGCGTTATCAGCTACCCAGCAGAGGTAACTGAAGAGCAGCTCATGGAACCAGCGCTTGAAGCTGGTGCAGAAGATCTTATTACATACGAAGGCAGCGGTATTGATGTCATGACCTCGCCGGAAAGCTTCGGTTCTGTAAAAGACGCTCTGGATGAAAAAGGTTTAGAAGCCGGTAACGCCGAAGTAACTCAGGTACCCGATACTCGAGTTGACTTGGATGAAGAGTCTGCAAGAACCTTCTTAAAATTACTGGATGCATTGGAAGATCTGGATGATGTCCAGAATGTCTATCATAACGCCTATATCTCAGATGAGATAATCGCTCGGCTGGACGATTAAGTGGCCATTATTCTGGGTATTGACCCGGGTTCAAGGTTAACGGGCTATGGTGTTATTGAACAGCGCGGTAGGCAGCTAAGCTATTTAGGCAGCGGCTGTATAAAAGTAATTGGAACCCGCGCTGAGCCGCTGACATTAGCCGAAAAGCTTCGCCGTATACATGACAGTGTCAGTGAGTTAATCACTCAGTTTAAACCTGACGAGTTTGCAATAGAGCAGGTGTTTATGGCGAAGAACCCGGATTCGGCATTAAAGCTTGGACAGGCCAGAGGCGCGGCGATAGTGGCTGCGGCTTGTGCTGAGCTGTCCGTAGCGGAGTACTCTGCCCGTCAAATTAAACAGTCGGTCGTGGGGAACGGTGGTGCCGAGAAGTCTCAGGTGCAGCACATGGTGATGGCATTACTGGATTTACAAAGGTGTCCGCAGGAAGATGCGGCGGATGCGTTAGCAGTAGCCTTATGCCATGCTCACAGCTCTCAAAACTTGATAAAAATGGCAGGTGCTGCGCGCAAAACTGTGCGTGGACGCCTGCGTTAACGGAGTACAAAAGTGATAGGTCATATTCAGGGTGTTCTTACCAGTAAACAACCACCTGAGGTCGTGCTCGATGTCCAGGGCGTTGGTTACGAAATTCAATTGCCGATGACGTGCTTTTATCAACTGCCCGCAGTAGGTGAGACGATTAAACTCATTACGCACTTTGTGGTGCGGGAAGATGCTCAATTACTCTATGGTTTTATTTCATCTTCCGAACGCTCGTTGTTCCGGTTGCTGATAAAGACTCAGGGAGTAGGTCCAAAGCTAGCATTGGCTATCTTATCGGGCATGTCAGCCGATGAGTTCGTAATTGCAGTCAACCACAATGACGTAAGCCGCCTGGTGAAATTGCCTGGTGTGGGTAAGAAAACCGCCGAGCGGCTGGTCATTGAAATGCGTGACCGCCTTAAAGACTGGCAGCCAGCGACACCATTTACTGACAGCGCTCCGCTTGATAATCAGGGGATGGACGCCAGGGAGCACCCGGCAGATGCACGCGCAGATGCGGTGAGCGCTTTACAAGCTCTTGGCTATAAAGAAAATCAAGCTGAAAAAGCCTTACAAAAGGTGTACTCTGCAGAACATAATAGCGAGACCTTGATTCGACTGGCGCTAAAACAGCTGTCGTAAGGAAACCCAATGATTGAAGCCGATCAAATACCCACTCAACGCCTCATCGAGCCCGATGTACAAGGTGAAGATGAAGCCGTTGATCGTGCCATTCGACCGAAAGCTTTGGCAGACTATACCGGTCAGAAGCATGTGGTTGAGCAAATGGGAATTTTTATTGAGGCTGCGCGTAAACGCCAGGAAGCTCTTGATCATCTCTTAATATTTGGTCCTCCAGGGTTGGGGAAAACCACACTCGCTAATATTGTAGCTAACGAGTTAGATGTCAGCATTAAAACAACGTCGGGGCCTGTTCTTGAAAAAGCCGGAGACTTGGCGGCTTTATTGACAAACCTGGAAGCACACGATGTTCTATTCATTGATGAAATTCATCGGCTGAGCCCGGTTGTTGAAGAAATCTTGTATCCTGCCATGGAAGATTACCAGTTAGACATTATGATAGGCGAAGGTCCGGCTGCCCGTTCTATCAAACTGGATTTACCCCCTTTCACGTTAATAGGTGCAACTACCCGAGCGGGAGCGCTAACGTCACCACTTAGAGACCGTTTTGGCATTGTTCAACGCCTCGAGTTTTACGATGTTAATGAGCTGACGGACATCGTAGCGCGCTCAGCTCACTTTATGAATGTCCGAATGTTAGACGGTGGTGCTCGGGAAATTGCACGTCGCTCCAGAGGTACGCCCCGTATCGCCAATCGGCTTTTGCGCCGAGTACGGGACTACGCCGAGGTCAAGGGCAATGGTGATGTTGATGAAGCCACTGCAAATGCGGCTTTGACCATGGTGGATGTTGATCAGGCTGGCTTTGATTATATGGATCGGAAGCTGTTATTAGCCATTATGGAAAAATTTATGGGTGGACCCGTAGGGTTAGATAATTTGGCGGCGGCAATAGGTGAAGAGAAAGATACGATTGAAGATGTGCTTGAACCTTACCTTATTCAGCAAGGCTTCTTACAGAGAACACCTCGCGGGCGGATAGCTACGCCACGCGCTTATCAGCATTTTGGGTTAAAGCCTGAGAAATAAAAAAAGCCCGCACAATGTGCGGGCAAACAGAACAACAAGAAGGAAGTTAAATCCAGGGAACTATTACTCAATAAACAATCTCAGAAAAAGTGACAACCAATCTCTTCGTCTTTGATATGCTGGGTATTATAAGGTTAATCTGATTCTGATCAAACAAGAAAAATTAGATGTTCGAATTAAAAAAACTAATCTGAATTTGGTTTTTGTTGCTTAAAAAAAGCGCAACATATTTATAACAACGGAAGAAAATCAATAAAAAACAATGCGTTGTTATTTTTGTGTTTCAATACTGTCATAAAAAAAAGTCTGTTGATAAAGTGACCAGTGGCAGTTTTGAGGGCTTCTTTACAAAATATTACACAACAGTAACTTTTCGGAACTTTACTTGAGGTGGTAATGTCTCATTGTGACTTTGAATGGCCTATTCGCGTTTACTACGAAGATACGGATGCAGGTGGTATCGTTTATTATGCCAACTATCTCAAGTTTATTGAAAGGGCACGTACTGAGTGGTTACGATCGTTAGGGATTGAACAGGATACTTGGTTAGCTCACAATATAGCTTTTGTCGTTCGTAAGGTTGAGCTCGATTTACTATTGGCAGCCAAGTTTAATGCCGAGTTGAATGTGACTGTAAAAGTTACACAAATAAAGAAGGCCTCATTGGTTTTCGAACAAAAAGTTTTGGCGAAGGATGGCAGTGTACATTGCCGGGCAACAGTTTTAGCCGCTTGTATTGATAATCAGGCAATGCGTGCTGTCGCTATTCCGGAACCGATAATTTCGCGTATTCAGTCAGGGGTTTAAAGCGTGCAAGCAGAGTTATCGTTTATTGATTTATTCATTCAGGCCAGCTTATTAGTAAAGCTGGTAATGGTAATGTTATTGGCGATGTCAGTCTGGGGCTGGGTGCTAATTTTTCAGCGAAAGAAAGTGCTGAAGCAAGCACGAAACGATGCGCTGAAATTTGAAGACCGCTTTTGGTCAGGCGTCGATCTTGCTCGCCTTTATCAAGAAATTTCGGCCCGTGCGAAAAATGCGCGAGGTATGGAGTTATTATTTCATGCGGGCTTTAAAGAGTATGCCCGGCTGCGTAACCATTCAACGATAAATACACAAACAATGCTTGAAGGCGCTTTTCGCGCAATGCGCGTTGCACACGCAAGAGAAACTGAAAAACTCGATAATAACCTGGGTATTCTTGCGACCATCGGCTCTATCAGTCCGTATATCGGCTTGTTTGGAACCGTATGGGGCATTATGAACGCTTTTATTGCTTTAGGTGCTGTGCAGCAAGCAACCTTAGCTATGGTTGCTCCGGGAATCGCTGAAGCACTTATCGCTACAGCTATGGGCCTTTTCGCCGCCATACCTGCTGTTATTGCATACAACCGATTTACGACAACTGTTGAGAAAGTTGATAATCAATACATGAACTTTATTGATGAATTTATCTCGATATTACAACGTCAGTCGTCGGCGCAGGCGGGAAAGAATAAAGTAGAGGGCGAAACGGTATGATGGTAATGCCGCGCAAGCGTCGTAAGCCGGTTGCGGAAATTAATGTGGTTCCTTATATCGATGTGATGTTGGTTCTGCTTATTATTTTCATGGTAACAGCACCATTAATTACCCAGGGGGTTAAGGTTGATTTACCAAAAGCAACAGCAGAGCCACTGTCTGAGGAAAGCAAACCACCTTTAGTCGCATCAGTTGATGCAGAAGGGCGCTATTACCTCAATCAGGGCGATAGTAAGGATACGCCTATGCAGGCAGACGAGCTAGCAACACTGGTTGCGGCGCATTTGCAGGTTGAACCCGATACACCCGTAATGGTGAACGGTGATGGAGCGGTATCGTATAACCAAATCGTGCAACTGATGGTGTTACTGCAAAGAGCAGGTGTGCCTTCAGTCGGCTTAATGACAGACTCGTCGGATAATTAGTTGTGGCAAAATCAGATAGTTTAACCTTACCGCTGATATATTCGATTGTGATTCATGCCGTAATAGCCGGTGTGTTGTTGATCAGTTTTGAGTTTACGCCATCAACGCCTGAAGCGATGGAAGTCAATCTTGATCAAAGCGAACTTGATATGTCTGAGGAAATTGTCAGCGCAGTTACTGTCGATAAATCGAAAGTACAGCAACAGGCCGATCAAATTCGTCAGAAAAAAGCAGAGGAAGAAGCGGCTGAGCAACGTCGAATTGAAAAGCTAGAAAGGCAAGCCGAGGAAGCTCGTAAAGCTCGTGAGCGAGAAGAGCAGCGAAGACAAGAGGTTCAACGTCAGCAAGAGTTGGAGAAGCAGGAAGCTGAAAAAGCGAGACAGCAGGCTGAACAAGAGAAAAAAGAAGCGGAACGTTTAGCCAAGGAACGTGCTAAAGCCGAAGCTGCAGCAAAAGAAGCTGAGCGCCGTAAGCAAGAAGCCGAAGAGGCTGAGCGCCGTGCTGAGGAAGAACGCCGCAAGCGTGAAGAAGAACGTAAAAGACGAGAGCAGGAACAGCGCGAAGCTGCAGAGCGCGAAGCTCAATTGCAAAAAGAGATGGAAGAAGAACGGACTCGGCGTCAGGCTGCTCGTCGTCAACAAGTGATGAGCGAAGTTGAAAAGTATCAGGCACTTATCCAACAAACCATCCAGCGTAACTGGAATGTCGATGATTCGATGCGTGGTAAATCTTGTGAACTGACTATAAGAGTTGCACCGAGTGGGTTTGTTAAGTCAGTAGACACAGGCAGTGGCGATGCAAATGTTTGTCGCTCTGCTCAGAACGCGGTATTAAAGGCGACAACCTTGCCGGTTTCTGAGGACCCAGAAATTTATGAACAAATGAGTACGATTAAACTGACTGTGAAACCGCAGTTGTAACAAGGTGACCGATGAAAAAAATATTAATGAACAGCTTATTACTCTTTGTTGCGTTAACAGCTTTTGCTCGCGCAGGGGTATTGGAAATCGTCATCACGGAAGGTATTGATACAGCGCGACCAATTGCGGTTGTGCCTTTTGAATGGAAAGGTGAAGGGGAAGCCCCAAGTGAGCTTACTGACGTCATTGCAGCTGATCTTATGCGCAGCGGTAAGTTTAATCCAATCCCTTCAAGCGCTATGCCGCAGCGTCCAGCAGCAGATGGTGACATTGACTACTCTGCGTGGGCGAAGATGGGCGTTGAGGCGATTTTAGTTGGTTCTATAGAACCATATTCCGTTGATCGTTACATGGTTAAGTTCGAAGTCATCGATGTGCTTAGAGGGCAAATTACTGGTGGCAATTCACAAATGTTACGAAATGGAGAATTAGTCCAGAGTAATGACCATATTCTCGATTCTCGCTCAAGTGTTATCGATGGCGACCAGTTTCGTTCTTATGCGCACCGAATTTCCGATGTAGTTTATGAAGCACTGACAGGCGATCGTGGCGCCTTTATGACGAAGATTGCTTATGTAACGGTAAACCACGATGATCGTTACCCTTATAAATTAGCGGTTGCTGATTACGACGGCGCGAATGAAAAAATCTTGCTTCGTAGTCCAGAGCCTCTTATGTCACCTGCCTGGTCTCCGGATGGAAGTAAGCTTGCTTACGTCAGTTTTGAGAACAAAACGGCGGAGATATTCATGCAGGATATTTACACCACCCGTCGAGAGAAAATCACCTCCTTTCCCGGAATAAATGGGAACCCAGTTTTCTCGCCAGATGGTAAAAAGTTAGCTATGGTGTTATCGAAGGATGGTAATCCAGAGCTTTATGTATTTGATATTAATACGAAGGACTTGCAACGTATCACTCGTAATCGTACGATTGACACAGAGCCTAACTGGACGCCTGATGGTGAATCCTTGATTTTTACCTCAGAAAGAGGTGGCAGACCGCAATTATATAGCGTAAATTTATCATCAGGCCAGGTTCGTCGGTTAACCTTTGAAGGTGAACAGAATTTAGGTGGTACAATAGTACCCTCTGGCGAGGATATGGTTTTAGTTAACAGAACACGTGGCAATTACCATATCGCTAAACAAGAGTTCCCTCGAGGGAATATGCAAATTTTAACGAAAACGGCATTAGATGAGTCACCCAGTGTGGCGCCAAACGGCAGTATGGTTATTTACAGTACAACGCATAATAACAAGCAAGTACTGGCATTGGTCTCTATTGATGGACGTTTTAAAGCACGATTACCGGCAACCGATGGTGAAGTTAAGTCACCGGCTTGGTCGCCATATATGTAAAACAAAGCCTGAATGGTTAAATTGTTCGATAAAACGATAAGGACGAAAAGGATGCAGCTTAATAAACTTTTTAAAGCTCTGGCAATCGTTGTACCAATGGCAACTCTGGCCGCTTGTAGCTCAAATCAAGAAACTGATTCAGGTGCAGGCGAAGGTCAAGAGACCAATCAACAAGCTGAGCAGGACTCTGGTGTTCAAACTGGAGCAGCAGATCGCGCCAAAACGATGGAAGAAGAACGTCAGGAGAAAATGGAAGCGTTACGTAAAGAACACATCGTTTACTTCGCTTTCGATAAATCTAGCGTTCAATCAGAATACACAGACTTACTGTCTGCACACGCTGATTACTTAGTTAAGAACCCTTCTGTGAAGGTTGTTATCGAAGGTCACGCCGACGAACGTGGTACACCTGAGTACAACATTGCATTAGGTGAGCGTCGTGCGAAAGCGGTTGAAGACTACCTGCATAACTTAGGTGTTCAGGACTCTCAGACTTCTACTGTGTCATATGGTGAAGAGAAGCCGATGGTAAACGAATCAAACGAACGTGCATACGCCAAAAACCGTCGTGCCGTTTTAGTTTACTAATCTAAGAAAAGCGGATAGTACATGAGAAAAACGCTGTTAGCTGTATGTTTGTGCGTGCCTGGAGCCGTTATGGCTCAGGCGCCTGTTTCTGGATTATCGTCTTCAGGAGATGTTGAGCAACGTCTGGGGCAAATTGAGCGTATGCTCGAAGCGCGCTCGGATGCTCAGCTACAAATGCTTAACCAACTTGATTCTTTGCAACAGGATGTTGCCGAATTAAGAGGTATAACGGAAGAGCACGAGTATCGACTGGAGCAGCTTCTAGAACGCCAGCGCGAGCTGTATCAGGAAATTGATCGTCGTTTCAGTAATTTGAAACAAAACAATAGTCAGAGTAATGAAGCAACTGGCGACTATGATGATCTAGAGCAGGTTCCTACACAGACCGACAGCAGCAGCTATTCTCCAAATCTTAGTGAAAATGACGCTTATGACAAGGCTATTGCATTAGTCCTTGAAGATAAACGTTATGACGATGCGATTCCCGCATTTCAGTCCTTTCTTAAAAACTTTCCAAATTCTACCTATGCGGCAAACGCGCATTATTGGCTCGGGCAGTTGTTTTTTGCAAAGCGAGAATACAGTGAAGCGAAGCAACAGTTTGAAACTGTCGTAAACGATTACCAGGATAGTAATAAGCGTGGCGACTGCTTATTAAAGCTAGGAGCTATAGCTAGTGAACAAGATAAGTCGGCTGATGCTAAGGCTTATTACGAACAAGTGGTCGAAGAATATCCCGATAGTACCGAAGCTAGCTTGGCAAAACAGCGCCTTAATTAATAACAACTGAACAACATGTGTTCGTGAATTGAGCAGTTGCACGTTTTTTTTCAATTTTCAGTTGCATACGCGCACTATTTCAGTAAACTATGCCGCCGTTGCCAAGCAGAATCGGCAACAATATTGGCGTTGGGTTGTTAGCTCAGTTGGTAGAGCAGTTGACTTTTAATCAATTGGTCGCAGGTTCGAATCCTGCACAACCCACCACGTCGCCAATTAAAATTATCTATCTGAATATGGGTTGTTAGCTCAGTTGGTAGAGCAGTTGACTTTTAATCAATTGGTCGCAGGTTCGAATCCTGCACAACCCACCACCCCCAATTACTTTGCTACAAGCACATCTTGAATTCAGCTATAATAAGCCCCACTTATCAAGAACACTTGGAAAATAAGCCGTAGTATCATGACCGAGATTCAAACTCTGGATAGCCTTGATTATACTTTCCCACTTAAACCTAAACCCTTAAGTGTGGAAGAGAAATCAGAGACCATTAATCGTATTAAGCAGCTTCTTGTTGATGAGGATGCTGTGCTGGTGGCTCACTATTACACAGACCCTGATATTCAGGCTTTAGCTGAAGAAACGGGTGGTTGTGTGGCGGACTCTTTAGAAATGGCGCGGTTCGGTCGTGACCATCCGGCGAAGAAGTTGATTGTAGCCGGTGTTCGCTTCATGGGTGAAACGGCAAAAATTTTGACGCCTGAAAAGCAAGTATTGATGCCAACATTAAAGGCTGAGTGTTCGCTGGATCTTGGCTGTCCTCCTGAAAAATTCGCTGAGTTTTGTGACCAGCACCCAGACAGAACCGTAGTTGTTTATGCGAATACCTCCGCAGCAGTTAAAGCTCGCGCAGACTGGGTAGTAACTTCCAGTATGGCGCTTGAGCTTGTCGACCATCTGGACGCTAAAGGTGAAAAAATCCTCTGGGCGCCTGACCGTCATTTAGGTGGTTATATCGCACGCGAAACTGGCGCAGATATGTTGCTGTGGCAAGGCGCTTGTGTGGTGCATGATGAATTCAAAGCAAAGGCGTTGGAGGACATGAAAAAGCTTCACCCGAAGGCTGCAGTTCTTGTCCACCCTGAGTCACCGGAAAATATTGTTGCTATGGCAGATGCGGTAGGCTCAACATCGCAGCTCATTAAGGCGAGTCAGGAATTATCTAACGAAACCTTTATTGTGGCGACGGACAAAGGCATTTTCTACAAAATGCAGCAGTTGCAACCTAACAAAACCTTTATTGAAGCGCCTACAGCTGGAAACGGTGCAACTTGCCGTAGCTGTGCACATTGTCCCTGGATGGCCATGAACGGGCTAAAAGCAATTGAAGAAGCACTTACCGAGGGCGGTGAGGCTCATGAAATCCATGTCGACGAAACCTTAGGCAAAAAGGCCATGGTGCCGCTGGACCGAATGTTGGAATTTTCGGCAAGTTTAAAATAATTGAGACAGGCTCCTTCGGGAGCCTTTTTATTTCCTGCTTATACAAGCTATTTATAGTCGCCATAAATGCATCTCCTACCGAAGTGCACAACTGCATGCTAATCTGACTTTATTGAATATTTATTCGGATGGTGTGTGCATGGGGTTTTATGATCCGACTGAAGTGCGTGACAACTGCGGTTTCGGCATTATTGCTAATGTTAACGGCGAAGCGCGGCAAGGCTTGATTTCCACAGCCGTTAAGGCTTTAGATCGCATGCAGCATCGCGGTGGTATCGGTGCCGATGGCAAGACCGGCGACGGTTGTGGTTTGCTCCTGCAAATGCCAGAGCAGTTTTTCCGTCAATTTGCAGAAAAACAGGGCTGGCAGCTCAGCAAAAAATTTGCTGTGGGCATGGTTTTCTTCAGTCGTGATAACGATAAACGTGAAACCGCCCGGCAACTTATTGAGCAAGAACTTCAGAGAGAGACCTTAGCCGTCACAGGTTGGCGTAAAGTACCGGTAGATAACCAAGTGCTGGGGGAGGGGGCTAAGTCGTCTGAGCCTGTTATAGAGCAGGTTCTGGTATCTGCTCCACCGGGCTGGCGTAAGAAAGATTTAGAAAGACGTCTTTATATGGCTCGTCGGCGTGTTGAGAAACTGATACCGAATCAGGAAGAGCTTTATATTTCGTCGCTTTCTAGTCTGGTATTGGTTTATAAGGGCTTAATGATGGCGGCGGACTTGCCCGCCTATTATGCGGATTTAGCCGACTCCGATATGAAAACCTCCATCTGCGTATTCCATCAACGCTTCTCAACCAATACTGAACCACGCTGGCCTTTAGCTCAACCCTTCCGGTTTCTGGCTCATAACGGCGAAATTAATACCATAAGAGGTAATCGGCAATGGGCTCAGGCGCGGGCTTATAAGTTTCAAACCCCGTTACTACCGGATTTACAGGACGCTAAACCTTTAGTCGGCTTGTCCGGCTCGGATTCTGCTTCGTTAGACAATATGCTGGAGTTGCTGTTAGCTGGTGGTATGGATCTATTTCGGGCTATGCGCCTGCTGATACCGCCTGCCTGGCAAGGCGACGCGACAATGTCTGATGAAATGCGCGCTTTCTATGAGTTTAACTCGTTGCACATGGAGCCCTGGGATGGACCTGCCGGCGTGGTAATGAGCAACGGCCGACACGTCGCATGCAGTCTGGATCGTAATGGTCTGCGTCCGGCCAGGTATGTATTAACGCGCTCTGGTATTCTGACCATTGCTTCTGAAGTGGGTATCTGGGATTACGACGAACAGGAAGTCATAGAAAAAGGGCGCTTAGGGCCGGGTCAAATGATGGCGGTGGACACTTATACCGGTAAAATTTGGTACAACGACGAAATAGAAGATGAATTAAAACAGCGCCACCCTTACAAACAATGGCTGGAACAGCATCGTCGCCATTTAATTCCGTTTGAACGTAGTCACGCAGACAAGTTGGGGCAGCGCCTGTATGACGACGAGACTATGCAGGTTTTGCATAAAGCTTACCTGTACTCAGAAGAAGAACTACAGCAAATTATCAGTGTATTGGCGAAAGATGGCCAGGAAGCTGTAGGCTCAATGGGCGACGACACACCTACTGCCGTTCTCTCCAAACAGCCTCGTTTACTTTATGACTATTTTAGACAGCAGTTCGCGCAGGTAACAAATCCGGCCATTGACCCTATTCGTGAGCGGCACGTGATGTCGCTTTCCACCATAATTGGGCGCGAACATAATGTGTTTAATGAAGCCTCTGGTGATGCTGACCGGGTGGTGTTTGAATCACCCATTTTGATGTATACCGATTTAAAGCAGCTACGCGAATTGGATGAAAAGCATTATCGCGCGACAACACTGTCGCTGGCTTTCAAACCTGAGGAACACAACCTGCAGCAGGCGATAGAAAGCCTTGTTGAAAATGCAAAAACCGCAGTTAAGGAGAATCAAACCGTTATTCTCGTACTGAGCGACAGAGGTTTGCAGCGTGGGCAGTTGATGATACCGGCTGCGATGGCGGTTGGTGCGGTTCAACAGACTTTAGTGGCTAATGACTTACGTTGTGATTCGAATATTATTATTGAAACAGCGTCTGCGAGAGACCCTCATCACATGGCAGTGTTGTTGGGGCTTGGAGCCACTGCAGTGTATCCCTACCTAGCTTATGAAACGGTGGAGCAATTGGTTGCTCGCGGTAAAGTGACTCTGGATATTAGAGAGGCGTTGCTGAACTACCGGAAAGGTCTGAATAAAGGACTCTTGAAGATACTATCGAAGATGGGCATTGCGACAGTTGCCGGATACCGCGGTTCTTCGTTATTTGAAGCTGTTGGGCTTAACGAAGATGTTCGTCGTTTTTGTTTTGCAAACGTGCCGGCGCGAATTGACGGTACCGGCTTTGATGATATTCAGCAGGATCTCCAGCAAAGTTTTCATAAGGCCTGGTTAAAGCGTAAGCCGTTGGCTCAGGGTGGTTTACTGAAATATGTACATGGTGGGGAATACCATGCGTATAACCCGGATGTGGTCACCTCATTACAACGCGCGGTTGCAACAGGTGAGCAGAGAGATTACGACGTTTACGCTAAATTCGTTAATCAAAGACCTGTAACCCATTTCCGTGATCTGCTTAACATCAAGTTACCTGAAATGCCAAAGCTCGAGAAACAACAAGTAGAAGCGACGGAAAGCCTGTATCAGCGTTTTGATACGGCCGCTATGTCCATAGGCGCGTTGAGCGCAGAGGCTCACGAAGCCTTGGCTATAGCAATGAACCAAATTGGAGGGCATTCAAATTCCGGCGAAGGAGGCGAAGACCCTAAACGCTTTAACAGCTTAAAAAACTCCCGAATTAAACAAGTGGCTTCAGGGCGTTTTGGGGTGACACCTCACTATTTGGTTAATGCCGATGTCATTCAGATAAAAGTTGCGCAGGGTGCAAAGCCCGGAGAAGGCGGACAGCTACCCGGTGAAAAAGTCACTGCGGAAATAGCGCAACTACGCTATGCGGTGGCTGGTACGACTTTGATCTCTCCACCGCCACATCATGACATTTACTCCATTGAAGATTTAGCTCAGCTAATTTTTGATTTAAAGCAGGTAAACCCTAAAGCTTTAGTCTCTGTAAAACTGGTTTCAACGCCGGGTATTGGCACTATTGCGACCGGTGTGGCGAAGGCTTATGCCGACTTGATCACCGTATCAGGCTATGACGGTGGTACCGGAGCCAGCCCCATGACCTCGGTTAAGTATGCAGGTTCACCCTGGGAACTCGGCCTGGTCGAAGTGCATGAAGCTTTGGTGGCGAATAACCTGCGCCATAAAATTCGATTACAGGTAGATGGCGGACTTAAAACCGGCGTGGACATAGTGAAAGCAGCGATATTAGGTGCTGAGAGCTTTGGCTTTGGCACGGCACCTATGATTGCTCTGGGCTGTAAATACTTGCGCATTTGCCATCTGAATAATTGTGCAACGGGTGTGGCTACGCAAGATGAAACCTTACGTCGTGAACACTTTTCCGGGTTACCCGAGCGCGTTGTAAAACTGTTTGAGTTTATGGCTGAAGAGGTGCGTGAGATTCTTGCTCATCTCGGTTTAACTCAGTTAACCGATGCCATCGGACGGGTTGAATTACTGGAACGCCTGCCAGGCGAAACGAAACGTCAGCAGCAGTTACAGTTGACTGCATTGCTGGAATCGGCCGGAGTCCGGTCAGAGCACTCACTGTATTGTACTGAAAAGAATCCACCGTATGACCCGGGCAAACTCAATCAACGCCTATTGGAACTGTGCAAAGAATCGATTGATGCGCGCAGCGGCGGACACTGGTCGCTGACCATTCGTAATGATGACCGCTCGGTAGGCGCAAGTGTATCTGGCTATATTGCAGGCCAACATGGGAACCAGGGGATGGCAGTTGCGCCAATTACCTTAGGCTTTATCGGTACTGCCGGGCAAAGTTTCGGTGCCTGGAATGCCGGAGGCTTAAAGCTGCATCTGACCGGCGACGCGAATGACTACGTGGGTAAGGGGATGGCCGGGGGAGAAATTACCATTAAACCACCTGCGGGCTGTCGCTATAACAGTCATGAAGCCGTCATTATGGGGAACACCTGCCTGTATGGTGCAACCGGAGGAAAACTCTATGCTGCCGGTTGTACCGGCGAACGTTTTGCGGTGCGTAACTCGGGTGCCACAGCCGTAGTAGAAGGTATTGGCGACCACGGTTGTGAGTATATGACAGGCGGTATTGTGGTAGTACTGGGTGAATGCGGCATCAACTTTGGTGCAGGAATGACCGGTGGTTTTGCTTATTTAAGAGACAGCGACGGCGATTTGCACCGTCGACTGAATCACGAACTGGTTGAGGCGGTGTCACTGGATACTCCAATTATTCAGGAGCACTTACGCGGTTTAATTCATGAGCATCACGAAGCTACGGGCAGCCAGTATTCGCGTGAACTACTGCGCAACTTTGAGCAGGTTGTGGAGAGCTTTTATATCGTTAAACCGAAAACGGCTGATGTAAAAGAGCTTTTAGGGCATCGGGCGCGGTCAACCGCAGAACTACGCGTGCAGGTGATGTAATGAACAAGAATATTTATCAGTTTCTGGACGTACAACGTATCGATCCGCCCAAACGCTCGGTTGAAGAACGCCGAATTGAATTCAAAGAGATTTATGACCCGATGCCGGGCGTGCAGCTAAAAGGCCAGGCTGACCGTTGTCTGGATTGCGGTAACCCTTATTGTGAATGGCAGTGTCCGGTTCACAACTATATTCCGCAGTGGCTGGAACTGGCTAACGAAGGTCGGGTTATTGAAGCGGCCGAGCTAATGCATAAAACCAATAGCCTGCCGGAAGTCTGTGGGCGGGTGTGTCCTCAGGATCGCCTGTGTGAAGGGGCTTGTACGCTCAATGACGGTTTTGGCGCGGTAACGATTGGCAGTATTGAAAAGCAAATGGTCGACGAGGCCTTTAAGCAAGGCTGGCGGCCGGATTTAAGCGGCGTAACTCGACGTCAGGAGCGAGTCGCGGTTATTGGTGCAGGGCCTGCAGGTCTTGCCTGTGCTGATGTATTAGCGCGCAATGGTGTCAAAGCCGTAGTTTATGACCGTTACCCGGAAATTGGCGGGCTGCTGACCTATGGCATTCCACCATTTAAACTGGATAAAGCTGTTATGACTTTGCGCCGCGAAATTTTTACCGATATGGGCATTGAATTTAAGCTGGGTATTGAGGTTGGTAAAGACATTAGTTTTGTTGAGCTGGAGAGCAGTTACGACGCGGTATTTTTAGCGTTAGGAACCTATAAAGCACTGGATGGGAAGTTGAAAGGGCTGGATGCAGAAGGCGTTTATCCGGCATTGCCGTTTCTTATTGGCAATACACAAAAGTTGATGGCTCATGAGCCTATGTCTCAATATCCGCTTATTGATGTTAAAGACGAGGCCGTGGTTGTACTTGGCGGTGGCGATACGGCCATGGACTGTGTCAGGACCTCAATAAGGCAGGGCGCTGAATCGGTTGTCTGTGCGTATCGTCGGGATGAAGGCAATATGCCAGGTTCTCGCAAAGAAGTGCAGAACGCTAGGGAAGAGGGCGTATCTTTTGAGTTTAATTTGCAACCGCTGGAGGTAGTAACTGACGCCGGAGGCAAAGTGAGCGGTGTGAAAATGGTACGTACGGAGCTTGGCCCGGCTGATAAAGATGGAAGACGCAGACCTCAACCGGTACCTGAGTCAGAGTTTTTGATGCCCGCCACCGCGGTGATTATTGCTTTTGGTTACCAGCCCAACCCACCAGAGTGGCTACAACAACATAAAGTAGAGCTGAGCGACTGGGGTACAGTACTTGCAACCGGCGATACCGAATTTGCTATGCAAACCAGTAACCCCAAGATATTTGCCGGCGGTGACATGGTACGTGGTGCCGATTTAGTTGTGACAGCCATTGCCGAAGGACGCAATGCAGCCGAGGGGATGCTGGATTACTTTGACAGGCAGTAAGCAGCGCTACTGACGTTGCCACTGTTTAATAACGGCTGCATAACCCTCGCGGAAGCTGGGGTATTGCAGTTGGTAGCCACTGTCTTTAAGGGCTTTATTCAGGCAACGCTTGGAGCCTCTGGGTCCGACCTTAGTATCGATATTATCCGGCAGTTCAAGCCCTAGCTGTTGAGCAAGCCATTGGTAAACTTCATATTGCTTAGCGGGCTCATCGTCGTTGACGAGATAAACAGGAAGAGGCTGGGTGACTTGTGTCAGCAGGTGGACAATAAAGCCCGCGACATCGTCCTGATGTATGCGGTTGGTCCAGCTGTCGCGTAACTGGACTTTTCCCTGACTGAGCTGGCGCAGTAAAAAGTCACGACCCTCGCCATAAATACCGCTGCAACGAAGAATTGAAGTTTGCCCCGGCAACGCATGAATAAGTGACTCCGCCTGCAATAATGCTTTACCAGAATCTGATGTGGATTCAGTGAGGCTGCTCTCATCAATCCATTCGCCGTCGCGTTGCGCATAAACTCCTGTGCTGGAAACGTAAACAATATTCGGCTGATGAGTTTGCTGCGCTAATACTTGCTGCAGGTGTCGGCAGGGGACTACATAACCCTGATGATAGCTATCTTCTGCGCCTTTTGTCGGCGTCAGAGTAATAACCACGTTGTCCCATTTCTGTTTAAACAGCTGATAAAGCTCTTGTTCGTTGTTCAGGTCAGCTGCAATTAAGTCGACATCAGCGCGCACGGGTTTATTTGCGGGGGTTCTGCAAACTCCGGTAACCTGGTTTTTAAATGCGCTAAGCCTTTGCGCAACGCGGTCTGCAATATCACCGTAACCGAGTAAAAGCGTTTGCATGAAGATCCTCTTAGCGTTAATGTAAATTAAATGTTGAACAAAATAATAATGATACTGACCAGCAACCCATTATGAGCAGTGACGCCCCAATAGAAACCCTGGTTGATGAGCTTAAAACAGATTACCACCGCTCTCAATTTGAGTCTCTTTTTAAACGCAAAACAGCGCACCTAAGCGGGCCAGAAAAGCTCAAGCTTCGCATGCAAATTACCGAACTGGCAAAACCGGCATTGGGAGTTGTTGATCTCCGTAAAAAGATTCCAGCTGAGGTTGAACCCTATACCTTTCAGGGCCGCACACACTATTTTGACTTAACCGCCAGAAAAATATTTGAAGAAGGCTTACGTGCTTATAAAGGGGTTTTCACTAATGACACCAAAGCACAAATACTGGCGTTAAAAGCGCATCATCAAAAACTTGCCGAGCATAAAGCGCAGGAGCAGGAAGAACAGGACAAAGCGTTATGCAGCTTTGTGGCTGGCTATGAATATAAGCGTAGTGAAGAGCGAGTGAACCTGGTTACCTCAGTGAAAATGTCGCTTGCTGACGGGCAGACGGTGAACGCCATGACAGTGGATGTTTCACTGTCAGGATTGCAAATAAAACTTCCTTTTGAACCACAGTTGTCGGGACTCAAGCATGCCCGCGTAGCCCTTTATTTTCATGGTTTCTCAGACGATTTTGTTTTTGATGTTAACGCGGGTTACGAGTACCGGGTTGTTGGCGTTAAAGAAAAAGATACCTGTTTGTACCTGCGCTTAAAGCGCTTTGATGAGTCGTCGGACGATGAACTTAGTAAGCTTTTGTCGGACATTGTGACCAAGTCCAGACGACGCTACAAAATTAATGTTGAGCATGTCGCGCAACGAGTTACCGCACGCGGGCATGAGAATTACTGGTTTAATGCTATTCAGGCTGTGCCTATCCTTCTTAGCTGCAGTTCCAGCTCCTTTGCAGTAATAAAAACAGCAGCAAACCAGACACTGTTGAATAGCTGGCAACAACATCAGGAGGACTTACTTGCAGAGCTTCTTGAGCAGAAATGGGTTCAATCCAGCGTTTCGTTGTTAAGAGATTCCCGAAAAGCAACACGTCAACAAGTGACATTTTTTCGTATTAGCTTGCCGGTTAATAAAGTCTGGCGCGAGTACTTACTTCCTCTACAGGCATTACAAACAGATAAGTCTTTAATAGCAACACTGAATGCGCTGCGGGCAGCTGGTTATGGTACGCGGTGTTACCAACTGACATTAACCTACAATAAAAAAGAACAGCTTATCTACGCTGAGTTAAATTCAATAAGGACGCCGCTTTGGCAAAACAAAGCGAATGAAAAGCCTGATTTATCCAGGTTGCAGGATTATCGCAGCAAAGGCGCAGAAAAATTCAACTTCAAACTGCTGAGTGATGCACCCACAGCAAAGCATCAGGTTTTTCCTCATATGTTATCGAATGCGCTCTTTCTTTATAAACGGGGGGTTGAATGGGAGCCTCAGCTTGCAGGGCTAATGTCGTTAACAGAGGGATTGCCTGCGTTGTTTAATGACGTCGAGTTTTGGTTAGCCAATGGTGACCGAATTCTTGGTGGGCGGCGACTCAGTTCGCATTTAAGGAAGAAGCTCCGTCAGTTATCGGATGAGAATAAGTTTTCGTCTCGTATCCTGATTTTACGAGTCAGTAGCGCGCTTCAAAAAGAATCGGTTATGGGGCGAGATATTGGAGAATACGAGAGTTTTGAAGAAGCGGCGGAATACATACGTTTTTTAAATGACAGCAGTAATTTTGTTGCTGTTCTAGTTTCTGCTCAGCCTTGTATTAACCGCTTCCCAGAGGAGTTGGGTGAAAGTTTGTCCTATATTCACCGCTATTTACCGCATCGGGCAAAAGAGCTGGAATACAATTTTTCTCAGCTCCGGGCAGTTATTACGTTGACTGACGTGACTCAGACTCTCATTGACCTGTCTGAATTGACCGTGTCGTCGTAAATCTGCTTTCGGCAGGCTTTACTGTCGTGGCTTTCCATCGTCGGATATTTGCCCCATAATCAAATTATTATTTATTAATAGGTGTTCAATTATGTTGAAATCATGGACAAACTCGCTCTTAGCAGCAAGCTTAGGTTTAGCGTTACCATTAACCGTTATAGCGCAAGATGGTATCGATTATAAAGAGCAGGAGAAACTGCACGAAATAGCTGGCGCAATGCAGGCCGATCGTATTGAAAGTGATATTCAGACTTTAGTCGACTTTGGCACTCGTCATACGTTATCTGAAACCGAGTCGGATACGCGCGGTATTGGTGCCGCAAGACGCTGGATTTTTGCTGAGTTTGAACGCATATCAGAAGCCTGTGGTGGCTGTCTTGAAGTCATGTATGTCAGCGATACAATTTCCGGTGAAACGCGCATACCCGACCCTGTGGAAGTAAAAAGCGTCATTGCTGTTCAGCGTGGCAAAACAGACCCTAATCGTTATGTGATGATGTCCGGTGACATCGACTCACGCGTTAGCGATGTTATGGATTATACCTCCGATGCTCCGGGCGCAAACGACAATGCCTCTGGTGTAGCTGGCACGTTGGAAGCTGCACGAGTATTAAGCCAGTACGAATTTGACGGTTCCATTGTTTATGCGGCACTGGCCGGTGAAGAGCAAGGCCTGTTTGGTGGAAGAATTCTGGCTGAAAAAGCGAAGGAAGAAGGCTGGCATCTGACCGCTGTGCTCAATAATGACATGATTGGTAACATTGAAGGAATTAACGGGGTCATTAATAACACCACTGCACGTATTTTTGCTGAAGGCACCCGTATGAATGAATCGGAGCGCGAAGCGACCATGCGTCGTTTTTATGGTGGCGAAGTGGATTCTCCTTCACGCAATTTAGCGCGCTACATTGATACAGTGGCCGACCGTTACATCAACAATTTAGACACTATGATTGTTTATCGCTTAGATCGTTTTGGTCGCGGTGGGCATCACAGACCCTTCAACGACTTAGGTTATGCGGGTATTCGCATTATGGAAACCAACGAAAACTATAATCGTCAGCACCAGGACCTCCGCGTTGAAGATGGTATTGAATATGGAGATACCATTGAGGGTGTCGACTTTGATTATGCCGCTAAACTAACAGCGTTGAACGCGGTTTCTATGGCAAGTATGTCGTGGGCACCAAGACCGCCTGCCGATGTCGAAATTGAAGGTGCAGTAAAACCGGATACAACTTTACGATGGGCAGCCCAAGAAGAGGATGAACAAAATATTGCGGGTTATAAAGTTTACTGGCGCTTAACCAGTGCCCCCCAGTGGCAGTTCAGTCGCTACGTTGGTAATGTAAACGAGTACACTTTGGAAAATGTGGTGATCGATAATTACATTTTTGGTGTAGCTAGTGTCAGTAAGGATGGCTTTGAAAGCCCAGTTGTATTTCCGGGACCAGCGGGGACATTTTCTATTGAGTAATGAGTCGTTTAAAGCATTAACCGAGCCGCTAAATTATGAAGGAGAAGACCGAAAAGTCGGTTTTGAACTGGAGTTTAGTGGCTTAACCCTGGAGCAGACTGTTGATGTCCTGCAGCAGGAATTACCCGGCGAATTAGTTTCTGTTTCCAAAGCGGAACAAAACATTGAGGTGAATGGTCTTGGTTCGTTTAAAGTTGAGATTGACTGGGACTATTTAAAACGAAAAGCAAAAGCGGAAGGCGGCGACAAGTCCGCCTGGGTGCGCGAACTCGGTAGTCTTGCTGAAAACCTTGTGCCCATTGAAATTGTCTGCCCGCCACTAACGCTAGAGCAATGTGAGCAGTTACTTCCTTTAACGGATGCGTTGAGAGAAGCTGGAGCAAAAGGCACAGACGAATCCTGGATAGCGGCTTATGGTGTTCATATTAACCCCGAAGTACCCTCATTAGAAGCCAATGACTTACTGCGTTATCTGCAGGCGTTTTCCCTATTGCAGTGGTGGCTGGTTGAAGCTCATCGTGTTGATACAACGCGCAAACTCAGTCCTTACATCGATAAATACCCCGAGGTCTATACTCGTCTGTTGGTTAATCAGCATGAGGTGACTCAGAAACAGCTTATCGATGACTACCTGAAGCACAATACCACCCGCAACCGCGCTTTGGATATGTTGCCGCTGTTTGCCTTCTTAGATGAAGAAAAAGTGATGACTGCAGTGGATGACAATAAGATAAAAGCCCGTCCGACTTTTCATTATCGCTTGCCGAACTGTCAGCTTGAACATCCTGACTGGCAGTTAACCGAGCCCTGGAAAGTTTGGTGGGTAGTCGATGCTTTGGCTAATGATCAGCAAGCGTTAGATTATTGGAAGCAAGCGTTTATTGACGCTGAACGCCCCTTAATTGGTGTCTCAGAAAAAGACTGGAAAGAAAGGCTGGAGCAATGGTTGAAAGACCGCGAGTGGTTGTAACCGGAACCGCCAGACGTTGGTCCCCGTCCTGGTGGTGCACCTGGCTTATTCTCAAGTGCCTTGGAGCTAGCCCTTTGCGCTCGAGTGTCAGACACCGTTGTGAGCCTGACAATATTGATGCAGTGATTATTGGAGGTGGCGATGACATCAGTCCCTCACAATATAACCAGCCGCCAGAGCGTGACGGTGAGTATGATCCTGACCGTGATGAACTCGAAATAGCCTGGATACGTTGGGCTCTGGAGAATAAGAAGCCATTGTTGGGCATTTGCCGCGGCTCACAGTTAATCAATGTGGTGTTGGGCGGCGAACTTGACCAGAATATTAAGAAGTTGCGTCAATTGACCTATAACCGCCCAGGGCTTTTGCCAACTAAGCAGGTGTTTATTGAGCCTAAAAGTCAGTTGGCGAAGGTTTGTAAAAAGCGAAAATTGAGAGTTAATAGTCTGCATTCGCAAATCGTAAAAAAAACCGGTGTTGGTATGCTTGCTGTGGGCTGGGATTTGGATGGTTTTTTACAGGCCTCTGAGGGTCAGAATGAGCAGACCATCATTGGCGTACAGTGGCACCCAGAATACTTATTTTATGTACCCAGCCAGATTAGAATTTTTCGTTGGCTTATTAAACAATAATTGAACATATCGATTATACCTACCTCAATTTATCAATTTTTTTGATCCATCCTGCGTTCCAACATGTATAACCGTTCAAGAACATAGAAACAACTTACTAAAGAGCTTTTGGAGCGCCACATGACCATCGCAAATCGTTTGTATGCAGGGTTTGCCTTTATTCTGCTATTACTTGTAATAACCACCATCGTCGGTACATACCAGGTTGGTGAAATTGATAAAACCCTGGTAAGAGTTAACGAAGTGGGTAGTGAAAAACAACGGTTTGCTATTAACTTTCGAGGCAGCGTGCATGACCGCGCAATAGCCCTTCGTGATTTAGTCCTGGTTGAAAATGCCGAACAACGTCCGCCACTCAGAGACTTAATTGCTGACTTGAAATCGGATTACAGCAAAGCTGGTAGTGGGATGGCTAATATTTTCTCTGACAACGAGTTGGTAAACAGTCAAGAGCGTGAGTTACTGAGTGAAATTGAAGATATTCAGGCTCAGGGGCTGGCGGCTGCTGATGAAACAGAACGGTTACTGAATTCTAACCAACGTCAGCAGGCGCAAGAATACGTCCTTAAGGAAGTATCTCCAATTTACGCCGAGTGGTTAAACCGCATTAACACCTTCATCAATTACCAGGAGAAAAGCATTTCTGCCGGTACGGAAGAAGTGATGAGCCGTAGTGAGAATTTTGCCACCTTAATGTGGTGGGTTACTGCGTTTGCCATTATCAGCGGCGGACTGGTTGCCTGGCAGATCGTAGTGAAACTGACACACACCATTGGCGGTGAACCTGAAGAAGCGGCAGAAGTGCTGCAACGCATTGCCGACGGCGATTTAACGATGTCTACCCGAACACGTTATGAAGATAGCATGATGGCCGATGTTAACCGCATGGTGAACCAGTTACGGAACATTTTGGGCGATGTTAATGAGTCCGCGGATACCATTTTGAACTCATCGAATGAGCTTGCCGAAACGGCGGGGAATAACCAAAAGCTGGTGGTTCAGCAGCAAGAGCAAACGACTCAGGGCGCAACCGCCATTCACCAAATGTCGCAAACCGTTCGTGAAGTTGCTCAGCACACTGAGCAGGCGGCGCAGTTGGCTGATGATACTGACAGAGAAACGGTTGCTGGCAGCCGTGAGGTAGAAGCGACCGTTCGTTCTATTGAGGAATTAGCCAACCAGGTTGAAGGCGCTGCTAAAGTTATTGGTGAGCTGTCGGATAACACGGCAGAAATTCACAAAGTGCTGGAGGTGATTGAAGGCATTGCGGACCAGACAAACTTGTTAGCATTAAATGCAGCAATAGAAGCAGCACGAGCGGGTGAGCATGGTCGAGGTTTCTCAGTGGTGGCCGATGAAGTAAGAGCGTTGGCAAACCGGACACAGGACTCAACCCGCAGTATCCAAAGTTTAATTGAAACCATGCGTGGTAGTGCGACTGATGCTGTTTCAGTAATGGACAAAGGCCGGGAAAAAGCTGCAGAAAGTGTGAAACAAGCCCGTTCTGCCGGTGAGTCCTTACACGCGGTAAATAACTCTGTGGCAAAAATGAGTGATATGAATGCGCAAATTGCTACCGCAGCGGAAGAGCAAACAGCGGTTGCAGAGGAAATAAATCAGAACTTTACCTCAATTACAGAAGCTGCGGAGCAAACTGCAGCAGGCTCAGAGCAAATTAGCGAAGCCAGCCGTGAATTGAATGAGTTAGCAAAACGGTTAAATAATGGTATGAAGCGCTTTAAAATTGCTTAAACCCCTTGATTAGAACGGCTAAAACCCCTACCATAGCGGCCGTTCTGGAGAGGTGTCCGAGTGGCTGAAGGAGCACGCCTGGAAAGTGTGTATACGGCAACGTATCGAGGGTTCGAATCCCTCTCTCTCCGCCAGATATAAGAAAACCGCCCTTGTGGCGGTTTTTTTGTATCTGCTGATAGGGCAGGATTTGATGAGAACCCTATCGGTTCGACAAAACGGCAGGAAAGCCGTTTTGAACAGCGCATCAGCGCTGCCCGAAGGGCGAGGGCCAGGGAAGGCCTGAGTTAATCCCTCTCTCTCCGCCAGATATAAGAAAACCGCCCTTGTGGCGGTTTTTTTGTGTCTGCAGAAAGTGAGGACTTGATGAGAATCTTATTTACATCATACTTTGTAAGTAAAGTTGCTCGCCCAGGCGATCCATCAAGTTCAGTTGAATTTGTAACCAGTAAGCATGGTCTTCTTCAGTATCTTTTAAAATACCGACCAGCATCTCACGGGTGACATAATCATCAACTTCTTCACAGTACTCAATGACTTCGCGTAACGTCTTTGCATTGTTGTACTCAAGCTGCAGATCGTTTTCCAGCATTTCCCGGACGTCCGAACCTATAGTGTGAGGTTCGCGCGCATCCATTTTGGGTTTACCTTCCAGAAATAAAATTCTGCGAATGAGTAAATCCGCATGGCCACGTTCATCATCAATTTCATGGTTAATACGCTCATAAAGCTTCATTAAGCCCATGTCTTCGTATTGACGTGAATGTGATGTGTACTGGTCAATTGAAGTGAGCTCAAAAGCCAGAAGACGATTGAGCTGCTCAACGACGTTATTATCTCTGTTCATTATTCAGCTCCTTGAATTTTGGTTTGCAGATAAACTTCATTGCCAAGGCGCGATATGAGATCAATTTGGGTTTCAAGCCAGTCGAGATGCTCTTCCTGAGAGTCGAGAATGTCGCGCAGGGCATTGCGGCTGACGTAATCCTGATGTTGCTCACACTCTTTAATAGCTTCGCGTATGGCACTGACATCGTTAAACTGAACTTTGTGGTCCAGCTCCAGCATTTCTCTGGGATCTTCGCCAACGTATAACTTGCCAAGCTCCTGTAAATTAGGAATACCTTCTAAAAACAGAATGCGTTCGATGAGAACGTCCGCGTGTTTCATTTCATTGATAGAAGCTTTGTAGACAGGTTTGTTCAGGCTTTCAAAGCCCCAGTTGCGATACATGCGGGCATGAAGAAAGTACTGGTTTATGGCGGTAAGTTTTAGCGTCAGTATTTTATTCAGTTGCTGGATGACTTTAGCATCACCTTTCATAGCCGTATTACTCCTTAATTCATTAGGTATGAATTAAGTGTAGCATACGGAAACTGGAAGTTGAGTCTCTTTACCTGCTTGGTTGGATCGTTGTTCGAGAGCTTCGTGAAGTACGTCTTTGGCGCAAGCTTTGCAGCACCCACACTGAGAGGCCACACCATATTGTTGGCGCAGGTCTCGCATAGAATTCACCTCACCAGAAATTACCGCCTGATGAATGGCTTTATCATTAACGCCCTTACAAAGACATACGTACATAGACTATCACCTCAGTTAGTAATGATAGTCTATGTTAAATGCGAACGATTTGCAATAGTGTTTTATTGCGGTGCGATGAACCCGGTCTTCAATAAATACAGGGTATAGAGCAGGTACAGGCAAATAAAGATAAAACCGTGTACGCGGTTGATTCGACCCTGACGGGCTTTGCGGATACCAAATACCATCAGTAATAGCGTTAGTATTGCCATTGCAACCCAGTCACGGCTTAATACGAGCGGCTCAAGTGACACCGGTTCAATAGCGCCGGCAATACCGACAACAGCCAGCGTGTTAAACATATTGGAACCAATAACGTTACCCAGTGCCAGGTCATGTTCGTTCTTGCGGGTGGCGGCAATTGCCGAAGCTAATTCAGGTAAAGAAGTACCAATAGCGACCACGGTCAGGCCAATGACTAAGTCACTGACACCAAGCGATACGGCGATGTTGACCGCGCCCCAGACTAAAGCGCGCGAACTGACAATAAGCAGCAACAGCCCAACAATAAGCCAGATAATAGCGGGCTTCATAGGTAAAGGGTGTGAGTCAATTTCTTGCGTGTATTCAGCTGCTAAACTGTCGTCACTGCTTTTAGAACCTATCCATACAGACCAGCCCATATAACCAAGAAAAACAACGAGTAAAATTATGGCTTCAAGTCGTGTTATTTGATAATCGAGAAGGAAAACTGCGCTTAATAGCGTAATGGCTATTAGAACTGGCATTTCGCGACGAATCACCACCGACTTTACAGCGATAGGCGCAAGCAGGGCGGTTATACCTAAAACTAGAGCAATGTTGGTAATATTTGAGCCGTAAGCATTACCCAAGGCTAAAGCCGGGTTACCTTGCATAGAGGCTAAGGCCGACACCACCATTTCAGGGGCTGACGTGCCAAAGCCGATAATGACCATACCGATAACCAGGGGCGCCATGCCCAAGTGTCGTGCTACGGCAGCTGCGCCTTCAACAAAGCGATCAGCGCTCCAGACTAAAACCGCTAACCCCAGAACAACCGCAACAATCGATAATGTCATAACACCCTGTTCCTGTTAAAAAGAAAGGGCGATAGTTTAACGCAGAGTTTCCTTAATAGCATCAATACTTGTTGGGTCGTCAATGGTCGACGGAACGGCAACATCGTCACCTTGCAGCACCTGCCGAATTAGACGCCGTAATATTTTTCCTGAGCGAGTTTTAGGTAACCTGGGAACAATGTGTAAGGTTTTCAGACAGGCAATTGCGCCAATTTCGGAGCGAATCGACTGAATGAGTTCTTGTTGCAGTTGCTCATGACCAATGGTGGATGAATTTTTAAGAATGACGAAACCAACGGGCAGCTCCCCTTTGAGTTCATCGGGTTGGGCAACCACAGCGCATTCTGCTACGTCTTTATGACTGGCCAGTATTTCTTCCATTTCACCGGTAGATAAGCGGTGACCAGCAACGTTAATCACATCGTCCGTGCGACCCATAATGAAAACATACCCGTCGTCATCAATGTAACCACCGTCGCCGCTGCAGTAATAACCAGGGAATGCACTCAAATAACTGCCCTGTAGCCGTTCCTCGTCACCCCAAATAGTGGTTAAACAGCCCGGAGGTAAAGGTAAGCGCACACAAATGGCGCCTTCTTCTTTACTGCCTAAACTTTTACCTAGAGGATCCAGTACGCTGATCTCGTAACCCGGAACCGGGAAGGTTGACGAGCCAGGCTTCACTTTAACCGCCCCAATACCAACAGGGTTAGCGCTCATAGGCCAGCCACTTTCTGTCTGCCACCAGTGGTCATAAACCGGCAAATCGGTGAGCTCGGTTGTCCATTCGTAAGTGGCAGGGTCTAAACGCTCGCCAGCCATGTATATACGTTGCAGTGAGCTAATGTCGTAGCGACTGAGGTGCTCGCCTTCAGGGTCTTCTTTTTTAATGGCCCGGAACGCTGTTGGTGCTGAGAAAATAGCACTGACTTTATAGTCCTGAACAATGCGCCAGAAGGCACCGGCATCTGGTGTGTTAACCGGTTTTCCTTCATAAAGAATACTGCTGCAGCCAAAAATTAGAGGTCCATAAACGATGTAAGAATGGCCAACTACCCAGCCAACATCAGATGCGGTAAAGAAGACATCTCCGGGGGTTAGCCCATAAACGTAATTCATTGAAAAGTTTAAGGCGACAGCGTACCCACCGTGATCGCGTACCACCCCTTTGGGTTTGCCGGTGGTGCCTGAGGTATAAAGAATATAAAGCGGATGGGTTGCCGGCAGGGGAACAGCTTCGGCGGGGCGGGCTTTTTCCAACGCTTGCGCCCAGTCGGTGTCTTGACCGTCCTGCATTTCAGCTTGACACTGCTCACGCTGATAAACAATGGTACGGGGTTTATGCTGCGCTTCTGCCAGTGCTTTATCAACAATAGGTTTATAAGGTAGAACTTTGCTACCTTCAATACCACATGAGGCGGTAACGATGAGTTTGGGGGCGGCATCGTCAATACGAACGGCCAGTTCGTGCGCTGCAAAACCACCAAAAACAACCGAGTGAATCGCACCAATACGCGCACAAGCCAGCATAGCAATAGCTGCCTGTGGGATCATGGGAAGGTAAATAATGACTCTGTCGCCTTTCTCAACCCCTTGCTGTTTCAGTACATCGGCAAAGCAGGAAACCTCATGGTGTAATTCGTTAAAGGTGTAGCTTGCTTTACTTTGGGTAACCGGAGAGTCGTAATATAGAGCGACTTGTTCACCGCGGCCTGCGTTAATCTGAGCATCGAGTGCTAAGTAACTGACATTAATTTCTCCGTCCGGGAACCAGTCTGCCATGCCATTTTTCCTGACATGTGCAGCAACTTTAGGCGGTTTGAACCAATCCAAACGACGAGCTTGGTCAAGCCAGAATCCTTCAGGATCTTGTTGAGCTTCTGAATAGACTTTCTTATAGGGTTGCATAGCACTACCTCAAATCCTTTTATGCAGAGCCTTTAAGCATATTCTGTTGGCTTAAATTTCCTATTCGACTTAGGTCTAATCTGGTTTTGATCTCAGTCCTTATTACCAAAACCTCAGTCGTCTCAACAGTAAAAACTCAACAATGGCAATAATGACTAGAGAGCCACAAAAGATCATAAAGGCATCGGCATTTTCAACACCGGGCATGCCGCCAATATTAATGCCGAAAACACCGGTTAAGAAGCTAAGTGGTAAAAACACACCGGCAATAACGGAAAGCCAGTAGGTGTTGCGGTTCATTTTTTCTGCTATGGCCTGCTGCAGCTGCTCGCGTTGCATCCACACTTGTTCGAGCATCAAGTCAATTTGTTCGAAAAGCCGCTGGGTTGTGTCGCGTTCGTTGATTAACCATTGGTGTAACTCGGGTGTCATGATTTTCTCAGCTTCGGTACTGAGTTTTTCTAAAGCCGCCAATTGAGGGCGAATAAAACGGTTCAGGCGCAATAGCCGCCGGTGCAGTGCTGTTAGCTTTATCTGAACCGATGCGGTGTTATCAAAGCCTTCACCCTCAATGACTTCAAGTTGTTCTTCCGCGGATGAAACGACATCTTCAATACGCAAGTTTATCTGCTCAATGAGCGCGACGATAAAATCGTGTAACGACTCAGGCCCCATCTGTTGCTGGAGTTGTTCTCTTAGCTTTGCTATGGATAGAAATGGGCGTTTACGGAAGCTGTATAAAGCCCCTTTATAATACAGTATACGCAAACTGAGCATGTCTTCCGGTGACTCACCGGAATTTAAGTTAACGCCGCGTAGTAACAACATAAAGCCATCGGGCAAGCGTTGAAATCTGGGTCGGGTGTCTTCTTCGAGTACGGCATCAATGAGAGGTTCGGGGATTCCTGCCTGAGTTAGCCATTCAGTCAGGCCTTCAACGTCACGTTGGAAGTGAAACCAGGTATTCTCTGTGGCTCCGGACGGTGTCTGAAGTTGTGTCGCGGGATGTTGATTGAAATCCCAGGCATCAATTAAAAAATCCATAGAACCCTCGCTTTAAGACTGTTATTCAAAGTCTATAGCGAGGCGTTTAACTTGTCATTGTTTTCAGTAAGCTTTAGTCCGGAAGCTCACACAGGGATGAGTCAAAGACGACTAAATGATCAAAGTCGATATCAAAACCAATTTGCTCACCGGTTTGCAGTGGTTGGTGAGAGGGACCAACTGCAAGTACATGACTGGTGTCTGGAAGCTCCAGAGTATAAAGATAGTGAGAACCGCGGAATCCACAACCAACAACAATGGCTTTCATTTCACTCTTATTGTTAATCAATACGTCGTCAGGGCGAACAAGAAAGTTCACGCTCATATTGGACTTATTGCTTAGTTGAGAGTGTTTAATGGTGCCAAATGCGCAATGCAGTTCATGATCTTTAATTTCGCCGTTAAGCAGCACACCACGGCCAATAAAGTCAGCTACCAACTGGTGAGTCGGCTGGTGGTAAAGTGCGTAAGGTGTTTCCCACTGGAGCAGCTGACCGGAATACATGACACCAGCCTTATCAGCCATAGCAAAAGCCTCTTGTTGATCATGGGTTACCAACAAAGCCGTAATTCCTTCTTCCTTAAGTAGACGCCGCACATCGTGAGCCAGTACTTCTCTTAATTCTGCATCGAGACTTGAGAAAGGTTCATCCAGTAACATAAGTTTGGGCTTTGGTGCCAACGCTCTGGCAAGAGCTATACGTTGTTGTTGTCCACCAGATAACTCATGAGGGTAGCGGTTCTGGTAACCATTAAGACCAATGCGGATGAGTAGCTCTTTAATGCGTTCATCCTGCTGGGTTTTAGACAATTGGTTAATACCAAAGCGAATGTTATCGGCAACGGTTAAGTGCGGAAACAGTGAAAAGTCCTGAAACATCATGCCGACATGACGTTGTTCCGTCGGCCATTGTATTTTGTCGGACGATACCGTCTTGCCATGAAGTTCAATTTTGCCTCCTGAAACAGGAGTGAAACCGGCTATAGCACGCAACAGTGTGGTCTTACCGCAGCCACTGGGACCTAACAAGCAGCCAATGTCCCCGGGCTCTAAAGACAGGTTAAGCCTGTCGACAATAAGGTCACCGGAAAGTTGGATACTGACGGTATCGATATTCAGTAGTGTGCTCATTTACTCACCTGTTTTTATCGAATTACTGCGTAAAGCGCGGGATAACATAATAACCGGAATAAGACCTACCGCGACAATCATTAAAGCCGGAGGGCCTGCATCGGCAAGCCTTTCGTCAGATGCCATTTCAAATGCCCGTACAGCCAGGGTATTAAAGTCAAATGGTCTTAATACCAAGGTTGCCGGCAACTCTTTCATAACATCAACCAGAACGAGAATAAGAGCGGCTAACAATGGACTACGCAGCAGAGGTAAATGAACTCGCCATAAAATACGCTTGCCACTTGCGCCTAAGGTGCGGGCACTGTCATCCATTTGTGGGGTAATTTGTTCGAGCCCTGAGTTTACGGTTTGCAGTGACACAGAGAGAAAGCGAACACTGTAGGCAAACAGCAACGCTATGACGGTACCGGATAGCAATAATCCAGGGTTAAAATTAAACAGCCATTCGCTGATAGTGATAATTTGATTATCGAGCCAGGCTAAAGGAGACAGTAAACCTACCGCGATAACGATACCCGGAATGGCATAACCCATGCCGGCCAGACTGATAGCAGCCCGCAATGGCCTTGTAGGATGACGGCGTCGGCCGTAAGCTAGCCATAGTGCTAAAGCAACCGTAATTAACGCTGCTAATAGCCCTAACCAGAGCGTATTAAAGGTTAAAACCCAAAACGCACTTTGTTGCCAAATCTCAGATTTTTCTATCGACCACCAAAGAAGTTGCGATGCCGGTATGGCGAAGCCAAGAACAACAGGAAGCCAGCAAATCAGGGACGCAACAGCTGCTCGCCAGCCACTTAAAGGGCGACGCTGAGGTGCTCTGGTGCTTGAGCGTTGTTGATAGAAGCGGGCCCGACGACGAGAGTATCGCTCGACCATAATCAGTATGATGACGAAAACCAGCAAAAGCGCGGATAGTTGCAACGCACCTTGTGCGTCACCAATGCCGTACCAGGTGCGAAAAATTCCCGTAGTAAAGACCGTAATGCCAAAGTACTCCATCGTGCCGTAGTCGGCCAGAGTCTCCATTAATGCCAGAGTGACACCGGTTGCAATAGCAGGGCGCGCCAAAGGAAGTGCGACTTTCCAAAAACTTCTTAGCGAGCTGGCGCCCAGGGTCCTGGCACTTTCAAAAGCGGTGGTGGACTGCTGCATGAAAGCGGCACGAGTAATAAGGTAGACGTAAGGGTAAAGTACGATACAAAGCACAAAAATGGCACCGCTCAGGCTGCGGATTTCGGGAAACCAGTAGTCACCAATACTGACAGAAAATATATCCCGAACCAGCCCTTGTACCGGGCCTGCGTAGTCGAGTAAACCGGTATAGGTATAGGCGGTAATATAGGCTGGCATGGCTAATGGGAGTAGTAGTGCCCAACTTGTCCAGCGCCAACCGGGAAAGTCATACTGACTGATGCACCAGGCTGTACTTACGCCTAATAAGGTAACCCCAAAACCAACGGCGAATAACAAGATCAAGGAATGACCGATATACTCTGGTATAACGGTTTGCCATAAATGGTATAGGGTGTCCCATTGAGGGTTTAATAACGACAAAGCTACCACAATAAGTGGTAGCCCTATCAACACCGCGACGGCAAACAGCAATAGCGTGCCACGGTTCATTTGCGTATCTCCTGATACAAATTAACGCCAGCCAGCGCGGTTCATCAGACGAACGGCATCACCGTTATTTTCACCGAGGATATCCATTTCGATATCGTCCTGTTTGAAGTCGCCCCACTGTTGTAGTGTTTCGCTCCACTCAACACCTTCGCGAACTGGGTATTCATAGTTGGCCTGAGCGTACCATTTTTGTGATTCTTCAGAGACCAAAAATTCAATCAACTTTTGAGCCTGCTCAACATTTTTCGCATGCTTTGTCACGCCAATACCTGAAACGTTAACATGAGCGCCTTGTTGCTCCTGAGCTGGCCAAAATATTTTAACTTGTTTTGCGGCTTCACGTTCTTCCGCGTCATCTGAGTTCAGCATGTGGCCAAAGTAGTAGGTATTAGCCACAGCGATATCGCAAACACCGAAGGCTACGCCTTTAATCTGGTCGCGGTCGCCACCAACCGGCTTACGCGCAAAGTTTGCGACAAAATTTTCGGCCCACTTTTCTGTTTTCTCGGCGCCGTGGTGTTCAATCAGTGCTGCCACTAAGGACTGGTTATACAGGTTATTGGAAGAACGAATACAGACGCGATCATTCCATTTTTCATCCGCGAGACTTAAATAAGACTCTAACTCTTCTGGGTTTACACGCTCTGGTGAATAAAAAATAGGGCGGGCACGTAAACTGAGCCCGAACCAGAGGTTATCGGAAGAACGGAAATGAGAAGGAACCGCCGAGTCAATTGTGTCGGAATTTACTGACTGGAAGGCATCGGCTTCAACTGCACGGTGAAGTGCGCCTGCATCCACTGTTAAGAACAAGTCAGCCGGTGTATTTTTACCTTCTGAGTTGAGGCGGGCAAGCAACGCATCGGCTTTACCCGTTAATAAGTTAACTTCAATACCGGTTTCTTCAGTAAATTTTTCTAAAACGGGTTTGATCAGGGCTTCTTTTCGCGCTGAGTAAACATTAACTTCATCAGCGGCGGCGCTAGTGAAAGACACCAGTGTCGCAGAAGTCGCGGCAAGCAAGGCTAGTAATTTATTTAACTTACGCATTTGAAAGGACTCCTATACGAACTCTATATGGTCGAAACGCGATGATTATACCAAACAAAATAAATAATGATAGCCATTCTCATTTAAAAAATAGTCATCTAAATTCGGTATTTGAGGGTAGTCAAGGTATTAGCTTCTGCTATTCTAAAAATGACTTACTTTCAGCGGAGAATTTATGTCTGACTTATCGTTGCTTGCCCTGATTGGTGTGCTGTCCATTTGTTGTCAGTGGCTAGCGTGGCGTATTAAGCTGCCGGCAATACTGCCCTTACTTATTTGTGGCTTATTACTGGGGCCCACTCTTGGGCTGTTAGATCCCGATGCGCTATTTGAAGATTTGCTCTTTCCTTTTGTCTCTCTGGCAGTAGCCGTTATTTTGTTTGAGGGTAGCCTCACGCTGAAATTTGAAGAAATTCGTGGGCATGGCCGAATGGTAACCAACCTGGTCAGTATTGGTATGCTGGTGACCTTTGTTGTTATCGCTGTTTTGACTCATTTCATTATGGGTTATGGTTGGGAAATTTCGGCGTTATTCGGTGCGTTAGTTGTGGTAACGGGTCCCACTGTTATCCAGCCGATGATACGTTCTATTCGACCCATCAATAAGCTCGCTAATATTTTGCGCTGGGAAGGGATTATCATTGATCCGCTCGGTGCCTTACTGGCGGTATTGGTGTATGAATTTATTATAGCCAGTCAGGATGTTGCCTTCCTGCATGCACTTCAGGCGTTCGCGACAACCGTTGCTCTGGGTTTTGCTTTAGGCTGGGGAGCTGCTCGTTTACTTGGCCTTGCTCTGGGTAGAGGTTGGTTTCCGCATTACTTACAGAATGTCGCAACGTTAACTATCGTACTGGGTGTTTTCGCTCTGTCGAATGCTATTCAACATGAATCTGGCCTATTAACCGTTACGGTTATGGGTATGGTTATGGCCAATACTCGTAACCTGAATATGGAAGAGATACTGGAGTTTAAAGAAACGCTCAGTGTGTTACTTATCTCTGCTCTGTTCATCATTTTGGCGGCGCGACTTGATTTCGCTGAGTTTGATGCGCTGGGAATGCCAGCCGTTATTTTACTGGCCATTATTCTCTTTGCTGTGCGGCCTTTAGCGGTATGGCTCTCTGCCATAGGAACCGAACTGCGATTCAAAGATAAGGTTTTATTATCCTGGATTGCGCCTAGAGGTATTGTTGCCGCAGCTGTTTCGGCGTTATTTGCTTTGAAGATGGAAGAGTCCGGCTGGACCGAAGCGGCAGCGGTTGTTCCTTTAGTTTTCCTGGTAATAATGACCACGGTAGTCTTACAAAGCTTAACGGCGAAACCATTAGCACGAATGTTGGGCTTATTAGAGCCATCGGCCAAAGGGTTTTTGATTTTTGGGGCCAACCAAATGGCGCGGGCCGTCGCTAAAAGCTTACAGGAGAGCGGTATTCCTGTGCGCCTGGCAGACACCAACTGGGAGAATATTAAGCTGGCCCGGATGGACAATTTACCCGTGTACTTTGGCAACCCTGCATCGGAGCATGCCGCCAATAATATTGATTTGACCGGCCTTGGCAGGCTGTTAGTCATGTCACCTTATAAACAGCTTAACCCACTTGTATCAATGTACTATCAGGACTGGTTTGGGTCTAAGAAAGTGCATGGGCTAAATGGTGGCGAACAGGATTATCGTGCTAGCCATCAGTTAACTGAAAGCTACCGGAAAACGCTCAATTTATTTGGCGAAAGTGTTACCTACTCGAAACTTGCCAGCCTTAACTTTAAAGGGGCAAAAATTAAGTCTACCCCCATTACCGATAGCTTCAGTTTCGCTGATTATCAACAGAAGTATGGAACAAGAGCGTTACCAATGTTTGCGCTGGATGACGCAGAAAAGGTTTATATCTTTACCACGGAGCGTGAGTTGCTCCCTCAGCCAGGGTGGACTGTAATTGCCATGATTTCAGCGGAGCCTGAAGAAAATGATAGTGAAAAAGGCAGCGGAAAGGGAGCAGACTGACGTTGTTGGTTGCCCTCAGTGTGACTGGGTAAGTCAGCGAATCGAGCTTTCAAAGCGTGAGCATAGTGAGTGTCCACGCTGTGGGTATTTTTTGGAAGGCGCCGCCACCAGGCATCACACTCTGGTGGCTATAGCGGCAGCAGCTTTGCTGTTGCTGCTGGCGAGCTTACAAGTCAATTTTATCAGCTATTCGGTAACCGGTTCTGAGCAATCGATGACGTTGATGGATGCGGCCTGGCAGCTTTCCTTTTTTCATGAAAAAGTATTGGCAGTTTTAGTTCTTCTGACTGTCATTCTAGTTCCTGTCTTATATCTTGTAAGTCTTATATGGGTGTACAGTCAGACCCATACTTCGGGCAGTAACAGGCTGAATCGATATTTCCTTCGTTTAATGGAGCACTTAAAACCCTGGCTAATGACCGATGTCTTTTTACTCGGAACCCTGGTGTCCTTGGTAAAAATATCGGGTCTGGCAGAGGTTCGTTTACTTGAGGGCTTCTGGGGCTTCAGCGTTTTTGTCGTTTTACTATTGTATGTGTACGAGCGAGCTAAGCGTACACCGGTCTGGGGCTATTTTATGGCGACACCCCGGCCCACTATGAATATTCAAGCTGGAGTGGCTGCAAATGAGCAGGGGTTACAGACCTGCCCACTTTGTCATGCCTTAAACTCTAAAGACGCCGATAGGTGTTATCAATGCACCGAGCCACAGAAGACAGCGTGGTGGCGGAAGTCGGGGACAACTTTGGCATTAATTATTGCTGGCGCTATTATGCTAATTCCAGCGCATTGGTTACCGGTAATGGAAACAGTACGGTTTGGCAATGAGCAGCCTGCAACCATTATTGGCGGGGTTACTGAATTATGGCAAGGTGGCGATAAGCCTGTCGCCGTAATTATTTTTGTCGCCAGCCTTGTTATTCCGGTAGCTAAAGTTTTAACACTGGCTGTTTTATTGTTACTGGCTCACAGACAAACTCCGGCAATTGTCCGGAATCGCTTGTTATTATTTAAAGTAACCGATTGGATAGGGCGCTGGTCAATGATAGATATTTTCGTTGTAGCAATACTGGTTGCTTTAGTTCGGGGCGGGACAGTTATGTCGGTATATCCTGGTAGCGCTGCGGTGTCCTTTGCAGCTGCTGTTGTTCTTACTATGCTTGCAGCTATGAGTTTTGATACGCGCTTATTCTGGCGAGAGGCACATAAATGACTGAAAATTCGACAACCCGGGTTCGCAAAACCGTAGGTATTTCTCCGGTCTGGATTGTACCGCTGTTGGCGCTGTTGGTTGCACTTTGGATGGTTTGGCAGGATACCCGGGGCTCTGGGCCTACCATTACTATTGAAGTTGCGGATGCTGAAGGTCTTGAAGCCGGAAAAACTCAGGTGCGGGTCCGTAATGTCGATGTAGGGCAGGTTACTGAGGTTCGGTTATCCGATGATTTCTCTTCGGCGGTGGCTGAAGTGGCGATGAATGAGGGAACCGAGAGAATGCTTAATGCTGATACACGCATTTGGGTGGTTAAGCCAAGAATCGGCCGCCAGGGTGTCAGCGGTTTGGGCACCCTACTCTCTGGTGCATATATTCGGTTGCAGCCCGGCGACTCCAATGACCAACAGTCTCACTTTAAAGCATTAGAGCAGCCGCCGGTAACGCCTCAGGAGACACCAGGGCGCCGTTTAACCCTCACAAGTGAAGGTCAAACAAGTGTTACCGTCGGTGACGCAGTCCAGTATCAGGGCTTTACCGTTGGCCAGGTAGAGCAAGCTGAGTTTTTAGTTGATGAGCGAGAAACGCGTTACCAAATTTTTGTAAAAGCGCCTTACGACGAGTTAGTTACTCAAAATACGCGATTCTGGTTGCAGCGCGGTGTATCCATTCAATGGAATTCCCAGGGGCTGGACTTAGCACTTGGATCTTTAGAGTCCTTGTTGGGTGCCAGCGTAACTTTTGGTGTGCCTGAAGGGCAACCTAGAGGCGATAAGCTGACAGGCGATCAGGATTTTGAATTATTTGAAAGCCTTGAGGAAGCGAAACAGCAAGGCTATATCCATGGTATTGATTACGTTGTGCTTTTAAATGAGTCGGTTTCCGGGCTGGATAAAGGTGCCCCGGTACAATTCAAAGGGGTACGTGTGGGTACGGTCAGAGAAGTACCTTTGCGCTGGTTCCCGGATGAGAGCGAAGAGGCGCCTTTAAAGCGTATTCCTATACTGATTCGATTTGAGCCTGAACGTTTAAGAGGCTTGGTAGCAAATACCGATATTGAAAACTGGAAAGAGCGCCTACCTGACTTGTTTGAAGAAGGCTTAAGAGCGAATATCAGGGCTTCAAACCTGCTAACAAATACGTTATTTGTTGATGTCAGATTTTACCCAAATGCAGAGCAAGTTGATGTAGAGGAGACTTTTGCCGGGCATCCGGTCATGCCGGCTATGGCCAGTGACTTCACACGGTTAGAAGAGAAGCTAACGGAATTGATGGATAAGTTTAATGGGCTGCCTCTTGAACAAGGATTAAACGACTTTTCAGGAGCGATGCAGTCGGTTGATGAAACAGCACAGAAACTGGAAAGCGTTTCTGACAGTCTGACTAGTATTGTCGAGCAGCCTCAGGTGCAGCAGTTGCCGGAGTTATTGCAGCAAAACCTGATTCAGTTGAAAGAGCTAACGGGCAGCGTTAGTGAAGGGTCTCCAACCCGACAGCAACTAAACCAGACATTAAATGAAATTGAACAGCTTTCACGTGAGTTAAAGCCTGTTATTGAGCTGTTGCAGGAACAACCGAATTCACTCATTTTCAGCCCATCTGTTGAGCCTGATCCGGAGCCAAAAGCCTATGAATAATGGATTTATTGTCAGAGTACTAAAATTGGTTGTTTTGACCGCTATAGGGGGGGTAATAGCGGGGTGCTCTTCTAACTCATATGAAGTGACTCAATACCGGCTGCCTCACCTGAGCCAGTCAGCCGAAGCGCTTTGCCAGGCAAATAAGCGCCCGGTCTTTGTGGGTGACTCAGCAGCAAAGCCTGGCTTGCAGCTCCAGCAAGACGAAACTCGGTGGCACAGCGCACGCCAGCACCGCTGGAGTACACCCTTAGCACACCAGTTGCAACGTAGTGCCCAGCGTTTGTTACTTGCTGATAATTGCGACGGAAAGCTAACGGTTTGGGTTGACGATTTTTACGGAAGTAATGATTCAAAAGCTGTTGTTGCCGGCCATTGGCAATATCAAAGTACTGATGCTCAAATTGTTCTTGAGGGAGCTTTTACCGAGAAGGTTCCGCTGAAAAGTGACGGTTATTCGGCGCTGGTCAATGCACTCGATACGGCCTGGCTGAATGTGATGGACACGATTAGTCTGGGAGTTGGCGATAAAGTGGCGCGTTAAAAGCGCCACTCACCACTTATTTGTAGACCAACTTCGTTGTCATAACTGCTGCTATCAATATACTGCAGTGAAAGTTTGATCAACCCTGAAAATGCCGGTTCTGTTCTTCGCAACAGAGCTCTTGATAAGGTTTCATCGTTTTTCTTTTTGCTGTGGCTCAGTAATGCAGTCCAGGCTGAACCGTCAGCAGAGAATTGACGATAACTTGTCGATACGGTCTGACTTTGACGTGGAAATGGTGAACCGGGGTTACGCTGGTGATGCAAAAAATATTGCTTTTGGTTTTCATCTAGAGAATAAAAGTCGTGCTCTGTTCCGCCGTCAAGCTGACTGTATTCAATAGTTACGCTATGACGGCGTTCAGTTGAGCCGGTCATCCATTGCGCACCCAGAGTATATGCAGGCTTATCATCGGTTTCTAGTTTGCGGTCTATGCCAAGTTCTGCGTAAGCTGAAAATTGATGTGATCCCCAGTCAAAACCCGTTCGGGCATCGGCTGTTAACATGCGATTATCTGGTCGGTTATCGGCGCTTTGCTCAATAGCACTGATACCAAACCACAAATGCTGAAATAATTGACTGGAAAAGCGGATGCCGTTGACCTGATAGTAATCACTGTAACCATCATCCTGATAAGCACTAAACAAACTAATTTTAAACGGATTCATACCCGCAGGAGGGTAATCTGGAGCATAGTCGATTCGAATTTTAGGCATAGGGCGTGCGTTATTTGAAAAAAGCAGACTGCTATGTTCTGCCGGCCCCCAGCGCAAAGGTAGAGAATCAAGGCTGAAACTCCAGTCATTCAGGTTATAAGCTAAGTAACTCCCATCTAATGTTTTTTTATGGTCATCTTCGAAAGGATCCTGCCGGTAATTTACCTGAATTCTTGCTGCCCAGTTGGTCCCGTGCATACTTCTGCTTAAACTGATTTTACCTTCTTCATAAATATCGTCACCGTAATCCTGAACGACTTGCTCACTGTCCGTTGCCCCTATATACCAACGAGTTTTAGGGCCTGTTTGAGCTTGCGAAAGTTGATGGCGGACATGCCGCAGAGCGAGTTGTTGTGTCGTGCTTAGCTCTTTTATTTCAAGAGCATCGAGTTCAGGTAAGAGGCTTTTCCAGGTAACCGGAAACTGTTGTATCGGGGTTTTAATCAGTCCAGACTCAGCCAAAACCGTCAGACTATTTCGTAATTCGACATCACTTGCTTCAATCCAGACTGAACTGATAGCCGCAGGAGTAAGAAGTAGGCTAAAACTACCGATTATGAGCGTTTTGCGAATAAATGCGATGGATGACATGAAACTGATTTGAATCCCTATGATAAATTGCATTCTATATTGCCAGAAATTTTAACACTAAGACAACGGTTTATCTGAGCTTTTCAGTTATAATGTGGAGCTCTGGAGGTTTGGTTATGACTTTTAAAAATATTTTGTTTAGCGTGTTGTTTTTGTTGCTACTTGTTGGTTGTAGTCAGGAGCAAACAAGAGACTTGCGCAGTGCTGAAGTAAAAGCGCTGGATGAAGGTATGTTACCAGACGAGCGCTGGCAGCTTAGTAAAGCCACGATTGAACTCAGTTTCTGTCAGGATCGTATTAATGAATCGTTATTGGCATCAAAGTCCGAATTAAGAGGCTGGCGTTTGTCGGGCGAAAATACGGCCTTTCCTCCTTATAGAAAAGAGGGCTTAAAAGCATTGGCCAAACTGTTTGATGAAACCGATATTTTGCTATGGCAAGTAGAAGGTAATGTGAGCGCTCAGCGTTATCATGTTGTAAAACCTTCTGGTGAATCCAAAGGGAGCGTTGCTGATGCCGTTTTCCCCGCGGTGGTAACGTTATCTTCCATTGCTGAGGTTTGTCATGTGGCTGTCGATGACTCTGAATATTAAGAAAACTTTATTTATTGAAAATTCGTAGAGTTAGGTTGTTATTTGTAAAAATTTTCTGCGGTTCGACAGAACTCAACTAAACTTGTTACTTAAGGCGAACGCAGAGGGGATCAGTTATGTCTATTGGGTTAATTATTGAGAATAAATTGAGAGAAGCGTTCACACCAGTTCATCTGGAAGTGGAAGATGAAAGCTATATGCATTCAACAGGTGCTAATGCTGAGTCTCATTTTAAAGTGACTCTGGTAACGCCAAAATTTAGCGGGGAAAGGTTAATTAACCGACACCGTGCGGTAAATAAAATTTTAGCTGATGAATTGATGAATCATATTCATGCTTTGGCTCTGCATACCTACACGCAAGGTGAATGGGAGCAGTTAGGTGAATCAAGACGCTCACCAAACTGCCTTGGCGGCTCAAAAATAGCGACAAATTAAGAAAAATTACGCATGTCTGATGTGTTCCTGCGTTCGCATTGGTTACAATAGCCAAAATAATGCGAACAACAGGGATACATCACTATGATCATTAAGCCAAAAATTCGCGGTTTTATCTGTACCAATTCTCACCCGGTGGGCTGTGCAGAAAACGTAAAACGTCAAATTGAATTTGTCCGTAACCAACCTGCTATTTCTAATGGCCCTAAAAATGTTTTAGTCATAGGCTGCTCAACAGGCTACGGGCTTGCTTCAAGAGTTACCGCTGCGTTTGGCAGCGATGCACACACTCTGGGTGTGTGTTTCGAGAAAGAACCAACTGAGAAGAAAACAGCAACCGCCGGCTGGTACAATACCGCTGCTTTCCATAAGGAAGCAGACAAAGCAGGTTTAGCTTTCCACTCTATTAACGGCGATGCCTTTTCTGACGAAATTAAGCAGGAAAGTATCGACTACATCAAACAAAACATGGGTAAAATTGACCTCGTGGTTTATAGTTTGGCGTCACCTAAGCGCAAAGACCCCGAAAGCGGCGAAGTATATAGCTCCGTGTTAAAGCCCATCGGCAAACAGTACACAACCAAAACCTACAACACCGATAAAGATCAGGTTCATGAAGTGACACTAGACCCTGCGACAGATGATGATATTGCGAATACTGTCAAAGTAATGGGTGGTGAAGACTGGGAGCGTTGGATTAAAGCCCTACACGACGCCGATATTTTAGCTAAGGACTGCCAAACGACAGCTTATACCTATATTGGTAAAAAGCTGACGCTTCCAATTTATGGCCATGCGACTATCGGCCGGGCTAAAGAAGATCTTGACCGTGCGGCGTCAGAGCTGGTTTCTGACTACGACGACCTAAACTTGAAAGCTTATGTCTCTTCATTGAAGGCACTTGTTACTCAAGCAAGCTCTGCTATTCCGGTAATGCCTCTTTATATTTCTTTAATCTATAAAGTAATGAAAGAAGAGGGCACTCACGAAGGCTGTATTGAGCAAATTTATCGTCTATTCACAGAAGGACTTTATAACAGCAACCCAGAGTTAGATAATGCTGGCCGCCTGCATATGGATGGTTATGAAACCAACGATAGAACTCAGGCTAAGATTGAAGCGCTTTGGGAACAGGTCACGCAGGACAATTTCCATCAACTTGCTGATTATGAAGGCTACCATAAGGACTTCTTACATTTATTCGGTTTTGGCTTCGATAATGTCGATTACGATGCTGATATTGATCCAAAAGTAAACTGGTAAGCGTTGTGGGAAAAATGCTAAAATCCCACCGATAAGTGTGGAAAATATTTCAGGTTGCCGATAATAAGCTCCCCTGAAGAGGGCTGCTTGTGTCGGTAACTAATTGATTATTCAGGTTTCCAGTCTTAGTGGCTGGTTGTGATGAATCTTCCCTTAACGAGTAGTGCAAACGCATATGATTACGATCAAGAAAGGGCTGGACATCCCTATCAAAGGGGCGCCCCAGCAAAAACTATCCGACGGTAAGGCTGTGACGACGGTCGCTACCCTAGGTGAAGAGTACGTGGGTATGCGCCCAACCATGCACGTGAAAGTCGGTGATCAAGTTAAAAAAGGTCAGTTGATTTTCGAGGACAAGAAAAACCCTGGTGTCAAATACACAGCCCCTGGTGCTGGTGTAGTTAAAGACATCCTGCGTGGTGAGCGCCGAGTACTGCAGGCCGTTGTTATCGAGTTGGAAGGTGATGATAAAGTCACTTTTGACAAGTTTGATAGCGATAAACTTAACTCATTAGGTCGTGAGAAAGTTCAGGACATTCTGGTTGAGTCTGGTCAGTGGACTGCGCTTCGCACCCGTCCTTACAGTAAAGCGCCGGCATTAGACGCAGAAGCAAGTGCTATCTTTGTTAATGCAATGGACACCAACCCATTAACTGGTGACCCGACTTTATTTATAAATGAAGAAAAACAAGCTTTTATTGATGGTTTGAACGTATTGTCTAACCTGACCGAAGGTAAGTTGTTCGTTTGTAAAGCGGGTGACGCGGAAGTCGACACCGGCAATGCTGATGTCACTTTAGAGTCCTTTTCTGGTCCTCATCCTGCTGGTTTAGTTGGTACTCATATACACTTCTTACAGTCTGCGAGCATTAAACGTCCTGTATGGCACATTGGCTATCAAGACGTCATTGCGTACGGTAAATTATTTACCACAGGTGAAGTTTTTACCGACCGCGTAGTCGCTGTTGCTGGTGAAGGTGTTAAAGAACCTCGCTTGGTTCGTACGCGCTTAGGTGCAAACCTGCATGAATTGACTGACGGTGAGCTTAATGGCGACAACTTGAGAATTATCTCAGGATCAGTTCTGCATGGGCACACAGCAGATGACGACCATGCCTGGTTAGGTCGATTCCATAATCAAGTCAGCGTGATTCCCGAAGGTAACTATAAAGAATTCCTGGGCTGGATACGTCCGGGCTCTGATTTACATTCGGTTACCCGCGCATACGCAGGACACTTCAATCCGAAAAAACTTTTCAGCCTGACGACATCGCTGAATGGTTCTTCACGTTCAATGGTACCTATTGGCAACTACGAACGAGTAATGCCACTAGATATTCTACCGACACTGTTATTGCGTGATCTGCTATCAGGAGACACTGATGAAGGTCAGCAACTAGGTTGTCTGGAGTTGGACGAAGAAGATCTCGCATTGTGCACTTATGTTTGCCCTGGGAAATATGAATATGGCCCGGTGCTGCGTGACTGTCTCACTAAGATTGAGAAAGAAGGCTAACCCATGAGCTTGAAAGATACTCTCGAGCGTATTGAACCGCACTTCGAAGAAGGCGGTAAATACGAGAAGTGGTACGCGCTTTACGAAGCCGTAGCCACTGTTTTGTACACACCAGGTACTGTGACTAAGTCGGCTACGCACGTTCGTGACCGTATCGACCTTAAGCGCATTATGATTTTGGTGTGGATGATGACCTTCCCGGCAATGTTCTGGGGGATGTATAACGTTGGTAACCAGGCTGCTATGGCCTTGGCTAATGGCTATGAACTTGCTGACATCTGGCAGGTTGGCTTGTTCCACCTGTTTGGTGGCGAGCTGGGGGCTGACTCCGGCTGGATTGCCAAAATGTGGTATGGCGCCTGTTTCTACCTGCCCATTTACGCCGTGACCTTTATTGTTGGTGGTTTCTGGGAAGTATTGTTTGCCTCAATTCGTAAGCACGAAGTTAACGAAGGTTTCTTTGTTACCTCGGTTTTATTCTCATTGATTTTACCGGCAACTACGCCGCTATGGCAGGTTGCGCTGGGTATTACCTTCGGTGTCGTTATCGGTAAGGAAATTTTCGGTGGTACTGGCCGTAACTTCCTGAACCCCGCGCTAACGGGTCGTGCATTTTTGTATTTTGCTTACCCGGCAAGCATGTCTGGTGACTCAATCTGGACCGCAGTTGATGGCTTTTCAGGTGCGACTAATCTGGGTAAAGCGGCTTTGGGTGACATGGATTACGGCAATACCGAACTTTGGTGGGATGCGTTCCTTGGAAACATTCAGGGCTCAGTAGGTGAAGTTTCTACTCTGTTAATTTTGGTTGGCGGTTTAGCATTAATTTATTTCCGTATAGCCTCCTGGCGTATCGTGTTGGGTACTTTTGTCGGTATGGTTCTGTTCTCCGGGTTACTGAACCTGATTGGCAGCGAAACTAACCCTATGTTCGCGATGCCTTGGTATTGGCACTTAGTATTGGGTGGTTTTGCCTTTGCAATGATGTTTATGGCAACCGACCCGGTGTCTGCGTCCTTTACTAATAAAGGGAAGTTCGCGTACGGCTTGTTGATTGGTTTTATGACGGTCATGATCCGTGTTATTAACCCGGCATTCCCGGAAGGCATCATGTTGGCCATTTTATTTGCTAACGTATTTGCACCGTTATTTGACCACTTTGTAGCACAGGCAAATATCAAACGGAGGTTAGCGCGCAATGGCTAAGAAAAATGAGAGTTTAGGCAAGACAGTTGGTGTCGTGCTAGCGCTTTGCCTGGTTTGTTCAATTGTTGTTTCTGGTGCTGCTATTGGTCTGAAGCCAATGCAGGAAAAGAACGCTGCACTTGATATGCAGAAAAACGTTCTGGATGCAGCGGGCATTCTAGAAGCCGATACCGATATCATTGAAACTTACAATCAACGCATTGACACCATGGTTGTCAGTCTTGAAGATTTAAGTGTGAAAGATGATGTTAACCCAACATCGTTCAGTAATCGTAAAGCAGCTGGTGACCCTGAAACCAGCAAAAAGCTTGAGAAGAAGAACGATCCAGCGGGCATCGGAACACGTGAAAACTTAACTCAAATATATTTGGTTAAGAGTGAATCTGGTGAAACAACCGGTCTGGTGTTGCATATACGTGGCCAGGGTCTGTGGGGAACCATGTACGGCTTGCTGGCGTTAGAAGACGACTTTGACACCGTTAAAGGCGTTAACTTCTATGAACACGCGGAAACACCAGGACTAGGCGGCGAAATTACGAATCCTAACTGGGTTAAATCTTGGGAAGGTAAAGAAGTTTACGGTGAGGACGGTAACGTTCAGTTTGAAGTAGTGAAAGGTGGTGCTAGCGATAAGCATGAAGTTGATGCTTTATCTGGTGCAACTTTGACTAGTAATGGTGTTGAATACCTAATTCAATTCTGGATGGGCGAAAATGGTTACGGTCCATTACTCAAGAAACTTCGTGAGGGAGAGTTGAACAATGGCTAATGTAAAAGAAATGAAGTCCGTTTTATTCGGACCGATATTTGCCAACAACCCCATCGCACTGCAGATTCTTGGTATCTGTTCTGCATTGGCTGTAACGTCGAAAATGAGCAACACCCTGGTTATGTGTATTGCACTAACCGCGGTTGTCGCATGCTCAAACTTATTTATTTCGATTATCCGTAACCACATTCCGTCAAGCGTTCGTATCATTGTTCAAATGACGATTATTGCAAGTCTGGTTATTGTGGTAGACCAAGTGCTCAAGGCATACGCTTACTCAATTTCGAAAGAGTTATCGGTGTTTGTTGGCTTGATCATCACCAACTGTATCGTTATGGGTCGCGCTGAGGCTTACGCGATGAAGAGCACACCGTTTATGTCGTTATTAGACGGTATTGGTAATGGTTTAGGTTACTCTATCGTGCTACTTGTGGTTGGTTTTGTGCGTGAACTCTTTGGTTCAGGCAGCTTGTTCGATGTACAGATTTTACCTCTGGCATCACAAGGTGGTTGGTTCGAGCCTGTTGGGCTCCTGCTAATGCCTCCAAGCGCCTTCTTTATCATTGGCGGGTTCATTTGGGTACTACGTACCTTCCGCACTGAACAAGTTGAACCTAAGGAGTAATGGTCATGGAACAATATATCAACCTGTTCATCCGCGCAGTTTTTATCGAAAACCTGGCGCTGTCATTCTTCTTAGGTATGTGTACTTTTCTGGCCGTATCTAAGAAAGTTAAGACAGCATTCGGTCTGGGTGTTGCGGTTATTGTGGTATTGGGTATTTCGGTACCGGTCAACAATATTATTTACCACAACATCTTAGCGCCCGGAGCCCTGGATTGGGCTGGCTTCCCTGATGCGGACCTAAGCTTTTTGAAGTTTTTGACCTTCATCGGTGTTATTGCGGCGTTGGTGCAAATTCTGGAAATGACGCTGGATAAATACGTGCCCGCACTTTACAACGCGCTGGGTATATTCCTGCCTCTGATAACCGTTAACTGCGCTATCTTCGGTGGCGTAGCCTTTATGGTCGAGCGTGACTATAACTTTGGTGAATCAGTCGTGTTCGGAATTGGCAGTGGTGTTGGCTGGGCTTTAGCAATTGTTGCTTTGGCTGCAGTACGCGAAAAACTGAAATATGCAGATGTACCTGACGGCTTACGTGGCTTAGGTATTACTTTTATTTCAGTGGGTCTGATTGGTTTGGGCTTTATGTCGTTCTCCGGCGTATCCTTATAACCAGTGTGTTGAATCGGTAAAAGAAAGGTACGAATCGATGCAAGAGATATATCTCGGTGTAGGGATGTTTACTGTCATCGTACTGGTTTTGGTTGCGATTATTATGTTCGCAAAATCAAAATTGGTACCTCAAGGTGACGTGGAAATCCTGATTAATGACGACGAAGACAAAAAAATCGTGACCCAACCTGGAACGAAGCTTCTGGGTGCTTTGGCAAACGCAGGCATTTTCGTATCGTCAGCTTGTGGCGGTGGTGGCTCATGTGGCCAGTGCCGCGTTACTATTAAAGAGGGTGGCGGTGATATTCTGCCCACAGAGCTTGACCATATTACTAAGCGTGAAGCTCGCGAAGGCTGCCGTCTTTCATGTCAGGTGAACGTTAAACAGGACATGAAAATTGAATTACCAGAAGAAGTCTTTGGTATTCGTAAGTGGGACTGTACGGTTAAATCTAATGATAACGTAGCCACTTTCATTAAAGAGTTTATTGTTCAGTTGCCGGAAGGTGAAGAAGTACCATTCCGTGCGGGCGGCTTTATTCAAATTGAAGCTCCGCCTCATCATGTGAAGTACAAAGACTTTGATATTTCAGAAGAATATCACGCTGACTGGGACCGTTTTGGTTTCTTTGATGTTGAGTCTAAAGTTGACGAAGAAGTCGTACGCGCTTACTCAATGGCGAACTATCCGGATGAGAAAGGCATTATTATGCTGAACGTTCGCATAGCAACGCCGCCGCCGAACGACTTAAGTCTGCCAGCGGGTAAAATGTCATCGTACATTTTTAGTTTGAAGCCGGGCGATAAAGTAACTATATCCGGTCCATTTGGTGAGTTCTTTGCCAAGGAAACTGACGCGGAAATGGTCTTTGTAGGTGGTGGTGCTGGTATGGCTCCAATGCGCTCGCATCTTTTTGATCAACTGCGTCGCCTGAAAACTGATCGTAAGATTTCATTCTGGTACGGTGCGCGTTCGAAGAAAGAAATGTTCTATGTCGAAGATTTCGATATGTTGGCTGAAGAGAACGACAACTTCGACTGGCATGTAGCCTTGTCTGACCCTCAGCCGGAAGATAACTGGGAAGGTGACACTGGCTTTATTCATAATGTTCTTTATGAGCGTTACCTTAAAGATCATGATGCGCCGGAAGACTGTGAGTTCTACATGTGTGGACCTCCGGTTATGAATGCTGCCGTTATCAATTTGTTGAAAGACTTAGGCGTCGAAGACGAGAACATTATGCTGGATGACTTTGGTGGTTAATCCATGATGTTCCTGAAAGTATCGAACGCTAAAATTTGGCTAGCCCTTATGGGGCTGGCCTTTTTAGTTTCATGCTCTGATGCACCAGAAAAAATTGCATTTAGCGGCGAAACAATGGGAACAACATACAGTGTTACGCTATACACTAAAGATCCCAGACACAATCAAGAAGAGATTAAGCGTAAAGTTGATATTGTGTTGGAACGTGTAAACGCCCAGATGTCGACTTACGACCCAGACTCCGAACTGTCTCAATTTAATCAATTTGAAAGTACTGAGCCGGTGGTTATTAGCCGCGAACTTGAGCGGGTAGTGACTCGTGCTTTAAAAATTGCAGAGCAAACCGAGGGGGCTTTAGATATAACGGTTGGACCCTTAGTTAATCTTTGGGGGTTCGGTCCTCAGGCAAGGCCGGAAGAAGAGCCGTCTGAGAAAGAATTACAGACCGTTCGTGAAAGAACAGGTTACCAGAAGCTAAGTGTTGAGAACCATCAGCTGATCAAAGACAACCCCGAGATGTATGTTGACTTATCAACGATAGCAAAGGGCTATGGCGTTGACAGAGTTGGCCATTTACTCGATCAGTTACGGATAAAACAGTATCTTGTGGAAATTGGTGGTGAAGTTCTTACCAAAGGCGGTAAGCCTGATGAAGCGTCCTGGCGGTTGGCTGTAGAAAAGCCGGTTTCTACGGAACGAGCAGTGCAGCGTGTTGTCCAATTTAAAGACGGCGCGTTGGCAACATCAGGTGATTACCGAAACTACTATGAAGAAGACGGGCGTCGCTATTCACATATTATTGATCCGGCGACAGGCTACCCAATACAGCATAATTTAGTTTCGGCATCGGTCTATACCGACGATACGATGTCTGCTGACGCTTATGCGACGGCGTTATTGGTTATGGGAACCGATAAAGCAAAAGCATTTGCGCGGAAACACAATTTAGCAGTCATGCTCATCTATAAAACGGAAGACGGTTTTGATGAGTATATCAGCGACGCATTCAAGCCGTTGTTGAGTGAGCAGGAGTAGGAGTTTTGATGCAAACCTTTATAATGGTATTCGCTTTGTTTGTAATCGTTGTACTGGCGATGGCCATTGGTTATATGGTGCAACGAAAAACAATATCCGGCAGTTGTGGTGGTATCGGTGCGTTAGGCATGGAAAAGGCCTGTGACTGTGATAACCCTTGCGAGAAACGCAAAGAGCGAATGAAGAAAGAAGAAACCTGGAAGGAAAATCAGATTCATTGACCCTTTTAGTGAAAAAGGTTATAAACATATAACTTTTTGTTAAGTAGGAGGGTGGCATGAAACCAATAGATATTCAGACAAATGCAAACGAGCTTTATCTGGATTGTAACGCCACCACTCCCGTACTTCCTGAAATTATCGAAGCGGTATCCCATACCATGGAAACCGTTTTCGGTAACCCATCAAGTAGCCATATTACTGGCTTAAAAGCACGATATATCCTGGATACCACCCGCCAATTAGCACGAAAAATTGTTGGGTTAACTTCCGGTCGGCTTATCTTCACCAGTGGCGCAACAGAAGGGATACAAACCGCGGTGGTTTCTGCAATATATGCAGCGATGCAAGCAGAGGCTGGCGATAGAAAAACGCTGTTACTCTACGGTGCTACTGAGCACAAAGCTGTGCCTCAGGCGTTGGAGCATTGGAATAGGCTTTTAGGTTTAAACGCGCAACTGGTTGCCATTCCTGTCAATAAACAGGGGTTGTTAGATGCTCAATTTATTGCTCAGCATGTAAAAGATGCGGCAATGATATGTACCATGGCGGTAAATAATGAAACCGGAGTGGTGCAGGATCTTGAGCAACTAGAAAAGGTTATCCGTCAGCATAACCCGAATGTTCCATGGATGGTCGACTGTGTTCAGGCATTAGGTAAAAAAGCGCTGAATCTGGACGCTACTACTATTGATTATGCCCCTTTTAGTGGCCATAAATTGTATGGCCCCAAAGGTATAGGGTTTATGGCTGTTAGAGACTCTGCGCCTTATACACCACTTATAATTGGTGGCGGCCAGGAGTCAGGACAACGCTCAGGGACAGAGAATTTACCGGGAATCGCGGCGTTGAATGCGCTTTTTGAGTTGATGCAGGACGAGAGTAATGATCGCTTTCAGAGTGATGATATTCTGCAGAGTTACCGGAACCAGTTGATTGATGCTTTAAGTACCGCATTTCCGTCGATTGTATTTAATCATGATTTGGACATTTCAGTGCCTACCACATTGAACTTCTCGGTAGAAGGTGTCGCGTCTCGAGATATTATGGATGTTTTTGATGCCTGTCAGATACGAGTGAGCTCGGGCTCTGCTTGTAGCTCAAAGGTGACAAAAAGCTTTGTGCTGGACGCTATGGGGCTAGAAGAATGGCGCAGTGGCTCAGCTATTCGGTTGTCTTTTGGACCGGCAACTCAACAAGAAGAAATTAATGAAGCCTGTATTCGAATTAAACAGGCTGCGGATGCATTAAGAAACTCCTGCCTGATTGTAGCGGATACAAACAATGATAATGACGCTCAACTCGATGGCGTTGTTCAACTCAAGTACGATGATCATTGCTGCTATTTGATTATTGATCGCGACGCTAAGGAAATTGCCGTAGTTGACCCACACCCTGCACTAGCCGGGCGAATTGAGAATATTGTTAGCTGCCAACATTACCGTGTTAAAGCTGTTGTCTGTTCAGCCGTGGGTTCAGTAATGAGTCAGTCAATCGAGTTGCTGTTGCCAATACTTATACCGTCTCAGTCTATTGATGAATATGATGTGTTCGGCTGGCCCAAAGCCGCGACAGGAGTATGTGATGTGGCTCCTGTGGAATGCGAAGGGAGTGTTACAGGCTGTATTAGTATTGGTGAGCGTAGGTTATTTCGTGTCGGTACTCGTAATCCGGTTTATGTTCTTAGCGAATCAGCAGCACTTAAAGCTTTGGTTCATTCTGACTTTTTATTTACCGGTGCGGAAGCATCTCCTCAAGCTTATGAAGGTTTTGTCGGTGAGAATACACTTATTTGTCCTGGACGCGACCCTGAGCACCATGTTGTTTACACTCCGTGCGAGTTAAACGGTGACTGTGATGTTGATGACGGCGTTAATATTCCTATTGGGGATACCGATGAGTTTTGGCATCGAAAGGATCTTGTCATTATTGATGTTAGGGAACGGCAAGAACACGTGCTAACGGACTTGCCGTGCTGTGCAGAGGTCATTAATGTGCCGCTTACCGAGGTTGCTCAGTTTATACACAGCAACCCTCATTTGCGGGAGCGTGACATTATTTGTTTATGTCGCTCAGGAAATAGAAGCCAGGTTGTGGCTAACGTACTGAAACGACATGGATTTAATAGCCGCCATTTATTAGGGGGCTTGGCTCTTCTTGGAGCACCTGCTGCGTAAGAGCGTATTAAAGTTTTGTACGTTCTTGCGGGGCCTGCCACTGCAAGCGACCGACATATCCGTCTTTACCTACCAGCCAGCAACTGATGTCATCATGACACTGAATATTCCAGATGTTGGCGTCAGATAATTTAAACCATTCGTTGTTGTCCAGGTTAAGAGCAGCAGCTCCCTGCGGGTTAGAGGTCAGTAACCAGGAACCGTTGTGATCAACGAGGCTTAAGCTGTAAAGTGCCCCGTCTATAGGTGGTTCTGACAGAGCAGTAAATTCCTCGTCTTGATAATGCCACAGGCGCTCTTCATTGTCGGAAGCATCGTCTAAGTCACCACCGGCAATGTAAAAGGTTTTATCGTTAATTGGCCACACGCTGGTGATTCCGGACATTGGTCCTGCCGGCATTGGGGTTTCTACCACTCGAAAACGAATTCCGAATGAGCCTTTAATCAGTACTCTGGCTTTATCGGCGTTACCGGTTGCTATCATCCAGTTGTCATTATTAAACCGTGCGCAACTGCCACTTGACGCGAAACCGCCTTCATTTGACTGAGGCGGCTCAGATACAGCGCTACGTACTTGCATCCAGTTACGACCGTCGGCGCTACGAACCATGCGCCATTCGTCGCCAACGCTGTCGCCATGAACCCAGGCTTCACCACTGGGTGAAAGCGCCATACAATTAAAAAAGCTGTCGGATTCGCCGCGGTAACGTAAACGCCAGCTATTGCCACCATTTTCAGTATAATAGATGCGGGACTGACCACCATTACCGACACTGAGTGCATAGGCACGGCGATCATCTATTGCTTCAATATCTCGGAAATCAAGATCTTCGGGGCCTGGCTGAAAATATTGCCAGCTTTTACCCGAGTCTGTGGTTCTGGCTACAGTTCCCTTTTCACCGGAAAGCCATATTGTGTTGCGGCTTACAGGGCTAACGCCCACCCAATGTTGTTGTCGTACATTATCAAATATTTCTATTTCCGGCGGTTGAGCCACCGCCGGAATACTTAATAATGCGCTGAAGGGCAAAGCAAGCTTGAATACATTTATAGCTTGCTGCTGTAGCTTCGATGTCATAGACGTGACCTAATTAATTATGCATGTTATTGAGTGTAACACGTTTCCTTTTTACCGATACGTCAGTTCAAAAGCTGCAGTTCACTGAGCATCAAAACACAGCCCATTGTCGGAAATACTGTCGTCACCCATTAAATACAAATAGGTTGGCATCAAGTCGGCCGGTGTTTTCAATGATTTCGGGTCTTCCGCCGGGTAAGCTTTAGAACGCATCGAGGTGCGCGTAGCACCTGGGTTAATTACATTGGTACGTAGCTTGGTACCTTCGTATTCGTCAGCAATAACCTGCGCCATACCTTCGGTTGCAAACTTACTGACAGAATAAGCGCCCCAGAAAGCTCTGCCTTTTCTGCCAACACCCGAAGATGTAAAGACTAATGACGGATTGGAGGACTTCTCCATGACAGGAATAAGTGATTTAGTCATGGCAAATTGGCCGGTAACATTCACCTGCATGATGTCGTCCCAGCTGTCTTTTTCAATATGCGTAAAAGGCGACAAGATGCCTAGCAGGCCAGCGTTATGAAGCACACCATCTAATTTACCGAACTGATCTACTATAGTTGCCGCCATATCCCGATAGTGATTTTCCGTTGCGCCTTTTAAATCCAGAGGAATAATTGCTGGTTGCGGACTTTCCTGAGCAATAATTTCATCGTAAACAGCTTCTAACTTACTGACCGTGCGGCCGAGTAAAATAACCGAAGCGCCATGTTTGGCAAAGCTTAGTGCCGCCTGACGGCCAATGCCGTCACCTGCGCCAGTAACTAAAATAACTTTATTTTTCAAAAGCTCAGGACTTGCCTGATAATCATGTACGGTTTTAATTTCCATAACAGTTTCTTAATACCATTGGACTGTGGTCGGGTGAGTAGGCTATTGTAACGATAATCGAGTAACTTCTCAGCAAACGAACGAAAAATCGGTAAAAAGCCTTTCATCTTAATTCATACAGGTGTATAAAAATCGTTAAGAGAAGGCATAGAATAACAAAACATAAAAAAGGATTGGGGATACCTCATGAAGAAATTATTACTCCCATTGGCGATTGGTTCTGCTCTTAGCCTGGTAGGCTGTGGTAGCGGTGACGAAGCGCCTATTACGGAAAGTGAAGTTAATGTTGCTGCATCACGCGTGGTGTTTGATCCGTCAAACGGAGCGTTATCTGCACCAACGAACATACTGTTAAGTGGTTCAGTTGACGGCACATTAAATTTACCTGTTGCTGATGCAACAGACATGGCTGACCCTCAGGTTGCTATTAATGCACTTGATGGTTGGGGTACTCACTCAACATTAACCTTTGATTTCTCGTTACCGGTTGACGAGAACGGCGAGCAAGTCACTATTGAAGCTGCAAGTCTGGAAGCCCAAGGCTCTATACGTGTCTTTGAAACCATCCAGGGCGGTAGTGACGTTTCAGCTGACTGTGCGGCGGCTAACCCGGCTGCGGTATGTGCGGTCACCGGTGAGCTTCAGCACGGTACCGATTTTATTGTTAAAGCGACAGGTGAAGGTAGCGTTGCGGTAGTTCCTTTACGTCCGTTTGAACCGGCTACCGGCTATTTGGTTGTTCTGACTAACAACATTCAGGATTCGCTTGGACGTGATGTTAAGCCATCGCAGACTTATACCTTGATGAAGCGTAATGCTGAAGAAAACCCAGTGTCAGGTGATGAAAGCGCCTTAGCTTTACAAGGCCTGGTCAACAGTTACGAAGGGGCTTTGGCGCAGTATGGCGTTGACACTGAAGGTGTTATTTATAGCTCGAACTTTACGACACAGTCTGTGGGTGAGGTTCTGGGCGTAACGAAAAGTTTATTAGGGCAGCAGGTTGCAGCGTCTAACCCTCCGGTAATGCAGGCAGCTCCTCAAGGTTATACGTTAGACGTTGTATTGTCTGGGGCCGGAATTGAAGATCCTAACGCTTTGGCGGCAGCAAGTGCAGCGAAAGTTTATGGTGGGCAGGTTGATTTACCTTACTACTCTCCGCTGCCTAGTGCTGAGGACCCAACAGCACCATTAACAGGTCGCTGGACGGCTCAGTGTGATAGTCCTGCAGCAATACTGAACGGGCTTCAGGCTGGTGAAATTGATCCTGCTGCGGAAGGTATCAGTGCAGAAATGATTGATGATCCTTCATTAATGCTACCGCCTAATGAGTGTTTTGATATTGAAGGTGTCGATGAAGAACGTCACCTGACCAAGTACAATCCGGTACCAGAAAAACAGGGTGACCAGACTGTTGAAGCTTTTGTTACTATTCCTGATTTAGCAACAGCTAATGGTGTTCGCGCTCAAATGGGGCTTGAACCTCTAACTGCGCCTGAGAACGGTTGGCCTGTTGTGATTTTCCAACACGGTATTACCGGTGAGAAAGAAAATGCTGCGGCAATTGCAGGCACTTTTGCGGTCGCTGGCTTTGCTACCGTAGCTATAGACCACCCACTACACGGCGGACGCGCGTTCGACGTTGATGGTGATGGTACCGATGATATTGATGCATCCAGTGAAAGTGGTGTTACTGCCTATATGAATTTGAGCAGTCTGCTGACAACGCGCGATAACTTGCGTCAGTCAATTGCCGATCTTATTGGGTTGCGTCTGAGTCTGAACTACTTCCAGTCTATGGACGGAGAAGAGTTGAACGGGCAGGACGTGCATTTTGTAGGACACTCTCTGGGTGCTATTGCAGGTACTGGTTTCACTGCACTGGCAAATACCTCCTTTGGTGAGAATAGCCCATTGGCGGCACTTGACGGGCAGTTTGCTGTGCAAGCTTCTAGTTTAGGTATGCCGGGTGGTAGTCTGGCTAACTTCTTACTGGGTTCTGAGAGTTTTGCGCCGGTCATTAAGAGCCAGTTACTGTATGCCGCAAATGATGAATTTGCCGCTGCTGTTGATGCTCAAGCGGAAGCTGCGGGTGCTGAACCTGGTTCTGCAGAGTTCCAGCAGGTGTTAGTGCAGACTTATAACGGCTTTATTGAGAGTGCATCAGCAGAGCAGATTGCGCAAATCAATGCAACTTTTGAACAGTTCGCATTTGCTGCACAAACCGTTATAGACTCGGGAGACCCGGTTAACTACGCAGCTTCTGTTGTTGCGTCAGAAACCCCCATTCATGTTATTGAAGCCATTGGCGATTCGGTTATTCCAAATACCGTTGAGAACAAGCCTCTGGCAGGAACAGAACCTTTAGCGGCGTTACTTGGCATGGAAGGTATTTCAACCACGACAACATCAGAAGACGGTACACCGGTATCGGGTATTGTTCGTTTTGGTGGAGACGCAGAACACGGCTCGTTGGTTGACGCGTCAGCATCTGGAGCGGTAACGGCTGAGATGCAGCAGCAAATTGCGTTCTGGTTTGCAGCAGACATGATGCAATTACCAGTAACTAACGAAGAAGTGGTAGAATAACCTTCAGGTTATTGAACACTAAGTATTCAAAGGCCGGCAGCTATGCTGGCCTTTTTCGTTTTAGGAGAGTGGTATGGACTTTGTTGCTGATATTGGAAGCTTTTTGCTAAAAGCAGCCATTATTGTGGTAGCGGTTGGCTTAATTGTAGGGTTATTAGCTCAGGCGGCGCAGAAGCAAAAAAAGAGCAAAGGTGACCTGCAGGTAACCCATTTATCGAAAGAGCTGAACGAACTCAGTGAGCAATTAAAAATTGAGCTGATGGATAAGAAAGCTCAGAAAAAAGCGCTTAAAGCGCTAAAGAAAAAGAAAGCGACAGAGAATAAAGAAAAACGGCTTTTTGTTATAGACTTTAAAGGCAGTATGGACGCTAAGGAAGTCGATAGCTTACGCCACGAAGTTAACGCTATTCTAAACTTGGCCACTGAGAAAGACGAAGTACTGGTAAGACTGGAAAGTGGCGGTGGTGTCGTCAATGGTTATGGTCTGGCGGCTGCTCAGTTACAGCGGTTGAGAGAGCAAAAGTTAACAGTTAATGTCGCTATTGATAAGGTCGCGGCAAGCGGTGGTTATATGATGGCTTGTGTTGGGCACAAGCTCATGGCTGCACCTTTTGCCTTTATTGGCTCAATTGGTGTAGTGGCACAGATACCTAACTTTCACCGCTTCTTGAAAAAGCATAATGTTGACTTTGAGCAGTTAACAGCAGGTGAGTATAAACGTACTCTGACACTATTTGGTGAAAACACCGATGAAGGACGCCGTAAGTTTAAGCAGGACTTAGAGGCTATTCATCGCCAGTTTAAGGCTTTTGTGCAGGAAAACCGGGCAGAGCTGGATATTGATAAAGTTGCTACAGGGGAAGTCTGGTCTGGTCAGGAAGCGAAGGATCTGGGCCTGATTGATGAAGTAATTACCAGCGACGCATGGTTGATGAAGCAACATAAAGGTTTTGATGTACTGCAGCTACAGTATGTTATTCGTAAACCGCTGAGTGAACGCTTTGCTAAAGGTATGTCTGTCATTATTCATACCCTAAAAACTTCGTTAACTCGGTCAGATGTCTCACAATAAAAGGTATTCAGCCCAGCTTTGCAGTTTTATAGCTGTTTATTTAAAGGCTTTCTGCTAGGCTGTTGCAGTTTTTTAAGAATGAATAATAAAGGACGCTTATGAGCGAAAAGAAAAAACTCAGCCTGACTAGCCGCATTGTCATTGGTATGGTCGCTGGGATCATTCTCGGTACTTTTATTCGTTACGTTGCCGGCGATAACGCCTGGGTTTCGTTGTATTTAACCAATGGTCTTTTTGACGTTGTTGGTCAAATATTCATTACCTCATTAAAAATGCTGGTTGTTCCGCTGGTGTTTGTATCACTGGTTGTCGGTACGTGTTCATTAAGTGACCCCAGCAAGCTCGGTCGTTTAGGCGGTAAAGCTGTTGGTATGTATATGATAACCACAGCGATTGCCATTACATTTGCAATTACCGCAGCTATTTTGGTTCAACCTGGGTCGGGTATTGAACGTGCCTCTGATGCTGATTTTGAACCCAGTGAAGCGCCTTCAGTGAGTGAGGTCATTGTTAACTTGTTCCCGGACAACCCCATTAACGCGATGGCCGAAGGCAACATGCTGCAAATTATTGTGTTTGCGCTGCTATTTGGTATATCGATGGCATTAATTGGCAAACCCGGAGAGCGTTTGAAAGGCTTTTTTGACGACCTGAACGCTGTCATTATGAAGCTGGTTGTTATTCTGATGAACGTTGCGCCTTATGGTGTTTTTGCACTAATGGCAAAACTGTTTGCAGAAATTGGTGTGGAAATGATTGGCAGCCTGGCGAAATACTTCTTGCTGGTTCTGTTTGTTTTATTAGCCCATGGCTTGATTGTTTATCCGCTATTTATGCGCGTTTTGGCCCGAGTGAAGCCGGGTATCTTCATGCGTAAATTGCGTGATGCCCAACTATTTGGCTTCAGCACGGCCAGCAGTAATGCGACCATGCCCATTACATTAGAAACAGTTACACGCCGCTTAGGTGTTAGTAACAGCGTTGGCTCTTTCACCGTGCCTTTAGGCGCTACCATCAATATGGATGGTACGGCAATTATGCAAGGTGTGGCAACGGTCTTCATTGCTCAGGTGTATGGCCTGGATTTAGGCATTGCTGAGTACCTGATGGTTATTATGACTGCGACATTAGCGTCAGTTGGTACCGCAGGTGTCCCTGGTGTGGGGCTTATTATGCTGGCTATGGTATTGCAGCAAGTTGGCTTACCGGTTGAAGGTATTGGCCTCATTATTGGTGTTGACCGCTTGCTGGATATGACTCGAACAGCAGTTAATGTTACTGGTGACGCTATGGTCAGTTGCGTTGTTGCGCGCTCAGAAAACGACTTCGATGAAGAAGTTTACTACGACAAAGAAGCGGGTAAAAAGTTAGAAGAGCTTTAACTTTACTGGTAAAGAACCGGTGCACGCTTAAGCGTGCGCCGGCACTCCGGAATGAAAACGCAGTTCTGTATCTTCAGACGTAATTAACTCCGCTTCCCACTTTCTGAATTGATTCACTCTTTCCGTAATATCCGTATCACTGAGTTTTTGTGCCAATTCCAGATAATCTTGATAGTGTCGTGCTTCTGAACGTAGGAGCGATACGTAGAAGCGGGTAATATCTTCATCTAAATAGGGAGCAAGCTCCGCAAAGCGTTCGCATGAACGCGCTTCTATCAATGCGCCGATAATAAGCTTATCAATTAAAGCCTGTGGTTCGTATGTACGAACATGGCTTATCAGGCTAGCGGCATAGCGAGAAGCACTGAGCTTATACAATGGGATATCACGCGCTTGCATTATCTCAAGAACTTGCTGAAAGTGGTGCAGTTCTTCCCGAATAAGCCGTGACATTTTATCAATAATTTCGTCAGCATAAGGCTGTGACTCTGCTGCTTTTAATGCTTGAGATAGCTGCTTACTTTGTTGTATTTGCTGAATTCCACCAATGCCTCGGTAGACTAAGTTTTCATAGGGTTGTAAAGCATCAAGCAGAGCTTGTGCATGGTCTTTATTAACCGCATAACGGCGCAGTAATAAAGCAGCACTTTGCGCGGCCTTAAGTTCACAATGTAAGTGATCAAGTAAAATGATTGGCAGGTTTTCCTCTTTGGCTGCCTGCTGAATCCACTCTTGCGGTGTTGGGCAAAGTAAAAAACTACGGATAGGCTCTAACAGCTTTAAATAAGGTTCGACGAGGCTATGATTCACAGCGATCCTTCTTGACTTAAAAATGCAAAATAAATTAACAAACTCGGCGTTGTTCTATAACAAAAGGCCTTGACAGAAAAGAGGTGGTGCTGAATATTAGACACATGGGGTGAATTTTTCAGCAGTACCCGCATCAAAATTATAACGTATTTAAGAATTCAGCGGTATGACCGCGTACTATGGGGAAGTGAAGTTATGATACTGAATCATATTTGGGGCTTATACGCTCATCCAGTACAAGAATGGAAGTCTATCGACAGTAAGCGGGAAAGCTTTTTTTACTCTTGTTCTCACGTTTTATTAGTTGCTATTTTACCTTGTCTGGCGGCTTATTATGCCTCGGCTCATCTGGGCTGGAGTATTGGCGCGCGGGACTCTATTTATTTGACACAAAACAGCGCAATCATGATGGCTGTTGCTATGTACATTGGTATTCTCGGTGCAACGTTCGCGCTGGCTTACTTAATTTACTGGATGGCAAAAACCTTCGGTGCTGATCCAAGTTTTACTAAGTCGCTAGAGCTGGCTGCTTATGCAGCAACGCCGGTTATCATGTCTGGTATCGCTTCATTGTATCCAGAACTTTGGTTTGTGGCTGTAGTTTTCCTGGGCGGTGTGGCTTATTCCGTGTACCTGCTTTACTCAGGTCTTCCGGTTATTATGCACATTCCTGAGGAGCGAGGCTTTCTTTATGCAAGCTCGGTAGTAACAGCCGGCCTTATTGCTATGGTTGTGCTTATGGCAACGACCGCTATTTTATGGACCAATGGCTTTGGGCCTTCTTTCGTTTCGTAAAGTTGGCTTTATAAAATAAAAAATGCCCGGTTCTGTTTTACCAGACCGGGCATTTTTTATGCTGCATAGACTTTACTTTTTCAAGTAATGCCCAGCCAGACAGGTAACTGGAGCTGCAGTCGGTTTACCGTGCTGCCAGTCACCACCTTCGACGCCACTGCCTGCGATATCGATATGGATATAGCTAAGGGGCTTGTCACTGTCGATACCGTGTTTGTCCAGACCAGAAACACCAACCAGAAACGCCATAGGGAACTGGTGTCCACGAGGGGTTGTAGCTGACGGACCATTATTGGAGGAGAGTAAGTCATCACACAGAGTGCGCCCCTTCACGAAGTCAAAGTCTTCACGACGTGACCAGGAAATTTCAGTTGGGTCTCCATAGACTTCACCAGCATCAAACAGCGCCTGAGAGAGTTTCTGACGACGTGCATGACCATTAGGTACCAACGCACTGTAAGGGCCTTTTGCCAGAGCGGCGTGGCCAGTCAGGGTGGCTACCGTGTACAGTTCGTGCTCGCTATCACTCTTCGCTGCTTCTTCACGCAAGTGAGACAGCAGGTCTGCCATAATCAGGCGGCCTTCAGCATCAGTATTACCAATACGCACACGCTTACCACTGTGTCCGGTAATGATTTCATCCGCAACAAAAGCATCGGAACCAATGCTGTTACGCACAGCACCAATTTCTGCAATAACATTTAAGTGTTCGGGTTGCAGTTCAGCTACTGTTTTCACAAAGCCGGCAACGCCTGCAGCACCGCCTTTATCACGGCTCATACCAGCCATGTGACCGCCAACTTTGAGATCAGCGCCGCCGGTGTCGTAGACAATACCTTTTCCGGCGAACATAACGGTACGTTCTGGCTTACTGCCATGATATTCAAGGCGTATAACGCACGGACGATGACGTTCCACTGCCATTGACGAACGACCAACAGCCGCCAGTAGCGGGTACTCGTGTTGAAGCTGTTGTGAGTCGTCTATAATGGTGACTTTAACAGCCGTATGGGCAAACGCCTGACGGCAGTATTCAGCAAAACGAGGTGGTGCCATGCGTTCTGGCTCAGTGCCTGCTAAGTCGCGGGCAACACGTTTACCGGCTTCTACCGCCATAGCCCAGTCCGCATCAAGTTCACCAACTAAAATGACGTCTTTGGTCGGTTCAATAGCTTCTTCGCCATGTGCCTCACGCGCTTCAAGCGGCTGGTAAAGTGCCTGGCAAAAGCCAAGATAAGCCGCTAAAAATGCCTGCTTATAACGTTCGTCGTTAATATTTACGTTGTTCAGTGCGATAACGGGGTGGCGAGCGCCGGCATCTTGCGCCACTTTTGCTGCGGCGTGTGCGGCATCAAATACCTGGCGAACATCGTCAAAGTCACGGTTCAGAGGACCGGTAGGTGCTGCAACCAAACGTTGACCCGGCACTCCGTCAGCTTTTAACAGTAACGGCTGCTTGCCAACTCGCTGGTCGGTAATTTGTGCCTGCTGAATAACTTCAGCTAAAGCTGAGTCGTCAACAGAGTCAAAGTTTCCAATTAAGATAAGTGCGTCGGCACCATCCTTTGAGTATGCGTCAGCTAGTGAGCTAACAATTTGCAACTGTGCAAATGCCATAGAATAAACCTCTTAATCAGTTTGTCGGTTAAGCGCGACGCCAGCGGGTGCCTTCTGCACCGTCTTCTAAAACAATACCCATGTTGGTTAATTCATCACGGGCTTCATCTGCGGCAGCCCAGTCTTTATCTGCACGGGCCTGATTTCGCTTGGCAATCAACGCTTCAATTTTGGCGACATCATCGTTATCGCCTTGTAAAAATTCTTCAGGAGACTGTTGTAGCAGCCCCATCACTTCTGCAAGCTCAATCAAAACATGCGCTAATTGAGCTGCTGTGCCAGGGTTGCTCTCACGGTTGCGGTTAATCTCACGAGCAACGTCAAATAACACGCTCATAGCTTCCGGAGCGTTTAAGTCATCGTCCATGGCCTGCTGAAAACTCTGCCAGTATTTGCTGCGCAACTCTTCGCCGGCGACTTGCGGTGTGATGTCACGCAACGAAGTATACAGACGCTCTAAGGCTGAATGTGCCTGATCGAGGTTTTCCTGAGTATAATTCAGTTGTGAACGATAGTGGCTCGACAGCAGAAAATAACGAACCGTTTCCGAGTCGTATTGTTCCAGTACGCTGCGAATGGTAAAAAAGTTGCCCAGTGATTTTGACATTTTTTCATTGTCGACTTGCACCATACCACTGTGCATCCAGTATTTTACGTACTCAGAGTGATTAGCACAGCAGCTTTGAGCAATTTCATTTTCATGGTGAGGGAAGGCCAGATCAGAACCTCCTCCATGAATGTCAAAGGTGGTGCCTAAGTGCTTTTTGTTCATCGCCGAACACTCAATATGCCAGCCGGGGCGTCCTTCTCCCCAAGGGGATGACCAGCTAGGTTCTCCGGCTTTTGCCGCTTTCCATAAAACAAAGTCGAGCGGGTCTTGTTTTGCCGAGTCGATATCAACCCGCGCGCCGGCCTGTAATTGCTCTAAGTCTTGGCGACTGAGCTTGCCGTAATCGTTAAAGGTGGATACATCAAACAAAACGTCGCCGTTGCCGGCTTCATAGGCGTTGCCGTTTTCGATGAGGCTTTCAATCATCTGGATAATTTCATCCATATGGCTGGTGACACGCGGTTCAATGTCGGGACGGACTAGATTCAGTGCGTCAAAATCTTTGTGCATCTCACTAATAAAGCGCTCGGTCACCTGATGAAAGTCTTCGCCTTTTTCTGCCGCGCGTTTAATGATTTTATCGTCCAGGTCAGTAATGTTGCGTACGTACTTAACGTCGTAACCAAGCTTACGCAGATAGCGTACAACAATATCAAAAGCGACATAAGTTCTGGCATGGCCAATATGGCAGTAGTCGTAAGTGGTAACACCACACACATAAATACCCACGTGACCGGGTTTGATTGGCTCAAATGATTGCTTTTTGCGGGTCAGGGTATTAAAGACGGTTAATGCCATAATGTGATCTCTTACTTATCTATCGGTTAGCGATGAAAACAAGGGACTTATGATACCACCGATGGCGAGGCTCTGGTACACTATCAGCTGGTTTAGTCAATGAAACAGGTACATTCAATGCAAGTCGTTTTACATACCAATCATGGTGATATCACTTTAGAAATGCACAATGAAACAGCGCCTAAGACTGTAGAAAACTTTTTACAGTATGCACGCGACGGTTTTTATGACGGTACAATCTTTCACCGCATTATTAATAACTTCATGGTACAGGGCGGTGGTTTCGAACCTGGTATGAAGCAAAAAGAAACACGCGATAACATTGAAAACGAGGCACCGACAGCAAAGCCGAATGTGGTTGGTTCGGTGGCTATGGCGCGCACGCCTGATCCTCATTCAGCATCGTCTCAGTTTTTTATTAATGTGAATGATAATGCCTTTTTGAACTTCCAGAATGAAACACCTAATGGTTATGGCTATTGTGTATTCGCTGAAGTGGTTGATGGTATGGATGTAGTGAATGCAATAAAGGAAGTAAAAACCGGCTCAGCTGGCTTTCACCAGGACGTACCGGTTGAAGATGTGGTTATCGAGAAAGTTTCAGTTAACGATTAACCTTTATGACCACAGGCTTTATTGCAGATTTACATCTAAGTCCCGGGCGGCCAGATATTCTGGCTGCCTTTGGTGATTTTTGTCAGCAACACCAGCACCTCGATGCGCTTTATATTCTTGGCGATTTATTCGATGCCTGGCTAGGTGATGACGATACCAGTGAATTTGCAGCGAAAGTGAAAAGCCAACTGAAACAAATGACGGACAATGGTGTTCGGCTTTACTTTATGGCCGGGAACCGTGACTTCATGGTGGGTGAACGTTTTGCCCGCGAAGTTGGCTTAACCATTCTTCCCGATGAAACTGTTGTCGATTTGTACGGTGAACGAGTACTGCTTATGCATGGCGACACCTTATGCACATTGGATACAGGCTACCTTCGTTATCGTTCAATTATCCAGAACCCTTTGATTAAGGGCGTTATGCGGAACTTGCCTTTGTCATGGCGTATGCGTATTGCGAATCGGTTACGGAAAAAATCCAGCAGCCAGAAGCCCGAACTAACCCCCGCACAGCTTTATAAAATGGATGCTCAGCACCCGGAAGTATTGCGTGTGATGGAAAAACATGGTGTTAATCAGTTGATTCATGGCCACACACACCGACCTGCGGTTCACTGTTTTACGCTGAGTGACGGCACTTCGGCAAAACGTATTGTATTGGGAGACTGGTATCAGCAAGCCAGTGCTTATCTGGTTTCTAAGTAACGTCTGCGCTTTTTCTCTCTTAACTGGGTAATATCGACCAGAACCAGCCCATCAATTGAATGGTTGAAATCCGGGTCGACACCAAACTCCAGAAACTGAACCCCTCCCGGCTCACACAGTTCAGAATATTGTTTATAAAGCGTTGGAATTGAACACCCCATATTGGCTAAGTAGCTTTTTAGCAGAACAAACTCGTTTGTGTAATTTGTACCAGTAAAGTCAGGAACTGTGGAGTAAGTGTTTAAACGATAGGGAATGTTGGCTGTAGCCATTTCGGTTTGAGCTGGGAAGTAAGTGCTGTAAAACTTGACCAGAGCAGCCTGAGCCTCCGGAGGCAGGGCATTGCTAATACTGACTGAGCCAAACAGATAACGATACTTAGAGTGCTTGCGCAACAATGCGCCAATACCGACCCAAAGATAGTCCAGACTGCGTTTTCCCCAGTATTGGGGTTGTACAAACGAACGGCCCAATTCAAGGCTTTGTGGCAGGAGTTCTTTCATTGCTGCCGTGAACTCATAAAAGCCCTGGCTGTAGAGTCCGGAGTGACCGCGGGTTTCAATGATTTTTCTACTGTCACCTAAGCGGTATGACCCAGCAATTTCGAGATCATCCGGGTCCCACAAAATTAAATGCATGTACCAGGTATCGTACTCATCAAGATCGCGCTTGCGCCAGGTGCCTTCACCAACTGTGCGAAAAGCAACTTCCCGTAGACGCCCGATTTCTCGCAAAATAGGTGAACTGCCGTCAAATTCATACAAATATATCTTTTTACCGCAAGGCGTTTCCCCTAGCTGCTCACAGGCCTCTATTGCCGCTTTGAGGGGCTGACGGGGTTCCGGTCGAGCAATGGCTGTTTGAGTAGGGAATATTGCCTTCTTAGGCGTTCCTAAACGGTATAGGTGTTTTTTAAACAGCTTAACCTGTTGGTTAATACTTAGCCCCTGCTGAATAAAGGCTTCAGCCGGTATTTTTTGGCCAATGTGACATTTCACTTGTTTTTGTTGTTGGCGGAACATTTCTTTAACCAACAGCATTGTGGCTAACGGCTTATAAACCATCGAAGCGGTATAGAACCATGCAGAGTTATGAGCGTCGAGTCTTATCGGCAGTATATCGCTCTGAGTTGCTTTGGCTATTTTTAAAAATCCGTTTTGCCAGTGTGTGTCACGCACACCATTAGGGCGTAACCGTGAAACCTCACCTGCGGGAAACAGAATAACGCAGCCTTCGTTATGGAGGTGACTGTGTATGCTGCGAATGTCTTTACGGCTAGGTTTTCCTGCAAAAACGTTAATCGGCAATAACAGCGAATTAAGAGGCTTGAGTGCGGAAAGCCATTCATTGGCGACTATTTTTACATCGCTACGGACTTCACTGACTAATTTCAGCAAGGCCAGCCCATCAAGAGAGCCAATGGGGTGATTAGCAATAATGACTAAACGTCCATTGATAGGGATATTGTCAATTGCCTGTGATGAGTAAGCGTAAGTGAAGTTAAAATAGTCCAGAGCATGTTCAACAAAGTCGATGCCTTCCAGCGCTGGAGAACTTCTTCCAAATTCTTGAATGTCCTCTTCATGTAACAGGTTTCGCAAAAACCAGGTAGTTGGCTTTTCCAGCCAGGGTTTACCTTTAATTTGGGGAAGCTTGTCGCTAACAACTTTATCAACAGATAACATAAGTGCTCCGGCAGTGCAGTTATCGATATCAAAAGTTTAATCAGCGTTAATGACAGTTTAATGACGTTAAGGCACAAAAAAGGAGCCTTGCGGCCCCTTAGTGTTTAATCAATTTTTCTCTATAAGCTTAGTCGTTAAATTGCTTACCGAAAAATGATTCTTCCAACCACTGCGGGCGTTGGTCAGCATTCGCAATCTCTTTACCAATAGCAAAATTAATGTTGGTAAAGCGTGCTCCTGCTTCGTAGTTTATATCCAGGTTAAGTCCGTCGCTCGGCTTGTGATAATGTTCAGCGAAAAACTTGCCCCAGACTTCACCACCGTCTTCACCTTCAGTACGAGAGTTAAAGCCCGTCATTAGGAATACGGCTGGAATGCCTTTTTTAACCAGAGTGTAATGATCTGAACGAGTAAAAATAGCCTGCTCCGGCATTGGATCCGGGCTTTGCTCTGTATCAAATTGTTTTGCGGCTTTGCTGACCGTTTCACCCAGGGTTGAGTGTGAAGCGCCAAAAGCAATGACATCGGCAAAGTCATAAAGCAGTACCGGCATATCCAGATTAACGTTTGCGACAATACTGTTTAACGGAACAGTCGGGTTATTGGCGAAATAGTCGGCACCCAATAATCCTTTTTCTTCTGCCGTAACGGATAAAAACATAATCGAGCGATCAAACTCCTGCCCGGATTCTACGAATAAACGAGCGGTTTCTAACATAACTGAAACGCCGCTGGCATTATCCATTGCACCATTGTTGATGTTGTCTTCGCGGCTCATATCTTTGATAACACCGATATGATCTGAGTGTGCTGTGTAAACAACGTACTCATCTTTCAATGTGTCGTGAGAGCCGGGTAATACGGCAGCAACGTTAGGGCTGGTAATTTCTTCGTGGCGAGATTCGCGAGACAGAGTCACTGTGCCTTCTAACTCAAACCCTTTTGGCGAAAAGTCAGGATCTTCTTCTATTTGTTCAAAAATTTTACTCAGTTCAGTTGGTGCATTAGCAAATAACTGTTCTGCAGGCTCATCGTCAAGGTAGGCGGAGCCCATCAGTTGTTGCTCTTCGCCTTTGGGGAGACCGTTTGGACCAAGCCATGTCATACGAGGTGTTTTGGTGTAATAAACACTGGTTTCATATTTGCGCGTTTCTTCTCGTACAGGCGTGTGCAGAGTAATGATTCCAACCGCACCTTTTTCACGAGCAATATCGGTTTTAATGTTTGCTAAGTGAGCGCCTTCTTCGCTTGGCAGAAAGCCAGGGCGACCAGTCAGCATGACCACAATTTTACCTTCAACGTTAAGGTTGTCGTAGTCGTTTAAATCAAACTCGGGCGCTTCCATGCCATATCCAACGAAGACCAGAGGCGCAGAGATCTCATCTTTTTCGCTGTAATGACTGGGACCGGTAATAAATTGTTTAGGGAATTCAAACTCAACCACTTCACCATCACTTTCAAAACTCATGCTGGCGCTGTTTTCTTTCAGTGTACTTTTGCGAAAAGGAACGCGTTGGTAGAAGCTATCATCATCTCCTGCAGGTTCCAGACCGAGCTTTTTAAACTCAGAAACAATGTAATTCGACGCAATTTCGTGCCCTTCGCTACCAGTTTCACGGCCTTTTAAGTCATCATCAGCAAGAAATTCTAAGTGAGCACGTAAGTTCGTTTCGTCGGCACTAACATCAATCGTTTGTGACTTTGTCTCCGGTGCACCGCACGCTGCAACAAGCAGGCTAAGCGCTGCGGGTAAGAGAATATGGGATGGCTTCATGTCGTATCCTTTGGTTTTATTTTTATCATAATAACTGAACTAGTGTACCGCAGCAGCTAAAAGACGACCAGAGGAGATAGCTGAAAGAGTGTTGCAAAACGTATCAAGGTTTTGTAATGTTATATTATTACATTAACAGTACGGCTTTACTGGAGTAGTTTATGAAATTGAATGCGTTAACCTTGGCTCTGTTAGCAACCAGCACTGTTGCTCAAGCGCAGCAGGAGGAAGAACATGAGCATCTTAATGAATACGAGGTGATTGTCATTAATGCAAGTCCGCTGGATAAGACAGCACTTGAGTCAGCACAGCCAGTGAACATTATTTCTGGTGACGCGCTTAAACAGCTGCACGCGCACAGTTTGGGTGAAACACTGGCACTAGAGCCGGGCATTAATAACACGCATTTTGCGAACGTTGCAGGCAGTCCTATTATTCGTGGTTTGGGTGGCCCGCGGGTGAAAATTACGCAGAACGGACTGGATACTGGTGATGTATCGCGTGGTAGTCCTGACCATGCTGTCACAACAGAAACCAGTACCGCACAGCAAGTTGAAGTGTTAAGAGGGCCGGCGACACTGCTTTATGGTAGTGGCGCAATTGGCGGTGTTATTAATGTTGTCGATAATCGCATCCCTTCGGAGCCTGTTTACGGCTTACAGGGCAATGCGAATGTGTCAGCTTCGACCAATAACAACAATAAAGAAGGCTCCTACGACTTACAGATAGGCAACGGGCAATGGGCACTTTATACCGATGCCTTTATTCGCCGTGCAGATGATTATGAAACCCCTTCTTTTATGAATGATGAAGGCGAAGTCGTTGATCACGTTGAAAACACCTTTGTCGACGCCGAGGGTGGAACAATTGGCGGAAGCTATCAATTCGATGACGGATTCTTCGGCGTATCGTATCAGGGGTTATATCAGGAGTATGGTATTCCTGGCCACGCTCACGGTGATGAAGAGCATGAGGACGAAAATGACCATGACGAAGAAGAACTCCATGCTGAAGAGTCAGGTCCATACGCCAACCTAGAGCAGGAGCGTATTCAACTAGCGGGCCAATGGCGTAACCCGTTTACTGGTTTTAGTCAGTTAGACTTTCGTGGCGCTTTCACTGATTATCAGCATCAGGAAATTGAGGAAAACTTTGTATCAACTCAATTTGAAAACGAGCAAAAAGAGATACGTCTTATTGCCCGGCATGAGGAAATTTCCGGCTGGAAAGGTGCTGTGGGTTGGCAGTGGGACATAAGTGATAAAGCAGCTTTTGGTGAAGAAGCTTTCACCCCTAACACCTCTCGCCGCACTCAGGGTTTGTTTTGGGTCGTAGAGCAGGAATTTGGGGCGCACCATGTTGACTTAGGTGTTCGCCACGAGCGTACTTCGCTTTCGAGCGATGAGCAGAAGCTTGATACTTTTGATGCGACCTCGGCTTCGGCAGGTTATCTGTATCACTTCAGTGACCATACATCGGTTTCATTTAACTTAAGCCATGCAGAAAGAGCTCCGGCTGCAAATGAAGTGTTTGCCAATGGAAATCACTTTGCAACCCGCACTTATGAGCTGGGACTTGCTTATGAGCTGCACGAGGAAGACAGTGGCGAGTATCATATTGAGGCAAGTGATACAGCGGTTAGTACCGAGACATCAAATAATATCGATGTTGGTTTCCATTACGAAAATGAGAGCTTTCACGTAAACGCTAATTTGTTCTATAACCGTGTTGATGACTTTATTTACGATGATTTCACTGGCTTGAACAGTGAACAAATCCATGGTGACGAAGATCATGATGAACATGCAGGCGAACATGAACATGGAGAAGCGTTGCAAGTTGTTCAGTTTAGCCAGGTGGATGCAGAGCTTTATGGTTATGAACTGGAGCTCGACTGGGAGTTGACCGATCAATGGTCTGTACATGGCTTTAGTGATTATACCCGCGCAAAACAGCGTGGTGGTGATGATTTACCGAGGATCCCGGCACAGCGAGTCGGTACCGAGTTGCGTTACCAGGCGGTTAGCTGGGATGGCTCACTTGGTTACACTCGCTATTTAGAACAGGACAAAACGGCACTGAATGAAACCACAACTGATGCGTACGGTTTATTGAACGCGCGCGTCAACTTGTACCCAGACTGGCTGGCAAATTACGGTGCGACTCTGTATTTAAAAGGGGAGAACTTAACCAACCAGTTAGGCTTTGTTCATAGCTCCTTCCTGAAAGAGGATGCGCCGGTAACAGGCCGCCGTGTTCAGGCAGGTGTTTCTATTAGTTTTTAAGTGTTTTAGAAAACGCTGTCGTCTGAATTCGGCGATAGCGTTTTCGCGTCAGTTCACCGCAGCCCACCGATTTTTATTCCGAATTTTGTTAGTATGAATAACAGTAGACTAACAACCGGATTGATAACCATGCCTTTTATACTTAATCGCCGAATTCAGGCGGTTGCTGTTGTCGTTTTTAGTATTTTCAGCCTTTCAGTTTCAGCCAAAGACTTAACTATTGAGCGTATTTTTAGTGGTGCGCCTTTAGCTGGCGAAACGCCCAGAGCGCTTAAGTTTGCACCGGGAGGAAAGTACCTTTCTTACTTAAAAGGCAGTGAAGAGAACCCTCAGCGTTACGATCTGTGGCTGTACGACATTGAAGCTGAAAAACATCAGTTGTTGGTGTCGGCTGAACAGTTGGCAACAGATGAAGTCGAATTGTCTGATGAAGAAAAAGCGAGGCGGGAACGGCAGCGCGTTAGTGGCAGTGGCATCATTGAGTACAGTTGGTCAGATGCAGGGGACGCCTTGTTGTTCCCATATAACGGCGATGTCTTTTATCACCAGCCCGGTAAATCAGAAACCCAACAGATGACAAAAACTGAGGCTTTTGAAACGGATGTGAAGTTCTCTCCAAAGGGGAATTACATTTCCTATATTCGTGAGCAGAACTTGTATTTCGTGGATATTGCCAGTGGTGAGGAGCGAGCTGTTACAACCGAAGGCGACGGCACTGTCAAATTTGGTATGGCTGAGTTTGTTGCTCAGGAAGAAATGAAGCGAATGACGGGGTATTGGTGGTCGCCGGATGAGTCAGCCATCGCGTTAACTAAAATCGATGAAAGTCCGGTACCTTTGGCAACTCGCAGTGAGATTTACGCCGACAGAATTGAGACGATACAGCAGCGTTACCCTTTCGCCGGAAGCGATAATGTCGATATTGACTTAGGTATTTATCAAATTAAAGACAGAGAAATAGACTGGTTAAAGCTGGATAGGTTAGGGGATGGTTATTTAGCCAGAGTAAAGTGGGTTGGTGATAGCCAGCATCTAAGCTACCAGTGGCAGAATCGTAGTCAGCAAGAACTGAATTTACTCATTTATAATCGCCGGGAGAAAAGTGAAAGAGAGCTTCTGACAGAAACGTCGGATAGTTGGCTGAATCTTCATAGCGACTTATTCTTCTTAGAAGACAATAAGCACTTTATTTGGGCATCCGAACGTAGCGGTTATAAGCACCTCTACCTTTATCGTCTGGACGGCTCGTTGATTCGCCAGCTAAGTTCTGGCGACTGGCAGGTTGATGAGTTGGAAGCTATTGATGAGAGTACAGGAACAATCTATTTTACCGCCCGTAAAGAATCTCCGCTTGAGTCTCATTTGTACCGGTCACAGTTAAATGCGAGCTCAGCGGCTAACCCGACACGTATTACTGAGCGTGAGGGAATGCACGATATTGAGTTTGCCTCAGATGCACGTTCTTACCTGGATACGTATTCATCGCCTCAACAACCTAAACAGGTGAGTCTGCACGGACCGACCGGAAACCGTCTGGCATGGCTGTCTGAAAATAAAATTACAGAAGATCATCCATTGTCTCCTTACTTGAGAAACTGGCGTTACCCTGAGTTTGGTGAGCTGGAAGCCTCGGATGGACAAACACTCTATTACAAAATGACGAAACCCAGTGATTTTGACGCAGAGAAAGAATATCCGGTACTTGTGTACGTTTATGGTGGTCCGGGGGCACAGAGAGTGACAAAAAGTTGGGGCAGTGAGTTTGCCCAGTATATGGCGCAACAGGGGTTTATTGTATTCACTCTGGACAACCGGGGCTCAGCAAACCGCGGAAAGAGTTTTGAAGCGCCTATTTATAAAAACATGGGTGATCCGGAAGTTGAGGATCAGGTTACCGGAGTGGAGTATTTAACCAGTTTGCCTTTTGTTGATGCAGAGCGTATTGGTATTTACGGTCACAGTTACGGCGGTTATATGTCGTTGCTTGCTATGTTTAAAGCACCTGAGCACTTTAAGGCCGGGGTTGCTGGCGCACCAGTAACGGACTGGCGTTTGTATGACACGCATTATACCGAACGTTTTATGGGGATGCCGGATGAAGGTAATGCTTATGAGAACTCCTCGGTTTTTCCATACAGTGAAAACTTAGAAGGTGATTTATTGATTTATCATGGCATGGCCGATGACAATGTTCTTTTTACTCATAGCACGAAATTGTATAAGCAGTTGCAGGACAACGCTCAGTCTTTTGACATGATGAACTACCCGGGTAAAAAACATTCTATTAACGGGCGTAATACAAAAATTCATTTATATTCAATGATTGCCCAATTTTTTCAACAAACCATTGGCGAACAATAGGTTATAATATGTACATATCTTCCACTAACAAGGAGTGACTATGCGCTTTTTATCCCGCCGACTGGTTATGCCAAATGATTTGAACTTTGCCGGTTCGTTGTTTGGGGGTCGTATTTTAGAATGGATTGATGAGGAAGCTTATATTTTTGCCAGCTGTCAGTTAGAAGCGAAAAGCTTAGTAACGAAACATATTGGCGCTATTACTTTTGAAACCTCTGCGTTTCAGGGGGATGTTGTTGAATTCGGTCTGCAGGTTAAATCGGTAGGGCGTACGTCTTTAGCTATTACCTGTTTGGTTCGAAATAAACACACTAAGCAAAACATTTGTACTGCTGACGATATTGTTTTCGTTCACATTGACCCGGAAACACGTCAACCAACACCGCACGGAAAAACCAAAGATCAGTTAGACGATATGCCAGAGCCGCTTTAAGCGGCCCTGGTACTCTCGTTAGATTGGCGAGCCCGGAGGTAATGCTTCGGGTTCGTATTGTTCAGGCCATTCACCGTCCGTTAAGAACTTCTCTAAATCACCTGCCAGTTGCTGCATTAACAGCGAACTGGATTCAGTTAGCTGCTTTTGTTGTTCAGAAAGTTGAGCCCTCATCATTAAACGAGTCTCTGCCGCTAAACGGGAACTTTTTATCGCTCGCACTTCAGCATTTATTGCTGTGGTTAGCAGACGCTGCTGTAACGGTTGGTTTTGAGCATTTTTCCAGTCGTTAAAAACGGTATTAAAAACTTCTGACATAAGCTGAGCTGGTGAAGGAACCCGCTCGTTTTCTGCGTGTTGCTGAGTGAGCCTGTTCAGACGTTGGCTGTTAAGCATTAATTGTAGACTGTGATCTGCGGCACTTGCGGCCATACTTAAGGTATCTGGTATAAGGCCGGTTTTACCATCAAAGTACTCACGCGAAGAGCTCTCGCCATAGGCTGCCGGAACCAGCCATTGCTTAACATGCGATGGTACGCTCAGATTGTCGGCCTGAATCGTTCTGAGCAGTTGTTTCAACGCACTTTGTTGCCTGGATGCACTAACCGGTTGGTAGTCATCTGCGGCATCATCTGCCATGTAATAACGGTAGTTAACACCACCCAGCCATTTTACCGCGGCTTCTACCTGGTAACGGTGTAACAGATAGATAGGCACAAAAATGGCTTGTAGCTGACTTAAAGGCTGGTCCGAACGCAACATATCTTTACTGAAGTTATCCAGCACCTGGGTGCGAACGGACAACAGACGCTCTAGCTCTGTTACCGGGTCGCTGCCGTTGTCCCATAAATGAGCCAGCGGATGTGCGCCTCCTGCAGGACGTGCGTCTTGATCAGAAATGAAACTGAGGTTAAGCGACTTATTCTTTTCCAGAATACGTGTTAACTGCTCCGTTGAAGAAGGCATGCCGCCAAAGTCACTGTAGCCATAAGCCAGTACCTGTTTGTCCCAAATACCCAGTCCTTCAGTATAAGCGTCATTTAAACTTAAAGTACCGTCGGTAGTTAGGTTAACTAATGGGTGCGGGTAGTCCATAACCGATGCTCTATCAGATGTACTTGCGGCAAAGTTATGAGCTATTCCCAGAGTGTGACCAATTTCGTGTGCGCTCAATTGACGAATACGGGCCAAAGCCATATTTTGGACTGCTTCTTTTAATTCACCGGCGTCGTTGACAAAGGGGGTCAGCAAGCCTTCAGCAATTTTCATATCCTGGCGAACACGCAGAGAACCTAAGGTGACATGACCTTTAATGATCTCACCGGTACGTGGGTCAGTGACAGACGAACCATAGGACCAGCCACGGGTTGCTCTGTGAACCCACTGGATCACGTTATAGCGAACGTCCATTGGGTCGGCGTCGTCGGGCAATACCTTTACCTGAAATGCGTTGTCATAACCGAGTTCTTCAAAGCCTTCAGCCCACCAGCGAGCACCTTCAAGCAAAGCTGTTTTTCCCGGCTCGGGGGCTCCGGGGTCGAGGTAATAAATAATTGGCTTGCGCGCCTGGCTTTGTGACGCAATCGGGTCTTCTTTATTGAGTCGGTGACGTGGAATGTATTGCACTGTCATCGACTCACCAAGAGGTGCTGCGTAGTCTTTAAAACTGTGAGCCCAAAAACCACTGTTTGGATGAAACTTTCTGGGTTGATAAGCCGCATCGGGCAATTTAATAAAGGAATGATGAAGGTGAAGTGAAATGGCGTCGGAGTTAGCGGCTACCTGATTGACCCATTGCCCTTTTCCTTCGCCGACAAAAGTAACTTTTGCTTCAAGTTCGGTATTTTCAACAAAGGCTTTACTGCGCTCAGGGTAAACAACAGAGCGACTTGCGTCGGCTTTAAACTGCCCCTGCTCGGTTTGCTGTAAGCGCTGACTGACACCATGCACATCCGTCAGCAAATAGGGCGTGTAATCAATTAAAACGTTTTCGTTATTACTGGCGACAATATCGAAGCCATGAAGTACTGCACCGGCAAAAGCCTGCTGGACACTATTACGTTCTGCCGGGTTACGAGTTTGCGCCCGGAACTGGGTATTGTGCTGAAGCAATAAAGCGGTGTTGCCCTCAATATGAAAAGACGCCAGTCGGGTTTCACCTAACTGACCTCTGTCTAAACCAACATCATTTGAACCGAGGCCCCAGGGAAGACTGGTTTGAAGAATAAATTGTCTATCGTTTTTGGGGACTTCCAGATAAAACTTACCTTTGGTCTCATCGTGATAAAAAGTAAAAAATCCCTGTTGCTCGTCAAACGACGCGGTGAATTCTTCAATTGTCGTATTTTCAGTGTCAGCCAGAGCGCTGGCTGATACGAGCAGCGTTAGCAGTAACAAGGTTTTGGAAAGAAAGCTTTGCATTGTTATTATCCTAGTTGTTCAGCAATTTCTTCTAAAATTTGCGTCGTCCATTGTTCGATACGTTCATCTGATAGCTCATATTGTGAGTCTTCATCTAGTGATAAACCGACGAACTGGGTGTTATCTGCGGTTAACGCTTTAGAAGCAGCAAATTCGTAGCCCTGATTAGGCCAAAAACCAATTCGTTTACAGCCGTGATCAGCAATAGCATCGTGTAGCATGCCCAGAGCATCCTGAAACCAGTCGGTATAACCTTCCTGATCACCCATACCGTATAGCGCAACGACTTTGCCGCGCAGATCAACATCGTTAATGTCGTCCCAGTGGCTTTCCCAGTCTTCCTGAAGCTCGCCAAAATCCCAGGTGGAAATACCAAAAATCAGGATATCAAATTGTTCAGCTTCTTTTAGCGGAGTGTCTTTAATATCAAACAGCTGAACAATGTCCTCGCCAATGGCTTGTTGAATTTTTTCCGCGGCAATTTCGGTATAGCAGGTAGTAGAACCGTAAAACAAGCCAATTTCCAGGGACATAATAAACACCTCTGTCATGCGTTGAGTCTGTGATGCGGATGCATTGTAACAAAAAGACCGTTAGAATGAGCGCCTTTGTTTCCGGGGAAAGCTTCAAATGAGGGGCAGTATGAACTTTGATCAATTGGTGGAGCGGCTTGAATCGGTTTTTGATGAGGCGGTTGTTTCGGGGACTGATGATGAACTTTTCGCTTGCGGTTATTTACGTGGGCACTTTGATTTGGTTGTTGCCCAGCTAGAGATGTCCGGTGAGAAAGAGCCTGATAAGGTCATGCCGGCGTTGCGTGAAGCCGTGTACAAAACCCGTCATGAGTTATCTCCGGCGGATCAGGCTCATATCAACAGCGTACTGGATAAATTAGCCCTGAAAGCGACAAACGGAGATGCGGCGTAAAGCATTTTCGGTTAGCGGCATTAGCTCTCCGGTCAATTGACAGGCAATAATTTCGCCTAGCACAGGAGCAGAGGTAAATCCGCGAGAGCCAAGCCCCGTCAATACGTATAAGTTATCGTTGAGAGTCCCGACAACAGGCTGATGATCGGGGCTTGTCGCTCTTATTGAGACTCTTGCCGTTTTAACGTCCAGTGATTCCGCCCAAGGCTGCTGAGCATTTTCCGACAATTGTCTTATATTCTCTTCGTTATCTTCGGGGTTGGTAGCCAGGTTGTCATTATTTCGACTAAAGGTTGCTCCAACGCAGTGGTGCTTTTTATCAGCAGGCACTAAATAGCCCTTAAAGCATAAAACAGCCTTTAATGATGAAAGCTTGCTGGTGGTTTGAACCAGGCTGACTTGTCCCCGGACAGGCTGAATAGGTAATGCTTCAATGCTTTCTGGCAGCAGAGAATTAATCTGGTGCCCAGTGGCAATAACAACTCGCTCTGCTGACAGCGACTTCTCGTTATCGAGCAAGACGTTCCAGTGCTTATTGTCAGTTTGTTGTAGTGATACGGCTTTGGCTTTAACGAACTCGACGTCCGCCGCTTTAAAAAGGCTTTCAACCACCGCCTCAGGCCTTAACCAGCCGGCTTTAGGGTAAAGTAGCGCGGGCACACCCAGGGGCACTCCGGCTTTTTCTTCTGCTTCGGCTTGCTCCAGATAGTGCACCGAGTCTTTCGCGTAGAGATTATCGGCTATACGTTGGTAACGCGTTTTTCTTTGCTCATTAAAAGCCGGCTGCATGACGCCTGTTGGAAACCAGTTCTCACTACAAAAAGTCTGATAAAAACTCGTAGCTGTAGAAAATGCCTGCCAGTAAAACCGGCTAAGTGGCGTATGTTCAGCATGTAAAAGTGGATAAACCGCACCCTGAGGGTTTCCGGATGCACCATCAGCTATACCGGGGCTAATGACTTTGACATTAACTCCCCGGCGGGTTAGAGCCAGAGCTGTGCAGGCAGCACTTACTCCACCGCCGATAATAGTGACGCTACGTTTGTCGCTGTGTTTGAGTTTAGTCGACTCAAAGTAATGACCGCAAAGCATTTCTCTTTTACGGCCAAAGCCAGGAACTTTAGTTACTGAAAAGCCGGTTTGCTGCAATTCTCTTCTGACACTGCCTGCAGCGGTGAAGGTAGCGAAGGTGGTTTCACTGTGAGCTGTCTGGCTCATCGCGTGGTAAAGAGAGTGTTGCCACATTTCCGGGTTTTTAGCTGGCGCAAAGCCGTCCAGAAACCAAGCGTCAACTTTCTGTTGCGCCTGAGGGAGCCACTGGGGCAGTAACTCATTAATATCACCAATCCATAGATCCAGAATTACTCGGCCTTGTGATAGGATAAGACGATGACAACCGGGATCAGGTGCCGGGTAGTGTTTGAGAAATTCAGCACTAACCTCTGCTACAGGTTTTAGTAGCTGGTAGGCCTGATTAAGTTGGCTACGCGACAATGGGTATTTTTCAAAGCTGACAAAGTGCAGCCGTGTGTCACTGGGGGCGTGCTCTAGAAAGCGTTGCCAGGTGAGCAAAAAGTTAAGCCCGGTACCAAAGCCCGTTTCTGCAATGGTAAAGCAGTCATAGGGAGAAAGCGTCTGCCAGCGGTCGGGTAATCCGTTTTGAGCCAGGAATACGTATTGACTCTCGTCAACACCGTTATCGACAGAAAAGTAAATATCATCGAAAGTGGTGGAAACTGGTACACCTTGCTCGTTAAACTGGATCGATGAATTAGAATTCAAGTGGCTATCCCATGATTTATCAGTTGATGGCCGCTATAATAACAACTTTACGAACAACAGTGGACAAAGCAGACCACATTCATACACGACGTTGGTTAATATATCGACGTAGAAATGTCAGACAGGACTAAAGAATGAGAAGAGCTGTTATCACCGGACTTGGTATTGTATCAAGCATCGGTAACAATCAAGAAGAAGTACTGGAATCATTGCGTATCGGAAAATCCGGTATTACGCGCTCAGAATCTTTTGCAGAAATGGGTTTGCGCTGTCAGGTATGGGGTGAGGTCAAGTTAGACCCTAAAGACCATATTGACCGCAAGGCGTTGCGTTTCATGGGAGATTCAGCTGCTTATGCCTATATTGCAATGGCTCAGGCCATCGAAGATGCAGGCCTGACAGAAGAGCAGGTATCGCATCCTCGTACCGGCTTGGTTGTCGGTTCTGGTGGCGCATCAGGTGAACACCAGGTAGCAGCGGCCGATCTTTTACGCGAGCGCGGTGTGAAAAAAGTGGGGCCTTACATGGTTCCTCGTTGCATGGCGTCAACCACCTCTGCATGCCTGGCTACACCTTTTAAAATTAAAGGGGTTAACTATTCAATAAGTTCTGCTTGTGCAACCTCTGCGCACTGTATCGGTCATGCGTTAGAACTTATCCAGTTTGGTAAGCAAGATCGTGTTTTCGCCGGTGGCGGTGAAGAACTGCACTGGACTCTGGGAATGGAGTTTGATGCGATGGGCGCGTTAAGTACGAAGTATAATGACACGCCTGAAAAAGCGTCTCGCACATACGACCAGGGACGCGATGGTTTTGTGCCTGCTGGTGGCGGCGGTATTCTGGTTATTGAAGAACTGGAAGCTGCAAAAGCCCGTGGCGCGAAAATTTATGGTGAGATCGTTGGTTACGGAGCAACCTCAGACGGTTTCGATATGGTCGCTCCATCGGGAGAAGGCGCCGTTCGCTGCATGAAGATGGCTATGGAAACTGTGGATACTCCGGTTGATTACCTGAACACTCACGGTACCAGCACACCGGTTGGCGATGTTAAAGAGCTGGAAGCTATTCGAGAAGTTTTCCCGGAGAAAACTCCTATGATTAGCGCTACCAAAGCCATGACGGGCCATGCTCTGGGGGCTGCAGGTGTTCATGAAGCAATCTATTCGTTGCTGATGCTTAAACATGGGTTTGTTACGCCTTCAATCAATATTGAAGAGCTGGATGAGAAAGCTGATGGTATGAACATTATTCAGAAACCAACTGAAGCTCCATTACGCACAGTAATGTCCAATAGTTTTGGTTTTGGTGGTACGAACGCATCGCTAGTGATGCGCCAATACTCTGAATAAGCGATTTAGCCGGCTATTGCGGTGAAAATCGTCGCTGACCAGAATATTCCCGCACTTTCTGACATATTGTCGGGTGCGGGAACGCTTTCTTACTTCTCCAAAAGAACTCCACCACAAGACATACTCGCAGACGCTGATGCGTTATTAGTCCGTTCTGTTACAGCGGTTGATGAAGAGCTTCTGGAGTTGGCTCCTCACTTAAAATTTGTTGCATCTGCCACTATCGGTACTGAACACGTCAATCTTCCGTTGTTACAAGACAGAGGAATCGCTTTTGCGCATGCTCCTGGCGCTAATGCACAGTCAGTTGGTGAATATGTTCTTTGTGTGGTTCTCGACTGGTTGAGTAATAAGACAGTGTATTCCGTCGATGAAGTAGACGTTGCTATCGTCGGAGCCGGTCATACAGGAAGAGCTGCGGGGCAAAGGCTTCAAGCTTTGGGGTTTAATGTTCACTATTATGATCCGCCACTGTGTAAAAAGGGCGTTAAGTGTGTACACGACCACTGGCAGAGAGTGCTAACCGCAGATATTATCTCCTGTCATGTTCCTTTAACCGATGACGGTGACTTTCCCACGCGGCATATGTTTGAGAGTACGGCACTGCAGTCGCTGCATTCCGAGCAGCTACTTGTGAATGCCAGTCGGGGTGCTGTAATAGATAACAAAGCCTTGTTGGATCGTGTCGTTCAGGGAGAGCATCCTTCAATCGTACTGGATGTTTGGGAAAATGAACCCGATGTATTGCTGGATTTAGTGCCTTATATTGATATAGCGACTCCCCATATTGCCGGGCACAGCCTGGAAGGGAAAGTTGGCGGGGCGGTTATGATTGCAAACGCTTTGTTATCGCATTTTGAAATACCGGCTAATAAAGAATTAGCACAGGTGTTACCGAAGGTTGACTGGCCGGAGCTTGATGCTGCGGTATTAACGTCTCCCGAAAGGTTGAATTCTTGGGTAAAAGAGCATTTCAATATTTACGAGGATGATAAAAGTTTCCGCCGTCATGGACTAACGCGAAATGGGTTTGACAGTTTGCGGCGTAATTATCGCAAAGAAAGCCCGCGCAGAGAGTTCATTAATCAGGTGGTTACATGCCATAATAGCGAGCAATACATACAGTTTTTACAGTTGGGCTTTTGTGCCCGGCAATTGCCTAAGTAAGGAGTCATCATGTCACATGGGTTTCGCGTTGCGGTATTAGGTGCAACAGGTTTAGTGGGTCAGCAAATGATAGAAATTTTGGCTGAGCGAAAATTCCCGGTGGCAGAACTCTTTCCTTTAGCAAGTGCCCGCTCGGCTGGCGCTACCGTTGACTTTAACGGTGAGGAAGTTGAAGTATTAGATGCAACGGAGTTTGACTGGTCGAACGCCGATATCGCTTTTTTCTCTGCGGGAGGTTCTATTTCCCGCGAGTTTGCACCGAAAGCTGCTGAAGCGGGTTGCGTTGTTATTGATAATACTTCGGAGTTTCGTTACGAACCGGATATTCCTTTAGTGGTGCCGGAAGTTAACGCCTGGGCTTTAGCTGATTTTAGAAACCGCAATATTATTGCGAACCCTAATTGCTCGACCATTCAGATGATGGTCGCACTTAAACCTATTCACGACGCAGTGGGTATTGAACGCATTAACGTCAGCACCTATCAGTCAGTATCGGGTGCAGGCAAAGAGGCGATGGAAGAGCTTGCTAAACAAACGGCTGAGCTGTTAAATGGAAAGCAACCGACCGTTGCCAATTTCAGTCGCCAAATCGCTTTTAATTGCATTCCTCAAATCGATGTTTTTCAAGACAATGACTACACCAAAGAAGAAATGAAAATGGTGTGGGAAACACAGAAGATTTTTAATGACCCCAGCATTAGAGTCAATCCAACGGCGGTCAGAGTTCCCGTGTTTTTTGGGCATGCAGAAGCTATCCATATTGAGACACGCCAGCCAATTACGGCTGAACATGCAAAGCAGCTGTTAAGTGAAGCGCCGGGTGTAACTTTAATGGAGCAAAGAGAAGAGTTCCCGACACAGGTAGGTAACGCTGCAGGAAACGATGATGTCTTTGTCGGGCGGGTCAGGGAAGACATTAGCCATCCAAACGGTCTTAACTTGTGGGTTGTGTCTGATAACATCCGCAAGGGTGCAGCAACGAACAGCATACAAATTGCCGAAACTTTAATTCGTGATTACTGGTAATTTAACCGGCTGTATGTCATAAAGTTTTTTAAACTAACGCCGTTAAAGATAAGAGCAAAGCGCGGGCAGAGACGAAGGAATGAGAAAAACGATTAGAGTGCAGGTATTGAGATACTTTTCGCTGGCAGCCATTGCGTTGTCCGGCAGCATGACAGTCGCTGCAGCGGGCTGGCAGGACGGTGTTGTTATAAAAGGAGCCAAGGGGTCTGAAGCAACTGATGTTCGTCTCGGTCAGGAGCGCTATGGCCCCATCACTAGCTCCGATACCTTGTGGGATATTGCCCGTCGGTATAAACCTCATTCCAGTGTCACACAATACCAAACCATGGTTGCTATTGTGGAAGCAAACGATGACGCTTTCGTAAATGGTAATATGAACCGCATGCTTGACGGTTACTATCTGCGCATCCCTTCTTTGCAAGAAATTGAAATGGTTAACCCTGAAGCCGCGCGTCGTCAGGTCGTGGTTGATGGTCAACTGGAAACTAAGTCTCAGGAACTTTCAGAGGCAGAGCAAAGTACTCAGAGAACTCGCTCCGAACAGCAGCAACTACTTGAAGAAGCTCGACAGAAAGCTGAACAAACGATTCAGGAAGTTGAGCAACGTCAGGAGCAAAACTTTAAAGAACTTCAGTCTGACATTCAGCAGTCTATGCAGGCTGTTGAACGTATGTATGGCGAGAATCAGTCTCTGCAGGAACGTATCGATGCGCTAGCGGAGCGCCTGGATGAGTTGGCTGCCAGCGCAGGTAAAACCGATGAGCTTGAAGCTCAGTTTCAACAAGTATTGGCTCAACAGAGACAGATGCTTGAGCAGCAGGCTGAGGAAGAAGTGGAACAAGAGTCAGGCTTTTCCGACTGGCTACAAAGCCCATTGAATATGTTGCTGGTGTCGGTGTTGCCGGCGCTGCTTATTATTGGATTAATCGTGTTCTTGTTTTTACGTCGGTCTTCAAAGTCTAAAGCGACGGAAGAAGAAGAGCAGAGTCCTAATAAGGAGTTGACTGAGGAAGAAGCTGCTGCCGAACTGGATAAAGAGTTATTGGGTGATGTACCTAAAGACAGTACGGATGGTTTGTTTGATATCGATGGCGAAGAAACTTCCGATGATGACGGTGATGATCTTAGCGCGTTAGAAGCGGAATTAACCGGACAGTCCTCAGAAGCAGACGAAACGGACTTTAGCGTACGACTCGATGATGAAGACAGCGAGCCTGAAGAACAGAAGCCTGAGCCAAAAGAAACCGTAGATGAAGATTTAGATGAAGATGATCAAGCGGTATTGCCTGGCGAGGATGACGATGCCGGAGAACTTTCTCAAGACGAGCTGGATCGGTTGTTTGGCGAGGCGGATGATGATGACGAACAGGCAATAGATCTCTCTGTTAATGATGAGGAAGAAGAAAAGTCGGAAATGGCTGAGCAGCAGGAAGATGCGCAAGCAGACTCGGCTGTCAGTGACGATGAATCTGATGACGCAGAAGCTGAGCAGGATGCTACCGACGATATTGACGACATTCTTGCTGATAATACTCCGCAAGAGGCCAATAAAGATGATGAATCGGTAACCGAGGAAGCGGCGGATAAGAGCGACGCAGACGAGAGTGATGATTTATTGCCGGATGACTTTGACGATAGCGAAGTTGACGATGTTTTAGCCGACTTAGGCTTATCGGAGACTGAGACAGAAACGGGGGAAGAACCCACTGGTGATGAGTCTGAACAGGAAGCTGCAGAGCAGTCAAAAGAAGAAGTAGAGTCTGACGAGAAAGCTGAAGAAGAACCGAAAGAGCAAGAAGAAGATGATCTGGAGCAACTACTTCAGGAGTCGGATGAATTAACTCAGTCACTGGACGAACTGGATGACCTGGAAGAGGAAACTCCTGAGGACGACGCCGAGCTTGATGAAGCGGAAGATGAAGCGGATAAAGACTTAGAGTCGCTGTTCGGTTCTACCGAAGAAAGTGGTGAGGATGAGGATGAAGATGTCGACTCTTTTAATGCAAAAGACGACGAGGACTTCGTTGATATTGACTCCTTGATGGCTGAAGCTGATGAAGAGGAAGAAGACACTGACCGTTATCAGTCGTCGGCGGTTAAAGACGTATTACCCGATGATGAATCTGGTGATGCTGAGGGGGCTCCTGAGGATGATGACCCTGCGGCTCAGTTGGATTTAGCCAGAGCCTATATCGAAATGGGTGAAGAGGATGAAGCTCGGGAAATTCTTCAGCAATTAGCAGAAGGTGATGACGAGGCGCTGGCGAAAGAAGCTGACGCATTGAAACAAAAACTCGATTCGTAGGATTAAGCAGTATGCGAATGGCCTTATGCCTGGAATACGATGGCAGCCGCTATTATGGTTGGCAACGCCAACGTGAAGTTATTAGTGTCCAACAGTGCGTAGAACACGCCGTCAGTAAAATAGCGGATGCGCCCATAGAGGTCACTTGCGCCGGAAGAACTGATGCGGGTGTTCATGCGACCGGGCAGATTGTGCATTTCGATATCCCTGTTCCACGGGCGGAACCAGCCTGGACATTGGGCGTAAATAGCAATTTACCCGCAGGGATAGCTGTACGCTGGGCTCAAGAGGTCGATAGTGAGTTCAGTGCTCGTTTTAGTGCTACCTCGCGGCGGTATCGATACATTATTGCCAACACTCGTTTCCGTCCTGGAATTCATTCGTTCGGCGTCAGTCATTACCATTATCCACTTGACGAAAAGGCCATGCAGGCAGCTGCACCAGCACTCATTGGTGAGCATGACTTTACGGCATTTCGTGCATCACATTGCCAGTCTCATACGCCATTTCGAAAGGTCACGAACTTAACGGTAGAGCGCCGGGGCGACTATGTAATTATTGATATAAAGGCTAATGCTTTTTTACACCATATGGTCCGAAATATTGTTGGAAGCTTAATTGTTATTGGGCAGCACGAACAGCCACCGGAGTGGCTTGCAGAGTTATTACGACAAAAAGACAGAACCAAAGCGGCAGCAACAGCTAAGCCCGGTGGGCTATATTTGGTCGAAGTTACCTATCCTGAGAGCTATAATATACCTCAGGTTCCTCCGGGACCTTTATGGTTAGGCGACTAAGGCCACTGTTATGACCTCTTTGCTTGATCCATTTGTGGTACCATGTAAGCTACATCACATTGACTAATAACAGCCTTTGGGCGGAATAGTATGAGCTGGATAGAAAGAATTCTTGCGAAGCCAAAAATTAACAAACGTCGGGGTGTTCCAGAGGGCGTTTGGAGTAAGTGTACTGCCTGTGACAACATTATTTATAAGGCGGATTTAGAGCGCAGCCTTAATGTTTGTCCGAAGTGTGATCACCACATGCGGGTTACTGGCCGTAGCCGTTTGGACATTTTTTTAGATAACGACAACCGTGAAGAAATTGGTGCGGATTTAGAACCGAAAGACGTTTTACGTTTTAAAGACTCTAAAAAATACAAAGACCGTATTTCTGCAGCACAGAAAAGTACGGGCGAAAATGACGCACTCATTGCGGAAAAAGGAACCGTAAAAGGTGTTCCTCTAGTTGCTGTCGCATTTGACTTCAACTTTATGGGTGGCTCTATGGCATCGGTTGTTGGTGCTAAGTTTGTTCAGGCTGCAGAAGTTAGCCTCAAGCACCGCATTCCATTAGTCTGTTTTTCTGCATCGGGCGGTGCGCGTATGCAGGAAGCTCTGATGTCGTTAATGCAAATGGCGAAGACATCCGCAGCTCTGGCTCGTATGAGTGAAGAGGGTATACCTTTTATTTCCGTACTGACTGACCCAACTATGGGTGGTGTGTCTGCAAGCCTTGCTATGCTGGGTGACATTCACATTGCTGAACCTAAAGCGCTAATTGGTTTTGCCGGACCGAGAGTTATTGAACAAACGGTTCGCCAGACGTTGCCTGAAGGTTTCCAGCGTGCTGAGTTCCTATTAGAGCATGGAGCCATTGACATGATTGTTGATCGCCGTGACATGCGTGACACAGTCGCTCGATTGTTGGCGAAAATGCAGAACCTGCCATCTACCGAAACATCGGAAGTCAGTGTAAGCGAATAATGACCGCCGGACCACTATCTGCCCCTGCAGCGTCAGCGCCGCTGCAGGAATGGCTGACTTATCTTGAAAGTATCCATCCCCAAAGTATCGATATGGGGCTTGAGCGTGTGGCCAGGGTTGCGGCTAACGCCGACGTGCTCGAGCCTGCGCCCTTGGTTATCACAGTAAGTGGCACTAACGGAAAAGGTTCGACGGTTTGCTACCTTGAGACTATTTTACAGGCCGCCGGTTACACCACTGGCGTCTATACGTCGCCACATATAGTAGAGTATCGCGAGCGTGTTCGCATTAATGGTCAGGAACTGACAAACTCGGCACATACCGAAGCTTTTGCCGCCATTGAATCGGCGCGTGAGAACACTTCTCTAACCTATTTTGAGTTTGGCACGCTGGCTGCGTTATGGCTGATGAAAGCGAATAAACCCGATGTGGCCATTCTTGAAGTTGGCTTAGGCGGGCGGCTAGATGCAGTGAATTGCGTTGATGCGGACGTTGCAGTAATCACCAGTATAGGTATCGATCACATTGCATTTCTCGGTAATAATCGAGAACAAATAGGGCGTGAAAAAGCGGGAATAGTGAGAGCGGATAAACCATTAATTTGTGGTGAAATAAGCCCTACAGCAAGCATCGCTGAAACAGCGGAGCGTGTTGGTGCCAAGTTATGGCAGGTCGGTCGAGATTTTCATCGCAATGAAAAGGCCGATAGCTGGAGTTACCGTAGTCAGTACACCCAGTTAAACGATTTACCGTTGCCTAAATTGCCTATTATCAACGCTTCAACTGCAATTGCCGCAATTGAGCAGTTGCCCTTGCCGGTTACTCTATCGGCAATACGAGACGGCATAGCTAAGGCCGCGCTTCCGGGAAGAATGCAAACATACTCCCATAAAAGCTGTGAGATATTATTGGACGTTGCACATAACCCTCAAGCTGCTGCTTATGCCAGCCAGTATCTCGAAAAGTTTTATCCAAAGCATAAAGTGTTTGCCGTTGTTGGTATGTTAAGTGATAAAGACCATAGCGGTGTCGCTAAAGCGTTGAATTCTGGGGTTTTCGACTGGTATTTGGGGTCTCTGTCGGAGCCTCGTGGTGAAACATCCGAGCAATTGGCGGTTAAAGCCAAATTACCTCAAGAATCCTGCCACTTGTTTGACTCAGTTGAGCGTGCAGTTTGCGAGGCTGTTCAGGCGGCGGAGCAATACCAGGCAAATAATGGTAAAGCTCTGGTTTTCGGCTTCGGCTCGTTTTACACTGTAGCGAGAATTACCGCGCATTTAAAAGGAGCTTGAGCTTTGTCCAGTCCTCTGCAGAATCGTCTTGTTGGCACTCTGATATTGGTGGCGTTAGCTGTCATTATTATTCCCGATGTATTGGATGGTGAGAAGGCAGATCCGGTTGAGCCAATGGAAACCATTCCGTTAAAGCCAACCATTGAAGAAGAATTGCAAAAACCGGAAACCTTGTCGGATAAAACAGTGTCAGAACCGGTCACTGTGAAAGAGGCCTCCCCCGAAATTGAGAAGACTGCGGATTCAGCTGAGCCCATTAATGAGAACAGTGACGCCCAGATTCCTCCGCGCGAGCCCGCTGAGTATGCTGCTGACGGTAAAGCCTGGGTCATCCAGTTGGGCGCATTTAGTAACGAGGAGAGTGTTAAACGTTTGATCTCTCAGTTACAGGAAAAAGGTTTTTCGGCATACTCGAAAAAGGCATCTGATGGTTCAATTAGCCGTGTTTTAGTTGGTCCGGATACATCTAAGGTGGAGCTTGAAAAGCAGTTAGATCCGCTGAAGGAACTTACCGGGCTGCAAGGCAAGGTGATTACTTATCGGCCATGAGTTTTGCAATATATGTGAAAAGAAAATCACATTCTCAGGCACATTCTGTTAAAATCCACCGCGTCTTTTGCGCAGCAATTGTGAGTCATTATGCTCTGGATTGACTATGCCATTATAATTGTCATCGGCCTTTCTACGCTGATCAGTCTGGTAAGGGGCTTTGTTAAAGAGGCCGTGTCTCTGGCCATCTGGATTTCAGCCTTTTTTATCGCGAGCCAATTTTATCTCGACCTGGCAGTATACTTTACCGAAATTGGCGATCCCCTGGTAAGAAATGCCGCTGCAATAGCAGCATTGTTTGTAGCGACGCTTATTCTGGGCGCAATTATTAACTACATTCTTTCTCAATTAGTTCATCACACCGGCTTATCCGGAACTGACCGGGTTCTTGGTCTGGTGTTTGGTGCGTTACGCGGTGTATTAATTGTCAGCGCTTTATTATTTTTTATTGATTCCTTTACCACATTATCTTCTAGTGAATGGTGGCAGGAGTCTCTATTAATTCCTCACTTCGGTGTATTTATTCAGTGGTTTTTCAGTTATCTGGAAAACAGCTCCAGTTTTTTAGTCCCTCAACCTGTATAGAAAGGTGAAAAGACATGTGTGGTATTGTTGGTATTGTTGGTAAGCAGGCTGTTAACCAAGCGCTTTATGATGGGTTAACTATGCTTCAACATCGTGGCCAGGACGCTGCTGGTATTATGACAGTTGATGAGCATTGCACTTTGCGCTTAAGAAAGGCCAACGGCTTGGTACGCGATGTGTTCCATACACGCCATATGCACCGGTTGTCAGGTAATGTCGGTATTGGCCATGTACGGTATCCCACCGCCGGCAGTTCAAGCTCTGCAGAAGCACAGCCATTTTATGTTAACTCGCCTTTCGGTATTGCGATGGCACACAATGGTAATTTGACTAACGCTGCCGATGTTCAGGAACATTTGTTCCAAACGGCCCGTCGCCATATTAATACCACGTCCGATTCAGAGATTTTGCTTAACGTATTTGCGAATGAGTTGGATAAGAACGAAAGCTTAACTCTGAGCGAAGAAGACGTTTTCCGCACTATGACTGCGGTTCATCGACAGGTCCGTGGAGCCTATGCCGTCGTCGCTATGATTCTTGGTCACGGTATGGTTGCGTTTCGTGACCCATGGGGGATTCGCCCTCTGGCACTGGGTAAACGCGATACGGAAGACGGCGAAGAATATATTGTCGCGTCCGAGAGCGTTGCAATTGACGGTACTGGTTTTAAGTATGTGCGTGATGTGGAGCCGGGCGAGGCTATTTACATTACGAATGACGGTAAACTTTACTCGCGCCAGTGTGCCGACAAACCTATGCACTGTCCCTGTATCTTTGAGTATGTTTACTTTGCTCGCCCAGATTCATTTATTGATGGCATCTCGGTGTATGCCTCTCGTGTCAATATGGGGCGTAAGCTGGGCGAAAAGCTTAAACGGGACTACGCAGATTTAGACATTGATGTGGTTATTCCAATCCCTGAAACAAGCTGTGATATTGCGCTGGAGATCGCTAATGTGATGGATTTACCGTACCGTCAGGGGTTTGTGAAAAACCGTTATATTGGTCGTACATTTATCATGCCGGGTCAGACTCAGCGACGTAAGTCGGTACGCCGTAAATTAAACGCTATTAGCGCTGAATTCCGCGGTAAGAATGTTTTGCTGGTTGATGACTCCATTGTTCGAGGAACAACCTCCGAACAGATTATCGAAATGGCTCGCGAGGCCGGGGCCAAAAAGGTTTATTTCGCATCAGCAGCTCCGGAAATTCGTTTCCCGAATGTTTATGGCATTGATATGCCAAGTGCCAATGAGCTTATTGGTCATGGACGTGAAGCAATAGAAATTCGTGACATGATTAAAGCGGATGGACTCATCTATCAGGATCTTGATGACCTGATAGATGCAGTCGGTGCAGAGAACCGCTCAATTAAGCGTTTTGAAACATCGGTGTTCAGCGGCGAGTATGTAACCGGAGATGTTAGTCAGGAATATTTAGATCGTCTGCACGCGGCTCGTAACGACGTTGCCAGATCTGAGCGTGACGGTTCAGAAGACGCTAACCTCGAACTGCATAACGATAACGACTGACTCAGCCTAACAGCAAGGCTGAGCCATCAATTGCTCAGTCTTGCTGGAAAGGGTAAACCGAGCCTAACTTAAGAATTTGAGTCAGCTCATCCAGGGCTGAGCGCGACTCTTCTAATAATGCCGGATCGCGCAAATCATCAACAGCCAATTCATCGCGATAGTGTTTCTCTACCCACTGATTTAAACGACTGAATAATTTGTCAGACATTAAACAGTTCTGGTTTGCCCCAGCGAGCTCTTCATCGTTCAATGCAACTCGTAAGCGCAAGCAGGCGGGTCCGCCACCATTTCTCATGCTCTGCTTCACATCAAAGAATTCAACCCGCTTAATGGGGCTGTCACTGCTTTGAGTCAACTGCTCCAGGTACGACCTGACGCTGTCGTTTTCCTGACACTCCGTTGGCGCGATGATTGTCATTTGACCATCGGGTGGTGTGATGAGCTGAGTATTGAATAAATAGGTACTAACGGCGTCCTTAATACTAACCTGCTCAGTACCCACTTTAATGAAATGTAATGGGTTATCGCCGAACTTGCGCTGAATTTCAGCCAATTTCGCTTCTGTATCGGCAAAAGCCTGTTCATGGTAGAACAATACGTTTTGGTTACCGACCGCAATGACATCGTTATGGAAAACCCCTTGGTCAATTACGTCAGGGTTTTGCTGAATATAAACGGTATTGTCTTCACTTAGACCGTGCAAGCGAGCAATGGCCTGAGAAGCTTCTAAAGTTTGTCTTGCCGGAAAGCGTTTTGGCGCTGGCTTAGAACTGTCAAAGGCATAACGGCCATAGACAAAGAGTTCCACTCCGGCGTGACCATATTCACGACACAAACGAGTGTGATTGGCTGCGCCTTCATCACCAAAATGTTCGTTGTCGGGCAAATGCGTATGGTGTTCAAAGTAGCGGCTATTGTTGAACATAGCTTGCAGGATACGACCGCTGGTTTGTGGCTCTAATGAACGGTGAAACTTATTCGTCAGGTTAGCTGGAGTAAAGTGTACTTTACCGTTGGCGGTGTCTGCACTTGGAGAAACGGTTGCTGCATTGGCGGTCCACATGCTTGAAGCAGAACAAACAGCCTGAAAAACAGCCGGAGCTTCGGTCGCTGCTTTATGCAACACCTCGGCATCAGTGCCGGTAAAGCCTAAGCGGCGCAAAGCAAAAATATCCGGGCGTTCCTGTGGAGCAAGTACCCCCTGTTTCATCCCCATGTCGTGCAATGCTTTCATTTTTTTCAGGCCTTGCAGGGCTGCACTTTTAGGACTGGAAGAGGCTTTAGCGTTGGCCAAAGAGGCAACATTACCGAACGACAATCCAGCGTAATTATGAGTAGGACCGACTAAACCGTCGTAGTTGACTTCGAAGTGTTGCATGCTCACTTTTCGATACTCCCTGCACGTATGGTGCACCTGACAATGTAAACTAAGGTGCCATTATACTGTTTTAAAACCGCCTTGAAAGCCTTTATTTTTCTGGTGTTTAAGCCTGTTAATATAAATCTGACTGTTTATTTAACTTGTGCGAATTTTTATCAAATAACCGAGTTATGGTTGTTTCTGCTGACGATAACCGATATACCTAAAAAAGGTCGCTAATGAGCAATTGCACTTGTAATTGTTACTGTTAGCACGTATATACACGGTCATCTACAACAAGAGAACGATTATTCTATGGCAAAATCGCTCGTCATTGTCGAGTCTCCGGCAAAAGCCAAAACGATTAATAAATATTTAGGTAAGGACTTTGTCGTTAAGTCCAGTGTTGGTCATGTCCGTGATCTACCTACCCGAGCTACTGAGACAATCAAAAGCAAGCCGGCAGCTGAAGTCCGTAAGATGTCACCGGATGCAAAAGCTAAATATCAAAAAGAACGGGACTATAAGCGCCTAATTGCTCGTATGGGAGTTGACCCTGAAAACGATTGGGAAGCCCATTACGAAGTTCTGCAGGGTAAAGAGAAAGTCGTTAAAGAGTTAAAACAACTAGCAAAAAAGTCTGAGGAAATCATTCTTGCAACGGATTTGGACCGCGAGGGAGAGGCAATTGCCTGGCACTTGCGGGAACTTATCGGTGGTGACGACTCCCGCTATAAACGCGTGGTGTTTAACGAGATTACCAAGAAGGCCATTCAGGAAGCTTTTGAGCATCCCGCGGAGTTGAATACCGACCGGGTTAATGCGCAGCAAACTCGCCGTTTTCTTGACCGTGTGGTCGGCTTCATGGTTTCTCCGTTATTGTGGAAAAAAATCGCCCGAGGCTTATCGGCGGGTCGTGTACAGTCAGTCGCTGTGCGCCTGGTGGTTGAGCGCGAGCGCGAAATAAAGGCGTTCGTTCCGGAAGAGTATTGGGATGTGCATGCGGATTTAACCACGCCATCTGAAGATGCTTTGCGCATGCAGGTAATGAAACAGGCGGGAAAAAGCTTTCGCCCGGCTAATAAAAAAGAAACCGATGCGGCACTGGCGTTACTGAAGAATTCAGGTTACGAAGTTACTGGCCGTGAAGATAAGCCAACGTCGAGCAAACCCAGTGCGCCGTTCATTACCTCTACACTGCAGCAGGCGGCCAGTACTCGGTTAGGTTTTGGTGTGAAAAAGACGATGATGATGGCCCAGCGTCTTTATGAGGCGGGTCACATTACTTATATGCGTACGGACTCAACCAATTTGAGTGGCGAAGCGGTTGATGCTTGCCGTGACTTAATAGCAAAAGATTTTGGTAAGAATTATTTGCCGGAAAGTCCGACTCGCTATGGTGCGAAAAGCAATGCGCAAGAAGCGCACGAGGCGATTCGCCCGTCAGATGTCAAGGTGAAGTCAGAATCCTTATCTTCAGTTGAGCGTGATGCTCAACGCTTGTACGAGCTTATTTGGCGTCAATTCGTTGCTTGTCAGATGGTTCCGGCACGCTACGACAGTACGACCTTAACTGCCACAGCGGGTGATTTCGAGTTAAAAGCTCGCGGACGGGTCATGCGCTTTGCCGGTTGGACCAAGGTGATGCCTCCGGCCAGTAGTAAGAAAGAGGGCGATGATAATCTGCCGGACGTTAAAAAAGGCGATGCATTGAAACTGGAGCAATTGCTTCCAGAGCAACATTTCACCAAACCGCCGGCTCGTTATGGTGAAGCGTCTTTGGTTAAAGAGTTAGAAAAGCGCGGTATTGGTCGTCCGTCGACTTATGCATCGATTATTTCTACCATTCAGGACAGGGGCTATGTTCGGGTGGAAAACCGCCGGTTCTTCGCTGAAAAAATGGGTGAAATTGTCAATGACCGACTCGTTGAGAACTTCACCGAATTAATGAATTACAACTTTACGGCAGAAATGGAACAGGCTCTGGATGATATTGCTGCCGGAAAACGCGACTGGAAAGAAACCCTCGATAAGTTTTACGCAGACTTTAAAGAACGGCTGGAAAAAGCTGAGCTGGAACCTACTGAAGGCGGTATGCGCGAGAACAGTCTTGTTCTTACCGATATTGACTGTCCTGAGTGTGGCCGGAAGATGGGGATACGCACCGCGTCAACAGGCGTTTTTCTTGGTTGTTCGGGCTATAACCTGCCGCCGAAGGAACGTTGCACTAAAACACTGAACCTGACGCCGGGTGAAGAAGCCGTTGAGGTGACTGACGAAGAAGAACGTGAAACTGAAGCGCTCAGGGCGAAGAAGCGTTGTCCTAAGTGCGGGACCGCGATGGACAGCTATCTTATTGATGAAAAGCGCAGGCTGCATGTTTGCGGTAACAATCCAACTTGTGATGGTCAATTGGTTGAAGAGGGTACGTTCCGGATTAAAGGGTACGACGGTCCAACTATTGAGTGTGATAAATGCGGCTCGGAAATGCAGCTAAAAAATGGACGTTTTGGTAAGTACTTTGGTTGTACCAACAGTGACTGCAAAAATACCCGTAAGTTGTTGCGTAGTGGGGAACCTGCGCCACCTAAGGAAGATCCGGTTCCGTTGCCGGAGTTGCCATGCGAAGAGTCCGATGCCTATTTTGTTCTAAGAGACGGTGCATCAGGTATTTTCTTGTCGGCTAATACTTTTCCTAAGTCACGGGAAACTCGTGCTGTCACCGTAAAAGAGCTTGCTCAGTTTAAAGATAGGTTACCCGAGAAGTTCAAGTATTTGGCTGAAGCTCCGCAGGAAGACGATGAAGGTAACGATGCGATTGTCCGCTTCTCGCGCAAAAACAAGGAACAATACGTGGTGACCGAAATTAAGAAAAAACAAACTGGCTGGAAAGCATTCTTCCGCGATGGGAAGTGGCAAGTACAGGACAAGTAGTTAATCACTTACGGGCAAAAGGTCATTTTGCCAATGGCGGACCAAAGCTGGCTGGACTAACATAGCTGCGTGTCTAATGAAGGACACAGCACACTGGACACGGAGGTCCCATGTTATTGTCTCGCTTGGGCATAACATTTCCCGCTGCCTTTCTGGCAGCGGGTTTTTCTTTATTTAAGCCAGGCAAAACGCTGCGAAAACAATCCGGACAATCCGGACAAGCCGGTATCGAGCTGTTAATTGTATGGCCAGTTATTGTGGCCGCTGTTTTTACATTCGTTCAGGCACTGATTATCTGGTGGGGACAGCAGACTCTGACGGTTGCTAATCAGTATGCTGTGCGCGCGGGTAGCATTAATAACGGCAGTAACAATGCCATGGTGAACACGTTAGTTGCGGGAATGGCAGGGCTTAAACCGCAACTCAGTACTGACAACAAATTGGTCGCTGTGACTGAAGCTGTGGTCGAGCAGCGACTTCATTACGCACAGCTTGGTCAACTAAAAGTCTTATCGCCTACCGACGAGGATTTTCGGCAGTTTGCTGACTGGCGCTGGGACGATGATTTAAATGCTGAGGTGTTAGAAATTTCAGTTGACCACTACCATGCTCGAGCCAGTAGCGACGGGAGCGAAGAATGGCATCAGGCAAGGGTACTGGTTATTGAAACCTATTGGTGCTTGCCCCTTGAGATACCTATTGCCGGTGAGTTTCTATCCGCGACTCAAACTCTCCTGTCAGACTCTGAAGCAGCACGTTACTGCGCAAAGCGCAGTCGGCTGTTCAATAAACCTTTATGGGCGTTATCGAGTACCGCTCAGCACTCAATGCTAAGCGGCTACCGAAAGTAAATTAACGAATATCGTGGTAGTCAACGCAGGCTTGTAAGGTGTTTTCAATGAGTGAAGCTACGGTCATTGGCCCCACACCGCCCGGAACAGGTGTTATCCAGCCAGCTTTCTCAGAGGCTGTCTGGAACTCAATATCGCCCGTTAAACGACCGTCAGGTAATCGATTCATACCAACATCGATAACGATAGCGCCGGGCTTAACCCATTCCCCCGGAATGAATTCAGGCTTCCCTACTGCGACAACTAAAATATCCGCTCTTTTAACGTGCTCAGATAGGTCATTGGTAAACCTGTGACAAACTGTCGTTGTAGCGCCCGCTAAAAGAAGTTCCAGACTCATTGGTCGGCCAACAATGTTGGACGCACCAACGACAACCGCATTCAACCCATGTAGATCAACTTTTGTGTGCTCTAGTAAGGTCATAATGCCTTTCGGTGTGCAGGGGCGTAAGGCGGGAATGCGCTGCGATAAGCGTCCGACATTAAATGGGTGGAAACCGTCGACATCTTTGTCAGGACGAATTCGCTCTAATATCGGAGTAGCATCAAGGCCTGCCGGTAAAGGCAGTTGGACTAAAATGCCATCGACGGAGGCGTCGTTATTTAATTTTTCAATCAGCTCTTCAAGCTCGTGCTGGGTTGTCGCTGCCGGGAGGTCATAGTCGAATGAACGAAAGCCTACATCTTCACAAGCTCGTCGCTTATTTCCTACATAAACTTCGGAAGCTGCATCGCTTCCAACTAAGACAACCGCCAGGCCCGGCGCTCGTAATCCAGAATTAACGCGTTCTTTTACTTGTTGTTTGACGGCCTGGCGTACAGTGGCAGCAATGGTTTTACCATCGATAATTTGAGCTGGCATAATGACGTTCCCAAAAGTGAGAGAATTCAAGGTGATATATGGGCTCTATTGTAACTTTTTTCTGCCCTGAATGTCACCGGTTGTTGGTTTAGTCGTCAGGTTGACGTAAAAGTAGCCACTCGGCGCCAATAACAGAAAAAAAGTTTGACGGGTCAGTCTTCAACAGGTAATATTCGCCCCCGTTGTCAGCCAGCATTTGCTTTTTAAAAGCTGCGTCTGATACGGCTTTCGGAGAAATTCGGCGATTAGCGCAGTTTGGTAGCGCACTTGGTTTGGGTCCAAGGGGTCGCAGGTTCAAATCCTGCATCGCCGACCATTCTCTTGACGGTTTATTGGTTCGATATGCGCCCGTAGCTCAGTTGGATAGAGCAACGGCCTTCTAAGCCGTGGGTCGCAGGTTCGAATCCTGCCGGGTGCGCCAGAACGCGCCAAAGAAATCACTCAGTGGTGGGTGTAGCTCAGTTGGTAGAGCCCCGGATTGTGATTCCGGTTGTCGTGGGTTCAAGTCCCATCATCCACCCCATTTCTTTTGAAGTAACATCCTGTATATCGGCGATTAGCGCAGTTTGGTAGCGCACTTGGTTTGGGTCCAAGGGGTCGCAGGTTCAAATCCTGCATCGCCGACCATTACACTCTTTAACCTTTTTCTTTTCAGCCAGTACTGCTACATTTAAGTCATATATAAACAAAACTTTCATTGTTAACCCGTGGCTGGAGTTATTGTTATGGACTTTAAGAAAAGTTTAAAGAATCCCGCTGAAGCGTTTGATTCCCCGCAAGCTGTGTTTGATCATCCTGACCTTTCAAACGAGCAAAAAATTGAGCTGTTGCAGCAATGGCGTTACGATGAGCTTGAAACGGAAGTTGCCGACCAAGAGAATATGAGTGGTGATAAACCGGATAAACTGGGCGAAATCAATAATCTACTTCTTGAGCTGGAAGGCAAATCTTAACTATTTTCCTCACCGAATAAAGTGAAGCTTAAAAATTGCCGCTCGGGACTCGACTCCGGGCGGTCTCCTCGCTATAATGCTGCGTCATTTTTAAAGGTCAACGCCGTTGCCGTATCTCATTTTTATAATGATAAATTGATGCGAGTGACATTCATTGATTGAAACCGAGGTAATGAAGCAATGCAGGTTTCTGTAGAGACAACTCAAGGTTTAGAGCGTCGTGTGACTATTACAGTCCCGGCAGATGCAATTGATAGCGAAGTAAAACGCTTATTAAAAGAAGAATATCGCCATCGTCGTGTGAATGGTTTCCGTAAAGGAAAAATTCCGCCAAATGTACTGCAAAAGCTGTTTGGTCGCGAAGCACGTTCACGTGCAGCTTCAAGTGTTATGCAAAACAAATACTTTGAAGCGGTTATGCAGGAAAAGTTGAACCCTGCTGGTGCACCTGCAATTGAGCCTAAAGTCAATGAACCAGGTAAAGACCTTGAGTTCACTGCAACGTTCGAAGTGTATCCGGAAGTAGAAGTTCAAAATCTGGAAAAAGTGAAAGTCGAAAAGCCAGCTGTTGAAGTTACTGAGAAAGACGTAGACAACATGTTGGAAACGCTGCAAAAACAGCACGCTGACTGGAAAGAAGTTAAGCGTAAGTCCAAAAAAGGTGACCGTGTCACTATGGATTTTGTTGGCTCTATCGACGGTGAAGAGTTTGAAGGCGGTAAAGCCGAAGATTTCGCTCTGGAATTAGGCGAAGGTCGTATGATTCCAGGCTTTGAAGATCAGATTAAAGGTATTAAAGCGGGTGAAGAAAAGACGATAGAAGTCACTTTCCCGGAAGACTACCACGCTGAAAATCTGAAAGGTAAAGAAGCGCAGTTCGTTGTAACAGCTAAAAAAGTTGAAGCACGTGACTTACCTGAACTAAATGACGAGTTCGTTGCGTTGTTTGGTGTAAAAGAAGGCGGCGTTGAAGCGTTGAAAGAAGAAGTTCGTAAGAATATGGAACGCGAACTGAAAAACGCAGTAAAAGCGAAAGTTAAAGAGCAGGTGTTAAAAGGCATTGTTGAGAACAACGATGTTGAATTGCCTAAATCAATGATCGATCAGGAAATTGATCAGCTGCGTAAGCAAGCTGCCCAGCGTTTTGGCGGTAATGCAGATCAAATGCCTGAATTGCCGGCTGAGTTGTTTGAAGAGCAGGCAAAAGAACGTGTTAAAGTTGGCTTGCTATTGGGCGAAGTTATTCGTGGCAATGAGCTTAAAGCTGACGATGAGAAAGTTGATGAGATCATTGCGACAGCGGCTTCTGCTTATGAAGACCCGCAGGAAGTTGTGGAGTACTATAAGTCAAACAACGATATGATGCAGCAAGTTCGCAACTTAGCGTTGGAAGAGCAGGCTATCGAATTTGTGTTGGAAAAAGCTTCTGTGAAAGACAAGAAAGCAAGCTTTGACGACATTATGAATCCGAAGCAGCAGTAATCTCTTGTAACGGAGTCCTTGACGGGTCCCGCTACAGCTTGGTTTAATGGCTCGTATGACTTCATACGAGCCATTTTTATTTCAGGAGCTTTATAACACATGTCGAGCGATATTCAGGATCCAATGGCACAGCTAGTCCCTATGGTTGTCGAACAGACGTCAAAAGGGGAGCGCTCTTACGACATTTATTCACGCCTATTAAAAGAGCGTGTAATTTTCTGCTGTGGTCAGGTTGAAGACCATATGGCCAACCTCATTGTGGCTCAGCTATTGTTCTTAGAATCAGATAATCCTGATAAAGACATTTATTTGTATATTAACTCGCCAGGAGGCGTAGTTACATCAGGTATGGCTATTTACGATACAATGCGTTTTATTAAGCCAGACGTTAGCACAGTTTGTATGGGTCAAGCGGCTAGCATGGGTGCCTTCCTCTTAGCTGGTGGCGCTCAGGGTAAGCGCTATTGCTTACCAAATTCCCGGGTTATGATTCACCAGCCACTAGGCGGTTTTCAGGGACAGGCATCAGATTTTGAAATTCATGCGAAGCAAATTTTGGATCTGAAAGAGCGCTTAAACCGTATGTTAGCTGAGAATACAGGTCAGGATTACGAGAAAGTGGCTAAAGACACTGATCGCGATCACTTCTTATCAGCAGAAGAGTCAATCGATTACGGTCTGGTTGACGGTATTTTACGCCAGCGTGGCGAAGAGTCCTGAGTGGGCGCTTAAGTAGTAGGAGAAAAGCATGACGGATCAGTCCAAAGGTGACGGCGATAAGCCGCTGTATTGCACTTTTTGTGGCAAAAGTCAGCACGAAGTTAAGAAGCTCATTGCAGGGCCGTCTGTGTTCATTTGCGATGAATGCGTCGAGTTATGTAATGACATTCTGAAAGAAGAAATTCATCAGCTGTCTCCGGTACCGGATCAGGATGAATTACCTGTGCCAAAAGCTATCCGAAAACATCTGGACGACTACGTTATCGGCCAGGATCGCGCCAAAAAAGTTTTATCAGTTGCTGTCTATAATCATTACAAGCGGTTACGTAGCTCAGGTAAAGGCAAAGAAGAAGTTGAGTTAGGCAAAAGTAATATCTTGCTAATAGGTCCAACCGGTTCAGGTAAGACTTTCCTAGCTGAAACAATGGCGCGCTATCTGGATGTTCCGTTTACGATGGCGGATGCGACTACCTTGACCGAAGCGGGTTATGTTGGTGAAGATGTCGAAAACATCATTCAAAAGCTTTTACAGAAGTGTGACTACGACGTTGAAAAAGCCCAGCGCGGTATTGTCTATATTGATGAAATCGACAAAATTTCACGTAAGTCAGACAACCCATCAATTACTCGTGATGTTAGTGGTGAAGGTGTTCAGCAAGCGTTGTTGAAGCTGATTGAAGGTACTGTTGCTTCTGTGCCTCCTCAGGGAGGACGTAAGCATCCTCAGCAAGAGTTCCTGCAGGTCGATACATCGAAGATTTTATTTATCTGCGGTGGTGCATTTGCTGGCTTAAACAAAGTTATTGAGCAGCGTTTGTCTACGGGAACGGGAATAGGTTTCGGTGCCGAAGTAAAAAGCAAAACGCAAAGTGAAGAAGGCGAGATTATAGCGAAAGTAGAGCCAGAAGACTTGGTTCGCTATGGTTTGATTCCAGAGTTTATTGGACGGCTACCTGTTGTAGCCACGCTAGACGAGCTGGATGAAGAAGCGTTGGTTGAAATTTTGCGCGAACCGAAAAACGCTTTAACGAAACAATATTCTGCTTTGTTTGAAATGGAAGATGTTGAACTGGAGTTTCGTGAAGATGCGTTACGGGCTATTGCTAAAAAAGCCATGGCACGTAAGACAGGAGCTCGCGGTCTGCGTTCAATAGTTGAAGGTGTTTTACTAGGTACTATGTACGAGTTACCTTCTATTGAGGGTGTGGTGAAAGTTGTGGTTGATGAGTCGGTGATAGCCGGGGAATCAGACCCTATTTTAATTTACGCCAATCAACAGAAAAACAAGCAGGCTTCGGGTGAATAATACGAAACTGTATTAAAAGTGTTCGAAAAAGGGCCAATCTGGCCCTTTTTTTCTGTCAAGGATTGAACTTTCAGGTAAAGACCGCATATAACAAAGTAAACCTAGGTCGGGAGAGAATTTAATGAGCGAAGAACGCACCGAACAATTAACGATGCCTGTTCTGCCGTTGCGAGATGTAGTGGTTTACCCGCATATGGTGATTCCACTATTTGTCGGTCGGGAAAAATCGATTCGATGTTTACAAGCGGCGATGGATGCGGATAAACAAGTCTTTTTAGCAGCACAGAAAGATGCGTCGGTGGATGAACCTACCAATGATGACATTTATCCGGTGGGTACTGTCGCTACGGTTTTACAGTTATTGAAGCTGCCTGATGGCACTGTGAAAGTGTTGGTTGAAGGTAAGCAGCGTGCGCAGCTTGATGAACTTCAGGATGACGAAGAATACTTTAAGGCCAGTATCCATTATTTGGCCGCAGAAGAGTTACCGGAAAAAGAGGAAGAAGTACTTATTCGTTCGGCTCTAAACCAGTTTGAAGGCTATGTGAAGCTGAACAAAAAGATACCGCCAGAAGTGCTTACTTCGTTGTCTGGTATCGAAGATGGTGACCGTCTGGCAGACACGATGGCGGCTCATATGCCATTAAAGCTTGCAGAAAAGCAGGCGATTCTTGAAATTACCGATGTGCGTGAGCGTATAGAGCACCTGATGGCATTGATGGAAGGCGAAATTGATATTCTTCAGGTTGAGAAACGTATTCGCAGTCGCGTCAAAAAACAAATGGAAAAAAGCCAGCGTGAGTATTATTTGAATGAGCAAATGAAAGCCATTCAAAAAGAGCTGGGTGAAACCGAAGACGGCGTCGATGAGTTTGAGCAGTTACAGAAAAAAATCGATGACGCTAAGATGCCGGCAGAAGCGAAGAAGAAGACCGAAGCTGAGCTCCAAAAGTTAAAAATGATGTCGCCCATGTCGGCGGAAGCGACTGTGGTTCGGGGGTATATCGACTGGATGGTGTCGGTGCCTTGGAAAAAGCGTTCGCGTATCAAAAAAGACTTAGCAAATGCTGAGAAGGTATTGGATGCAGATCATTATGGTTTAGAGAAAGTCAAAGAACGCATTATTGAATATTTAGCGGTGCAACAACGAACCACAAAAGTGAAGGGCGCGATTCTTTGTTTAGTAGGCCCTCCGGGGGTTGGTAAAACATCTCTAGGTCAGTCTATAGCGAAAGCAACGGGTCGTGAGTACGTGCGAATGGCACTGGGTGGCGTTCGTGATGAAGCAGAAATACGTGGACACCGTCGTACCTATATTGGCTCTATGCCGGGCAAATTGATTCAAAAAATGGCAAAGGTGGGTGTGCGTAACCCATTGTTCCTGTTAGATGAAATTGACAAGATGTCAGCGGATATGCGCGGCGACCCGGCATCAGCACTGCTTGAAGTGCTGGATCCGGAACAAAATATCAACTTTAACGATCATTATCTTGAAGTTGATTATGACTTGTCTGATGTCATGTTTGTTGCGACATCGAACAGTATGAATATCCCGGCTCCACTGCTCGATCGAATGGAAGTAATTCGTCTGTCCGGTTATACCGAAGATGAAAAGCTGAACATAGCTAAACGTCATTTATTAACGAAGCAAATTGGCCGTAATGGCTTAAAAGAAAAAGAAATTACGGTTCAGGACAGTGCCATTATAGGTATTATTCGTTATTACACACGCGAAGCGGGTGTGCGTAATCTTGAACGTGAGTTGTCGCGCCTGTGTCGTAAAGCGGTGAAAGAAATTCTGCTGGACAGCTCTATTAAGCACGTTGAAATTACCGGTGATAATTTAAGTGACTACCTGGGTGTACAGCGCTTTGATTATGGTAAAGCGGAAGAAGCGAACCAGGTCGGTCAGGTTACTGGCTTAGCATGGACTGAAGTTGGTGGTGACTTGTTAACTATCGAAGCGACGAATGTGGCCGGTAAAGGCAAGACAACCACGACCGGCTCGTTAGGCGATGTCATGCAAGAGTCCATTCAAACCGCACTGACGGTGGTTCGCAGTCGGGCTGATAAGCTGGGTATTGCAGATGACTTCCATGAGAAACGCGATATTCATGTTCATGTTCCTGAAGGCGCTACACCAAAAGATGGACCCAGTGCGGGGATCGCAATGGTCACAGCAATGGTTTCATCGTTAACGGGTAAACCGGTGCGCTCTGATGTGGCTATGACGGGTGAAATTACGTTGCGGGGTGAAGTGCTGGCTATCGGTGGTTTAAAAGAAAAGTTATTGGCAGCTCACCGTGGTGGAATTAAGCACGTATTAATTCCCAAAGAAAATGAACGCGACTTAAAAGAAATAGCCGATAACGTTAAGGAAGACTTGGTGATTCAACCGGTAAAATGGATTGATGAAGTACTAGATGTCGCTTTGGTTAAAGATTAATCAATGACTTAATACTAAAGTCATAATTCAACGCTAGAATGCGGTCTGCGGATGAGAAATCATGCCTCAGACCGCATTTTTTCGTTAAAAAGTGAGTAAAAAGGGTTTTCAATCGAAACGACTGTGGTAGCCTAGAGTTTAAAGCTGATTCAAATGTATGACATAAGAACAGCTGGATAGGAATGCCATTTGGAGATAATGGTGCTTGAACAATTAAATCAAGCTTGATATAACCGTTTTGGCCCATTTAAATCCGAATGGAACCACGGAAACTTGATAATAACAATCTAAGGGGATGATACTGTGAACAAGTCTCAGCTTATTGACAAAATCGCGGCAGGTGCAGATATTTCTAAGGCTGCTGCTGGTCGTGCTCTGGACTCTATGATCGATGCAGTAACTGATGCTCTAAAAAAAGATGACCAAGTCGCATTAGTTGGCTTCGGTACGTTTAGCGTACGTGAGCGTTCTGCTCGTACTGGTCGTAACCCTCAAACGGGTGAGACTATCCAGATCGCTGCTGCTAAAGTACCTTCTTTTAAAGCAGGTAAAGCACTGAAAGACGCAGTAAATTAATTAAAGCGCATTAGCGCTTTTTTTAAAGAATAATAATAGTAGCCCGAGGTTTATAAAACCTCGGGTTATTTTTTTGTATGAATGGTGAGTTTTAAGACGAATCACCTTATAATGTGACGTTGTTTATTCAGGTTAAATAAGGAAAGCCTTATTATGTTAGAGCGGATTCGGGAAGGCTCGCAGAGTTTTACTGCTAAGGCCATTCTTGTGTTAATCATTCTAACTTTTGCATTGGCAGGTGTTGGCGGTTATATCACCGGCGATACAGAAGATGCTGTTGCAAAAGTTAATGGAGAAGAAATTCCTCGTAGTGACTACGATCGTGCTTATGAAAACGAACGTAGCCGCTTACAAGAGCAGTTCGGCGATATGTTTTCTGCCATTACTTCCGATCCGGAATACATGCGTAGTTTGCGTAGCAGAGTTCTGGAGCAGCTTATCGAGCAGGAATTACTTGTACAGTATGCAGAAGACAGCGGAATGCGTGTGGGACCAGAGCAGGTTAAAGCAGCCATTCGGGATATTTCACAGTTTCGCACCGCCGGACAGTTCGATAATGATGTCTATTTAATGGCGTTACGAAATGCGGGCTATAGTCCGGAAGCTTTCGCTAAAGTTATGCAGCAGGACATGACTCGGAATCAACTATTGCGGGGGCTGTCTGAATCTGAGTTCATTTTGGAGCCTGAGGCTTTAGCATTCTCGCGCTTACAGAACCAAACGCGCTCAGGTGGGTTTCTGATAGCAAGTAACGATTCTTTTGAAGACCAGGTGGAAATTGCTGAGTCAGATATCGAAACCTTTTATCAGCAAAACCAGGACATGTTTCGTACCGAAGAAAAGTTGAGTGTTGCTTATGTTGAGCTTTCTTTAGCGGCTATTGAGTCTGATATTGAAATAGCTGATGGAGAAGTACGTGAGTACTACGAGCAACGCCAGCAGCAATACGCAACCGAAGAAGAGCGTCGCATGTCGCATATTCTCATTGAGTTTGATACAGAGAACGCCAAAGAAAAAGCTGAAGAGGCTCTGGCCGAACTGGAGCAAGGTGCAGACTTTGCTGAGGTAGCGCAAACCTACTCTGATGATACTTTTTCTGCGGAGCAGGGCGGCGACCTTGATTGGGTAGAAGCCGGCATGATGGACGAAGATTTTGACGCCGCTGCTTTTGAGCTGGAGAACATTGGTGATCTGTCTGATATTGTTGAAACCAGCTTCGGTTATCACATTATTAAGCTGACTGATTTACGTGAAGGTACGGTAACACCATTTAGTGAAGTGGAAGACGAAGTTCGCCAACAGCTGTTAGCAGAAAAGGCGGAAGACCGTTATTTTGAAAAACAGCAGAAGTTGGCAGAAATTAGTTTTGAACAGCCAGACACTCTGGAACCTGCGGCTGAAGAAATTGGTGCAACAGCTCGTCGTACTGACCTATTTACTCGTGAAAGAGCGCCAACGCCTTTGAGTGATGATGTCATTCTCAATAACCTGTTTTCAGAAGAGTTAATTGAAGAAAAGCTAAACAGTGACGTTATTGAAACCTCTGATGATCGTTCTTTGGTTGTGCGTGTGACTGAACATCAACCCGTACGAGTAAAAGATCTGGACGAAGTCCGCGAGCAAATTGTTGCCGAACTGCGTTTAGAGAAAGCTCAGGAGTTAGCACTGCAACAGGCGGAAGAATGGATGCAAGCCTGGCAGTCGGGTGAAGAGGCCAATGGTGAGATTGTGTGGGTAGATAGTATTACACGGAACAATAACGAGCACCCCAAAGCTATTGTGCAAGAGCTTTTCTCAATGTCTCCGTCTGCTACAGCCGATGAAAACACCTTTACTACTGTCGCGCTTCCTAATGGCGATGCTGCAGTGGTTGCATTGACAGAACTTAACCCGGGTAATGCAAATGAAGAGCAGCTTGATGAGTTGCAAAGCCAACTGCAGAATCGTCAGGCGCAAGTTATGTTACAAGCTTTCATTAATAACCTGAAAAGCGATGCAGATATTCAGCGTTTATCGACTCGATAAAGCGTAGTTCTCATCGAAAATAAAAAAGCTCAGACTTTCACAAGTCTGAGCTTTTTTTGTTTTTCATTAGTATTAATTGCGTCCGTAGAGCTCTGGTAAGACGTTATTGCTTGTCGTGTCAGATAACCTTTCTAAAGAGATCTTAACCTCTTTATACAGCTTTTTACCTTCCTGCCAGCTCTGGTTTCCAGGCTGATACAAACTTTTTTGGAGAGCAGCACAGGAGCTTTGTATTGAAAGGTACTGAGACAATTCCGTTAAACTATTAAAAGATTGATTAAAATAACGGTTTGCCCATTCTAGCAATGCTTTTTGGGCAGCATGAGCATCATTTTTACTGCAGGCCTGCTGAAACTCTCTCCACAATTTGTCTTTGTTGAGCTGGTGGGGTTTTTTAGAAGTTTCTTCTACCGCACCTTTTGATGATGATTGGCGACGCATCAGCAGATAAAGATTGCTGGCTAATGATGCCAGTATAATAAGTCCTAAGATGGCAATGAACCAACTTTGCTGCCACCAAACCAGGGTTACTGAAGGCTCTTCAGGTTCAACAGGTTTTTCCTCCGCACTTTGCTTTTGCGGCGCTACGGCGTCACTTGGTTGACTTCCTTCAGGGATTGCTTGCATACCTTCAGCCATAGCGACTGAAAACTCCAGGTTATCTGTTTCAGCTGAGGCTGCTAACCCCGTTTTGGTATTAAACCATGGAACTTCAAGCGCCGGGATGCTCAACGGACCGGGTTGATTCGGTACAATTGCAAAGCTGACGGTTTTTTGTGAAATAACAACGCCGTTGCGTGTGAACTGGTCGGTTTCGTCGCCATCAGGATACACTCTTACCGTATCTGGAAACTCAGGCTTTATCTCTGGTAGTTGCTCTGGCTTCACTCCAATGGCGGTCAGCATGTATGAAATAGTCAGAGGTTCACCAACGGTGTAGGAGTCTTGCTCCGGCGAGACTGACTGAGAAATACTGACTAATTCACTCGGTAACCAATGCCCCTGCCAGTTAGCCGGGACCGGTTTAACGTTAACATCTATTGTTTCCGCTATTGTGCTAACGGGCTGAGTATTGGAAAACGAAGAGAATATAGAGCGTTGTCCCTGGGTAAAGACTTCTCCATCAAAGCGTGCCCCTGTAATACTTAAGGGACCTGATTTGCTGGGCGTTATTTGGTAAACGCGCTGATAAACCTTATAGCGACGTCCATTAACCATCTGCGAACTTTCTTCGTCTCTGCCAATTTGCTGAACATCGGCATTTTCTGCTTCCGGAGGCACTAAGTTACCTTTGTTCAAGTCCGCGGCTAAGAACAGCCGAGCGACATAGGTAATAGGCTGTTGCAGATAAACTTGCTCACTATCAACCTGAGCTTCTAAAAAGGCCGTTTTTTGTTCTGTTTCCTGACTGCTCCCGGCTTCCAGTACTTCTATGGTTATCGGCTGAGAGGAGACACCGTCAATGGTAATTTCCGGAATTGTGTATTCGCCCGAGGCTTGCGGAATTAATACGGTAGTAAACCGGGTTTGCTTACTGAGCCTGCCGTTTATCATTGATGTCTGACGGCTTACAGAGGTTCTGCCTACCACAAAGTCTTTTAACAACTTTGATGGCGAGAAGCTGTCATTTTCAACGTCATCGTCAACGGTTACAGTCAGTACAAACGACTGGTTAGCAGTAACCGGGTTCCGGTCGACCGTTGCTGTGACTTCGGAAATATCGGCGCGAGCAAGCTGACTCACAAGCAATAGACTGATCAATAAAAAAGTGTGTAGCCATACTCTTACCATTTTTTATCTTCTCCCTGCGGTTCTGAAGCTCTGCGTTGGCGACGACGCTGACTTTCCAGAAGCATCTTGTTACGCAATAGAATACTCGGGTCATCCGGAACTCGGTTCATCCATTGCTCCAGTTGCTGTGCTTTTTCAGGATCAATTTCACCTTCTTTTACCTTCTCCTGAAGTTGTTGTGTGGACTCTTCATCGGTCTCTGAACCCTTATTTTCAGTGGTATCCTGTTGTTCTTTTTCTTCCGCCGGTTCTTCCTTTTGGTCTTCTTCCTGTTCGGGTTGGCCGTCTTCTTGACCATCTTTGCCGGGATCAGGTGGGCCGTCGTTATTATTGGACTCGTTGTTCTGTTGATCTTGCTCGTTACTATTTTGCTCCGAATCATTCTTCGATTCGTCGTTTTGAGAGTCAGATTTTTCTGATGACTCTCCGGAGCCATCAGATGAGTCAGAGTTCTGTTCTTTTAACTGTTCGACTAACTGTTTGTTTTCCGCTGCCTCTGACCAGTCAGGTCTTTTCTCCAACGCTTTCTCGTACGCCTCGATGGCCGCATCATATTGTTGCTGGTGGGCTAAAGCATTACCCAGGTTGTAGTGGGCTTCGGGAGAAGAATGTTGAGCAAACACATTGGCAGCGGCCTCATAGTCACCATTGCGATATAAGGCTGAACCTTGCCGCAGAGGATCCTTGCTTAGGTTGGCGGCTTGTTCATATTGTTCTTGTTGATAAAGCCGTTGAGCACGTTGTTCTTGATTAAGAAAGTACTTCTCCAGGGTCGATTCCTGCGCTGCACGGAGCTCAGGGCTAAAACTGAGTAATGGTAAAAGCATAGTCAGCATAATGGGGCTGAATAGGCCGCTACGGCGCCAGTTTAATAGCATAATGGGTAGGATAAAGAGAGCGACATAAGGTCCCATATCTCGCCATGCATCGCCTTGTTGCTGGTCTTCACTGTCTTTCCCTTCACGGGTAAGCGGCGGTTGGTTTATCAATTTCTCAATATCACGATTGTCAGCGGTGACTGACGAGAATGCGCCGCCAGTAATGGAGGCTAAATCTTCCAGCCGTGATGGATAAGTTTTGGCTATGATAACCTGGTTATTTTCTTTTAAGAGCTTTCCCGAGTTATCCCGTACTGCAGCACCTTCTTCTGTGCCAACGCCCAATATCGAAACGCGGTGTTCTATCGAACGCAAATAACTGCTTAACGGATTGAGATCACGGCTGGTGATACCGTCTGTGAGCCAATAAATATCGCCTTGTGGATAACCGGAATTTCTTAATAGTTCATCAGCCAACTGCAGTGCGAGCAAAGGTTCACTGCCTGCTGCTGGCATTATTTCCGGCGACAACGAGGGAACTAAATTCATTAAATTCCGATTGTCGGCCGTAAGAGGACTTATGATAAAAGCATCGTCGGCGTAGGCAATAAGTCCGGTATCTCCGTCAAGGCCTGCGCGCACTAAATCAATCGCTTTATACTTCATTCGGGTCAGACGGTTGGGGGATATGTCATCAGCAAGTAGTGAAGGAGACATATCCATAATAACTACCTGGCCTGACTCAAGTTGATAGACTGGCTGGGGTAACCTTTCCCAGGTTGGACCAGAGAGTGCGAATGTAGCTAAAGTACTAATAAGCAGGAATCGGTGAACCGGCCACAGCGATGGCTTTGATCCCGACTTTACCAATACCTTTGATAAATGCCCGGGTAACCATTGATGCCAACCTGCTTGATGCATCTGGCTATAGATAAAACGCCAATATAATAGAGCTACAGGGATTAATGCCAGTAACCACCAGGGTCGTAATAAGTGAAACTCGCTCATGAACTTTTCCCCCAAGGGCGGTAATGCATCAAAGCAATGAGCATAAATAAAAGAAAGCTTGTACCCAGTGGCCAGTAAAAAAGGCTAACTCTGGGTCTAAGCTGTTGCGGATCGCCGGCAATAGGCTCCAGTTGGTCTAGTCGTTGGTAGATATCCTCAAGTTCGTCAGTACTGCGAGCCCGGAAATATTTACCGCCGGTCTGCTTAGCAATACTTTGCATCAGCGGTACGTCCAGATCTCGACTGGGGTTGACCCGCCGCTGTCCGAAAAAGCTGTCCACTACCACCTCTTCTGCACCAACGGCAATTGGATAAATCGTAACATCGTAAGCCTGAGCAAGCTCAAGTGCTTGCTCCGGAGTCAGGTTACCTGCCGTATTCTGACCATCGGTCAGTAAGACTAATACTCTATTTGACTCTTCATCGTCGCGAAAACGCTTAACGGACAGTGCAATAGCGTCACCGATTGCGGTACGCTCCCCCACTAAACCCAGTACAGACTCATTTAACATCTGCTTTACGGTATTTCGGTCGTAAGTCATTGGTGTTTGTAAATAGGCTGTATCGGCAAAAAGAATTAAGCCTAACCGGTCGCCTTCACGACGCGTAATAAAGTCACTAAGTACGTGCTTAACCATCGTTAAACGGTCTACGGAACGTCCTTCAAGCTGCATATCGGCAATTTCCATACTGCCGGATAAATCGACCGCCAGCATGATTTCCCGGCCTTCTGCACGAATAGTGAGCGGCTCGCCTAACCATTGTGGCTTAGCAACAGCTGCTATTAGCATCAGCCAACATAAACCCATAAGGGAAAGCCATAACCAGCGTCTACCAGATCCCGGGCTGCTGTCTGCAAGACCGTAAGTACTGGGTAGCCTTATGGCTGAACTGTTTTTACGAATCGGCGGTAGCCACTTCCAAACAACAAAAGGTAAGGGCAATAAAAGAAACATCCATGGCCAGTCAAATTCAAACATCACTGACTCCCGGTTGTTTGCTCAAGTCTTTACTCAGCCAAAGACGAGCAAGTTGGTAGTAACTTCGGTTAAAATCATCGTCTTCAGTACCGTAAAAGTTTTTATCGGCCTGCTGAAGCAAAGGTTCAAAAGATGCCTTTTCGTTATCTGATAAGGACGCCAGTAGAAAAACGAGCCAGGTGCGGCTGTGTTTTGTGGCGACAAGTTCCCGAGGATAATACGCCAGTGCCGCTCGTTTAAGCAGCACCGTTATTTGCTCGGCATTCGCATCTTTTTGCTGCAATAATTGTTTCGTTGCTGTTTTACGTACTTTGGAATTTTGCCAGCGGCGAAACAGAACAATAGATAGCACCAGAATCCCTGCCAGTAGAGTTGCTACTACAGCGATAGTAAGCCAGGAGGGCGGCCACCAGCCAGCCTGACCAGGTTCAACGATGTCGTTAAGCTGTTCTAAAGACGGTTGCTGCATCAGGTCACCTCCGTCCACTGTTGCTCTAATGGCAGGGCACTTGATACCGCGGTTAGCGACAGCTTGCGCTTACGGAACGCTTCTTGAATATTCTGCCATCTTTTTTGTGCAGCTTGGTGATAAGTTGCTCTTTGCTGGCTGTTCGCCAGGTTCACATTAATTTGCTGCTGGCCATCTGTGATAGCTAGCGGGTGAGATGAATAACCTTCAGGTAACTCATGCTCCATTGGGTCATAAACTGAAAAACAACGAACCGAGTTGTGCTGAGAGAGAACGCGTAAGCCATCCAGAAAGTTTTCGCTGGCACCATAAAAGTCACTAATGACATAAATGGTACTGCCTGGCTTAACTAACTGTCGTAAACGTTTTAAATTTCCCTCAAGTGCATTCGGTTTTTGCTGTTCTTTGTTTTTCCAACGCGTAAAACTGTCTCCGTGAACTTCAAGCAGTGCATGGCATAAGCGTAAAACACCTTTTTGACGGGCTATCGGCTTGAGTTCCTGATGCAACCAACCATTACCCACTAAACCACCAATGCGGTCGCCTTTATGCTGAGCTTGCCAGGCAAGAGCCGCAGCCAGGTGACAAGCTTGCACTGATTTGAAAATAAACTGGCTACCGAAAAATTGAGTCAAAGGTAAGTCGACCCAGATGAACACTGGGCGCTCTTTTTCTTCCCGGTAAAGCTTAGTGTGTGCTTTACCTGTTCGGGCGGTAACCCGCCAGTCAATAGAACGGATGTCATCACCGGGCTGGTAATGCCTGACTTCATCAAATTCCATACCTCTGCCGCGACTTTTACTGAGTAGCGGCCCAGTCTGGCTTGAGCGTGGAAGGCTTTTATGATGACGGGCGAACGCATTTATTTTACTGCGATAATACAGCAGTTCATGAATGCCGGGGCTGACTCCGTCACAATGTAATTGATTTAGCCACTGTTCAACTTCGGCTTTTAACATTATGGTGCCGGTACAAGTTTTAAAATCGTGTCCAGAACCTGATCGTGTGATACGCCATCGGCTTCGGCCTGGTAACTCAGGATAATTCGGTGGCGTAGTGCGTTATGAAACACGCTGATGACATCGTCAGGAGTTACGAAATCGCGACCCTCCAGCCAGGCTTTGGCTCTGGCACAACGCTCAAGAGCAATGGTGGCACGCGGGCTGGCACCATAGCCTATCCATTGAGCTAAGTTTTGGTCGTACCGCTGCGGTTGTCGTGTCGCAATAATAAGCTGAACGAGGTAATTCTCGACGGCCTCATCTAAATACAGTTGCAAAACTTCCTGGCGCGCATTGAATAAGTCTTGTTGGGTTAAAGGTACTGGCTTGTCGACATCTCCTGATAACGCTTCCCCGCGGGTTAACCGCAGTATTTGTTGTTCTGTTTCGGCATCGGGGTAGTCCAGTTTCAAATGCAGTAAAAATCTGTCCAGTTGGGCTTCAGGTAGGGGGTATGTACCTTCTTGTTCCAGCGGGTTTTGGGTGGCTAAAACCATGAAAAGGTCAGACAGTGGATAACTGCGCTGGCCGACAGTAATCTGTCGTTCAGCCATCGCCTCTAATAAAGCCGACTGAACTTTGGCTGGTGCGCGATTAATTTCATCAGCCAAAATCAAGTTATGGAACAAAGGGCCCTGTTGGAACTCAAACTGTCCAGTTTCGGGACGAAAGATATCGGTGCCGGTTAAGTCGGCCGGTAAGAGGTCGGGAGTGAACTGCACACGGTGAAAGTCACCTTCAATGCCTCTTGCTAAAGCTTGAACCGCTCTTGTCTTGGCAAGACCGGGAGGGCCTTCGACAAGCAAATGCCCGTCGGCCAGAACGGCAATTAACAGATTTTGAGTGAAATCTGGCTGCCCAAGAACTTGTCGGTTGAGATAATTTTGTAGCTGTTGAAACGCTGTCGCGGTCATGTTTACTCCAGGCTGTCGTTATCGGCGAAAACTGACTATGCTGTCAGTACCGCATAGCAATGACAGTAACAATGCTGCCTTTGTTCCGAATTTTCAATCTATACAGCATACTTTACCGAAAACGGTGGTTTTAATCTGCTCTATTACGGGCTAGAATTTGTAACATAATTTGTGGTCAGACCAGTATTGGTTTACGAAGTGAGGAATTATTATGACAGCAGCGCAACGCTTGCTAACCGTTAATGATGAACGAATTGCCTTTGTAGCAGGCTTAAGAACACCATTTGCTAAGCAGGCAACAGATTTTCATGGCATCCCGGCCGTCGATCTTGGAAAGATGGTGGTTCAGGAACTTGTCAATAAAACCGGCATTGAAGCGGAATGGGTTGAGCAACTGGTATTTGGACAAGTGGTCCAGATGCCGGAAGCCCCGAATATTGCGCGTGAAATTGTGCTCGGCACAAGTTTACCGGTGAATACAGACGCTTATAGTATCTCTCGTGCTTGCGCTACCAGTTTCCAATCAGCGGTAAACATTGCCGAAGCTATGGCCGTTGGGCATATCCGCGGCGGTATAGCTGGTGGTGCGGACTCGTCGTCTGTATTGCCTATTGGCGTGAGCAAACGTCTGGCCCGTGCTTTGGTTGATTTGAACAAAGCGAAAACTCTGGGGCAACGGTTGTCTATTCTGAAGCGTCTGGGCTTTAAAGACTTATTACCCGTACCACCTGCTATTGCTGAATACAGTACCGGCCTAAGTATGGGAGATACTGCGGAACAAATGGCAAAAACGCATAACATCAGCCGCTCAGATCAGGACGAACTAACTGTGCGCTCTCATCAGAAAGCTCATGCTGCCTGGGAAGCTGGCTGGCTAAATGACGAAGTTATGACCGCCTATCCGGAACCCTACAAGAAGCACCTAGGCCGCGACAACAATATTCGTGGCGAAAGTCAGGTTGATAAACTGGCTAAGTTGAAACCGGTGTTTGATCGCAAACATGGTTCAGTGACTGCCGCAAACAGCACACCTCTAACTGATGGTGCTTCAGCAGTATTGATGATGACCGAAAGCCGGGCTAAAGAACTTGGGTTACCGGTGTTGGGTTATCTACGAAGCTACGCCTTTGCCGCTTTGCAGGTTGAAGAAGATATGCTGATGGGACCGTCCTACTCAACTCCGGTTGCGCTTGACCGCGCCGGTATGACGCTTAACGATTTGGATCTTATCGATATGCACGAAGCGTTTGCAGCGCAAACCTTGGCGAATATGAAAATGTTTGCCAGCGACAAGTTTGCGAAAGAGAAGCTGGGTCGCGATAAAGCCATTGGTGAAATCGATATGGAGAAATTTAATGTGCTGGGCGGCTCTATTGCTTATGGTCACCCATTTGCCGCCACCGGTACCAGAATGATCACGCAAACTTTGAATGAATTGCGCCGTCGTGGCGGAGGTGTTGGTTTAACGACAGCATGTGCCGCTGGTGGTTTAGGTGCAGCAATGATTGTGGAGACAGAATAATGAGTCAGGATAAAGCATTCACTATGGAAGTGAGGGACGACGGAGTAGCAGTAGTTACAATAGATGTCCCTGGTGAGTCAATGAATACCTTAAAAGACTCATTTGCAGAAGAAGTTGGTAGTTTGATGAATCGCTTAGAGAGCGATGATTCAGTGAAAGGTGTTGTGTTTATCAGTGGCAAGCCTGGCTCTTTTATTGCCGGCGCGGATATTAACATGATAGATGGCTGCGAGAACGCGGTAGATGCAGAAAGCCTTGCAAGAAAAGGGCAGGCTATGTTCGACCGTATTGAGCAATTAAATGTGCCTGTGGTTGCAGCAATCAACGGGGCATGCTTAGGCGGTGGCCTTGAATTGGCAATGGCATGTCATGTGCGAATTTGCACCGATAACAGCAAAACGGCTTTAGGCTTGCCAGAAGTAAAATTAGGCTTGCTGCCGGGCAGCGGTGGCACTCAGCGACTACCGGAACTGGTTGGTGTTCAGCAAGGGTTGACCATGATACTGACCGGTAAGGAACTGCGCGCTAAGCAGGCTAAGAAAGCTGGATTGGTGGCAGAAGTTGTCCCACAAAGCATTCTTTTAGATGTGGCTGTAGAGCACGCGCTGAAGCGCAAACCCAAATCAACGAAACCACCGCTTAAAGGAATGAGTAAGGTATTAGAAGCAACTCGGTTTGGTCGTGACATTATCTTTAAAAAGGCTGGTGAGCAGGCTCAGAAGAAAGCTCACGGCAATTACCCGGCAATTGATAAAATCATTCAGACGGTTCGAGAAGGTGTTGAGCGCGGTCGTGAAGCCGGCTTAGACAAAGAAGCTCGTAGCTTCGGTGAGTTGGCAATGACACCGGAGTCTTATCAACTCCGTCAGATTTTCTTTGCTACAACAGAAATGAAGAAAGAAACCGGCGCAGACGGCATTGAGCCTGACCCGGTAAAACGGGTTGGTGTTTTAGGTGGTGGCTTGATGGGCGGTGGCATAGCCTATGTAACTGCGGCTAAAGCGGGTATTCCGGCCCGTATAAAAGACATCAGCGAAGATGGAATTAGCAACGCTTTGCACTATAGCTATGAACGCCTAAACAAAAAGGTTAAGCGCCGTCATATGCGCCGAGCAGAGCTTGAAAAGACCATGTTGATGTTAAGTGGCTCACTTGACTATAGCGGATTTGAACGTACCGATGTAGTTATTGAAGCGGTCTTTGAAGATCTTAATCTGAAGCAAAAGATGGTTGCTGACGTGGAAGAGCATGCCGCTGAGTCGACTATTTTTGCAACCAACACCAGCTCGCTGCCTATTACTCAAATAGCGGCTACAGCAAAACGCCCGGAGCAAGTTATTGGTCTTCATTACTTTTCTCCGGTGGATAAAATGCCGTTGGCAGAAATTATTACCCACCCAGGTACATCGGATAAAACCGTTGCCACCACAGTATCCTTGGCTAAAAAGCAGGGGAAAACACCTATTGTGGTGAAAGACGGTGCCGGGTTCTACGTTAACCGTATTCTTGCACCTTATATGAATGAAGCGGCGCGCTTGCTGTTAGCTGGCGAACCTATTGAGCACCTGGATAAAACTTTGGTGAAATTTGGTTTCCCGGTAGGGCCTATTACCTTGCTTGATGAGGTTGGTATCGACGTTGCGGCGAAAGTAGCTCCGGTTTTGGTGAAAGAACTTGGTGATCGCTTTGAAGCGCCTGACGCTTTTGAAAAGCTGATAGATGACGATCGCAAAGGTAAGAAGAATCAAAAGGGCTTTTATCAATACGGCAAGGGTGTAAAAGGTAAACCAGTGGATACCTCAGTTTATTCTTTGCTGGATATCGATCCTAAACAGAACAAATCAGCTGACGAAATTATTGATATTTGCTTGTTACCTATGCTGAATGAGGCGGCTTACTGCCTGCAGGAAGAGATTATCCGCAGCCCACGTGACGGTGATATCGGTGCAATTTTTGGCATCGGGTTCCCACCTTTCCTGGGCGGTCCTTTCCGTTATATGGACAGCCAGGGTCTTGAAACAATAGTGAGCAAACTGGAGAAGCTGGCCTCGGAAAGAGGTGAGCGATATACGCCAGCGCCTTTACTTAAACAGATGGTAGAGAACGGCTGGAGTTTTTATCAGTAACGGATAGAAACAAGCTATGAATTATACTTGAGCAGCCACGTTGTTGTGCTGCTCAATAAATTCAATTAATGCGTCAGCCGGCATAGGTTTAGCGTAATAAAAGCCTTGAATGTATTCGCATTTGAGGCTTTTTAATGTCTGTAACTGAGCTTTTGTTTCAACCCCTTCTGCAACCACTTTTAACCCCAGGTTATGTGCCATAGCGATGATAGAAGCAACCATATTCCGGTCTTTATCATTAATTGTAATGTCATCGACAAAGGCCTTGTCGACCTTCAGGCTGTTCATTGGAAAACGCTTTAGGTAAGACAATGAAGAATAACCCGTTCCAAAGTCGTCCAGCGCTAGTTTAACGCCCATATCGGATAAGTTTTCCATCATGGTAATTGCGCGCTCAGGGTCACTCATCACCATGCCTTCCGTGACTTCGAATTCAACATGACGAGGGTGCAAGTCTTCCTCTCGCAAAATTTGCTCTATTTGCAGCGCCAGACTGGACTGCATAAACTGACGAGCTGACAAATTGATTGCAATACTCTTTGGTGAACCAGGGTAGGCCATGAATTTTTTCATATCACGGCAGGACTGACGTAACACATCCTCGCCCAAAGGAATTATGAGTCCGGTTTCTTCAGCCAATGGAATAAATTCAGCCGGGTTAATCATTGAGCCATCTTTGCTCTCAATACGAGCCAGGGCTTCGAGGCCGGCAATGTGGCCAGAACTGATTTCAATTTTAGGCTGGTAATACACTCGAATATTATTAGCTTTTAACGCCGCTCTCAGTTCATTTTCCAGCTTAAGTCGTTTAACGGCATTTTCGTTCATCGACTGACTGAAAAATTGGTAGCAATTTCCGCCACGCTGCTTGGCGTGATACATAGCCATATCGGCTTTTTGTAAAAGCTCCTGCGACGTCTGCCCGTCGTGAGGGTAAAGAACAATACCAATTGAACTTCCTATGACGATTTCCTGACCCTGAATTAAATAGGGCTCTGCTACTTTAAGGTTTATTTGATTACCCAAATCGCCAATTAAATTAATATCGATACTGTCTTCAATCAGGAGACCGAACTCATCACCGCCCAGACGATAAAGGGTGTCCTGTCTTCGACCTATATCCATTAATCGTTCAGCGACCTGACATAAAAGCTCATCACCTATTTCATGGCCTAAAGAGTCATTAATCTTTTTGAAATCATCCAGATCAAAAAGTAATAAGGTGTGAGAGACTTTTTTCCGCACCAGGTTAGAGTGGCTAACCTGAAAATAGGAGCGGTTCGGTAACCCTGTCAAAGTGTCTGTATTCGAAAGGCGTCTTAGCTCATTTTCAGTATGCCGTCTCTCAGAAATATCAGAGAAACTGGCAACAATGAGGGATACTTCGCCGTTGTCGTCGCGAACCGCATCCAGAGTAAGCTCCATAAGGAACTCACCGCCATTCGCTTTCAAATCGGTAACTTCACCACGCCATGTTCCATCTTTTATTACCGCGCGCTTTATTTGATTCACAAAACTTTCAGGGTAGCAGGGTAAAGTTAATACTTGCCCTAAGACTTTCTCACGCTGGAAGCCACTGATGCGTTCGAACGCATTATTGACCTCGCGCTTACGGAAAAAGCGGTCAAAAATACAAATACCGTCAGAAATATTTGTAATGGATGAAGCCAGCATATTAATACGCTCTTCGGAGCTTACCAGGTTGCTGATATCGCTTAAGGTGCCATACATGATTTTATTATGACCGTCGCTATGCAATTGGCCTCGGTCCATAACCCAAAGCCAGCTGCCTTGATTATCCAGCCGGTAGGTGCATTCAAACACCTCTGACTTTCCTTGTAGGTGGTCATCGAGACTATTTTGTAATCGTTGTAAGTCTTCAGGGTGAACATTTGACTTGCCGCCAGAAAGACCAATTCGCTTCCCATCAATGGGGAATGCAGGGCAACTTTGCCAAATATTTTGACGAACGAGTTCACCAGAATTTAAGCTCCACTCCCAACATTGGTAGTTGCTGGACTGGAGTCCCTGCGCCTGCCTTTTGTATTGATTAAGCGTTTGCTCTAATGCTAATTGGCGTTGACGACGAACTAACCAGTAAATAACTAAAGCTATCAGAATAGCTGTAATATAAGCCCCCCAGGCAACTGGGCTTTGCCAAAGCGGAGTCATCACATCGAGCTGTTTAAAAGCTGATGGAGACCAGTTGGCTCCATCATAAGAAGCTTGCACTTCAAACTTATGGCTACCGGCAGGGAGAGATGAGAGCTGCACAAAATCCTGGCCCTTTTCGAGGTATTGCCATGCAGCCTCGCCCCTGTTTAGTTTGTAACGATAAGAAAGGTATTCACTTGCTCTGGCAAATGGCAGGCTAAATTTGTTTAAGTAGCTACTCTCAGTTATTTTTCTAGCATCAATATGTATCGGTTGGGGGAAAAGCGATTGGCTTCTAAGAATAACTTGTTTATCCGAAACCTGACCAAACTCGTTTATCTCTATTGCTTCTGTTTTCGTATGCAGCCAAAGTGACTTGCCAAACTGAGTCAAGCTGGCGGGTTGAGAATGAAGCTCGGTAACATTTAGTTGTTCCCAGTTTTTTTCTAAAATGTCATATCGGTAGAGCGCTTCAGCATCATTGGTCAGAACATACAAGTAGTTCGCGAAAATCTCTATCTCTGCTACTTGAACGCTTGCGTCTGGGTAATGATGGAGTTCAGAAATTTCTTTCTCCAGGGTGTCATAAAATAATAGGCCCAAATTAGTCGCCAGCCACCAATTGCCATTTTTGTCTTCGGTTGATGCACTAATTTGTTGCATCAGTTTAGGTGAATCAATGTTTTCCGCTTTCTCTGTATGCTGGGAGGAGTGGGCTAATGCAGCAGGGGCAAAAGGACTTTCTATTTGAAAAAGTCCTGAATGTCTGGATATTGAGAATATGTCTCCCCGGGCAATTTGGCTGGTTTTTGTAGTGGGAATATCGTGCAACTTATTAAGTTTGCCATTAGACAGTTTATAAAGACCATGCTTTGAGCTGAATAATATTTCATTATTGGCTGACGAACGTATATTTTTGATATCTCTTAATTTTCTGAGATGAGAGGGTGATTGTTCTAACCGAAGGTCGTCATTTAGTATGACCAGACCGACATTGGTTACCAGCCAAAGTTGCTGTTGATAGCGCAACGCAGAATATAGCTTGTTTCCCGGAATTTGCTCTGTGATAGGGTTTTTCCTATTGAGAGAAAAAACTTCTCTGGAGAAGCCATCCCAAACGAATACACCGTCTTTTTCGGTGCTTAACCAATACCAGTGCCTGCCGGAATAAATATAGTTAACCTGCTCAATTGGTTCACCATTATAAGTTAAGCTGATCTGCTCAAATTTATTAGCCTGCACATTGTAACGGTAAATAAAACGTTCGGTCGCAACGAGTAAGCGGCCATTTTTATCTTCCGATATCGAGGTGATATCTGATTGACTCGCTGATTTATACCCTGGGAGTGTAAATACCTCGGGTGTAAAGGACTTTAATGACAGTCGAACGAGGCCTCTCTCTGAGTTCAGCCAGAGAGACTCTGATTTATCAAAGAAAAGCTGTTTTATGCTAACCGATAGTGTATTCGTTTTAGATTCATTGCTTGTCGGGTAATTATAAAATTGATGGCCGTCGAAGCGGCTCAGCCCTTCTTCAGTTGCAATCCATAAGAACCCATCGGGACCTTCAGCAATATCATAAATATGATTATCAGGTAAGCCGTCTGAAAAGGACCATTGTTGAATAGTAAGCTCGTCAGGAATTTCTTGTGCCGAAACATTAGGGCTATAGCTTTGTAATAACAAAAAGCATAGCAAAAGCGCAGAGCATAATGTTCTGATAGAAAAAGTAAAGATCACGAGAAACCTAATGAGTGGCTACTGGAGTAGCTCTTTATTGTTAATATATCGTTAAGATAACGAGAGAGCAACTTGCTGTCAAAGGCTATTCTACTCGCTCTGAACCTAGGTTTGAAGTCTCAGGAGTTGCGTTTTATCACTTAGACGCTCTTTTATTCTCTCAAGCCACTCAACTAACTGACAGTGCTCTAACGCTGATAACAACTCCTGTTGGCGATTGAACTCAGTATCTTCAAGTTGAATGGCTCCCCATAGTCTTTGGCTGCGCACGCGCAAATTGCGATCGATAGTTCGTATTTGTTGTCTCAGTACTGATTTTGCGTGATGCCATTCTTTTAACGTTAAATTATGGAGAGCTTCCAGTTGAACCACGATAACTTCTTGCATTGCCAAGTAAATTTCATCGGCACCGTATTCGTGTGATTGTAAGAAAAAAAGAATACCGGGCAACCGCTGTACCGGGAAATACTGACTTCCTGCAACATAACCGAGTTGGCGCTCTGTTCTCAGCTCCTGGAATACAGACTGATGAATCAGTTGCTGTAAAAGCATGAAACTGATTTGCTCCATTGATGTGTCATCTCTTCCCTGATAGTACAGAAGCAGGGCAGTATCTGAATGCTCAGAAGGGACCTGGAGCTGCTGCGAAACAAAGTCCCGGATGCGTTTTATGGGAGCCCGTTTCGTTGATGCACTTGTCGAGCTTGGTAAATTAGACTTAATAAGCTGACCAAGCTGTACAGCGTTTTCTTTTTTCCAGTCGCCGTGTGCAAACGCGGTAACATGAACAGGGGAAAATAACTTAGCGATTTCGACCGTAAATTGACGAAAAGAGACAGGCTCCAGCTCACATGCTAAATCATGCAGCCTGAACAAACCGAACTGTAGTTGCTGGTTGAGCTCAGCAAAGAGCTTATTTAAAGGTTGGTTCTGGTGAGCAGAGTGCCAGTTACTTAAAAGGCTTTGCTTAAGATCGTACCACCGACGTCTTGCGAAACGCGTTTTTAAAGCGCGCTCTATAAGGTGTTGCATTAAAGGAATTTGCCCTGCCGACAAGCCCGTTGTATGAATGGTAATGCCGCTCTGGGTTGGGTATATATTAAAATGTAACCCCGCGACTTCTGCGTCGTAGAGGTCATCATTTAAGGCGTCTATCATTAACTCGGACCATAAACGGGCAATGGCAAAATTAAAGGCCGAGCTGGTGACCGCCGGTAACTTTAATGAAAGGTAAATATGCCCTTTAGGAACTCTGAAGTCACGATCCTGTAAGTGCCATAACTGAAGCTGAGGGCTGTTCTCAATCAAGATTGGTAGGGAACCACCAGGTTCTAACTCTAATGGAGCAAATCGAGAGTTAAGGAAACGGTTCGGTTTAGGTAAGTCACAGCAAAAGTCTTCCGGCGTTGACGAAAATCGCTGGTGCTGAACCTGAGTAATTCTTCTCATGGCATACTTCGTATTATAAATAGGTGCGATGTGATCAGTTTCAACATCAGGAGCAACTAAGGTAATACGAGCATTCTTTGCCGTCATTTCTTTCAACAACCGCTTTGCAAAAGTATGATTCAGCCCGTCCATACGGTAATCACCATAAAGTGCATCTTCCGGTTTATAATGAAAAGCGTTAACAGACAGCTGGTTAGCAAGCTCGCCGACCGGAGTGGGTTCTTGGTAAAGAAAGCTCATTTCTGTTGTTATACGGCGTTCTTGGTAGCGCCAGTCAATAACACCTTCCGCTTCAATTTTTCGAATATAAGCAAAAATCCATTGCACTATACTATTGGCATTATGGAGACCGGAGCTTGTTAACTGTAAGTTAATATTAAAATCTTTAAAGTTACTGCCGCTGATACCGCCACCAGCAGAGAGAGAGTTAACCCAGCCTTTTGAACGTAACGCATTAAACAGGCTTCCCGGACCCTCGTAACCTAATAAGTGAGCGATAAAACTGGTGGTTTTATGAGGGTAATCTTCGTCAATACTGGGTAAAGGTAAGGTTAGAATAAGCCGGTAGGCCACTTTGATAGGCTTTACTTTAATCCATACACCTTTCTGCTCTTTAAGATAAAGGGGAGTTGTAATAGACTTTTTTGGGTGGTTTTCCTGTTTAATGTCAGAAAAGTACTGTTGCGCCAGCTGGCTTAGCTCATCAAGAGATTGTGGTCCGGCAATAACCAGACGCATTCTTTGGGCAACATAATGTTCGTTAAAAAAAGCTTCCAGTTTACTTTTCAAACTACCGTGTTTGTCATTTTTGAGTGTATTAAGGTTACCCACGGAGAACTGACTAAAAGGATGTTCAGGGTTAGCAGTAACCTTATGAACCTGATAAAGACGACGGAGTTCATCATTTTGTTTTAAACGGAATTCAGACTCAATGGATTGAATTTCTTTATCTATCCAGTTCTCGGATAGTAAAGGCTCTTTCAACATTGAGGAAAAAAACGCTAACGAGCGTGGCAGGGCGTTAGCGTTGCAATCAAAGTGAAAATTAGAAAATTCGGTACCTGTCCAGGCATTGTGCTGGCCACCATGTAAGTTGAGAAAGTGGCCGAAAGCAGAAGGTTGAGGAAAGGCTCGGCTACCTAAAAACAGCATGTGTTCCAGAAAGTGAGCTAGCCCTTGAGTATGCTCTGGATCATCGAAGTGACCGGCATTTACGGTAATAGAGGCCGCAGCTTTGGGGCTATCAGGACAATGAACCAACAACACCTTAAGTTGATTGGACAATGTATGGTGTTGATAGTCTCGTTTGTCTCCAGAACTGCGGACAACACGGACGACCTCATCAGTGAGTGAAGAGTTCGCCATAATTCTCCCCGATATGAATTTTAAAGCGAGTTATTGATCCAGTGGTTGCTCAAAGTCTTCTGGCTTATCAAAATCACCTTCAAAGTCCTGCAATTGTTTGTTGTTGAAGGTTAATACCAATTCTTTACGAAAATCTTTGCCAGAATTTGGATCCATATTGTAGAGATATACCCAACGGTCAGAATCAAAGCTGTTTTCAGCAACGGGTTTTCCTAATACGAAAATGACTTGTTCTTCGGTCATTCCCACGCGTAATTTATCGACATCTTCTTGCTCAAGATAATTTCCCTGAGGAATATCAATACGATAAACAACTTTATCGAGCAAAGAACAGCCACTTAAGCCAATAATGGCAACGAGCAAAACTCCAAATCTTGACATGAAATACCTATTAAAATTAATCATAATTGATTGTATTGGCGTTGATGATAAACAATGACTTCACCGAACGCCAGCATAGAACGAATTTAACTGGCGAGTAACTCTTTGGCATTAGCTTTTGCCATGTCAGTCACCTTGTCGCCACCGAGTAGGCGCGCTAATTCAATAACTCGCTGCTCATTCGACAATGCTGCAACCTCTGTCTCCGTCTCCTCACCATCTGTTGTCTTACTCACTTGTAACTGATGGTCAGCTTTTGCTGCAACCTGTGGTAAATGAGTGACACAAATAACTTGTGAAGTTTTGCCTAGCTTTTGAAGCATGGACCCGACGATAGCTGCTGTAGGGCCACTGACACCAACATCAACTTCATCAAACATCATGGTGGGCACTGTTTTCTGAGTCGCCGTCATGACCTGTATGGCAAGGCTTATTCTTGAAAGTTCACCTCCAGAGGCGACTTTATTCAACAACTGTATTGGTTGTCCGGGGTTAGTGGTCACTAGAAAATCGACCTGATCAGTACCTAAGCGGGTCGCCCGTGCGCTGGCATCATGCTCAACCTGAATAACGAAACGCCCATGAGGCATATTGAGTTCATGCATAGATTGACTGATTTTTTGGCTTAATTCTGTTGCTGCCTGTTCTCGACTATTGGACAACTTTTGCGCGCTATCTCGGTAAGTTTTACGAGCCTGTTGTCTTTCTTCATCAAGTTGCTCTGCGTGTTCGCCAGCTTGTTCCAGACTATTTAATTCAGCTATAAGCTTTTTGTGCTGCTGACTAAGCTCTGCCCCCGGTATTTGATGTTTTTTAGCAAGGTTAATAGCGGTGCTTAAACGTTCTTCAACAATTTGGAGCTCACCGGGGTCTAGCTCCAGGTCATCCTGGTACTGTCTTAATTCCAGAGCTGCTTCTTCAATATGCACTTTGGCCTGCTGCAGTAACTGATTAATGGGGGTGAGTGCGGTGTCCATTTCCGCGGCTTCCTCAAGCCTTTGGCTTGCTGATTGAACTAAGCTAGCGGCATTATTATGTTCGCCCTCATAAAGCGCGTTTAACGCAAACAGGCCAGCTTCAAGCAGAACTTTACTGTTACTCAAGCGCTTGTGTTTTTGATCCAGTTCCTCAAACTCACCATCAGCTAAGGCAAACTCATTTAATTCGTTAACTTGATACTCAAGAAGCTGACGTTGAGCTTCCAGCTCTTCTTTTTGTTGCTGATAATGCTGATATTGTTTTTCGACTGAAGCCCAGTTTCGATAATCTTCCTGAACTTTATCCAGCAAATGCTGGTGACGAGCATAACTGTCGAGGAGGCTTAACTGGTGCTCTTCTTTTAGTAACAGCTGGTGTTCGTGTTGCCCGTGAATGTTGACTAACAAGGGGGCCAGAGATTTTTGCTGACTCAAAGGAACAGGGGTTCCGTTTATCCAGGCTTTAGAGCGACCGTCGCGTTGAATAACCCGGCGTAATACGCAGTCTTCATCGGCATCAAATTCGTTGGTTATTAACCATTGGTATGCGGGACTGTCGGCTTCAAGTGTAAAAACGGCAGAGATTTCCGCTTTTTCTTGCCCCGGGCGAACCCAGTTTGCATCGGCTCGACTGCCCAGACATAGGCTTAGCGCATCTAAAGCAATGGATTTACCGGCACCCGTTTCGCCGGTGATGGCAGTCATGCCGTTATGAAACTCAATGTCTAAAGACTTAACGACGGCAAAGTTGCGAACAGTTAATTGCGATAACATAGCCTTCGCTCCAATACTGTTGATATGTACAAGTTATACAGTATTTATACAGTAGTTGTTGGGAAATGCAAGTTAGCGGATTAAAAAAGCCGACTGCCCCAGCCCAGTTTGTTCCGCAATACGTGATAATAATTATGGTCTATCGGATGAATCATTCTTAATGTTTTAGCGTATTTTTTAATAATGACGTCATCACCGGGGTGTACCGTCATTCGGGCGTGACCATCGCAACTGATCTGAAGCAAGTCGTTGTCATAAGCGGCTTTAAGGCGGACTTCGCTGTTGCCGTCAACAACGATAGGTCGACTGCTTAAGGTGTGCGGGAACATCGGCACCAGAGTCATGGCGTCAAGACCAGGGTGTAAAATGGGGCCGCCACCTGACAGTGAATAAGCGGTAGAGCCTGTTGGTGTTGCGCAAATTAATCCATCAGAGCGTTGGCTGAATACAAAGTGGTCATCGACATAAAGTTCGAACTCTATCATGTGGGCGACTTTGTCCGAGTGCAGTACTATTTCATTAATTGCGCGACCGGTACCGGAGGATTCTCCGTTGCTAATAACTTCGGCTGAGAGGAGAAAGCGCTCTTCAACGTGGTAGTCACCGTTCAAAACCGCGAGCAGGGGAGTCATGACTTCATCTGGGTCTAAATCGGTTAGAAAACCTAAATTGCCACGGTTAACGCCTATGACACCGACGTTGTGTTCGCATAAGGCTCTGGCAGCACCCAGCATATTACCGTCGCCGCCAACGACAACAGCAATTTCCGCCCATTCCCCTAAGTCCTGAAGACTGAGTGTCTCAACTTGTTCGGGCAAGCTCAGCTGTTCTGCCGTTCGGGTCTCCAGGCATAGACTAAACCCTCGATGGATCAAAGCGGTGGTAATAGTTTCTAAGGTTAACTGGGTACCCCGGTCATTTGCTTTTCCAAGCAGCCCAATTTTTTTAAAAGCACTCATTCACAGGATCCTTATGCGGTCGTGTGCTTACGCTACGATGAGCAAGAAAATTTATCAAGTGAGAGAAATCCCCTTGAAAGAAAAAAACTTGCCCCCATTAACTTGGCAACCTCAATTTAAAACTGGTTAAAGAGAGTCACTTATGACCGATAAAAACGATTCTAAGCAGAAAACTGAAGCGGCTAACGAACCGGCAGTAGAGCAGCAGAAGGCAGAGCAGGAAGCAGCTCAAGCGGCGGAAGATGCGTTGCAGCAGGATGTAACTGCTGATGAGACTGAAACGGCAGGTCAGTCGTCTGAGCAAACCGATCGCATTGCTGAACTGGAGCTTGCGCTGAGTAAAGCGGAGGCAAAAGTGAATGAGCAACGAGACTCGGTGCTTCGCACGCAAGCTGAAATGGAAAATGTTCGTCGCCGTGCCAGTCAGGATGTCGAAAAGGCACATAAGTTCGCTTTGGAAAAGTTCGCCAATGAGATATTGACCTCGGTTGATAACTTAGAGCGAGCTTTACAGCTGGCTGACAAAGAAGACGAATCGAACAAAAACTTTGTGGAAGGTATAGAGCTGACCTACAAAAGCTTAACTTCAACGCTTGAAAAATTCGGCGTTAAAGCAATAGGCGAAGAAGGCGAAGCCTTTAATCCCGATCAGCATCAGGCTATGTCGATGCAGGAGTCAGACGACCACCCGAACAACACGATTATGGCGGTTATGCAAAAAGGCTATGAGTTGAATGGGCGCCTGTTGCGCCCCGCGATGGTGATGGTTGCGCGTAACTCGAACTCTGGTGTCGACACTAAAGCGTAACAAAATCGAAAATTATCCCTGTGTTGGGTATTGAAATTCGAACATAGGCACCCCAGATAAGGGGTATCGAAACAAATTACATGAATTAGAAGTTGGAGACGAATCATGGGTAAAACGATTGGTATTGATTTAGGTACAACAAACTCTTGTGTTGCTGTACTGGATGGCGGCAAAGCTCGCGTGATTGAAAACGGCGAAGGCGACCGCACAACGCCGTCAGTAGTTGCATTTACTGACGATGGTGAAATTTTGGTAGGCTCACCGGCAAAACGCCAGGCTGTAACTAACCCAAATAAAACCTTGTTTGCGATTAAGCGCCTTATCGGCCGTCGCTTTCAGGACGAAGAAGTACAGCGTGATATCGGCATTATGCCTTACAAAATTGTTAAGGCGGACAACGGTGACGCATGGGTAGAAATTGATGGTGACAAAAAAGCACCACCACAGATTTCTGCTGAGGTTTTGAAAAAGATGAAAAAGACCGCCGAAGAGTTTTTGGGTGAGTCGGTAACTGATGCGGTAATTACCGTACCGGCATACTTCAATGATGCTCAGCGTCAGGCAACGAAAGACGCCGGTAAAATCGCAGGTCTTAACGTAAAACGTATTATTAACGAGCCAACAGCAGCTGCGTTGGCGTACGGTATGGACAAGAAGTCCGGCGATAACGTGATTGCCGTTTACGACTTAGGTGGTGGTACGTTCGATATTTCAATCATTGAAATTGATGAAGTTGAAGGCGAGCACACCTTTGAAGTACTAGCGACTAACGGTGATACGCACTTAGGTGGTGAAGACTTCGATAACCGTTTGATTAACTACTTAGTCGAGCAGTTTGAAAAAGACCAAGGTATTGACCTGCGTAAAGATCCGCTGGCTATGCAACGCTTAAAAGAAGCGGCAGAGAAAGCGAAAATTGAATTGTCATCTGCGCAACAGACCGAAGTGAACCTGCCATACATTACGGCAGACAACACAGGTCCTAAGCACATGGCTATTAAAGTGACCCGTGCGAAACTGGAGTCGTTGGTTGAAGACTTGATTAAGAAGTCGCTTGAGCCATTGAAGCAGGCACTAGCGGATGCTGACCTTTCAGTGAGTGATATTGAAGATATCATCATGGTCGGTGGTCAGACTCGTATGCCGAAAGTACAGGCTGCAGTAACGGACTTCTTCGGTAAAGAGCCACGTCGCGATGTGAACCCTGACGAAGCGGTTGCCGTTGGTGCTGCGGTTCAGGCTGGTGTTTTACAAGGCGACGTTAAAGACGTGCTGCTGTTAGACGTATGTCCTCTTTCGCTGGGTATTGAAACCATGGGCGGCGTAATGACTAAACTGATTGAGAAGAACACAACGATTCCAACCAAAGAGTCGCAAACCTTCTCAACCGCTGAAGACAATCAGTCTGCAGTAACCATCCATGTTATTCAGGGTGAGCGTAAGCGCGCTGCGGATAACAAGTCGCTGGGTCAGTTTAACCTGGAAGGTATTCGTGCAGCGGCTCGTGGTGTACCACAAATTGAAGTTACCTTTGACATTGATGCGGACGGTATTCTGCATGTTTCAGCCAAAGATAAAGACACAGGTAAAGAGCAGAAGATTACTATCAAAGCGTCTTCTGGTCTGGATGAGTCTGAAGTCGATAAAATGGTTAAAGATGCCGAGGCTCATGCTGAGGAAGACAAGAAGTTTGAAGAAATGGTACAGGCACGTAACCAGGCGGATGGTTTGGTTCACGCAACCCGTAACCAGCTGAAAGAAGTTGGCGATGCCTTGTCTCAGGAAGACAAAGACGCAATTGAGAAAGCTTGTGAAGAACTTGAACAAGCATCTAAAGATGGCGATAAAGAAGCCATTGATGCGAAATCTCAAGCGCTGATGGAAGCATCACAGAAGCTGATGGAAGCGGCTCAGCAGCAACAAGCTCAGCAAGGAGCTGAAAGCGCTGCTGGCGGTGAACAGCAGTCTTCCAAAGCCGATGACGATGTCGTTGATGCTGAATTTGAAGAAGTTAAAGACGACGATAAGAAGTAAGCATTAAGGCAACTTCGCAAAAGCACACGGGTGTTGCCGCAAGGTAATACCCGTGTATTTGTATCAGGCTGACACACCAGCATAGATAGAAGACGAAGAATTATGGCGACGCAAGATTTTTATCAGGTTCTGGGCGTATCAAAAGACGCTAACGAACGTGACATTAAAAAAGCCTACAAACGTATGGCGATGAAGTATCACCCTGACAGAACTAAGGGTGATAAAGAGATGGAAATAAAGTTTAAGGAAATTAAACAGGCGTACGAAGTCCTTTCCGATCCCCAAAAACGCCAGATGTATGATCAATATGGGCACGAAGCCTTCGAACAAGCACGTCAGGGCGGCGGTGGCCATGGTGCAGGTGGATTCGGCGGCGGTGCTGATTTTGCTGATATCTTTGGCGATGTATTTGGTGATATTTTTGGTGGTGGCAGACGCCAGCAGGCACGTGCTCAGCGCGGAGCTGACTTACGCTACAACCTGGATATGTCGTTGGAAGAAGCGGTTCGCGGTAAGACAGTTGAGCTGGAGATTCCAACGCTGGTTGAGTGTGGTGACTGTGGTGGCAGTGGTGCTAAAAAAGGCAGTAAACCCCAAACTTGTGGGCACTGTCATGGCGCCGGCCAAATTCAAATGCGCCAAGGCTTTTTCGCTGTACAGCAAACCTGTCCACAGTGTCGGGGAAAAGGCACGATTATTAGTGATCCTTGTCGTACTTGTCATGGTCAGGGTCGTAAGGAAGAAACCAAAACCTTATCGGTTAAGATCCCATCTGGGGTCGATACAGGCGACCGCATTCGTTTAGCCAATGAAGGTGAAGCGGGTGAACATGGCGCGCCTGCCGGTGATTTGTATGTTCAGGTTCATGTACGTGAACATCCTATTTTTGCCCGAGATGGCAATAACTTATTCTGTGAGGTGCCGGTCAGTTTCACTAAAGCTGCTCTTGGCGGTGATATTGAAGTGCCGACGCTTGATGGCAAAGTGAAGCTTAAGGTTCCGAAAGAAACACAGACAGGCAAGCATTTCAGACTGCGCGGTAAAGGCGTTAAGTCTGTGCGCACAGGTGCAGTAGGCGATTTAATCTGCAAAGTGGTGATTGAAACGCCGGTTAATTTGTCGTCCAAGCAGCGTGATATGCTTCAGGAGCTTGAAGATTCAATGGGAACGGGTGATGAAGCCGCAAAATTCCGACCCAAAGAAAAAGGCTTTTTTGACGGCGTAAAACAATTTTTTGATGACTTACGCAGTTAGATTGTCTATCACTATATAAGTGAATGACATAAAAAGACCGGAGGCAGTCAATGAATTGGAAAACCACAACGTTAAGTGCTTGTACGTTAGTCTTACTGGCAAGTTGTGCAGAATCTCCAACGGGACGTTCTCAGTTACAGCTTTATTCTAACAGTGAACTGAACAAAATGGGGGCTGCCTCTTACGAGGAAATGCGCGAAGAGGAAAAGATTAACGAAGACGCTGAAGTCAACGCTTATGTTCGTTGCATCAGTGATGCGTTAATTGAAAATTTGCCCGGTGATTACAGCCAAATGGATTGGCAGGTCACTGTGTTTGCGGAACCAACGGTGAATGCTTTCGCTCTGCCGGGTGGTTATATTGGTGTTTATGACGGTTTAATTAAAGTTGCCGAGAATCAACATCAGCTAGCCGCTGTCATTGGTCATGAAATTGGTCACGTTATTGCTGAACACAGTAATGAACGAATTTCCAGTAACATGATGGTTGGGCTTGGGCTGCAATTAGGAGGTATACTCGCCAGTACGCAGCTTGACAGCAACGAAGCGGGTTTATTGATGGCTGCTTTAGGTGTGGGGGCCCAGGTCGGTATCCTGTTGCCTTATTCGCGTACTCATGAATCAGAGTCAGACGAGCTAGGTATGGAATATATGGCAGACGCTGGCTTTAAACTGGATCAGGCTCCTGAGCTGTGGCGAAACATGCAAGCAGAGTCAGATGGAGAGTCTCCTCCGGAGTTGTTATCGACGCACCCGAATCCGCAAACCCGGATTAAAGATCTGGAAGCTCTGATACCCTCTTTACAGGAAAGGTATGAAGCGGCTCGTGCGGCAGGAAACAAACCAGCCTGTGTCCGTCCGGCTTCTGTAGACAGCGAAGATTGAAATAATTAAGGGGATTCGCATGTTTCCCCTTAACCTCCCGAAAAGTTATAACCTAGTCCAATTTGTTCTTTTTGTTACTTCCCTGAACGATTTACCCTAGCAGCCATTTTTTTAGCCGCTGGGGTTTTATGTTTAAAGCTTGGTTTGCAATTCCATTTTGGCAGCGCGTTTTAGGCGCTTTTGTCTTAGGCATGTTGATAGGTGGCCTGGCACCAGAGGTTGGTGTTGCGCTAAAACCACTTGGCGACCTGTTTATAAAAGCTATTAAGATGCTCGTTGCGCCGCTTATTTTTTGTGCAATTGTTAGTGCAATTACTGATCTTAATGACGGTAAAAAACTCGGCCGACTGGGGGCTAAAACGATTGGCTTGTTTATGTTTACTGCGGTTATAGCCAGCGCTATCGGCTTAACCCTGGCAAGTTTAATTGATATGAGCCCTGCAACAACCTTGACTGCAACGGAGCAGGCCGAAAAACAAATTCCGAGTGTTGCTCAGGTTTTTCTCAACTTTGTTCCCAGTAACCCTTTTGCAGCTCTGACTGAAGGCAACGTTCTGCAAATTGTGGTATTTGCTGCATTAGTTGGTATTGCCATTCAGCGTTTAAAGGAACGGGGCGAGCCGTTACGTAAGACCATTAAGTCTGGTGCAGAGGTAATGTATGAAATTACTCGCATGGTGCTACAGCTCACGCCATTAGGCGTACTAGGATTAATGTCCTGGGTTATCGGTGAGTATGGCTTTAGCACTTTACTGCCATTGGCTAAGTTTGTCGGTGTTATTTATTTGGCCTGTCTTATTCATATTATTGTGGTTTATGGCGGTTTGATCCGCACCGCAGGGGGCATGAGCCCCTGGCAGTTCTTCAAAGCGATATTTGATGCACAGATTGTCGCCTTTACCACCTGCAGCTCGTTTGGTTCATTACCGGCAGCGCACAGGGCTGTTACCGAAAGGTTGGGGGTTTCTAAAGATTATGCCAGCTTTGTGTTACCGTTGGGTGCAACCATTAATATGGATGGTTGTGGTGGTATTTATCCGGCAGTTGCGTCTATTTTTATTGCGCAGCTTTATGGAATACCATTAGATTGGATGGACTATGGCTTGATCATGCTGACTGCAACCTTAGCGTCAGTAGGAACCGCAGGCGTACCAGGCACTGCATTAGTGATGCTGACCGTAACACTGAATGTTATTGGCTTACCTTTAGAAGGTATTGCTTTTATCGCAGCTATTGACCGGATAATCGATATGGCCAGAACTCTGACTAATGTGACCGGCGATATGATGGTTTCCAGAGTAGTTGCACGCAGTGAAAACCTGTTGCAGGATCAAGCTCATTTAGCAACGGAGTCAAAATAATGATCAATGTGGGCGTGTTCGGAGCTTCCGGCAGAATGGGGAGTGCTGTCATTCAGGCATTAACCAATGATAGTGATGCTAAGTTAGCCGCTGCAATAGTCCGGAAAAACAACTCAAGTTACGGGAAAAGTGCAACGGAAAATGAACCCGTTCACTTTATCAGCGCTGAAGAACTGCAACCCGATCAAATCGACGTCCTGATTGATTTCTCATTACCTGAAGCATTAACTGAGAACCTGAAGCTTGCTGAGCAGTATCAACTGCCCATAGTTGTTTGCACCACAGGTTTGAATGACGAACAGAAAGAGCGACTGGCTCAGGCCGCTGAAACGGTGCCTGTATTATATGCAAGTAATACCAGTATAGGCATAGCGTTGCTTGAACAGCTTGTGGGGTTGAGCAGCGCAGCGTTACCCGATGCCGATATTGAAATTTTTGAAGCGCATCATCGTCATAAAAAAGACGGTCCGTCGGGAACGGCAATTACTTTGGGACAAGCCGCAGCAAAAGGCCGAGAGCAAAGTTGGGAGCAAGTAAATGATGGTGTTCGGGCTGATGGTGTGCGCAGTGAAAAGGGCATTGGCTTTTCAGTAATGCGGGCGGCGGATATTGTCGGTGAACATCAGGTGACTCTGGCTGTTGACGGCGAGCGCATAGAAATAGGGCACCGGGTCAGTAACCGCAAGATTTTTGCTGAGGGTGCTATAAGAGCTGCTAAATGGCTTAAAGGACAAGCTCCGGGATTATTCAGCCTGCAAGACACTCTTAACTTGCAGGATATCCTGCAACGCTTACTTAAGCGATAAATACTGCTGGACGATTTTCGTAAAAAATCGTAGAATAAGTGCAATTTGCCTGAATCAGTCCGAAGGCTGGCGTGATTTGGCAAAATGCGCGGTTCAGGACGCAAAACGGGGAAGTCAAATTATTGATTCACCCGTTTTTTTATGTACGGAGGTTGCCCTTGAGTATTCTAGCGAGTCAATCCGCTAAACGAGCGATTCTGGTGCTTGCTGATGGGACCGTGTTTCGCGGGACCGCTATTGGAGCCGAAGGCTCTGCAGTCGGCGAAGTGGTCTTTAACACGGCCATGACAGGCTACCAGGAAATTCTTACCGACCCATCTTATACCGAACAAATCGTTACTCTTACTTATCCCCATATTGGCAATACCGGCACCAACTCAGAAGACGAAGAATCTGACAGGGTTTGGGCCAAAGGTCTTATCATCAGAGACTTGGCAATGAAAGCCAGTAACTTCCGTAGTGAAGAAACGTTGAGCGCCTATTTGCAGCGTCATAATGTGGTAGGCATTGCGGACATTGATACGCGCCGTTTAACTCGCATATTGCGCGAGAAAGGTGCTCAAAATGGCTGCATCATGGTCGGTGAACTGGATGAAGACAAAGCGCAGGAATTAGCGCAGAAGTTTCCCGGATTAAAAGGCATGGACCTTGCCAAAGAGGTTTGCTGTGACAAAGCTTATGAGTGGTCAGGCGGTAGCTGGCAGTTGGGCGAAGGACATACCAAGCCCGAACAAAGTGAGTACCATGTGGTTGCATACGATTATGGGTGTAAGCACAACATTTTACGTTTACTGGCAGACAGAAACTGTAAAATTACCGTTGTACCGGCACAGACCTCGGCTGAAGAAGTTTTAAAGCTAAACCCTGACGGCATTTTCTTATCGAATGGCCCTGGTGACCCGGAACCTTGTGATTACGCTATTACGGCAATAAAGACATTACTGGATAAAGACATTCCAATATTTGGTATTTGCCTTGGGCATCAGTTGCTAGCTATTGCCAGTGGTGCACGCTCGATGAAAATGAAGTTTGGGCACCATGGTGCGAACCACCCTGTACAAGACTTGAAAACGAAGCGGGTTATGATCACCAGTCAGAACCATGGCTTTGCGGTGGATGAAAAGCAGTTACCAAACAACCTGGAAGTGACTCACGTATCGTTGTTTGACGGAACACTACAGGGTATTCATCGTAAAGATAAACCTGCGTTTAGTTTCCAGGGGCATCCGGAAGCAAGCCCTGGTCCACATGATGCCAGTGAACTGTTTGACCACTTTATTGAATTGATGCAGGCCAATGCCTGATTCGTCGAATGATATTCGATACCGTCATCCGTAGCGAAAGGACAGATAGAGCGACTTTATGCCAAAACGTACCGACATTAAAAGTATTCTGATTCTGGGCGCAGGCCCGATTGTTATTGGCCAGGCGTGTGAGTTTGATTACTCTGGAGCTCAAGCGTGTAAAGCGCTGCGCGAAGAAGGTTACCGGGTTATTCTGGTTAACTCTAACCCCGCTACCATTATGACTGATCCGGAAATGGCCGATGCCACTTATATTGAACCCATTCACTGGGAAGTGGTGGAGAAAATTATAGAGCGTGAGCGTCCGGATGCTGTTTTACCAACCATGGGTGGGCAAACGGCTTTGAACTGTGCTTTGGATCTTGACCGCAATGGCGTACTTGAACGTTATAACGTTGAAATGATTGGTGCCAATGCAGACGCTATTGATAAAGCGGAGAACCGTGATCGCTTTGACAAAGCGATGAAAGCGATTGGACTTGAGACACCTAACGCCGAAATGGCTCACAGCCTAGATGAAGCCTTCGATGTGCTTAGCCGGTTGGGTTTCCCTTGTATCATTCGTCCGTCTTTCACTATGGGTGGCAGCGGGGGCGGTATTGCTTATAACCGCGAAGAATTTGAAGAAATTTGTCGCCGGGGTCTGGACTTGTCACCAACCAATGAGTTGTTAATTGACGAATCGCTACTGGGCTGGAAAGAGTACGAAATGGAAGTTGTGCGCGACAAAAGCGACAACTGCATCATTGTTTGTACTATTGAAAACTTTGACCCTATGGGCATTCACACCGGTGACTCAATTACGGTTGCTCCAGCCCAAACTTTGACTGATAAAGAATTCCAAATTATGCGTGACGCCGCCATGGCGGTATTGCGAGAAATTGGTGTGGAAACCGGTGGTTCAAACGTACAATTTGGTGTTAATCCTGACACTGGGCGTATGGTTATCATTGAAATGAACCCCAGAGTGTCGCGTTCCTCTGCCCTGGCTTCAAAAGCCACAGGTTTCCCAATTGCTAAAGTTGCAGCCAAGCTAGCCGTTGGTTACACCCTGGATGAACTTGAAAATGAAATAACGGGCGGCAGAACACCAGCTTCATTTGAACCAGCGCTTGACTACGTTGTGACAAAAATCCCACGCTTCAACTTTGAGAAGTTTGCTAATTGTAATGATCGCCTGACCACGCAGATGAAATCGGTTGGTGAAGTTATGGCTATTGGACGTAACTTCCAGGAATCAATGCAGAAGGCTCTAAGAGGTTTGGAACTAGGTGCTTCGGGTTTTGACCCCATTGTTGAGATTGACTCAAAAGACGCACGCTCTAAAGTTATCCGTGAGCTCAAAGAACCGGGTGCTGAAAGAATTTGGTATATTGCCGATGCGTTCCGCTTAGGCATGACCGTTCGTGAAGTGTTTGAACTGACACGAATTGATGAGTGGTACCTTATTCAAATTGAAGAGCTGGTTAATCTTGAAAAAGAAGTTGATGAGCTCGGTTTAGCCGGACTAACGGCTGATGTTATGACGGTCTTGAAGCGGCGCGGCTTCGCCGACTCACGAATTGCCGATGTTCTACACGTAAGCGAAGCGGAAGTTCGTAAAAAGCGTCATAAATTTAAAATTCACCCTGTTTATAAACGGGTTGATACATGCGCTGCGGAGTTTGCTTCGGGTACCGCTTATATGTATTCAAGCTACGATGAAGAGTGCGAGTCGGCACCATCGGATAAAGACAAGATCATGGTTATTGGCGGTGGCCCTAACCGCATAGGCCAGGGTATTGAATTCGATTACTGTTGTGTACATGCCTCACTGGCTTTACGCGAAGATGGTTACGAAACCATTATGGTGAACTGTAACCCAGAAACCGTTTCAACAGACTATGACACCTCTGATCGCCTCTACTTCGAGCCTATCACTCTTGAAGACGTACTGGAAATTGTGCGCATCGAGAAGCCTAAAGGGGTTATCGTTCAGTACGGTGGCCAGACACCATTGAAATTGGCTCGTGAACTTGAGGCAAATGGCGTTCCGATTATTGGTACATCACCCGATGCTATCGACAGAGCAGAAGATCGCTCAAGATTCCAGACAGCAGTACGTCGTCTCGGCTTAAAGCAACCGGAAAACTCAACGGTAACCGGATTCAACGAGGCATTAACGGAAGCTAAGCGTATTGGTTATCCGTTGGTTGTACGTCCATCCTACGTATTGGGTGGCCGGGCTATGGAAATTGTTTATGATGAAGCCGACTTGCAACGTTATTTGACCGATGCGGTCAAAGTATCTAACGATGCACCGGTACTGCTGGATCGTTTCCTTGATAACGCGGTTGAAGTGGATGTCGATGCTATTTGTGATGGTAAGGATGTGCTCATTGGCGGTATCATGCAGCATATTGAAGAGGCGGGGGTTCACTCAGGTGACTCAGCTTGTTCATTACCACCATATTCTTTAAGCGATATCATTCAGGCACAACTGCGCGAACAAATGCGCAAGTTAGCTTTTGAATTGAACGTAAATGGTTTGATGAATGCTCAGTTTGCTGTAAAAGACGAAGAAATTTATCTTATTGAAGTAAACCCAAGAGCTGCACGTACCGTACCTTTTGTCTCTAAGGCAACAGGAGTTCCATTAGCGAAAGTTGCGGCGAGGGTTATGGTGGGTCAGTCGCTGCAGCAGCAGGGCTACGTGAAAGAAATTATTCCACCGTATTACTCGGTAAAAGAAGTGGTAATTCCTTTTGCTAAGTTCCAGGGTGTGGATCCAATCCGCGGCCCGGAGATGCGTTCAACCGGTGAGGTTATGGGGGTAGGTGAAAGTTTTGAAGAAGCTTATGCCAAAGCAAACCTTGGTGCGGGTGAAGCATTAGCGAAAAAAGGAAAAGCCCTGATTTCAGTAAAAGACAGTGACAAGCAACGTTTAATGGACTTGGCTCGTGGCTTATTAGCTCTAGGCTTTAGCTTGGAAGCGACACGTGGTACGGCGAAGATGCTTGGTGAAGAGGGTATCGAGTGCAGTATCGTTAATAAACTGCAGGAAGGACGACCAAATATCGTTGATGCTATAAAAAATGGTGAATATAGTTACATCATCAATACGGTAGAAGGGCGTCGTGCGATAGAAGACTCTGTTTATATTCGTCGTGAAGCACTGTTGAATAAAGTGATTTATACTACAACGTTGAATGCTGCATTTGCGACAGTTAAAGCAAATACAGCGGATGATCGGGCTCGAGTTAGCTCGGTACAAGAATTACATAAAAGGGTGTCGTTAATATGAACCAGATTCCAATGACGGAACATGGCGCGCAATTGTTACGTGATGAGCTCAAGCGTTTAAAAACGGTAGAGCGCCCACGTATTGTTGAAGCTATAGCTGATGCACGCGAGCACGGAGATTTAAAAGAGAACGCTGAATATCACGCCGCGCGTGAACAGCAAGGTTTTTGTGAAGGCCGTATTCAGGAAATTGAGTCGAAACTTTCCAACGCACAAATTATTGATGTCACTAAAGTGCCAAATAACGGAAAAGTTATTTTTGGTTCAACGGTCACCGTTTACAATACAAAAACGGATGAAGAAGTGACCTATAAGATCGTGGGTGACGATGAAGCTGATATTAAATCAAATTTGATTTCTGTGAATTCGCCAATAGCTCGCGCATTAATTGGTAAAGAAATTGACGAAATTGCAACAGTAACTACGCCCAATGGTGAAGTTGAGTACGAAGTGGTTGCTGTAGAATATAAGTAATATTAAAACACATAATGTAAAAAGGCTGGAAACGAAAGTTTACCAGCCTTTTTGTTTTTATACGGAGGGTCGGTTGTTTTTTGTACTTATTATTGTATAGTTCGCAGTTCAATAGAATTTATAACATTAGATTAACAAAAGAAGAGCTGCAATGGACAAGGAAACGTCATCATCATCTCAAACACCCCAGTACACGCCACTTGATGAATTAACCGTTACAGAATGCTTTGAACGTTTAAAGCTGGTTTCACAAAAAGGTACCTATAAAGACGTTTCTCTGTGGCTAGGAAAAAAGCCCAACGACTATGCCAATAGAAAACGCAGCAACAAAATACCCTTTGCTGAGATTATTCGAAAGTTACTGCAGGAACGAATCTCTTTAAACTGGTTCTTCGCCCCAGGCTATACTTTGCATGAACCGACCTATTCCTATACTCAACCAGACTATGTAAAAAGCAGTGTTGCGGAGGAAGAGCGCAAACGTCGACTTGAGTTTTTAAAAGCCCATCGAAAAATTGAACCTTTCCTAAAAGCCTACAACCTGGAAAACGACGAACAATGTCTGGAAGTGATGTTAGATGTTTACTTTTCGACTAAAGACAAATGGATGGAAAAGTCGCAGGCGTTGCAGCTGGTAGCTAAAGCATTGTCGCTGACGCCTGCGAGCAAAAGAGACTAGCCGCGCGGAAGGCGAATTTTAGGCTCTTCGGCCGGTCGGTATATCACTTGCGTTTTACCGATAATTTGCACTTCAGAAGCGCCGGTTTCGTGTACAATAGTTGCCATAATTTGTTTTCTGAGCTCACGATCTTCTTCCGGAACTTTTACTTTAATGAGTTCGTGGTGATCAAGTGCCTGCTCAATTTCTGCAAGAACACCTTCAGTGAGGCCGTTAGCCCCAAGCAGTACGACTGGCTTTAGCGGGTGTGCAAGACCTTTTAAATGTTGTTTTTGCTTATTACTTAATGACATTCGATAATATCCGTTTTAGAGCTTGATTTTTTAACATTGTAACGCCAGATCAGGTATTCAGGCCAGACAATTAAGGAAACTTCGTTAAATTATGGGAAAAAAACGCAGTGTGAGCAGTCAACGCTGGCTGAAAGAACATTTTGACGATCAGTTTGTCCAAAAAGCACAGAAGAAAGGACTTCGTTCTCGTGCTGTTTTTAAGTTAGAGGAAATGCAGCAAAAAGATAAGTTGATCAAAAAGGGTCAAACTGTCGTTGATTTAGGTGCAGCCCCCGGAGGATGGTCTGAGTATGTGGCTGACTACTTTAACGGAAATGGCCAGGTTATTGCCTGCGATATTTTAGCGATGGACCCAATCGTTGGGGTCGATTTCCTTCAGGGCGACTTTAGAGAAGAATCGGTATTAAATGCGTTGCTTGATCGTATTGGTGGTAAAAATGTCGATGTTGTGCTGTCGGATATGGCACCAAATATGAGTGGCAATGGTACGGTAGATCAGGCTCGCTCTATGTACTTAGTAGAGCTGGCGCTGGATATGTGTCATCAGGTTTTAAAGCCTGGCGGGAGTTTTGTCGTAAAGGTGTTCCAGGGACAGGGTTTTGAATCCTTCCTAAAAGATATGCGTGCGGCATTTAGCAGTGTGAAAACCAGAAAACCAGAGTCCTCCCGGGCACGTTCCAGAGAGGTCTACTTGGTAGCGACAGATTATAAACTGTAGTACCCTGTTGGGTAGTTGATTTTTAATAGAGGTAATAGGCTTTGAGCGATATGGCAAAGAATCTCATCTTGTGGCTTGTGATAGCCGTCGTACTGATGAGCGTTTTTCAGAGCTTCAGTCCGAGCGGAACGACATCGGCGACCATGACATACAATGAATTTGTGTCTCAGGTTAACAATGGCAATATCCGTCGTGCTGAATTTGGTGATGATGGACGCACTATTTCAGGTATGACTCGCAATGGTCAATCTTATAAAACGGTTGTGCCGACTCAGTATGATCCCAAAATTCTGGATGACTTGTTGGCAAACGATGTAGAAACTCAGGGTACTCCACCTGAAGAGCAGAGTGTTCTTGCGTCTATCTTTATCTCATGGTTCCCAATGCTGTTGCTCATTGGTGTATGGATATTCTTCATGCGTCAAATGCAAGGTGGCGGCGGTCGTGGCGCCATGTCGTTCGGTAAGAGTAAAGCGAAACTTATGAACGAAGAGCAATCAAAAACAACATTTAAAGATGTTGCTGGTTGCGATGAAGCTAAAGAAGAAGTATCAGAATTAGTTGATTACCTGAAAGACCCGTCGAAGTTCCAGCGTCTGGGCGGAAAAATTCCTAAAGGCGTGCTTATGGTTGGTCCTCCGGGAACGGGTAAGACCTTATTAGCTAAAGCAATTTCTGGCGAAGCAAAAGTGCCGTTCTTTAGTATTTCTGGTTCTGACTTCGTTGAGATGTTTGTTGGTGTTGGTGCTTCTCGTGTTCGTGACATGTTTGAACAAGCGAAAAAGTCGGCTCCTTGTATCATCTTTATTGATGAACTTGACGCTGTAGGTCGCCAACGTGGTGCGGGCCTTGGTGGTGGACACGATGAGCGTGAACAAACACTGAACCAAATGCTGGTTGAAATGGATGGTTTTGAGGGTAATGAAGGCATTATTGTTATTGCTGCAACTAACCGTCCAGATGTATTAGACCCTGCATTATTACGTCCGGGTCGTTTTGACCGTCAGGTTGTTGTTGGCTTGCCGGATGTGCGCGGTCGTGAACAAATTCTGAAAGTACATATGCGTAAAGTTCCTCTCGGCGACGACGTTAAGCCAGAGCTGATTGCTCGTGGTACGCCAGGATTTTCCGGTGCCGACTTAGCGAACTTAGTAAACGAGGCTGCATTGTTCGCCGCGCGTGGCGACAAGCGTGTGGTTTCAATGGAAGAGTTTGACAAGGCTAAAGACAAAATCATGATGGGTGCTGAGCGCCGCTCAATGGTTATGACAGACGATGAGAAAGCCATGACGGCTTATCATGAAGCTGGTCACGCCATTGTGGGTCGTCTGGTACCAGAGCACGATCCTGTCTATAAGGTATCCATTATTCCGCGTGGTCGTGCATTGGGTGTCACCATGTACTTACCTGAGCAGGATAGAGTGAGCCACAGCAAGCAACATCTTGAAAGTATGATCTCGAGCTTATTTGGTGGGCGTTTGGCTGAAGCAATTATCTTTGGTGACGAGAAAGTCACTACTGGCGCCTCAAATGACATTGAGCGTGCAACAGAAATTGCTCGCAAAATGGTTACTCAGTGGGGCTTGTCTGAAAAGATGGGGCCATTACTTTACGCTGAAGATGAAAATGAAGTCTTCCTTGGGCGTTCGGTAACTCAGCATAAGCATATGTCTGATGACACCGCCCGGGCTATCGACGAAGAAGTGAAATCGGTTATTGATCGTAACTATCAACGGGCGAAAAAGCTGTTGGAAGAGAACGTCGATATCCTTCATTCAATGAAAGATGCGTTGGTTCGGTATGAAACTATCGATGCCGACCAAATTGATGACTTGATGAATCGTCGGGATGTTCGTCAGCCGAAAGATTGGGATGACAGAGACAGTGGTGGCAATGGTTCGGATGGCGGTGCTGCGAAGGCAGATGATACCGAAGAGCGTCCGGAACGACCCATCAATGTCGACAAGCCCGGGGATGCAACTTCTTAAAGTTGACTCTTTTTAAAAGCCACCGAGAGGTGGCTTTTTTGTAAGAAACAGTAATAAGCGGAGCCGAGTTATGCCTAAAAACCCCAACCCTTTGCAAGTGATGGGAATTGTTAATGTTACGCCGGACTCATTTTCAGACGGAGGTGAATACAATCGCTTGCATGACGCGATTGATCATGTAGCTCAGCTGATAAGCGACGGCGCTGATATGGTAGACATTGGGGGGGAGTCAACTCGGCCCGGCTCACTTGCTGTACTGGAACAAGAAGAGCTTGATAGAGTCATTCCTTTAGTCGAAGCGGTAAGGCAGCGTTTTGATGTATCAATTTCTGTTGATACCACTAAGCCGATAGTTATGACTGAATCTATAAAGGTCGGCGCAAATATCATTAATGACGTAAACGCATTACGAGAAGAGGGCGCACTGGAAGCTTTGGCGGGAACCTCTGCAGAAGTTTGCTTAATGCACATGCAGGGAGAACCTCGAAGTATGCAGCACAACCCAAGCTATGACGATGTTGTCTGTGACGTTAAGGCTTTCTTACAAGAGCGCATTATTGCCTGTGAGCAAGCAGGTATTGGTCGAGAGAGAATTTGGTTGGATCCTGGTTTTGGCTTTGGCAAGTCTCAACGACATAATTACCAGTTGCTGCAACGGTTACAGGCATTTCACGAATTACAGTTACCCTTGTTAGTCGGAATGTCGAGAAAAAGCATGATTGGTCACGTTACAGGACGTGAAGTCAAAGACAGATTAGCCGGCAGTTTAGCGGCTGCAACCATTGCAGCTATGAAAGGAGCACGTATAATTCGCGTTCATGATGTTAAGGAGACAGTTGATGCAATGAAAGTGGTTGCAGCAACTTTAGAAGGAGAGCACCTTTGAGTGAGCGTAAATATTTTGGTACCGATGGCGTGCGAGGAAGAGTCGGGCAGTTCCCGATAACCCCTGAATTTGCGGTAAAACTAGGTTGGGCCGCAGGCCGAGTGCTGGCTGCAAAAGGTACCAGCCGCGTATTGGTTGGTAAAGATACCCGCGTTTCAGGTTATATGCTGGAGTCGGCCCTGGAGGCTGGACTGGCTGCGGCTGGCGTTGGTGTGGATTTCTTAGGCCCTATGCCGACTCCCGGTATTGCGTATCTGACACGGACATTCAGAGCTGCTGCCGGCATTGTTATTAGCGCATCGCATAATCCGTATTACGACAACGGTATAAAGTTCTTTGCCGATAACGGACACAAACTTCCCGATGCCGTAGAGCTAGAAATTGAGCGGCTGTTAGATGAACCAATGGATTGCGTGATTTCAGAGGAGCTGGGCCGTGCTAAGCGCATTAATGATGCCGCGGGTCGCTATATAGAGTTCTGTAAAAGTGTTTTCCCTAACGAAATGACTCTTGAAGGGTTACATATTGTGATCGACTGCGCGCACGGTGCGACCTATCACATAGCGCCTAATGTGCTTCGCGAACTTGGTGCTGAAGTGACTGAAATTGGTACTCAGCCTAATGGACTTAATATCAATAAAGAATGTGGCGCAACACACCTGGCGGCATTACAGAAAAAAGTACTGGAAACTAAAGCGGATTTAGGCATAGCTTTGGACGGTGATGGTGACCGAATCATAATGGTGACGGAAAATGGACGTCCCATTGACGGTGATGAGATCCTTTATATGCTGGCTGTGACTGCACAGAACCAAGGGCAGTTACAAGGTGGTGTTGTCGGCACATTAATGACGAACTTTGCGCTGGAAAAAGAACTCGATAAAAGACGTATTCCCTTTGTCCGGGCAAAAGTCGGTGATCGCTATGTCATCGAAGAACTGGTTAAACGAGACTGGTATCTAGGCGGTGAGAATTCTGGCCATGTTATTAATCGTCAGCATCACACCACCGGCGATGGTATTGTTGCCGGGTTGCAGGTATTGGCAGCTATGTATCAGGAACAAAAGTCACTGGAAAAGTTAAGCTGTGACTTTCATAAGTTGCCACAAATTCTTATCAATGTCCGCTTCGACAGCGATAAGCAGCCTTTAGAATCAGCGAATGTTAAAAGTGCGGTACGAGAAGTTGAAAAAGCACTGGCAGGTAGTGGTCGGGTACTTTTACGTAAGTCAGGCACTGAGCCTTTAATTCGGGTAATGGTTGAAGGCGAAAATGAAGCTAAGGTAAAAGCTTTTGCTCAGCAAATAGCGAACGAAGTTGAAGCGGCTACAAATTAAACAGTTAGCGGGCAGCGATGAAAATCTCGCTTGTAAGTTGGCGAGTGTTTCGCTACTATTCCCGCGCTCTGAAGTAGAGGACAAACTATGCCTAATGCATCACTAGTGATTGCAAATTGGAAAATGAACGGAAATCGCGAGCTAACGAAAACTATGTCGATAGCGCTGCGAGAGAAACTTAGCCAGCTTCAGAAGGTTAAGATCGTAGTCTGTCCTCCGTTTACTCTTATCAGCGAGTTGGCAAGTCAATGTTATTATGACGACATTGCCATTGGCGCTCAGAACGTTTCTGAACATGCCAGTGGAGCCTATACAGGCGAAACCTCTACAACTCAACTGCAAGAGTTTGGTGTTAGCTATGTGCTCGTCGGGCATTCAGAACGTCGTCAGTTGTTTGCAGAAACAGACGACAAGGTAAATGAGAAAGCACTAGCGACCGTCAATGCAGGTATGACTGCAGTTATTTGTGTTGGTGAAAATAAAGCTCAGCGCGATGAGGGTAATACCTGGAAGGTTGTAGCAGAACAAGCGAGAGCGGCGTTGGCGAACCTTCCTAAAGAGAAAGCCGGGAAAGTTGTTTTGGCTTATGAGCCAGTATGGGCAATCGGTACCGGAGAAACAGCATCACCGGAACAAGCGCAGGACGTTCATGCAAAATTAAGAACGTTACTGGTAGAGCAATTTGGCGCGATTGGTGAGAAAATGCCGTTATTGTACGGTGGCTCAGTTAAAGCTGATAACGCTGCCGAATTATTTGCGCAAAAAGACATTGATGGTGGTTTGATAGGTGGGGCAAGTTTGAAACAATCAGACTTTGTTGCTATCTGCCAAGCTGCTCAAGGGTAAAATTATGTACGAAATTTTGATGATTGCATTTCTCGTTGTTGCTTTAGTCTTAATTGGCTTCATTATGCTACAACAAGGCAAAGGCGCCGGTATGGGCGCATCTTTCGGTGCAGGCGCATCGAACACTGTTTTCGGTTCTTCAGGTTCAGGAAACTTTCTGACACGCGCTACGGCAGGGTTAGCGGTAGTCTTTTTTATTCTGAGCCTAGTGTTGGGTAACTTATCGACGTCTACGGATGAGAGCTCAACGGACTTCTCGGACTTGTCAGTACCTGAAGAAGAACAACAGTTGCCTCCGGCGGAAGACGAATCAGATCCGGAATCTGACGTACCGCCAATCGACTAAAAATTTTGCAGAAGTGGTGGAATTGGTAGACACGCTACCTTGAGGGGGTAGTGCTCTTACGGGCGTGCGGGTTCAAGTCCCGCCTTCTGCACCAAAATTAGCGCTCTGATTGTTGCGTCAGAGGTTGAAAATAAACGAAAAATACGTATAATGTGCAACAAGTTTCGGACGCGGGGTGGAGCAGTCTGGTAGCTCGTCGGGCTCATAACCCGAAGGTCGTAGGTTCAAATCCTGCCCCCGCAACCAATTTTAGTAGCAGCGTTTCGCATTAGTCGGCGCTTTTGCTAAAATAACTGACAAAGGGTCCAGTGTTCAGAAAGCCCCGCAGCAGCTCGGGGCTTTTTGCTATGCGGCCTTAGCTATCTTAGGATAGCCAGAACACTGGGCGCTTGCGCCCTTTTTTTGTTTCAGGAGGCAGTAATTGGCAAATTTGCAAGAACGGTTAACCGATATGATTCGGCCAGCAGTAGAAGCTCTGGATTTCGAATTATGGGGTGTGGAGTTTGTCCGCGCCGGTAAGTTTTCGACGTTACGAGTGTACATTGATCATCCGGAAGGAATTAGTGTGGATAACTGTGCCGATGTCAGTTATCAGGTCAGCTCCTTATTAGATGTGGAAGACCCAATTAACGTTGAATACAACCTGGAAGTGTCCTCTCCGGGAATGGAAAGACCGTTTTTTAATGCCGAACAAATGCAGCCTTATGTGAATGAAACCGTTGCTTTTGAGTTAGTAGCGGCACAGAAGAACAAAAGGAAGTTCAAAGCGAAATTGATAGCGGTTGAGGGTGAAGAACTGACCCTTTCCGTTGATAACGATACTCTTCAGGTGAATATGCGTGATGTAAAAAACGCTCACCTGGTTCCAACATTTGATTAAAAGATTGCGTTGGCGAGGCAGCACTCATGAGTAAAGAAATACTGTTAGTCGCAGAAGCGGTTTCAAACGAAAAAGCGGTACCACGCGAAAAAATATTTGAAGCTTTAGAGTCAGCATTGGCTCATGCGACCAAGAAAAAATACGACGGTGATATTGAAGTTCGTATCGATATTGATCGCAATACAGGCGAATTCGATACATTTCGCCGTTGGTTAGTAGTTGAAGACACGGACACAGGGTTAGAACACCCTTACCGTGAAATTAGCTTGTCAGCAGCGCAATATGAAGACCCATCGGTTCAAGCCGGGGACTACGTAGAAGAGCAAATTGACTCAATTCAGTTTGATCGCATTACGACACAAACCGCTAAGCAGGTTATTGTACAGAAGGTACGCGAAGCAGAGCGCGCACAAGTTGTTGATGAATATCGCGACCAGGTGGGCGAAATGGTTAGCGGTATCGTTAAGCGAGCAAACCGTGAGCACGTTATTCTCGATTTAGGTAACAACGCTGAAGCTATTATTTACCGCGATGAAATGTTACCGCGTGAATCGGTACGCCCCGGTGACCGGATTCGTGGTTTGCTTTATGACGTGCGTCCTGAAGCTCGTGGTGCGCAATTGTTTGTCAGCAGAACCAATCCGAATTTCTTGTTGGAACTTTTCCGTATCGAAGTGCCGGAAATTGGCGAAGAAATGATTGAGTTACGTGGCGCTGCCCGCGATCCGGGTTCACGTGCTAAAATTGCAGTGAAGAGCAATGATAAGCGCATCGACCCGGTTGGCGCCTGTGTTGGTATGCGTGGAGCTCGTGTTCAGGCGGTGTCTGGCGAGCTGGGCGGTGAGCGTGTGGATATCGTGCTTTGGGACGATAACCCGGCACAGTTTGTAATTAACGCAATGGCTCCTGCAGAAGTTGCTTCTATTGTCGTTGACGAAGACGCACACACAATGGATATCGCCGTAGCGGCCGATAATCTTGCGCAGGCAATCGGTAAAGGTGGACAGAACGTTCGCCTGGCCAGTCAGTTAACTGGCTGGACATTGAATGTCATGACAGAAGACGAGTTCAATGAGAAAAACGAAGCAGAAGCTCAACGTTTATTGAACCTATTTGTTTCAACCTTAGATATTGATGAAGACTTTGCAACCGTGCTTGTTGATGAAGGCTTTTCTTCGTTAGAAGAAGTGGCTTATGTCCCGGTTGCGGAATTCCTTGATATCGAAGGAATGGACGAAGATATCGTAGAAGAATTACGTAGCAGAGCACGTGCTTATTTGACGACCAAAGCTTTAGCTACAGAAGAATCTCTGGAATCGGCTGAACCAGATGAAACGCTGTTGAATCTTGAAGGAATGGATCGCCACCTGGCTTATGTGTTAGCCAGCAAGGGTGTGACCAGCCTGGAAGAGTTAGCGGAACAAGGCGTTGACGACTTAGCCGATATTGAAGAACTAAATGAACAGCAGGCTGGCGATTTGATTATGAAAGCCCGCAATATTTGCTGGTTCAATGAAGAACAGTAGAACGATCAGCGGAGGTACAACAGACTATGGAAGAAGTAACGCTCGATAAGCTGGCCAAAGATGTCGGTACAACAGTTGATCGTCTGGTTCAGCAGTTCGCTGAAGCGGGCATGACCAAGAAAGCGGGTGATTCTGTTAATGAAGAAGAGAAACAGAAATTACTGGCTCACTTGAACCGTCAACATGGCGGTGGCGGCAGCTCTGAACCCAGCAAAATGACTTTAAAACGTAAAACGAAAAGTACGTTAAGTGTTGGCGGTGGAAGAGATTCTAAATCCGTTCAGGTAGAAGTGCGCAAAAAACGCACTTATGTCAAACGTTCAGCAAGTGAAGAGCAGGAACGTGAAGAACAAGAACGCTTAGCTAAAGAAAAAGAAGCAGAAGAAGCTAAACTTCGCGAAGAAGAGAAAAAACGCGAGGAAGAGCAGCAGCGCAAAGAAGCTGAAGCAAAAGCTAAAGTAGAGCGCGAAAAAGCTGAGAAAGAAAAAGCTGAAAAAGAGAAACTGCGTAAAGAAAAAGAGAAAGCACGTCAAAAAGCGGAAGCCGAAAAACGTGCAGCAATGACACCTGAAGAACGTGAAGCGGCAGACAAAGCGAAAGCAGAAGCCGAAAAACTGAAGCGTCAGCAGGAAGAAGAAGCCCGTAAAAAAGCGGAAAAAGAAGCGGAAGCGCAAGCGGAAGAAGCTCGTAAACTAGCAGAAGAAAACGCAAAACGCTGGGAAGAAGAAGAGCAGAAACGTAAGCAGCAAGAGCAGGAAGATGTGCACTTTACAACGTCTTCTACAGCTCAGGAAGCCGAAGACGCTCAGGACTTCGACGAAGAACGTAAAAGTCGCAAGCGCGGCAAAAAACGTCGTCGCAAAGATGAAGAAAGTGATGAAACTCCGCGTCGCGAGAAGCGTCGTAAAGGTGCTCGTCGTGGCTCGTCATTGCAACAGGGCTTTAATAAGCCAGCGCAACCGGTCGAGCGTGATGTAAGAATTGGCGAAACAATTACTGTTGGCGAACTGGCTAACCGTATGGCAGTTAAAGCCAGTGACCTCATCAAAACCATGATGAAAATGGGCGAGATGGTGACTATTAACCAGATTCTTGACCAGGACACCGCTGCCTTAGTCGTTGAAGAACTTGGGCACAAGCCAGCACTTGTTAAAGACAATGCGCTGGAAGAAGAAGTGCTTTCTGACCGCCATGAAGGTGGTGAAGAAGCGCCACGTGCTCCGGTTGTAACGGTTATGGGTCACGTTGATCACGGTAAAACATCGTTACTGGATTACATTCGTAAAGCTAAAGTGGCGTCAGGCGAAGCGGGTGGTATTACCCAGCACATTGGTGCATACCACGTTGAAACCGGTCACGGAATGGTAACTTTCCTTGATACTCCTGGACACGCGGCCTTTACCTCTATGCGGGCACGTGGTGCTGGCGCAACCGACGTTGTTATTCTGGTTGTTGCAGCGGATGACGGTGTTATGCCACAGACCAAAGAAGCGGTTCAACACGCGAAAGCAGCTGGCGTACCTCTGGTGGTCGCTGTTAACAAAATGGATAAAGAAGGCGCAGATCCGGATCGTGTTAAAAACGAACTGTCTCAGCTGGAAGTCATTCCGGAAGACTGGGGTGGTGACGTGCAGTTTATTCCACTGTCAGCTCACACCGGTGAAGGCATTGACGAACTGTTAGAAGCAATTCTGTTGCAATCTGAAGTACTGGATTTACGCGCAGAAAAAACCGGCATGGCCTCAGGTATCGTGGTTGAATCACGTCTGGACCGTGGTCGTGGACCGGTAGCAACGGTTCTTGTTCAACGTGGTTTGTTGAAGCAGGGTGACGTTGTATTGTGTGGCCTTGAGTACGGACGTATTCGTGCTATGCGAGACGAAACCGGTAAAGAAATTAAAGAAGCTGGTCCTTCAATTCCAGTAGAGATACTTGGTTTATCCGGCGTTCCTCAAGCAGGTGACGAAGCAACGGTTGTTAAAGACGAACGTAAAGCGCGTGAAGTTGCTAACTACCGTCAGGGTAAATACCGCGATGTGAAACTTGCGAAGCAGCAGAAAGCAAAACTGGAAAACATGTTTGCGGACATGGCTGAAGGTGACGTTGCCGAGCTTAATATTGTATTGAAGTCCGACGTACAAGGTTCACTGGAAGCAATTTCTGATGCACTGACGAAACTGTCAACTGAAGAAGTAAAAGTGAACATCATTGGTAGCGGTGTTGGTGGTATCACAGAAACTGATATTTCTCTGGCCAGTGCATCAAATGCCATTGTTGTCGGCTTTAATGTTCGTGCAGAAGCTGCAGCGAGAAAACTGGTTGAGCAAGAGAGTGTTGACCTGCGCTATTACAGCGTTATCTACGACTTAATTGATGAAGTTAAGGCGGCGATGAGCGGCATGCTACAGCCTGAGTTTAAACAACAGATAATTGGTCTGGCAGAAGTTCGTGATGTCTTTAAATCACCTAAGATCGGTGCAATTGCCGGTTGTATGGTAACCGAAGGTATCGTCAAGCGCTCAGCACCAATTCGCGTACTACGTGACAATGTGGTTATTTACGAAGGTGAGCTTGAATCACTGCGTCGCTTTAAAGATGACGTTCAGGAAGTTCGTAACGGCATGGAATGTGGTATCGGTGTGAAGAACTACAACGATGTTAAAGAAGGCGATCAAATCGAAGTCTTCGAAACAGTCCAGATAGAACGTACGCTTTAATCAAGGACACAGTAATTTATGGCACAAGAGTTTAGCCGTACCGAAAGGGTACGGCATCAGCTACAACGAGAAATCGCTATGATCCTGCAGCGCGAGATAAAAGATCCTCGCGTTAGCATGGTCACAGTATCCGATGTGGAAGTTTCTCGCGATTTAGCTTATGCCAAGGTGTTCGTTACCTTTTTTCAAGATGACCCAGACCAAGTAAAGCAGGCGTTAAAAGTGCTGAATGAAGCGTCTGGCTTTATTCGCTCTTTATTAGGTAAACGCATTAAGGCACGCATAGTTCCGCAACTTAAATTCCAGCACGATGCCTCTTTAAATGAAGGTATTCGAATGGGTAAGCTGGTAGCAGAAGCACGCGAGCGAGATAAAAAAAGCAGTGAAAACAGCGGAGACGATTAATGTCTAAAGCTCGTCTACGCAAAGGCCGTGCAGTCACGGGCGTAGTTTTATTGAATAAACCGCAGGGCATGAGTTCAAACCATGCCCTGCAGCATGTTAAGCGCCTGTATAATGCACAGAAAGCCGGCCATACCGGAGCTCTCGATCCTTTAGCGACTGGAATTCTGCCCATCTGCCTGGGAGAAGCGACAAAGTTTTCCCAGTACTTACTTGATGCTGATAAAGCATATCGGGTTGAAGCGTTGTTAGGCGTCAGAACGACCACGAGCGATGCTGAAGGTGAAGTCGTTGAAGAAAAACCGGTTTCGGTTGATGCTAAGTATATTGCCGAGGCAATTGAGAGCTTTATTGGTAAGCAAGAGCAATCCCCCTCAATCTATTCAGCTTTAAAGCATGAAGGTCGGCCACTGTATTATTACGCACGGCGTGGCATAGAAGTTCCCAAGAAGACACGAGAAATTACAATACACTCCATAGAGTTATTGGGCGTAGAGGGGAATAAGATGTCTCTTCAAGTCAGTTGCAGCAAAGGTACGTACATTCGGACGCTGGTGGATGATTTGGGCCAGGCTTTGGGTTGCGGCGCACATGTTTCTAGTTTGCATCGTAATGCAGTGGCCGATATTAATGAATCGACAATGGTAACTCCGGAGCAGTTGGAAAAAGCTGCAGAGCAGGGCGAGTATGTTCTGGATAATTTATTGCAGCCAGCTGACCTGCTGTTAGGCGAACTGCCAAAAATTGTAGTAACTCAGGCACAGGCGAGAGATTTCCTTCACGGGCAACCGATTCCTTTACCAGCACAAGATGTGAATGAAACAGAAGAGTGGCGAGTTCTTAATGAGCAGTCTCAGTTTTTAGGTGTGGGCCGGGTGAAAAGCTCGGAAATATGGCCACGTCGCGTTATTGCTCTTGAGTATGCCGATTTATAGTTGTTTTTGTGGTGTTAGGTGGGTATAATCGCCGCCTTCATATCGACGCTGAATTAGTGATTGGCGTTGATCATTTTGACAAACCTAGGAGTTATCATGTCACTAACTGTTGAACAGAAAGCTGAGATTGTAAAAGAATTTGGTCAAGGCGAGAACGATACCGGTTCTCCTGAAGTGCAAGTTGCGCTTTTGACAAAGAACCTGGCTGAATTACAAGACCATTTTAAATCACACAAGAAAGATCACCACTCACGCCGTGGTCTGTTACGTATGGTTAGTCGTCGTCGTAAGCTGCTTGATTACCTGAAGCGTAAAGACGAAAAACGTTATGTAGCTATCGTAGAACGTTTAGGTATTCGTCGCTAAGACAAACGTACTTAAAAGAATCGATAAAAAAGGGCCTTTTGGCCCTTTTTTTGTATTCTTTTTCGGCTTATGGGTCTTAATTTTGTCACGTTTCCCTTATACTATGCGGTGAGATAAATAAAGAGAGAAGACGAGTATCAATCCGGATACTCTATATTTTGAAGGTAAAGGAAAGAAACGTGAATCCAATAACTAAACAATTTCAGTACGGTCAGCATACAGTCACATTAGAAACTGGCGTAATAGCACGTCAGGCGACTGGTTCTGTACTTGCCAGCATCGATGATACAACAGTCTTAGTCACTGTTGTTGCAAAAAAAGAAGCACGTGAAGGGCAAAACTTTTTTCCGTTAACAGTCAATTACCAAGAAAAGACTTACGCAGCCGGTAAAATTCCTGGCGGTTTCTTTAAGCGTGAAGGACGTCCCAGCGAGAACGAAACACTGACATGTCGTTTAATCGACCGCCCAATTCGCCCATTATTCCCTGATGGTTTCATGAACGAAGTGCAAGTTGTTGCCACAGTTGTTTCAGTAAACCCTCAAATTAACCCTGATATTGTTGCCTTAATTGGTACTTCAGCAGCGCTGTCTATTTCGGGTGTACCTTTTGCAGGTCCAATCGGTGCAGCTCGTGTTGGCGTGGTTAACGATGAATACGTATTAAACCCAACGGCAGATGAGTTAGAAAACTCTAAACTGGATCTTGTGGTTGCTGGTACGGATAAAGCCGTACTAATGGTTGAATCAGAAGCTGAATTGCTGTCTGAAGACCAAATGCTTGGTGCGGTTATGTATGGCCATGAAGCAATGCAGGACGTTATTAAAGCCATCAACGAGTTTACCGCTGAAGCTGGTAAAGAGAAATGGGACTGGCAAGCACCTGCGAAAAATGAAAGTTTGCAGAGTAAAGTTCGAGAGTTGGCTGAGCAGGGCATCGGCGAAGCTTATCGCGTTACTGACAAAGCTGAACGTAAAGGTAAGCTCGATCAAGTTAAAGAACAGATGGTTGAGAAGCTAACTGGCGAAGATGAAAATGTCGATTTAGAAGAAGCGGGCAAAATCTTCCACGACTTGGAAAGTGACATTGTGCGTAGCCGTATTATTGCCGGTGAAAAGCGTATTGATGGTCGTGACCCGGACATGGTTCGTGCTATTAGCGTTGCGACTGGCGTGTTACCGCGTACTCACGGTTCTTCATTGTTTACCCGTGGCGAAACTCAGGCGCTGGTAACTGCAACTTTGGGTACTGACCGTGATGCTCAGATGATTGACGAACTGACTGGTATGAATACCAGCCGTTTCATGTTGCATTATAACTTCCCTCCATACTGTGTCGGTGAAACAGGCATGGTGGGTTCGCCAAAACGTCGTGAAATTGGTCATGGTCGTTTGGCTAAACGTGGTATTCAGGCAGTTATGCCTAGCCACGACGAGTTCCCTTACACCATTCGTGTGGTTTCAGAAATTACTGAATCCAATGGTTCAAGTTCAATGGCCTCAGTTTGTGGTTCTTCACTGGCGTTAATGGACGCAGGCGTACCAATTAAATCTTCTGTAGCGGGTATTGCTATGGGCTTGGTTAAAGAAGGCGACAAGCATGTTGTTCTGTCTGATATCCTTGGTGATGAAGATCACTTAGGTGATATGGACTTTAAAGTAGCCGGTAACACCGATGGTATTACTGCGTTGCAAATGGACATTAAAATTGATGGTATTACCCGTGATATCATGGAAAGTGCATTAGCGCAGGCTAAATCAGCTCGCTTACACATTCTGAAAGTGATGGACGAAGCTATTGGCGGTCACCGTGAGGAGCTTTCTACTTATGCACCTCGCTTTACCACCATCAAAATTGATCAGGACAAGATCAAAGACGTTATCGGTAAAGGTGGAGCGGTCATTCGCGAGCTGACGGAATCAACCAATACCAACATTGAGATTGGTGATGACGGTACCATTAAGGTTGCAGCGAGCGACCAGGCTGATGCAGACGCCGCTATTGAGAAAATCAAGCAGTTAACGGCTAATGTTGAAGTTGGCAAAATTTACCAGGGTAAAGTAGCTCGTATCGTAGACTTCGGTGCCTTTGTTACTGTGTTACCGGGTAAAGACGGCTTAGTTCACATTTCTCAAATTGCAGAAGAACGTGTTAATGACGTAAACGAATACCTGAAAGTTGGTGATGTCGTTCCGGTTAAAGTACTGGAAATTGACCGTCAGGGTCGTGTCCGTTTGAGCATGAAAGAAGCTGCTGAGAAGAAAGAAGAACCAGCAACTGAAGCTTCTGCAGAACCAGCTGCTGAAGAAGAAAACAAAAGCGAAGAATAATCGTAAAGATTATCCCGACTTTGTTAAAAACCCCGTTTAAACGGGGTTTTTTATGTCTGGCTTTTGCCTGTTTGGCTTCGAGTGTGCTGTAATAGAGCTATAGGTTTATTCAAAGGAAACATTATGCAGGCGCGAACAAGTAGTGCATTCATCGGAGCTCTTTTATTATTAGGAGCGTTGACGGGGTGTGCTTCGCAAAATTCAGTTAATCAATTGCCCGACAATGTTGTGCTTGCAGAGCCTGAGCGCGCAGAGTTTCGTTATGAAATAGAGCTTGCGCGTATTGCTCAGATGTTGGGAGAGGACCTAACCGAGGAGCAACGGGCAGAGCTATATTATCGCCGCGGCGCCTTATACGATGCAGTCGGGCTCAGAACTCTGGCCAGAATGGATTTCACCCGTGCGCTGGAATATAACCCCAGATTGGCAGATGCCTATAATTTTTTAGGTATTCAATACACACAGTTAGAAGAATTCGATTATGCGTATGAAGCTTTTGACTCCGCAATTGAGTTGGATCCTGAGCACCGTTACGCTTATTTGAATAGAGGAATAGCTGAGTATTACGATGCTAGAACCGAACTCTCTCAAGAAGACTTAGAGTATCATTTGGAGAAAGAACCGGAAGACCCTTACCGGGTTATTTGGTTATTTTTAGCGGAATATGAAAACGACCCAGAGCAGGCACAAATTAGCCTGGACGAAAACGCCGTAGAGCTTGATAAGAGCGAATGGGGTTATCAAATTACACAACTGTATGCGGGAAAGCTTTCTAAAGAAGATTTTCTAGAGCGTATGACCCGTAACTTGGGCGAATCTGAAAAGCTGACAGAGCGTTTATGTGAAGCTTACTTTTATCTGGGAAAGTATATGCAGATAAAAGGAGATCAGCTGGAAGCTATGAATTATTTCAAATTGGCTTTAATGACGAATGTTTATGAGTTTGTTGAACACCGCTATGCGTCAGTTGAGTTAACGCGTATCCGTCACGCTTTATTAAACCGGTAAATAATCATCCGATGAAAGGACCGCTGTTAATACTTTCTGCTTTTTTGGCTATAAGTGGGTGGTCTCATCAGGTTTATAATTCTCGGCAGGCATTGAACTGGTCAGCGCATAAGGGCGATGCGAAAGCACAGTATCAATTAGCTAATCATCATTGGCAAGATAAAAACCGCACTGCCGCTCATTACTGGTGGCAGCGCTCGGCCAGACAAAAGTACTCTCCTGCCATAGAAAGCTTAATTAATGCTTTTCCTAAAGCCAACGAGGACTGGTTAAAGTTGGCTATTGCTGCCGGTAACCCCACCGCTAAGCGACAAGTTGCAATGGCTGAACTGACAAACGACAATATTTCGATAGAACAATGGCACCGACGCTGGCGAAGTGCTGACGAACCTTGGTTAAATCAACAGCTTGCATTGCTTGAGCGCTACCAGAAGAATAATAGCTGCGCTATGAGCATTAAAGTGATTGCGGCTAATCAAAGCTCAAAGAAGCGCTATCTTGATTTCTTATCGGCGGTAAAAAACGCTCCTTTTACTACCAGAAACTGGTGCGTCAGTTGGGTTCTGGATGAGGATTTATCATGCACTACCGACGATGAAAGAGATAGGGCAAGTTGTCGTTCAGAAAAAAAGTCTGACAGGACGGTTATATTGGCTGATAAGGGCATTGCGAGTGCCGACAGTCGGACATTGACGTTGACCCCTGATAGCTCGGAAAAAGTTATTCAACATGAACTGGGACATTGGTTGGGATTTGCCGATGAGTACGCCATGTCGGAATCTCTGGCCCGGAAATTTTGCAATGGCCATTATGAGCATGAAAGCTTAAATATTGTTGTTTCCGAGCATGCTCAGTACTATTCCAGCGAGCAAGTTCAGGATATCTATGACAATTTGCCATGGAAGAATGAAATATCTTCATGGCAGGAAATTGCACAGAAAGAAGGGGATAAATGGCGCCTGGGAAGCCCGGAAAGTCGCGAGATAGGACTTTTTAAAGCTGATACCTGCAATGCTATTAGTGGTAAGCAAGCCTGGCGCCCGGTGAATGTCAGAACGGCGATGGAGCAGCACAATACCGGGCTATGGCCAGAGCTTTATCTGAAGTTATTAGGGGAATATTAATAACTGCGGTTTAAGCTTATATATTGAGTGCTACTTGAGCCAGGATAAGTACTGGACAAAGTGTTGCTAAAAACCAGATAAGTGAACGTAATTTGTCGTAGTTGCTCAAATACGCAATGTGGTAAAGCACTCTTAGTACAATGAATGAAACGCTCAGAAACTCAATTCTTTCGGTTACCTGAGAAGTGGCTATAGCAGCTAGAATTGCAGCGGCAAATAACGGGAAAGCTTCATAGGCATTGTAATGACCTGCAACAGCGCGGGCACCCCGTCCAAGTAAGCGCTGTTGCTGAGCCCTGGGATGCTTATTGTCGTAACCATTGTCGCGATTCTGAAAATAAACCACTGGAGCCTTGGCTAAAATAGGCAAGACTCCGGCAATGAGTAAACACCACAGTAAAAGGCTCATGGTCAAGTTTCCTAATTAACGTACAGTTTCACCTGCCGCCTGCAAGTCGGCATGATAAGAAGAACGCACGAGCGGACCGCTGGCAATATGGCTGAAGCCCATTTCAACACCTGCAACGCGCAGCTCTTCAAATTCATCAGGGTGAACATAGCGAGCAACCGGAATATGGTGGCGGCTAGGCTGTAAATACTGACCGATAGTCAACATATCGACATCATGCGCACGGAGGTCTTTCATAACTTCCAGAATTTCTTCTTTGGTTTCACCAAGGCCAACCATAAGTCCCGATTTAGTGCGTATGTCAGGGCGAACTTCTTTGTATTTTTGCAACAAATCTAAAGACCACTGATAGTTTGCACCCGGACGGGCTGCTTTATAAAGACGAGGTACAGTCTCAAGGTTGTGGTTGAATACATCAGGCGCTTCGTCTTTCAGGATATCAAGCGCTACTTGCATACGGCCACGAAAGTCCGGCACGAGTACTTCAACCTGAATGTTGTTTTCGCTGTGCTTACGTATTTCACGAATACAATCGGCAAAGTGCTGAGCCCCGCCATCGCGTAAATCATCACGATCAACTGAGGTAATAACGACATACTTTACTTTCATGTCGCGAATAGTTTTTCCCAGTTTTTCAGCTTCTTCAGGATCCGGCGGAAGAGGGCGCCCATGGGCAACGTCGCAGAATGGGCAACGACGTGTGCAAATATCACCCAGAATCATAAAGCTGGCCGTACCGTGGTTAAAACACTCTGGTAAATTTGGACAGGAAGCTTCCTCACAAACAGAATGCAAGCCATGGCTGCGCATAGCCTGTTTAATTTCATCGATACGCTCAGTTGAAGAGGGGAGCTTCACCTTCAACCACGACGGCTTACGCAACATTTGATCGCGTTCTGTGGGAATAATCTGTACTGGTATCAGTGCCATTTTATCGGCGTCACGCATTTTGACACCAGGTTCAACTCTAACTGGCTTTGACATAATCTTGAGCGAGTCCCGTTTGTTGAAGAATGTTGCTGTAGGAAACTGAACTAGTGAAGTGTTTTATCACTGCATTAGCGGCTTCACTAAAGCTTTCAGGACCATTGAGATCCTTGGTTTGAATCATTTTTATACCCGACAAGCCACAAGGATTTATCCGGGCAAATGGTTCCATATCCATATTGACGTTTAATGCTAATCCGTGGAAAGAACAGCCTTTACGAATACGCAGCCCTAGCGAGCAAATCTTATCATTACCAACGTAGACACCCGGAGCATCGCGTCGTGCTTGAGCATCAATACGGTAATCGGCAAGAGTCTCGATAACCGTGTTTTCAATCTGATTGACTAACTGGCGAACACCGTAATTTAGGCGACGAATATTCAGAAGAAAATAGATAACAACCTGACCAGGACCGTGGTAGGTTACTTGTCCACCTCTGTCGACCTGAATAACGGGAATATCGCCAGGAGCCAGAATATGTTCGGCTTTTCCGGCTTGCCCTTGGGTAAACACAGGGTCATGTTCGACCACCCACAGTTCGTCTGCAGTGTGCTCGTCGCGTTGGTCGGTGAATTGCTGCATGGCATGCCATACGGGTTCGTATGGCTGCTTGCCTAATTCACGAATAATTAGGGTATCGTTCATGCCGTCATTATAACGTTTGTCTAGAACAACGGCTAGTCTTGCAGCTACAGAACGTAGCGAACGTCGTCAATATCTGATAACGATCGATAAAGAATTTCGATATGTTCCTGACTTTCTACACGCACAGCAACAGAAACTGAATGATAATTGCCTTTACTGCTCGGTTTTACGGAAGGAGAATAATCGCCGGGTGCATGTTCCTGTAAAACTTCGACAACTTGATCGGGAAGGCTGTCACTGGCAACCCCCATCACTTTAAAAGTAAAGTGACAAGGGAAGTCTACCAGTTCATCAAAGCGTGTTTTTTGCATCTATCTTAACCTTTATTCTTCACTAAACTGCTGTTTAATATAATCCATAATTTTCTTGAAGACACCGCCTTCCTCAACTGCCTGCAGAGTCACTAACGGGAAAGATGCGACATCTTCATCGTTCAACTGAAGGTAGACTGTTCCAACATGCTGGCCTTTAGATAATGGAGCCTGCAACTGCTGATCAAGTTCAAAGTTAGCTTTCAGTTTGTCACGCTGGCCTTTAGGTAAAGTAATGACCACATCTTCACTGATTCCAAGTTCAACTTCGTCCAGGTCTCCACCCCAAATGCGATGAGAAATAAAGCTCTCGCCAGCACTATAGGCTTTGACTGTTTCGTAATAGCGGAAACCGTAGTTAAGCAGCTTCTTACTTTCTACTTTACGAGCCTGTTCGCTGTTAGTACCCATTACCACAGCAATTAAACGCGTACCGTCTTCAACTGCAGATGAAACAAGACTATAACCGGCTTCGCTGGTGTGTCCTGTTTTTATGCCGTCTACGTTTAGGCTACGGTCCCAAAGTAATGAGTTACGGTTGTACTGCTTAATGTTGTTGAAGGTGAAAGATTTTTCCGCATAAAGCGCATACTCTTCCGGTGTTTCTGCAATTAAAGCACTGGCTAATGTCGCCATGTCACGAGCAGAAACATACTGATCGGGGTCTGGTAAACCGTGACTGTTAGAGAAGTGGCTATCTTTCATGCCAATTTGTTCAGCGTAGTTATTCATTAAATCAGCGAATGCATCTTCGCTGCCGGCAATGTGCTCAGCCATAGCAACGCAGGCGTCGTTACCTGAAGAAATAATAATGCCTCGATTCAGGTCTTCTACGCTGATTTCTCTGCCAACCTCAATAAACATTTTAGATGACTCAGGGAAGTTTTTTGCCCAGGCATTCTCGCTTATGGTAACCATGTCGTTTGAGCTAATACGGTCGGCAAGTATTTCTTTACCAATGATATAACTTGTCATCATTTTGGTAAGGCTTGCGGGAGGAAGGCTCTCAGCAGAGTTACCTTCGGCCAGAACCTTACCCGTGGTGTGATCGATAAGTATATAAGCTTTGGCGTTAATTGACGGTGCATTGGGAACCAATGACTGGGCCGCAAAACTTGCTGAGCTGAATAATAGGGTTACAACTGTAAAAAGGTGACAAATTTTTTTCATTGGAATTATCTTTATCTTATCGGTCAAAAGGTGAATCGAGTGCGTAACGGGGCCGGATTATATCAGTTCTGATGCTTAGCGTCAGGAGTATCGGACTGACTTTGCGCTGCCTTTACGCGAAAAGCTTCCGGGTATCCTGAAGACCTTATTTGCTCCAGTAAATCGTAGCTGTCATCTTCTGAAACAGGACCCAGCATTAACTTATGTAGACCATGACTTTGATCAGTAGTTGCAATCTCCTGGAACTTCGGCGGTAAATCGCGTTTTAATTGAGATAAACGGTCGGGGTTTGATGAAGCCACTAATTGAATGAGGTAGTCAGATCGACTTTCTGCGGTTGTTTTTTGAGCCTCAGGCATGGGAGTATTCAAATTTATTGCTTCAATTCTGACCGGAGCCGTGCCACTGTCCAACATATCCAGTTTATAGGCTGCGGCGAACGATAAATCGATAATACGCTCCGAATGAAACGGGCCTCGGTCATTCACGCGGACGACAACGCTACGATCATTCCTCAGATTAGTAACCTTAACGTAGGTTGGCAGAGGCAGGCGTGTATGAGCCGCTGACATGCTGTACATGTCATAGAACTCGCCATTGGAGGTCAGGTGCCCGTGAAACTTATTGCCGTACCAAGAAGCGTAACCTTCCTCAACATAGCCTGCAGCACTTTCCATAACTTGATAGTCATTACCCAGTACCCGGTAGTCACGGTTCCCTTGAGGGCTAATTGGTTCATGAACAGGAACGGCATTACGCAGCTCCGATTCGTTAGGCAGTCGGGTGGGAGCGCTGTCTTTATGCTGACTGTAGCGGCTTTTGGGAGAACTTGAGCAACTGCTAAGTAGGAAAATACTGAGCAGTAAAATCAATAAGCTATTCCACTTCATTCTTCAACTGCTCACTAAACTGGTAGACGGCCATCGCATATAAAGGGCTGTGGTTATATCGCGTAATAACATAGAAGTTATCGTATCCTAACCAGTATTCATGGGCTTCTTCGGTTTCAAACTCGAAAACTCGCACTTTAGTCTCGTCATTGACTGCGCTATGAGATGGAAGTTCATAGCCTTTACGTTTTATATCAGCGCGTTTTAGACTTGGCTTCATGCCGTCACTGACGAACTCTTTCCAGTCTTGTGATTCGTCAAGTGGTTGAGCAACAGGTTGCCCTTGCTGCCATTTATGCATCGCAAAGTAATTGGCGACACTGCCTATGGCATCGACCGGATTGGTTAAAATATCTCGCTGGCCGTCGTCATCAAAATCAACGGCATAATGGCGGTAACTGGACGAAATAAACTGGCCAAATCCCATGGCACCTGCGTACGAACCCTTGGCTTCACTGACGTTCCAGCCCTCTTCGGATGCTAACTGGAAGAACTCACCAAGTTCAGAGCGAAAGAATTTTGACCGGGGAGGGTAGTGAAAACCTAAAGTGTAAAGTGAATCAAGGACAGAGTATTTGCCCATATAACTACCATAGAAGGTTTCAACGCCAATTATAGCAACGATAATTTGTGCCGGAACGCCGTATTCTTGCTCAGCCCGCTCAAGCGTTTCTTTATGTTTTCGCCAAAATTTAATGCCCGCCTCAAGACGCTTTTCTGTGAGGAAAATCGGGTAATACTGATACCAGGGTTTGGCTTCCCAGGGGCGTTGGATTGCTTCAAGTACTTCCTCATTTTTTCTGGCTTTTGAGAGCCATTGGCGAACTTTGTCTTCATCAAGCTGATGCTCTTGAACTTGCTCTTGAATAAAATCCTCAACTTCAGTTGATTGCTGTTGAGCCGTCGCATAAAAACTGGTCGTAGCGGTAAGCAAAGCTAACCCAAATAAAGTGCGCATAAGTATCCCCTGTTTAGCCATTTTTCATTACCAGGCGATGGTGGGTTGCTATAGACATTAAAATGCCAAACCCGGCCATCAGCGTCACCATTGAGGTGCCCCCGTAACTGATTAAAGGTAATGGTACCCCAACCACAGGTAAGAGTCCTGAAACCATACCAATATTTACAAAAACATAAACAAAGAAGGTTAGCGTCAGCGAGCCAGCCAGTAATTTGCTAAAAATATCTTGTGTTTGCAAAGCAATAATTAAGCCTCGCAGAATGATAAAACCGTAGAGGACAAGTAGAAGGATTACGCCGGTAAGTCCAAACTCTTCGCTAAACACCGAAAAAATGAAGTCCGTATGGCGCTCAGGTAAAAATTCCAACTGAGACTGCGTACCTTGTAGCCAGCCTTTACCATCTATCCCACCAGAGCCGATAGCTATTTTCGATTGGATAATGTGGTAACCAGAACCCAGTGGATCGCGCTCAGGGTTTAAGAAAGTTAATACGCGTTGACGCTGATAGTCGTGCATAAGATAAAACCATAGAACTGGCGTAAAAGCGGCTGCTGTAACTCCAGCTACGGTAACGAGCTTCCAACTGAGTCCGGCAAGGAAAATAACAAAGATGCCGGCGCAGGCAACGAGCAGAGAGGTTCCTAAATCGGGCTGCCGCGCAATGAGTAACGTGGGAATAATAACCAGGACTAAAGCCCCAAATAGCCGATAAATTGAAGGCGGAATAGGGCGCTGATTCATATACCAGGCCAACATTAGAGGCATGGCTAACTTCATAATTTCCGATGGTTGTATGGTTAATGGACCAATATCCAGCCAGCGTTGTGCGCCTTTTCCCATTTCGCCAAAAGCAAGTACGGCGAGTAACAGCAAAACGCCGCCAATAAAGACAGGAACAGCAAAACGTGACAGAGCACGAGGAGGAATTTGTGCAACAATAAAAAGAACGACAAATGAAAGACCAATACGAACGGACTGCCTTTTGACAACGTCGAAGTCCTGGCCTGCAGCGCTATAGATAACAAATAAGCTAACAATAGACAGAACGATCAAAGGGATAAGAAGTGGTCCATCAATGTGGAGCTTCTTTAGTAATGGATTGCGTTGGCGCTCTTCAGTCGTCAGCATTGGTATCTTCCTGCTGTTTATTGCCGTTATTAAAACGAGTATGCCAAAGATCGAGCATTTTTCTTGCTACCGGAGCCGCAACACTTCCCCCACCACCCAGTGAGTTTTCGATGGTTACCACAATAATAACTTTGGGATCATTAGCTGGTGCATAACCGACATACATAGCGTTGTCCCGGTAACGTTCTGCTATATCTTCGGCATTATATTCTTCTTCTTGTCCCAAGCTTCTTACCTGGGCTGTGCCGGTTTTTCCCGCAGATGAATAGGGTGCGTCTTTAAAAGCAGCCTGCGCGGTTCCTTTTTGTTCCATGTTAACGTTACGCATTCCCCGGGTAATAACCTCCCAGTTACTACTGTCCTCTAGCGTTAAAGGCTCACGGTGAGTAATTAATGCTTCCTCAAATTCGCCTTCGTGTATTTTGCCTCTGAGTAAACGAGGAACCAGGTGTTCACCTTTATTAGCAATCATGGCGGTAGCTACAGCCAGTTGCATTGGTGTTGCTGTCCAGTAGCTTTGACCTATACCTACAGACAGTGTTTCGCCAGCGTACCAGGGCTGACCAAAGCGAGCTCGTTTCCAGCCGCGAGATGGCATAAGGGCTGGTACTTCTTCATGAATATCAATACCGGTTTTTTGGCCAAAACCGAATTGCTCCATAAAGCTGGATATTTTATCGACCCCGAGTTTTAGCGCTAAGTCGTAGTAGAATGTATCGCAACTTTCGGTAATTGCTGTTTCCACATCAACCCAACCGTGTCCCCAGGCTAGCCAGTCCCGATAACGTCTGTCGACGCCTTTAATTTCGAACCAGCCGGGGTCCCATATGCGGGTCTTCTCAGTAATGGTTCCATCTTCTAGTCCAAGCAAACCAATTTGAGGCTTGATAGTCGATGCCGGTGGATAAGCCCCTTGAGTAACCCGGTTAAGCAGAGGGCTTTGGGTTGAGTTTAACAAAGACTGATACTGGTTAACGGAAATGCCGTTAACGAACCAGTTAGGGTCATAGCTCGGCGTGCTGGCCATGGAGAGAATTCCGCCAGTTGTCGCATCCATTAAAATAATAGAGCCTCTTTGCTCGCCTAATAACTCTGCTGCCTTGCGTTGCAACTCAAGATCCAGCTCTAAGACGATGTCCTGACCGGGTGTTGGCGCTTCGATACTGAGTGTGCGAACAGCTCTGCCGCGGTTGTTAACTTCGACACTCTGGTAGCCAACTTCACCATGTAATTCTTTTTCGTAGTATTTTTCAATACCGAGTTTTCCAATGGTTCTACTAGCAGCGTAGTTGGGTAACTCACCGCTTTCACGCAGCTTTTCGACATCGTTACGGTTAATTTTTGCAACGTAACCCACGGCGTGGGTTAACAGCTCTTTGTGAGGGTAGTTACGTATCAGCCGCGCTTCAATACTAACGCCGGGATACTTGTGTTGTTGCGCTGCAAAGACCGCAAGTTGCTGCTCATTTAGGTTGTCCATTAAGGGAACATTATTAAAACGCCGCTGGTTTTTCAGGTTTCGGTAAAAACGGTCGATGGTGGCATCCGGAAAGCTTAGCAGTTTTTGAAGTTGGCTCAGGGTACTGTCTAGATCATCGATTTCTTCAGGAGTGACATCTAAACTATAAATAGGGGTGTTTTCAGCGAGTAAAATCCCGTTGCGGTCGTAGATTAAGCCTCTGTTAGGTGCCAGCGGCAGCAGCTTTATCCGGTTATCGTTGGATCGGGTCTGAAGTTCATTATGCTCACTAACCTGCAAGTGATACATGTTGGACGCTAAAGCAACAAAAGCGGCCACAACAATTACCATCGCGACTAAAACGCGACGGCCAAAAACGGCTGCTTCGGTATCATGATCACGTATGTGGGTGCGCTGACGCATTGTTATTATTATTCTCTATGGTACGGATGATTGTTATTTAGGCTCCATGCCCTATATAAACCCTCTGCGACAATTAACCTTACCACTGGATGGGGCAGAGTCAGTTTAGACAATGACCAGCGTTGTTCAGCTGCAGCCAGGCATTCATCAGAGAGGCCTTCGGGGCCGCCTATCAACAGAGTGACATCTCTGCCATCCATTTGCCACTTTTCTAACTGTTGAGCAAGTTTAGGTGTGTCCCAGGCCTGACCTGTGACCTCTAAAGTGACAATTCGGTTCCCTTTGGGTATTGCTTGCAGAAGTAATTTACCTTCTTGCTGCATAACGCGTTTTAAATCTGCTTTACGAGTGCGTTTTTGAGCAGCGATTTCGTGTAAAATCAGTTTGCAATCCGCCGGGAACCGTTTTTTGTATTCGTTAAAGCCTTCAGTAACCCACGTGGGCATTTTGGTGCCAACGGCGAGTAATTGAATTTGCACTTACTGGCCCCAAAGTTTTTCTAATTGATAGAAGTCGCGAATACTGTCCTGCATTACGTGCACAACGACATCACCAAGGTCAACTAAAACCCACTCAGATTGTTCACCACCTTCAACGCCAATTGGAGGAGTACCAGCATGTTTCGCCTCTGTAGCGACATGTTCAGCAATACTTCTTACATGCGTTTTCGAGCTGCCAGAGCAGATGATCATGTAGTCAACAACGTCGGTTTTATCATGAACATCTAAAATTTGAACGTCACGACCTTTAAGATCATCGATTTTATCAATGACAAATTCACGCAATTCTTCTGCCTGCAAAAGATTTTCTCCGATTTGAGGATTAAAACCCGAAGTTTAACAGAAATTAAGAAAAGTGTTCAGTCACAAATACAGCTGATGTTGCCTTATGTAGTCATAAACATTTGAGGGTAGAGGCAAGTCACGTTTGCGTTGCTGCAATTGCTCTCGCAGTTTTGTCGCAGAAACATCAACCATAGGGGTTTGTGCAATATAAACATAACCCGAGGACTGTTGGGTTAAATCCCTTTTATTCTTCGTGAGATGCTTTGAAATAAAGGACTTAAGTTTGTCGTCCTGGGGGTTAAAGTCTACACCGGCTCGTGGCATAACAATCAGGTGTGCATTATCGGTAAGCTGTGTCCACTTATGCCACTTATGGAGATTCATTAAGGAGTCCATACCCATAACAAAGAGCAGAATGTCATTAGGAAAGCACTCTTTAAATTCGCTTAATGTACGAGCAGTATAGGAAAGTCGGTCTTGTTTTAATTCCCAGTCTTCAGCGGTAAAAGCAGAATGTTGTTGACAGGCTAGCTTCACCATTTCCAGTCTTTGCTGAGCACTGGCACAAGGTTGAGGCCGGTGGGGCGGAACGGCGCTTGGCATGAGCGACAAAGTAGAAATGTCCAGCTCATCGACCAGAGCTGACGCCGTTTCTATATGCCCCTTGTGAATGGGATCGAAAGTTCCACCAAAGAACGCTCGTATCATAAATGGATAAACTGTTCATTGGGCTCGATGCCGTGGCTAAATGCAGAAAGAGCCTGGTTAATGGCATCAGCATTGTTACAGCACAGCAAACTGAGCAGGTGCGTCGTTAATGTCAGAGGCGACTCACCGCTGTCGAGTTTCAATGCGGCTTCTATTCTTTCAATGAGTCGTTGTGCGCCAAGCAGTGTGTTTTGGTTCAGCTGAGCGGCTCGTTTATGGTAGCCGGGCTGCTGGTTCGGCCAAATCATAAACTGCCGGAACAGGGCGTTAGTATCAGCCTGTGTCTGCTGTGCTTTTTGCAGAGCCGATAACAGCTGTACCTCGCGTTGGAGGATCCAGATGAGCCGATGGAAATCGTTTTCTTCGTCTAGCAAGCGATTCAGCCGGTGCAGAGCGCCTTCGTAATCCTGTTGCTGGATGCTTTCCTGAAGCGCAAACACACTGAAGCGACTGACATCGTCAATGGATGTTTGCAGAAATTCTTCGGTAATGATCCCGTCATTGCTCAGAAGCTGCCATTTACTGAGCTCCTGGTCCAGAGCTAATAAGTTGCCTTCAAACCAGTCTGACAGCTTTTCAGGAACGCCGGTAGCTAAGGTTAATTGATAACGTTGAGCCCGTTGATGGATAAATGCCGGTAACTGAGATTTATCCGGGCTTTGTGTCCGGACTAAAGGACCTCGCTCGGCCAGCGCCTTGAACCAGCGGCTGTTTTGAGTTTCTTTTTTAAGGCGGTCACCAATAACAACGAATATGTCGTTTTCAGACTGGTCTTGGGCGTATTCTGTTAAAGCAGCAGAGCCGTCACGACCCGGCTTATTGTCGGGTAGCTCAAGTTCCAGCAAGCGTTTATTCCCGAACAGGCTCATTGACTGTTCACCGGAAGAAAGCTGCTGCCAGTCAAAGTCCTTACTTTGCAGCCAATGTATTCGTTCGAGATCATCAGAGGATAAGTGCTTGCGAATGCTATTAAGCGCATCATTCCTGAGTAAAAGGTCATCACCAAATACCAGCAAAATGGATGGAACCCCATTTTGCTGTAAGTAGTGTTCAAGCTTTTCAGGATAAATGGTTTGCATTGCTTTAAGGTTTTACTCCGACATTTCGGAAATAATTTGCTGCAAAATAAGACGAGAAGCTTCCGCCCTCATTTCATCGACCAGCATTTCGCGTTCACGGGTTTTTGCCAGAACAAAGTTTGGGTCGTCCTGGTAATCCCGGGCAACTTCGACCGTGCGTTCAAGTAACAACCGCTGGTTTTGTATTAATTGGTAGTTAACCTGGTACAGCAATTCATATTCGGCAACCTGGCCACTTTCAAACAAAGACAATGTTCTTCGCTCTAATTTGTCGGAAGTCAGGTGAACCGTTATTGACTGTTCTTCATCTGAAAGTTTAATACCAGAATGTGCAAAGCGTTGTTGCATATGCTCATTAAGCTCTTTTGACACCTGACTTTTCAGAGAAACTGATTGCAGCGTTTCTGGCAACTGATAGTTCCCGCGCAGCTGAAAGCCACACCCGGTTAGGGTGGCTATCAGCACTAGGATGAGAACAAGGTTTAACGCTGCGCGCATAGTCTATCCAACAACAATATTGAGGATTTTACCGGGAACATAGATCTTCTTACGAATCTCTTTTCCTTCGGTGTGCTTCTGTACTGAATCTTCCTCAAACGCAATTTGCTCAACTTGCTCCGCTGAAGCATCGGCTGGTACTGTCAGTTTAGCCCGAACCTTGCCATTAATTTGCACGACAATCAGCTTTTCGTCTTCAACCAACGCACTTTCATCGACGCTTGGCCATTGAGCGAACGCCAGAGGTTCTTCATGGCCAAGTTCTTGCCACAACTGCTCACATATGTGCGGTGTAATCGGAGCGAGCATGCGCACCATAGCGTCTATTGATTCAGCCAGTATTTGTCTGTCGGCCTCGGTTTTCAGTGGTGCTTTGTGTAAGTGGTTTAACAGCTCCATAATTGCTGCTATAGCGGTGTTAAAGTGCTGGCGACGACCCATGTCGTCACTGACTTTAGCGATGGTTTTATGCAGCTCGCGGCGCAGTTGCTTTTGATCTGCGTTTAAACTGTGACCTGTGCATGCGCCCCCAGCATTAACTAAGTCGTAAGTCAGCTTCCACAAACGGCGTAAAAAGCGTTGTGCTCCTTCAACACCAGAGTCTGACCATTCCAGGGTCATTTCAGGTGGAGCAGCAAACATCATAAATAAGCGGACGGTGTCGGCACCGTAGCGCTCAACCATGGTTTGCGGATCAATACCGTTATTCTTCGATTTTGACATTTTGCTCATGCCACCGATAGCAACCGGCTGACCGTCTTGCTTATGTTTAGCTCCGGCAATAGCGCCTTTGTCATCACGTTCAATATCAACGTCAAGAGGTGATACCCACTGCTTGCCGCCTTTCTCGTCTTCGCGATAATAGCTGTCTGCTAAAACCATGCCCTGGCACAGCAGGCGTTTGAATGGCTCGTCAGAGTCAACCAGACCTGTGTCACGCAACAGTTTATGGAAGAAGCGGGCGTACAATAAATGCAAAATGGCGTGTTCAATACCGCCAATGTATTGATCAACCGGCAACCAGTAATTGGCTTTTTCTGGGTCCAGCATCGCGTCATCGGTTTGCGCGCTGCAGTAGCGAGCGTAGTACCAGGATGACTCCATAAAAGTATCGAAGGTATCGGTTTCGTGCTCTGCTGGCTGGCCTTTGTATTCGGTTTTACGCCACTCAGGGTTAGATTTTATCGGCGAGTTTACACCATCCATGACCACATCTTCTGGCAGCTTAACCGGAAGTTGGTCTTCCGGAACCGGCACGGACTCACCATTTTCCAGATTCAACATCGGAATAGGGGTGCCCCAGTAACGCTGACGTGATACACCCCAGTCGCGCAGGCGGTAATTGACTTTACGTTCGCCAATACCTTTTTCTTTTAATTCCGTGGCAATGGCATCAAAGGCTTGTGCTGAACTCATTCCGTCGTAAGGCCCGGAGTTAACCACGGTACCTTTTTCGGTAATAGCTGCTTTTTCAATGTCGCTGTCGCCGCTAATAGGCTCAATAACCGGGCGAATTTCCAGCTTGTATTTAGTCGCAAACTCCCAGTCACGCTGGTCGTGCGCGGGCACTGCCATAACTGCACCAGAGCCATAGTCCATTAAAACAAAGTTAGCGACCCAAATAGGGATCTCTTCACCTGTCATAGGATGAATAGCTTTAATGCCGGTATCCATGCCCAGCTTTTCCATTGTTGCAATGTCGGCTTCTGCGACTTTGCTGTTCTTACAATCTTCAATGAAGCTAGCCAGTTCAGGGTTGGTTTTTGCGGCTTCAATAGCTAACGGATGCTGTGCGGCAACACCCATATAGGTAACACCGTATAAAGTATCAGGACGCGTGGTATAAACCCGTAAGCTCTCACCCGTGGCTGCAACTTTAAAGTCAATTTCGACACCTTCAGAACGGCCAATCCAGTTACGCTGCATGGCCTTAACTTGCTCTGGCCAGCCGTCAAGTTGCTCAAGGTCATCCAGCAACTCTTCAGCGTAATCGGTAATTTTAATAAACCACTGAGGAATTTCTTTTTGCTCTACTTTGGCACCTGAACGCCAGCCGCGACCATCAATGACCTGTTCATTAGCCAGAACCGTTTGATCAACCGGGTCCCAGTTAACGGTTGCGTTCTTTTTATAAACCAGGCCTTTTTCATAAAGCTTAGTGAAGAACCATTGCTCCCAGCGGTAGTAATCAGGGGAGCAAGTCGCAAGCTCACGCTTCCAGTCATAGCCGAAGCCAAGGCTTTTGAGCTGCTCGCGCATGTAGTCGATATTTTGGTAAGTCCATTTAGCTGGCGCCGTTTTATTTTGTATCGCGGCGTTTTCAGCAGGTAGTCCAAAGGCGTCCCAACCCATGGGTTGCATGACATTTTTCCCGAGCATGCGCTGATGGCGACTAATAACGTCACCTAAGGTGTAGTTACGAACGTGTCCCATGTGTAGCTTACCGCTGGGATAGGGGAACATGGACAAGCAATAGAACTTATCCTTGCCCGGTTGTTCTTTCGCCGTAAATACGTCTTGCTGCTGCCAGCGTTTTTGCATGGCAGATTCGATTTTGCTCGGGTTGTATTGTTCTTGCATAATTCCTGCTGATTCCGGTTGAATTTAAGTGTCGGCTTAGCTAATTGCGTACCACATAAGAAGCATAATGATAATGCCGGCCAGACCAAAGAAACCGTTTTCAAAAACAGCACGCTGTTTGACTTCGGCTGGTTCTGACTTATCAATGCCGAAAAGCATAAGCCAAGAGCTTAATCCAAGACCACCTGCGGCAATAAGCACAGCAAAAAGAATGGCATCAAATATATTTTCCATAATGATATCCCTGTAGAAAAATGGAAAAGAACAGCAACAGAACCGTTCTGTTAAGCTTTTATAGTGTACTGATTTTCGCGCCGGATGACTATGCTTGAGCGCGCTTCTTAGTACGTTTTGTAGCGATTATCGGCAACAATCCGAGCAAGGCTAAAATTATCGCGCCCCAGTTGCCTATGGTGTTAAAAATAGTGGAACCCTGAACACCATAAACATTGGTAGATAGCGCGGTTGCTTTAAACTGCGGTGCTAAAGCAATGTAGTTGCCATGCTCATCAACTGCTGCTGTAACTCCGTTGTTGGTTGCTCTTAGTAAAGGCTTTCCCAACTCCATAGCGCGCATACGGGCTATTTGCATGTGTTGCCAGGGGCCATGGGAGTCACCAAACCAGGTATCGTTGCTAATGGTGACCAGATAATCTGTATCATCGTAAGTATTGCTTCTTACTTGTCCTGCAAAAGCAATTTCATAGCAAATGGCCATGGCCAGGTTGCTGCCGTTAGCCTCAAGATTTGGTTGCTGGTATCCGCCACGACTAAACGACGACATAGGTAAGTTGAAGAGTGGGGCTAGTGGGCGCAGAAGGCTCTCAAAAGGAACGAATTCACCAATGGGAAGCAGTTGATGTTTCTGATAACGATTTGCGTTGCCGTAATTGTAGCTCTCATTGTCCAGAACAATAACCGAGTTATAGAAATCATCGTTTAGCCTATCGTAATCAATAATACCGGTGACTAAGGCTGAGTCATTAATACTGGCAGACTGCTCAACTGTATTGAGGACATCACTTGCATAGGGTTCAAGGGCGGTAATAGCCGACTCAGGCCAAATAACCAAGTCGTGATTAAATTTAGGGCGGGTTAAATCCAGGTAGCGCAAGATATTTGGCCATTGTTGTTCGGCCTGCCATTTTAGTGATTGCTGAATATTGCCCTGAACCAATAATACCGACATGGATTCGGTCTTTCTCTCTGTGGGTTGTATTTTAGGAAACACCACAGCGCAAGTGAGAAAAATGAGCGGTATTAAAAGCGGCGCGGGTTTTTTGAACCGCAAAGCCATGGCTATGCTGAGCGCTGTAAACCACAAAGCGACTGTAATACCCGTTTCACCAATAACCGGCGCCAACCCGCCAAATATACCGTCAGTTTGACTATATCCCAGGCCTAACCAGGGGAAACCTGTAAATAACCAACCCCGCAGCAATTCAGCAATGAGCCAGAAAAGCGGCAGACTGAAACGCCAGGCAAACTTACGGTGAGAGAGTTTTTGCCAGCACCAAAATGCCAGTGCAGGGAACAATGACAGGTAAGCAAACAGCAGAACCAATAACAGCAGTGTGACCGGTACTGGCACTCCGCCATATTGATCAATGCTGACATATATCCAGCTTAAGCCAGCGCCAAACCAACCCATTCCAAAGATAAAGCCGGCTCTGAATGCTCGCTTAGGTGCTAATGGCCAAATGACACCAACCACAATCGGCAAGACAATAAAAGGCAGCCAATGCCAGTGGAACGGTGAGTAAGCGAGCGTTAGGGCAGCACCGCAAAGCAATAAAAGCACGGAGCGTGTCACGCTTCCCGAAAGCTTCATCATTACTGTTCAGACTCCGGTGCGCCATCGTCATCTGAATTCAGGCTGACTTGTAACTGCTGAATACGTCTTTTATCGGCGTTTGTCACACGAAAGGTCATATTGCCTAAAGTGACTTCTTCGCCTGCCTGAGGCAGGTGCCCGAAACCATGAGCAACAAGTCCGCCAACAGTGTCGTGCTCTTCATCGCTGAAGTTGGTATTAAAGTACTGATTAAAGTCTTCGATGGTTGTAAGGGCTTTAATTGAATACCGGCTTTGGCTAAGACGACGGATATTGTTTTTGTCGTCATCACCCTGAGCATCCGTTTCGTCTTCAATTTCGCCGACAATCTCTTCCAGAATATCTTCTATAGTAACCAAACCAGACACGCCGCCGTATTCATCAACCACAATGGCCATATGGTAACGGTTAGAGCGGAACTCTTTGAGGAGTACATCGACCCGTTTACTTTCAGGAACGATAACCGCAGGTCGCATCACTTTTTCAAGTGAAAACGCTTCTTCTGTCATGTTAAAGCCGTAGCTCAGCAAGTCTTTTGCTAACAGAATACCTTCAACGTGATCTTTGTTGTCGGTGACAACAGGGTAACGACTGTGTTGAGAATCGATAACGATGGGGAGGAATTCGTCCACACCTTGATGGATGTCAATGGTCACCATCTGTGAGCGTGGAATCATTATGTCGCGTACTTTGAGTTCAGCAACGTCAAGCACGCCTTCAATCATTTCTCTGGTATCGTTGTCTATCAGGTCGCGATCTTCAGCGTCCTGAATTAAATCGACGAGTTCTTCTCTGCTTTTCGGCTCACCAGCAAATACTTGCAGCAGTTTTGCTGCCCAGGATTTTCCCGACGAGCCGTTGGCTGAGTGGGGGTTGTCGTCGCTCATTGAGTGTTAAGCTCCATATTGTCTATCGGTTGATACGGGTCTGAGATATTCAGACTCGCTAAGATGTTACGTTCAATTTGTTCCATTTCTTCTGCTTCGTTATCGTCAATATGATCGTAACCTAATAAATGCAGAGTACCGTGTATGACCATATGCGTCCAGTGAGCAATCGCTGACTTTCGTTGCTCCTGCGCTTCTTTCTCTACAACGCTTTGGCAGATCACTAAATCACCTAAAAGTGTGGCGGGTAATTCCACCGGGCTATTGAAAGGAAAGGATAAAACATTGGTTGCATAGTCTTTACCACGAAACTCATTATTCAGTTCCTGGGCTTCCTGTTCAGCAACAATGCGTATTGTCAGTTCAACCGCTTTGCTGTCTTGTTTCAGGTAGTCCAATGTTGCTGAAACCCAGGCATACACGGCGTCCTCATCAGGAGCATGAGTAACGCCATCAGCGAGTTGGTAATCCAGTGTCAAATCAGCCATTAGCTTTTGTCAAAATCCTCGTAGGCTTGCACAATCCGTTGTACCACCGGGTGTCGCACCACATCACCAGCCTGGAAGAAGGTAAAGCTAATGTCAGGGACTTTATTGAGAACTTCAATGGCGTGTCTCAAGCCTGAGCGCTGCCCGCGGGGTAAATCAACCTGAGTAATGTCTCCGGTAATAACGGCTCGTGAATTAAAGCCGATACGGGTAAGAAACATCTTCATTTGTTCACAGGTCGTATTCTGGCTCTCATCTAAAATGATGAAAGCATCGTTAAGTGTACGACCGCGCATATAAGCTAATGGCGCGACTTCAATAACGTTACGCTCAATCAATTTTTCAACCTTTTCGAAGCCGAGCATTTCAAACAAGGCGTCGTACAGAGGGCGTAAATATGGATCAACTTTCTGGGCTAAGTCACCCGGTAAGAAACCGAGTTTTTCGCCTGCTTCAACCGCTGGGCGAGTCAGGAGGATACGGCGCACTTCCTGACGCTCCAGAGCATCCACTGCACAAGCCACAGCCAGATAAGTTTTACCGGTACCCGCCGGACCAATACCAAAGTTAACGTCGTGAGCTAAAATGGCACGAACGTAACCGGCCTGGTTGTGGTTACGAGGCTTGATTAAACCGCGCTTCGTTTTTATATGAGTCATTTTTTCCGCGGCAGGGTCACCTTGCTCATCGTTTTGCTCAAGCACTTTTGCTTGTTGAATAGCAAGGTGGACCTGCTCGGGCTCAATGCGACCTTCTTTTCCTTTTACGGTTGCGGTTTCAATGTACAAATCAAGCAGAAGCTTGTGCACAGCAGAAACGCTGGAGGCATTGCCGATTAATCGAAACTGATGGCCGCGATGCGTGATCTCGACACCCAGGCGGCTCTCAATGTGCTTCAGATTCTCATCTAAAGGGCCGCAGAGATCGGAAAGCCGACGTGAATCCGTCGGCTCTAGCTCAAAATCAAGTGTCTGTGTTTGTGGACTCAATCGTTTCCTCTTTACTTAACTTGCTTGTCGAGGCATTTGAACGACGCCCAGTTCATCAGGCTCGCTCGACTTTCCTCGTTGTAAAATAGTTTCCGGCGCTGTATCAATACGCAGCCCCATATCCGCTTCTTCACGAATTAACTCGCCCCGTAATGAATTAGGAAGCACTTCGGTGATGCGTACATCGACGAACTGTCCAATCATATGGGGTTGACCGACAAAGTTTACAACCCTGTTATTCTCGGTACGTCCGGTAAGTTCCATCGGGTTCTTTTTCGATGGACCGGTGACCAGAATACGCTGTTCCGTTTCCAGCATACGGCGTGCATGCGCCATAGACTGTTGATTCAGGCGTTGCTGCAACAATTGCAAGCGCTCTTTCTTGGTTTCTTCACTAATATCATCAGGTAAGTCAGCCGCTGGCGTTCCCGGACGTGCACTGTAAATAAAGCTGAAGCTCATATCGAAGTCAATGGTTTGGATAAGATCCATCGTTGCTTCAAAGTCTGTGTTGCTTTCGCCCGGAAAACCAATAATAAAGTCCGATGACATAGCAATGTCTGGTCGCGCTTTCTTTAAAGCACGAATTTTTGATTTGTATTCCAGTGCGGTGTGTCCACGCTTCATCATGGTTAATATTCGGTCTGAACCACTTTGAACCGGCAAGTGTAAATGACTGACCAGCTCAGGAATGGTTTTATAGGCTTCGATGATGTCATCGGTAAATTCGACCGGATGAGATGTGGTGTAACGAATGCGATCAATACCATCAATTGCGGCGACCATATGCAGCAATTCAGCAAAACGGCAAACAGCACCGTCGTAGTGCTCTCCGCGGTATGCGTTAACGTTTTGACCTAAGAGATTTACTTCACGAACGCCTTGTTCAGCCAACTGAGCTATTTCATAAATAACATCATCAACCGGGCGACTGACTTCTTCGCCACGAGTATAAGGTACGACACAGAAAGAACAGTATTTACTGCAACCTTCCATAATGGAAACAAAGGCACTGGCACCATCGGCTTTGGGTTCAGCCAGACGGTCAAACTTCTCAATTTCCGGAAAAGAGACATCGACCATGGGTGCGTGAGTTTCAGAGACCTGGTTTACCATTTCGGGTAAGCGGTGCAGAGTCTGAGGTCCGAAGATAATATCGACAAAGGGAGCGCGTGCGCGAATTGCATTGCCTTCCTGGGAAGCAACACAGCCACCAACCCCGATTAATAAATTGGGGTTGTTCTTCTTCAGGTTTTTCCAACGCCCTAACTGATGAAATACCTTTTCCTGAGCCTTTTCGCGGATGGAACAGGTATTCAGCAGAATTAAATCTGCCTCTTCAGCTTCTTCGGCAACATCGTAGCCGTGGGTTGAGTGCAGCAATTCTGCCATTTTAGCAGAATCGTACTCGTTCATTTGGCAACCCCAGGTTTTGATATATAGCTTCTTACTCATGACCACTCGATGGTTGATTGATTTCGTTTAAGGCGCTTATTTTATCGCGTATTGGAGCAGATTGCCAAGTTTGAAATGATTAACTTTTGCGCCGCGTTCGAATAGCAAAATAGCCTGCAACAACAATGATTAACGCACCCCATAACATGTGCCAGGCAAGTTCTTCTCCGAACAGCCAGTAGCCCAGCAGTGCCGCAAATAGAACTGAGCTGTAGGTAAAGACCCCAACTTTAGCCGGTGGTGCTATAGAAAAGGCTTTGGTCATTGCTAACTGACCGTACACAGCAAGCAGACCCATAGCAATAACCCCAACCCAGTGTTGCGTGGGGATAGGCTGCCATAACCATAACAGAGGAATGCCCGATGCGATTGTGGCCAGAGTAGAAAAATAGAATACGATTTTACTGGTCGATTCGGTGTTAGACATACGTCGAATGACGGTTTTGGTGAATGCTGCTAATGCGGCAGCCAAAAAGGCTAACCCGATAACCGGAGAGAGTTCGCTGTTCATGGGGTCAAGAAATATGAAAACACCAATGAACCCCAGTGCTATAGCCAGCCAGGTTTGTCGGGCTACATAGTCGCGCAGCCAGAGCCAGCCGATAACCGGAATTAAAAAGGGTGATAACAACAGCACCAATGTAGCCTGCGCTAACGGGATAGTGGCAATGGCATAGAAGAACAAGTACATTGCCGCTATTCCTGCCGCGCCACGGACAAGGTGTAGTTTTAAGCGCTGTGTTTTTAAGTTGCCGACTCCCTTTCGCCATAGCCAGGGGAGCAGTACAAGAAAAGCGGTAAGGTTCCGAAAAAAGACCAATTGCTCAAAGGGCTGGTCTTTACTGATGTACTTTACCAGGGCACTGACACCGGCGAAGCTGGCCTCAGCACTTAAAATAAGCAATGAGGCAATAATCACAGCTTTTTGTGTACTTTCCCTGGCCTGCATAAAAGCTACTCTGAACATCGTCTAATTGTCTATGATAACGGAAATTAACCCGTAGATGTGTTATTTATAAGGGCTAGCGGCAAATACCCCAAGTGAGAGCATAGACATGGAACAGCTATCAGTATTAATTAACGGCGGCGGAATGGTCGGGGCAGCAGCAGCGTTAGCTTTTGCCCAGAAAGGCGTACAGGTGACTGTGCTGGAGCCAAAACCGCCAAGTGTTGAGGGAAATACTGATCCCGAATGGGACTTACGCATATCGTCAGTGAATAACAGCAATTGGCAGTGGCTTCTGGGGCTGGGTATTGGTGAATATATTCGGCATTCACGGGTGTTTGATTATCACCGCTTAACGGTAACAGCTATAAGCGGAACTAACTTATCTTTTCATGCCGACGAAGCAGGTCTTCCAAAATTGGGTGTTATGGTCGAAAACAACGCTTTGCAACAGGCGCTGTGGGCTGAATTACGCGCTTTGAAAAATGTTAGTTTGAGAACCGATGACAAACTTGAAGGGTTTGATACGTTGTCCCGCACGGCTTTTTTAAACAAAGGCGAACGTCTGGATTATGATTTACTACTCGGCTGTGACGGCGCTCACTCAAAAGTAGCGCAGGCCGCAGCCATTGATTACAGAGGGTGGGATTACGATCAACGGTGCTTACTGGCAAATGTTCGTGTAGAAAAGCCAATAGTGTCTGAAACCTGGGAAGTGTTTCGTTCTCAGGGGCCTTATGCACTGTTACCGCTGACAGAGAATCAGGCTTGCTTAATTGATTACAGTAAACGCGATGACATCACTGCGTTAGAAAAAGATAAGCGAGCACTTGAGTCTCACTTAAAACAGACCTTTGCGCCACATATTGGTGACTTTCAGCTACTAAAAAGTGCCAGCTTTGCTCTGCAGAGAAAACATGCCTGTCACTATGTTAAAGACGGTTCTATTGTCTTATTAGGTGATGCGGCTCACAGTATTCATCCAATGGCCGGGCAGGGCGTTAATCTGGGGTTTGCCGATGTTCGTTGCCTGATTGACACCTTAGAGCAGTACTCGCAAAGCACAGCATTAGTTGAATATGAGCGAATTCGTCGGCGTGAAAATGCGAAAATGATGCGAATGATGGATGCGATACAGTTTGGCTGGCGCAACAGTAACCCTATAATGCAGCTGGCAACGTCAGCATCATTGAAAGTAGCTGGCGTACCTTGGGTTAAGCGTTGGTTGTTACAGCAGGCTGTCGGTAAATAATAGGCACAAAAAAACCACCTTAAGGTGGCCTTTCTGTTTTTCCACTCTTACTTGAGCAGAATAACACTCGAGTAATGTGGTGCGGAGGGGGGGACTTGAACCCCCACGTCCTTGCGGACACTAGCACCTGAAGCTAGCGCGTCTACCAATTCCGCCACCACCGCAACAGTAGTTAGTATGGCTGGGGCACCAGGGATCGAACCTGGGAATCGCGGGATCAAAACCCGCTGCCTTACCGCTTGGCTATGCCCCATCCTACTAGGACTGCAATCACTTTTTGGAAACAACTAATGGCTGGGGCACCAGGGATCGAACCTGGGAATCGCGGGATCAAAACCCGCTGCCTTACCGCTTGGCTATGCCCCAATCTTAGCTGCTCTGAGAGTTGGTGCGGACGGAGAGACTTGAACTCTCACGCCGTGAGGCACTGGAACCTAAATCCAGCGTGTCTACCAATTCCACCACGTCCGCATCATAATCAGTTAAAGGTTGGTGGCTACGGCGAGATTCGAACTTGCGACCCCAGCATTATGAGTGCTGTGCTCTAACCAGCTGAGCTACGTAGCCATACCTTTTTACTTACCGCTCTCTGTGAGTGCGGCGCGTATTATGCAAATCGCTCCGCAGCCCGTCAACCTATTTTTGATAAAAAACGAGATTAACGGGCGCGTTTGAGCAAAAAAACAGTGATTTGTTTAAAAAGACATCAAATCACCAAGGAAGGCCTTCACCGTTGCTATGGAAAAACTGGCCTGTGGTGTCCAAACTTAGCTCATCAATACGTTGAATTAAGCGCTCTGCTGCGGTTTCAGCCGGAATATCGCCGGCATGATTCACCATATCGGTTTGTACGAAGCCTGGGTGCAGCAAAACAACAGAAATTCCTTGATCTTTTAGGTCCAGTGACAAGGATTTTCCCGCCGCATTCAATGCTGCTTTTGACATACGGTAACCATAGCGACTGCCGGAACCATTATCGGCAATAGACCCCATTCGACTGGTAATCATTGCTACTTTGCTGCCTTCTTTTAAATTGGGCAGCAGAGCTTCAGTGACACGCAGAGGAGCCAGAGCGTTTACCTCAAATTGGGCGCGAATATTACCAGCGTCAAGTTCTCCTAGTACGTCTTTGTGCAGCAAGCCTGCGTTATTCACCAGTATATCGATCTTTTTATCGCCTAAAGTTTCAGAAAGGCGAAGAAGATCAGATGCTTTAGTCACATCTATACCTTCAACAATATCGACATCCAGCTCCGTTAGTTGTTTTGAATTGTTACGACAAACCGCAGTAACTTTATAGCCCTGCTTGGCATATTGGCGTGCAAATTCGTAACCTATACCGCGGTTTGCTCCGGTAATCAGAACTTCTTTTTGACTCATTTTGTACTCCACATATTAACTGCGTTACTCGTTAACGCCGCCTTCGGTTAGTTTTTTAGGGTCCAGTAACTGTTCAAGTTTATCCCGACCTAAGTCTGTCATTTCGTCCGCAACGTCAATAATCGCGCGCCCATCTTTATAAGCCGTTTTGGCTATTTCAGCGGCTTTATTGTAGCCAATAACCGGGTTAAGTGCGGTAACCAGAATGGGGTTTTTAGACAGTGCCTGCTCGAGACGCTTTTCATTAACTTCAAAATCAGCAATGGCTTTACTGGCCAGGGCATTACAACTGTTGCTCAGTAAATCAATGGACTGGAGTAAATTGTAGCCAATGACCGGGAGCATTACGTTTAACTGAAAGTTTCCTTGCTGAGCCGCTGTTGTCACTGTTGTGTGATTGCCATTAACCTGAGCTGCAACCATTGCCACTGCTTCGGGAATTACCGGGTTTACTTTACCCGGCATAATACTACTTCCGGGCTGCAATGCAGTTAGCTGAATTTCGCCTAACCCGGCCAGTGGGCCGCTGTTCATCCAGCGCAAGTCGTTACTGATTTTAAGTAAAGTTGTCGCCAGTGTATTCAGTTGGGCCGAGAGCTGCAAATTGACTTCCTGCCCCGCAATACCGGTAAATGGGTTAGCCGAAGGCTTGAATTCACTGCCGCTTAACTGGGTTAATGCGTTGGCAAATTCAGCGGCAAATTCTTTGGGGGCATTGATACCTGTGCCTATCGCGGTTCCACCCTGAGGAAGAATGCGACTGCGTTGCAGTAATTGCGGAAGCTGCTCGGTTGTGACTTCCAGTTGGCCGGCCCAGGCTTCTAATTCTTGCGCCATGGTCATAGGCATGGCATCCATCAAATGCGTTCTGCCTGTCTTTACAACATCCCGTAATTCAATAGCTTTGCTTCTGATGGTGTCAACTAATTGCTTTAATGCCGGCTCTAACTGTTCTTCGACCGCCAGAACACTGGCAACTTGAATGGCAGTAGGAATAACATCGTTACTCGACTGACTTTGATTAACATGGTCATTGGGGTGAATTTCCACACCTTGTTGCTTTGCTAAATTGGCAATGACTTCGTTCACGTTCATGTTAGAACTCGTGCCGGAGCCTGTTTGGAATACATCAACCGGAAAGTGTTCCAGATGTTTCCCATCAATGATTTCCTGAGCGGCTTGCGCAATAGCGTCGGCATGTTTTTGCTCCAACTGGCCGATTCTAGCGTTAGCCCTTGCCGCACTGGCTTTTACCATTGCTATGGCTTGTATCATCTTAGCGGGCAAAGTGAGCCCGCTAATGGAAAAGTTATTAACTGCGCGCTGAGTTTGTGCGGCGTAAAGTGCATTCTGGGGGACTTTGATTTCGCCCATGCTGTCTTTCTCTGTGCGATAATCCTGGCTCATGAGTATCCCTCCTGTCATCGAGCTTACGAGTAAAAGCGTCTATGCCTAACCTACCAAAAATGAACCATAGTGGATCATTCGTACGTACTCCAATCATAGCGCAGTTTGTTTTTTTCGGTTACGTTAGAGTTGAACGTATTAAGTTATTGCTGGGGGCTGGTGTGAAGCATGTAATTGCTGCTTTTTTATTGACGGTTTTAAGTGTCCAATATGTGTCTGCCGAGACTTTAAAAGTTAAATTGGTTGATGCAAATGGTCAGCCTTTAGTTAATGCCGCGCTACTAATTGATAGCCAAAAACATAAGCTTAATGAAAATAATGAAGCAGTAGTTGATCAGGTGGATAAACAGTTTACTCCCACAGTTAGTGCTGTAAAAAGGGACACAGATGTTGTATTCCCTAACAGCGATAATATTCGTCACCATGTGTACTCGTTTTCTGAAGCTAAGAATTTTGAGTTAAAACTTTACTCAGACAAAGAGCAGCCCAGCGTTAACTTTGATAAAGAAGGTATTGTGACCCTGGGCTGTAATATCCATGACCAGATGATTGCATACGTACTGGTAAGTAATGACTATGACGTAGTCGTGACCGATGAACAGGGTCTCGCTGAGCTTAGCTTCACTGAAGGGGAAAAGCTGGAAGAGGTGAGGGTATGGCATTACTGGATGGGCGATAATTTATCTCAAGCTCAGAACATAGCATTAACACCTAATGGAGAGGAGCTCACCGGTCAAGTCGAGGTATCTGCTCCCCAGCAGAAAGAAAAAGAGCCTTCCCGTTTAGAACAGCGATTTAACCGTAAAGGGAACCAATGATCACACGGTTTAGAACTCGCTTAATTATTATTCTTGCCGGTTTGGTAGCCGGCGCTTTATTGGTCGCCTTAGCAGCGGTGTGGGTTGCAACGGAAAACCAACTGGAACGCTCAATTGAACGAGAGTTGAGTGTCAGTGAAAAGGTATTCCGTGAACTGCTCGATAGCCGCAGCACTCAGCTACTTCAAGCAGCTGAAGTTCTTACCGATGATTTTGGATTCAAGCGGGCGGTATCTTCCAAAGACCGAGAAACCATTATTTCAGCGTTAGTGAACCACGGTGAACGCATAGAAGCTGAATTAATGGTACTGCAAACACCTGACGGGAAAGAAATTGCTTCTTCACACGCCTTTGATGAGTTGCGTATTAACCCTAGTGCGGCCGGTTCAAACCGAGAGTTAGCCGTAGTGGAAGACGAGTTATTTCAGTTAGTCACCGTACCGGTCAATGCGCCCAATTTAATTGCGTGGGCAACGCTTGGCTTTGAAGTCGATTCTGAATTAGCTGAGGAGCTAAAAAGTCTGGCTAATGCTGATATCAGTTTGTGGCTGGAGAGTTCTAACGATGTTCTCGCCTCGAGCCTATCGCAGCCACAGGTTTCCTCTTTATCGGAGACCTTGACTCAAAGTAACGGAGTTTTGGATGGCTGGTTACTGAATCATGACTTTGCCGGTAATGAAGTCATCCTTAATCTTGATTCGGGTGATGCTGTTCATGTTGTGCTGACGACATCTTTGGCTGCTGCAACCGAAGAGTTTACACGACTGCGTTGGCAGATTGTTTTAATTGCTATTGGCGCTTTGGTTGTCGCTATGTTGTTAGCTGTCATTATTGCAAGAGGAGTTTCACGACCATTGCAGCAGTTGTCAGGAGCCGCCAAAAAATTACAGCAAGGCGACTACAGTGAAACGAATCTGTCATTAAATGATGATGAATTCGGTAAGCTGGCTGACACTTTTGGCAGTATGCGAAAGGCTATTTCTGAGCGTGAACAACGTATTTCTTATCAGGCATCTCATGATCATTTAACTAACTTACCTAACCGACGGTTTTTCCGAAAAGAGTTAGAGAAACTACTGAATGCAAATAACAGCGGCTGTTTATTACTATTAAATATTCGCCAGTTTCGTGTGTTGAATGACAGTGTTGGTCAGGAAGTTGGCGATGATATTTTGCGGCAATTGTCCGACCGTTTACAGCAGTGCTGCGCAAATTCAACCTTGCTGGCGAGAGTGGGTGGTGATGAGTTCGCTATTTTGTATTCGTTCGAGCAAATAGACTTTGAACTAAACAGCAGCGTAAATCAATTAGAGGTACTTCTTGAACCACCTTTTAAAGTCGGCGACAGCGACTATCGGCTGGCATTTCATTTAGGTGTTGTCTGTTTTCCTGAGCAAGGCGCAGAGGTTGATTTATTGATTCGGCGCGCGCAGGTCAGTGTGCAGCAAGCCAAACTTCAGCAAGGCTTCTACGTAGAGTATCAGCAAGGGCTGGATGAACAGCACATGCGGCGCTTGCAAATTATTGAATCGTTAAAAGACGCCGTAAAAGATGAAGAGCTGCATCTGGTGTTACAACCTAAGATTAACTGTCAGGCCGGTACCGTTGTGGGCGCTGAAGTGCTTTTAAGGTGGCAAAGTGAGAAGCTTGGCTTTGTTGGTCCCGATGAATTTATTCCTTTGGCAGAGCTATCGGGAGCTATTACCGACTTAACAGATTGGGTCTGCAGGCAGTCGGTGGAGCTGCTTCGTAACTGGGAGCAGCAAGGAAGAAGTCTTAAATTGAGTATCAATTTATCGACGGTTGACCTGTTAAGTGACGCCTTACCTCTATTGTTTGAACACTTGATAAAAGGGTTCCCTCAGTTGCCGCAGCGGCTGGTTCTGGAAGTGACGGAAAGTGCGGTTATGCAGGATCCTGAAAAAGCGATTGCCCGACTGGAAACACTCAAACGCCTTGGGTTTTCTATTTCTATTGATGATTACGGCACCGGGCACTCATCGCTGGCACAGTTACGCAGGTTGCCTGTGGAAGAACTCAAAGTTGACAGGGCGTTTGTGCAGTATTTGAGTGAAGAGGCTATGGATGAATCCATTGTCCGTTCAACCATTCAGCTTGCCCATGAGTTGGGTCTTAGAGTGGTTGCAGAAGGTGTTGAAGATGAAGCCAGTTGGAAGGTACTGCAGTCGCTGCAGTGCGATGAATTGCAAGGCTATTACTTTAGCAAACCCTTAGCTATTCCAGATTTTAAGAATTACTTAACCGACCATGAGTTAAAAGAATGAAAATGAATATAAGAGATTCTTTAGTGTATGGAAGCCATTGTATTTTGGCTGGAGTTTTGTTTTTTAGTCCGGCGACGTTCGCGGACCAGGGAACAAGGCTATTAGCAACAGGTGGCGCCAGTACGCTAGAAGGAGCAGGGGGAGGCGGCATTGTCCCCTGGGCAACGTTAAGCAGTTACGCCGGAGAAGGTCAATTTGGTGCAACGGTCAATTTAAGTGAAGTTGCTGTAGATGACTTTCGCTTAAGCGTGCAGGGCGTCAGTGTCAGTTGGAGTAACCGAATAGAATTGTCGTACGCGGAACAAACATTTGATCTGTCTACTATTGGTGGTGAGCTTAGTCAAAGTATTGTTGGTGCTAAAGTGCGTTTAGCCGGAGACCTCATTTATGGCGATTTACCTCAAATCAGTGTTGGCGCGCAGCACAAAAAGAACAAAGACTATGCACTGCCGTCAGCCGTTGGTTCTCAGAATGACAGCAGTGTTGATTGGTATGTCAGTGCCGCAAAAGCCTGGTTGGATGGACCTTTTCATCGTACCTGGGTCGCAAACTTAACCTTGCGTTCAAGCAAGGCGAACCAACTGGGTCTGCTAGGCTTTGGCGGAGACAAAGAGAACAGCAGGGACTGGCTGGCGGAAGCGTCGGTAGCGGCTTTTTTGAATCGTTATTGGGCTGTGGGTATTGAATACCGCCAGAAGCCCGATAATTTAAATTTTGCTGAAGAGCAGGACTGGAAAGATCTTTTTGTCGCTTACTTCCCAAATAAACATGTGTCCGTTGTTGGCGCTTACACTGACTTAGGTTCAATAGCGGGACTCGATGATCAAACCGGCTGGTATCTGTCTGTTCAGGCAGCTTTTTAAGGAGGAATTATGAGAATAGGTCTGTTACTGGCGGTGTTACTGTTTACTCCGCTGTCAATTGCTCAGAACTTGTACCAGCAGTTGGGAGAGCAAGAGGGGATTGAAACCGTTGTTGAAGAAATGCTTTACAGAGTGGGGGGCGATGACCGTATAGCTCACCATTTTGCTGATGTGGACATTATGCGAGTGCATAAACTGATTAGTGAACAAATATGTGACGTTAGTGGTGGTCCTTGTGACTACAGCGGAGACGATATGAAAACATCGCACCGTAATATGGGCGTTACTAATGCGGACTTTAATGCACTGGTGGAGCACCTAATAGCGGCGATGGAAAAGTATGAGATACCGGTTGCGGCTCAGAATCAGTTATTGGGTCTGCTGGCACCAATGCATGGCGATATTGTAGAAAACTAAAGGTATCGGGAAAGGTTGTGGCCCGCGTTGTGCGAGCCACAATTCGTTCTTTAAACGTTAAAGCGGAAGTGAATGACATCGCCGTCTTTTACGATGTACTCTTTTCCTTCTAAACGCCATTTACCGGCATCTTTTGCACCTTGCTCACCGTTGTTGTCAATATAGTCGTCATATCCAACGATTTCGGCACGAATAAAGCCTTTTTCAAAATCGGTGTGAATGCGTCCGGCAGCCTGAGGTGCCGTTGAGCCTACTTTAACTGTCCAGGCGCGAACTTCTTTTACGCCGGCAGTGAAGTATGTGTGCAGGTTTAATAGCTCGTAGCCACCGCGAATAACGCGGTTCAAACCTGGCTCGTCCTGCCCCAGTTCGCTCAAGAACTCTTCTTTGTCAGCTTCGTCCAGCTCGGCTATTTCTGATTCAATAGCCGCACATACTGGAACAACAACAGCGTTTTCAGTTGCCGCTATTTCACGTACTTTATCCAGATGCGGGTTGTTTTCAAAACCGTCTTCGTTGACGTTGGCAATGTACATCGTTGGCTTTAAAGTCAGCAAGTTGTACGAGCGAATGGTTGCACGCTCATCTTTGCTGAGCTCTACAGAGCGTGCCATTTTACCTTCATCAAGTGCCGGCTTAAGTTTCTCCAGTACCGCAATTTCTGCTTTGGCTTGTGCGTCACCACCTTTCGCTTTTTTACTCAGACGGTACAAAGACTTATCAACAGAATCTAAGTCGGCTAGTGCCAGCTCGGTGTTAATGGTGTCAATGTCATCGGCAGGATCAATACCACCGCTGACATGCACAATATTGTCGTCTTCAAAGCAGCGCACGACATGACCAATAGCGTCGGTTTCGCGGATGTTCGCTAAAAACTGGTTACCTAAACCTTCGCCTTTTGAAGCGCCTTTAACTAACCCGGCGATATCAACAAACTCCATGGTTGTTGGAATAACGCGCTCGGGATTGACTATAGCGGCTAATTTATCCAGGCGAGGATCAGGAACAGGAACAACGCCCGTGTTTGGTTCGATGGTACAGAATGGAAAGTTTGCAGCTTCAATGCCTGCTTTTGTCAGTGCGTTGAAAAGTGTGGATTTACCCACATTTGGTAAACCAACGATACCACATCGAAATCCCATGAGAATTTAGCCTTTCTGTTCAGGGCGGTAGCTGTGCAGACGCTGCAGTGCAGGTCCCCAGCCGTCCACCATTAATGTGTCGATACTGCGGCTGGCTTCATCGATACAGTCATCGATAAGCCGCTGTTCATTTGCTGAGGCTTTGCCTAAAACAAACCCCGTAACTTTCGTTTTATCGCCCGGGTGGCCAATACCAATACGCAGTCGCATAAAGTCCTGGCTGCCTGTTTGGGCAATAATGTCTTTAATTCCGTTGTGCCCGCCGGCACCTCCACCTTTCTTAAACTTAGCAATGCCGGGTGGTAAATCGAGTTCATCGTATGCCACTAAAATTTCGCTAGCCGGTATTTTATAAAAGTTAGCCAGAGCCGCTACTGAGAAACCGCTGCGGTTCATAAAATTTTGTGGTAGTACAATGCGAAGATCATGAGCGCCTTGTTGCCAGCGTCCAATTAGGGCTTTGCTTTTTGTATCAGGGGAAAGTGTAATTGCGTGGCGTCTGCAGAAGTCTTCGACTAACCAGAAACCAGCGTTGTGGCGAGTTCGTTCATACTCGGGGCCCGGATTTCCCAGGCCCACAAGCAGTTTTACTTCAGTTCCCATAACAGGAGACTGACTTACTCTTCGTCAGCGTCGTCTTTGCTGTTTTCAGCAGGAACGTCGCCAGGTGCTACTGTATCTTCTTCGGTCTCTTCTTTCTCGACGCGAGGAGCAGTAATAGATACAACCGCCTGGTCGTGATCATCACCTTTAGTCAGTTCAACTAACTCAACGCCTTTAGGCAGATTTAAGTCAGTCAGGTGAATGGTGTCACCAACGCTGAGTTCAGCAATATCAACTTCCAGGTACTCTGGTAAGTCTTTCGGTAATACAGTGATTTCCACATCGTTGACGTGGTGAACAACAACACCGCCTTCTTCTTTAACACCCTTAGCAGTTGTTTCGTTTAAGAAATGCAGAGGTAAGTTAGTGTGAAGTTTGTGGCCTTTCTCAACGCGCTGGAAATCCAGATGAGTCAATTTGGGCTTATACGGGTGACGCTGCATGTCTTTAAGGATTGCCTGATGCTTCTTACCATCAAACTCCAGCGTCAGAATGTGCGAATAAAAGGCTTCGAAGTCAGCCATGTTATTCACTTTGTTGTGGTCCAGTTCTAGTGCGACTGGCTCACCTTTACCACCATATAAAATTGCTGGTACTTTGTCCGCGTGACGCAGGCGGCGGCTCGCACCTTTCCCCTTGTCCGTACGGACGGTAGCTTTGATATTAAAATCTAATTCAGCCATGATTTGGCCTCTCAATGTTTAAAGTTTTTTATTTGTCAGCACTCGCGACCAAGAGCTGACCCAGAAACTTAGAAACCGACAACGTGGCCGGTTTCTAAGGGCGCGCAATACTAGCACTGAGCGGCATTAATTACAACAATCAGTACTCGAACATTGCGGAAATCGATTCTTCGTTACTTACTCGGCGAAGTGCTTCAGACAACATACCTGATAAGGTCAGTTGGCTGACTTTACCGGTTGCCTTCATGGCATCACTTAGCGGTACACTGTCCGTCACAATCACTTCATCAATATCTGAGTCTTTGATGTTTTGAACGGCGTTACCTGAGAATACCGGATGAGTTGCATAAGCAAATACACGCTTAGCGCCATGTGACTTAAGCGCTTCAGCGGCTTTACACAAGGTTCCGCCAGTGTCGATCATGTCATCAACAATGATGCAGTCACGGCCTTTAACGTCGCCAATAATATGCATAACCTGCGATACGTTAGCAGAAGGGCGACGCTTATCGATGATAGCTAAGTCAGTGTCATCCATAAGTTTGGCAAAAGCACGAGCACGGACTACGCCACCGATATCGGGAGAAACAACGACTGGGTTGTCAAAGTTTTGCTGACGCATGTGCTCTAATAACACAGGTGTTCCGAAAACGTTATCGACAGGCACATCGAAAAAGCCCTGAATTTGTTCAGCGTGTAAGTCTACGGTCAGTACGCGGTCAACACCAACGCTTGATAAGAAGTCTGCAACGACCTTTGCCGTAATTGGAACTCGAGCTGAACGAACTCTGCGATCCTGGCGAGCGTAGCCAAAATAAGGCATAACGGCAGTGATACGGCCTGCTGATGCACGACGTAATGCATCCACCATAACAATGAGTTCCATAAGGTTGTCATTGGTTGGAGCGCAAGTAGATTGAAGAATAAAGACGTCGGAACCGCGGACGTTTTCGTTAATAGCGACGCTAATTTCGCCGTCACTAAAGCGACCAACGGATGCTTCACCAAGTTTGATATAAAGGCGATCGGCGATTTTCTGGGCTAGATCCGGAGTGGCGTTGCCGGCGAAAAGTTTCATGTCAGGCACAACATACCTCGACTTTTATTGGGTTAATGTCTGGATAAGTGGTGAACGGTTCTGGCCTTGAGCGACAAATGAGCGTAACCCTTTAGGGACATGCTGCTGCGCTTCTTTTGCGGCTTGCCTTGTTTCAAATGAAGAAAAAAGACATGCTCCACTGCCAGTGAGCCGAGTCGGAGCGTATTCTAGCAAGGCACGGCGCAACATAGCAACTTCGGTGTGTAGATCGCAGACCACTGGTTCAAATACATTAGTGACGTTTTGAGCGTCCCAGTTTTCGGCACTAACAACAGCGCAGTTTCGTTGTAGCTGTGGGTGAGAAAACAGCTCAGCTGTGCTTATGGAAACTTCAGGCTTTACCACTAAATACCAGAGTTCAGGTGGTGATACGTTGGTGAAAATATCGCCGGTACCTTCGGCAAAGCATGCCTGCCCGTGAATAAACACCGGAACATCGGCACCGAGCTTTCCACCCATTTTCTGCAATTCAGAAGAGGAAAAGTGATTGCCCCATAGGTGGTTTAACCCAACTAAAGCGGTAGCAGCATTGGATGAACCTCCGCCCAGGCCAGCACCTTGTGGCAGGTGCTTTATCAACTCAATAGTGCAGCCGGGTAGTTGCTCAATGCCTTTTTCTTTGTATGCCTGCTTAAGCGCTGTCAGAGCTTTCCAAACCAAATTCTCTTGTTCGGGTATTTGACTACTTTCATCAATTAAACGGAATTGTCCGTCAGTTTTTTCCCGGTGAAACTTAAGGGTGTCGCCATAGTCCAGAAACTGAAATACGGTTTGTAGATTGTGATACCCGTCCGGGCGACGACCTGTAATGTGCAAAAATAGGTTCAATTTTGCCGGCGCAGGGAGTGTTAATGTCGTTACTGCCATTGATTCACTTGCACCTTTATTAACAGATCGGAACTTTCTAAATGTATCTGTTCGGGCAGGATGAGTGTTTGACTCTTACTTTGATCGTAAAACCAGTTTATCTGCCAGTCTTGCCCCTGGTTAAATACCTGGGACTGAGACAGAGTGCCGTCTTGATGATAACGGACAGCTTTCAGCGCCCCGGTTTTTTTTCCTATAACCCAGTCATGCAACTGCTCAAAAGGAACGCTTGCACCGAGTAATTGGTAAAGCAGAGCATCGGCTGAAGGCGCCCATCGTTCTTCATTATCAGAGTCAACTAACAGTGCGCCGCTGTCATCAATGGTTAATTTCGCTAACTGACCTTTTAATGGGTGGGAAAAGCGAATGATTTGTTGGTGTGGCAAATAAGCCCAGTTGATATAAAAACTGTCACGCTCTTCTTTCTTTTTCTGGATAATAGCCATGCGGCCACTTAACGACCATTGTTGCAGCTGCTCTAATTGTTGCTGATGAGCTTTAATAACTTGCTGGTTCACCTGAGTACTGCTGTTTTGCTCTGATGGCGTTGGTAGTGCGCACCCGCTGAGCAAGGTAACGGCGACTAGATAAGCCCAGAAAATTCGACGTTGAATCATATTTCTCTATTGGTGCAATCGGAATGTCAGTAGTTGACCAGAAAGCGCTGTGACTTTCAATGACTAAGGCTTTCACGTACAATCGGACAACTTAGATTTTGGCCGCGTTGGGATAACGAGTTTCACAGTCAGATGACCATTTCAGCTCTTGGAATTAATCACAAAACAGCATCGGTCGATTTGCGTGAGCAAGTCGCGTTTAGTGCCGAACAACTCGATACCGCGTTGCAGGCCGTGCGTAATCTTCAAGGCGTTGAAGAAGCGGTTATTGTTTCTACTTGTAATCGTACAGAGCTGTATTGTCGCGGTGAAGTCTCCGGTGACTTGTTATTGGGCTGGTTGACGGGGTTTCATAGCCTGTCTCCTGACGCCCTGGAGAATCACCACTATTTATTTCAGGGCGAACAAGCTATTACTCACCTTATGTCCGTTGCCAGTGGTTTAGATTCTCTGGTACTAGGCGAACCGCAAATTCTGGGGCAGGTGAAGCAAGCGTACCAGGCGGCTAAGCGACAAGCTTCTGTCGGTGGCATTCTCGAGCGTTTATTCCAGCAAACTTTCCGGGTAGCAAAAACCGTAAGAAATGAAACCGCAGTTGGTCAGAATGCGGTTTCGGTAGCCTATGCGGCCGTTTCTATGGCACGCCATATTTTTGCCAATTTACAGAATTCAAAAGTCTTGCTTATTGGCGCCGGCGATACATCCGAGCTCGTTGCTCAGCATTTAAAGCAGCAAGGTGTCAGCGAAATTATTGTCGCTAACAGAACCTTGCAGCGTGCGCGTGAAATGGCTGAAAGAGTCGGGGCGACAGCGCACAGTTTATCGGAGCTTTCTGAGCTTCTGCCACAGGCCGATATTGTTGTCAGTTCAACTGCCAGTACTTTACCTATTGTGGGTAAGGGCAGTATTGAAAAAGCACTGAAAAAACGCCGTCACAGACCCATGTTATTGATAGATTTAGCCGTTCCCCGAGACATTGAGGAACAGGTTAATGAACTGGATGATGCCTACCTTTATACAGTGGATGATTTGCAAAGCATCATTAGCGAAAACATTCGTAACCGTGAACAGGCAGCGCGTGAAGCGCAAGTCATTATCCAGCAGCAGACACAAGAGTTTAATGACTGGCTGAAATCTCTTAATAGCGTCGAGCTTGTGCGAGAGTACCGGACACACACGAAAACTCTGGCCGACGAACAGTTAAAAAAGGCGTTGGCTCAACTTGAGCAGGGTAAAGACCCGACTGAGGTTCTGCAAAGGTTCAGTCACCGTCTGGTGCAGCAGTTAACGCACAAACCGACAAACTTATTAAAATCTGCCGGCGAAAATAACGATCAATATACGCTGGCCGTTTTGCAACAACTTTGGTCAGAGCCATCCTCTGACCCATCAGAAGGCAAATAAAAACATGTTGAATCCATCCATTGAACGCAAACTAGAAGGGTTAGTTGAGCGTTATCAGGAAGTGCAGGCTTTATTGGGTGAGCCCGATGTGATCAGCGATCAAAACCGTTTCCGAGCTTTATCTCGCGAATATTCTCAACTGGAAGAAGTGGTTGGGTGCTTTGAAGAGTACCGCCAGAACCAGGACGATCAGGCTGCAGCCAAAGATATGGCTGAGGATGATGACGCAGAGATGCGCGAAATGGCGGCAGAGGAGCTTAAGCAGGCCAAAGAAGCAGAAGAAGATCTGGAAAACCGTCTGCAACTGTTGCTGTTACCTAAAGACCCGAACGATGATCGCTCATGCTATTTGGAGATTCGGGCCGGTGCTGGTGGTGATGAAGCGTCAATATTCGCTGGGGACTTATTCCGTATGTACAGCCGTTACGCAGAAAAAAATGGCTGGAAAGTGAATATTGTCAGTGCCAGTGATGGCGAACATGGCGGTTATAAAGAAATTATTGCGCATATGAGCGGCGACGGCGTTTACGGTCGAATGAAATTTGAATCGGGTGGCCACCGCGTACAACGTGTTCCCGAAACAGAGTCGCAGGGTCGCATCCATACCTCAGCCTGCACCGTAGCTGTGTTGCCGGAAATTCCAGAAGCCGAGGCCGTTGAAATTAACCCTGCAGACTTGCGTGTTGATACCTACCGTGCCTCAGGAGCCGGCGGTCAGCACGTTAACCGTACCGATTCTGCTATTCGTCTTACTCACATACCAACAGGGGTGGTAGTAGAGTGTCAGGAAGAGCGTTCTCAACACAAAAACCGGGCGAAAGCCATGTCGGTTTTGCAGGCACGGATCCAACGTCTGGAAGATGAAAAGCGTCAGGCTGAAGAAGACAGCACGCGTCGTAACTTAGTGGGGAGTGGTGACCGCTCAGAGCGTATTCGTACCTACAACTATCCGCAGAGTCGGGTTACAGACCACCGCATTAACCTTACCTTGTACCGATTAGATGAAGTGCTAACTGGCGATATCGACTTACTACTCGATGCAATCATTACTGAGCATCAGGCCGATCAACTTGCTGCTTTGTCTGAAGGACAACAATGACGCTACAGCAGGCGATAATATGGGGCAGAGAGCAGTTAAGTCAAAGTGAAGATGTGGCTGCTGATGTATCTGCCTTACTTTGTTATGTGCTGAATAAAGAAAAAGCGTACCTTCTGACCTGGCCTGAAAAAGAACTGACGGCTGAGCAGCTAGAGCATTACCGGAACGTTATTGCTGCTCGCCAGAATGGTCGTCCGGTGGCTCATATAACCGGTCATCGTGAGTTTTGGTCACTGATGCTTGAGGTTAATGACAGTACCTTGATCCCTCGGCCTGACACCGAAATCCTGGTTGAAGCAGCTCTTAGTCTGGAGCTTCCTGAAAACGCCCGTGTGCTCGACTTAGGCACAGGAACCGGAGCGGTGGCGCTGGCGCTAAAGTCGGAACGCCCTGGGTGGCAGGTTATGGCGTGTGACAGTAATGAATCGGCTGTTGAGCTGGCTAAGCGAAATAGTAAAAAATTAGGCTTAGATGTTGAAATTTTGTACAGCGACTGGTTTCAATCTGTGCCAAAGTCGCTTAACTTTGACTTGGTGCTATCCAACCCACCTTATATCGATGCCGACGATCCACATTTAGGGTTAGGGGATGTTAGATTTGAACCCCATACGGCATTAGTTGCAGAAAATAACGGTTTAGCCGATATTGAGACTATTATAAAACAGGCTAACGAACGTTTAGTCGAACATGGCTGGTTACTACTTGAGCAAGGATGGCAACAGGCCGATAGTGTCGTTGAGCTATTGTTGAAAAATGGTTATAAAATGATTAACCGTTGGCAGGATTATGCTAGGGTAGAACGAGTTACCGGTGGGAAGAAAGCCAGGGCGGAGAGAGAATAATAATGAGCAATCAGTTTATGTTTGCTGACGAAGCCAGCCAGCAAACCACAAAATTACCGACAGAATACTGGAAAATTCTGATTGTCGACGATGAACCAGAGGTGCACGCCGTAACCAAACTGGCCTTAAACGATTTTAATTTTTTAGGTCGGGGTTTAAAGTTTTACAGTGCTTTTTCTGGTGAAGAAGCGCGGCAATTAATCGATGAACACCCCGATGCGGCAATATTGTTACTGGATGTCGTCATGGAAACGGATGATGCCGGGTTGCAGGTTGCGCGCTATATTCGTGAACAGGCAGACAACCACTTTACTCGCATTATTCTACGAACCGGTCAGCCGGGGCAGGCGCCAGAGCGCACGGTTATCGTTAATTACGATATAAACGACTATAAGTCGAAGACAGAACTTACGGCGCAAAAACTCTTTACTGCGGTCATGTCATCGTTGCGTTCGTACCGCGACATTATGTCGATTGACCAAAGCCGTCACGGACTTGAAAAAATCATATCAGCCTCTGCGAATCTTTACGCTTTACAGCCAATGAATAGTTTTGTCGATGGTTTGGTGCAACAACTCAGTTGGGTTATTGGCGGGGCAAAGCAGACGCTTTATGCAACGTCTAATGAAGACGGATCCACCTATAAAGTTCTTGCAGCCCATGGTGAAGACTCGAAAGTTTGTGTAGGCCAAACGTTACGCTCTGTTATCCCGTCAAAAGCCTTATCAGAACTTGAGCATGTTATTGCGAACCATGGTTCCTATTATGGCGACGACTTTGTGCTTTTATATTGCCGCAGCCATTGTCGTGCTCATGGGTCCGTTTTATTTATCGGGGGCTTATCTCGTCCTCTGACTGCAGACGATCATCATGTTCTTCAGCTGTTTTCAGAGAACGTCCAACTGGCACAGGATAATGTCGTGTGCCTGGAAGACTCAGATAAATTCCTGGCGCGTTTAGCGGATCAACTCATGCTTCACCATGCAAGCCAGTTTAATCGTGTTCTTGAGCAAGACGATGAAGTTCGTTTGACGTATGAAATTGCTCAAAGGGTTGTTGCTGATGAAGCGGAAACTACCGCGTTGGCCTGGTCATTGTTCGCACAAGCTCGCCCATTACTTGATTGCGCAACTGATGCAGCAGCTGCCGTAGAAACAACCTGCCAGCAGCGTGTTGCACGTTCATTGAGAGCGTTAGCTCATGGTGAGCATGAGGCAACACAAAGTGCCCACAGAGCATTAATAGAAAGACTTGAGCGGTGGGACGGACTGGGTTTACCGGAAGGCAAACAAGGTTCTGATATTGCAATAAGTACTCAAGTTCTGTTATTGACTGAGCAGCTCCTTGAATGGTGGGAGAGTGGCATCAGCGATGACGATATTACAGTACGGTTGAACGATGAAAAAGGTCGCTACTATTCACCCAAGTTTCTTGATGTAGTGATTAAAGCCCTGCCTGAACTTAGAAAAATTTAATTAAATAATAAGAGGTTACTTGTGTACACTGCTTTTAAACACTTACATGTATTGTTTGTGCTGATTTCGATCAGCCTTTTTTTATTCCGTTTCGTACTGCAATTAATTGACTCGCCATTAGTTAAAAAGAAGTGGTTAAAAATAGTCCCGCACGTCAACGACACCTTATTGCTACTTAGCGCCGTTGGTATCATGGTGAGCTTAAGTATGTACCCAATTCAGGTGCCCTGGTTAACAGACAAAGTGATAGGCGTTATTGCTTACATTGGCTTTGGCGTATTGGCCATGAAAGGAAAGACCGCTGGTGCTCGCTGGCTTGGATTTATCGGCGCTTGTGGCTGGATAGCGTTTCTGCTGCACGTTGCAATGTCAAAACAAGCACTTATTGCCGGTTAATTTAAGGGAATATTTATGTTAGCGCCTGAGTCAGTCGTTTCGGAAACCAATGCGTTAATTACCAACGACGGAGTTGTTGCCGGGTTACTATTTGCGATTCTTGGTTTCGTTTTCTATACCAACACCAGTGAACATCCCGCGTTCAAAAAGTTTTATCGTTTTGTTCCGGCGTTGTTGCTTTGTTATTTTCTGCCGTCGTTATTGAATACTTTTGGTATTGTTGACGGAAACCAGACAGCCGTAACCGATATCGCTATGGATTATCTGTTACCTGCCTGTATGGTTTTACTGACCTTAAGTCTGGATGTTAAAGCTGTTTTGGGGCTTGGTTCTAAGGCTCTTATTCTATTTTTAACCGGTACCTTCGGTATAGTCATTGGTGGTCCAATTGCTTTGCTACTGGTTTCTGCTGTTTTCCCGGAAATGATAGGCGGAGCAGGGCCTGATGCTGTCTGGCGCGGAATGACAACAATTGCAGGAAGCTGGATTGGCGGTGGTGCGAACCAGGCTGCAATGAAAGAAGTGTATGAAGTGGGTGGCGATATTTTTTCCGCCATGGTCACTGTTGATATTATTGTCGCCAACCTCTGGATGGCAGTATTGCTGTATATGGCAGCAAATTCTAAGAAGATAGACGCTCGTACGGGTGCCGACACATCGGCTATCGACAATATTCGCCACAGAGTTGAAAAGTATGAAGCCGAGCATGTCAGAAACCCCAGCTTACGCGACTTGATGCTCATTTTAGCTATTGGCTTTGGCGTTGCCGGTTTGGCGCACTTATTAGCTGACTGGATTGCACCGGCAATAGCGACGAATTACCCGGCACTGAGTAAATTTAGTTTAGACAGCTTATTCTTCTGGGTGATTGTGCTTGCAACTGCTGGCGGTATCGCGCTGTCCTTTACCCGAGCCCGGTCAATGGAAGCTGCCGGCGCTTCGAAAATTGGCTCAGTTTTCGTCTATATTCTGGTTGCCAGTATTGGCCTGCATATGGATGTCACAAAAATTGTGGAAACACCGAAGTACTTCTTAATTGGTGCTATCTGGATGATCATTCACGCTGGTTTGATGCTATTGGTTGCAAAACTGTTGCGTGCTCCTGTGTTTTATATGGCTGTTGGCAGTCAGGCTAACGTTGGTGGTGCGGCGTCAGCACCCGTTGTTGCCTCAGCTTTTCATCCGTCATTAGCGCCGGTTGGTGTATTATTAGCGGTAATGGGGTATGCGCTGGGAACTTACATGGCGTATTTCGCAGGCCAGATCTTACGTGTTGTTGGTAGCTAATCGCAGGAGTTTAGGATGATCAAAGAATTACAGCTTGGCGACATTCAGATAGCAAATGACAAGCCTTTTGTTTTATTTGGCGGAATGAATGTGCTGGAGTCTCGTGACTTAGCCCTGCGAATTGCCGAACATTATGTAGAAGTAACCAGCAAACTGGGTATTCCATATGTGTTTAAGGCTTCATTTGATAAAGCTAACCGGTCGTCCATTCACTCTTTTCGTGGACCTGGCCTGGAAGAGGGCTTGCGCATTTTTGAAGAGGTAAAGCAGCAGTTTAACGTGCCTCTTATTACCGACGTACACGAGCCACATCAGGCGGCCCCGGTAGCGGAAGTGGTCGATGTACTGCAGCTTCCTGCGTTTCTTGCACGTCAGACTGACCTGGTGGTTGCCATGGCTGAAACTGGCGCTATGGTTAATATTAAAAAGCCACAGTTTCTTGCGCCGCATGAAATGAAGCACATCATCAAAAAGTTTGCAGAAGCCGGCAACGAAAAGCTTATGTTATGTGAGCGCGGCTCAAGCTTTGGCTATAATAATCTGGTTGTCGATATGCTCGGCATGGATGACATGAAGCCTATGGCGCCGGTTATCTTTGACGCTACGCATGCCTTGCAACGTCCGGGAGGAAGAGCTGACTCAGCCGATGGTCGGCGCGCACAGGCTGCACAGCTGGCGCGCTCTGGTATGTCGTTGGGTATTGCTGGGTTGTTCATTGAAGCTCATCCTAACCCCAATGAAGCAAAATGCGATGGTCCCTGCGCATTACCTTTACATGCGTTAGAGCCTTATTTACAGCAAATGAAAGCCATTGACGACTTAGTGAAGTCATTTGCGCCTTTAGATACTTCTAACTGACATTATGTCATTGCAAACCAATCAATCTTTACGGCAAACGCCGCTTGATAGTCGACAGGCCATTAAGCTACTGCTAAAAGCGGTGGGCGGATTGATTGCGTTACTTTCTATTGCATTGCTTGCACCTTTCGTTATGGCGGTTGTCAACGGTGAGAAAGAGCAGTGGACTTATTTAACGCTCTCTATTATTGGCTTGGTTGTTGGCTTGGTTCTATTTCTGCAGCCAGTTGGTGACGCCAAACTCAGAGCGCGACAAGTATTCTTGCTGACATCGTTATGTTGGGTGTCAGCCAGTTTGTTTGCAACCCTGCCTTTTATTTTTGCAAAGCCCTATCTCGATTTCTCAAGCGCCTGGTTTGAAGCTATGTCGGCTATTACCACAACCGGTGCAACGGTTATTTCAGGGCTGGATGATCTGCCCGCCAGTGTGTTGTTGTGGCGCGCCATGTTGCAGTGGTTAGGTGGTATTGGAATCATCGTTATGGCGATGGCAATTTTGCCCTTCCTGCAAGTTGGTGGTATGCGCCTTTTCCAGGCTGAATCATCCGATATGTCGGGTAAGTTCATGCCGCGCTCAAGCCATATGGTTATGGCAATAGGGCGAGTGTACCTTATTTTAACTGCTGCGGTGGTTGGCTTGTATTTAGTTGGGGGAATGAGCAGTTTCGATGCTTTTGTTCACGGTATGACAACCATCGGCACTGCGGGTTTCTCAAACTATGATGCCTCTTTTGGGCACTTTTCTGATACCCCTTTCCTGGTTATAACAGGCACCATTTTTATGGTGGCCGGGGCACTACCTTTTGTGCTTTATATCCGGTTGTTGAAAAGAGACTTTGAGCCGCTCTGGAAAGACACCCAGGTACGCGCGTTTATAACTTTCCTGCTTATTGCTATTGCGTTGATTACTTTGGTGCAAATAGTCAAAGGCCGGGAATTTGGCGACGCGTTAATGCACACCGCTTTTAACGTGGTGTCGGTGGTAACAACAACGGGGTACGCAACAGAAGACTACGGCAGCTGGGGAAGCTGGTCGTTAATGGTGTTCTTCTATTTGATGTTTATTGGTGGTTGTACCGGCTCAACTTCCGGTGGCATGAAAATTTTCCGTTTTCAGTTGTCACAACTTTTATTAAGAAAGCAGTTTAGCCAGTTAATTCACCCTAACCTGGTGAGTGTTCAAACCTACCAGGAGCGCCGGGTCAATGACTCGTTACTGGGCTCTATGGTCGCTTTCTGTTTTATGTACTTTCTTCTCATTGCCGTTATAGCGCTGGGTTTGTCACTATTTGATCTCGATTTTTTGACAGCGATATCCGGCGCTGCCTCGGCAGTTGGTAACGTTGGGCCTGGTTTAGGTGAAATTATAGGCCCGGCGGGTAACTTCTCGAGCCTGGACGGCGGCGCTAAATTGTTGCTTATTTTCGCAATGTTAGCCGGCCGTCTTGAAATTATGACCGTACTTATTCTGTTCCACCGTCATTACTGGCGGCATTAAGTCCTATACAATTAAGTTTACGCGGCAGATCAAAATAAATTCAGCGAACACTTGCACGCTGAAACGACATGAATTAGATTAAACGCATGTTTAAATCATGCGTTTATATATTTCATGGCAGCACGCATTTCGACTCAAAAGAAAATACTCAACGCCGCAGAAATGCTTTTTTCCAGAGATGGATTTGAGCAAACCTCTTTACGGCAAATCACGCAGGAGGCGGGGGTTAATCTTGCCTCTGTCAATTATCACTTTGGCTCAAAAAAAGCACTTATTCAAGCGGTAATGGCACGCTATTTAGTTGTTTTTATGCCCGTTTTGGAAGAGCAGCTGCAACAGGCTGAACAGCAAAGCGAGTTAAAAACAGAAGAACTGTTTAAGCGTTTCAAAATACCCTTGGCAAAGTTAACTGAGGTCAACAAGCAGGGGCCGGATATCTTTTTAAGACTACTCGGTTTTGCTTACTCTGAAATTCAGGGGCATTTGCGCAAGTATACTCAGCAAGAGTTTGGTGGTGTATTGCAGCATTTATTGGCGCTGTTAAAGCGCGCAAACCCACATTTAGATGAGCAACAAATGTTTTGGCGTCTACACTTTATATTAGGCGCCGCCGTTTTTGCTCAAGTGTCGGGGCAGGCTTTAATTGAAATTGCTCAGTCGGAATTTAATAAAAAGGTTGAGGCACAGGATGTCATCGATCAGCTCATACCTTTTGTTTCCGGCGGGCTTGAAGAAGCGTAAAGATGCCGTTGTAAGTTCGAGATTTGACTACACTTTTATTGTGATGGTGCACTGGAGATAACCATGGAAATTTTCATTCTGTTAGTGGTTTTAGTGGTACTGGTGTTTGCAGTCGGAGATATCCGTCGCAGCCTGGTAACTAAACCGGTTTTTGCTATTTTTAAGCGCATTTTGCCGCCTATGTCGGATACCGAACGCGAAGCTATGGAAGCGGGTGACGTTTGGTGGGACGGCGAGCTGTTCAGTGGCCGTCCGGACTGGCAGAAGCTGTTGGATGTACCCGAGCCAAAACTGACCGCTGAGGAACAGGCGTTTGTCGATAACCAGTTGGCAAAATTGATGGACATGCTGGACGATTTTAAAATTGTGCAGCAAGACCGTGACTTACCCAAACAAGTTTGGGACTACCTGCGTAAAGAACGTTTCTTCGCCATGATTATTGGCAAAGACCACGGTGGTCTGGATTTTACTCCCGCGGCAAACTCTTACATTGTTTCGAAAATTGCCAGCCGCTCTATCAGTGCGGCGGTATCGGTCATGGTGCCTAACTCGTTAGGTCCGGGTGAGTTACTGACTCACTATGGTACAAAAGAGCAAAAAGACTATTGGTTACCGCGCCTTGCGGACGGAACGGACATTCCTTGTTTTGCACTGACAGGACCTGAAGCTGGCTCCGACGCGGGTGCCATTCCAGATGAAGGCATCATTTGCAAAGGCGAGCATGAAGGCAAAGAAGTTGTCGGGGTTCGTCTTAACTGGTCTAAGCGCTACATTACACTGGCTCCGTCAGCAACGGTCTTGGGTTTAGCCTTTAAACTCTATGACCCCGAAGCACTTTTAGGCAATAAAAAAGAAATTGGTATTACGTGTGCGTTAATTCCTACTTCGCACAAAGGCGTTGAAATTGGCGACCGCCATTTTCCGCTGAACCAAGCTTTCCTTAACGGAACAACCTTTGGTAAAGACGTTTTCATTCCGCTGGACTGGATTATTGGTGGTGCGGATTACGCCGGTAAAGGCTGGCGTATGCTGGTTGAATGCCTGTCAGCTGGTCGCGGTATTTCATTGCCGGCTCTGGCTACGGCATCGGGCCACGTCACTCAGCGCATGACCGGTGCTTATGCTTACGTTCGTCAGCAGTTTGGGATGCCCATTGGTATGTTTGAAGGCGTTCAGTCATCAATGGGTAAAATTGGTGGTACCAACTACATTCTGGAGTCAACACGCCGACTGACTATTTCTGCACTATGTCAGGGTCAGAGCCCGTCTGTTGTTACGGCAATGACCAAGTACCATATGACCGAAATGGGGCGCGAAGTACTTGAACACGCCATGGATATTCACGCCGGTAAAGGCATTCAGTTAGGTCCGCATAATTATTTGGGTCATGCGTATATGGCAACACCGGTATCTATTACCGTTGAAGGCGCGAATATTCTGACTCGTAACTTGATGATATTTGGTCAGGGCGCCACGCGCTGCCACCCTTATGTATTAAAAGAAATGCAGGCTGCGGCTAACCCGAATGAAGACGAAGGTATGCGCGACTTTGACAGCCTGTTACTGAAGCATATTGGCTTTGCTGCCAGTAATGTCTTTGGTAGCTTGTGGCTGGGTCTTACTGGTGCCCGTTTTGGCGAATCACCGGTTAGTGGTGAAACTTCTCACTATTACCGTAAGCTGGGGCGTATGAGCCGCGGTCTTGCATTAGCGTCGGATATTTCCATGCTTATGCTAGGTGGCGACTTAAAACGCAAAGAGATGATTTCAGCCCGTTTAGGTGATGTTTTAAGCCACCTATACATGGCTTCTGCGGTACTGAAACGTTTTGAAGATGAAGGTCGTCAGGTGGCTGACCTGCCGTATGTTCATTACGCACTTAAGCACCATTTATACAGTATTGCGGATGCCTTCTATGGCTTCTTTGACAACTTCCCGAACCGCTTTATGGCGTGGACTATGCGGATATTGGTTTTTCCGCTGGGCAATCACTTCAAAAAGCCGTCAGATGAAATTCTGCAGAACATCAGTACTAGTATGATGGAGCCGGGTGTTACTCGTGACCGTCATACCTTCTTGTGCTACTGGAAAGACAGTATCAGTGATTCTACCGGACACATGGAAAAAGCATTCTTGTCTATGCTGGAAATGAAGCCGGTTTATAAAACGCTGCGTAAGGCGCAAAAACGTGGTGAGTTATCGTCCAACCTGAACGGTCAGGAACTGGCGGATGCTGCACTGCAAAAAGGCTTAGTCGACAAAGATACTGCCAAGAAGTTGGCTGAAACCGAAGAACTGCGTTTAACCGCTATTGGTGTAGACAGCTTTGCGCCGGGTATTATTGAGAATAATCAGTTCTATACGGCGAAAGGTGACATAAGAAAAGCAGCGGTTAAAGACTAACCGCTGCTAATACGAGTTCTTACTGAATAGACTCGCGCTTATCTTTCATATTGTAGATAGGTGTTACAAAAGAGCGCTTCTGAGCGCTCTTTTTCGTTTCTGCGCTAGCTGACGCTGCAGGGCAACTGCCACTGCTGATGTAAGTATTTGCAGCCGCTGTGAGTGGGTCTTCAGAGCTACCCCAGTCTCCAACAATTTCATCCTCAACTGAGCAGTTTGGCGCAATACCATCATAATATTGGCCTTCACCTTCTGAGTTTACGGTTTCAAAGTTAATAGCGAAGGTGACTTTATCGCACAACTCTTCCGGCTGCTGACCTACCGGTTTACCACAGGTAGATTCACCGACAGTAACAACCTCAATGTGAGGACTGAGTGAATTAATAATGATTTCTGACGACGAACAACTGCTGCCGCTAGTCAGTACAAATACCCGGTCTAAATCAAGTTGTTCAACGCCATCGACCAGACTAAAGTCAATGCTCTGATTATTACTGCTGTTTTGTTCGTTAAAACGGTACTCTAAAAAGGTTTCACCCTGTACATTTATCCCTGCCGCCTGAGTTGCGGCCTGATTAGCGTAGCGGATCAAACCACCACCGTTGTAGCGAACATCAATGACTAAATGGTTGATACCTTCAGCTGCAAACAAATCAAAGGCATTGTTTAAGTCGTCGCCGGTGCGGTTAATGAAAGAGTCTAATGTAAAGTAGCCAACGGTTTCGCCGTCCAGCTGGTAAGTTTGAGCGCCCATAACGGTATTGGTTTCTACTTCAACTTTACTTAATACTTCGGTTTGTTCTGTGCCGTCGGGCTTTTGCCAGGTAATTTCGCGGCTCAGTCCTTCTTCATTAGCGCCCAGCGCATCGTCGAACTCATCATTGGCAAGCAGCTCAGAAACCGCTACCCCCTCAATAGCGATAAGCTCATCGGCGCGGTCAATGCCTGCGGCATCGGCAGGGGAGTCGTTATAGACAAAACGAAACTTAACGCGGCTTTCACTAATTTGTTCCATAGAGAAGCCAAAGCCGTAGTAGGTAGCGCTGACAAACAGCTGATCGTACTCTTCTTCAGTCAATATGTAGCTGTACCGATCCTCCGGTACACGCAGTTCTTCCAGTACCGCATACACATCGTCAAAAGCCTCTGGATCTAAGCTGTCCTGCAGTTGGTCAGCCCAGAAGTAGTCTTCCTTCATGTATTCGAAAAAGCGCTGGTTTTGGTCCTCGACCGAGCAAAAGGCGTAACCATCGTCGTTATTGGTTCCACCAGAATTGTCCGTACCACCGCTATCTGAATTACCACTATCTGAACCACCACAGGCAGAAAGGGCCAGAGTAATACCTATGCATAAAAGTGATTTGTCGAGTCTCATACTGCATCTCTTGTTCTGTTGTAAAAATGTTAATTTAGCATAAGAAGCGAAAAGATAAACAGGGAACATGGCGTCTTTACTTAACTCATGGCAAACTGCTGACTATTGAAAACCAAACGAGAAAGCCGCTGTTATGGCACAAGTAATGATAGATATTGCGGGCACTGAGCTGACCGAAGAAGACAAAAACCTTCTTGCGGCACCCGCCGTGAACGGGCTTATTTTATTTACGCGTAACTTTGCGTCCTTAGAGCAGTTACAGGCACTGACACGCGAGGCACGAGCTGCCGCCGCCAAACCTTTGCTCATTGCGGTGGATCACGAGGGTGGGCGTGTGCAGCGTTTTCGTCAAGGCTTTAGCGTTATTCCTGCTATGGGGTCGCTGCAACAAATAGAAAACGAAGACGAACGACAGCGCGCCGCTCGCGATTTAGGCTGGCTAATGGCAGCAGAGGTTCAGGCTGTAGGTATTGATATTAGCTTTGCACCGGTGCTGGACGTAGACGACTGCAGTGACGTTATTGGTGATCGCGCTTTCTCGGCTGTGCCATCTGAAATTTCTAAACTGGCGTCGTCTTTTATTGAAGGCATGCATGAGGCGGGCATGGCGTGTACCGGTAAACACTTCCCGGGGCATGGCTCCGTCCAGGCGGATTCCCACATTGCCATTCCCGAAGACGACCGAACTCTGGAGCAAATTAGGGCTCATGACTTAAAGCCGTTTTTGTCATTAAGCCAGAAACTGGACGGCATTATGCCGGCCCATGTTATTTACCCGCAAATAGACCCACAGCCCGCCGGTTTTAGCGAGTTTTGGTTGCAACAAATACTGCGCAGCGAGCTGCAGTTTAATGGCACCATATTTAGTGACGACCTGTCTATGCAGGGCGCTACCGTTGCCGGTGACATGCAGCAACGCGCCGTAGCCGCTTTGAACGCCGGCTGCGACATGATACTGGTGTGTAACGACAGAGCAGGCGCAGTGCAAGTACTGGACGCCAACTTACCCGCGACTGAGCCAGAAAGCGCACAACGTGTGAATAGAATGCTGATGTCATCGCCAGCGGTTTCGCTGGAAGAGCTAAAGCGCACCGAACGCTGGGAACAAGCTCAACGCTGGTTGTAGGTTCGTTGTCTAGGCTATTCGTAACAAACTTAGTTTGCTGTTACCTACTGATACTTTTAAGTAAGGTGGGATCAACACCGATACGAACCTGACTACTCATAACATCTAAAATGGTGATGTTTATATCATCAACTCTCACAGTTTCTTTAAGTTTTTTGTTAAAGGTTGGGGAAACTTAACTCCGGAATTCTTGAATGCATTTAATACAACCTTTAATATGACAATCATTATATTAATAGTTAATGCAGTGCAACTTAGGTATGCAAATGATGAAATTTCTAACGTTTCTTTTTGCAATTACACTCGCGTCTTGTGGTGGTTCAGAAACAGATAGCCAAGAACCCGTAGCAGACCCTAGGGTTGCAGATGTTTTAGAGGATGTGAACTCTGCACAACAGCTGTGGGATTCTCACGAACTTATTGATTATAGCTTTGCCTATCATCAAAGGGTCAACCAAGCCTGTGGTGATGGGGTGGCCGATGAGGCAGCCCCTTCATATAGAGTTACTGTCGATGATGACGTAATCACAAGTGTTACTAATTACGATTCTGGGCAGGAGATAGATCCTCCAACGGGCGACCATTTCGGAACGTTTGATGAAATGTTTGCTTATCTAAAGGCCGAGTTAGAGAGTGGTCCGCAGGTTGTTGCTAAGAGTTGGGGAGAGCAATCAGAGTTGCCTACTTTCGATGACAGCTTTGGTTTTCCAATAAACTACTATCTTGAATTTAATGATAGTGATGAGTGCTATTCAATTAAAGTAAGTATTGATGAGTTCATGTAGGAATTTATTATGGACATCATAATTAGCATAATGCTGCTTACCATTGGCATCAGTGTTTGGGCGTCTTTTAGCGCACCGTAAGAAAAAGATGGGGCGATGCTCATTTGAAATTAATTTGATACTCTCTATTTAACTAAAACTTATTCTTCGTAAGGAATAGGGTCTTCAATGCCGTTGGCGGCGAAGGCCTCTAAGCGCTCCTGACACGCACCGCATTTACCACAGGCTTTGTCACGGCCGTTATAGCAAGTCCAGGTTTGGTTGTAGTCCAGTCCCATTTTCAGGCCGTCGGCTAAAATTGCGTTTTTATCGACGTCTAAGTAGGGGGCGTGAACGGCTACTGGGTCGTAGTTGGCCATTTTACTCACTACGTCCATTTGGCGTACAAACTCGGGGCGGCAGTCGGGGTAAATAGCGTGGTCACCCGAGTGCGCACCATAGTAAACCGCCGAGGCATTTTCAGACACGGCGTAACCAATGGCCAGAGACAGCAAAATCATGTTGCGGTTGGGTACTACGGTAGATTTCATTGACTCTTCTTTGTAGTGGCCTTCGGGAATGTCTATGTCGTCGGTGAGTGAACTGCCCGACAGCAGAGAGTTAATAGCGGTAATGTCGACAACTTTATGAGGTATTCCATGCTGTTTACAGACGTTAGCCGCCACTTCAAGCTCTTTTACATGGCGTTGCCCATAGTTAAACGACAGTGCCAGAACCTCGTTTCCCTCTTGCAGGGCTTTGTGCAAAACGGTAAACGAGTCCATTCCGCCTGAATAAATAACAACGACCTTTTGCGACATGCTGTAACTCCCCGTATAATCTGCATTCATACATTCTAGCCAAAGCCATTTTAACGGAAGCTATGCCTTACCGCATCAACGAAATTTTTGAAACCTTGCAAGGCGAGGGCACCTTTACCGGCGTGCCATCTATTTTTCTGCGTTTGCAGGGTTGTCCTGTGGGTTGCCCTTGGTGCGATACCCAGCACACATGGGAAACCAACCCAAGTGACCAGGTAAGCGTTGAGCGCTTAATGGCAAAAACCGAAGCTACCGCTGAATGGGCTGAAATGACGGCAGAAGAAATTATTAGCCGCTTTGAAAAAGAAGGTTACACCGCCAAACACGTAGTTATAACCGGTGGCGAACCGGCTATGTTTGACCTGCTACCGCTTGGCAGCGCCTTAGAAGCCAAAGGGTACCAGCTGCAAATAGAAACCAGCGGTACCTTTGAGCTAAAAGTCACCGACAACACCTGGGTAACGGTGTCGCCCAAGTTGGATATGCCCGGTGGCTACTTAGTACGCCCAGACTGTATGGCGCGCGCTAACGAAATAAAGCACCCCGTAGCCATGCAAAAGCACATAGACGCGTTAGATTCCTTACTAGAACGCTGCCCGCCCAAAGCAGACGCCGTAATTTGTCTGCAACCTATAAGCCAGCGGCCACGCGCCACAGAGCTTGCCATGAAAACCTGCATAGCGCGCAACTGGCGCCTTTCTGTGCAGATGCATAAATATCTCAATATTGAGTAAGACATTTGCTACTTCTGATCTGACCTTCTAAAACCCGATCTATACTTCTTGAGCTTAACGTCAATTGGGGCGTTTGATTATATGCCAGGAGGGAATTATGAATACGGGTTTTGCTCGGCGTTCTCGCGGTCAGGGAATGACGGAATATATTATTATCGTGGCTTTGATTGCCGTTGCGGCAATCGGAGTTTACTCACTTTTCGGTAAGTCCATACGTAATCAAGTCGCAGGCCTTGCTCAGGAAATGACTGGACAGTCCTCTTCCCAACAAATCAATAGAGCGCGTCAATCCTCACGTCGTGCCGGCACAGTTGCTAATAAGGAAGTGAACCTCGGTAACTACAACGAAGCTACGGAGCAAGGCGAACAATAATGAGCGCTTTGACGGCTTCTAATTCGCATACAAAAGGGCAAACCCTGATTTTAATGGTCGGGGTATTGCTGTTGGTATCATTGTTACTATTTGCCGTAACGGATATGGGCAAGCACGCCAGGCGTCAGTGGTATTTGCAAAGTGTTGCTGATAACGCATCTTATAGCGCAGCCGTTGCAATGTCTCGTCAGATGAACTTTCTAGCATTAACAAACCGAGCGCTTATTGGTAACCAGGTGGCAATTGCCCAATGGGTGGGGTTAGCGAGCTATTTAGCTATGCTCGATAGAACAGCTGACAATCTCGAAGCTGTTACATCATTCATTCCATATTTGGGACAAATCACCCGTGCACTATCAACAGTAATTGCGCGTATTGAAGAAGGCTTTGAGCAGGTTGTGAGAACCCTGATTCGTTTTCAGTCTGCGGTAATACAGGGAATATCTGCAGCGCAAAGGCTGTTAGATGCAAGCTTTGCTATAGAGCTCCCTTTACTTATTCAGGATATCGTTTCCAAACATTCTGAAGAGCTTAGATGGGAAGCGTATCAAGGCGGCGGAATATCCCCATTTCCAAGCCTATGGTGGCGTAAAACTGAAGTGCGTAACACCAAGAATGAAAGCGAATCTAAAGAGTTAGAAAAACTTACCCTTAAAAGCCTGGACCCGTTTAGCAAAAGTCGGGGATACGACTGGGTCAATGTTTTTACTCATAAAATAGTGAAGCGCGGCGGAACAGAGTTATCAAGAACTAGAAACGGGGGCTGGGATTGGCACGCTTTAGATTCTGTTTCACTACATGGTCGGCGTTGGTTTATAGGAAACTTTAAAGAACAGCTTCCGTTAGGTTGGGGAGCTAAAGCTCAGGATCAACGACGTTACCATCGCTCAAATTATGGTGGTGCCTTTCGTAGCAACTCAATGTCCTCACGGATGGCTCTGGCGCAGATGGGGTCGCTAAATGATGAGCCTCGACGCTTCAGTTTTATGCGGCTTAGTAGCTTTTTAAACATGAGTATGGATACGGTCATAGTGAAGGTAAATGATACTAATCAAGCTGCATATGCAAAAGCGAGAACAAGTTTTAACCGACCAAACAGAGTTTTTCCGCGTGCTGATGAGCATAGAGAAACGGATAACCTATTCAATGCGTTGTGGGAAGCTGAATTAGTGGCCATTTCAGATATCGATAAGATAGGAATATTAGGTCGTGAAGAACTTTAAACAAACTGGACAGGCTGTTATTGAGTTTATTTTATCGATTGGAGGAGTTGCCGCTATTCTTATTTCGGTACAGGAAATACTCGCTCCAGCTATAGAAATTAATACATCTGACTTAGTCGTAGCCCGTGAGGCGATATGGGAAAGAGTTAGGGATGATGATAGAACCAGCTTATCCGGTGATTATCGTTTAAATAGACATACTGAGATATTTTTTAACCCAATAAATAAGCTACTACCTATAGGCCTTGAAGGGGATAATTTACGGGTTCTTAAGCCGTCTCAAGATGAACCCATTTATCCAATGGCGCGGCTCAATAATAGCTGGCAAGCACAAAACCTAGATGAATTATCAAGCCGGCCTGCATCGTTAGTTGTTAATAACGCGTTGTCGGGAGATGTCGTGCGGTTAATACAGGAAGGAATAGGGTGGATTTTCTTAGCTGAAGAACTTAGTCCAGATTCACTAATATTTGGAACGATTTCTCCAGATGTTATGCCTCCGGAAGCATATCAGAAAAAGGATTAGTTATGGATTTGCCTGTCGTGCTAGATGATTGGAGTTGGATAGAACAGCCTATTAGTTCTTCTGTTAGCGTTAATGCACTTTTTTTGGATAAGCCTAAAAGTCCGGACTGGGAAGCGCTGGAGCAGTTCTATCCATACTGTCCGGGTGGAAAGACAATTTTCTGGCTTTGTCCCATTGATGGGACGGACTGGACTTTATTTGAAGTTGAGAATGAACAGTGGGTATTAATGCCAATGACTAGTTTCCCACCTAAAGAAAAACTTTTAAAAGGTCCATTTACTCCAATTTCAAAACATGAAAATAACGGTAAAGAAGTTTGGGTTTACTTGGCTAGATATCCTCTTAAACAGTTACAAACGTCGATGATGTTTTATTACAGTCAAAAAGTTGATTCTTTTCAATCTATTGAAAAAGAGAATGACGTCTGGATATTCAAAGAGGATATGGGACGCCTCATGTTCTCTGAACAAGGTGAATATGTGATTTTGGTTCATATCTTATGATTCGAAAGGAAAGTGGTCAGGCATCGACAGAATGGTTGGTCATATCGCTACTAATAATGACAACTTTGTTAATTGTTGAAGAGCAGTTTTCTCTCATCGACTATTTAATCGAGGCCGGTCGGAAGGCGAAAGAGTTTTATTACTTTATTTGGCGCTATTTAGTTTTAATTCCAGGAGGGTCTTCATGACAAAAAAGGCGAAATGGATTTTTGCCGTAAGCTTTAGCACAGTTATTTCAATAGTCACTGTCTGGTTAATTAACCAGTACTTACAACAAGAAACGTCACGTAGATTAGAAGAAGCCTCCAGAAACACGGGAAGTGTCATTGTATTTGCTCAGGATTTGACTGCTGGTCATGTACTTTCGGCGAAGGATTTATTGGCTCGTAAGTACCCGGAAGAATTAATTAATGAAAACTGGTACGTCGAGCGTGAGGCTAGTCTGGTTATTGGTCGACAGCTGCGTGATTCCGTTGAGCTGGGAGAGCCGGTCTCTGAGCGTGTGCTACTGAATAATCAAAACAGTGGCCTCTCAGAAAAGTTGCCTAATGGTTATTACGCCATCACTGTTAATACGGATAATTTAGGGCATCACAATGCACTGTTAAAAGAGGGGGATGTCGTTGATATCGTTTTTGTTGGGGACTCATTTGGTAAAAGTAGGGAATACAAAGCTTTTAGTGCAATAGAAGTATTTGAAACTAACGGTTTAGAGGAAGGGTATGGTTCATATTCTTTGACTTTATTAATTGATCCTAATGAGGTTAAGAGTTTTACCAAGGCGTTGGGGACTCCCATGCTGGTGTGGGCTCGTGGCCGTCAACTATCTCAAGCTAACGTTTGGTCTAAAGATTTAAAACAAAGCAAGGTGGAGCCATGGAAGGTTCAATAAAATCAGTGTATTCAGCGTTACTTTTTCTATTTGCCTGTATTGCAGGAGCAAATGCAAATGACCTCTCCTATTCTCTTCAGAAAGGGGAGACTCAAATAGTTAGTATTGATCCTGGCACAGACATTGTTATTAGCGATGAGAGCATAGTCGATGCTCATGTTTTAAGTAATTCTCAGGTCCTTCTAAGAGCTTTGGGAGAAGGGGAGACTGATATTTGGCTTAATCATCGAGATGAGCTGAGGAAGTTAGATATCAGTGTTTCAGACACTCTTTCTCCCTCAACCATTGCACGTATTAACACGATTGTTGAAGCAGAAAATGATTTAAGGAAAGTAGATAAGCCGGAGCTAATTGTGCTGTCGGGTCAGGTATCGAAAAGGCACTATGATGAATTAAGTAAGTTATCTCAAAGCAATGAGAGACTGCTGAACTTAACTGAGCCTTTTTCAAAGCAAGCTCCCATGCTTACCCTTCGAGTTAATATTCTGGAGACTAAGCGCCAGTACCTTGAAGACATTGGAGTTCGCTGGCAAGGGACAACCAGCGGACCTACCTTTTCAAGCGCTTTATCTGGGTTATTTGAATGGGATGCGGAAATAAACTCCCAATTAATGCTGATGCAGCGTCGCGGTTTGGCCAAGTTATTAGCTAACCCTACGCTCTCTACACAGAGCGGTGAGAAAGCAACTTTTCTTGCGGGCGGAGAATTGCCTATCCCCCAGGTTGTGGCTCAAGGAATGCAAGACGTTACGTTTCGTGAATATGGGATAAAGCTAATTATTGAACCTATTGTTCTGGCTGGGAACAAGATAAAAACTCGATTACACGCAGAGCTAAGCAATATTGATCCGGCTGTTTCGGTGTCTGGTGTTCCGGGAATATTGAGTCGACGGACAGAGTCTGTATTTTTATCAAATGATGGGGATACGATGGTCTTATCAGGACTACTAAGTACGGATGAGTCAGCTCAGGAAGATCGAGTTCCAGGGATAGGCGAACTACCAGTGATAGAGAACGCTTTCAAAAGCCAACAGAGCAGAAATCAAGCTACGGAACTCGTTATCATGGTTACTGCTGAACGTATGGATACTGCGGAGCAAAAAGTTCGTGACAGGCGCGATAAACTAGCACAGAAAAATGGTTGGTACAGGGATGAATCAATTTTACAGTTGAAGGAGACGTTCTGATGGCACCCGTCACCTTAATTAACTGTCTTAGAGCTCGTTTAGATACGAGAGATCCAAACATTGATGAGATGAATGAGTCTGAGTTGAGGGTCTACGCTGAATCTTTTTTAAAAGAGAAAACCAATGCACCTGATCGAGATATAAAAGATGCAGTCGCTGAGGTCATTGGGCTGGGACCAATAGAAAGGCTTCTTGCTGATGATACTGTGAGTGAAATCATGGTGAATAGCTTCGAACATATCTATGTTGAGCGTGCAGGTAAGCTAGAGAAAGCTTTAGAACAGTTTAGTAATGAAGGCGCGTTACGCAGAGCTATTGATAAAATAGTCCTTCCTCTCGGAAGACATGTGGATGAAGCATCCCCAATGGTTGATGCCCGTTTACCCGATGGTTCCCGCGTTAATGCTGTATTGGCGCCCCTTGCAACTAAAGGCTCGTGCCTTACCATCCGGAAATTTACGAATAAATCTCTAACAATAGAAGATTTGATATCCGGTAACTCTCTGACTAAACAGGCAGCAGAATTTTTAAAATTCGCCGTTCGTTGTCGCCAGAATATCATTGTATCTGGAGGTACAGGAACAGGGAAAACGACCTTGTTAAATGTATTATCTCAGGAGATATCAGAAGAAGAGCGAATATTAACTATTGAAGATGCCGCCGAACTCAGGTTGCACCACAGTAACTTAATTAGCTTGGAAGCCAGGCCCAAAAACCAAGAAGGCGTAGGTGCAATAAGCATCAGAGAGCTTGTCATTAACGCATTACGAATGAGACCAGATAGGCTTGTTGTAGGTGAGTGTCGGGGGCCAGAAGCTTTGGATATGCTGCAGGCAATGAATACTGGTCATGCTGGCTCTCTTAGTACGGTACATGCAAATAGTGCGAGAGACGCATTGAGACGTTTGGAAATCATGGTTCTTATGGGAGGGATAGAGCTGCCCGTTTCAGCTTTGCGTCAACAGATAGCAAGTGCTATTGACCTTGTTGTACAAATAGCCCGTCAGCCCGATGGCAGAAGAGCTGTAATTAGTATTAATGAGGTAACAGGAATTGATGACGATGTTCTTCAAATGTCGGCATTGTTTGAATATTCAAATAATCAGAATTCGCTAGTGAGTAACCAGACTCTTTGCAAATTTGCGGAAGAGCAGACTGAGGATGTTCGTCGAGGTATATGGAGAACAATTATGGAGGGTGAGTCATGTTTGCTCTCGGTATAGTGCTACTGATTATTATTAGCGGACTTTGTTGGATATGGGTTTTGTCGCACTTAACACCTAAGCGCTACCAAAAACTTGAAGAAGAGTTGGCTACTTCTACTGTTTGGACTTCCCAGACTTTGCTAGACACTTTTAACAGTTACAATGTAACTAAAACTAGAGGTGTTTATGAGCAAAGGCAAACGGTATAC
>JBNJDZ010000001.1:0-589213 GCA_051745385.1 Pseudomonadota bacterium | reverse complement strand
GCGGAGCTTGAAACGTTATTAAGTGAGCTGCTAGAGCTTCAGAAAGCCCGATTGCAAGAGGCACCAGAGGATGAGCCGACGTAGTTGGAAATGATAGTTCAGGAGTTAAAAGTAATGCATAAACATGATTCTGCTCCTAGTTTTTCAAACCGGAAAAACGCTCGAAACCGCACACTATAAACAGAAAAACCAGGAGCAACAGATAATGAAAGCTTTTCTGTCTCAGGCTTTATGGCTTAGTACCTATAGTGGAAAAAGCAGTTGCGTTAGCGTGAATAATGGGTGTAAATAACTTTTTAGGTGTATACGCCAGCATATTTACAGACAGAGCCTGGGTTAGGCAGGCTCTGTTGTTTTTTTAAATCGGTCGGTAGGCATCAAGGCTAAAACTGTAACTATCAATTGCCCAAACGGAACAAACAATAAAAAGACCCACCAGCCGCTAATTCCTGTATCTTTTAGTCGCTTTGCCGTGAATGGTATATAAGTGACAAGTAATATTAGGCTACTTATTACTCTGATGAACTCGACAGAATAAGGCACTTTCACCCAAAGGTCATCAGTAGCATAGAGAACAACGCAGGTAGTTATCAGTACTAAAAGTGTTGCCCAGTAGCGGCCTCGAGACACTGTGCCAAAAACATTAAAAAAGTACATGAATGCGTCTATGGGCAATCTTAATAACGACATTTCAACTCCAAAAATTAACTAGAATGGGTCTGGTACTACTTGCTCCACTCCGTATAGGCTACCTAATTGCAGTTAATTGTTGTAGAGCAACTTTTGTTATTGTTTGTGCAAGTGAATTTAGTCGAATATCTAATGCATCCGGCACTTGGCGGCGTTATGTCATAGCCGAATTTTTCAGCCATTTTGAACAGTCTTATTTCGACCGTCGATAGAAAGATCAAAGCTGCTCATTTTCTTGGCTTTTTTCTTTACGCGCTGCCCACCAGTGGTAAAGCGATGAAATAAGTAGTGCTATAAGAAAATCCTTAAACTCAGAGCTGTGTAGGGTAAATTCACCCGCTTGAAACGATTTAATGATAGTGCCACCCACGAGGTAACCACCAATCAAAACAAGTGCCCAGTAAATGGTGGAACGTATTTTATTATCTGTTTTCATATGCGCAGCTCATACCGTTTTCAGTGTTTCTGAAACCATTCTCGCATGGCAGTTAGTGCCGAGTCATTAATCTCATTGCTACTGTCATGCCGCAGTCCATGGTCAAGTTGCTCAAAGAATTGGTAGTCGACATTCTCTGAGCTATCCAGGCTCTTTACCATGGCATGGGTTTGTTCGGGGTCTACTGAGTTGTCTTGTCCAGACTGAATAATTAGCAGGGGCGTTTTTCCGCTCTCTATGACTTTAGCTTGCTCAAGTGTGAGCATTTCTTTCCACCATTTGTAGCCATGTTGGCTTGAGTCGACAGCGAATGCTTTATTTGACTCTCTGATTTTATCTGCAAACCCGCGAAACTCTTCAAGTACCGCACTTGTAACCTCTGGGGGAGTGGATGCCTTTATGTTGTGTTGAATGTCGTTTTGAAATGAATTTCCGCCACCGTTAAACGCTATAGTGGCGGTAATATCAGGCAGGACTTTGCGTAGTATAACGGCAATAACCGCTCCCTCGCTGCCACCAAGAACGTACACTGACTGGTAGCCTCTCTTTTCCTTCAGGTGCTTTAGTACTTGTTTGGCGTCGCTCACGCGTTGCGATGGTGAGTCATGGTCGATATAGGCTTGCGGACAGGCATTAATATCCGGGGTGAGCCCCCATTTCTCAATAATTAGAACATCGGCGTCCGGTCGTACTTTAGGGTAAACGCTTTTAATAGAACTGATGGTTAATGCGCTTCGACAGTCAGAGCCTTGCAATATGAGCAATAGGTTATTCGTTGGCTTTTCTCTTGAACCGAGGTGATAGGTGATCTTAAATTCGGATGCTAACGAGCGCTTCAGGGTATGTGTCTCAAACGTTATTTCCGAGTTAGCTATTGCGTAGCTACTGAAAATCAAACATATAAAAGCGATAAATAGACTAAAGCTACGCATGGGTTAAATACCGGTTAACGTCTTCATTATAGGAGCAGATTATCGGCTAACCGCTTTAATCACAAACCAAAATTTTTTGTTCTCAAGGAGCGAATGAGTAAACGCTGTTCGTAACTTTTGGTACGATGCTTTTACGCTATTTTAGTAACCATGAGTATTGGAACAGACCAACATGACCATAAAACCAGGCATTTACGAGCATTACAAAGGCGGGCGTTACCGCGTTATTGATACCGCCCGCCATAGTGAAACCGAAGAGTGGATGGTGCTTTACCAGCCCCTTTACGGTGAACAAAAGCTCTGGGTACGCCCCTTTGATATGTTCATGGAAACAGTAAATGTGAACGGTACCCAGGTACCGCGCTTTCAATTTGTTGGTAATGAGTAGGGTAGAACAATGAGCGAAACCGATAACAAGCTGTTTCTGGTTTATGTGGGTGGCACAGCCCCCGGCGCCAATATTGAGCTGCACGATGTTCGCTTTGTGGTGGGTAAGTGCATGGAAGATACCTACGACGCCATTCGAAAAGGGTGGTTTGGCACACAAAAAGGGCTGCACCTGGACAGCTTTGTTCACTTGCACCATGTAGATGGCTTCCGCATTCATCTTACCCAAACAAAGCCAGCTAACCCTTCGGACAAACAACTGTATTTTGTGAACTTTGGTGGCTATTTCTCTAATAAACTTTCTGAGTATCACGATTTTACCGTGGTGGTTGCTGATTCGCCCAATTCGGCAAAGCAACTGGCGCGTGCGCAAGTGTCTAAGGCGGGCTTAGCCGGCGCGGAACAAATTCACAAAGACGACTTGTTGTCTGTGGATGACTGCCTGTGCGTAGACCTGGTAGATAATTACTATATAACTCTTGAATACGACGGCGAGCAGCAGGCTTTAGTGCCGGACTGGAAAGGTTATCAGCCATTGCCATAAATTTTTTGCATCCAAAGGTATGCGTTGTTGTGTCTAATACTGTGTAAGCAAAACAATTTAACAACAATAGGGGGCGTTATGTCCGATCTTTGGGTACCAATTACAGCCATGCTGAGTATTTCAATCGTTATTATTGTGGGCTTAGCGTTATCGGCGCACCATAAAAAACACTTGCAGTTAACTTTACAAAAACACATGGAAAACGGAGGCACATTAACCTCTGAGCTTCTTGGTCAGTTAGGAACGTCACCAGGCAGTCGTCATAGTGATCGCCGTAAAGGTCTGGTTTTGGTGTCGGCAGGACTTGCTTGCTTAGTTGCCGGGTGGTCAGTGGGTGACTTCGATGTTGGCCTTATGTTCGGGGTTTTCCCGGTGTTTATTGGCGTGGCATTTTTAATTTCAGCTTACTTAGCTAACGATGAATGATAAAGCGCTGATTGCTCGGGTAATTGCCCGCGGCGATCAGCACGCCTTCGCGACTCTGGTTCGCCAGCATCAAAATGGCGTCAGGCACTTTCTTCGGCGGTTAACCGCTGGCGATCACGCACTGGCCGATGATTTGGCGCAGGAGGTATTTTTGCGTGCTTACAAAAATTTGAAGAACTTTCGTGCAGAGGCAAGTTTTAGCAGTTGGCTGCACAGTATAGCGTACCGCAGCTTTTTGAATGAGCAGCGCAAGTCCTATCATCATAATGAGGTGTCGGGCGACACCTTGCCGTTTATTCCGGGCCCAACAAGCCCTGTAGATAGCGACATCATGGTTGAACGACTGATGAGCCAGCTCTCGGTACCGGAACGTACCTGTTTAACATTGTCTTTAAGTGCGGGAATGAGCCATCAGGAAATTGTTACTATTACTGACTTTCCGTTGGGTACGGTTAAATCACACATTGCCCGTGGAAAACAAAAGTTGGTTGATATTGTCAGCCCCTCACAAAACAAGCAGGAGGTCGCCTCATGAGTGCGTCTGAACATGAATCTTTGAATGATCTTCTGAGTTACAAGAGTCGCTTAGTTGACGAGACTTTTACTGAAAACACGTTGAGCTCAATTCGAAAGTCTGAGAAAAAGCGTGGTGTTCTTGTGTTGTTGGCATTTCTGAGTGCGCTACTGGTATCGGTAGCTTTATGGGTGGCGTCAGGCGATAGAATTTTTGCGCCAGTAAGGGACTTTATGGCCCAGTCACCGTATTTACTCACGTTGGCTATTATTGCTTTTTGCTCAATAACCTTCTGGTCAACTCAGCAACGGGGCTAGTTGAGGCCATCAATTTTAACCGTAAACTGCGTTACCGGTCGTGGGGACTTCACTGCACGACCGGTACATAGAGCCGGTTGGTGACAACGTTGTCGCCGCTGACCACAACCTGGAATAAATCGCCGTAGTCGTCCTCTTCTAGCTTTTTAGCGCTTCCGCCTGCCGCTTTTATTAATTCAGATACCGTATTGCTGTGGCCAATAATCAGTGCGTTCTTTTTGAGTCCTTTAATGCTGGTTACTATCCCTTTAAAGTCTTTAGAAGGGTAATTCTGTACGGGTAAATCTAAGTGTTTTGCCAGTGCTTCTGCAGTTTGCTGAGTGCGCTTAAAGTCGGTAGAAAATATGGCTTCAATATCGCTGTTTTTCAGAATTTGGGCCAGCATTTGCGCGCGCTGCTTACCAACCAGACTGAGATCGGGGTCGGTCTTGTCGGTTGTTTTCTCCATATGGCGTGAGAAGTAAAGGCTATAGGTGTCTGCTGACGCCAGGCTCGGGAAAAAGCTCATAACAATAAAAATGAAAAGTAAACGGCGCATAAGTTGTTCAAGATGGTTATCTAAGGTTAGTTTATAGAAACAAAACATACCGTTCCGGAGAGTCGCAGACAAGTGCTATTCTTGGAGTAAGTTAAAAAAGTGGTCAGGGGGCGGAATGAAAGCACAGCCAATTTTGGACTTTTGGTTTAAAGAGTTAACACCAAAGCAGTGGTTTGCTAAAAGTGACGAGCTGGACAATACCATAGCCAAACGCTTTTCCGATACGTTAAAGGCTGCAGCTAAAGGTGAACTCTGGCATTGGCGCAAAACGTCTCATGGCCGTTTGGCCGAAGTGATTGTGTTAGACCAGTTTTCGCGAAACATACACCGCGGCAGTCCAAAGGCTTTTGGGCAGGATGCGATAGCGTTAGTGCTGGCGCAGGAAGCCGTAGAAAAGGGCGCAGACAAGTCGTTGGACGCCAATGAAAAGGCGTTTCTCTATATGCCTTATATGCATAGTGAATCGGCGTTAATTCATGAAGAGGCTATGCGGCTTTTCAGCCAACCCGGGCTTGAAAATAACTACAAATTTGAAGTAAGGCACAAAGAAATCATTGAACGGTTTGGGCGGTATCCGCATAGAAACCGGGTACTGGGGCGCGAGTCTACCCCGGAAGAAGAGGACTTTCTTAAACAGCCGGGGTCCAGTTTTTAATACTACTTTATGTTTTCAATCAGTTGCGAAAGCGAACTGACGGTAATAGTGGGATTAATGCCCCAGGGGTCAAACTGAGCTTCTCTGGAACGTTTAACCCAGGCGGTTTTCCAGCCTGCTGCGCTGGCGCCAATAATGTCGAAACTGTTGCTGGATATTAGCCAGGTATTTTGCTCCTTACTGCCGCTTTTATCGAGAAAATGCTGGTAAACCTGTGGGTCAGGTTTAAAGCTTTTAATGTCTTTGCAACTGACTATGTCGTTAAAGTAGCGGCTGAGCTCGGCACCCTCCAGCAGTTCAGTTACCGCATCGGCACTGCCGTTAGAAAAGGCAAAACACTTTATACCCGCCGAGTTTAACTTGCTCAGTGCGGCTTTCGTATCATCGAATGCCGGTAAGCTTCGGTATTTTTCCAGCAATTCTTCCTGTTGCGGTGCACTTAACCCTGCACCCAGTTCATTGTTTGTGAACAGAAGGGCGTCTTTTGTACAGACCGCAAAGTCCTCATACTGCTGCATAAGCCCACGACGAAATGAATACTCTAGTTGCTTATCACGCCAGCGGCTTGAAAACTCTTGAGCTTTGTCGTCGCCAAGGTATGAACCTAGTAGGGAGGTTACGCCCTGAGTGTCAATAAGTGTGCCGTAAACGTCAAAAGCTAAGGTCGTCAAAATTACGCTCCAATTGCTTAATGAATTCTGTACATAGGTGTACGGCGTTATTCCGAATTTAGTTTGCCATTAATTAAGTAATGCGAATTATTGTCATTTGTATTTACATTTAGAAAAAGCATCGGTAGCATACTGAGCCGCTTAGCCAACTTAATTAAGGACAATGAGAAATGGACAAATTCTTACCCAGCGCAATTGCTACCGTAATAGCTTCAACCCTGGCAAGTAACGCCCTTGCAAATGACTTCGAACTACCCGACGGTATGGAGCGTATTGTTGTTACTGCTACTGGTTTTGAGCAAAAACTGACGGAAGCGCCGGCGAGTATCTCAATTATTACCAATGAGGAAATAAGGTCGCGCTCGTTTACCTCACTATTAGATGCTGTTAAATACCAGGAAGGCATTGATATAGGCACCTCGCGGGATAAAACCGGTCAGGGCAGTATCAGCATGCGCGGGTTAACGGGCGACTACACCTTAATTCTGGTCGATGGCATACGCCAGAATAACCATGGTGATATCTATCCGAACAACTTTGGCGGCAATGCGTTTAACCATATTCCTCCGCTTGAGACAATTGACAGAATTGAAGTGATTCGCGGACCTGCATCGACGTTATACGGAGCCGACGCACTCGGCGGTGTTATTAATGTTATTACCAAAAAGCACACTGAAGACTGGTCTGGTGCTATCACCTTTGGTCGCAGTTTGCAGACAGACGATAACTTTGGTGATGACTTCACAACAGACTTCAGTGCAACGGGGCCTTTGATAAAGGATGTATTAAGCCTTGGAGTGCGCGCGAGTTTGTATGACCAGCAAGCATCTTCCCCTCAGTTTGAGCCAGCAGTTGATCCAAATGGTACCGTGCACATACGGGAATTAGGGTTTGGCAGTGGTGGCCGAACCGTTGACAACAAAGACGAACATTACGGCTTTTCAGTGTCCTATACTCCGGCAAAGGGACACAACATTAAGTTTGATTACGACAATTCACATCAGTCTTATGACAATACACCGTCTTACGACGTAGAAACGGACACCATTACTTATCCGCTGGGCACCAAAGACAGCATTGAATCGATTTGGCAGGCTCGTGGTGGACAAGTTAACCCTCGCGCGGGCTACGCGGCGGATCAAAGCTTTGATCGCACCTGGTGGTCAATAGCGCACGATGCGGACTGGTCCTTTGGTTCAAGTATGGTATCGCTGGCTTACGTGGATACACAAAACAACGGAAGAACCTTACCCTTAAGTGTTGATGAACGTTTGTTGCTGCAGCAAATGTACGACGGAACAGGGGACTATTCCGGCTTACCTGAAGACGAGCGGCGTTCTATTGCTGAGGAAACATTTCTGCCAAGACCTGACCGCCCATTAGATAGTAGTCAATACACGCTGGACGCAAAGCTGGATATTCCTTTTTCAGGTTTTGCCGGACATCACAATTTGGTGATAGGCGGCCAACTTATTGATGGCGAGCTAAAAGACGGTGTTTTTGGTCTGGAAGAAGGCAATGCCGGTGCTATTCAAGAGCAGAAAATGTATTCGCTGTTTGTTGAAGATAACTGGATGCCAATAGCGGACTTCACCCTGACTGGCGGCGTTCGCTACGACGAACACGATGTTTTTGGCAGCCAGGTGTCGCCTCGTCTTTATGCGGTTTATAACTTAAGCCCGGCCTGGACGGTTAAAGGTGGTGTAAGTACGGGTTACAAAACGCCGAAAACAACCGATTTATATGACGGTATTGTCGGCTTTGGTGGGCAGGGAACCATGCCTTTTGCCGGTAACCCGGAGCTACAGCCTGAAACCAGCGTTAACTCAGAAATTGCGCTTTACTGGAACTCTGACAACGGCGATAACAACTTTAATATCACCTACTTTAATACGAGCTTCGAGGACAAAATTGCCCGTGGTGATACCGTCCAAAGCTGCGATCAAACCGGGGGGGTGCGTCCATGCGTGAACTTAGGCGAATATGAGCAGCTGGGTTATGACACATGGAGTCAGAGTATTAATATCGATAAAGTCGATGTGCAGGGTGTCGAAGTTGCTGCTCGCTACGTTTTGAGTGAGGCGTGGTCAATACGTGGTAATTACACCTGGACTGACAGCGAACAAAAAAGCGGTAACCAGGCAGGGTTGCCATTAACCAATACTGCAGAGCATATGGCCAATCTTTGGCTGAACTGGCAGGCGTCGGATGTCCTGACGGTATACCTGCAAGGTGAGCTTCGTTCTGATCGCTATCGTGGTTATGACAGCAATATTGATAAACAGCTTTATTTTGAAAACTACAGCCTGCTTAACTTAGGTGCGAATTATAAACTGACGGAATCGGTCGATTTAAACCTGCGTATTAACAATTTACTCGACCGTGACTTCACGACGTACTCAACAACCTATACTGACTTAAATGGTGACGGTGAGTTTGAATACGTAACAGGTCGGGGCGCGGTAAGCGAGGTTGTTTTCACCGACGATTACAATGTGAAAGATAAAACTCGTAACTTATGGATGGGAGTGACAGTTACTTTCTAAAAAACTGAGAGGGCGCCGGGAAAGCCCGGCGTTGCCCTTCTTTATCAGAGGTGTTACAAAATACTTTTGTATCGGAAGAACAAGTAGTCGAGTGAAAAAAATATTTCAACAAACCTCAGAGCTTCAGCACTTTTTTGAACAACTTTACGAGAAATCGTTAAATCCGTTTTGGATAGCTGAAGTGAAAGACGATGATTTTATTATTGTTATTGCGAACCCTGCAGCGCAAAGACTTGAGCCCGAGCAAGTACCTGGAGCTTCGATTCGTAGGCTAGCTAATAAAATAGGTGCTGCCGATGAGATGTTGAAAGGGTACTACCAAGCTATTGCTAGCGGAAATTCCGTGCAGTTTGAACAACGTCCGATTGTTGCGGAGAAAGAGTACTTATTTAGAACGCTTATAGTTCCAATAAAAAATTCAGCTGGGGAAATTACTCATATATGGGGGAGTGCGCACAACCTTACTGACTTCCTGGATCCTCAGAAAGAATTGTTGGCTATTAATAAGCTATTGGATGAAAAAGTCAGAGAGCGAACTCAACAACTGGATGAAGTAGTTCAGGAGCTAGAGCGTATCTCCTGCACCGACGACTTGACCTCGCTGCCAAATCGTCGTCATTTTGATAAGCAGTTGAAGCAGGCTATAGTTGAGTGTAACGCTAACGAGTTACCGTTATCGTTAATCTATATGGATATTGATTTCTTCAAACAATTTAACGATAAATATGGGCATGCCGCTGGTGACGCTTGCTTAAAGAGTGTTGCTGATACACTAAATGATTTTAATGACGGTGAAAGAACATTAGTTGCTCGTTATGGTGGTGAAGAGTTTGTTGTATTACTTGCTAATACAGATGAAGTAAGAGCAAAGTCCACCGCAAAAACTATTCTAAGGTCGGTAGAAAGCTTGTCAGTTTCTATTGGAAATAGAGTTGAGAATGTAACGATAAGTGCCGGTGTAGCTTCTTCGCTCTCATCATCACACGATTCAGATGCCTTACTAAAGGCAGCGGATGATGCGCTTTATAGGGCTAAAGAAAAGGGTCGCAATTGTGTAGAAGTGGAGATCATTCAATAAATGACAGGAAAAGAGCAATTTCCATGTGGTAGTGGTGTTATTTATGCCGAATGCTGCTCCCCTTTACATCAAGAAGAATCTGTAGCTGAAACCCCTTAGCTCGCGTTACAGTGCTTTTGTAAAACAGTTTAACAACTCCTACTGAAAACTGGGCATCACAGTACACTTTCGAGCGTTTTACAAAAAAAACTACAATAGCGGCGTTTACAGCTCCCATAACTAAAGCATCTACGAAGCTAAACCCCATTTAATCTCTTTCACAGCGTTGACCTTGCTTCCTGTTATTATTGTTTTGTTCCTCTTAGTAATAGTATTTGTTCAAAATACTTGTTAGATTTACCGAAAAAAACAATGGTCTAGTATCTTGGAAAGACGAAAGGAAGAGCGTCGACTTCAACGGCGTGAAAAGTTAACCACGGCTTTATTGGCGAAGATCAGCATATGGGCTATTTCGATAGTTTTTATCGCTTCTGCTGTTACCTTCCTCACAACTTATAACAATGCCCGAGAGCGAGTTATAAATGTTTTACAACAAGACTTAGCCCCGACCCTTGAACGTAATCAAGCATTATTCAATCGAATTGAAAGTAATGCCAATATTTTAGCGAGCGAATTTCTCTCTCAATACAAACTATTGCAACATTCTGAACATACGGCTCAATGGTTTGATGAATGGTATGAGAAAACATCCCCAGGCGTGGTTCGATTAAAGCCAGAGTTTAATCGTGGTTTAGCAATTAACTCTAACTATTTCGAGAACCTGAGCGCCTTTTTGGGGCCTCGTAACAAATCAATAAGTGAGGAACTGAAAACAAGGGTTATAGCGGCACAATTGACATTGAATGAGCTTGCTCCGGCTTGGCAAAAAGAAGTGGCAAACACGCACTTTTCTATGCCGGAAAATATTATTTCAATGTACTCGGTTGATTCTCCGTGGGGTCTTTTAGCGGATAAAGATTTAGTAATTACCGACTATTCAGTGGTTAAATCAACACTGCAAAGCGAAAACCCTGAGCGCAGGCCTAACTGGACCGGTCTTTACTACGATATTTCTGCCGACGTATGGACGATAACGTATCAAAAACCTATTGATCTAAATGGACAGCATTTAGCAAACGCGAGTTTTGATGTTGCTTTAGGCAGTTTATTAAGTGACCTCACAGAGAAAAAACGCCTCGAATCAGAGCATATTGTTTTAAACACAAAAGGGGATTTAATCGCAGCGTCAAACCTATCACAAGACTCTATTATTGAACGCTCTACTTTGACTTCCGAGACCTATGATGAGCCCCTCTATCAACAATTAAGTGGCCTTGTGAGCGAAGGTAATCTTAATGAAAACTCTGTTATTCTGGAAAATGAGATCGAAGGGCAGTTACTTATCGTAGACAGAATAAGTGGTCCTCAGTGGTGGCACATAACGGCTTACCCGCTCAGCGAAATTCGTAACCAAGCTATTCAGTTACCTTTGCAGTTAGTGGCTGCTGGTATTGGTTTGGTTGTACTTATTCTGCTAATGACTTACTGGCTTATTCAACGCGAGGTAAGTAAACCTCTTCATGAAGTTGCCACTGTTGCTTCTCTGATGGGTCAGAAAAACTATCAAGAAGCTTTGTCTCATAGAGCTGCTTCGATAAAAGCTCGTGGTGAAGTTAAACAGGCTTTAGATGCTTTTAAAACCATGGCGGGCCGCTTTATTTCAGCCCAAAATGAACTTGAGCAACAAGTTGAAGCACGAACCGCGGAGCTAGCAGAAGCTAACAAGCAACTGGACGCGCTGGCACATATGGATGGTCTAACTGGGTTGTTTAATCGAAGAGCTTTTGACCGGGACTTAAACGCGGCGATTAAATCAGAAAAGTCTTATTATTTAATGATGGCAGATATTGATGAGTTTAAGCCTTACAACGATAACTATGGACATGAGGCGGGCGACACTGCCCTGAAAAAGATAGCGGACGGCTTACGAGACAGAACTGCGTTGAAACTTTACCGGTACGGCGGCGAAGAATTTGCGATGATTATTCCGGCGGCTGAGTCAATTGAAAAAAAGCTTAATGAGTTGCGTGAAGCAGTAATGACTTTAAGTATTCCACATGAGTACAAAAAAGCGGAATTGCCAATTTTAACTTTAAGTATGGGAGCGGCACGGATTCGGGATAATGAAGCCGCAGCTGACGCAATTCGAAGAGCTGACCGGCAACTTTATCAAGCTAAAAGAGCCGGTCGGAACTGTGTTTTTGTTGAGCTTTAGTAAGGCTTTTTATTTTAATGCAGGCACATAATATGCGCGCTTTTGGTAAAGCACTGAAGGTAACATCGCATAAGAAGTGACTTTACGTATGTGTTCACCGTTTACGGGTTCTTTTAACGGCAAGAATGTCTTTTGCTCGGGTTCGAAACGGAACAGTTGCGGTGGCTGCCCCACTTGAAGTACTGTCAGTATTTGTCCGTTCTTACCGCTTTCCAACCAACCATAGTTATCGCCAAATTGCATCATAGCCCGGTTCATTGGCGTAAATTCAGGTCGGCTTAAGTCTTGCCCAACGGTAGGTGTATAAGTCGACACTCCGGCCAGTGAAAGTAAGGTCGGAGCCAAGTCAATTTGACTGACTATTTCTGATACGGTTTTAGGTCGAATGTCGGCGCCCAAAATTAACCCCGGAATGTGAAACTTGTCGACAGGTACTAGCTCATTGCCATAAACGCGGGTGTCGTGGTCAGCAACCACCAGAAACAATGTGTTATGCCAGTAATCACTCTTCTTTGCTTTGGCAAAGAATTCGCCTAACGCATGGTCTGCGTATTTAACGGCATTGTTTACTGTCTGTTTGGGTTGCTCTGCTAAAACAATTTCATTGTCAGGAAACTCGAAGGGCTCATGGTTTGATGAGGTAAATGCAAGGGTAAACTGAGGCGCTGAATTATCGGTTTGTGATAAACGTTGGTGTAGTTTATTAAATAAGTCTTGGTCGCTTACGCCCCAGCTCCCTAAAAACTGGGGGGCATCGTAGCCGTCCTGGTCAATAATAGACTGAAAGCCATTACCTACAAAAAAGCTGGCCATATTGTCAAAGTGTGCTTGCCCACCGTATATAAACTCAGTGTTGTAGCCTTCGCGGGACAGTGCGTCTGCTAAGGTGAAAAATTGACGTTGAGAACTTGAAAGTTTAACCGCAGAGCGTGCCCGAGTCGGTAAAAAACCGGAAATGACAGCTTCGATACCGCGTACCGAGCGAATACCGGTAGCGTAGAGATTCTCAAACCACCATCCCTGACTCTTTAAGCGCTCAATGTTAGGGGTTAACGGTTTACCGCCTAGCGACTGAACAAAGGTGGCACCAAGACTTTCTTCCAGAATAACCACAATATTTAAAGGAGTTGTGCGGGTTACTGAAGCAGGTTGATAATGCACGGTAGGGTAATCAGTAAATGGAAACTCCGCATTCGCTAAATAGGGCGCTTTGAGCACCTCACTAACGACTTCGTCATCGGTGAGTTTCCCGTAAACGCGATTTGCCTGTGCTTCGTGCTTTAGGTTGTAGAGTGCATACTCAAGGGTATAGGTGGAGTTTAGAATTAATGAATTAACCATTGCATCGGACGTGACTGCGAAAAATGCCGGGTTTGCAGGTCGGTGAGCCAGAGTCGATCGGATACCAAATAACGTGGTAATGATTAATACAGGTAAGAAGGTTATTAGGTAACGGCGTTTTACGGCTCTTGGTTTAAAACCATGTTCTGCCTTTTTGTACCAGCGATACGCTAGATAAACGAATAATAGCGTTGAGGCTATGCCGGTAAAAAGCCAGCCCGCGAAGCCGTTCATTAGCATAGAAAACACTTCCTTTGGATATGCTAAGTATTCAAAGAATAAACGGTTAGGGCGAGTATCGTATTGTGCCAGAAATGCGGGAGTGGATATTTCCATAAACCACAATACCAAAGCGCAAACTAAAAACCAGACGGTCCATAATCGGCGCCACCACCGCTGTATTGTTGGTCTGTTCAAAGCAAAGCTTAATGGAGAAAAGAGCAGCGTCGGAATCAGAACAAAGTATCCGATCTGGATTAAATCTGCACGTACGCCAAGTACCATAAAATCAAACCAGCTTATTGCGCTGTTCACTCGCTCTGAATAAAGCAATGCCAACATGAAACGAGATGCGCTTAGCAGGCCCAGTGTCACCACAGCGAAATAAGCAGCGGGCTTAAATAACGCCAGGGTTTGCCATAAAGTACGGCTGTTTTTTTCGGTTATAGGCATAGGTGTTAGCTCTTCCTCTTATAATTCCTCAGCGAAGAAGCTAACAGTCTTTTCTTAAGCAAAGCTTAAGCCTGTTTTAATAGTCTATGATAAACACCAGTTGATAAGTATTAGAGAGATAAACTATGAAACCAGGTTACACCGGTATAACGCGTATACGCAAAGCGACGTTTAATTCATTACGGGGGATTAAAAACGCATGGCGCTATGAAGCGGCGTTCCGGCAGGAAGCTCTCATGTGTGCGGTGCTGATACCAGTTGCTTTGCTTGTGGAGGCGACTATGGCAGAGCGGTTGCTGCTGATTATGAGCTTATTTATTTTAGTCATCACTGAGTTATTAAACTCGGCCGTGGAGGCGGTCGTCGATCGTATCGGTGCCGAGCTTCATGAGTTGAGCGGTCGCGCTAAGGATATCGCTTCCGCCGCGGTATTTTTTGCTTTACTGCTATTAGCGGTTACCTGGTCCAGTATTCTGTTTTTTTAATTTTATAAAAAAGCCGGAACTTTTCTTCAAGTACACAAACCATGATTTCTGGCCGTAACTTAAGCTTTCCTTAAGTCTTTATTCATAAAGTGACAGCATCAAAGCTGTTTCAGCCGCAGAGCTGACTTAAGGAGTAAAGTATGCGTCACTGCTGGATATTACCCAACCACCCGTTACGGGAGCAGGTGGAATCTTTTATCTGCGAACAATATTGGCTGAACTTTGATGCCTGCCTGAGAGCCCTGCCACGTTTGCTTATCGCTGTATTCGACGAGGCTAGATTGGTTGCTGCTTGTGGCGTTCAGTTGGCCGATGAGCAAGTATTGTTTTCACAAATCTATTTAACCAAATCACTTCATAAATACCAGGTTGACTCTGAATCTTTACCAAAGCCTGAACACTTGGCGGAAGTCGGGTCAATGGCTGCACTGGCACCAGGTTACTTGCCACTACTATTCCGAGCAGTGGTAAAACTTCTGAACTCCTTAAATCGCACTGCCGTTATATTCACTGCTACGCGGGCATTACAAAGGTATTTTGGTCGTTTAGGAATTTCATTAACGGTATTAGAAACGGCTAAACAAAGCGCGCTACCTGAGTCTACACGCGATCTTTGGGGGAGTTACTATCTGCACCAACCGGTGGTACTGGCCGGTTGGTTAAAGCAAGGCTGCGTTTTTGAGCAACTCATTACGAAACAAGCTTCAAATCATGTGTCTGTTCGCGAGGTTGCCTTATGAATGCCTTGTTCGAACGAATTCAGCAGTACGCAGTCATTGCTCCTGATGCAATTGCACTCTCCTCTGAAAAGCAAAAGTTGAGCTACAGAGCACTCGTAGATGTGGTTGATAAACGAGTGAAGCAATTAGATCAGCAACCTCAGAGAGTCTTTTTGTTACAAAAAAACGAACCCATCGCTTGGGTGATTGAGGACTTAGCGCTCATGCTGGCTAATAAGGTTTGTATACCGGTGCCGCCATTTTTTAGTCAGCAACAGCGAACTTATTTGCAGGCGAAGGTGAATGATAACAAACCACTTCCGTCTGGAACATCGAAAGTTACTTTTACTTCGGGTAGCACTGGTGAGCCCAAAGGCGTCTGTTTGTCAGTTGAAAACCAACTAAAAACTGTTGCAGCTCTGGCTGAGCGTGTTGCTGACGTAAGTGTCAACCGCCACATGTCCATTATGCCGCTGTCTATTCTTCTGGAGAATATTGCAGGTGTTTATCTGGCATTGTGGTTAGGAGCAGAAGTTCTGCTACTAAGAGGCGAAACATTAGGACTGAAAGGTTCGTCTTCTATAAAAGCTAATGCGTTTTTCTCAGCCCTACTTCACTATAAGCCAGACAGCTTAATCCTTACGCCAGCGTTGCTTAGTGCCGTTGTTGAGGGCGTTAAGTGTGACGCTATCGAAGCGAAACAATTTAAGCTGCTGGCAGTCGGCGGTGCTCGTTTGAGTACAGCACTTGAGCGGCAGGCATTGATGCTGGAACTGCCAATTGTTCAGGGGTATGGATTATCCGAATTTAGTTCGGTGGTAGCGCTGAATGACCCCGTAGCGATAGCCTCTGGAACCGTGGGGCATCCCCTTAACCATGCTGTTGTGATGGTAAACAACGGTGAAGTCGTTGTTCGAGGAAATACCATGCTGGGTTATTGGGACAATCCTGACAGCTGGTTTCCCAGCGAGATTAATACGGGTGATCTAGGCCAGTTTGACGAAGACGGACGATTAATTATTTTAGGGCGTCGAAAGCACATTATTGTGAATGCCTATGGTCGCAATATTGACCCTGAGTGGCTAGAGGCTGAACTGTCCAGTCAGCAAGCGATTCGCCAAGCGGCAGTATTTGGCGATGAAGAAACCCCGTTGACGGCTCTGATGGCGCTAACGACTCCTTTAACCCCTGAGCAGGTTAGCTCGGTTATTTATCAGGTCAACCAGCAGCTTCCAGACTACGCTCGCATCCAACGCTATGTTGTTCTGAAAGAGCCTTTCACTGTTAGCAACGGTTTGTTAACCGGAACTGGGCGCTTGCGGCGCCTCGCTATCAAAGACGCTTATCAAGTTGAGATTGACTCTAACACCTACTCATCTGCTAACGAGGTATACGATGATGTTCTTTAATACTCTATGTGAACAAACCCGGAATGAACAACGCTATTTGTTGAGCGCTCCTGCCATTCAAGAAGCGCTGCAGGGAGAGATCACCTTAGCGAGATATCGTGCTTTTTTAACTCAGGCTTATCATCACGTTAAGCACACCACTCCGTTATTAATGCGTTGTGGCAGCAAGCTTTCGTTTCGGGATGAGTGGCTGCGTAAAGCGGTCATTGAGTATATTAATGAAGAATATGGTCACGAGCGCTGGATACTCAATGATATTAAAGCGGCCGGCGGGGACGTTGAAGCGGTGCAGTCGAGTGAGCCGCACACCTCAACTCAAGCGATGGTGTCACTGGTTTATCAGGTCATCGACAATGAACACCCCGCGGCATTTTTCGGCATGGCACATGTGCTGGAAGGCACTAGCGTTAAGTTGGCAACACAGGCTGCGGGACAAATAAAAAGCGCACTGAAACTACCGGATTCAGCGTTCAGCTATTTACTATCGCACGGTGATCTGGACCAGGAGCACGTGCAGTTCTTTGAACAACTGATGAACCAAGTGACCGATGACAAAGCTCAGCAAGTTATTGTGCGTACAGCGAAGCATGTTTATCGGTTATACGGTGATATGTTTCGCGCTCTACCTGAACTGGCAGGAGAGCCGTTATGAGTCAGTTTATCTGGCAACAGCAGACGATTGTACTCACCGGCGCCGCAGGCGGGCTTGGTCAAGCCCTTGCCGAAGCACTGAGTCAACGAGGTGCCAGGCTTATTCTGGTGGGGCGCACCAGGAGCACGCTTGAAGCGTTGGCAGAGCGTCTTAATCAGACGTCGTTTGTGGCTGACTTGACCGAGTCGAGTGAGCGAAAGCGGCTGCTTGAATTTATCAAAGCGCATAGCGCATCGGTAACCGGGTTAATTAACAATGCTGCGGTTACTCATGAAGACTTGTTCATTAATGCGACGGTCGACGACGTTGAACGTGTTATTACCACGAACCTAATGGTGCCCATTGCATTGACGCATCACCTTCTTCCGCTGTTAACCGCTAATAACGGTTGGATTTTGAACGTCGGTTCGGTATTCGGTGCTATCGGTTTTCCCGGCCAAAGCCTTTACTGCGCCAGTAAATTTGGTTTGCGAGGCTTTAGCGAGGCGCTGCAGAGGGAATTATTGAACAGCGACATTAATGTGATGTACGCAGCTCCGCGCGCCATTAAAACTTCACTGAATAATGGTTTCATAAGCCGACTAAACGCAGCACTAAAAACGAAACAGGATGATCCGCAACAGGTTGCGCAGCAGCTTACCAGGCAAATAGAAAACCAGTCATGGCTACAAACACTGGGGTGGCCGGAGCGGCTATTTGTTCGCCTAAACGGGCTGTGGCCTGAACAAGTTGGGCGGAGTTTGAAAAAAGCACGAGATACTTTATATCAATTACTTGAGGAATACCGTCATGAAAGGCACTAAATTATACGTATTTGTTTTAATCGGGTTATTGGGTTTCCCGGCACTATCGGCTGAACTTAATTCCAGCGCTAACAGCCAGCAACGCTTGCATGATGTTCAACAGCGTTGGGCAAAGGTGAATTATCAGTTAGAAGATGAAGTACAGGAGCAGGAGTTTGAAGCGCTTGTTGCAGATGCTCAGCAGTGGGTTGAGAAAGAGCCTGAATCCGCACCCGCACACATATGGCTGGGTATTATTAAAAGCACTTACGCAGGTGTAAAAGGCGGGTTAGGTGCGTTGAGTTTGGCGAAGGAGTCAAAAAAGTCGCTGGAGAAAGCGCTTGAGTTAGATCCTAATGCGCTGGACGGTTCAGCTTATGCATCGCTGGGCACACTGTATTACAAAGTTCCGGGTTGGCCGTTTGGATTTGGTGACGATGATAAAGCACAGCAACTGCTCGAAAAAGCGTTAACAATTAACCCCGATGGCATTGACCCTAACTACTTTTACGCAGATTATTGGTTTGAGCAGGGCGATTACACTAAAGCAGAGCATTACGCGCAAAAAGCATTAAAAGCGGCGCCACGACCTGAACGGCCATTAGCTGATGAATCTCGTCGTGCGGAGGTTAATCAGTTGCTGGCTAAAATACAACGCGAACAATAAATAATAAGGGTATCTGCTACATGGATCTATTGTTGGTCGAAGATGATGCAATGCTCGGGCAAGCTGTTGAACTTGGCTTGCACGATCGGCAATTTAACGTGCAATGGGTTCGGACCGGTGCGGCAGCTATTAGTGAGAGTCAGCGGGTTAATTATGATGTCGTTGTGCTTGATCTTGGGTTGCCTGATTTAGATGGTAGCCGCGTATTGTCGTCACTGCGTAAAAAAGGACAAGTGCTGCCGGTATTGGTGCTGACAGCGAGAGATGACAGCGCTGAAACAGTGAAATTGTTGGATCTTGGTGCTGATGATTACATGATAAAGCCCTTTGATATGAACGAGCTTGCGGCAAGGCTGCGCGCTTTAGTGCGGCGTCAAAGAGGGTATGCGACACCAGAACTGAATTGTGGGCCCATCAGCCTTGATGAGGTTAATTTTCAAGTGCTTGTTAATCAGCGGCCAGTTAATTTGTCAAAACGTGAATTTGAGTTACTGCGTGCGTTGATCGCCGCACCGGAGCGCGTGCATAGTCGCGATAAATTAGAGCAAATTGTATTTCGTAATGAGCAGCAGGTAGAGAGTAATGCCCTGGAAGTTCATGTTCACAACTTACGCAAAAAACTGGGTAATAAAGAATGGATTCAGACCATTCGAGGTGTGGGGTATCGTTTAGCATGCAGCTGATTCGTAGCGTAAGAACGAAACTTAACTCGATACGCCGACGAATTCTTGTCGCTGTTTCTGCTGTTTATCTGTTGAGTTCAGCTATATCTGCTGTATGGATTTACGCGGAAATAAGTCACGAGGTTGACGAATTATTTGATGCAGAGATGGTTCAGCAGGCAAAAACGTTACTGGCACTTTTACCCCTCAATGATACTGGCGTAGCGCGTGACATAACTATTAGTCGTATTAATGCGCATTCATACGAAGACAAACTGGCGTACCGTATTGAGACGACTGATGGCAAACGTATAATGCAAACCGAGGGATCTTTAGACCCTTCTGTCATACCTTTCAAAGAGGGCTTTTCAGTTAAGACGTTAGACGAGGAGCTTTGGCACAGCTTCGGTTTGAATTCGCAGGCTGGGGACTACCGCATTCTGCTCTTGCAGCAAGATGAGTTTCGCTCAGAAATACGCGGCGATCTTACTACCGATATGGTGGTGCCCATTTTAACGTTATTACCGTTAATTTTGTGGTTAGGTTGGTGGACCATAAATCGAAACTTTTCCAGCTTCAGGCGGTTGGCAGAGGCATTGCGTCGTAAGCGTTCGGATGATTACAAACCCTTTGCTGAAACGAAGGATACGGAAGAAGTGGCGTTGGTGAAAGGTGCGTTAAATCATTACCTAAAGCGAATCGAACAAACCTTTTTGCGCGAAAAGCAGTTTTCTGCCGATGCAGCGCATGAACTCAGAACGCCATTGGCGAGTCTGAAAGCGCAGTTGCAAAACCAGTGGCAAAAAGCCGAAGCTCAACAACAAAAAGAAGAGTTGGAGTCGCTGTTAGCAAGCACTGAGCGATTGGTGAGCCTGGTCGAAAGCCTACTTTTACTGTCAAAGACGGAGTTACCGCCGCAGCATTGGAAACAGGTAAATGCAGCCGCCATTCTTCGACAGGTTGTTTCGGATTATTACCAGTATGCGGAATGGAGACAGTTGACGATTGATGTCAATCTTCCTACCACTGCTTTGTGGCGCTCGGAAGAGCGTTATCTAACGATGTTATTCAGTAACCTCGTCGATAATGCTATTAAGTATGCAGCACCTAACTCTTCTATTGAAATTCAATGTGATGGCTCCTCATTTATAATACGCAATCGTATCGAAACATCTCACCACGTTGATGCTAAACGACTGACCGAGCGTTTTTATCGCGGTGGGCAGCTGCGAGCAGAGGGTTCAGGATTAGGGCTGAGCATTGTCAGTAATTTAGCCAGACAGTTAGGGTTAAAATTGACGCTAGCTCTTGAAGAGGGTTGGTTTGTTGCAAAGGTTGACGGTGATCAAGCATTAGCTGAAAAGCGGATACTCTTCAGACAGCCTTAATGTTGGCTTAATAATGTCGGGTTACTCTGAAGCAAATGATTAACAGGAGTAACATTATGGATAGGCATTATTCACCATTATCACGTACATTGCACTGGCTAGGCGCGTTGGCAATTATTGTTATGCTGACACTTGGGTTTATGATGGTGTTTGCGGACTCACGGGAGGTAAAACATTTTTCTGAAGCTGCGCACATCGGCACTGGCTTTTTTGCCTTCTTATTAGTAGGTTGGCGCAGCGTATTGCGACTGTATCAGGGGTTTCCTGAGCCCGTGCAGACGCCAAGGGAAAGGTTTGCCCGATACCTTCATTACGTTCTTTTATTGGCTATGTTGGTTTTGATTGTCACGGGGCCACTGTATTTATTTACCGAAAATGATCCACTGTCAGTTTATGGGTGGTTCACAGTATCGCTCGATTTGAGAGCTCTAGAATGGCTTCATGAGCCAGCAGAGGAAGTGCACAAGCTGTTGGGCACTTATATACTCCCGTTGTTATTGATATTGCACATTGGTGGGGGGATTCGCCATTTCTATAAACAGCGTGGTTAACTCGCGCTAAATTGCACGAGTTAACCAGTTATCAACAACGAGAGACTGTCACTTTAACGCTGAGATATTCTTGGCAGTTAATTCAACAATACGCTGCCTCGCTTCCGGAGAGGTCCAGGCGTTATGCGGCGTTACAATTAGGTTCAACGGCTCGTTTAGAGCATCAAGCAACGGATGTCCGTCTTTAGGAGGCTCTTGTGGAAGAACATCGGTTGCATAGCCGCCAATTTGGCCGTTACGTAATGCGTCCAGCACGTCGTGCTCGTCTGCAACACCACCCCGGGCATTATTAATGACTAAAGCGTGAGGCTGGCAATGCTTGATATTACCGAGGTTAAGCAAACCTCTTGTTTCGTCGGTTAGCGGGCAATGGAAAGAAATAACGTCGGCCTCAGGCAATAACTCATCAAAACTCGGGCGTGAGTCGTCGTCTTTTCCCGGACGAGCCGTAAAGGTAACGCGCATACCCAATGCTTCAGCCTGTTTTTTTATCGCCTGCCCAAGTTCGCCCGAGCCGACAATAACCAGGTGCTTGCCCTCAAGTTGGAACGTTGGCGGGTCAAGCAGGGTAAACAACGGCGATTTTTGCCAGTCACCAGCAGCCAGCCGTTTTTGCATAATAGGCATTTTTGTCGCCAGCGACAGCATCATCATTAATGTGTGCTGAACCACACTGGGTGTTCCGTAAGCTTCAACATTCTTAACTGGAATACCAAGCTTTTCGGCTGTCTTTAAGTCGACATTATTCATGCCTGTAGCCAGTACACAAACTAGCTTTAACTTCTCTGCCTTCTTTAAAGAAGCCTCGTTAAGCACCACTTTGTTGGTAATAATGATATCGGCATTTTGAATACGTTCGTCGACTTGCTCAGGCGAAGTGAGAGGGTAACAGACGAGCTCGCTGACCTGATTTTTAATAGGTGATAAGTCAACGCTTTCGCCTAAACTATCATTATCTAAAATAACCGCTTTCATAATGGCTCCTACTACCTTGGCAATATTTTTCACCAATAGCCTACCATTAATTCTAAGTTTTTCTGGTACTAACGAGGAAGAAACATTAAGCTTTCTTCCTCAACTTAAAAAACTGATATTGCAAAACGTGCTCTATTACAAAAACAACAAAGCACTCATTTTACTGCTAAAAAATATTAAACGGCAGGTGTCGTTAAGCCGCTCCCGGCAAGAGTTAGATGCGGTTATTTCTGAGCTTAAATCTTTCCCGGGCAGTTACCAGCTTAATACAAAAGTCTATTGGATTATTTTTACCGCCTTATTGTTAGCGACAACGGCATTAGGTTATTGGGACTGGTCTCAGCGACAGCATTTTCAGCAAAGTACCTGGATTATTATTGCAGCCGGCGGGGCGTTAACTTTGCTTTCTGGTATTACCGCTTATTACCCGCATCATCTTATGTCGAAAGTGTCTCATGCTTTGTTACAGCGCGATGGCTTGCTCGATAATAACCTGACGCCGGTCACTTTTAATAGGAAAGCGACAGCGCGCCATTTTCAACAACGTTTTAGTGAGTTTCACCGAGGTAATTATAGCCGCGAAATTCACGAGCTGTTTAAAGGCAGTTACCAGGGCGATGAGTACTCGTTTGACTATCATTATTACCACTTTCACTACGTCGATGAACGCATTGTTACTGAAACCTACACCGACAGTAATGGTCAGGTAAGAACGCGCACTCGTCGCGAGTACGATCATTATGATCGCTATGGTTTGATTTTACCTTTTGGCTTACTGCGTAATTTTGCGGTTATTGGCTTTAGCCTTCCGGGAGCAGGTAAAGCAACATACAAGCCTGCATCTAATCGTTTTAATAAAGTATTTAAGGTGGTCGCTGCCAGTGAAATTGAAGCGGCTAAAGCCATGAAGCCAACGGTTGTTATCGCTTTTGAAGAGCTTTGCAATGTATTATCGAAAGTAAACTTTGAGGTGAATGATGCGGCCGATTTATGCCTTTCATTTGCCGACAAGGATCTTATTGCAACACCGAATAAGGTTAAAATAAGTGAGTTTGAGGCCTTTGTTGACGTGTTAGAAGGCGAGCAAGAATTTCAAAAATTAAAAGCGGCACTTGGTCATGTTCATTATGTTATGACTAAGCTGGACAGTAACTTTTAGGAGCAAGTCAATGACTGGAATATGGATAGCTATTGGTATTGCGGTAGTTTTGGTGATAGCCATTATTGCCATTTACAACGCCATTATTAATAGGGCTAATGCGGTTGAGAGGGCCTGGGCGAACGTTATTACGCAGGAACGCCAGAAAAACAAAATCATTCCTCATTTAGAAGATGTCGTAAAAGATTACAAAGAGTTTGAGCAGGGTACATTGACTAAAGTCACTGAACTTCGCAGTGCGCTACAAGGCTTAGATAGCGGTAAGGTAGATACAGCGAAACTTGAGCAGGCTGAAGCCAAAACCGGGGAACTTCTAAAAAGCTTAAATGTGACGGTTGAAAACTACCCTGAACTTAAAGCGTCAGAAACCTATCAGAAATTAATGCGGGAAATTACCGACCAACAGGAAAATATTGGCGCGGCTATTCGTATTTTTAACCAAAACGTTGAAGATTTTAATAACGGCATTGAAGTTTTTCCAAACTCATTGGTTAATGCCACGCTGAACCGTAAAGAGAAAATTAAAACCTTCTCCGACTCTCAGGCTGAAGAAGGTTTTGAGTATAAGCCTAATATCTAAGCGTTACTTCGCCGCTTTCTGGGAGAGCCCGCCGACAGCCAGGCGGGCGCTTAACCAGGCAAGAACCAGCGCAGCTACCGTCGTCAGTAGCCACCATGATAGCGGCACACCTAAGTCGATTAAGTAGCCAAAAAGCATGGGTGCGGCAGCTGTCGAGAAAATCATCAGTGAATGGTAAAGTGCACGAATGGTTCCAAGGCTTCGGGTTCCGTATATTTCTGGCCAGAGTGTTCCCGATATGGCTGAATTGAATCCAGCGCTAAACCCGCCAAGCAGCATGAATGCGTACCATCCCCAGAAGGCATCGACAAAGGTCAGAATAATGAGACCAATGGCGACCGGAAGCACATTGACCCCAATTAACTTAAATGACCCGAGTTTGTCGACCCAGCTACCGGCCGCAATTGAGGTTATGACGCGACTGACTGAGAACATAGCAATACCAATGGCAATGACATCCAGCGACCAGCTGCGTTGCTCGGCGAACCATAACTGGTTAATCAAAATGCCTGTCATGACAAAAGGCAAAGCCAACATTGCCGGGAGTACGCCAAGAAAGTGTTTGTCCCGAATAATATCCCGTTGGCGCAACATGGCAGGCTGGTCTTCTTTAGCGTAGGGCTCATCGGTTTTAGCCAGAGAAACTTTTGGGTGATGCGCTTGCAGGTTGACTAAAAGGGGCCAGAACACAACAAGAACAAGGGTTGTTATTAACCACCAGGTATTAATAAAACCAAGTTGGCTGAGTAAAAATAGAGCGATACCGGGAAGCACTATCTCTCCGGCAGGGAAGCCGATACCGGAAAAGGCAACGGCGCGCCCACGCAACTCATTAAAGTACCTACCCATACTAGTAACGGCCATGTGTCCCATAAGGCCCTGGCCAAATAACCGTAGCCCAAACAACGCGACAATTAATACCAGCCAGTTTGCCGATAGCGCCATAAGTGCAGCGGAAAGTGCCAGCCCTAGTACAACAAAGTGTGCAAATTGTTTTAGCGGAATATAGTCGAGCTTTTTACCTACGTGCATGAGGAATAGTCCACCCACAGCGGTGGTAATGGCGTATAGACTTCCAAACTGTCCATAACTGAGGTTATGCAGTTCGGTAATGTCATCGACAAAGAGGGAAATAAAAAAGGTTTGCCCAAAACTGGAAGCAAAAGTGGCCATAAAACCGAACATTAGAAAGGCCGGGTACTGCTTTAGTAACTGCCAGTAATTCATAGCAATACATCCTTGATAGAGCAGTTCAATTTTATATCAGCCAAGTCGTCAGCTCGAGTCTTACCTAGCGTTAACAAGGCAATAGGCTGGTTATTTTGATGGGCCTGCCGTGCAAAGCGATAACCTGAAAACACCATAAGTGACGTTCCGATAGCGAGCAGGGCATTACTGTCCGTTAATGCGTTTTGGGCTTCTTCGACACGAGGGCGGGGAACATTGTCGCCAAAGTAGACAACATCGGGTTTAAGAATGCCGCCACAGCTCAAGCAACCGGCGATGTTGAATTGTTCAAAGTCAGCTTCTAAGTCTGCATCTCCGTCCGGCGCGGCGGTCGCTTCAAGCGCGGCAAAATCCGGATTCATTTTCAGGCTGCGTTCGTGCATTTCCAGTCGTGGTGTAATCTGGCGGCAACTCATACAGACCATGTCGTTGGCGTACCCGTGCAGGTTAATCACATTTTTCGCGCCGGATTTTTGGTGCAGACCATCAACATTTTGCGTAATAATATGGCTAACTAAGCCTTGCTGTTGCAACTGGGTAATCGCGTAATGTGCTGAATTAGGTTGTGCGTGGTAAAGAACAGGCCAGCCAAACAAACTGCGCGCCCAGTACCTTTTCCGAACAGCTTCGCTGCGCATATAGTCTTGATGCTGAACCGGAGGTGTCCGTTTCCACTCTCCGTCACTATCACGGTAGTCAGGAATGCCCGAGTCGGTACTCATACCGGCACCTGTAATTACCGTTACTGGTGAGTTTTCCTGTAGAAACTGCATCAAAGCAGCCTGGGCTTGAACTGGTTCAGTTAGTATCATTGGCTGGTCGTAATAGGTTACATCTTATATAGAAAGCTAACATTGACGACAATTAATTGTAATATCAGCTTAGTGCATTATATTTATGCGGGAAACAATGAGTTTACTTCAGTCTACTTAATAGAGTTAACTGGAAACAATAATATAGCTCCTACATTCATAACGGAGTTATATCATGTTTAAGAGTCCAATTTTTAAGAAAGCGATGGCTGAAATAGCCCAGGGAATTATGTTTTCCAAAGGAAGCATTAAAGTTGAGTCTAATGGGAAAGATCCAATATTTAAACCTTTTGGATATGATGACTTAATGCGAGACATGCGAAAATACCAAAAGTGCTGTAATGAGAGCCGTAATGATGAGGTAAAAGATGGTCCCTGCGGCGTATAGAGGGTGTACTCAATGTTAGAACGATTAACGGATATGGCTATCTTTGCAGAGGTAGTCGAAGCGGGGAGCTTCACTCATGCGGCAGATGAGTTACAACTTTCTAAAGGAGCTGTTAGTAAGGCTGTTAACCGTCTGGAAAAGCACCTGAATATTAAGTTATTACGCAGGACGACCAGATCCTTGTCATTGACAAATGAGGGAGCCGATTTTTATCAATATTGTAAAGTGGTGGCCGAACAGGCTGTTTTAGCAGAAGAACATATAGGCTCCCTTAAGAAGGAACCGACTGGCACGGTTACAATCTCGTCTCCTGTTAACTATGGAGCCACATGTGTGGCTCCAATCATCGCTAAGCTAAAGGAAAAGTTCCCAAAACTATCTATCGATTTATCTCTCAATGATAGCCTAACCTCTTTGACAGAAAATGGAATTGATATAGCTATTCGGTGTGGAGAGTTGAAAGATTCCTCACTTTACTATCGTCCTCTTAAGTCATTAAAGCATGTGATGGTTGCGACCCCTCACTATTTGGAAACTCGAGGCGAACCTATACATCCGAACGATCTAAGTTACGATAAGAAGCAGCATTTATGCTTACCAAGAAGCTCAAAGCTGTCTGATAGACACTGGTATTTTTACTGTGACAAGGAGGAGTATCAGGTAACCGTCGAAGGAGCGTTCTTCACGTCGGAAAACAGAGCACTAAAAGAGGCAGTTAAAAGTCACTTAGGTATTGCTTATCTTCCTGAGTATTCAGTTCAGGAAATGATTAATGATGGAACGGTTAAAGTAATTTTGGCGGACTTTATGCCAAAACCTACTCCAGTAAGCCTATTGTATGCAGAAAAACGATATGCGAGTTCGGCCATTAATGAGACGGTTCAATTTCTCCAGACGCACTTAGGATGAACTCCCCAAGCTATAAAAGGTTTTGTTAGTAAAGAATCCGCAAATCTTATAAGGGTCTATACTAAAGCATGCTAATTTTTGGGCATTGACTGTTTTAAGGGAGTAAATGGTATGAAAAAATTAGTTTTAGCTATGGCAATGTCATCTTTGACGCTTGTTGGTTGTGAAAATATGAGTAACACCCAAAAAGGAGCGTCTATAGGTGCTGTGACTGGTGCATTGCTTGGTAAAGGAACGGGTGATCACGATAAAAGTCGCTATGTCTGGGGGGCTGCTGTTGGAGCACTGGCAGGTGGAGCCATTGGTTCTTATATGGATAAGCAGGAAGAAGAGTTCAGGGAAGAGTTGGCTGACAGTGGCGTGAAGGTAATACGCGACGGCGATAACCTTCGTTTGCAACTGCCAAGTAATATTACGTTTGCTACAGGCAGTGCGAACATTTCTCAAAGCTTCAATCCGGTACTGGACGATGTTGCCCGAGTTCTGCAAAAGTATGAGAAAACCACCATGCTGATAGAAGGTCATACCGACAGTACAGGGTCCGCAGAGTATAACCAGCAACTGTCTTTAAACCGGGCTAAAGCTGTACGCAACCACTTAGTCGGAAGTGGTGTGGATTCGCGTCGTGTGACAACAGAAGGTTATGGTGAGAGTATGCCTGTTGCGGATAACGACACAGAAAGCGGCCGTCAGTTAAACCGTCGGGTTGAGCTGCGTATTGTCCCTAATACAAAGTAAGTCTGGATAGTTAAAGCACTAACGCTGAAACTCCAGAATTTGATTGTTTGCCGGCATAGTATGGGTATTTTTCAAACGAAACCCTTGCTGGCTGGCAAGCTCTGCAATCCATTGTTTATCACGTATTCCCATTTGACTGTCACGCGCCTGCAAAGACTGATTAAACGCACGGTTGCTGTCACTGGTGAAATGCCCGTTGTCATTAAATGGTCCGTAAATACATAAAAACTTTACCGATTTAAGTTTGCCTCCTAAGTGATGAAACAGCGCTTCGACACCTTCTTTGGGCATAATGTGACAGGTATTTGCTGTAAATAAGGCATCGAACTGTCCATCGGGGGCAGATTGAAACACATCGAACTCAACCGGCAGCGGTTGACTTGGTGTCCCTTCTTTTTCAATTCGGGCTTTTACCCCCGGTAAATATGCCGGTTGATCACTTGCCTGCCATTCTAAATGAGAGAGCTTCTTTGCGAAGTAGACGGCATGTTGTCCTGTACCGCTACCAACTTCCAAAACTTGTGACGCGTTAGCAAAAGCGACTTCCAGAACATCAAGTATTGGTTTCTTGTTGTTTTCACATGCTTGCGAGAAAGGGAGTTCCATAAAACCTCACCGAGTTGTCTTTTTAGTGTCGAATAATCTAACAGAGAAGCGACTAAAAGATAGTCCATGTCCGAATTTTACAATAAGGACTGCTAAAAATTTTATAGCGTGTGATTAAAAACAAGAGGAGTTTTTGCTGTGATTACCACGAGCCGTGTAAACCCATACTCTAAAAGCCCGAACGTTATGAAAGTCTTTTCCGATTTGAATCAGATAATAGAACACTCGAAACTTGATAAGTCCTTAGTTGCTTTGGTTAAACTCAGAGTTTCTCAATTGAACACTTGCAGCTTTTGCGTTTCGTTGCACTATACTGAGGCTGTAGACGCCGGTATTAGCCCTGCTAAGTTGAGCTCTCTGGATGTCGCGCAGGAGCTTCCGGAGTTTAGTGAGAAAGAAAAAGCGGTACTGGATTGGGCTGAGTGTCTGACCTTTTTATCAAAAGGGAAGGTCGCTGCGGACAAGTTTGATCGTTTAGCTAAGGTGTTAAACGAAAGTGACATTATTACTTTGACCGCTTTAGTAAACCTGGTAAATACCTGGAACCGTTTTGCTAAAGCGTTTGCGTACGAAATAAGTTGAGAGGCAGGCATTGAAGTGGGCAATAGCGATATTGAGTTTTCATTACCATCTCTGCCGCTGCGTCGGTATATCACCCATTATTGGTTAAGCCGTAATAATCAAGACCCATATTGTGCCATCTTACCGGATGGCACAATTGACCTGGTTTTTAATATTGATGAATGGAGGAGTATCAGTCGCGTTTATGGTGCAGTCACTCAAAAGATTGATTATTCACTGAATCTTCGCAGTCATTATTTGGGGATTAATTTTAAACCAGGCCAAAGCCGGCACTTCCTGGCCGCTGCAGCGAATGAATTTACCAATTATTATGAGGCTGCTGACAAAGCTTTAGCGTTGTCGTTTGACGGAATTGAAGACTCACTTAGCCGAGGGAATGTCTTTCAGAATCTGGACACAGTACTGATGCAGTATCTTCGGCGCAGACAGCCAATGACAACCCCCATTGATCAATTGCTTAATGCTCTGGAGGCAAGCCAGGGCCAGTTGCCGCTGAGCGAGTGCGCTGCTCTTTACGGAAAAAGTGCACGACAACTGCAACGTGATTTTGCTAACGCTATTGGTGTTTCGGTTAAGCTCTATGCGCAAATCATTCGATTCCATTTTGCTTCCCGGGCAATGTTTAAAGGCGCTCAGAACTTAGCGGATTTAGCTGCTAGCTTAGGCTATTCCGACCAAAGCCACATGAACCGGGACTTCCGTCGTTTTACGGAGTTGTCGCCGGCCGCTTTCCCTTCAAGTCGTGCCGCTTTTTTACAGGACCGCTACTTTCATTTTCTTGAGACAATCGAACAGCAGAAAATATAAAAGAATAGCCCCACAATTCATGCGGGGCTACTCGCCGGTCATTAGTCTTTATTCACAGCCCATACCTTCACCATATTTCACGCAGTAAGCCGTTAAGGTACTGATTTTACCGTCTAAGAGGGTATAGACATCACAAAAAGCAAAATGCTGCTCTGGCCCACCACCGGTAACCTTTATCTCTCCGGTTAGTGCTGCCTGCTTCTCATTGATAATAATACGGTTGTGAGTGATGGTCGCTTTTCCTTCGCTGCAGTTCATATTTTTTAGCCAGTCGGCGAAGGCAGCTTTACCTTTTACGGCTTCTTCGCAATTGGCCATACGAAACTGAAAGTCCTCAGTCACTGCATTAAGAATGGTATCCACATCCTGAGTTGCCCAGGCGTCGCTAAAATTCTTTAGAAACTGTTCTGTATTTTGCATAACGATGCTCCTTTATAGTTGTGAAGATAACCTTCATCTAATAGTCGTTTTGCAAAGCCGGAAGTCGACAAGAAACTATGGTTTATTGAGTTTTTCTAGCTGCTGTTGAAGGTAATGTCGTTCAGCAGACTGCTCGCTAAGCTCAATTGCCCGCCGATAACATTCCGTCGCCTGTTTGAATTGCTTCAACTGCCGATGAAGGTCGGCCTGGCTGGCGTAAAACAGGTGGTAGTTATCTAATGTGCCGGAATGGTTGAGGTGGTTAATGGCTTTTAAGCCTTCTTCAGGACCAAAGGCCATAGATAAAGCGACTGCGCGGTTAAGAGCAACCACTGGCGTATTTTGCATTCTTATGAGCAAGTCATAAAAAGCGAGAATCTCCCGCCAGTCAGTTTTTTTGTAATGAGAGGCGTCAGCATGTAGCCCGGCAATGGCAGCTTGTATCGTATATGGGCCAATGTCAGCCTTGGGCAAAGTGTCCTGGAGTAAACTGTCAGCTTCTTCAATTTGTTGGTTATCCCACAGACTTCTGTCCTGCTCGTCCAGACGTAATAGCTTCCCTTGCTCGTCCGTCCGCGCGGCTCGTCGTGAGGACTGAAACAGCATAAGTGCCAGTAAGCCGTTTATCTCAGTTGTATTCAATAGATGCGACAGCTGCCGCGTCAAGTGTATTGCCTCGTCCATTAGTGCCGAATTTACTAAACTGTCACCCGATGAGGCACAATAGCCTTCGTTAAAAACCAAATAAACAACCTGAAGAACAGTATCTAGCCTCTGTGGTAGCTGTTTTTTCTCCGGGACTTCGTAGGGAATGCCTGCCTCACGGATTTTGCGTTTAGCCCGGACAATGCGTTGCGCAATTGCTGTGGGTTTTTGCAAGAACGCACTGGCAACCTGCTCTGTGGTCAATCCGCAAACCTCTCTTAATGTGAGTGCTATACGGGCACCTTCGGGAAGAGCAGGGTGGCAACAGGTAAATATAAGGCGTAGCTGGTCATCATCGATATCTTGTGTCGATAAGCTAAACGATTCGTCCGTGTGATCGATAAAGTCTTCCGCCCACGCCGTTTGTCGCTGGAGCTTGCGCAGTCGGTCAATGGCTTTGAAGCGACCCGCTGAGATTAACCAGGCTCGGGTTTTTTCTGGGATACCTTCAGTAGGCCACTGCTTTAAGGCTGCTGAGAAAGCCTCCTGCATAGCTTCCTCAGCAAGTTCAAAGTCTCCGAGTAAACGTATTAATGTTGCCAGGATCCGGCGTGACTGCTGCTTATAAAGCAGTGATATTTGTTGCTGGATGCTTAGGCCTGGCATAGACGTTAGATATCCAAATCTCGTACCGGCCTGACTTCAATGCATCCAACTCTGGCTGAGGGAATACCTTTAGCGTAATCAATAGCGTGGTTAAGGTCACGGGCTTCAATCATATAAAAACCGACTAACTGCTCTTTGGTTTCTGCAAAAGGCCCATCGGTAATGGTGACGTCATTCCCTCTGGGCCTGACGGTGGTTGCGGTTTCTACCGACTCAAGAGCCTCACCAGCCAGAAACTCTGCGTGTGGATTTTGTTGTTCTGAATAAGCGTAGCATTCCGAGTCTTCGGGGCTTTCAGGTAAGCTGTGAAGTTGCTTTTCATTTGCGTAAACAAGACAGAGATATTTCATTGTATTCGCCTCTTTTTATTTCATTGTAATTGTAGTCGAATGAGAAAAAAGAGAATCGACAGCATTTTACAATTTTACATCCAGGATTTTTTCAAGGCCTCTACCTGATACAGACAGGTGTCTATGTATTTCTCTCCGGTTCTCCTTTTAATGAAAGGCAATGTTTGTCCTCCACAGGCCAGTACAAGCTTAACGGAGCACAATTGGAAGCGCCGCATAAACCAGCTTTGATGCAACTGAGTCTGTTGCACTTTATGAATGGGGAAGCATCGGTAGTTGACGCCAATGAGTCCTTTTCTTAGGTAGATAAACTGTTCGTCCATGGCGTAACCCCATCTTTTCCAGCTCAGTATGACCAGGCCGGTTGTTAAGATAAAAAGTCCGCCAGCTGCGAATGAAAGCTCCGGTTGGTCAAAGTAAATGAAAGCGACAGCAAGAGGTATTAATAACCAGAAAGCAATAAGCGTATTCCTGATGGCCATGCGTTTGCTAACCGGATGATAGTTTATGGCACTTAACTTATTTTTAGGCCAGGCGTTGGTTGCTAAGGCGTTTGCTTCGCCCAGGGTGACAGAAGGCACCATGATTTTCCCACCGGATGTTCCGGAGGACTGACGATCAAGGCTTGCCCCTAACTGTTCAAATTTTAAGTTAACTCTTTGGAGTACTCGGTCAAGCCAATTCTGTTGATAAACAATCATCTGAAGTCGCGATAACTTCATGACTACTTCATGGCGAGTAAAAAAGCCATTACGGCGAATGTAGCGATCATTGCTCCGGGTTAATTTGAAGTCATAGAAAGTGATGACTGAACCCAAGACGGAAATTAACGCCATAAAAGCAATGACGATAAAGGCGATTGATAAGAAAAACAGTACGTATTGCCAAAAAGCGTATTGAGAGGAAGCCATTAGAGCATCAACATCGACTCCAAGGTTTTCTATGCCCGCAATAAACTTCTCCGAAAGTGAGTTAAAGAAAGGTGCTAAAGCACCTAGCACAATCCAAATACGGTTACTGGCAAGCCCATGAATAACCAAGTCTTGAACCGAGCGAGAGTTTAAAAGTTGCTCTTGCTCTGTCTGAGTGTTGTCGGTTTCTGCGTTAGAATTTTGCTCTGCTTTGTGGGAGAGAATTTCCTGCTTAAGTGACTCAGCAATACCTTTCGATAAAGCAATAATTTTTGCTTCGAGCTTACTTGAGCCCGCCGTATCCAACAGCATACATACGTGGTTAGTGGGTCGATAAAAGATAGGCTGCTCAAAGCGAACATTTTGAATACGTTCAAAAGGCAGGTCGATATGGTTCTTTTGAAAGACCCCAGAGTGAATTTGTACACGCCCCTCAGTTAATCGGTATTGATAGAAGTAGAACTTTAGCAGGGCGCTTATTGCAACAAACAGCAGTAATGCCGCAAGGCCAGAAATAATCGCTAAACCATTTTCAGAAAATTGATTATAGCCAACAAGAATAGCCGGTAATAAGTAAATAAGATTGTTACCAACGTCTTTTACGAACTGCACTGCAAAGTAAATAATGGCAACTGGCGATAGTTTTAGCCATTGGCCCTGATAGTTAGTCATTCTCGGCAATATCACTATGAGTTAATACGTAAGAGCGAAGTTCACGGGCTTTTTCTTCCGGTAAACCGGGTATTGCAAAGGTATGCATGGAACCACCGGCACTAAAAATTTCCAAGTTAGATAAACCAAAGTGCCGGTCAATAGGCCCATGCTTTAATTCCACATGCTGTATACGCAAAATTGGTTGACTGACAACAGACTTAAAAATGACTCCGCTACGGTAACTGAAATCATGCTCACGTAGGGCATAGCCTTTGTTTTTATCAGCAATAATGCCATAAATAGAAGTTAATAAACCAAAAATGCCAGCGGCTAACTGAAGCTGAGGTAAGTACAGTTCAAGAGTCTTTGGAAGAATAAGCCAAGGCTGCCAGTAAAGAGTCAAGAGTACGCTAACCACGATTAACCAAAAGGTTAAGCGGCACATTAAATTGACCTTCACATAGATTGGGCTTAGCGAAGTAAACACCTGAGAGCTTACCTTTGGAAGGTTGTCAGGTATTATTGGTTGATTGCTAAAAGTATTGTCTAACATGGCTTCGCTTTCGTGATTGCTATTATGTCTTAAAATTAACAGTATTCTTCTACACCTTCTAGTTTCTGGGCAATAAAAAAGCGGCTTAAAAAAGCCGCTTTTAATCAGGGAGTTTTAAAATAAACGATAGTTACTGTTCTTCGCGAACCTGAATATCGTTTTCGATGTCTTTGACACCTTTTACGGTTGCAGCAAGATTCTCTGCTGTATCAATATCTGCTTCATCTTCAACAAAGCCTGATAACTGAACAATACCGTTATTTGTTTCAACATTGATGTCCATACTACTTAGATTGTCATCTTCGAAGATAACTGCTTTAACCTTCGTAGTGATGACGGCATCATCAACATATTCGCCTGCGTCGTCCGCTTTTTGCTCAGTGTAGCTTTTTGCTTCTTTAGCATTTTCTTCCGTTTCTTGCATTGCGCTTTCAGCTTTAGATTCAGCTTTTTCGGTTTCTGCTTCACTGCAGCCAGAAAGCGTTAGCATTGAAAGTGCGATTAAACTTGCTGGTAGTGCCGTTTTGAAGTTTTTCATGGATAACCTCCTGTTATTGAAAAATCGTTACCACAAACACTATAGCTACATATTTAAGACTTTACGGTCATCTTTACAGATGTTTTGCAAAACTAGCGGCAGTCTGTACGCCGGTGATAATTCTTAATATCTTAATTGTCGCCCCCGATTTTGACTTTCCTTGTTTTTGGGGCTCTTTCTTCTGCGGCCTGTCAGAGAGCTTCCCTATAAAGAAGCCTGTACCAACGGCAAAACAAAGAGCGGTAGGGGAGGCTAATTTGTCACAAGTTGTTGAAATAACTTGTTGTGAACGAACTTTAACCGCTAACTTGCGATGCTTAAGGTTTTGTTCCATCTGCGCAATCTGATTATCCAGGTTTGATGGCATAAACCCTCCATTAAAAGCTGCGGCTTGTCTCCGAAAAGAGGAGATCGCGACTTCGTCGTTTAATGTATCTGACAATGTAAAATGCTAGAGCCAAATGTGCTAAAGCGATAATAATAAGTGCGCTAGTCAGAGATAAAATACCGCTACTGACAACAGCTATTATGGCCACCGATAAAAGAACAGCCCAAGCTGAAAATACTAAGCAAGCGGCAATAACTCCTAATGCGACCATGCGTACAAAGCTTTCTCCAGCCCGGCGAGTTTCCATACCCGCGAGCTGAAGTTGCGCTTTAACAACGCCTCGCACTTCGTTTTGTAGTGCCTGAACTTGCTCAAGCAAACTTTCTGTTTCGGTTGACTCTGACTGGTTACGAGCGGTCACGGAACACCCGGCTTAATAAATAACCGCTAGCTACCGCAATTCCCAACGACTTAATGGGGTTATCTTTAACGTAGTCTGTTGCAGTTGCTAGCCACTTTTCCTGAGTCACCTTAAGATCATGGCCTTTTTCACCAAGGCTATCTGAAGCGTGCTTTGCAGCATCGGCAACTTTATCGATGGTGTCGTGAGCTTTATTTGCTGATTTATTTACAGCTTCTTCGGTTCTTGCTTGATTGTTACTCATAATACCCTCGCGTTTTTGTGGAATACCTATTACTAAGCAAAGACCCTGATGGGAATATAAGCAAATTTATTTACATGGCTTTACAGAGTATAGGTGTCTTTAGTTGCTGATATTTCGAGAAGATTAATAAAAACCTTATAAAGAGCAGTGTTATTCTTATTTTTGATTGAGATCAACATTGTTATTTCCAAGTTTGAATAAACTGAAATTAAGAAATCAGACAGGGGAAATAACCATGAATTTATGGCAGGAATTTTTTAATGATCCAGTAATATTCTTTTCTTTTAGCGGCTTGGCTATTGTTATTGGGATGTGTGCTTTTTATGCTGTTTTCTTCTATATAAAGATGATTAAGTCAGAGAAAAAGCGTAAACAATAAGCTTAAAGGAGATGTATGAAATATATTTTTCAAGTTCGTATTAAGGAAGGTCATACGGCAGAAGAATATGCAGACGCCTGGGTTCGGGCTAGTGAGATTATTCAACAGGCGCCAGGTGCCAGAGGCACAGAATTACACCGAAAAATTGATGATGATAAAACTTTAATCGCTATAGCATCGTGGGACAGTAAAGAACAACGAGACGCTATGGAAGGTCAGCATGATCCAAAGGTTGCTGAGATTATTCGTAGCGCCGCGCCGTTTTGTGAAATAACTCCATTAGGCGAGTTTGAAGATCCTGAATGGGTTGTGATGCCAGCTAAAAATTAGATTTGCGTTAACCAACCATGTTTGTCTTCAGCTTTACCCCATTGAATGTCGTTCAGCGCTTTGCGCAGTTTCAATGTCGTCTTGCCTGGGCTTGAATCGCCGACCGGAATTTCTTTTCCTTTATGAATTAAGGTTCCAACAGGCGCCAGTACCGCTGCTGTGCCGGATAGAGCAGCTTCACTTCCCGGTTTGGCTGCGCGTTCAAGTAACTCATCGACTCTCAACTCGCGCTCCGAAACCGTCATGCCCATATCGCGGGCAATAGTCAGAATGGAGTCTCGGGTGACACCGTGTAAGAAACTACTGTCCAGTGCTTTGGTGATTATTTCATTTCCGTCAATTAATAAGAAATTAGCCGCCCCGGTTTCCTGGACATCGCCATTGGGGCAAAATAGAACTTGATCGGCGTTCACAGAAGCGCGTGCTTGCAAAATTGGCTGCAATGCACTGGCGTAGTTACCACCACTTTTCACCATTCCCATATGGGCAGCGCAACGCGAACCATCTTCTTCAAGCAGTAAACGCAGGGTTTGGTCGCCACCGGAAAAGTAGTCACCCACAGGTGAAAGAAGCACATAGAGCATAGAGGAACTGGTCGGGGAAGCGGCTTTTCCAATAGCAGCTTCTGTTCCTATATGAGTAGGGCGTATATACATTGAACCCGGCGGTTTGGGTACGTCGTTATGAAAATGTTTAACCACATCGATAATCATCTTCTGCAGTAAACCAGCATCAAATGCCGGTAAAGAAAGCAACTGACTGCTTTGTTGCATGCGCTCTATGTTGCGGTCCATTCTAAAAAGGTTTATTGAGCCATTTTCATGGCGAAACGCTTTTAACCCCTCAAAGCAAGTGCTGGCATAATGCAGAACATGAGCACCGGGGTGTAACTGTATGCTGTCAGAAGAGACCAGTTCAGGCGAACTCCAGCTTGAGTTTTCGAAAGTTGCCAAAGTCATTTGCGGCATAAATACAGTGCCAAAAGCTGCCATAGAGTTATCCTGCTTGGGTAAATAGTTGCGCCGTAATATACCATAATTTTTAACATTTGGATGACTCCGTAGGTTTGCTTCTTGTTGGGCATGCTCGTACATTGAAGTATCTATGCGTAGAAACAGGTGAGTGATTAATGAATAAGACACTAAAAATAACGTTAGCTAGTGCGTTATTGACCACAGCGGTGACACAGGCAGAGGAAACAGACACGACATTAAATGCCTATGCTGCTGGATATACCGCGGGCTTTACTTGCAGTGCTGTTTTTAATGGCAATAAGTCCATGACGCAAATTCAGGAGCATGAGTTAAGTGGCATTTATTCGTTAATTGCTGATCGCGTCGCAAACATGGAACCCAGAGTTGATAAACAGAACCACTGGGTACGGGTGCCATATGATAATGGTAAACGTGAGCGAATATCCGTCTGGCGGCCAAAGTTGGGTTGTGTTGATTTGCCGGTTGGAGCAAGCGTTGATGATGTAAAATTTGTTGCTGATCCTTTCAGTGGTGATAAGACAGCAGGAAAGGATAACGGCGAGCCCTGGAAGCAAAAAGCTGAGATTAATTCAGCCAGCAGCAACGCTCAGTTAGAGTCAGTACTGCAACAGGCATTTACGAAAAAGTACGGTTCAGGGGCGCGTACGTCTGCCATTTTAATCGCAACGCCTGATGAGATTATTGCAGAGCGTTATATAGAGGGGTTTACACCTGAAACCGCGCAGCGCACCTGGTCAGTTGCAAAAAGTATTGGTGCCAGTGTTATCGGAGCGGCAGTTCAGCAAGACAAGATAAAGCCAGATGAAAGTGCCGGTATTTTAAATTGGTCGCACCCACTTGATCCCCGCCGGCATATCACGCTGGAAAACTTATTGCATATGGCGTCCGGTCTGGACAGCAATAAAGCGGGCAACCGCACCGATCGCGTTTATATGGGGGGAGGATTAGTAAGCGATACTGCCACTGAAACGGCACTTGAAGTGGCTCCGGGCAGCCGCTGGAAGTACGCGAATAATGACACTATGTTGGCCTTAAGAGCCTTACATGAGCGCTTTGACAGCACAGAGGAGTATCTCAAGTTTCCTTATCAGGCACTGCTGGAAAAAGTAGGAATGAATCATACCTTTGCCGAAACCGATTGGCGTGGCGATTTTATTTTATCGTCGCAGGTGTGGACCACGTCTCGTGATTTAGCTCGTCTGGGTGTTTTGCATTTGCAACAGGGTGAATGGCAGGGCGAGCAAATTTTACCAGAAGGCTGGCTTGAATATATCAGTATGCCAGCACCGGCTCAGCCGCCGGAGAACTCGCCTGGATACGGAGCGCAATGGTGGCTTTATAACGAGCGTTTCCCTGAGTTACCCGATGATACTATCGCGGCGCGAGGAAACCGGGGACAATTTTTGGTGATTATTCCGTCAGAGAATTTAGTGGTTGTTCGCCGTGGCTATGATATTGCGGGAGAGCCAGGATTTAACGAGCACGACTTTGTACGAGATGTACTGAAAGCGCTATAAAAATTCCTTCGGGGGAAGCTGAATAATGATAGACTGCTTCCCCCAGCCCGACGGACAGAGAGCTTACTTATGAGCGAAGAACAGCAAGTCATTCAAAGCAAAAATACGCAAAATTACAGTGTTGACGGTAAAACCGTAGAAATCGATATTTATCGCACTGAAGACAGTGGCTGGATTTTGGAGATTGTCGATGAGAATAACAATTCGACTCTTTGGGAAGATGAATTTGAAAAGGAAGATGATGCCCTGGTAGAAGCGTTGGACGCTTTAAAAGAGGAAGGCATTGATAACTTCATAGAACCCGCAAAGTAAAATGATCAGAGTTTCACAGCGCGTTGAATTTGCAGAGCACGAAATAGAGTGGCAGTTCATCCGTTCTAGTGGTGCGGGAGGCCAGAACGTCAATAAAGTCGCTACAGCGGCTCAACTCATTTTTGATATTCAGGCCTCTTCATTACCTGACTTCTACAAGCAGCGCTTGCTAAAAAAGTCAGACCATCGCATTACGAAAAGTGGCAAGGTTATTATTAAAAGTCAGGAGACACGAAGCCAAGCTCGTAACCGAGAGCTGGCGCTGGAGCAGTTGATTGAATTAATTCGCAGCGTTGCACAGGTTCAAAAAAAGCGTATTCCCACAAAGCCCGGGCGCTCTGCCAAAGAAAGGCGATTGACGAGTAAAAAGCAGCAAGGACAAAAAAAAGCGCTTCGGAAAAAAGAGTTTTAATTTCCAAATTCCTGTAGTGAACTGGCGCAATTGATTCTGGCGCATTCAAGTATTAGCTGCTTAAGCTCGCATTGGCTACAGTGATCACAACAACGAATATCACTAGCGACTAACTTTTTTTCCAGTAATAATTTCTTAAGTTGCTCTTTACTCATTGAAAGTTGTAAGCGATCAGGTTTGTTCCTGCGCATAACCGGACTCCTCTAGTTGTTGTAAACAGTGCCCAAGACAACGAGAATGCTGGCAGCCAGTAATAAGTAATTGATGACAGTAACGGCAAAGTTCGGCTAATGATTCCGAGGTTGTGTTGTTTAACCAGTGGGAAAGTTGTTTCGTGCTGTCTTGTTGAAACTCGTACGCTCGCATTTGCTGGTGACGCCGAATATAAGTCGCAATTAATAAAATTGAGCTGGTTGTATAGCTCTGAACTGCGTTGGCGGCTAGTACTGGCTCGTTAAAAACCTGTTTTGCTGACTCGCGTGCCAGCATAAGGTAAGTAGTCGCAGAGTCATAGTCTTTGCTGTTGAGGAGTGAACTGGCAGTTTTCAATTGTTCCTGGCTATTAAAATAGTTTTTATAGGTATTTGGCATTTTGTATCCTTTGCTGGGCTTTGATGAAACAAGCTAACGCAAATGATAATAGTTCGCAATAAGTTATTTGTAAACGATCGTAATCAAAAAATAATGCGTATAAGTAACTTACAAAATAATAGACCTGGAGCTTCAATGAAAACTTACAAGCAGCAAGATTTAGCGAACATGGACGATACAGAGAGAGCGCGTTTTGTTAATTGTTTGTCCGGGTTTAAAAGTGCGAATGTGGTAGGTACTCGTGACAGGCATCAACAGAATAACTTGGCAATGATAAGTTCGGTGGTGCATTTGGGGAGCAACCCTCCGTTACTTGGCTTTGTCATGCGTCCTAAATCGGCAATTCGGCACACTTGGGAAAATATTGAAGAGAGTGGTGTTTACACCATTAATCAGGTGAGTGAAGAGTTTTTCCAGAAAGCTCATCAGACATCAGCACGGTACGATCGGGAAGTTTCGGAGTTTGAAGCCTGTGGTCTTACGCCAGAGTTTGAAGACGGTTTTCATGCGCCACATGTTGCTGAAAGTGCCTTGCGAATTGGAATGCAGTTAGTGGAAATTATACCCATACAGCATAACGACACGGCGCTAATTGTGGGGGAAGTCCGGTGGGTAGAAGTTAAGGAAAGGGCTGTGAAAAGTGACGGCTATATTGATATTGAATCGTTAGGGACAATGACTATTTCGGGTCTGGATGGTTATCACAGTACTCAACGGGCGGCGCGTTTATCTTATGCTAAGCCTGATAAGGAATTAAAAGAGCTGGATATTGATGGAAGCTCTAAAGACTCATAATGTCAGGCGTTTTACGACTGTGCTTCTTGGTTACCCAAAACAGCAGTAAACCGACAACGGACAGTGCACAGCCGACCCAGCCTGTGCCTTGCCAACTGAGAGGGGAGATAATGGCCAGTCCGCCTAGCCAGGCCCCTAAGGCATTTGCTGCATTGAAAGCTGAATGGTTCAATGATGCAGCGAGAGTCTGGGCTTCACCTGCAACGTCCATTAAGCGAACTTGAAGTGCCGGAACCAGAGCCGCGGCGCTACCAAGCAATAAAACCATTGGCATGACGGTCCAGAGGCTTTGTAGAGTTAACGGGAAGATAGCCAATACAATTGCTGACCACAGCAAAGAGCCTCCAATAGTCAGTTTCAAATTGCGATCGGCTGCCCAGCCACCGACTAGGCTGCCTGCCAAAGAGCCTACTCCGTATATCAATAAAGCAACGGGGATCCAGTGCGGAGCGAGGCCTGTGGCGTTTATCAATGTTGGCGCTATATAACTTAAGACCGCAAACATACCGCCAAAACCTATAGCGCCAATGGCTAGCGTAAGCCAGACTTGAGGGTTCTGCAGAGCTTTCATTTCACCTCTTGCTGAGGTTCTCCGCTCATTAGGGTGTTTTGGCACCACAAATAAAATCATGACCAGAGCTAAAAGTCCTAAAGCGCCGACTGTATGGTAAACCGTACGCCAGTCGATAAGTTGGCCAAGCCAGGTTGCTAAGGGGTTACCGACTAAAATAGCTATGGTCAGTCCCATCATTACCATGGTTACAGCCATACCTCGTTGATTTTTACGGACCATGTCGGCAGCGACAAGACATGCAATACCAAAATAGGCACCATGAGGTAAACCGGTTAGGAATCGTAAAACCTGAAGCAGGGGGTAGCTTTCCGCCGATGCACTGGCAAAGTTACCGAGTGCAAAAGCAAGCAACAGCACCAGTAACATAGGCTTGCGCGGAAAGCGCGCAAATAAAATAGTAATGAGCGGCGCGCCGATAACCACACCCAGCGCATAAAGACTGATCAGGTGGCCGGTTTGCCGAGTATCAGTGTTAAAGTCGGCAGCAACATCAGGCAGCAATCCCATAATGACGAACTCACCAATGCCAATAGCAAAACTGCCAATTGCCATGGCAAAAATGGCCAGTTGAACCTGTGCTTTAGAGAACTGAGTCATGGATCAGGTTTGCTTCCTGTATTAGTAGAGCCGGTTAGGATTGCGCAGTTTATCGAATGCAGCAGCTATTGCAATCTCTATGACTTTACTGTACAAATAAACAGTATATTTACACATCAGCAAAGGACCATACCATGGCTGTAGTAACCCAGTATGTAGTTATTCGCGACGGAGCCGAGAAAATGACATTCACTTCAAAAGCTGAAGCCGATGCGCACGATAAAATTTTGGACATGGCTGAGGCCCTGAACCCACTCATTAAAGACAGTGAGCTTTTCACTGATGAACAGCAGCTTGAGGATATAGCACTGTTTTTGGCGAAAGAACGTGAAAATGTTCTCATAGCTTTAGGTGCTAAAAAGCCAAAGAAACCAAAGACCGAAAAAGTGTCTGAGGAAAAAATTGAGCCATCAAAAACAAACGATAAAGCGTCGTCAAAAGCAGCTTAGTGGCCACCATACGAGCTAAATATTTTGATACTATAGTGACCTTGTTTTAATGAATAGGATCGAACTATGACGCAAGAAACGATTTACCATATTGGAACGCCGGGAACCCCTTGGGGAGTTGAAGAAAAAGCGCAATGGTTAGCTGAGCAAAGCAAAAAGCGTTCGTATTTTGATGATGTTGTCAGCAAAATTGAGACTTTTAAAGCAGACTTCGACGTAGAGCAATATGGTGAACTTGCGTACGAAAGTGATACTTATCCTTTGTTTGTGGTCAGAACTAAAAACTGGGATTCGGGCAAACCTACGGTTTTAGTTACTGGTGGGGTACATGGTTATGAAACCAGCGGTGTTCATGGAGCACTGCGGTTTATCGAGACCAAAGCTAATGACTATCAGGCAAATTTTAATGTGGTCGTTGCCCCCTGTCTGAGCCCATGGGGCTATGAAACCATTAACCGCTGGAATCCTTCGGCTATTGATCCTAACCGCTCGTTCGTAGCAGATTCGCCGGCCGGTGAATGTGCGCATATTATGAATTACGTTGCTAGCTTAGGTGTTGATATTCGGGCTCATATTGATTTGCACGAAACAACGGATACCGATAACAGCGAGTTTCGTCCTGCAAAGGCGGCGATGGACGGAAAGGTGAATACCAATTGGAATATTCCTGACGGCTTTTACTTAGTTGGAAACTCTGAAAAGCCGTACCCCGGCTTTCAAAAAGCGGTATTGGATTCGGTTGAAAAAGTGACGCATATTGCTGACGCTGACGAAGAGAATAAGCTAATTGGTGAAGATATTGCCCAGCGTGGTCTTATTTTATTGCCAACGGCAAAAATGGGGCTGTGTATTAGCTTTAGTAAAGCTGAGTATGCCACTACAACAGAGGTTTACCCGGACAGCCCGAAAGCGACGCCGGAGCAATGTATAGAAGCTCAGGTTGCCGCGGTCACCGGAGGCCTGGACTTTTTAAAGTAAAGCCCAACCCCCGTTACTAAACCTGGTCGGTAAATTAACGCCGTGTGTCTGGCCGCTTCTGGCGAGGTGCACGGCGTGAGTTTTGAGGACGCCCGGTTCGGGGCTTTTGAATGGGTTCCGGCTTTATATTTGGGTCTGGCTCAAAGCCTGGAATCAGTTCTTTTGGTATCTCATTTTTAGTCAGCTTCTCTATGTCACGTAACAACTTGTGTTCATCAACACAGACCAATGACGCTGCTTCACCTTCACTTCCGGCACGGCCTGTTCGGCCAATGCGGTGCACATAATCTTCAGCTACCTGAGGTAGTTCAAAATTAATAACGTGCGGCAGTTCGTCAATATCAATACCACGTGCAGCAATATCGGTTGCAACTAACACTCGTAACTTACCGGCTTTAAACTGCGCTAAGGCTTTGGTTCTTGCGCCCTGGCTTTTATTACCGTGAATAGCCATTGCAGGCAGTCCATCATCCGTTAACTGAGTTGCCAATCGGTTAGCTCCATGCTTAGTTCGTGTAAATACAAGAACTTGTCGCCAATTACGACTTCCTATTAGATAACTGATTAGCTCTCTTTTACGCTTTTTATCAACGGGGTAAACGCGCTGCTGAATGGTGTCTGCTGCCGCATTTTGTCTGGCAACTTCAACTAACTTTGGTTGTTGCATAAACTGTTGAGCCAGAGCTTTTATCTCACTTGAAAACGTTGCAGAAAACAACAGCGTCTGGCGTTTTTCCGGAATGAGTTTCATGACTTTTTTAATGTCATGAATAAAGCCCATGTCCAGCATTCGGTCAGCTTCATCCAGAATCAAAACGTCAATTTTACTTAAATCTACTGTTCCCTGACGGCTGTGGTCTAACAAACGACCTGGCGTTGCGACAAGAATGTCGACACCGCGTCGTAATGCGTTAATTTGTGGGTTAATACCGACACCACCAAAAATCACCAAAGACTTAAGACCAGTATATTTAGCGTAGGTGTTCAAGTTGTCTTCAACCTGTGCCGCCAACTCTCTGGTTGGTGTCAGAATTAACGCCTTAATAACAGGCTTTCCGTCGGTTTTTGTTTGAGACAACTTGTGCAACAAAGGAAGCGTAAAACCTGCTGTCTTGCCGGTGCCTGTTTGCGCAGCTGCTAGCAAGTCGTGGCCGGCCATGACTGTCGGAATGGCTTGCTGTTGAATTGGAGTAGGGGTGGTATAACCGCATTCAGTAACGGCACGTAATATATTGTCGCTCAATCCTAATGACTGGAATGAGACTTTGTTTTGTTCTGTGGACATGAAGCTCCGGGAGTTATAATAGTCGATACCACACTTACGTGGCTTTTTGACATTGTATCACAGACGGCAGTAAACCTTTATTTAGAAACAGGCGTAATAAGATAACCTTTTCTTGGCTTTGTGAAAAAGCGGTCAATTGTTCGCGCTTTTTTACCTTTAATTGAAGGTGCGTGAGGATACTGTTGTAGTATTGATGGTCATTCATCGGCTACCGACATCGGATGTTCTATTGTTGATTAAATTCTCAGGAAAACCTCGCACTCGCTGGCTTATTATTACTGTTTTTGCCGGGTTTGCGGCAGTGCTTTTGGGCTTAAGTTATTTGCTGGAACAGCGTTTGGTCTGGTTTGACGAAAAGAGCCAACTACTTGAACTGGGCAATAATGGCGAATTAACTCAATCTTTGGTAAGTGAGCTGAGAAACAAAGGGTTTTCGGTGAGCGGGAGTGTTTTTCATATTAGCTCACAAAATTGTAACTGTAATTGGCGCAGTGCTGGACACTCCAGCAGCGTTAAGCGGCAAGTAACGGAGTCAGGTGGCAGGAACTACAACATTGATATAGATCAATTCAGTGAGCTAAAAAGGTTCGTTCCTGCAACACCAGCCATTATTATGTTTAATGAGTCATCAGAATTAATTTACCTTGGGCCTTACGCCGATGGTGCATTTTGTACAGCTGAAAGTAGTTTTGTGGAAGCATTAATTCCTTTAGTTTCAATGGAAGAAAAGGCTCCCGAATGGATTAATACCGTTGCAAAAGGGTGCTATTGCAGCGTTTAATTTGGCCAAATAGCGGAGCCAGTAAAATGGAAGTAAGACAAACCTTTATAGAGTTTCTGGAAGTCATTCCGGACGGGGCGATTGTTATTAATAGGCAAGGCGTAATTATTGCCGTTAATCAGGCCGCAGCTTCAATGTTTCGCTACTCTTCATCCTCCATGCTGGAGTTGCACCTTAACCAGTTACTTCCCGAAGAGGTTCGTGAAAGGCATGATCAGCATTTAGCGACTTTTTTCAAACACCCGGGGCGACGCTCAATGGGGAACGGCTTAATTTTCCCGGCTGTGCGCCGCGATGGTTCAATCTTTCACGTGGATATCATGCTTAACCAGTTAGAGTTGGAAGATGAGTTGTATGGTATTGCCATAGTACGCGACTACACTTTGCAGAAAAAAGCTGAAGATAAAATTCGTCTGGAACTGGAGTTTGAAAAGCGCCAGGCGCTTACTGATCACCTAACAGGCATTATGAATCGACGAGCTTTTACCGCACAATTACAGGATGAAATTGAGCAACTGACAGAACATGGAACGCCTTTCGCGGTTAGCTTTATTGATTTGGATGACTTTAAAGAAGTTAACGATGAGCATGGACATCATTTTGGCGATGAGGTTCTGCAGAAAATTGCACAACTGATCCGGTTGCATAGCCGACATACAGACTATGTTGCTCGTATTGGCGGCGATGAGTTTGCGACTATACACCCAATGATTTCTGCCGATGATGCACAGCAGATGATGCAGCGAATGCGCAGTGAGTTAGTGAGTGGTATTGGACACGCTGAACTGCCGGTAACCTTGTCCATTGGCTTGTGCCAATGTGATAAACCTTCAGAGCATTACACTCTGGAAGGTATTATGGCGAGGGCAGATAGGGCTATGTATCAGGCAAAGAAAGAGGGTAAAAATGCGGTCGTGCTTACCAATTAACTGTAATAAAACGTAATTAAGTTTGATTGTTACTAAAGGTCTACTCTAAAGTGGCTTCAGGACTTTTAAGGAGAGACCATGGGAATCTTCACATCCTATCTACGAATGATTTTACTGATTATAGGCGTATTGGCCGGAATACAGTTACCCGGCTTTGTTGATCAGTATGGAAAGAGCCTGCAGGCACATTTAATTGAATCTGAACGCAGCCTTAATGAATTCCGCGACGAAGCAGAAAAGTTTTTTGATGGCAGCATTGAAGAGCTCATCGCTCATTATCAAGCCAGCGATGATAGAGTGTTTCAGGAAGGCGGGCAGAGTATCAGCGCAATTTATCAACGCTATCAACAGCTAAATAAAGCACATGAGGACTTTAATCAAAATGCATGGAATGCCTATCAACAGGCGTTTTTCACGCCTGTGGAAGATATTCAGCAAGAGGTTAGAAGCGGTTTTTCTTACACGGTTAGACTGAACCCCGGTGCTATTTTGTTTGGCTTAGTTTCGGGATTAATACTCGCGGTATTTGGTGAACTTATTGCTCGACTGTTGGCAAGGCCTTTTCGACAATCGCAGCGCAGTTAAGCCCGCTGGGTAGTGTGCCATAATTAAAGCCGCTATTAACATCAAGCCGGCCCGCGCAAAACGCGTCCGCCATCTCTGGGGTAGCATGTTGAACTAATAACGCCGCCTGGAGGCCAACAGCCATAGAATCAGCGATGGTGCGAGCGCGATATTGTAGGGTTTCGGTGTTAGTAAATTCTTCCTTTAGTTTAACCATAAACTGGTCTAATCGTTTGTCAGCACCTTTTGCGCGTTGTAATTCCGCGAAATAGGCATCCAGGACATCAGGTTGTTTCTCTATGGCTCTTAGAATATCAAGACACTGAACATTCCCACTGCCTTCCCAAATAGCGTTGACGGGTGATTCACGAAAGAGTCTTGGCATAATGTGGTTTTCCATAACACCACTTCCACCAATGACTTCCATCGCTTCATAGGCATGGTTTGGCGTTCGTTTACAAATCCAGTATTTGCCGACCGGCGTAGCAATGCGCGATAACAGTTTTTCATGCTCGTTATTCTGGTTATCCATTGCTCGAGCCATTCGCATCATGTAAGTCATGGCGGCTTCACTTTCAAGAGCCAGATCAGCTAATAGATTCTGCATCAGCGGTTGCTCGCTAAGCCTGGCGCCAAAAGCTTCTCTGTTACTGGCATGATGAATCGCCTGAGCAGTTGCCTGACGCATACCTGACGATGAACCAATCATGCAGTCATAACGTGTGGTTGCGACCATCTCGATGATGGTTCGAACGCCGCGACCTTCTTCACCGACCATCCAGCCCAAAGCACCGCGAAGCTCAGTTTCACTTGAAGCGTTTGCCGCATTGCCCATTTTCTGTTTCAACTGCTGAAGTTGGATTGGGTTTTTAGAGCCATCAGGGCGCCATCTTGGAACTAAAAAGCAGGACAGGCCACTGCGCGTTTGTGCAAGCACTAAAAACGCGTCACACATGGGAGCGGACACAAACCATTTATGGCCCACCAATTCGTATATCTGACCGGAACCTTCTTTTGTCAGTGGATAAGCCCGCGTAGTGTTGCGTCTGACGTCTGACCCTCCTTGTTTCTCCGTCATTGCCATACCAATAGTCACAGCATTTTTTTCTGTGTGGGGAATGTTTCTTGGGTCGTATTGGCGGGCGGTAATTTTTGGGGCCCATTCTTCTAATAAGTCAGGCTGATGCCTCAGTGCCGGAATTGAGGCAAACGTCATGGTAATAGGGCAGCCGTGTGAAGCTTCCACCTGCGTGTGGAGGTAATACTTAGCGGCACGAGCAACGTGAGCTCCAGGTTTTGGGTTACTCCATGGGCTTGCGTGTAGTCCGTGCTCAATTGCTGTTGCCATTAATTGATGATAACTGGGGTGAAAGTCGACTTGGTCAATACGGTAGCCGTAGCGGTCATGAGTACGTAATTCGGGTTGGTACTTGTTGGCCTGAAAACCAAGTTCAATGCTTTCTTTCTTACCAGCCAGTTCACCAAAAGCAATAAGGTCGGAATAAGCCCAACTTGCACCTTCGCGCTCTACAGCCTGCTGCAAAGCTTTGTCGGCCAGATAAAGGTTATAGTTCTCTAATGGCTTAGGCTGGTTTTCAACTTCGTGCGTGCTAGCCATATATTGTTCGGCTTGGGGATAGTGCTGAGTCATTTCTTACTCCTTGTTACTTTTGAGTGAAGCAAGATAAGTTTTATTCGTCAATAGACTAAATGGTTGCCTTTTGAACGTTTTTTGATAACAGTAAGGTTAACAATTAAAAAACAAATGCAGTTATTACTTTGCTTCAAACTATTATTCGAAACTTGATACTTGCTGTTACCTGGATATTTTTGTGGCGTATAGCCGCCGTGATGGAGTATGGGCCACATGCTAGTATTTGGTTTCCCCCTGCGGGACTGACATTTGCCGCATTCCTGGTCATGAGTTGGCGAGCTTTTCCAGCCATTCTTATTGCCGGAGTTGTAACCACATTCTGGGTTTCTGAGTTATATGGAGACGATACTCCGGCTAAAGAGTTGTTAAACACGGGCGTTCTTTTTGGTTTTGCTCATACCTTACCGTATTTTTTAGGTGCCTGGTTGTTGCGATCAAAGCTAACCCGGCTGGGCAGTTATGGGCTTGCCAGTACTATAATGACGTTTCTTGGCGTTGCCGCTCTTTCATCATTTTGCGCCGCCTGGTTGGGCACCGAAGTTATGATTTCAGGTAACCTACTGGAAGCCGATGCTATTTGGTATACCTGGCTGCCCTGGTGGATAGGAGACATGAGTGGGGTTATTGTTCTCGCACCGATTTTTATTGCTCTGATGAGTTGGCGTTATCCGCAACTGGAACACTGGTTGGGAGGGCTTAGCTTTACGGTGAAAACTGGGAAACAACGCTCTTTTCTTTGGAAACTGCTGCTTATTCTGGCTTTGTTGGGCTTAAGCCTGATATTGACGGCAACGGCAAATAAAGATGAAGCGGCTTTCTCAATATTTTTCCTGATCCTTCCTTTATTATGGGTTTCGTATACGGAGTCTCCTTTAAATACGGCCATATCATTAGCGTTATTCAGCACTATTACGGCATTTTCTGTCGGCATTTTAGGGCTGATGGACTACGCAATTGTGTATCAGTTCGCTGTTACGATAATTGCGGCAAGCGCCTGGTTTGGATTAACGGTTCCAACACTCATGGCCCATAACGAGTTACTGACCCGGCAGGTTTCTGAGGATGGATTAACGAAAACAGCTTCGCGTGAACATTTTATGCAGCGTGCGGATGCTCTAACTAATCTTAGTAAGCGCCAAAATAAACCCGTTTCATTGATCATGTTCGATGTGGATGAATTTAAAAAGATTAATGATAGTTATGGGCATGTCGCTGGTGATCGAGCTCTTGTACAGGTGACAAATATCGTTACTTCGGTACTGAGAAGCAGTGATTTGCTCGGGCGTTTTGGTGGTGACGAGTTTATGATTTTATTGCCGGGGAGTTCACTACAGTTTGCTGAAGAAACAGCTGAAAGACTACGAACGGAAGTAAACGGGGCAAGACTGGAGGGCACTAATCATAGCTTTTCTTGTAGCTTTGGAGTGGCTGAAGTCGTGCCGGATGAGCACATTATGGCAACTATTGACCGTGCCGACAAAGCGCTGCTAGCAGCCAAAAAGCGCGGTAAAAACTGTATAGCCAGGGAGAACTGATGCGTATTGTATTTTTAGGTGGTGCGGAAACCGTCACCGGATCAAAATATTTAGTGGAAACAGATTCCACCCGGATTCTTATCGATTGCGGGCTTTTTCAGGGCTACAAATGGCTACGTCGACGTAACTGGCAACCTCTACCTATGGGGATAAACCAAGTGGATGGGGTGGTTTTAACGCACGCACACCTTGACCATTCCGGCTTTGTTCCTGTGCTTTATAAAGAGGGGTTTCGTGGTCCTGTTTTTACGCACCATGCAACATCAGGACTGTGTGACATTCTACTCGCCGACAGTGGACGCATTCAGGAAGAAGATGCGAAGTATCTGGGAAAACACAAGTTAAGTCGACACGAAAAGCCCGAACCTTTATACGATGAAGCAACGGCGAAGTCAGCTATGAGGCTATTTCAGGGCGTTGAGTTTCATGAGCAGTTTGAAATAGGGGATATTAAGGTCACTTTGCAGCCGGCAGGTCATATTCTGGGCGCTTCAAGCGTTATCATTGAAGCCGAAGGCAAAAAAGTTGGGTTTTCCGGAGATGTCGGGCGGCCACAAGATATCATGATGTACCCGCCGGAGCCTTTACCCGACTTAGATCTGCTATTGCTTGAGTCGACCTACGGTGATCGGCTGCACAAGGAAACTGAAGATGCGGAAGACCAGCTTGCAGAAGTGGTCAGGGAAACGTCTCAGGCTGGCGGTGTTTTATTAATTCCAAGCTTCTCAGTCGGCAGGGCGCAACTGTTGCAGTATTTATTAGTCAAGCTTATGGAAGAAGGTCGAATACCCAGGCAGCCCATTTATTTAGATTCTCCTATGGCAATTAATGTCTCAGGTCTTTATCAACGCTTTCATAAGCTGCATCGTCTGTCCGACTCTGATTGTTCCAGGACCTTTGGTACCGTTGAATATACGCGCTCGGTTGATGAGTCTAAGGCTATTGCCTCCCAGTCTGGGCCGCATATTATTATTGCCGGAAGTGGTATGGCGACAGGCGGGCGTATTCTTCATCATTTTAAGCGTTGGTTAGGAGATCATCGCGCGACGGTTCTATTTAGCGGTCACCAAGCGGGAGGAACGCGTGGAGCTAAAATGCTGCAAGGGGTTGAATCGATAAAGCTGCATGGGCAGTGGTTACCGGTCAAAGCCCGAATACGTTCACTAGAAGGACTGTCAGGGCACGCCGATTATCAAGAGATTTTGGATTGGTTAGCGCAGTCCAAATTAAAACCCAATACGCCGGTGCAACTGGTGCACGGTGAACTGGATGCCCTTGAAACCTTCCGTGATTGTTTAATGCAACGTACATCTTATGATGTTGAAGTGGCTGATTATCAGGGGGTATATCACCTCTAGCCGGGTCTGCTAAAATACCTGCAATGGGAAATTTTTTATAAGGAAATCCAATGGTGTTTTTTAGAGCGGCTTTATTAGGTAGTGTATTTTTATTCTTTAGTGCGTTTACCCAGGCACAAGACAGCGGTTATTACGGAGCTGCATCCTTAGCTCAGTTGAATGTTGATACTGAACTGGAAGGAGCTCCTTCATTTACGCCGCATGTGGTCAATATGATGCTGGGCTACCGCTATAGCAATAGTCTTTCTGCCGAAGCTCGTTATGGCTTCGGAGTGAACAGCAGCAGTGATCTTGGCGTCAAGTTTGAAACCGATTACATTGCCAGTTTATTAGCGAAGCCGCGCTTATATTTGTCACCAGAAGTTGCGTTGTATGTCACGGGTGGCTTTTCCCGCGGAAAGTTTATGGTAGCCGGCGATGATACAACGTTAAATAGTGTGAGTTACGGGGGCGGGATTCAATATGACCGTAACCCGAGAACCACGTACTTTATCGACTGGATAAAAATGGTTGATAAAGATGAATACGAGATTAACTCATTAAATATTGGTGTGACGTACCGATTTTGAGCTTAACCGTAATAATGAAAAAGGGGCTTTTATGGCCCCTTTTTATTAAAAATGCCATTTAACCAAAAGGTTAGGGTTCTTCTCTGTCACCCCGTCAATATAGAATTTATTACGCCAGTAAACATACTCAATACCAACGTAAAGAGGCGCCGACAGATCAAAGTAAGGTGCAATATCCCACTTCAACTGAGAGGTGAAGTTAAGGTTCGCGGGACCGACGTTGCTGATACCTGAAGCGTAATCAATGAAACCGTCAAACATCCACTGTGTCTCACCAATAGAAAATGGTAAGCCCCAGCTGGCAGTCAATTGATAGTTATTTGGCAAGCCGTCGTTATTTCTTTTATAAGCATCAAGTTCAAAGAACTGGAAACCGGGAACATCAAATGCGGCACCAATGCCGTATAAATAATTGGTAAACCCATCACCGACCTCAGCAGTTGTGGTGAAGCTAATGTTTTTTACTGTGTTATCGTCAAACTCAAACAGGTAAAATTCAGGTGAAAACTCTATATAGGTTTCTGTATCGCCGTTATCTGATTCCAGTCTGTCGGCAAAACTGAATATTTTCCCCCAACTATAACCGCCAACGTACTCGAAGGTTAGTACATGGCGATCGGGATCTCCGACTTCGTAATCGCTTCCATTGAGATAGGTAAGACTGGTATCTGACCAGTAACGTTCGGCGTTTACAGCAAAAGGAAATGAGCTGCACAATAGGAGTACTAATATCAGTTTTTTCATCGGGTATAACCTAAAAAGCAATGAGTTGAGTTAAATTTGACCGGATTATACGGGACTGGGTGAGTAAGGTTAAGTAAATATCTTGGGTTACGGACTGTTATTATCTCGGTAAATTCGGTACATTACAAAAAGCTAACATTTCTTTTGCGACTTAGGCCGAGCAAGCATGCATGCGTGATCAATTTTTGTTAAAGCAGTACATTAATACGCTTGAATCCGCAGCTTTGTGTGCGCGACTGTCGCCTAACGGCAATATTCGTTGGATGAGCTCTTCTCTCCATAAATTATTAGATGTTCATTATCTGAAACAAACCACGGCATTTTCTGCCTTCCTTCATAAAGATAACCGTAACGATATACTGGGTGCTATAAAACAAGCGACAGACAGCGGTGAGGCCTGGAATGGTTCACTTTGTCTGAATAGTAATAGCCGCGGTAACTGGTGTCGATGCATGGCTATTCCGTTGTACGGAACCGATGGTCACTTAACCGAGTTAGTTTTGCTGTTCCAGGACATTTCACGTGAGATGTATCTTGATGAGCTATTGCAAGAAGCACGGTTTGATCAGGTAACGGGACTTGCAACACGAGTTGATTTGCTGAATGACCTTAAGCGTGTTGGCGCACAGTGTCTTGCTGTTTTAGATATTCGTAAGTTCCGAAGCTACGCGGATTATTACGGTTTAGAATTTGGTGATGAGCTGCTGCGCCAGTTTAGCCATTGGGCGTCTGAGGTTTTAAAAGCCAAGCACGTAAAAATTTACCGACTGTATAGTGATAAGTTTGCGCTTATTCCTGATTTCAGAATGATCCCTAATTTATTTGAAGATCATTTATTAAATTTCTATCAGTTGTTGCTATCAAAGAAGTTTGTCATTGGGAGCAGCGATGTTGCGTTGGATGTTGCTATTGGAATGGGCGTTGGTCGTGGTAAGCAATTGCAGTTGGCAGAAAGTGCGTTATCAAAAGCAAAGGTTATTTACTCGGGTTATAAAATTGAAGTGGTTTATGAAAGAGAATTTCTAAATGAGAATAAAGTGAACTGGATACCAAAGATTCAGTCCGCTTTAACGGATCATCGCTTCGTAAACTACTACCAGCCCATAAAAAGCACAAAAAAAGGGCAGCCGAGTTATTACGAAGCGTTGGTGCGATTAAGAGACAACAATCATGACTTAGCGCCTGGGTTGTTTTTGGATAAAGCAAAAGCAACGCGTTACTACTGTGAAATTACGCGCTCTGTTATTGAACAGGCGGTTCTTACCTCAGAACAATACCAGGTTGCCATCTCTGTAAATTTATCAATAGAAGATATTCTGAACGAAGAAACCGTAAGCTTTATTCATTATGTTCTTGCCGAGCATAAAAAAGCTCAGCTTATTTTTGAGATTACGGAAACTGAATCGACCGAGGATTTTACGAAAATCCAGTCCTTTGCAAGAGATGTCAGGCGGTTAGGTGGCCAAATTGCTATTGATGATTTTGGTGTTGGTTACTCTAATTTTTCGCGTTTGATACGCCTGCGTCCGGATTATTTAAAAATTGACGGCAGCATTGTGCAGAATGTTCTACATGACCCGACAAGTGCCAGCATTCTCAATGGCTTAATTAGTATTTGTAAAGAGTTACGTATTCCTATCGTGGCAGAATTTGTCGAGAATGAAGACGTGAATACCTACCTCTGTGACCAGCAGATTGAATATCTGCAGGGATACTATATTGGCAGGCCATCCCCGGACGTAAACCGCGTATTAAATTAAGCTCTTTGATTCTTAAAACACATAAGCTCAGGAAAAGTCACTGCTATGAATGATTTCATTGAAACTTATGATAACGCTCTATCGAACGAGCTATGCCAGAAACTCATTGATGTTTTTGAACAGTCTCCACATACATTCGATGGCCGTACTGGCGGTGGGGTAGATACCGAGAAAAAGGTCAGTACTGACTTATCACTCAATGCTCACCCTGAGTATCAGGAGTTGTTGCTAAAAATTCAGCAGACCACAGCTCGCTATGCACTTGAGTACTTCAAGAAATACCGGTTTGCTTTAATTGGGCCTGTCGCACTCACACTGCAACACCCTAAAACGAAACAACCTGTCGCTTTGACTAATGATAACTTTGATGAAGTTGCGAAAGACAATGAAATGGCAATTATGCAAAAGCTGTTTCGAGTTGGAGCAATACAAATGCAGCGTTACCGAAAAGGCAAAGGCAATTACAATTACTGGCATTGCGAGGCTTATCCGCAAAAGGGATCTACTGAACCATTGCACAGAGCTTTGTTGTTTATGTACTATCTGAATGACGTGGATGACGGTGGAGAAACAGACTTCTATTATCAGGACCGTTCGCTAAAGCCTAAAGCGGGTCAAATGGTGATAGCACCAGCGTATTTTACTCATACTCACAGAGGAAGAATGCCAGTTTCTAACGACAAATACATTCTTACCAGTTGGATTCTGCACAGTCGGGCAGAGCAATTATTTGGTACATAAAAAAAGCCCCCAGCCGGAAAGGCTGGGGGCAGACATTATTATTTAATGTCGTCTTCACTTAGGATAGTCACTTCCCCAAGGTTAAGTTCACGGATCTTACCTTCAATCTCAGCTAAGTCACCAACAATTACCCAGGTCATAGCATCAGGTGTCAGAACCTTATCGGCATTTTCCTGAATATCGTCAAGGGTAATAGCGTTGATACGTTGTCCATACGCTTCCAGATATTTAACGTCTTTGCCTTTATTGAAGGTGCTGACCAAACCGCTAAGCAAGCTACCTTTAGTTTCATACGCCCCAGGTAATTTAGCGGTTTTATTGGCTTTTACCTTGGCCAGTTCGTCTTCTGTAGCAGGCTTATCACCTTCATATTGAGTAAATTCTTTTATAATTTCCTCAACAGACTCTTTGGTTTTGTCAGTTTGTACGGGAGCCAGAGCCATAAGCAAGCCTGGTCCTTCATTGTCCAGCCAAATTGAACGAGCACCGTAAGACCAGCCTTTATCTTCACGTAAATTCATGTTTAGACGACTAGTAAAGCTACCACCAAGAATGGTGTTCATAACATCGATGGTATCGGCGTTATCAGCCTGACCAGAAGGAGCCAGCTGTCCGGCTATAATTAAAGACTGTGGGTTCCCTGGTTTATCAATAAGAAAAACCCGGTTAGTTTCAGAAGCCATGGAAGCATCAAGCGACTTTTCAGGTTTGTCTGAAGCCGGAGCCTGCCAACTAGAGAACTGCTCTTCTAACAGTGACTGCGCTTGCTCAACGGTTGTATCGCCAACGATAACCAATTTGGCGTTGTCAGGACGTAACCAGGTTTGCGCATGCTCGACCAAGTCTTCACGAGTTAAAGACTTAATCGATTCCGCAGTACCTGAACCTGTTAACGGTTGGCTATAAGCGTGACCGTCACCGAACATCAAGCCTGGCAGAACTCGCAGAGCTTGAGTTTGAGGGCGAGCCTCTTCCTTGCGGATGCCTTCTATCCAGTTTGAACGCTTGCGCTCAATTTCTTCTTCAGAGAAGGCTGGGTTTTGCAGGACGTCATTCATTAACGCCAGGCTTTCAGCGAAGTTAACGCTGAGTGTGTCCATGCTAATGCGTGAACTATCCAGGCTGGCTGACGCATTTAAGTTGGTACCTAAAGACTCTAAACGTTCATTCAACTCTAGCGCACTTAAGTTTCCAGTACCTTCTTTTAACATCGACATGGTGTAACTTGCAGTACCGAGTTTACCGCCAACATCTGAGGCATAACCACTGTCAAAAACCAGACTCATTTCAATAGTTGGTGTATCGCTACGCTGTGCCAGATAAACTTCTAAACCATTGGATAAAGTAAACTGTTTAACTTCCGGCAGTTCTAATTGTGGTAAGTCGCCGACATTGGGTAATTGTGAACGGTCTGCATCGGTTTCTTGCGCAGTGTAGTTAGGCTGTGGCACAACGTTAAGAACGAAGTCACCATGACTTAACCAACGCTCTGCTGCGTTTTGCAGATTTTTGGTTGAAGCGTGTTTGGTCCACTCCATTTCTTTTTCGTAAAAGCCTGGGTCATTATGATAGACCGCGCCAGAAGCTAGTATGTCCGACTTGCCGCCAAAACCACCAACTTTTTCAGCGCGGCGAACAAAGTCTGCCGTGGTGCTGAATTTAGTGCGCTGTAATTCTGCAGCCGTTGGACCTTCCGTAATTAAGCGCTTAAGCTCTTCGTCGATAATTGCTTCAATTCGCTCAAGCTCAACACCTGGTTTGGCATCAGCTGTAATAAAGAATTGACCCGAGAGTTTACGACCATATTGGAAGGCACTAACCGAGCTGGCAATTTGTTCGTTATAAACTAAGCGTTCATAAAGTCGTGAGTTTTTGCCGTTAGCCAAAATATCGGCCAACAGGTTAAGGTACTCAGAGTCGGCAGTTCCCATTTGTGCGGTATTCCACACTTTATAAATTCGAGGAGCCGGAACGCGATCTTCCATGGTTGAACGCTTTTGTTCCTCGCGTTTAGCAACCCAGGCTTCCTGCTTCTTCAATGGTTTGCCAGGTTCGATATCAGCAAAGTATTTAGTGACTTTTTCTTTAGCGGTTTCAACATCAATATCGCCAGCTAATACTAGTACTGCGTTAGCTGCGCCGTAGTAATCTTCAAACCACTGGTGTACATCGTCCAGAGAAGCCGCGTTTAAGTCTTCCATGGAGCCAATAACTGACCAAGAGTATGGGTGACCCTCAGGGAAAGTTTGCTCGGCGATATAACTCCAGGCTTTGCCATAGGGCTGAGCTTCACCCTGGCGCTTTTCGTTTTGTACAACGCCACGCTGCTCATCAAGTTTGTCTTGAGTTACAGCTCCTAACAAATGACCCATACGGTCAGATTCCATCCACAACGCCATATCCAGTGCCGGCGTAGGAACATTTTCAAAGTAGTTAGTACGGTCATTGTTGGTGGTACCGTTCATTTCTGTAGCGCCCGCGCGCTCAAAAGGACCGAAGTATTCGTCATCGTAGTTTTCGGTACCATTGAACATCAAGTGCTCAAATAAATGAGCAAAGCCTGTTTGCCCGGTTTTTTCGTCTTTAGAGCCAACGGCGTACCAAACGTTTACCGCAACAATAGGGGCTTTGCGATCTTCATGAACAACGACTGTTAAGCCGTTATCTAAAGTAAAAGTCTCATAGTTGACCTTCACTTCTGGAAATTGTGACTGGCTAACAGCCTGCTGGTTATTAGCTGACTGGGTTGACTGACAGCCACCGAGAAGGGCTGTTGCTACCGCGACAGCGGTAATAGTTTTCATCATTTTCATTGTCGTTCCTGGATTATTTTTTATTAAGCGCCATTACTATACGAGAGTCATAACTAATATGCCTACTTATGTTCAGACTAAATTGTAACGAAATTAAACATATGGAAACTTGTGCTCAGATATTGTGAGAATAAAGGTGGCAGTCAAGTCTTTTAATTACGCAGACAATCAAGGATAATTGCGCGCGGTTTGCAGCAAATAGAAACGGAAGCTTGTGAGTAAAATAACAGTTATAGCTATAGCTGGCGCTTCAGCGTCAGGAAAGAGCCTGTTTGCCTCAACGGTGTATCAGGAGTTGGTGGCTGAGTTAGGAACTGACGGCATTGCTATTCTGGCCGAAGATGCTTACTACCGTGACCAGAGTCATATGACCATGGAACAACGGGTGTTAACTAACTATGATCAGCCGGCTGCTTTCGAACACGATTTGCTGATGCAACATTTGCGGCAATTAAAAGCTGGCGAAGCTGTCGAGATGCCACAGTATAGCCACACTACTCATACCCGTTTGGAAAAATCAATACGGGTCGCGCCTGCAAAAGTTGTGATGGTTGAAGGTATTTTGCTTTTAACTGATGAAAAACTACGCGAGCAGTTTGATATTTCGGTGTTTATGGATACGCCTTTGGATATTTGTTTGCTGCGTCGTATTAAGCGTGATATTGAAGAGCGTGGCCGGACTTTACAGTCGGTTACCGAGCAATATGAGCAGTATGTTCGTCCCGCATTCTTTGACTTTATATTCCCGTCTAAGCAGTTTGCTGATCTCGTTGTCACTCGCGGTGGTCAAAACGAAATCGCCATTGATATTATAAAAACAAAAATACGTCAGTTGCTGGCGGAATAAAATTGGTTCTTTTATGAATAGTATTCTCGGCGTTGCCGTCATCTTTATCGTTGCATACTTGGTTTCAACGAACCGTAAAGCTATCCGCTGGCGTACCGTTTTAGGTGCTTTTGGCATTCAGGTTCTGTTGGCCGGCTTTGTTCTCTACGTGCCTATTGGACGGGAGCTTCTGTTCAGTTTCGCGCAAGGTGTTTCAGCTGTTATTGGTTATACCAAAGCGGGTATCGATTTCTTGTTTGGTAACCTGGCGTCAGAAGAGTTTGGCTTCGTATTTGCTATTCAGGTTCTGTCAGTCATTGTTTTCTTCTCCTCTCTTATTTCAGTTCTGTACTACTTAGGCATTATGAAGTGGGTGATTCGTATTTTAGGAGGTGGCTTGCAAAAGCTCCTGGGTACCAGCCGCCCTGAATCTATGTCAGCTGCCGCCAATATTTTTGTAGGACAAACTGAAGCGCCTATGATGGTAAGGCCTTTTATAGGAACTATGACGCGATCAGAGCTGTTCGCGGTCATGGTTGGTGGTATGGCGTCGGTGTCGGGCTCGGTTTTAGCCGGTTACGCCGGTGTTGGGGTTGAGTTGAAATACCTGATTGCAGCAAGCTTTATGGCAGCTCCCGGTGGTTTCCTGATGGCAAAAATGATGATCCCCGAGTGTGAAAAGCCGCGCAACGACCTGGAAGAGGTGGAAGTAGAAGATAACTCGGCGAACGTCATTGATGCCGCAGCGCAGGGCGCGTCCAGCGGCCTGCAACTGGCTATGAACGTTGGTGCTATGTTGCTGGCTTTCGTTGCACTTATTGCACTGATTAATGGTATTTTTGGCTGGGTCGGCGGTTGGTTTGGGTATTCTGAACTGACCTTACAGCAAATTTTCGGCTATGTATTTCAGCCTGTTGCCTATGTATTAGGAGTTAGCTGGGATGAGGCGAACCTAGCGGGAAGCTTTATTGGCCAGAAGCTGGTGATCAACGAGTTTGTCGCCTACCTGGACTTCGTCAATTATAAGGATCAGTTAAGCCAAAACTCTCAGGTGATTATTACCTTTGTGCTTTGTGGTTTTGCAAACTTTTCATCCATTGCCATTTTACTGGGTGGATTAGGTGGTATGGCGCCCAGCAGACGCCATGATATTGCTCGTTTAGGTATGCGCGCCTTATTGGCAGCGACCTTGGCAAACATGATGAGTGCCGCGATCGCCGGCTTCTTTGTTTCGCTGACCTAATATCGGGATCGCGTTTAACCGCGATCCCGCATGACGCCTTCCTGAATTGTCGACGCAACTAACACACCATCACGTGTGAAAATTTGACCACGAACTAAACCACGTTGACCGCTGGCAGAAGGACTGTCTATTGCGTAAAGCAACCAGTCATCCATACGGAAATCCCGGTGAAACCACATGGCATGGTCAACGGTAGCAACCTGCATGTTAGGTTGGGCAAAGCTTACACCGTGCGGCTGCAGTGCGGTCGGTAAAAAGTTAAAGTCCGACGCATACGCCAGCAAGTATTTATGAACGCGTTGATCATCCGGCATATTACCGTTTGCCCTGAACCAGACGTAGCGGCGTGGTTCATCTTTTTCAGGCTTAAACGGGTTATAGGGCGTTACAAATCGCATTTCTATGGGCTTATCGCAAATGAACTTTTTGCGCAGCGGAGCCGGTATCAGCTCTTCGTGTTCACGGTAAATATCTAAGTCTGATACTAAACCTTCAGGACCCGGTACTTCAGGCATGGTGTCCTGATGCTCATAACCGACTTCCTGTTGTTGAAAAGACGCCGTCATATAAAAAATAGGCTTACCATATTGTATGGCCTTGACCCTGCGTGCAGAAAAGCTTTTTCCGTCTCGTATGGTTTCGACGTCATAAACAATGGGTTTTTTAGCATCGCCAGGACGTAAAAAGTAGCTGTGGAAGGAGTGGCAAACTCGTTCCTGCGGCAAAGTTTCTTTCGCTGCTGAAAGAGCTTGTCCAATAACCTGTCCGCCAAAGACAGCACCAAAGCCTAAATCCTGACTTTGCCCACGATAAAGACCGTCCTCGATGCTTTCCAGGGTCAGTAAGTTGAGTAAATCGTCGAGTACCTGACTCATCCATTATGTCCTTATTTGATTTTGGTAAGACTGACGTTCTGTTGATCTTAAACGCTTTTTGCAGACTATGTAATATAAACACAATTTATAATAAAAATAGTTGCTTAACTGAGTGCTTAACCACCAGTTAATTGGCACAAACCTTTGATTTATGTTTACATCAAAGCACAATTTCAATGGCTGAAACGGTTCAGTTTGTCTATATTTAGAAGACCGTTGAGCTAAAAACTACGCTTTTGGAAGCGAATGGGAGAGTATCTATGTCAGGCAAAGACAGTCTGAAAACCTTAAGTTCGTTAGACGTTAAAGGAAAAACCTTTCATTACTACAGCCTGCCTAAAGCAGAGGAAGCCTTAGGGGACATTTCAAAGCTTCCGGCTTCAATGAAAGTGTTGTTCGAAAACCTATTACGAAATGAAGATGGCGAAACCGTCACAAAAGATGACTTGCAAGCCATGGTTGACTGGTCGAAAAAGAAAAAAATCGACCGAGAAATTCAGTACCGTCCTGCGCGGGTTTTAATGCAGGACTTTACCGGTGTCCCGGGCATTGTTGATTTAGCCGCAATGCGAGACGCCGTAGCCAAAGCAGGACATGACCCCGAAGTAATTAACCCACTGTCGCCGGTCGATTTGGTTATTGACCACTCTGTAATGGTCGATAAATACGCAACCGAAGGGGCATTTAAAGCAAACGTCCGCTTTGAGATGGAACGTAACAAAGAACGTTATGAGTTCCTGAAATGGGGGCAGGGTGCCTTTGAAAACTTCCGCGTAGTACCGCCGGGTACCGGTATTTGTCACCAGGTGAACCTGGAATATTTAGGTAAGAGTGTCTGGACCAAAGAAGAAGACGGAAAAACCTTTGCCTACCCTGACACTTTGGTTGGCACCGACTCGCATACAACCATGATCAACGGTATTGGCGTACTTGGCTGGGGTGTTGGCGGCATTGAAGCTGAAGCTGCAATGCTGGGTCAACCGGTTTCCATGTTAATACCTGAGGTTGTCGGCTTCCGTATGACTGGTGCGCTGAAAGAAGGTGTTACTGCGACAGACTTAGTCTTAACCGTTACCCAAATGCTGCGTGAGAAAGGCGTCGTAGGTAAGTTCGTTGAGTTCTATGGTCCGGGGCTGGACAATCTGCCGTTAGCTGACCGCGCAACCATTTCAAACATGTCGCCGGAATATGGTGCAACTTGTGGTTTCTTCCCGGTCGATGATGAAACCCTGCGGTATTTCCGCTTGTCAGGCCGTGACGAAGAGACGATTGAGTTGGTTGAGAAATACTCTAAAGCACAAGGCTTGTGGCGTGATAACAATAACGAACCTGAGTTCACTGACACGCTGGAGTTAGATTTAAGTACTGTAACGGCTTCACTCGCTGGTCCGAAGCGTCCTCAGGACCGGGTGGATATGGAGCAGCTTGGCAGTAACTTCGACCTGATACTGGAAACTAACGGTAAGTCAGGTGAAAAGGACAAAGAAGTACAAGTCAAAGGTAAGGATTATTCCTTATCTCACGGTGATGTTGTTATTGCGGCTATTACGTCTTGTACGAATACGTCAAACCCAAGTGTCATGATGGCGGCTGGTTTGGTTGCTAAAAAAGCCGTAGAGAAAGGTCTGACACGTAAACCCTGGGTTAAATCCTCGCTGGCACCGGGCTCTAAAGTGGTTACCGACTACTTTGAAAAAGCCGGTTTAGATGAATACTTAGATAAGCTTGGCTTTAACTTAGTGGGCTACGGATGTACCACTTGTATTGGTAACTCCGGTCCACTAGATGATGAAATAACGCAGGCCATTAATGAAGGCGATTTGACGGTGTCTTCTGTGTTGTCAGGAAACCGTAACTTTGAAGGCCGTGTGCATCCAGAAGTTAAGGCAAACTGGCTGGCGTCACCGCCGCTAGTGGTTGCCTATGCGCTGTCGGGTACAACGCGTACTGACTTGAGTAAAGATCCTTTAGGTAAAGACTCAGATGGTAATGACGTATTCTTAAAAGACATCTGGCCAAGCAGTTCAGAAATAGCTGAAGCTGTGAAAATGGTTGATAACGAGATGTTCGGCAAAGAATATGGCGAAGTTTTCGAGGGTGATGAAGAATGGCAGTCAATTAGTGTTGCTGAAGGCAATACCTATAACTGGCAGGATGATTCCACCTACGTTAAGAACCCACCGTTCTTTGAAGGTATTGATAAGCCACTGCAAGCACCGAGCGACATTAAAGACGCAAACGTACTGGCAGTATTTGCTGACTCAATTACTACGGATCATATTTCACCGGCAGGTTCTATCAAACCGGATTCACCGGCAGGTAAGTATCTGCAGGAAAATGGCGTAGAAGTTAAAGACTTTAACTCTTATGGTTCGCGTCGTGGTAACCACGAAGTTATGATGCGCGGTACTTTTGCCAATATTCGTATCAAAAACCAGATGCTGGATGATGTCGAAGGTGGTTACACCAAGTACATTCCAACTGGCGAGCAAATGGCCATTTACGATGCCGCTATGAAGTACATGGAAAACGACACGCCGTTGGTTGTATTAGCTGGTAAAGAGTACGGTACAGGTTCAAGCCGCGACTGGGCAGCAAAAGGTACAACGCTGCTAGGTGTTAAGGCTGTACTGGCTGAAAGCTACGAGCGTATCCACCGCTCTAACCTGGTGGGTATGGGTGTTCTGCCGCTGCAATTTGCTGAAGGCGAAGGTGTTAAAGAGCACAAACTGACTGGCGAAGAGCAGATATCGATTCTGGGCCTTGATGATAACCTCAAGCCTGGACAAATGCTGAAAGTTGTTGCTAAACGCAAAGACGGAAGCGAAGTCGAGTTTGAGGTTAAGTGCCGTATCGATACCGGTAATGAGATGAGCTACTACAAAAGTGGTGGTATCTTACATTACGTATTGCGCGGAATGCTTAAATAAGAGTCGCTATAGTGAACCGAAACCCGGCCGTTGTGCCGGGTTTTTTTATATCATCAAGCCACGACCGCCGTCGACTTTAATGGACTCGCCGGTAATAAATGGGTTGTCACGTAAAAAGCGAACGGTTTCTATCATGGGCTCTAAACCACCTTCAACTCGTAACGGTGTTTCATCCAAAACTTGCATACGATGTTCTTTATCATGTTCGGGTAAAAAAAGAATGGGTCCCGGCTGAATTGCGTTGACTCTTACCGATGGCGCTAAGGCTTTAGCAAATGACTGAGTCATATTGGCCAGCCCGGCTTTTGCTGCGCAATAAGCAATGTAGTCGGTCGAAGGGCGGTCGGCGTATATATCCGTTATATTGATGACGAGTCCGTTTTCTGACTGACTCAGCTGCTGCTGAAGGCCACTAATGAGCATGTAAGGGGCTATACCGTGCACCTGAAATACTGCAGAAAGCGCTTTTTTGTCGTTATCAACGGTTTCGTTATCGAAGAAGCAGGATGCATTATTGACCAAAAGCTCAATCGAATCAGTGGCGTTACTGATGGTTTTTATCATTTCCTGAATACTTTTGATATCGGTAAAATCTGCCTGCACCGCTATGGCGCCGAGCGACTCTAACTCGCTTATCCCTTCGCGTGAACTGTTGTAGTGGGCAAACAGTTGATAGCCTTCAGCTAACAGCGCCTTCGATAGCTCAAAACCAAAGCGGCGGCCTGCACCTGTAACGAATGCTGTCTTTTTCATGAGGCAATTCCTAAATCCGTTAGTAGCGACGTTAAGTAATCAGGTACTTTGGGGTTATCACTTACCTTTCCCAAAATATCGATATCAATTGTGCGGTCTTTAAAGCTTCTTTGTGGATCAGAACGGTCACGTCCCAAAGCTTCTTCAATGCGATTAAATTCCTGTTTAAGTTGCTCAGTGCTCATCGGTGTTTGAATAATAAACAAAGCATTCAAAAAGTCTTTGTCGGTATCCATATTTACCGGACGCGTAGGAATATTGCGTGAAAAGCTTATATTGCCGGATAAAGCTTCAAGGGCGGCCCTGGCTTTGGGAAAGTGACTCTGTGGCTCTATATTCGAACCTAAACTACATAAATACTTTTGCATTGAATAATTGACCGCTAAACGTAAATAAGATGTTGAGATAACTACGGCTTTAAACATCAAATAGATGACTGCTTCAAACAGTTGAAATTGCGAAGTTCTGCTGATAGCCTGAAATTTCAACTGATATTGGTGAGCAGAAGTCTTAATGACGACACAGGAAAACTGCTTTAACTATCGTTATATATTGTTGGCTTTATGCTTTTTGATCGTATTGCCAACCACCACGCTTGCAAGCCCCCTAAAGCTAAGCGGGTCTGACTCTGTCGTTAAAGAAGGGTACTTTACCGTCTCCGTTAGTACGACTGATGATGCCGAGCTTAACAGAGTTACCATTGAAGTTGCCAGTGATTCAGGTTTCTCGGAAAGCACTAAGCAGTTTCCCGCTTTAGGCGACTTTAAAGACATCTCGTTAACCGGCTTTAGCAATGGCACCTATTATTTGAGGGCCAGAGCGGAAGACGCTGAAAACCACACTTATCTCAGTAATACCATTGAAATTACAGTAAAGCATTACCCACTTTGGCAGGCTTTAACGCTATTTTTTATTGGTTTAGTTATTTTTATTACCTTGGTAGCAACTTTGTTGTTGCTGCATCGTCAATGGATACACTCTAAACACCATAAGCATCATGACTGAGTTTGCATTAGAGACGAGTACGGGTATTACAATTATCATCCTGTTCGGGGTGTTTTGGGTTGCTTTTGGTTACTGGTTAGGGAGAAAAAACCGTAGCCATGAAGACTTTGCGTTAGCGGGACGTAATGTTGGCTTCGCGTTTGCCGCTGCAACCGCTATGGCGACTTGGGTGACCAGCAACACCACGTTGGTGGCGCCACAACTGACCTATCAGTTTGGTATCTGGGGAATGATAGGTTATTCCTTTGCAGCCCTGGGTCTTATTCTCTTTGCTCCAATGGCCAAGCGAATCAAAGAATTGCTACCGAATGGTTACACCTCCGGAGATTTTGTGCGTCTGCGCTATGGCAACTTAGCCTGGTTTGTCTTTATTATTATTTCCGTGGTGTATGCGTTTGGCTGGTTAATCAGTCTGGGCATGGCAGGCGGTATTTTGCTGGAATCGCTGAGCGGTCTTGATTACCACATTGGCATGACAACCATATTGGCCATTTGTGTTGGTTACACCTTATTTGGCGGTATGCGAGCTGTTATAGCCACTGATTTTATCCAGGCTCTGATTATTATTGTTGGCGTCAGTTTTATCGCTTATTGGTTGATTGATAATGTTGGACTGGAGAGTATTCACAGCAATTTAACGGCCGAGCACCCGCAACTGCTGGACTTACTGTTTCCTGCAGCCGTCATGTTTCTGTTCAATAATATTTTCTTTGGGCTTGGCGAGATTTTTCACTCCAACGTCTGGTGGTCACGTGCGCTTTCTTTCAAAAAGAACGTTGCCTACAAAGCGTACTTAACGGGTGGGCTACTGTGGTTGCCCATTCCTATTGTAACGGGCTTTATTGCTCTGGCGGCTCCGCAGCTTGGAATATTTCCGCCAAGCCCGGATATGATAGGACCTACCGTTGCAGCAGCCGTACTCGGAAAAGTCGGAGCTATTGTTGTCTTTATCATCATTTTTTCCGCACTGGCGTCCAGCCTTGACTCCTTACTTGCAGCAACATCGGACCTGGTGACACAGGATATTTTCCACAAGCGCCTTAAGCCAAAAGCAAGTGACAAAACCTTAATGCGTTTTAACCGCAGCTGCATTCTGGGGTTGGGGGTTATGACCTGGTTGCTGTGCTTGCCGCGTATTGCTACGTTAGGTGCTTTACTTAATTTTGCCGGTGCTTTTGTTGCCAGTACTATCTGGCCAATATTGCTTGGGCTTTACCAGCGCAGATTAACAGGCGGTTACGCAGCAGCGGCTATGGTATTTGGTACCCTGTTTGGTATGTTGGGTTATTTCGCTATCGGGTTTTATGTGGCGGCGCTAACGTCATGCGCCGTATCCGGGCTGATCTGTTTAGTCGGTATTATCCGTAGCGATAAAAAGTTTGACTGGAACCAGTTAGATGAAGGGGAACAAGTTCATGCTGATTAGTGAAGTCGCTTTTGAATGGATGATTTCTCTGGCACTGGTTATGACCTGTGCGGCCCCGGTACTGTTACTGGGCCTTTTTATTAAAGATTTTATTTCTAAAACCATATGGTAATTGTATGACTATAAAGGATGTCTCCTTTGAGAGAGACCGCCCCGATGTGTGCGGCGATGCTCACCCAAAGGCGTTATTGAAAGCAATTCAGGAAGATGGTGATTACCTGCTGAAACTATCGAATCAGCATGTGGTATCCGCTGACCAGTTTTCTCAGCTGGGTATGTTGCAGTTATTTCGACTTGCCGCTAAATACGAAGCTAACCCACGTCGATTTAGTACATCGCTGCAAGGCAAAATCTTAATTAGTGCGTTTTATGAACCCAGCACCCGCACACGTTTATCTTTTGAAAGTGCCTGGCATCGATTGGGTGGCGATATTATGTCCATTACTGATCGCTCCACTACCGGTATCGCTAAAGGTGAGTGCTTGTCCGATGTTGCTGAAATGTTCAATAACTATGGCGACTGTGTGGTTTTGCGTGACAACAACGAAACCTCATTGGAAGAGATGATCGATTCGTTGCGCATTCCCATTATTAATGCGGGCAACGGCTCAGACGAGCATCCAACCCAAGCGTTAGCCGATATGTACGCACTGTTTAAGTGGCGCCCTGATCTGGTGACTGATGAAGCCGATAAAGCCCCGATAAAAATCGGCATTATTGGGGTGCCGGATAAAATGAGAACGGTTCGTAGCTTTATAAAATGCCTGGTGAAGTTTCCTAAAGCCATTGATGAAATTGTTATTATTCATGACGAGGAATCGTCTACTCAGTTGTTCGGAGAAGAGCAAAGAGAGCAGATTGAGCAGGCCGGAATTAGAATTCGCACCACTCGGGATTTAGAGCAGGTATTACCAGAACTCGATGTGGTTTATATCAACGCCATTTCATGGGAAGGTGATACTTTTAGTACTTACGGTAGTGAGTTTCATTTAACGACGCAGTCACCGCTAAAAGACAGCGCCATTATTTTACACCCATTAGCACGCGGTCAGGAATTATCGACCGATCTCGACTCCACGCCTCATAACTGGTATTTCAGCCAGGCCCGGGGAGCGGTGTTTTTACGTATGGCGCTTTTGACCTGTATGGTGCAGCGAGCTGAGCGCGTCATTGATGTCGTCTGATACGAGGAAAAGCAAAGAATGTGCGGAATTGCTGGCGTTTTTCATCATCAAACGGAAAGAGCGATTGAACCCCAAACCCTAGTGAATATGGCCGCGATAATGCATCATCGCGGTCCTGATGGGTTCGGTTACGAAGTACAACAAAATTATGGCGTGGGATTCAGTCACGCCCGTTTATCCATTATTGACCTGGACGAAAAAAGAGGTCGTCAGCCGTTTTTGTCAGTCGACAAACGACTGATGCTGACCCACAACGGTGAGTTTTACGATTTTAAACGCATTCGTGCGGACTTAACCGCTCGTGGCGCGCGTTTTAATAGTAAAAGTGATTCTGAAATTGTCCTGCATTTATTTGAACGTTACGGCCTGGAAGACACGCTAAAAGAGCTGCGGGGAGAGTTCGCTTTTGGTTTGTTCGATGCCCAAGACGAAAGCCTTTACTTAGTACGTGACCGTTTTGGAATTAAGCCTCTGTATTGGACAGAAACAGAACATGGGGTTGTGTTTGGATCTGAGCTGAAAGTGTTGTTTTCTCACCCCGATGTTAAGCGGGAGTTTTCAGCCGAAGGTTTATACCACCAGTTGATTCAAGTGATGGTTCCGGGCTCTACGGCCTTTGAAGGTATTAATCAGGTTCAGCCCGGTTATGTGGTTAAGCTACAACGCAAAAATGGCAAAGTGGTTGCGACGGAGCACAAATATTGGGATGTCGATTTTCCGCCTGAAGAGAGCTACCCCGGAGCGGATGTGGACGAGGAATCCTATATCGAAGGGGTTCGCGCTAAATTACTGGAAGCTGTGCAGCATCGAATGACAGCCGATGTGCCTGTGGGATGCTATCTGTCAGGCGGCATTGATTCGTGCGCAATTCTTGGTCTGGCGTCGGCATCAACCCAAACTTCGGTTAAAGCTTTTACCATAGGCTTTGATTCGTCGGACTACGATGAAACGCCTATAGCGGAGGAAATGGCCGAAGCTACTCAGGCTGACCATCATATTATGCGTCTTAAAGCAGACGACCTTTATGATCACTTTGTGAAAACGTTGTGGCACACCGAAAGGACTATTTATAACACTCTAGGGGTAGCTAAGTACCTTATGAGTAAAGAGGTGCATGAGTCCGGTTATAAGGTTGTGATGACAGGCGAGGGCTCAGATGAGCTCTTTGCCGGTTACCCTGCGTTTCGTAAGGATATGTTTTTACACGGCTTAGATCACTTGCCCGAAGTTGAGCGGGTTGAGTGGCAGGAGCTGTTGGAAAAGAATAATAAGCTCTTTAAAGGTGCCATGTTGGCCCGCGAAGAGTTTGTCAGTGACGCTTTTAACCAGAAAATGGGCTTTACACCGAGTTGTGTGCAACCCTGGTTATCATGCTCATCGGTGGCCTTGCCTCTGATGTCAGAGAATAAGCGTCAACAAGTTGAGGGCTATGACCCAAGCAAGGCAATAGCCGATACGCTTGACAAGAAAATGCTCGATGGCCGTCACCCGCTGGACAGAGCACAGTACGTTTGGATTAAAACTATGCTGGAAGGGCAAATCCTGACTTGGGGGGGCGACCGTGTCGACATGGCAAACTCAATGGAAGCACGCCCCGCATTTTTGGATCATCATTTGGCGGAGTACGCATTCACGGTTCCACCGCACTTGCGTATTAAAGGCAATAAAGAAAAGTATGTGTTGCGCGAAGCGATGAAAGGTTTGCTTCCGGAAACGTTGTATAAGCGTGAAAAATTTGCCTTTATGGCACCTCCTGCGCATACGGATCCAGAAAAATGGAAAGCGGTAGAAAAGCTGGCTGAGCAATTTCTGAGTGAAGATGCAGTTAAGTCGGCTGGCTTGCTCGATTACAGCGAAGTGGTAAAGACCTTTGAGCGCCATCAGGACGAAAATGTTCCGAATGAAGAGCGTGTGCAGCTTGATGCGGTCATAAATCATATGCTGGGTGTTCAGGTACTGCACCACCACTTTGTGGCGACTGACGTTCCTAAGCACGCAGAACAGCGAGCCAGAGAGCTAGGCTGGACTGCCTAACTCTCGACTTTTAATCTTCGGTGACTGCAGGAATGTAGTCACCGTAACCTTCTTCTTCCATTTCTTCTAAAGGAATAAACCTCAGCGCCGCTGAATTCATGCAGTATCTCAGTCCGGTTGGAGCAGGACCATCTGTAAATACATGACCAATGTGAGAGTCTGCTTTGCGACTGCGAATTTCTGTACGTGTGTAAAACCAGCTACTGTCTTCTTTTTCAACAACTGAGTTCGGCGTTATTGGCTTGGTGAAACTTGGCCAGCCAGTGCCTGATTCATATTTATCCGCTGAAGAAAAAAGCGGTTCACCACTGACAACATCAACATAAATGCCTTGTCGCTCGTTATCCCAATAGGGGTTATCAAAAGCCGGTTCGGTGGCGTCCTCTTGGGTAACTGCGTATTGAATGTCCGTTAAACGCTCTTTTAATTCACTTTCACTGGGCTTAGTGTAACTTTGTTTCGTGCTTTCATTATCGCCAGTGGGATTGTCGTTAGTGAACTGCTGGTAATCAACGTCAGAGGTGTCTCCCCAGTGTTTTTCTACAAAGTCATAGCGCCCCGAGTTATAGGTATAAATACGATAACGAACCGGATTCTTGTCGTAGTAATTCTGATGATACTTTTCCGCTTGATAGAAGCTTTTAAAAGGGACTACCTCAATAACCACAGGATCCGGAAACGGACCGTTTTTATCGAGCCACTTACGTGACTGCATAGCGATACGTTTTTGTTCGTCGTTATGATAGAAGACAGCAGGGCGGTACTGTTTACCGCGATCAACGAACTGTCCCTGGTTATCTGTAGGGTCACTAATACGCCAGAGCTTCTGCAGTAGAGCAGCATAGCTGATAATATCCGGGTTATAGTAGATTTGTGCTGCTTCGGTGTGTTCTGTTTGTCCGCCGGCAACTTGCTCATAAGTTGGGTTAGCTTCATCACCGCCACTGTACCCAGATACAACTTCACGAACACCAGGCATTTTTTCGAAGGCTTCTTCGACACACCAAAAACAGCCACCGGCAAAAGTCGCGATTTTTTCATTTTTTTGCTTTGTTGGCTCATTATTTTGTGCCATGCTGAAACAAGATAGTAACAAACCGGTAGTAACAATTATTAGGCGAAGTGACATTGTATTCTCCAACTTCAGGCGGTATGTAGTTATAGACTATTCAATATGAAAAAGATTACTTGGTTCGTTTTTATTTTTAGTCTTAGCTGTCAATCTGCCGTTGCTGTTCAGCAGTCCGGTGAAGATGAGGACATGTGGCTGGACGAATTTCGCAGCGGACTTGGCTCATCTGTCGATGCCACAGCGCGCTGGTTTGATGGATTATTTGGTGATGAAAGCATTAGTCGGTACGAACGTTCGTACGGGCGGTTATCGGTTGCGCCTCAGTGGGATCAGTACGACGGTTTTGAAGTGAAATCACGTTTTAGAGCGCGTGTAGCTTTGCCCAAATTAAAAGAAAACTTTTCGGCCTTTATTGGTCGAGTTGATGAAAACGAATTCCTGGATGATGATTCTGCAGGCAGACCTTCTGTTATTCGCTCTCCACAGTCTGATGAAGAGTGGCTAGTCGGTTTGGGGTTTGATCCGGAAATTAACGAGGCTCATAGGGTGTCGTATAGCATTGGTATTCGCGGAGGTTTGCGCTTTGATACCTATGCCCGGGCGCGTTATATGACCGGTTTTGTTTTTTCTGATAACCAACAGGTTCGTACTCAGTCGTCCGCTTTCTGGAGAGACAGTGACGGTTTCGGTGTTGCACAACGGGTCGATTACGAAGCCACGCTAACCGATACCTGGCTTGTTCGCTGGGCTTCGATAGGAACCTTCGCCGAAGAAACTCATGGACTGCGCTGGAGCAGTACCGCGCGTCTGTACCACCTTTATGGTGATGATAAAGCCTGGGCAACTGAAACCTGGATAGAGGGGAACACTGATCATGCTGTGCCTATCCAGGACTATGGCGTACGTTTTCTAAATCGCCAACGCTATTTGCGTGAGTGGTTTTTTGCTGAAGCCTGGATAGGTTACCACTGGCCTCGCAGCGAAGTTACAGAGCAGCGTCGCGGCCAGTGGTTAGTTGGTATTGAATTTGAAGTTCATTTTGGAACTGATAATGCCTACATGCCCGATCCGGAAAAACGTAAATCAAGCACCAGAGGGTCATGGTCTGAAGAGCGGAACGGGCCGTCAGAAAAATACGTGTCATCACGATAGTCGTAAACCCAGGGTTCATCTGCGTTAAAAGGTAAGTGGTAAACCCCCTCAACATTATCTTCCAGTGAATTGGCTACAAAGATATGATCTAAGGAGCCTGCCTGACTGTCATATACATAAGAATAGTCCGTAGCATCCGAAGGGTTATAGAAGTTATTTTCACTAAAATAGCGAATAGGATCTTCATGGTAATAAGCGTTGAAATCGCCTAATAACACCGGGCTTGCTAATGACTCTTCAGAAATCCATTCCAGCAGCTGCTGGGATGATTTAAGACGTAAGTCATTCCAACAAGCTTGCCCATCGTTTTTATTGCTATTCGGACTGTCAGAGTCTTCCGGGCAGCTGCCTTTCGATTTAAAGTGATTAACGACGACGCTGAATTCGCTATCTGTGTTTCTATCAATAAAACGCTGTGCTAGTGGTGGTCTGCTGCCCCATGAAAATGGACCCTGACGAGTGAAGAGTGCGTGTGAACTCGGCTTAACCCGTTTGGGTTGATAAATAATACCAACGGTAATTTGATCCGCACCAATTTTTTCTGCACGGGGCTCAGCAACTTCGTACTCTTTGCCGGAAGCTTTTTCCAGTGCCTCGACCAACTGAGATATAGCGCTGTGCTCACCAAAACCGTCGTTTTCAATTTCCATTAAACCGACAACGTCAGCATCGAGAGCGGTTAATACGGCAACAATTTTTTGCAACTGACGCTTCATTTGCTCCGTATTGTCCGCACCTCTTGGTGTGGGGAAGCCTTGCCCTGAACCATTTCCGTTAAAGAAATTGAGAACGTTGAAGCTCGCAATGCGTACAGAATCATTAGCTTTTTCAGGTAATTTTGGCTGTTTTGATGGGCTCTCTAATGTTAAATCTTCAGTTGGTTGAATTCTGTAAGCATTATTGAACTGACTGACGATACCGCCAAAGCTGGTTATAGTGGCTCCCGAACGTAAACTGTTTTGTTTGCCATGCCAAAGGCTTGAAAAAGGTAAAGGGCTTGGTTCAACAACATTGCTGTTATCGTCCACCTGAAGTCGATTTAATTGGTTTTCTTCAGCTTGACGTTTGGCGTCGGAGCCTGGCATAACGATTTGTGTTGGTGTCCATAAACGACCAGAAGACACATCAAAATAGCCATGGCGTGGGTAGTTATAATGCCCTGATATTGTCAACTCATTAGCTTCGGAGGCAGATAGCTTTACCGGCATCCCCTCCAAAGCTTCTAACTCAGTGAGAGATTGAACTGGCAGTTTTAAGTCGGTTACGCCGGGGAGCGACTCGGCGTCACCACAAGTTGTTATGCTCGATATATCAACCAAAGAAGTCAATTGCGAGCGCTCGTCAACTTTTCCTGTTAGTTGTACTTGCTCACCGACATCGACACTTGAATGGTGTTTTTCTGTAACGGCAAATAAGCCTTCGGAGGTAGCGGGGTTATCATCCATGTCATCAGTAAAACTGTGTATAAAAAAGCCGCTAAGCTGCTCATCAGTTTGCCAACTGGCGGTGACAATGCCGCGCACTGTGACTTGTTGGTCAATCATACTGGACTGTTCGTTTTCCCCTTGAATTTGGGCTATAGGGGTAACCTCATTTTCATTGTTACAAATATCAGCGACCGCTACGCCCGAGAAAAAAAGAACCGGTAGCAGAGTAAATAGTTGTTTGTTCATTTTAATTATCCAGTTTGTGATAGCTTCCAACTTCGAGCACGGGCGCTGCGTCCAGACGTTCTGCGTCCATCATATTGGCAATTCGTTGCATTGATGAAAGCAATAAAGATTGCTCCCACTCGTCCAATGCCTGAAATTTCTCAATAAAATCTTCCTGAAGAGGCTGAGGCGCTTTCTCCAGCAGGCTTAAGCCCTGATCAGTAAGGTAAAGAGAAACCCGGCGTTTGTCCTGTTCACTTCGGTGTCTGTGGATGAGATTGCGGTGCTCTAGACGTTCGATAACATTAGAAACAGTAGCGGGACTTAAATTGATATTCTGTGCAACTTTACTGGCAGTAATGCCGTTTGCTGCATTAATTTCACGCAAAATAAGCAGTTGTGGCCCTGTTAATCCGGAGTACTTGTTGAGTTGTTTAGAATATAAGTCGATTGCACGAATGACTTTTCTAAGTGCCAGCAGTAACTCTTCATACTTTTCCATAGTTTCTCCGAAACCAACTAGTATCTTGGAGCTGACAGGTCAGTACGGCGAATTTGAACCACAACACCCAGCTTAGGGTGATCAAAGTAGTGTGTTTCGTGACTGATAACCCGTCTTAACTGTGAGAAATAGAAACTACGCAGATACGGCGTCTGTTCGTTTGCTTTGTTTAAGGCCAACGACGCCTGCGTTTGGATATCATTGGCGAGTTGTTCTATTTTGTCTTTCTCACGCAGATTAAATTCGCCATCAATATGCAGATAATTACCAACCAGGAAAATATCTATTAACCCATCGAATTCCCATGCGAGGTTAGGATGGCCTGCGGCTACTAAAGGAGGACGTACCGGTGTTTTCTCGTTCAGTTGACTAAAGGGTTCAGAGTCTTGCTCGATAACTGACAGCAGGTACTCAATATTGTCCATCCGCTGTTGCTGGCTGGCGTTCGATAATGGCGTAGTAAGTTCTTCCCGCTCTCTGGGAAAACCATTGTAGAAAAACACTTCGCTGTAGTTTTTACCGCCAAAGAGTCGAAACTTACGGCTTTCGCCACGTTTAAAAACGGGTTGGCGCCAGGCCAGGTGCAGTAATGGCTTACCTTGACCTTTGCGTTCCAGCTCTTCGCTAATAGGTGTTAGCTCTAAAACGTCTTTTGGCATTAAAAAAGGCTGTGAAGCTGTCTCCACGTCACCACCGGAGCCGTCAATTACAACCTCTGTTTTGTTAAGCTCTGACAACGAATGCGCGGGGGCGAAAGGGTTTCCGGCAATCGGTATCCACTGGTCTTCGTTTTCATACTGGCAAGCTATATCAATTTGCCACTGACTTTCTGAAAGTGGCTCACAAACTGGTAAAGCGCTGCGAAGACGGCGGTTCTGCAAGCTATGGTAAGTGGTCAGTAAATCCTGGCTTTGGTTAACGGCTATTGGTTGCATGGTTAAAGGAAAGGTCTCACCGGACTGATCGGTGATGGTCTGTTTAAAAACCAGAACTTCAACTTCAAACCAGCGCCAGTAGTCTTTATCAGACTGAGCCACTGCATCAACAGACACTAATGCCATTAATGCTGCTGTTAAACCCAGTACCGATTTTAATCCACGATGCACCAGCGCCATTCCTTCACTCCTGTGTTACGCCGCCTGAGATTGTTCTGCAAATTCTTCTAACAGAGACTCTACCAGTTTTAACCGACTTTGAGTATCTTCCAGTGACTGACTTAAACGTAAACGGTTCGGCCCATCCAGTTTGTAGTAATTGGGTGCTTTCTGAATCAACCCTATAATAATTTCCGGGTTAATTTTTGTATCGTCGGCAAACTCAATAATGCCGCCCTGATTACCAATATCAATTTTACGGATACCCAATTGCTCGGCATTATTACGCAATTGTGTTTGGCGCATCAAGTTCTTGGCCGCATCCGGTAATAACCCAAAACGGTCAATTAATTCAACCTGCAGATCATCCAGTTCTTTACTAGTCTCACAGTTGGCAATTCGCTTGTACAAACTTAAACGGTTATTAACATCTGGTATGTAAGCTTCAGGTAAAAGAGCCGGAAGTTTTAAGTCAATTTCAGCACGTTCGTGCAATAGCTGAGCAAGCGCGGGCTCTTTGCCTTCTTTTAAGGCTTTAACCGCTTGTTCCAGCATATCCATATATAAAGTAAAGCCAATGCTTTCAATTTGACCGCTTTGATCATCTCCCAAAAGTTCGCCGGCACCACGAATTTCTAAGTCGTGAGTTGCGAGCATAAAGCCGGCACCCAGGTCTTCAAGCTGAGAAATAGCTTCAAGTCTTTTATGCGCATCTTTTGTCATGCGTTTGGGGTGTGGCGTCAGCAAATACGCATAAGCCTGATGGTGGGAGCGTCCGACGCGGCCCCGCAGCTGATGCATCTGCGCCAGACCGAGGTGATCCGCTCGGTCCATAATAATGGTGTTGGCGCTGGGTATGTCGATACCGGTTTCAATAATGGTGGTACAGACCAGAACATTAAAGCGCTGATGGTAGAAGTCCGACATGATCCGTTCAAGGTCACGCTCACGCATTTGTCCATGAGCAACCACAACACGCGCTTCCGGAACCAGAGCTTCAATATCGGCCGCGGTTTTTTCAATGGTGTCGACATTGTTGTGTAAGAAATAAACCTGACCACCGCGCAGAATCTCACGTAATATCGCTTCCCGAACCGTTGGCTCGTCGTATTCACGGACAAAGGTTTTTACTGCCAGTCGCTTCGCTGGTGGCGTGGCGATAATTGATAGGTCACGAATGTTGTTCATGGCCATATTCAGGGTACGTGGAATAGGCGTAGCTGTTAGCGTCAAAATATCTACGTCAGCGCGTAGGCGTTTAATGGTGTCTTTTTGTCTTACACCAAAGCGGTGTTCTTCGTCGACAATGAGCAAACCTAAGTCATGACACTTCACGTTGTCTTGCAGCAACTTGTGCGTACCAATAACAATATCGACTTTGCCGTTGGATAAGTCTTCAAGAATGCCTTTTGACTGCTTGGCGGTTTTAAAGCGTGATAGCACCTCAACCCGAATGGCCTGATCCGCAAAGCGGTCGCTGAAGTTTTCATAATGTTGTTGGGCAAGTAGGGTGGTTGGGACCAACACCATTACTTGTTTACCTTCATTAACGGCAATAAAGGCTGCGCGCATTGCCACTTCGGTTTTACCAAAACCCACGTCGCCACACACCAGTCTGTCCATTGCACGAGGTTGTTGCATATCCTGCTTCACAGCATCAATTGCGGCCTGTTGGTCAATAGTTTCTTCAAATGGGAAACCGGCGGCAAAACGTTGGTAATCTTCGTCGTTAATATTAAATGCATAGCCGGGTTTCGCTTCACGGCGGGCGTAAATGTCGAGCAGTTCAGCTGCAACGTCCCGCACTTTTTCCGCAGCACGTTTTTTTGCTTTTTCCCAGCTGTCATTACCCAGTTTGTTTAGTGGAGCATGACTTTCTTCTCCACCACTGTAGCGGCTTAAAACATTCAGGTTAGCGACCGGAACATAAAGTTTGGCGCCGCCAGCGTATTCAATGGTGACAAATTCCGTAGTGACATTACCGGCATCCAGAGTCGTCAGCCCCTGATAGCGACCAACACCGTGGTCCAGGTGAACAACCGGCTGGCCGGCTTGGAGTTCTGCTAAGTTGCGAATCAGCGTATCGGCGCTGACAGTCGCTTTTTGCTGACGCCGGCGGCTTTGTGCAACGCGGTTACCAAACAGTTCAGTTTCGGTAATAAACCAGAGTTTGGCATCGGGTAAATAAAACGAATTAATAATGGGGCTGATAATTAAACCGACTTGTTTGGTCGGACACTCTTCCAGGCCTGAGCAAAGCTTAACGGGAACCCCGAGCTTGCTGACTATTTCACGCAGAGCTTCACGACGGCCTGCGCTTTCAGCGGAAAGCAGCACCTTGTCGTTATTTGCCAAAGCCTGTTCTAACTTGGCTTTTAGTTTGGCAAAAGGCTGTTTTTGCTGATGATCTGCTGCTATCTCTGTGACGGCTTCCGTCAGAAACGGCGTCGGCCCGGGTTGTGCCATTTCAGCCGGTACGTTGGCTCGCACCCGACGGTATTGCTTGAAACCGGCGTGAATATTGTCGACCGGAAGAAACAATTCATTGGGGTGTAGTAATGGTCGTAAGGGGTCGAACTGGCGTTGATCGTAGCGATGATTGATATCCTGCCAGAGCCGCTCCAGGCTCGCCTGAATGTTACCGAAAGTAACCAGTACAGTGTCGTCCGGAAGGTAATCAAACAAGCTCGCCGTTTCTTCAAAAAACAGCGGAAGATAGTATTCAATACCGCCGGGCAACTGACCTTTGCTAACCTGCTGATAGACCGATTCGCGCTCGGTACTTGCTTCAAAGTGCTCACGATAATTTGCACGAAAGCGTTCAATCGCCGTTTTTGTGAGAGGGAACTCGTGCGCAGGGAGTAAATTGATGTCTTCTATAGGGTCTTTAGAAAGTTGAGTCTCGGGGTCAAAGGGCCTGATACTATCAACTTCGTCATCGAAAAAGTCGAGCCGGTATGGGGTCTGACTGCCCATAGGGTAAAGATCTAAGATAGACCCCCGGGCGCTGAATTCACCATGCTCCATAACCTGGTTTACGTGGCGGTAACCTGCATTCTCCAACTGCTGTCGCAACTTCAAGCTGTCGAGTTGATGGCCTTTCTCAATTTGTAGTGCTTGCCCCTGAACAAAAGAGGTTGGCGCAATGCGGTGGAGCAAGGTATTAATACTGACAATCAGTGCACCACGCTTAGCTTCCGGAAGACGCGCCAAGACACGTAAGCGATCAGATATAATGTCCTGATGCGGGGAGAAACTGTCGTAAGGAAGCGTTTCCCAGTCAGGGAAAAGGGTTATGTCGTCATGGTATTCCGTATGCTCACCGGCAAAATATTTAATTTCTTGTTCTAACCGGTAGGCCTGATTAGCATCTGCTGTAACGATTAGCACCCGGCCGGGTGTAGCATCAATTAACTTAGCAATAGCCAGTGCAGGCGCACTGCCGTGCAGTTCCTGCCAGGTGAGATCTTTATTTGCTGCCGGTGGGAAAAGGGGTCTTAATACAGATGCCTTAGTCATGACTACTCAACTGGTTTGGAAAAACGTCGGTATTATACCGAAATCAATCAGGATTTGGGTGACGAGGTGTCGCTTTCTTTTTGTTCCCTGCGCTGTTTTGAACGTTCTTTAAGCTGACGGCTTTGGGCATGAAGGCTGGCTCGAATCAAGAGTTCCTGATCTTCCTCGCGAATTTGAGCAAAGCTAAGAGTGCAAAGGTAAGTCTCAGCATTTTCTTCTGGTTCTGAGTTTTCGGCCGTCAGGTAGCAATAAATTGCCAGAGCTTCTTCTTTGAAAAACAGCTTGGCCTGAAACGTCTGGCCCTCTGTTAGTGGCGAGTCATTTAAAATACGAATGCCGCCACCGCCGTACTCAACGCCCTCAAATCGGTATTCGGGATCATCCTCATTGCGGAGCATATAGCCTAATAATATATTCATACGCTTGTGTTGCTGCTCAAGAAAAGCGACCAGAGCGCTGCCTGAAGATTGTTCAACTTTAATACTTTGCAGTTGTTGCTGATCACTTTCAGCCATACTGGACGCAATAGTAAACAGCTCCGGAATCTCAGCAATAAATGCGTCTTCATTCGGGATGTCGTCGGCCGAGTCCAGCGCAATTAAATTGACCGGGAAGTGATCTCTTACTGTGAAGAAATCTCCTATTGGCGATGTCATTGATGTCTGCGATTGCGTCATTGTTTCGGCTTTTAGTTGTCAGGCTCAATACAACTCATTATCCTTGCTCGTTATGAATTAGCAACCATCAAATAATTGAGGGTATATGTTTCAGCCGGTTGTGCTGTTTATTGGCCTGCGTTACAGCCGGGCAAGGCAAGGCTCTGCCTTTACTGCGTTCATTAATCGCTTTGCTTTTGCGGGGATTGCGCTGGGCGTAATGGCGCTGGTGGTTGTTATGTCGGTTATGAATGGCTTTGAAGGCCAGTTGAAAAGCCGCATTTTAGGTGCGGTGCCTCAAGTTACTATAACGGATCCGGACAGTCGCACGCAGTTAAGCCACTGGCAGGAGGTTCAATATCAGCTTCCTGACCTGACGGCAATAAAGGGTTCTGCCCCTTTTGTACAAACGCAGGGCATACTACAGATATCGGATAAAATGTCCGTTGCCAATATACAGGGCGTCTACCCGGACAACGGCGCATTACCGCCATCACTTGCCAATAAGATGGTTGCCGGTAATTGGGAAAGTCTGGAACCCGGGAGCTATCATTTGGTTATTGGTCAGCGGCTGGCACAAAAACAAGGTATCTCTCCGGGTGACACCGTTAGAGTTATTGCAGCGCAGGGTGGCGTTTACACACCCTTTGGACTGGTTCCTTCGCAACGTCGGTTTGTTGTCAGTGGTTTATTTGCTATGGGCTCTGAAGTTGATGAGTCGGTTGTATTCGCTCACGGTGACGACCTGGCTCGTTTAATTCGTCTTCCCGAAGGAAAAGTTACCGGGCTGCAGTTGTTTCTAAATGATGCCTTTGATGCTCCGCAAGTTGCTCAAACCCTGCATGATCAAACCGAGTTAAGCATTGATGACTGGCGCCAAAGCTATGGGCAGTTGTTTGAAGCTGTTGGCATGGAAAAGCGCATGATGTGGTTAATGCTGGCCTTGATCATTGCTGTGGCTGCATTTAACACGCTGTCTGCCTTGGTTATGGTCATAAATGATAAACGCCATGACATTGCGATACTGCAAACTCTGGGGTTATCTAACGGCCGGATTCGTACGGTTTTCTTACTTCAGGGGCTCTACAATGGCGTTCTTGGCTCTTTGTTAGGTGTTATTTTAGGGCTTCTTCTGAGTTGGTATCTAAATGACATTCTGGACTTGTTTGGTGCTCAAATAGTTTCAGGTACTGAGGAAGGCTTACCTATTATCATCAACCTTTTTCAAGTTACTGCTACGGCTGTTGCCGCAATTCTGTTAACTCTGGTGGCAACTCTATACCCGGCATCACAGGCAGCTCATGTTCAACCATCGGAGGCATTACGCTATGACTGACGCGCTGTTGCGTTGCTCAAAACTGAGTAAATCGTATCAGGACGGTAACAATGAAGTGACCGTTCTAAAAGATATAGACTTTAGTCTTCAGGCCGGCGAGATGGTGGCTGTGGTCGGAACCTCTGGGTCGGGGAAAAGTACTTTGCTGCACTTACTGGGCGGTTTGGATAAAGCCACCGGCGGGCAGTTGTTTTATGAAACCGATGAAATGACTCACTGGAAAGCCGACAAACTGGCGCAATGGCGTAATCAAAACCTTGGGTTTGTGTATCAGTTCCATCATTTGTTGCCCGAATTTTCCGCATTGGAAAATGTCGCAATGCCGCAAATGATAGCCGGTAAAAGTCCGGCCGAGGCAAAGCAACAGGCAAAACAATTATTGGCCAGAGTAGGTTTAGAGCATAGATTATCTCATCGGCCTGCGCAGTTGTCGGGGGGCGAACGTCAAAGAGTCGCTATTGCCCGGGCTTTTGTGAATAAGCCTCAAATTGTGCTTGCTGACGAGCCTACCGGTAATTTGGATGGCGAGGCCGCGGAGAGTATTTACCAATTAATGCTGGAGCTGAACAAAGAAACGAACACAGCGTTTATTGTTGTAACGCATGATTTGCACCTGGCAGAGCAACTGCAGCGAGTAGAAGTTTTGAAGAATGGCGTTTTATATAAGGAGCAAGGCTAATGAGGCTTGCTTGGTTAATTGCCCGTCGCTTTCGTCAGGGAACAACGAAACAAGGTTTTTTGTCGTTTATATCGGCATCATCAACGATTGGTATTGCCCTTGGGTGCGCAGTATTAATTGCGGCACTGTCGATGATGAACGGCTTTAACCAGGTGTTGCAGAATAAGCTCTTAGCGGTTGTTCCTCAGGTTGAATACAGTGCCGTTGAGGGGCATCTGGATGATTGGGAGTTAGTGGCAGAAATTGCTAAGCGACATCCTGAGGTAGTTGCTACCGCGCCAGGCATTAATTCCACGGTCATGGTGCAAACCCAGTCGACATTTCATGGTATTCAGGTTAGGGGCGTATCGGCAGAGCACGAACAAAATGTTTCTTCTTTATCAGACTACGTCAGTAAAGACGACTGGCGACGCTGGCAACAAAAGGGCGGTTTGCTATTAGGTGCCGGGTTAGCGGAAAAGCTGGAATTAAAGGTCGGCGATTCTGTTTCGTTGTTAACCCCCGAAAAATCCGAGCAAGGTTTTCGTTCTCCTGAGCGTGTAAGGCTGCAAGTGACGGGGCTTTTTCAGTTTGGCGGACAAATTGATTACCACAACGCTTATGTTTCACTCGATACTGCCATGAATGAACTGGATTTTGCCCGCGATGTCAGTTCTGTCAGGTTGCGGGTAAAAGATGTGTTTTCAGCACCAGCTGTAGCCAGAGAAGTGGGTAACGAACTGCAAGAATTGGTGTATCTTGACGACTGGACACGAAGTCACGGGCACTTGTATCGGGATATTGAACTTGTGCGCTGGGTAGTTTATCTGGTTCTCATTCTGGTTATGGCGGTTGCCTGTTTTAACATTGTATCGACGTTAATTATGACTGTCGCCAAAAAGCGCAGCCAAATTGCGATGCTGAAAACTTTAGGCATGAAAGACAAAACCTTGTTGCAGTCTTTTGTTTTGCAGGGCTTTATGAACGGGTTATATGGCGTCGCTATAGGCTGTTTTTGTGGAATATTGCTGGCTCAGTTTTTACCCAATATTATGTTGGCACTGGAAACTTGGTTTAATTTTGATGTGCTTTCCAGTGATATTTATTTTGTTGGCGAAGTGCCTTCTGAATGGATTTGGTCGGATATTTTTCTGGTGGCAGGTGTAGCCTTGCTAATGAGCTTGCTAGCGACTCTTTATCCGGCCTGGAGAGCAGTAAAAGTTGAACCGGCTAAGGCTTTACATCAAAACATTTAAGTTTAAGGGTTACGGCGGCGCCAGGCTTTGACTACAGACTGGCGCCACAGCAGACGGATACCAATGTAGCCAATAAAGCTGGATAAAGTTCCTAAAACCAAACAGCCAAGTAAGAAAGCCGGCCCTATGGTTGAAATACTGTGCATTAACCATTCCCAACTGGCTTCAAAAGCAAAGGGTTGTGGAGGCTCGGCTAACAGGGCGTTACCGACTAAATAACAAAGGTAAAACATAGGCGGCATGGTAATGGGGTTGGAGACCCATACCAGGCCAACTGAAAGTGGCAGATTAACGCGAAAAGGAATGGCCGATGCTGCCGCTAGCAACATTTGAAAAGGAACAGGTATAAAAGCACAGAATAAGCCTACTGCAAACGCCCCTGACGCCGAGCGTCTGTTCAGATGCCATAAGTTTGCGTCATGCAAAAGGCTGCCGAATAAGCGTATCGCTTTTGACTCACGCACTTTTTGGTGATCAGGCATTAAGCGTTTAATGAAGCGTCTGGCCATAATGTGACGTCTATTACCTATCCTGTTACTGCCCCAAGGAAGGAGCAACGATGGATCGCTGGTTACTCGTGTTTTCGGGCGGAATATTGTCCGCCTTCATGCTCTATGACATTAAATTCTGGCTGATTGTTTCAACTATCGCATTACTACTTTTGGCGATAGCTTACACCCGAATGGGCGCATGCCGGAAAAAAGCAAAACGGCGACCGACTTCACGACTACTGATGGCGTTATTTTGCGGTATTTTCTGGGCTAATGCCAACCTTTATTGGCAAAATGTACGGGCAATACCTGCACCTTTTCTCAATTCCGGCGTTGAGCTCAGTATCATAGTGGACGAAGTATCCCGGAGTTACCCTTACCATTTGCGGGTAACGGGCAGAATTAAGCGGCTGTCAGACAAGGCGTTGCCATTTTGGAAACAACCCAGAGTCCGTTTGAACTGGTACCGAGCGAATCTTAAACAAGCCCCTAAAGCCGGAGAAACCTGGCAGCTGGTAGCGCGCTTAAAGGAAGCGACAGACTATCGTAACCATGGCAGCTTTCGATATAGGCAATACTTGCTTCGCAATAACATACACGCAATAGGAAGTATTAAAGAGGGTGTTAAGCTCGGCTCTGATATCAGTCTTCGGCAGAAAGTCTTTGACCAGATACAACAGGCAGCTCTGAATGAGCCTGGTATATTGGCTGCCTTAACTATTGGTGAACGCAGTTTACTGAGTACACAAACCAGGGAAAGCTGGCAAAAGACTGGCCTGGCTCACAGCCTAGCTATATCGGGTTTGCACCTAGGGATGGTCGCTGCTTCCGCTGTATTATTTTTCCGCCTCTGTTTTCGTTTTTTCCCTGTTGGCTTGAAGGTCAGAGAGCAAATTAACAGCCGTTTCTTGTCGTTAGTTTTAGCTGCATTTGTTGTGACAGGCTATGCTGTTCTGGCAGGTTTTCCCGTGTCGGCAGTAAGGGCACTGGCCATGTTTTTGGTCGTTCTTATGCACGTGATGCTGAGCCTGAAGTTAAAACCATTAAGTTTACTATTACGAGTTACTGTTGCGGTGCTTATCGTTGATGTATTTGCTTTGCAGGATCCGGGCTTTTGGCTGTCGATTACGGCAGTTGCGGCATTATTCCTGGCAAGTTGGCGCTGGCAGAAAGCCTGCGGGAAACTCGCTGCTATTAAAAGCCTTTGGTCCATTCAATGGTTGCTACTGGTGATTATGGCACCTTTGTCGTTCTTGCTATTCGGTGGTTTTTCTCTGCTGGCGCCGGTAGTTAACTTGTTGGTATTACCGGTTATAAGCTTTTGGCTGTTGCCACTGGCATTAACGGGAACGGTTGCTGCGCTTTTGGATGTAGGTTTTGCTTCAATGCTTTGGCAATTGGCAGAATTTCCGGTTGTACATTTAAATCGATTTATCGGTTCTTTAGCGAAGCAGCCAATAACCTGGTTGCAATTAGATACCTGGCCTGTAAGCCGTCAGGCAAGGTTTGGTGGTTTGTTTGCGTTAATTATTGTATTGCTGGTGCCGCTTAAAAGCGCCTGGCAACGAACAGTACTGCTCTTATGTTTGCCTCTTTCTGTTTCGGTGCTACTCAATCAAAGAGACGGAAAGTTGCGGCTTCATGTGCTGGATGTGGGACAAAGCCAGGCTGTGGTGCTGGAGCGAAATGGCAGAGCCATGCTCGTCGATACCGGTATTGAATTTAACTCTGGCTTTAGCGTGGCTGAGTCTGTGATCGAACCTTTCTTAAACTACCATGGGCTGGTTCCCGAGCTTGCATTCATCAGCCACGGAGACAATGACCACAACGGTGGACGTGCTTTTTTATCACGACGCTATCCCGATTTGCAGTGGCAGGGGGAAGGCAGTGATAAACCTTGTGTAGCTGGTGATACGGGGTATTGGAATGACTTACAATGGAGGGTGCTATGGCCTTCGCTGGAATATCGAGACTCAACTGCATTAAGTAAAAACAACCGCTCTTGTGTTCTGTTGGTTCAATTCCAGGGATTTACCGTACTTTTGCCTGGCGACATTGAAATGCCTGCCGAGCGAATGTTGTTGGAACGTTTGCAAATTGCTGCTGAAATAAAATCAGATGTTATGGTAGTTCCGCATCATGGGAGTAAAACATCCTCCAGCTGGCCATTATTGCAGGCCGTAGATGCCGATATCTACTTGATAAGCTATGGCCGCCATCGCGGATACCGTTTTCCTCACCGATATACCCTGGAAAGAATTGCACGAAAAGACCGACCCTGGTTTGGGACTATGGAGAGCGGACAATTAACTATTGTGAGTGACGGCAGTACATGGAGTTTGGAGTTACCCTTTGAAAACAGGTAGAATACCAAAAGTGTTAATGACTTAATTGAGATTACATGGATTCTCAGATTAAAAAAAAGACGACCTTCAAGCGCTTGTTAGGTTACATCAAACCTTATAAAGCGGCCTTTATTCTTGCTGTTGTCTGTATGATCGGCTACGCAGGCATTGATACATTATTTATCTCCCAAATCCAAACCTTAATTGACGATGGTCTAACAGAGCAGAACTCTAATGTTTTGATTTACGGTGCTATTTTTGTCCCGTTTATTTTCATTCTACGCGGTATACTTAATGTTGGCTCTAGTTACTTTTTGAATTGGGTTGGTTTCAAAGTGGTTACCAAAATGCGTCAGCAGTTGTTTGATCACATGATGAAACTGCCTGTCAGCTTTCACGACCAACATTCAACCGGCGACTTAATTTCCAAAATAACTTATGACACTCAGCAGGTATCGGAAGCCAGCAGTAAAGCTGTCTTAGTCTTGGTTAAAGAAGGGGCCTTCGTTGCCGGGCTATTAGGTTTGATGTTTTATCATAGCTGGCAATTATCGCTAGTATTTTTAGTGATAGGCCCCTTAATTGCCAAGGTTGTGAGTATTGTTTCCCGACGTTTCCGTAAAGTGAGTAGCCGTATTCAAACGGCTATGGGTAATGTAACGACGACGGCTGAGCAAATGATTAATGGGCATAAAGTTGTGCTGATGCATCAGGGGCAAAGAGATGAGGCCGCGCGCTTTGCTGAAATAAATAATATTACCCGTAACCAGAATATGAAGCTGGTGAATACCCGGGCTATTAGTACTTCGGTTATTCAGTTTATCGCTTCTTTAAGTCTGTCCATGGTTTTGGTTATTGCCAGTTTTCCGGAAATGCTGGGAGAGCTCTCAGCCGGTGCGTTTACGACCTTACTCGGAGCTATGCTTATGCTGCTGCGCCCGCTAAAGCAGTTAACTAACGTGAACAGTGACTTTCAGCGCGGTATCGCTGCGGCCACCAGTGTCTTTGATATTCTTGATGAGCCAATAGAAATTGATAAAGGCTCGAGAATTATTGACCGTGCAGAAGGAAACATAGTTTTTGAAGATGTGTCCTTTTCTTACCAGAAAGGCGATGACCCGGCTTTGGAGCATATCAACTTTAGCGTAGAACAAGGCAAAACTCTTGCTTTAGTAGGGCGCTCTGGCAGTGGCAAGTCGACGATTTCAAACTTGCTGACCCGATTCTACGACGTAGAGCAGGGCCGCATTTTGCTTGACGGTCACAACATTAATGACTACAAATTGAAATGTCTGCGGCGCCAGTTTGCACTGGTTTCGCAAAGCGTCACGTTGTTTAATGACACCATCGCTAACAATATTGCTTACGGTACAGCGAAAGAGCTGTCACGGGAGCAAATTACTAAAGCGGCAGAACAGGCCTACGTTACTGAGTTTACTGATAACATGCCTAAAGGGCTGGACACCATGGTGGGCGAAAACGGGGTGATGTTATCCGGGGGCCAGCGACAACGCATTGCTATTGCCCGGGCATTACTGCAAGACGCTCCTATACTGATTTTAGATGAAGCAACCTCGGCGCTGGACACTGAGTCTGAACGTCATATTCAGGATGCCTTAGGCACCTTGCGTCAAAACCGCACTGCCATTGTTATTGCACACCGTTTATCGACTATTGAAAATGCTGACGAAATTATCGTAATGGACAACGGCGAAATTGTTGAGCGGGGTACTCATCAGCAATTACTGGATCACGAAGGCGCGTATTATCAATTGCATAACTTGCAGTTTAGCGGAGGCGCCTAGTGTGGCTACAAAAGCAGTGGTATAAAGCCAAACTGCATCCTCTTTTAATTCTGCTGACGCCGCTGTCATTGGTGTTTTGGCTACTGACAAACCTGCGCCGCAGTTTTTATTATTTAGGCTTGAGAAAACGCTACAAAGCAGAAGTGCCTGTCATTGTTGTCGGTAATATCAGCGTTGGTGGTACAGGTAAAACGCCCATGGTGGTTGCTCTATGCCAGTGGCTGAAAGACGAAGGCTGGACTCCGGGTATTATAAGCCGGGGTTACGGTGCAAAAGGTCCGTTTCCTCACTCCATTGCAGAGAATGATAACGCCGCAGATGTTGGAGATGAACCCCTGCTTATGCGTCGCAGAACCGGTTGTCCGGTGGTTATAGCACCTAAACGAGCCGAGGCCGCGCAACTTCTATCCGAACAACATCCTGAAGTGGATGTCATTATTAGTGATGACGGTTTACAGCACTATGCATTAAAGCGTGATATCGAACTGATTATGATTGACGGTGAAAGAGGCACTGGAAATGGCTGGCTGCTGCCCGCAGGTCCTTTACGCGAAGGGCCGTGGCGCTTAAAAGGTGCGGACTGGGTTATTTCTAATTACGGTCGACATGCTTTTGCGCGTCATGTAGTGGATGTGAAGCCGGGTCAATGGTATCGGGTTGATAACAATGAAAAAGTCGAGTTAGAAACTGATAGCAGTTTTAATGCGGTTGCCGGTATTGGTTACCCCCAGCGATTTTTTAACTCTTTGTCAGAGCAAGGGGTACAAGTTGAGAGAAGTCAGGCATTTGCTGATCATCACGTTTTTAGCGAGGGAGACTTTTCTCAATTAAGCGGTAAGCCTATATTGATGACTGAAAAAGACGCTGGGAAGTGTCAGCCATTCGCGCAACCCGATTGGTATTATCAAACAATAGAAGCAAAACTTCCCGAGATAATGAAAACGAACTTACTGGCAGAGCTGGAAAGGAAGAAAAATGTCCATTGATAAAACAACATTAGCGATTTTAGCTTGCCCTAAGTGCAAAGGTAAGCTGACTTATTATGCAGAAGAAAATGAATTGGTGTGCCGGGGCGAGCGACTGGCTTATCCTATTGATGAAAATATCCCGGTTTTGTTGGCAGATAAAGCCCGTGAATTGTCTGCAGAAGAGCTAGAAAAGGTTCCTTCATGAGTTTTACTGTTGTTATTCCTGCACGTTATGGTTCCAGCCGTTTACCCGGTAAACCGTTAGCTGACATTGGTGGTAAGCCAATGATCCAGCATGTGGTTGAAAGGGCAGAAGCCAGTGGCGCTGCCGAGGTGATCGTCGCAACTGATGATCTCAGGGTAAAAGAAGGCGTGGAGAAATTTGGTGGCCGAGTGATGATGACATCAACTGAGCATTCGTCGGGCACTGAACGACTGGCGGAGGTTATTGAACAGTTGGCGCTTGCGGAAAACGAAGTGGTGGTGAATGTGCAGGGCGATGAGCCGTTCATCCCGCCTGAAATTATTCGGCAGGTAGCGGATAATTTAGCCAACCAACGACAGGCACCCATGGCGACGTTAGCCGTTCCTATTACTGATGCTGAGGATATTTTTAACCCTAATACGGTAAAGGTCGTTACCGATGCGGCCGGATACGCGCTGTACTTTAGTCGTGCGGCTATTCCATGGGACAGAGAGAACTTCTCGGCCGAGCGGGAAACCACTGTCATTGCAAACCATTACCACCGACATATCGGTATTTATGCTTACCGGGCAGGTTTTGTCAGACGTTATATTGAGTGGCAGGCTAGCCCTATAGAACAGCTTGAATCCCTAGAGCAATTGCGAGTGCTTTGGCACGGAGAGCGTATTCACGTGGCCGAAGCTATTCTCGCGCCGGCTGCTGGTATTGATACAGAAGAAGACCTACAGCGGGCACGAGAACGGGCAGTCGATGGTTAATCCATCGCTGCCATTTTTGAGTATTCGTCTTCGAAAAAGAACTTTTCTTCTCCAAAAGCCGGCTTTAATTGATGTAACCAGGTTGCATCCGGGTCGTACTTAGCAAAGAAGGGGCGTTGAACCCAGTCCGGGTTGCGTCCCTGAATAAAGCGTAAAGCAAAAACTTTTTCGCCTGCAATTTCGGTCACACCCTGAACTTCCACTTTACCCGGACCTGCACTCATTGAGGGCCCGCGAACTGTGCGAGCAATGCCGGATACCTGTTGGTAAGCTTTTTGGAAAATCTCCCAAGTGCGTTCCAGCGGTACTTCAAAGTAACGTTTGGCGCCAGTGTCTCGCTCAACAAACATATAGTAAGGGATCATACCTAACTGTACTTGCTTCTCCCACATAGAAGCCCAGACATCGGGGTCATCGTTAATGTGTTTAAGCAGCGGAGCCTGGCAGCGTATTTGCGCACCGGTAGCGCGAAGGCGACGAATAGCTTCCTGACAGACTTCCGTACGCAATTCATTAGGGTGGTTTAAATGCGCCATAATGGATACGTGCTTGCCGCCGGCGACTAAACGTTCTAATAGGCGCAGCATGTCGTCTGCGTCCGGGTCAGTAATGAACCGATAAGGCCAGAAGGTCAGCGACTTAGTACCAATACGTATGGTCTTAATATGTTCAAACTCTGGCTTAAGCAAGTCTTCTAAATAATGAGCCAGCTTACGTGTGCGCATAACCATAGGGTCGCCACCGGTGACCAGTAGGTCGGTCACTTCTTTGTGCTGAGCTAAATAGCGATGTAATTGATCCGCGTCGTTAGAGTTAAAACGTGTGGCTTTACCGACGAATTGCGCCCAGCGAAAGCAAAAGGTGCAGTAAGAATGACAATACTGACCCTGAGCCGGGAAAAAAAGCACCGTTTCTCGATATTTGTGCTGCATGCCAGGCAAGGGTTCGCCGTCAACATGAGGTACATTCATTTGCATTTGACCGGCAGGGTGAGGATTCATCTCCTCGCGTAGCTGAGTTGCTAAGTCAAACACTTCGTTAGTGGTGTGTTTACCTGACATCAAATCTGCCATACGTTGATACGCAGATGGCTCCAGCATGTCTTTTTGTGGAAATGTCAGTTGAAACAGCGGGTCATTGGGTACATTTTCCCAGTCAATGAGTTCATTAAACACATACTCGTTAACTCTGAACGGCAGAACATTAGCAACGACTTTCATTTCAAAACGCATGTCAGCAGGAACTTTTTTAAGCGCCTCAATTTTATCTAACTGGCGATGCTGATATACCTTGAACTTACGTGGCGTAATGATGGGTTGTTGTACATTGACTACTTGCTGCATAAGCCTCTCTGTAATTATCTGCAACCTGCCTAAGCACGTTGAAAATGAATTTGTCTGTCAGCTCTTGGGTGACCAACGAAATGCGACGTAGTATAAAGAAATTGAGCGTAAGTTGCACGTTCTGTAAGGGGTAAAAAGCGATGTACTCGAACTAATTAGCGATAGGCATAAAAAAAGCGCTCAATTGAGCGCTTTTTAAATAAAGCCATTGTGCTTTATTTCTTAATTGGTGTGAATTCGCGTTTTGTATAACCCGTATACAATTGACGCGGACGACCAATTTTCTGGTTCGCTTCGCCCATCATTTCGTGCCAGTGAGAAACCCAGCCGACAGTACGTGACAATGCAAAGATAACAGTGAACATATTGGTAGGAATACCAATAGCTTTCAGTACGATACCAGAGTAGAAGTCAACGTTCGGGAAGAGTTTCTTCTCAATGAAATAGTCGTCTTCAAGAGCGATACGTTCCAGCTCCATTGCAACGTCAAGTAACGGATCGTCACGGTTAAGCTCTTTTAATACTTCGTGGCATGACTCACGCATAACGGTAGCGCGTGGGTCAGTGTTTTTGTAGACACGGTGACCGAAGCCCATTAGGCGGAACGGGTCGTTCTTGTCTTTTGCTTTCTCGATGTATTTTGGAATGTTCTCTACTGAGCCAATTTCAGCCAGCATGCGCAAACAAGCTTCATTTGCACCACCGTGCGCAGGTCCCCATAAAGAAGCAACACCGGCTGCAATACAGGCGTAAGGGTTTGCACCCGAAGAACCGGCAAGACGAACGGTTGAGGTTGATGCGTTTTGCTCGTGGTCTGCATGCAAAGTAAAAATGCGATCCATTGCACGGGCAACTGCAGGGCTAATTTTGTAATCTTCAGCAGGTACAGAGAACATCATGTTCAGGAAGTTTTCTGCGTAGCCTAAGTCGTTGCGTGGGTATACGAACGGCTGACCAATGCTGAATTTGTATGCCATTGCTGCAATTGTCGGAATCTTAGCAATTAAGCGGTAAGCACTGCGTAAACGCTGATTTTCATCGTGAATGTCTAAATCATCGTGATAGAAAGATGATAAAGCACCTGTTACTGCACATAGCATTGCCATTGGGTGCGCGTCACGGCGAAAGCCATTAAAGAAGTTATGGATTCCCTGATGCACCATAGTGTGTTTAGTAATGGTGTCTTTAAATTCAGTGTACTGTTTTTCGGTCGGCGCTTCGCCGTGTAACAGCATATAGCAAACTTCTAAATAGTCTGCCTTTGTTGCAAGCTCACCGATTGGGTAGCCGCGGTGCAGTAAAACTCCGTTCTCACCATCGATGTAGGTGATAGCCGACTCGCAAGAGCCTGTAGCCAGGAACCCAGGGTCAAAGGTGAAGTAACCATGTTTGCCCAAAGTTCGGACGTCAACTACATCCTTGCCTGCCGCTGGTGAAAGTACCGGCAACTCAATGGATTGGCCGTCAATCTGTAAAGTGGCTTTACGATCAGCCATAAGGAATTCTCCTCACTGTCTACTTTGAAAAAGTGCGCTAATTTAACTCGATCATGCCCTTAAATGTCAATTTTAATCGGGGAACATGAACCAATTATAGTCAAATATACGTAATAAACATGACGAAAAGATTACTCTGATTGAACAATTACTGAGTTACGTTAGACTTTAGTAGTAGGGAGCATTAACTGAGCGCTCAAATCTGAGTTTCTCGTTGTAATTAATGGTTTGGCTCGATATACTTTGCGCCGTATTGGTGGCATGTATCTGTGTCGCGCAAACGAAAATTGCATTTCTTTTGTGCTTTATTAAAAGGCAATCTATCGTGAAAAAAGAAAGACCTGTTAATTTAGACTTATCAACTATCAAGTTTCCTGCCGCTGCCAAAGCATCCATACTGCACCGTATTTCGGGTGTTGTTATGCTGTTCTCTCTGGCATTTTTAATTTGGGCTTTTGCTGTGTCACTTAGTGGCCCGGAAGGCTTTGCTCAAATCGAGAGTATCATGACCAGCTTTATTGCGAAGTTTATTGGCTGGGGTATTTTGACAGCGCTAGGATTTCACTTAATCATTGGTCTGCGTCACTTAGTAATGGACATGGGCTACTGGGAAGAACTCGATTCCGGAAGAATAAGCGCAATTATTTCAATTGCTCTTTCTGTTATCTTTTCCGTATTAGTAGGAGTTTGGCTATGGTAACAGCAGCAGCTACTTTTGGTCGTAGCGGTTCTCATGACTTTATTTTATTGAGAGCCAGCGCGATTGTAATGGTTCTATATTCACTGTTCATGGCTGGGTTCTTCCTGTTTACGCCAGATGTAACTTATCAAGTGTGGAGTGGGTTGTTTGCCAACATTTGGATGAAAGTATTCACTATGCTGGCCTTGTCCTCTGTGCTGATTCACGGCTGGATTGGCATTTGGCAAGTATCAACAGACTACGTGAAAGCGTCCGGTCTCAGAGCTTTTATCCAACTGGTTTTCAGCGTTGGTCTAATCGCTGTTTGGCTCACTGGCTTATTCGTACTGTGGGGTGTTTAAGTGACTGTTAAAACTTTAGAATATGATGCAGTGGTGATTGGTGCTGGCGGTGCCGGCATGCGAGCAGCGCTGCAAATTTCCCAAGAGGGATTGAGCTGCGCGTTGATGTCCAAAGTGTTTCCAACACGCTCTCACACAGTTTCTGCTCAGGGTGGTATTACCGTAGCATTAGGTAATGCGCATGAAGATGATTGGCAATGGCATATGTTTGATACCGTTAAAGGATCAGACTACATCGGTGACCAGGATGCTATCGAATACATGTGTAAAGCTGGCCCTGAAGCTATCTTAGAAATGGAAAATTTAGGTTTGCCATTCTCACGTTTCGAAAACGGCAAAGTTTATCAACGCCCATTTGGCGGTCAGTCGAAAAATTTTGGTGGCGAGCAGGCTGCTCGAACGGCAGCTGCAGCTGACCGTACTGGTCACGCTTTGCTGCATTTGCTTTATCAGCAAAACGTGAAGAAAAAAACCACCGTATTCTCCGAATGGTACGCGCTGGATATCGTTAAGAACCAAGACGGTGAGGTTTGTGGTGTAACCACCATGGATATCGAAAGCGGCGAAGTTTACTTTGTTAAAGCTAAGGCTGTTGTTCTTGCTACTGGCGGTGCCGGTCGTATTTATTCTTCAACGACCAATGCTCATATCAACACCGGTGACGGTATTGGTATGGCTCTGCGCGCCGGCGTTCCGGTACAAGATATGGAAATGTGGCAGTTCCACCCAACCGGTATTGCCGGAGCAGGCTCGCTTGTTACAGAAGGTTGTCGTGGTGAAGGCGGTTACCTGCTGAACAAAGACGGCGAACGCTTTATGGAACGTTATGCGCCAAACGCGAAAGATTTGGCGTCACGCGACGTTGTTTCGCGCGCTATGATGACTGAAATCCGCGAAGGACGTGGTTGTGAAGGCCCATGGGGTACTCACCTTAAACTGAAACTGGATCACCTGGGTAAAGAAACTCTGGAAAGTCGTTTGCCGGGTGTTTGTGATTTATCACGTACATTTGCACACGTTGATCCGGTAAAAGAACCTATTCCTGTTATTCCTACCTGTCACTATATGATGGGCGGTATTCCGACGGATGTTAATGGACAAGTCCTGACTGTTGGTGACGATGGTCAGACATCTCATGTTAAAGGCCTATTTGCTTGTGGTGAAATTGCTTGTGTATCTGTACACGGCGCTAACCGCTTAGGTGGTAACTCACTGCTTGATTTGGTGGTATTCGGTCGTTCAACCGGTATGCACCTGGGCGAAACTCTTGCGGCTAACGTAGAAGCCAGAGAAGCAAGTAGCGATGACATTGACGCTGCACTAGCGCGTTATAATCGTTGGGAAAATACTCAGAAAGGCGAAGATCCGGCACAAATTAAGAAAGACCTGCAACAGTGCATGCAACTTAATTTCTCGGTTTTCCGCGAAGGCGATTCAATGAAAGAAGGGCTTGCTGAGCTGCGCGAAATTCGCGAACGCCTGAAAAACGCCCGTCTTGATGACACCTCTAAAGAGTTTAATACTCAGCGCGTAGAGTGTCTTGAGCTAGATAACTTGATGGAAACGGCTTACTCAACTGCAGTTGCTGCTAGCTTCCGTACAGAAAGCCGCGGTGCTCACAGCCGTGCAGACTACCCGGATCGTGATGATGAGAAGTGGTTAGTACACACTGTTTATCGTCCTGAAAAGGAAGATATGGTGACGCGGGAGGTCAATATGGCACCTAAACTGCGTGAAGCTTTCCCTCCGAAAGCTCGTACCTACTAAGTTGGAGGGTATATGAAAAAATACACATTTTCAGTTTATCGTTACAATCCTGATGTCGACAACGCGCCTCACATGAAAGAGTACACGTTGGAAGTAGAAGATAATCAGGATTTGATGGTGCTGGAAGCACTGATCAAATTGAAAGAACAAGATCCATCGCTGGCGTTCCGCCGCTCATGCCGTGAAGGTGTTTGTGGCTCTGATGGTATGAATATTAACGGTAAAAATGGTTTGGCGTGTATCACTCACTTGTCTTCTTTGAAATCAGACAAAATTGTGATTCGTCCGTTACCAGGCTTACCGGTCATTCGTGATTTGATTGTTGATATGAGCCAGTTCTATCAACAGTACGAGAAAATCAAACCGTACCTTATCAATGATGACAAAACGCCACCAGCGCGTGAACGACTGCAGTCGCCAGAAGACCGTGCTAAGCTTGATGGTCTTTACGAATGTATTTTATGTGCATGTTGTTCATCTTCGTGCCCATCGTTCTGGTGGAACCCGGATAAATTTGTTGGACCTGCTGGTCTGCTGCACGCTTATCGTTTCTTAATTGATAGTCGTGACACAGCAACGGACGAGCGTTTGGACGAACTTGATGATGCCTTTAGTGTGTTCCGTTGTCACGGAATCATGAACTGCGTTAACGTATGTCCAAAAGGGTTGAACCCAACTAAGGCTATTGGACACATTAAATCGATGCTTTTGAATCGCGCAGTTTAAGTTGTTAAATTGTCGCGTCAATTTGAACGATTGATGTTGTGGATAGCCATCCCACAAGGATGGCTATTTTTTTATAAAAACGGTTTATCTATTCAGGTGAAGGAAACGCAATGCAAGATGGTGTAATGCGTGAATGGTTAGAAACATCGCATCTAGCCGGTGGTAACGTTGCCTACATTGAACAAATGTTTGAGGCTTATCTGGATGATCCGACGGCAGTCAGTGATGAATGGCGTCAAATGTTCGATGCGTTGCCGAAAGAGAATCACATTGTTGATACTAAACTCAGCGAAGTGAGAGAGCAGTTCCGAGAAGCAGCAAAGAATAAGCTCAAACAGTCTCAAACCGGCAGCACGACCGCCGCCGATCAGAAGCAAGTCAAGGTTTTACAACTTATCAATGCTTACCGATTCCGCGGTCATCAGCATGCCAATCTTGATCCTCTTGGTTTATGGAAACAGGAAACCGTTCCAGACCTTTCATTAAACTTCCACGATTTAAGCAAAGACGACTTAGAGCGCGAGTTTAATGTAGGTTCTTTAGCCGTTGGCAAAGACACAATGAAGCTGAGTGATATTCACGAAGCTTTAGAAAATATTTATTGTGGCTCTATTGGTGCCGAGTACATGCACATTGTTTCAACCGAAGAAAAACGCTGGATTCAGCAACGGTTGGAAGGGATTCTTGGTCAGCCTAAATTTAAAAAAGAGCAACAAACCAAAATTTTAAAAGAACTGATAGCAGCAGACGGACTGGAAAAGTACCTGGGGTCTAAATTCCCAGGCGCTAAACGCTTCTCGTTAGAGGGCGGTGACAGTTTGGTTCCATTATTAAAAGAACTGATTTCACGCTCGGGTGAGCAAGGTGCCAAAGAAGTGGTTATTGGCATGGCTCACCGCGGACGTCTGAACGTATTAGTGAACGTTCTTGGTAAGAAGCCACAAGACTTATTCGACGAATTCGCGGGTAAGCATGACAATACTAAAGGCTCAGGCGATGTTAAATATCACATGGGTTTTTCGTCTGATTACGCAACACCGGGTGGCGATGTCCACTTAGCATTAGCTTTTAACCCATCGCACTTGGAAATTGTAAATCCAGTGGTTATGGGATCGGTCAGAGCTCGTATGGATCGCTTACAAGATCCTGAAGGCAAAAAAGTACTGCCAATTACCATTCACGGTGATGCAGCAGTTGCTGGTCAGGGCGTTGTACAAGAAACCTTTAATATGTCGCAAACTCGGGCTTACAGTGTTGGTGGCTCAGTTCGAATTGTTATTAATAATCAGGTTGGTTTTACTACCGCAAAACAAGAAGATGCGCGTTCTACTCAGTACTGTACTGACATTGCAAAAATGGTACAGGCGCCAATTTTCCACGTTAATGCGGATGACCCAGAAGCTGTAGTTTTTGTGACTCAGCTGGCTCTGGATTATCGAAACGCCTTCCAGAGAGATGTCGTTATCGATTTAGTTTGTTATCGCCGTCACGGGCATAATGAAGCCGACGAGCCGAGTGCAACGCAGCCTTTAATGTACGCAAAGGTGAAAAAGCAGCCGGTTGCTCGTGAGATTTATGGCAAACAATTAATTAAAAACTCGATAGTTGATGAAGACACAGCCAAACAGTGGATGTCTGACTATCGTGATGCCTTAGATAAAGGCGAAGTCGTAGTTGATGAGCACCGCCCTATGCGTCAGCACTCAGTTGACTGGTCACCGTATATTGGAAATGACTGGGATGTTGAGTATGACTACAAGGTTCCGGTTAAAAAGCTGAAAGATTTGGGTAAGAAAATTACGACATACCCGGAAGAACATAAGCTGAACTCCCGCGTAGCAAAGGTTTATCAGGAACGCCTGAAAATGGCGAAAGGCGAAAAGTCTATGGACTGGGGTTTTGCAGAAACCTTAGCCTATGCCACTCTGGTAAACGACGGTACTCATATTCGTCTGACCGGACAGGACAGTGGTCGTGGTACTTTCTTTCACCGTCATGCGGTACTACACAATCAGGAAGACGCATCGACTTATATGCCTCTGAACAATCTGGGATCAGAGCAGGGGCAGATTGAAATTTATGATTCAGTACTATCAGAAGCCGCAGTTGTTGCCTTTGAATATGGCTACGCTACGGCGGAGCCACAAGCACTGGTTATGTGGGAAGCGCAATTCGGTGACTTTGTAAACGGTGCGCAGGTGGTTATTGATCAGTTCTTGAGCTCTGGTGAGCAGAAGTGGGGCCGTTTGTGCGGCCTGACTTTATTGTTGCCGCACGGTTACGAAGGTCAGGGACCGGAACACAGTTCAGCGCGTCTGGAACGCTTTTTACAGTTATCGGCCGACCACAACTGGTCAGTTTGTGTGCCGACAACGCCAGCACAGGTTTTCCATATGATCCGTCGGCAGCACTTACGGCCTGTTCGCAGACCGTTAGTTGTGATGACACCGAAGTCATTATTACGTCATCCGTTAGCCGTTTCAGAAATGGACGACCTGGCGGATCTTGGGTTCCAGAACGCGATTGCTGAAATTGACGAGCTGAACCCGAAAAAAGTAAAACGCGTGGTATTTTGTTCCGGTAAAGTCTACTACGATTTACTGAAAGAACGCCGCGAACGCGAACAAGAAGATGTTGCCCTTATTCGTATTGAACAGCTTTACCCGTTCCCTGCGGAAGAAGTGGCAGAAATTATGAAAGATTATCAGCACGTTAAAGATTTTGTCTGGTGTCAGGAAGAGCCTCAGAACCAAGGCGCATGGTATAGCAGCCAGCACCACTTCTGGGCCGCAATTCCTAAAGGAGCTCAGTTGTCTTATCGTGGTCGTAGTGCGTCAGCCGCACCAGCGGTCGGATACATATCAGAGCACAACAAGCAGCAGCAAAAACTTGTTGACGAAGCGCTAACCATTAAATAGGTGAAGATGAACCATGGCGATTGATATAAAAGTTCCTCAATTACCCGAGTCTGTTGCAGATGCAACCATTGCAACATGGCACGTAAAACCTGGCGATAAAGTGTCTCGCGACCAGAATCTGGTTGACATCGAAACCGACAAGGTAGTGCTGGAAGTTGTCGCGGAAGCGGACGGTGTGCTTGGCGAAATTACCGCCGAAGAAGGCACCACAGTAACCGCTGAAGAAGTCATCGGTAAAATTGAAGAAGGTGACGGTGAGTCAGCTTCTGATGATAAATCAGAAGACAAAGACTCAGACGGCGAAAAAGACAAAGAAGATAAGAAAGAGAAATCAGAGAAGAAAGAATCTGATTCTTCAGACGATAAGGGCTCTGACAAGAAAGGCTCTGGTGAAAAGATGGAAGTTAAAGTTCCTCAGTTACCAGAGTCTGTCTCTGATGCCACAATCTCAACATGGCACGTAAAAGCTGGCGATGCAGTTAAACGCGACCAAAACCTGGTTGATATTGAAACCGACAAAGTGGTTCTGGAAGTTGTTGCTCCGGCAGATGGCGTTTTAGCTGAAATTAAGCACGACGAAGGCGACACTGTTGGCGCTGACGATGTCATTGGCATTGTAGAAGCAGGCGGTTCTGCCAGCAGCAGTTCAAGCAAGTCTGAGTCTTCTTCAGAAAGTAAAGACGAGAGCAAAGACGATGGCGGTGATAACGAAGTAGCCGGTCCTGCGGTTCGTCGCCTGTTAGGCGAGCACGGTCTTAAGCCAAGTGATGTTAAAGGTACTGGCAAAGGCGGGCGAGTTACTAAAGAAGATGTGGAAAAACACGTGAAAGGTCAGTCTTCGTCTAAATCGTCTGACAGTAGCAGCAAGCAGCAGTCTTCACAGTCTGCGGTTTCAGGTGACCGTGATCAGAAACGCGTACCTATGACACGTCTGCGTAAACGTATCGCAGAGCGTCTGTTGCAAGCGAAGAACGACACGGCCATGTTGACGACGTTTAACGAAATCAACATGAAGCCTATTATGGACTTGCGTAAGAAATACAAAGACGTGTTTGAAGAAACGCACGGCACGCGTCTTGGTTTCATGGGCTTTTATGTCAAAGCAGTAACAGAAGCATTGAAACGCTTCCCTGACGTAAACGCATCGATTGATGGCGATGACATTGTTTATCACAACTTCTTCGATATCAGCATTGCTGTATCAACACCTCGTGGCCTGGTAACCCCAGTTCTGCGTGATACTGACCGCTTAAGCATTGCGGATATGGAAAACGGTATTCGTGACCTGGCTATTAAAGGCCGTGACGGTAAGTTGACTATGGATGAAATGCAGGGTGGTAACTTCACCATCACTAATGGTGGCGTATTTGGTTCTCTGCTTTCAACACCAATTCTTAACCCACCTCAAAGCGCTATTCTGGGTATGCACAAAATCCAGGAGCGTGCCATGGTGGTCGACGGTAAGATTGAAATCTTACCGATGATGTACTTAGCTCTCTCTTATGACCATCGAATCATTGATGGTAAGCAATCGGTAGGCTTCCTTGTTACCGTAAAAGAGTTATTAGAAGACCCTCAACGTCTTATCCTGGATATCTAAAGGCGCTGAGAACCCAGCCGCAAAGCTAATTTTAGCTTGCGGCTGTTAATTATGCGCCGATCACGTTAAAATTCGGCGCGGTATTCGGGTAGGCAGCACTTCGCTGCTTAAGTTGTTTCAACGAATCGGAAGAGCATCATGAATTTGCATGAGTATCAGGGTAAACAACTCTTTAAAGAGTTTGGTTTGCCAGTATCTGAAGGTTTTGCTTGCGACACTGCTGATGAAGCGGTAGAAGCGGCAAAACGTATTGGTGGCGACATTTGGGTCGTCAAATGTCAGGTTCACGCTGGTGGCCGCGGTAAAGCGGGCGGCGTGAAATTAGTGAAAAGTTTAGACGACGTTCGCGCATTTGCTGAGCAGTGGTTAGGTAAAAACTTAGTAACTTTCCAAACCGACGAAAAAGGTCAGCCGGTTGCTAAGATTTTAGTTGAAAGCTGCACTGATATCGCAGACGAGCTTTACTTAGGTGCAGTTGTTGACCGTGCTTCACGCAAAATCGTGTTCATGGCATCGACCGAAGGCGGCGTAGAAATCGAAACCGTTGCAGAAGAAACACCTGAAAAAATCCTGAAAGCTGAAATTGACCCTACAGTAGGCGCGCAGCCATACCAGGGTCGTGAATTAGGCTTTAAACTGGGTCTGACTCCAGATCAGGTTAAGCAATTTACTAAGGTCTTCTTAGGCCTGGCTAAAATGTTCGAACAGTACGACTTAGCTCTGTTAGAAATTAACCCATTGGTTATCACTGACGAAGGTAACGTTCACTGTCTGGATGCGAAAGTCGGCATCGACAGCAACGCACTGTACCGTCAGCCTAAAATCCGCGAAATGCACGATCCGTCACAAGACGACGCACGTGAAGCAGAAGCGGCTAAATGGGAACTGAACTACGTAGCACTAGACGGCAACATTGGTTGCATGGTTAACGGTGCTGGTTTGGCGATGGGTACTATGGACATCGTTAAACTGAGTGGCGGCGAGCCAGCTAACTTCCTTGACGTTGGTGGCGGCGCGACAAAAGAACGTGTTTCTGAAGCATTCAAAATTATCCTGTCTGACAGCTCAGTTAAAGCCGTATTGGTTAATATCTTCGGCGGTATCGTTCGTTGCGATATGATTGCAGAAGGTATCATCGGTGCTGTTGAAGAAGTGGGCGTTAAAGTTCCAGTTGTTGTTCGCCTTGAAGGTAACAACGCTGAACTGGGTACCCAGAAATTGAACGAAAGTGGCCTGAACATTATCGCTGCAGAGAGCTTATCTGATGCTGCCGATAAAGTGGTTGCTGCGGCAGGAGGTCAATAATGAGCATTTTGATCGATAAAAATACCAAAGTTATCTGCCAGGGCTTTACTGGCGGTCAGGGTACTTTCCACTCTGAACAAGCCATTGCTTACGGTACGCAAATGGTTGGCGGTGTTACACCTGGTAAAGGTGGTCAAGAGCACTTAGGCCTGCCTGTATTCAACACAGTAAAAGAAGCAGTAGAAGCAACTGGCGCAACAGCATCAGTTATCTACGTACCAGCTCCTTTCTGTAAAGATTCAATCATCGAAGCAGCAGACGCTGGTATCGAACTGATTGTTTGTATTACTGAAGGTATCCCTACACTGGATATGCTTTACGTTAAAGAATACCTGACGCACAAAGGCGTGCGCATGATCGGTCCAAACTGCCCGGGTGTTATCACTCCGGACGAGTGCAAAATCGGTATCATGCCTGGCCACATCCACAAGAAAGGTAAAGTGGGTATCGTGTCACGCTCAGGTACATTGACGTACGAAGCAGTTAAGCAGACTACTGACGCAGGTTTTGGTCAGTCTAGCTGTGTTGGTATCGGTGGCGACCCTATCCCGGGTTCTAACTTCATCGATATTCTGGAACTGTTCGAAAAAGATCCAGAAACCGAAGCTATCGTTATGATTGGTGAAATCGGCGGTACAGCAGAAGAAGAAGCGGCAGAGTACATTAAAAACAATGTATCTAAGCCGGTTGTTTCTTACATTGCTGGTGTTACTGCTCCTCCAGGCAAACGTATGGGCCACGCTGGTGCCATCATTGCTGGCGGTAAAGGTACTGCTGACGAGAAATTTGCTGCACTTGAAGCTGCAGGCGTTAAAACTGTGCGCAGTCTGGCCGAAATTGGCAAAGCTGTTGCAGAGAAAACTGGCTGGTAATAACTCGCCAACGCTTAAACAAAACCCGGCCTTCGCGCCGGGTTTTTTGTTGCTGCTCTCTAAGGAAAAAAGTTCGCTCTCACGTAGACGCTACGAGCACGTCCTTGTGGGCTTGACGAAGGCCATCCTTGGCCTTCGACACTCCGTGAGAGCGAACTCTTCTTTCTTGCGCAGCCACAAAGCGATCTTCCTGAGAATTTTATGCGTAAGCTTAGTTAATACGTTAATAAATCAGGAGGCAGTATGAGTAGCAATAATGCAAACCAAGTTGCAGACTTTACAGTGCCGGGAATGAAAAGTGAGTCGGCTGATAAGGTGATAGCAACTCTGGATGATCGATTAGTCGCATTGCTAGACCTGCAATTGACACTAAAACATGTGCATTGGAACGTTGTAGGACCAAACTTCATTGGTGTGCATGAAATGTTAGACCCTCAGGTCGACGCCGTACGTGAAATGACCGATACCATAGCAGAGCGAATTGCTACTTTAGGTGGAGTTCCAGTAGGTACGCCTAAAGCGATTGCAGAGCGTCGCAGATGGGAAGACTACTCTTTAGGTAAAGGGCTAGTAGCAGAGCATTTAGTTGCTCTGGATAAGGTTTATAATGGCGTTAACGGTGACCACCGGGAAGCGATGGAAACATTAGCTGAGCTCGACCCGGTATCAGAAGACATGTTAACCGGGCAATTAGCAGAGCTCGAGCAGTTTCAGTGGTTCGTTCGGGCGCATATTGAATCGTCCTCTGGCGAATTGAAAAGCTAGTCTTCTTCAAAGGCTTCAACCAGCGAACGAAACTCACGTAAGCGGGTTTTAATCGCTTTAACTTCACCTTCTGTATCACGGGTGAGTTTGTTTGCGCTACGCACGTTGTCGTTGATGGATATCATGCTGTCTTTTACTTCTGAAACAGCACTTGTATGTTCTTCTGCGGCAACGGCTATTTGCGTCATACGATCATTAATTCCCGTTACGGCTTCAGTGACTTCGTAAACCTGTTGCTCTGATTTTCGGCCCAACTCTCCACATTCCTCTGCCAAGTCGCGTTGCTGAAACATTTTATTACGCCATGTGCTCATTGACTGGGTCATGCGGTTTACGGTCTCTTCTATTTGATCAACGGCCTGTTGTGTTTTTTGGGAAAGGGCACGAACTTCATCGGCAACTACGGAGAAGCCGCGACCATGCTCGCCGGCTCTGGCACTTTCAATAGCGGCATTCAAAGCCAATAGATTCGTTTGTTCAGCTATTGCGTCAATTTTTTCGCTGACTTCTTTCACTGAGTCAGCATTACGGGAGAGCTCTTCTGTTTGCCTGGCGCTCTCGCTAACAACACTTACCAGCTTAGTAATTTTCTTGCTGCTATCGGCAATAAAATCTGCTGCGTTCTGAGTTTGAGTGCTAACGTCATTACAGGCACTTGAAGAGTCATTTGCATTGCGTGCAATTTCATCAACGGTTTGCCCCATCTGCTCCATAGACGCAGCAATTTGCTCAATGTCTTGCACCGTTTGTTCAGTAGCATCCGCTGTCTTTGACGCATTTTCGGCGGTTGAGTTGACCGATTCTGCCAACACGTCATTACCCGTCACTTAGACGAGCAGTAAGAGCAAGTAATGATGAGTCGCGCAAAGCAAGCTCATACATTGCTCTGCCCATTGGAGAGGAGCTACCGAATATTTCATGCTGGGTTTTGGCTGTAGAACCGTCTGCGTCGGCTAAGGCTTTTTCCCAGTTACGTGTGTTCTTCCAGTTACGAAATGGGCGAGTTAGCCATTGAAACCAATGAGTTCGTCTTCTATAAACGTCTTTAGCCGCTGAAGCGTATTCGCTGTCTGCCTGGTGCATTAACCATTGGCTACCTGTGACTTTACCACGGCGGAATATTCCACGAACAATAACATCAAACCAAACGGTGCCTCGCTCGGGGACAATAAAAGGGACAATGCCTCGCCAGGGAACTTCGCGTTTTAAAGAGGTATTGACCTCTTTAATCACTTTATCGGGTAAAGCGTTACTGTCGACAAGTTCAGTTAATGGTTTTTTTAGTAACTCGTCTTTGTCTTTTTTCATCAGGCCCTGAATATTTTCTGGGCAGTGCGATACTTGCTGATATTCATTAAGGCTAAAAACGAATAGTGTATCTGCGCCCCAGCTAAAGCTTCTGTTCATGATAAAACTCTCTACTGTTGCGAAAAACTTGATATTCCTAACAGTTAAAGTAGAAGTTGTGTTGAGTTTTTCAAATATTAAATTGCTGTTAGACAGTAATTAGAATTCGGCAGAGTTTTGAGGTCGTTAAATTCAAAGTCATGACACCGGGAGTAGTCCCGGTGTCATACATAGGAGCCTTAGTAATTGGCTTGCTGAGTATCCCAGAATTGATTGGTTAACTGATCGAGTCGCCTTGTGATATTGACAGTTTTGTCAGTGACATCGCTACTGAGCTTAGCTGCGTCCAGGTTCTGCTCAGAGCTTGTTTTAATGCTTGTCACGCTTTCGCCGATACTCTGCGCAACTTTACTCTGTTCATCAACGGCCTGTGCTATCTGGTCGCTCATATGGGAAATAGTGTTGATCACTTTCAGAATTTCCTCTAAATGCGAGGCTATTTCTTCGCTTTTTTTAACGCTTTCCTCAGCCATTAGCTCGCCCGCTTCCATGACACTCACCGCATTTTTAACACCATTTTGCAGTGTTTCAATTACTTGTCTTATTTCTTTGGTGGAATTTTGTGTGCGATTAGCTAGTGATCTTACTTCGTCAGCAACAACAGCAAAGCCACGGCCATATTCACCAGCTCTGGCAGCCTCAATAGCCGCATTTAAAGCTAATAAGTTTGTCTGATCGGCAATACCTAAAATAACATCAAGAATTTTTTCAATATCGATGCTACTTTTTGAAACTTCATTAATGACGCGTGAGGCATTATTGATCTGTGCTTTTAGTTCGGATATTGCAGCGGCATTTGCGTCGACGACATCTTTGCCGGTTTTCACTGTCGTTAGACCACGAATTGATGCGGTCGATGTTTCCTTGGCACTGTCGGCCACGCTACCAATACTAACTGACATTTGATCAACAGCAGTAGCAACATGCTCAGTCTGTTCAAACTGCTGCATAGTCCAGGTTTCAGATTGATTCACCGCAGCACTCAAGTTTGTGGCGTTGTCGTTTAGCGCTTCTGACATATCATTTATTCGACCAATTAGGGCGGCATTTTCGGACTCGAGCTTTTTTATAGTCAGCAAAATTGAACCGACCTCATCAGAGCGCCCGGTATAGACATAGCGAGCGACTTTATCGTCGGTTATCTTTTTAATTTGCTTAAGTGCTTCTCTCAGGGGGGCTAAACATACTAGAGTGAAAGATGCACTTATAAGCGAGGCAATAATGCAAGCAACCAGAAGCGCTATACCAGAGCCCTGTAATAAGTAAGTTACAATAGGTATCAACGTTGGCAGTGTAATACTTGCCAATAACTTAGTTGTTAACGAGGCGGAGGTTTTAACACCGCGAGGTGTTTGACCCTTATTAATGAGTTCATAGACTTTTTTGGCTCGTTCGATATGTTGAGGTTGAGCCTTACGGCGAACAGATTGGTATTCCTCAACCTGACCATTCTTTTTTATAGGTGTAGCGTAAGCATCAACCCAATAGTGATCTCCGTTTTTACAGCGGTTTTTGACAATACCCATCCATGACTTTTCTGCTTTAAGATCAGCCCAGAACATTTTAAAAACGGGCGAAGGCATGTCGGGATGTCTGACAATATGATGGTTCTTGCCAATGAGTTCCTCTTTGGAGAAGCCGCTAATATCTATAAAATCCCGGTTTATGTAAGTAATCTGACCTTTAAGGTTAGTCGTCGAAAGAATATTAGACCGGTTCGAGAATTCAAGTTCTACACCAGTAATAGGAAGGTTCGTCTTCATGTGTACCTTGTGAAGTGCTAAGACTCAAAAAACTGAAATATAATCTGAATCGCGATTAAGTTGAGTGTAGATTCAATTCTATTTTTAGCGTTATTTTAAGGTTATTAACACTTACAATGCGGCTATATATAATTGATTTATATCAACTATTTAACTTCGGTTTCAGAAACTCTTTATCCTGCTCTTATTGAGCGTGTCACATTACGAGCCGGTGAGAAATTTGGTTCACAGGGAATAAAATATTTATGTCAAAAGTGGCGGTTTGCACAGGTCATGGCAACTCAAATTATGAGTATCCTTCTTCAATATCGGGGCATGGCCTTGCAATATAAAAACCTTGAGCACCACCGGCACCTAGTTGCTTTAAGATATCAAAAGTTTGCTTATCGCTGACAAACTCCGCGATCGTTTTGATATTTAAACTTTTAGCCATATCAATAATGCTGCGTGTTACGTGCTTGCTATTCGGGTTACTCTGAATGGACTTTATTATGGAGCCATCTATTTTGATATAGTCTGGTTTTATTTCGACTAGATAAATAAAGTTTGAGTAGCCACTGCCAAAATCATCTATCGCTATCAACGCGCCGAGAGCTCTAACCTGCTGAATGAAGCTATTTATAGACGCAAAGTCTCTAATTGCTTCTGACTCCGTTATTTCAAAAATGACTTGGGCTGCCGGGTTAGATTCAAGAGCGTTTATAATGTACTGCACAGTTTTTACATCAAGTATATCTTGAATTGATAAGTTGACCGATATGAAGCAATTTGACTCTATTGATTGCTTAACTGTTGCATCTACCATTAAATGCGTTAGCGCTTGGTAGTATCTTGTCTTTTTCAAATAATTTAGAAACCGGTTTGGTGATACAATTTCGCCATCGCGCAAGCGAATTCGAACAAGTGCCTCATACTTTCTATGCTCTCTATCTTCGGATGTCATTGTTGCTACTTTTTGAAAGTAGGGTATGACACGATTCTCTTTGAGGGCTAACTTTGTTTCTTCTAGCCAGAAATAAAAGTCATCCGTTTCTGAATCTTCAGTTCTGATGATAAGACTAGATGAAAAACTGTCGTGTTTAGCTTCGATTATTGCGCTTTCAGCATAAGCAAGCGCGCGTTTTTTAGAGTTACCAATACCGACTGAAAAATTAATTTCATGGCTATGCCCATTAACGACAACGTCAGACGATTCTAAAGTCTCCTTTATTTCCATAGCTAAGAATTTGAAAGGGTTAATCGTAATAGGTTTTAAGGGGCGTATAGCGAATACTGCACCGTTGAGATGGTAGAGTTTTATAGAGTAGTTAAAACTCAAGCTCCGAAAATGCTCAGCAACCAATTTAATAACGGCATCACCGTAACTAATACCCCAGTAATCATTTAACAATTTAAAGTTTTTAATATCGAAAATGGCTACCGACTCAACGGGTGTTCGTTCAAGGTCTTTAGATAACTTAGATCGATTGGGAAGATGTGTTAGCGCATCCGTATTTTGTTTCTGAATTGTTTGGCGTGCCGTTACAATATCGGTCACGTCATTACGAATGCTGACATACTCTTTTATCTCGCCACTTTCATCTGTAATAGGGTAAATAATGGTTTTCACGTAATATGATGAACCGTCTTTGCGCCTATTACGGAGTAGACCGCTCCATCGCTTTTTTTGAGAAATTGTTTTCCACAATTGCTCAAAAACTCTGTTCTTCATTTTGGGGTGCCGAATGATTCTATGGGTATTTCCTATAAGTTCATCTGCGGAATAACCACTTATTTTTTCAAACTTCTTATTAACGTAATAAATAACGCCAGAGGCATTTGTAATAGAAATTATTGAGCTTGAATCAAGAGCGTTTTGATGCTGACGAAGAGAGTAGAGTAATGCCTCATGCTCTGCGCTAGCTTTAGTGGCAAGATTGGTTAACGCTTGTGTTGAATTAGGTAAAGAACGTTGTTGATCCGATCGTCTGTTCGCTTCTAAGATCACATCGCTTTCCGAGAGCTGCAGAACAGTTGTGCTTAGATTAAGTAACTCTGCTCTACTTCTTACTGTAGAGAATTCTCCATAGAAAAAGCCGCCTGAAGATTCAGTTCTTTTAGATATTCGCTCTATCTCTTCGCTAATTCTACCTTTCAAAAAAGATCGTCTTGCCGCGCACGAGAACGTTAGGGTGCATACACCTTTCTGGTTAAAAAACTCAGGTGTTCCTTTAAGAGTGCTAGTGACATCGGCAAATGAAAAAGACACTTTATCGCCAACTTTTAATGTGCCCGCATAGATAATTCCTTGTCCGCATTTCGTCAGACTAATAGGGGCTCTTAGTATGTTTCGCTTGCTATTGCGAAGCATTAAAGGAAACTCCGTGACGCTCTTTGGAAACAGCTGGGTTATATGCTCTCCGATGTAGTCATTATAAATCTCGATGATAGGTCGGTCATCGAGTTTAAAAACTGTATTTTTATGCGCTTGGGTAACGGTAAATTGTCTCCCTATTGGGCGCCAGCCTTCAAAGCTAGTAATTAAGGTTTGCAGAGTTTCGCCGTATAGAAGGACACCTATCAAGCCGTTCGTTTTTACCTTGTCGCCGAGCAGCATATATGCTGACTGAAAATGCCCATCATCTGCTGCTATACCGCCAACAACTTTGCAATTGGGGACTAGGTCGGAGAACTGCCTAGTTACGTCTTCAGGGTTTATTGTAAAAGCGTTAGCGTAGAGAATGGCCAGTTGCGGGGATGTTTTATAGGGATTAGTAAGTATGTCCGCTAAGGAGACTGTTGTTGAGCTACTAATTTCAAAGGGTTCTATTTGAGTATCTTTTTCGAATATACAGAAATTTATTACAAGCTGATTTGAATAACATTTGTCAGCTAAAATCTCACCATAAGTTGAGGTTCCAACGACACAGAAAGTTGGTGTCATTGAAATAATTTGTGTAGCGATCGAAGCGGTATGACTCTCGTTTAAGCCGGAAAAAATTTGTATTAATCCACGTTCTTTACTCAACCTGTTACTGAGTATGAATTCATTCAGACTCTCTGTACTTTTGAATAAGTGAATCAACTGCCTCATAACTTAACCATCCTGTTGGCTTTCCCAGAATTGAGTTGTTAATTGCTCTAACCTTCGTGTGATTCCAACGGTCTTATTGGCTACATCACTACTTAATTGGACCGCTTCAAGATTCTGCTCTGCATTAGTTCTAATAGAAGAAATATTCTCTCCAATATCCTGTGCAACAGCACTCTGTTCTCTCACCGAGTTAGCAATTTGGTCACTCATTAACGAAATAGTATTAATAGTCTCAACGAGGCTATCGAGGTTAGCGGCTGTTTGTTGGCTTTTCTCTACGCTCTGAGTCGCCATATGTTCACCTTGCTTCATAACCTCAACCGCATGGCGAACACCGCTTTGCAATTTTTCTATAACAATCCTAATTTCTTCGGTGGACACCTGTGTTCTAGTCGCAAGAGACCGGACTTCGTCGGCAACAACGGCAAACCCTCTACCTGTCTCTCCTGCTCTAGCCGCTTCTATAGCTGCGTTAAGTGCTAATAAGTTTGTTTGATCAGCAATACTTAAAATTACATCAAGTATTTTCTCGATATCTTCGCTGCTTTCTGAAACCTCATTAATTACCTTCGCGGCGTTACTAATCTGCTCTTTAAGAGTTCTAACTGACTGAGAGTTTTCATCAACAACTGACTTTCCATAAGCTGCTTTTTCATAGCCGCTACTTGATGAGCTTGAAGTCTCTTCAGCGCTGTTTGCGACAGTTTTTATACTTTCTGACATTTGATTAATTGCGGTTGCAACACGCTCTGTTTGTTCAAACTGCTGTAGGGTTCCAGTTTGCGACTGAGTAACGGCACTACTGAGATTGTGAGCACTTTCCGATAAAGCATTAGACATATCGTTGATGCGTCCGATTAAAGCAGCGTTTTCAGATTCTAACTTCTTAAAGGCAAGCAAAATTGAGCCTGCCTCGTCTGAACGACCTGTGTATACGTACCTGGCTACTTTGTCATTAGTAACTTTGTAACTAGCAGCAAGAACTTCTTTCAAAGGAGCTAAAGAAAGAAATACTAAAAAAGCGGCAATGACTGTGGAAACTAGACAAAAAGTCAGTACCAGGAGAGCGTTACCCGAAAATAGATAGGAAATTAATGGAAGAGCGATTGGTAGCAACAGGGCAGTTAAAGCTTTCTTCCAAATTGACGGCCTATCTTTAACCTTCTTATGAGTTGTATCTTGGTTAATTTTCTCGTAGACGTCAGATGCTCGCTCAATAAATTCTTTTTTAGCTTTGCGCCGAACGGATTGATATTCCTCAATTTTGCCATTTCTTTTAATTGGAGTAGCATACGCGTCGACCCAGTAATGATCGCCGTTCTTGCAGCGATTTTTTACAATGCCCATCCATGACTTTTGAGCTTTTAAGTCAGACCAGAAAACTTTGAATACCGCTGAAGGCATATCCGGATGACGCACTATATGGTGATTCTTACCTAATAGCTCTTCCTGAGAGAACCCGCTTACTTCTATAAAGTCTCTGTTAATGTATGTAATTTGGCCTTTTAAATTGGTGGTTGAGAGAATGTTAGCGCGATTAGAGAATTCTTGCTCAACCCCAGTTATAGGAAGGTTCTTTTTCATGTGGTTATCCAGAGTTACGGTAAAGTTTACAAGTGGTTTTTGTTACCAGTTTGTTGATTACTTTATGAGTATTTTGAAAAGTTGTTAACATAATACGGTAGAATGCCAAATAACCACGTTAAAATTGTGGTTATATTGACGAGGATCAAATACGTTCTGTGGTTTACATTTTAGAGGTGAAACAAGAGCGAGGAATTAATACGAATCGCTACAAGCAATTTTCTTGTGCCTAGTGTTGATTTCTGGGGCTAGGTTTTTAGGAAGAGCACCTTAAAGTGCTCTATTTATTCTGACTTTCCAGTGCCTGAATCTTATTCCAAAGCTCTTCTGCTTGTTGGCTGATATGCGAACTATCGCGAATGTTCCCGTTACGCTGCATTTCCATGGCTTTTTGTTGCAGCTGCTTTAGGTCTTTGCGCATTTTTTTCGTTGGGTTTGACTTAAAAAGTCCAAACATTAATGACTTCCTCAAAATTATTTAATGTTTCTAGCAATACGGGATAACATGATTAAAAGTTTGTATTGACACGAATTAAATAGATCAGGGTATTGGCAGATGACATGGGAATTCAGCATTAAGCTGGGTTAATAGCTCACCGCCACTAGATTGATTTAACAAGAGCAGGGGCTTGATGTCACCGTTGAGGTCGTTATAGCAGGCATAATAGCCTCGTAGAGTTTTAGATTATCTGGCATGGTGCACCTATCGTCTAATCAGTGTTGAGTTAACATTGTTAACAATTTTATCAATCATCTTCTATACTTATGTTAAGTTCTAATTCTTATCGGTAAATTAAGCAACGGCCAATCTTTATGACGAATAACCGCGACAAGCAATTTAGCGAGGCACGGTTTCACAAGCTCTTTGACGATACACAAGCTATGTCTATTCAAGGCTATCGTGTGGATGGCTCTGTTGTCTATTGGAATGCCGCTTCAGAAAGAATATACGGTTACTCCACGAGCGAGGCGCTTGGGCGCAGCCTTTATGACTTAATTATTCCTCATGATATGCGCGATGAGGTCAAGCAGGCGGTTGCCTGGATGTTTGACAACGAAGAGGGCATTCCACCAGCGCGATTGAACCTTAAGCATAAAGACGGCTCCACGGTGCCTGTCTATTCAAGCCATACTGTCGTTTCACTGCCGAATGACGAGCCCATCATGTTCTGTATGGATGCAGATATGCGTTCATTAGAAATGGCCGAGGCAGAAGTTCAGCGCCTTTCTTATTATGATTCACTGACGAGCTTACCAAACCGCCGTTTAATACTGGAAAGAATTACCAGTGCCATGCGCAACACAAGCAGTGACAGTTCTGCTGCTGCATTGCTTATCGTCGATATTGACAACTTTCACAGTATTAACGATAGCCTGGGTTACAGTGTGGGTGACCGGGTTCTTGTAAATTGCGCTAAGTCTTTGCAGCGTTTTAGTTCTTCTCCAGATGATCTTGCTCGCCTAGGTAAAGATGAGTTTGCTCTTATTCTACCTTGCTCGACATCTTCACTAGATGCTGTTGCAGCAGAAGCTGAGCTAATGGCAACTCAAATTCTTCAAACCCTGAGAGCGCCATTAACTTTGGATGGGCGATCGCACCAGCTCAATGCATGCATTGGAATTACGCTTTTTCATTGTCCGGGAACATTATCTGGAGAGGAACTGCTGCGCCAAGCGGATATCGCACTCAAAATGGCGAAACGCTCCAATACAACCGATATCAGTTTCTTCGACTCACAGATGGAGTCATCGGTTAAAAAGCGCTTAGAAATATCACAAGCGCTTAATCATGCTGTCGACAATGACGAGCTGGCTTTGGCGCTCCAACCGCAAGTCGATCAAGACCAGAATGTTATTGGCTTCGAAGCTCTTCTTCGTTGGCATCATCCTAAGTTTAAGGCGCTCTCACCTAATGACTTCATTCCTATTGCTGAAGCGAATGGCAGCATTATAGCGCTTGGCGATTGGGTCTTAGAAAGAAGCTGTCAAATGCTGTTGAAATGGGAAGCTAATGAGAGCAGCAAAAGCTTTAAAATTTCCGTTAATGTCAGCTCTGTCCAGTTTCGTCGGGGAGATTTTGTAGAGCGCGTAAAAAATATTCTTAAAAGCACAGGCGCGAACCCTAAAAATTTATGCCTAGAACTGACAGAAAGCCTCATTGCCGACGACATTGACTTTATTGTGGAGCAAATGGCCAGTCTGCGTGAATTAGGTGTGTCTATTTCGCTCGACGACTTTGGTACTGGCTATGCGTCTTTGGCTTATCTCACAAGGCTGCCGCTTGACGAACTAAAAATAGACCGAGCTTTTGTACGTGATCTAGATGGGCACAGTAAAGGCGCGCTGCTCACCGAGACAATTATTAGCTTAGGCCGCAGCATGAACCTTACAGTTATTGCAGAGGGCGTGGAAACAGAGCAGCAATTTGAGCGGCTGCTGAATATGGGCTGTCAGCATTTCCAGGGGTATCTGTTTGGTAAGCCCTCTACGGATATGGAGTATTATTTATAGAGCCAATCTTTATAACTCACGCCGTTCAATCGACTCGCCTATAAGCTCTTCAATGGCTTTTAGCGCCGCAGAGTCCTCGTCTGTAACCAAAGATATAGCATGACCGGTTTGACCTGCGCGACCAGTGCGGCCAATACGGTGTACGTAGTCTTCCGCAACATGAGGGAGGTCGTAATTGATAACGTACGGCAGCTTTTCAATATCAATGCCGCGTGAGGCAATGTCGGTGGCGATAAGCACTTGTACCTTGCCACTTTTAAAGTCAGCCAACGCTTTAGTGCGGGCGCCCTGGCTTTTAGCGCTATGAATAGCCGCTGCCAAGAAGCCGGCTTTATCCAACTGCTTAACTAACCGGTTAGCGCCTTGTTTGGTGCGTGAAAATATAAGCACTTGGGGTAGGTCGAGGCTTTTCAGTAGTTTTAATAGTAGCCCCAGCTTTTGGCTTTTTTGTACTTCATACACTGTTTGTTCAATAGGCTCGGCAGTGGCATTGGGTGGTGCAACGGAAACTTCTTCCGGGTTTTTCAGCAAGCTTTTAGCCAGCGCACGAATGTCGTCAGAAAAGGTGGCCGAGAACAGAAGTGTTTGGCGCTTAGGTGGTAGTAACTTAATAATTTTCTTAATGTCGTTAATAAAGCCCATGTCGAGCATGCGGTCGGCTTCATCCAACACCAGCACCTCTAACTTAGGAAAGCGAACCGCGTTTTGTTTGTATAAGTCCAGCAGGCGGCCCGGCGTTGCCACCAGAATATCCACGCCTTTGCGAAGCTTCATCATTTGCGGATTAATTTTCACACCACCAAACGCCACCGCGTAATTCAATGGCAGACCAGCACTTAAGTTCGCAACGTTTTCACCCACTTGGGCAGCTAGCTCACGAGTGGGCGTTAAAATGAGCGCACGCGCCGTGTTTGCTTTGGCACGCTCGTTACCTTTAAGAAGTTCTAAAATGGGTGCCGTAAAGGCCGTTGTCTTTCCTGTACCCGTTTGGGCAGCGGCCATGACATCTTTCCCTGCAAGCACCAACGGAATAGCCTGCGCCTGAATGGGCGTAGGTTCGCTATAACCCTGGCGTGAGAGCGCGGTAAGCGTTTCATGGGAAAGTGCGAGATCAGAAAAAGTCATGTAATCGTGTGCAGCTTAATGGTGGTTAGGGTGGGTATTCTAGCCGAAAGGCGCGCTTGCCGCATTTCATTTAAAGCTACAACCATTAATACTTACTGCTCTCGAGCTTTTTCCTTAAGGGCTTGAAGTTCTCCCCAGGACATTACATAACCAGAGTCGACTTTCCCCATTTCGCGCTTTTCTTTTGCTTGCATCAACCGTGCGTCGAAGTGCGTAGATTTTGAACCTAAGAGGTTTAGTTTACTTTTAAGAATTGCCACCATTGGTATCAGGCTGCACTCAGAGACAACTGGTAGGTTATCTATCCTGAATGCGCTGAGTGTATGCTCTAAAGATAACTCCTGCCATTGACTTGCAGATACTTTTATTAGATTTATAGTCAAAGGAAAGGACTCTTCTTGATCACCAAAGGGGATGACGTTTTCGTTAATAGTAACGATGCTCTGTGCTTTCGTATTAGGCAGCCGTGCCTCCAATAGGTGCCAATGCGGCTCGGCAATAAAAATATCCAAGTTTGTGGTCATTTGCCGAACGCAGTAGAGTGAAAATGGCAAATCACCCACAAAGCAGTAGTCAGCCTGACTTAATTCTAGCTCTCGTATGAGACTTTTTACCGACGACAATAAATGCGTGTTTTCACCGTAAAAAGGCTCTATAAAGTCAGTGTATAAATCAAAGCCCATTATTAATGATCTCTTTACTGCCCGTCAGATCGTCTGTCTGAGCAATTAATAGGGAGTAAGACTCGCTAGCGGATTTAGATTTAAAGCCTAGCTCGCAAGCTCTTCTTTGCATTGGCTTTAACCACGATAAGTTATAAGCGCTCTCATGACCTCTTGGTTTGTAAAAAGCATCTTCCCATAGCTTGAAGTTGGTTGGACGCCAGGTGTCAGCAAGTAATACCGCCTTGACCTGTTTTATATGTCCAAATGGCTTGTAATATACATCGGGGCGGTTAAGCATTGAGTAAAAACTAAGAGCAAGCTCTTTTGAGTGAAGGCGATCATAATCGGCTTTAATCTGTTTTAAAAACTCTGTTGCGGGATAGTCACGCTTGGCTTCAATGAAATAAAGTGTTTCGTTTGCGTAAATAAACCCGTCTAAGTGGTTTCTCCATTTTTCATCGAGAATTGACTCGCTGTTGAGAATAAAAGAATCATTACCAGGAGTTTTGTCAGAAGAATGCACTTTCGCCTTTGCGTCACCCACAAATGGAACTTCTAACCCCCAGTGAGCCTCTGTCGGCTTTTTTAAACATCCCATTAAAAACGCGGTTACTAAATTCTGTTCGAGTACTTCTCCACGGGGCTTACAGGGGCGAAATACATTCATTGAACTCTTATAGTGCTCAACCAGGTTGGTAAATCCGTTCGCGATAAACTCGTCCATTATTCGTTTTCTCTTAAGCGTTACCGATTAATTTAGACATCATATTATAAATTTAGCGACTTAGCTTTTAGAGCTAGCCTATGTAGTTCAAATAATAGCGGTTTCGTAACCTTAGGTTGCAATGTTGTTATAAAGGAGTAACTTAATTGGTGAATAATTAGCCTAACCAAGGAACGGTGTGTAATGAAACTTTCCAATGTTCTGTCTACTGTTAACCAAATTGAGAAGTCTAAATTCATTAACTTTCTTGATCGCATATGCACGGAAGCCAGTTCGCACAACAAGCAGGTGGCAAAGCAGTTCAAGAACATTGATGGTCAAATCAAGAATGCTCCCAGTGGTGAAATTACTCAACTATTCAGGCTTGCTCAGCCGCTTTTCCAAAAAGAGGTAAAGTCTCAGCTTGCATTAAGTGGGGCTCGGGCCGCGCTTTTGGTGAATATTCTTAGTCGTGACGGCAACTGTGTGGCGCGTGTTTCATGGATAGAGCAGCTATACGAAAAAGAGTGGAAACAAATTGACGCCCAGGCTAAGAGCTTGAAAACGCTTTTCGATGAAGCTCAACAAACAGAGGTTTACGACGAACCGAAACGTCTGGGCATATACTACGCCTGCTTGCACGAAGCACTGCATAATGACGAACGCTCGAATCGTGAAGGTAAAATTACCGATGAAGAACGCGGAATACTGAATGTTCTCGCGCATAAACTTGATGTTACTGCCGATAACCGCGTTGCCATTGAACATTTAATCGATCCCATCCCCAAAACGGGCGTTTCCGACTGCCTGAATCAGCTCCGTGAAATAGGCATTGCTTTCGTATCTAAGAAGCATCAGACCGTTTATGTGCCCGATGAAATAGTTGCGCTGTTGCACCGAATTCAATCTAAAGAGCTTGCAGACAAGCATCTTCTGCGAATTTTGCGGACATTCTCTGACGCAGAGCTCTCCAATATCCTGAAGAGCCATGACAAGCGCATTCGTGGTGTCAGTCGTGACGAAAAAATTGATACCGTTTTCAAAATGGGCTTATCAGTCAGCCAAATTCTGAGTGACGACATGCACGGCGAACAGTCCGGCGTGACTGAGAAAAAAGAGCGTTTGAAAACACTCATTGATGACTTGCAGCTTGCGCTCGACAAACTTGGCACCACGCTTGAGGAGCGGTGCGGTCTAATTATTGGAGCGTTGAACTCCTCTACAGAGCATGAATTTAATATTTTATCGGCAACAGGGTACAAATCACTGTTTTCAACGCTCAGTCAGCACCTACCGCAATTGCCGAAAATGCTAAAGGAAGAGTTTGAACTTGAGCCGAATCAGGACATAGACGTTGAGAAGCTTCGTGCTCTTTCGATAACGCCGTACGACATTCTGTTTATGCTGTCGAACGAGCAGGTAAAGAGCCTGAAGTCTGATATGGGCATAACGCGCAGAGGCGATCCGCGACAGGTTATTCTTGAAAGCTTTGCCGATGCGACAGATAAGCTGGTAGAGAATTACGAGGCGTTGGCAAGACGAGACTTAGCCGCATTAAAGCACAAGAATATTGAAATAGCCGAGGCTGACATAGGCATTAAGTTCGAAGAAGTCACCAAAGCCATATTTGAAGAGCTTGGCTTAACAGTTGACGAAGACTTGCGCCGCGACATTAATACCGCCAAAGACAAAGCTGACATAATTCTGTCACTGAGCGAAGACGATATTATTATCGGTGAAGCGAAAACCTCAAAGAAAGGGGACTTCGCTAAGTACTCCACGACCTCCCGCCAAGTGAAAGCCTATGTCACACGCTGCGAAGGCGCGGGTAAGCGGGTTGCACAAGTGCTCATTGTTGCCCCCAGTTTTTCTAACGACTTTGTGGAGTCTGCGGAGATGGATACTGAGGTGAACATTTCACTGTTGGAAGCCTCTGGCCTGAAGAAAATACTGGAAGCCTACAAGTCGCGCAGAAGCCCTAAATTTTCAGCCAAGCTGTTTACCAAAGGCGGGCTTTTGAAAGCGGATTTGATTGCTAAGAATATTTAGGAATGTGTAACGCTTGCTGGGGAGCTTGAAGAGGTACTCTATGAGCAAGTACATTTTAGTTAGCGACGTTGCTTATTTTTAAATAAAAGGTTTCTTAAACATAAGACAGAGCGATAAAAAGCGCGTATGCACAGTATGTAAAATTTAAACTCCACAGAGGGAGCTGGGAACGATGAAGATATCAAGAGTCTGCGTAGATAATTTCCGCTCAATCGGAAACGCCGAATTTAATTGCAGCAATTTCAATGTATTTGTTGGGCAGAATAACGCTGGAAAGACCAATTTTTTTGAAGCGATAGAGTGGTTTTTCAACGGGCTGTCAAAAAATAAGTCTATAAAAGATCTGCATCCAAATCGAGATACAAACAAAGAAATTAGCGTTGAGGTTGAATTTTCAGGCGCGCAGCATGGTGCCCAGAACATGCGCAATGAAGGCAATCGAGAAAAAATGCTCAAGGTTCTCGATGGTAGCGATACCCTCATCGTTAGAAGAACGAGTTCAGAGCCAACAAAAAGAAAACTTGTTATTGAAGGGATTGAGTTAGAGAAAAATCCTGCAGGTTTCGATAAAGCATTTAATGACTTCTTGCCCAAGTTTGAATATATACACACAAAACAATATTTTGATGAGGTTGCAAAATATTCTGCTAAAAGTCCGATAGGAATAATGCTTTCTTCGGTTTTGGAGGAGATTCTTCACGATAATCCACAATACCGTGAATTTAGAAAAAAGTTTGATGAACTATTTGATGATGACGGGTCGCAAGTGAAAGTCGAATTTGACCGACTTGGTGGTAATGTAAAAACACATCTGGAAAAGCAATTTGCTGAATGCACTAAAGTTAGTTTTGAAGTGTCTAGCCCCGAATTCGAGGATTTATTAAAGAACTTCCAAACTCGTGTGGACGACGGTGTTGAAACTTATGCGTCTGAAAAAGGTGATGGTATGCAGAGGGCCTTAATGCTTGCAATTATCCAGGCCTATGCTGAATACAGGAAGGATCGTGAAGAGGCTGGAAAGTCATTCCTGTTTTTTATTGACGAGGCTGAGCTGCATTTGCATCCAACAGCGCAAAGAAAGTTGAAGGATGTTCTTTTGGAACTGTGTGAAGATCTAGACCAAGTTTTTTTAAATACTCATTCCTCTGTTTTTGTTGCCGATGACCACCCGGATCAAACTATATACAAGGTCGAGAAAGAAGAAAGTATAACGGGGTTTAGATCTGTTGACGCCCTAGATAAGCCCTACGTCGTCTTTGAATTGCTAGGCGGGAGTCCTTCTGACCTGCTCCTCCCGCGAAATTTCCTGATTGTAGAAGGCCCTAGCGAGGTAGAGTTGCTTACCCGTGTGATTCGCCGATTCTATAGCGACAAGCCAGCAATACAGGTTATTGCTGCAGAGGGTGATACGCATCAAGCAAGACGCTCAATCAATGCGATCAAGAAGTCCTTTAAGCCCCTAGAGAACTCAATGTTTGAAGAAAAAATGGTCGTTTTGTGTGATGCTCCTACACAAAATGCTCAAGCAGGCTTTGATGATTTTTTGAGGGAGTTTAAATCTTTTAACGATAGAGGTCAGATTAAAGTCTTAGAGAGAGGTTCTCTTGAGGAATGCTATCCGAACTTTGATGATTGGAATAGAACTGAACAACAAGTCTCAGACATGTCTGGAAAGCAGAAAACGAAGCTTTCAAAAAGGGTAGGTGATCACATCACTAAAGAACAGTTTGAGAATGAAATGAAATCTGTTTTTGAGACCTTAGTTTGTGCATGGGAACGAGCGTTTTGAAAGTTAACAAGTCACGCGGATGCACTAAAAGTGTGCTAGCACGTTTTGCCGTTAGATAAGCAAGGAAGCAACTATGGGCAATGATGAAGGAAAGCCATTAACATCCGAACATATTTTTAAAAAATTTTTGTGGCGGCATTCTATAGCGGTCGGTGCAAGTATGGAGAAATTTACTACATGGACGGTAACGGGGTGCGCTGCGCTAATGGCGTTGACTATAAGCAATTTGGAATCAATCGCTTCCATCATATTCATCCCTTCACTGAAATATTCAATTGTACTGTTTGTCCTATCCCTGCTATTCGGCATCGCTAGTAAAGTGCTCGGTATGGCTTTGCAGTCTGGTGTTAGTTTACTAATTGATATGGAGGATCAACTATCTTCAGAAGCTGGCAAAGGAGTTATGAACTCAATGAATATTGAGCCCAGGCAGCTTGTTTATGATGTAGCTGATGCCTATTGGTGGCCACTTTCAGTACTTATGAAAAAGTCAGGAGAGGCTGGTATTAAAGACTATTTGTCAGCTGATAAGCGTCTTGTGAAAATGTTTTGCTTACAGCTATATACCAATTTAGTACATATACTTCTGGCCGCATCGGCAATTCTAATGGTGACATTTTGCCTGTAAAATTCCTAACCAAGCCATTAAATATGCTCCTCCGGCTTCTGGGCACTCGTAAGCCAACATTGTTTTTGTCGAGTGTTAGCACTCAATAAGGTTTCGAATACGATGGATAAAAAAGGTTACATAATAAGGCAGCTAGGAAGAACTAAAAATAAAAAATATGAAGCTTATGTTGTTACGAGAATTATCCACTTACTGAATGACTTCAGTATTAAATTTGTTACCCAACAATACGTCACTCGACCCGAAGGTAGAGCACTAACCGATTTGTTCTTTCCGCAGTTTGGACTGCATATTGAAGTTGATGAAGGGCAGCACTTTAAATACGACAACATTAAAGCCGATAAAATTCGTGAGGCGGATATCATTAATGCAACCGGTCATGATATATCACGCATTGATGTGACTAAGCCACTTGAAGATATCAACAATCAAATTGATAACGTAGTGGCAAAGATAAAGGACAGGAGAAATGATGAATCATTCATCCCGTGGGACATTGATACTGAGTTCGACTCAAAAACTTATATCAATCGAGGCTACATTGATATTGCGGATAACGTTGCATTTAAAACCATAAAGGATGCATGTAATTGTTTCGGCCACAATTATGCAGGCTATCAAAAGGCTGGAGCAACCCATCCAGACTCAGATGTTATGCTGTGGTTTCCAAAGCTATTCCCAAACGGAGAGTGGGATAATCAAATCTCGGATGATGAAGAAGTAATTATTGAACGAAATGAAGATAACACTAAGGCAAAAAGGCATGTGTTAAGTCATATTAATGACTCAAAGACTCACAAACACAAGCGAATTGTCTTCGCGAAGGTACGAGGAAACCTTGGGGATATCTTGTATCGATTTAGAGGGGAGTACGAGTTAGATATAAAAGATAGTAGCCCCGAAGTCGGTCTTGTTTGGAGACGGACTAAAACAAGAGTTGATACTTACCTAAGCAAAAATGCTAACAAGAAAAATTAACTCGAACTGAAAAAATTGCAGCACGCTTTTTACGTGCAGCTATTTGCAGTGTCCCCAAACTCATACCATTCGTTTTACCCCAACTCTGGTTGTACCACCAACTGTTTCAAGTCTACAATGCTGTTAACTATTCGTTGGGAGCGGCATTATGGACTTTTCCTACAGTGCGAAAACAAAGGACTATTTGGCGCGGCTAGACGCCTTTATGCGCGAGCATATTGAGCCGTATGAAGACCAGTATCAAAAAGAGAATTATCGGCTGAACAGTACGCCCAACTGGCGTGAGTGGCAGGTGCCGCCAAGGGTGGCAGAGCTTAAGCAGTTAGCAAAAGAGCAGGGGCTTTGGAACCTGTTTTTGCCTGACGACGAACTGGGCACTGGTTTAACAACCTTAGAATACGCGCCGTTGGCCGAGCGTATGGGCCGAAGCCTGTTAGCGCCCGAAGTATTCAACTGTAACGCACCCGACACGGGGAACATGGAAGTGCTGTATCACTTTGGTGATGACCCGCAGCAAGAGCAGTGGCTAGCACCGCTTCTGAACGGCGACATTCGCTCTGTGTTTTGTATGACAGAACCCGATGTTGCATCTTCCGACGCCACCAATATGCAAACCACCATTGTTGCCGATGGCTCAGACTGGGTTATTAATGGCCGTAAGTGGTGGAGTACGGGTTTAGGCCATCCGGACGCTGAAATTGCCATTGTTATGGGGCTGACCGACGAAGATGCCGACAAACACCACCGTCACTCTATGGTGTTAGTGCCGTTAAACACTCCGGGCGTGAATATTGAGCGCATGTTGCCTGCTTTAGGCGAGTACGATGCGCCTTATGGCCATGGTGAGGTGGTGTTCGATAACGTGCGCGTACCGAAAGAAAACATTATTGTTGGTCCCGGTGCCGGCTTTAAAATTGCGCAGGGGCGTTTAGGCCCAGGACGTATTCATCATTGTATGCGCGCTATTGGCGCGGCCGAGCGCGCGTTGGAGCTCTTTATTGAGCGTGGCGTATCGCGCATTGCCTTTGGTGAGCCGTTAATGAAACTGGGTGGCAACACCGAGCGTTTGGCTGACTTGCGGGTGGCGATTGATCAGGCGCGATTGCTGACACTGCACGCAGCATGGCAGATTGATAATATTGGCGCCATGAATGCTATTAAAGAAATATCGGCGATTAAGCTGGTAGCGCCAAGTGTTCTGCAAAAAGTGGTAGATGAAACCATGCAATTATTTGGGGGTGCTTCCATGTGTCACGACACACCGCTTCCGGGTTTGTTAACAGTAGCTCGTTCTTTGCGCATTGCCGATGGACCTGACGCTGTCCACCGTGCGACTATTGCAAAAACAGAGTTAAAACAATGGAAAGGGCGCTCCAATGACTGATCCATCATCCGCCGTCGTTGACCAGGCGAGTGACGTACGCGAAGAAGAGACTTTACCCATAGAGGCACTAGATAACTGGTTGGCGGAACACATTGGTGATGAACTGCCGGAAGACCGTGGTGCTTTGCGTATTACTCAATATACCGGTGGTGTGTCGAACTGGACTTATCGTTTAGATTACAACGGCCTCGCTTTGGTTCTGCGCCGCCCACCAGATGGCACAAAGGCCAAGTCCGCCCACGACATGGGTCGTGAGTTCCGTCTGCAAAAACGCCTGAGACCAGAGTTTCCTCACGTACCCAGAATGTTGGCTTATTGTCGTGACGAGTCGGTTATCGGCGCTGAATTTTATGTCATGGAGCACATCACAGGCATTATCCCGCGCAGACGTTTTCCTAAAGGGCTGGATTTAAGTTCTGAACAAGCCCGGCAACTATGTACGAATGCACTGGATAAACTGATAAAGCTGCACCAGGTAGATTTAGACAGCACAGGCCTACGCAAAATTGCAAAAGGTAAAGGCTATACCGAACGTCAGGTAAATGGTTGGTGTGGCCGTTACGAAAAAGCAAAAACTTGGAATGTATTCGGGGCCGATTCGGTTATGCGTTGGTTGCAGGAAAATAAACCGGAAAATGAAACCATTTGTCTGGTTCACAACGACTTTCGTTTAGACAACCTGATACTGAACCCGGAAGATCCAACCGATATTATCGGTATTCTCGACTGGGAGCTGGCGACCTTAGGTAACCCGTTAATGGACTTAGGTAATTCACTGGCGTACTGGATTGAAGCGGGTGATGACAAAGTGGCGCGCGCAACCAAACGTCAACCCAGTGATTATCCGGGCATGCTAACCCGTAAAGAAATTATCGACTACTACTGCGAGCGTACTGGCACCAAGGTGGAAGACTTCGCCTTTTACGAAGTGTTTGGTTTCTTCCGTTTGGCAGTTATAGCCCAGCAAATTTATTACCGGTATCACCATAAGCAAACCACCAACAAAGCCTTTAAGAACTTCTGGTTTTTGGTGAATTACCTGTTGTGGCGCTGCCGTCGCCGTATTGCTAAAGCTTAACTAATTATAAAAATAAAGAGATTCAACAATGCCACAAGAACGGAAAACCATTTTAATTACCGGTGCCAGCTCTGGTTTAGGGCAGGGCATGGCGCGTGAATTTGCCGCAGAAGGTAAAAACTTATGTCTATGCGCACGCCGTTTAGACCGTTTAGAAGCATTAAAGAAGGAGCTGGAAGACAAGCATTCAGGCATAACTGTCAGCATTAAAACTCTGGACGTAAACGCTCACGAAGACGTATTTCGCGTGTTTCAGGAGTTTAAACAAGAGCAGGGACAAATTGACCGCTTTGTGATTAATGCGGGCATGGGCAAAGGCGCTGCGCTGGGTACAGGCTATTTTGGGGCAAACAAAGCCACGGCGGAAACTAACTTTGTGGCGGCGCTGGCGCAGTGTGAAGCAGCTATGGAAATACTTCGTGAGCAAAAGCAAGGGCACCTGGTGACCATTTCATCCATGAGTGCCTTCCGTGGTATGCCACGGGCCATGACGGTGTATGCGGCAACTAAAGCCGGTTTAGCCTCGTTAACCGAGGGTATTCGTGCGGATTTAATGAAAACCTATGGCAACAACAGTCCAATAAAAGTGTCGACCATTTACCCAGGCTATATTCGCTCTGAAATCAACGAAAAAGTGAAAAACACGCCTTTTATGGTAGACACCGAAACCGGCTGTCGCTTGCTGGCAAAAGCCATTAATAAAGAGCCGGTAAAAGCGTACGTACCGCACTGGCCCTGGGCACTAATGGCATTTTTAATGAAACGCTTACCGTTAAAGTGGGTGTTAAAGCTGGCTTAACCCAAGCCAGCATTTTACTCAGAATCAGAGCACACGGCGTCGCCTCGGGTGGAAACCTGTACCGACAGGGACTGACTAACGCCCTCGGCGTCGTTAAACAGAAATACCGGCTCGACTAAAAACATGTCGCCGCGTTTTCCGTCGTGGTTTATTTCTAGTTTTTGATCCGCCAGTTCCAATTTAATACAGCCGTCGTGTTCGGTGGTCATAATGCGTTGCCATTTATCGGGTTGCGGCTCGTACAGCCAAATTTCATGGCCTTGCCAGCTTTGCTTCTCACCCCGTTCGCACCAGTAACTGTGCACTTCCAGTGCGCCGCCTTCACTGGTTTCCAGTTGGCGGATCTCACATTCATCTTCATGCGGTAGTTCTGGCTCCATAGCCGTGTATTGGTATACAACAACGCTGACAAATATGATGAGCAGTGTAATGGCAGAAGCGCCTATCCACAGAAGAATTTGCTTTAACATATGGCTCCAGAACCTGATACAGTATAAGTTCTTAGTATAAAGACAATAAATATAAGAACAATGACTTGGGGGAAGTATGTGGCAACGTGTTTTGGCATTACTGATTCTTATTGCTGGTCTGTTAATGGCTGTTTTGGGTGTAGTGAGTGACAACGACACCAATGTCAGGCTGTCGGGTGCGGTTCTGATGCTGATAGGTATTATCTGGCTTTACAAGCAACCGACTTTAAAGTCGCTTAATCGTACCGATAAGCCGACGTTAAAATGGTATCAGTCTCCAATCCTGTGGGTTCCGATTATCGCGATTATCCTTTTTATTATCAGCCTGTTCATGTAGGAATCTAAGTAATGAATATAGCGAAACGAATTGTTATTTTAGCAGGTGCAGTAGGCTTATTTTTCTATACTGCAGAGCAGGAAGAACTGATTACATTAATTGCGAATTTTAACCTTGGTTGGTACAAATTAGGTGTTCCTATTGCCTGGGGTTTAGTACTGGGCGGCCTTGGGGCTCTGCTAAGATTACGTTGGTTGTTGTCGTGGATGGCACCCGTTACTTTGGTTGCCAGTGCCATAACCACCATGGGTCTTATTGGTGCTATCGCTGTATTTGCTAAGCATCAGTTAGTCGTGCTTAGTTTACCGCCATTGCAACTAGCCGCTGTGGGTATTGGTCTGTATTTGTTTGGGGTCAGTTTGACTAAGCTAATGGGAGACATTGAAGCCAGAAAATCGGAAAAGGACGAGGAATGAGTCGTCAAAGTAACCCTGGAATTACATTAAACAGCGACATTGGTGAAAGTTTTGGTGCCTGGACGATGGGCGCCGATGACCTAATTATGCCTCACATTGACTGTGCCAATGTGGCTTGCGGTTTTCATGCGTCAGACCCCCTGACCATGCTGAAAACCGTCAAGCTGGCAAAACAGCATAATGTGACCATAGGAGCGCACCCTGCGTATCCTGATCTCGTTGGTTTTGGTCGACGCCACATGAAGTTAAAACCCGATGAAGTAACGGCGTTAATTCAATACCAGGTAGGTGCTCTACAGGGTATTTGTGCCGGGCAGAAAACCGAAGTGAGTTACGTTAAGCCGCACGGAGCACTTTATAATGACATGCTTAGTGACGGCCAACAATTTGATGCGGTTTGTGAAGCTATTGCTGCGCTTCAGGACGACCGTCACGAGCCACTGCCATTAATGGTTATGGCAACCCCTGAAAACGACGCCTGGCGCCACCGTGCACAGAAATTTAATGTCGAATTATGGTTTGAAGGCTTTGCTGATAGAGCTTATGACGACAACGGGCAATTGCGCTCGAGAAGCAATTCTAATGCCGTGCATGGTGACACGGAAATCATGTACGCTCAGGCCGAGGCCTTTGCTAACGGTCGTGCTATTGAGAGTGTATCTGGTAAGTCGTTGCAGATTGAAATCGACTCTCTTTGTGTTCACGGGGATAATCCAAAGGCGATAGAAACAGTGGAGAAACTGCGGGATATCGTCCGAAAAGCTTATGACTAACTCTACGAGTAAAGAGTCTAACTTTCCCAAACTGGTTTCTGCCGGTGCCGATGCCGTTATCGTCTACTTAGGCGAGGGCATCAGTGTTTCGGTTAACCAACGGGTTCTTGCAGCGGTTAAAGCGGTAGAGCAACAACTGTCGGACGTGGTGCTGGATTTAGTGCCGTCCTATAACTCGTTAATGGTGTATTACGATGTTCTGCGCACCGATGAGTCGGAAATACGGGAACGTTTGCGTAAAGCGTTAAGCGATTTGACTAGCGATGACCGAGAACAGACCGGCAAGCGGCATCGTATTCCGGTTTATTATGATGAAAGTGTCGGACCGGACTTAGCCCGCATTGCAGAGACAAACAATTGTTCAATAGATGATGTCATCAAAGCTCATACTGAGCAAACCTATCGTGTTTACGCTATGGGGTTTGCGCCGGGTTTTGCTTACCTGGGTGAGGTGAACGAGAAGATCCGAACGCCCCGTTTAGATAACCCCAGAAAGCGCATTTCCGCAGGCAGCGTTGCCATTGCTGAAAGTCAGACTGCTGTTTACCCGTCGGCATCGCCTGGTGGGTGGAACATTATTGGCCGTACTTCAACTCAGTTGTATGATCCGTCCTCCGGGACCATCAGCCCGCTTAATGTGGGTGATGAAGTCGAATTTTACTCGGTCAGCAAAGAACAGTTTGTTGATGAGGGCGGCGACACGGAGGCTTTGTCATGATGCGTATTATTGAACCGGGTATGCGCGCAGCCGTTCAGGACTTTGGACGTTTCGGCTACTTGTCGAAAGGCCTGACTCGGGGCGGCCCTATGGACGAACATGCGTTTTTATGGGCAAACCGGTTACTGAATAATGATTTTAATGCCGCACAAATAGAAGTCACTTTGGGTGGCTTTGAAGTGGAGTTTGACTGTGACTGTCAGTGTGCCGTAACCGGCGCTGATGTTGAACTGACACTGGACGGCGAAGCGTTAAACAATTGGCAGAACTTTAAGGTATGTGCTGGTCAACGACTGAAAATGGGGTACGCTACTGCCGGTGTTCGTGCGTATTTAGCGGTGCAGGGCGGCTTTCAGGTTGAGCCTAAGTGGGGGAGCTGCGCAACGGTTACCCGTGATTCGGTAGGCGGTTTGCACGGAGATGGTTCGTTTTTGAAAGCGGGTGATGAGCTCAGTTTTAATAAACAAGAATTTCAAATGTCACGTCGTGTTGGCTGGGCTTACCGGCCAAATTACGAAAAAACACCCGTTATTGGTTTAATCCCGGGCTTTCAGTACGACGCCTTTCCTACCTCAGCCAAAGAAGCTTTTTGCTACGAAGACTATGAAGTGACTAAAGACAGCGACCGCATGGGCATTCGCTTGTCGGGTAAAGCCTTAGATTATGACGGTGAGGGGCTGGTGTCTGAAGGGGTGAACGTGGGGTCTGTACAGGTACCGGCGAACGGTCAGCCCATTATTATGATGCACGACAGGCAGACTTTAGGTGGTTACCCAAAATTGGGCACCATCAACCCTTTTGATTTAGGTCGACTGGCGCAATGCCAACCGGGCCAAACAGTTCGTTTTACCCGCATTGAAGGTAAAGTCGCACAGCAGCAACTGCGCCGTTTTTATCAGTTTTTTAATGTTCGCTTAGCTTGTCAGGCAGGCGATAACCTGCGATCATAACCGCTTCATTTTATCCGGTGTTGATTTTGTAGCGGAGACAAAAGGTTCATGGCTGATACTGATTCACGTCCCAGTAATTTTATTCGTCAAATCATTGATAAAGATTTGGCCAGTGGTAAGCACTCTACCGTACATACCCGTTTTCCTCCGGAACCTAATGGTTACCTTCATATTGGCCATGCCAAATCGATAGTGCTGAATTTCGGTATTGCCGAAGACTATAACGGCACCTGTAACCTGCGTTTTGATGACACCAACCCACTGAAAGAAAAAGTGGACTATGTGAACTCCATTAAAAAAGACGTGGAGTGGCTGGGTTATCACTGGGAAGGCGAGCCACGCTATTCCTCTAACTACTTTGATCAACTGCACGCGTTTGCAGTTGAGCTCATTGAAAAAGGTCTGGCCTACGTTGACTTCAGTTCTCAGGATAAAATGCGCGAAATGCGCGGCACCCTGAAAGAGCCGGGCGTAAACAGCCCATACCGCGATACTTCTGTGGAAGAGAACTTAAAGCACTTTGCTGACATGACGGCAGGTAAACACGAAGAAGGTACCGCAGCATTACGGGCTAAAATTGATATGAGCTCGCCGTTTATGTGCATGCGCGATCCGGTTATTTACCGTGTGCGTTTTGTGCATCATCACCAGACCGGTGACAAGTGGTGTGTTTACCCAATGTATGATTTCACTCACTGTATTTCCGACGCGCTGGAAGGTATTACGCACTCGCTGTGTACGCTGGAATTCCAGGATAACCGTCGCCTGTACGACTGGGTGTTGGATAACATCAGCATTGACTGTCACCCGCAGCAAATTGAATTCTCGCGTCTTAACCTGCAATACACGGTGATGAGCAAACGTATTATTAATACGCTGGTGGACGAAAATAAAGTGACCGGGTGGGATGATCCTCGTATTGCCAGTGTTGCTGGCTTGCGTCGCCGCGGTTATACACCAGATTCGATTCGTGAATTCTGTCGCCGCATTGGTGTGACTAAAATGGATAATCAGGTCGAAATGAGCATGCTGGAAGCCTGTATTCGTGATGACCTGAACGCCAACGCACCACGCGCCATGGCGGTGATGGACCCGGTTAAAATTGTTATTGAAAACTACCCGGAAGGCGAGCAGGAACTGTTGGATGCGCCAAACCATCCGAATGACCCGGAAATGGGCTCTCGTCAGGTGACTTTTAGCCGCGAAATTTGGATTGAACGGGAAGACTTCCGTGAGTCGGCTAATAAGAAGTTTAAGCGCCTGGTGCTGGATAAAGAAGTGCGCTTACGCAATGCCTATGTTATCCGCGCAGACCGCGTTGAAACTGACGCTAACGGTGAAATTCAGACCATTTACTGCCATTACGATGCCGAGACTTTAGGTAAAGACCCGGCGGATGGTCGTAAGGTGAAGGGAGTTATTCACTGGGTATCTGCAGAAACAGCAAAAGAAGCAGAATTCCGTGTGTATGATCGCTTATTCCAGGTGCCTAACCCGGCAGCCGAGGAAGATTTGTTCTCAACCCTAAACCCGGAGTCTTTGGTTATTAAGAAAGGCTTTGTGGAAGCGAATTTGGCGAATGCGAAACTGGGTGAGAACTTTCAGTTTGAACGTCTGGGCTACTACTGCCTGGATCAGGACGCTGAGACAGAAGGCCGTTTGATATTCAACCAGACAGTTGGCTTACGTGACAGTTGGGCGAAAATAGAACAGCAGCAAACTACTGAATCGTAAACTGGTCCAGTAGCTTAGCGCCATATAAACGTGAGGGGGTGTAAAAGCCCCCAGACTGTTTCTGGCTTAAGGTATGAACGGCTAATTCAACAGCACCCTCTGCGGTTAGTGAATAGCCGTTTTTCACTTTTACCCGCATACTTTTCTTATTGCCTTTGGCATCGGTAATTTCACCCCAGACGTAAGTCGGGTTATTCTTTCGTTCTTTTTCTTCAGGGCCGGCAGGCTGTGATTCCAGCTTCTTCTTCAATTTAGCCTGAACCCATTTCCAGTTAAATACCCAACGGAACCAGTTCATCCGTCGCATTTTCTTCACTAAGCGCGGGCTGGCCGGTATATACACTTCAATATTAGGTATTTCGGTAGTGTAGTAGGCGGTAGAGACATCGCCCCAGGGAATGGTCATGGCACACTTCTCGCCATTACCAAAATCTATCCAGCGGGAATGCCAGGCGTGCGGAACATCGGTAATTTGTCCGTTAATGCGGGCGGCGCCTCCACGACCTAAACGCTCGATACTGGTTTTGGCTGTACCTCGGCTCATACGTGAACCGGAGTCAAAGCCTAAAGCCAGATGCTCGGCTTCCGGCATTTGAGCATTTAGCCGTGCGGCAATGCAATCTGTTGGAATAACGTCAAACCCAACGCCCGGACAAATAACAATACCGGCTTCGCGCGCAGCTTTATCCATCGAGTGAGCGTATTCAAATACGTCTATCTCGCCGGTAATGTCTAAATAGTGGGTTTTGGTATCAACACAGGCTTGAATAAGAGGGGCTGCGGTCTGGCTAAACGGCCCTGCACAATTGATGACGAGATCGACGTCCTCTAATTGCTGTTTTACCTCATCAATGCTGTCCAGTGAAAAGGCTTTATACTGCAAGCTTAGATGACGGGCAACTGGCTCAAGTGAATCTTCGTTACGGCCGGCTAAAATGGGTTGATAACCGCGTTTTTTTGCCTGATGAGCAATGAGTTTGCCCGAGTAACCGTATGCCCCGTAAATGAGCCAGCGCAGAGCCATTAGTCTGCCTCAGCGGCAGCTTTGTATTCGCAGCTTTCGCCGCGCTGACATTCGCCGTACAGATAAAGGCTGTGATTGGTCAGTTTTATTTTATTGGCAGCGGCAACTTTATCCTGACGTTCTTCAATGACGTCATCTTCGAATTCGAAGACGTGTCCGCAGGTTAAACACACCAAGTGATCATGGTGATGTTTTGCACTTAATTCAAATACCGAACGACCACCTTCAAAGTGGTGGCGAGTAATAATACCAGCGTCATCAAACTGGTTTAGTACCCTATATACGGTAGCAAGGCCAATTTCATCTTTTTGTTCCAGCAGAATTTTATAGACGTCTTCCGCACTGATGTGTTGGTTTTCTGGTTGTTTTAAAATCTCCAGAATCTTCATCCGTGGGGAAGTGACTTTGAGTCCTGCTTTTTTTAGCTGTTCGTCGTTACTCGCCATAATGATTTGTATCTCAGTTAAACATGTACAACAGCATACCCTGTATTAGCTGTCACTTGCCAGTTCTGCCAAGCACATTTCTTCATAAACTTGCTGGCACCATTTGCTAACACGCTCTTTGGTTAATTCTGGCTGACGGTCTTCGTCAATGCCCAAGCCGACAAAGTGGTCGTCATCTGCCATGCCTTTAGAGGCTTCAAAGTTATAACCTTCTGTAGGCCAGTGTCCGACAATGATGCCGCCACGTGCTTCGACAATATCGCGTACCATGCCCATAGCATCGAGGAAGTACTCAGCGTAATCTTCCTGATCACCACAACCAAAAATAGCAATGAGCTTATCGGTGAAGTCTATTTCTTCAAGTTCGGGGAAAAAATCGTCCCAATCGCATTGAGCTTCGCCGTAGTACCACGTCGGAATACCGAACAGTAGTAGGTCATAACTGGCAATATCTTCTTTACTGGATTTAGCGACGTCTTTTACGTCGACAAGTTTCTTACCCAGTTCTTTCTGAATCATCTGAGCGACGGCTTCGGTGTTACCGGTATCGCTTCCAAAGAAAATTCCAACAGTTGCCATAAATCAATTTTCACCTGGTTATACGAATAAACAATACTGAATGGATTGCCATTCAGCGGCGTAAATTATCAATTGGGTTAAACTCCGGACTCCCAGAGCACCTGAATAATACCTTTAGCAATAAAGCCAAAACAGCCAAGAAACAGTACCGCCCACACAATAATCTGGCCAAATTTCGGTACCGCTGAGCGTTTTAATACGTCACGAATGGCTAAGCCTATGAGTAAGAATAGTATGGCCAGCGTAAAATTGGTGGCCAGAACTTCAATTTGTTCGTAATACTCAGCTAACATACTGCTTAACCTCGCTGATGTGTATCGCTCGGACTGTTTTTTTAACGGCGCTTAGATTACCATAAAGCGCCGCCACTGGCGAGATTACTGAGCCAGAAACTCAAGCACAAGGCGGTTGAATATCCGAGGCTTCTCGGCATGCAACCAGTGACCCGCGTCTTCGATTATTTTTACTGAAGCATTACTAAAGCGTGAGCTGACCTCTTGTTGATGCTTCTCTGTTAGGTAGTTTGAGTTGCCGCCTTTGATGAAAAGTACAGGACCTTCATATTGGCCTTTACTGACAGCCGCTGAAATCTGTTCGTAATTTTGCTTTAACCCTTCGAGATTAAGTCGCCACTGATAGCCGTCATCGGTCTTTTTAAGGTTTTTTAATAAGAACTGACGTACACCTTTTTCTGAAATTTTATCGGCTAATTGCTTGTCCGCATCGCCGCGGCTTTTGACCTGACTTAAATCCAGCCTTGAAAGTGCATCCATGATGCTGTCGTGAGTTCCGTCATAAGCTGCGGGGGATATGTCGGCGAATATGGCTGAAGTGACCCGTTCGGGCACCTTCATACAGATTTCCATGGCGATTTTTCCGCCCATGGAGTGGCCCAGCACAGCAAACTGCTCTATATCTAAAGCATCGGCGAGCTTGACGATGTCTTCTGCCATAGCCGGATAAGTCATGGTGTCACTATGAAAAGAGTCACCGTGGTTACGAGTGTCGGGTAAAATACAAAAGTAATCTTCGGACAGTTCGCGGGCGATACTTTTTAAATTGTCTTTATCGCCAAACAGTCCATGAATGATGATGATAGCCGGGTTGCTTTCGGAGCCAAGTGTTTCGTGATTCAACAATGAAGAGTCTGCCATCGAACTGCCTTTAGTGATAAACTTTGCTGCATATTTTCAAGGCTTTGTCGGGGCGTTGCAAGTGACAAAGCGAAACCTTTCAAATTTTAGAGGTAGAAAGTCAACAATGAAGCGGATTGACATTGACGACGACTTATACGCGTATATTGCAAGCCACACCAGAAAAATAGGCGAGAGTGCTTCAGATATTCTGCGCCGGTTACTTGATGTGAATAGTACAGAATTTGCAGTGGATGTTAACAGCGAACAAACCGAATCGGTTTTTAATCGTTTAAATGAGCAGGATGTTCGTATTCAGAAAAGCGTGGTGGCGCGCTTTTTGTATATTTTGAGCATGTTGTACCGTTGTCATTCCAGTGAGTTTTCACAGGTGCTGGATATTCGCGGACGTGACCGTCAGTATTTTGCCCGCTCAGAAGAAGCTTTGCTGACATCGGGTAACAGCACGAATCCGAAGCAGATACCGGACTCTCGATTTTGGGTAATTACCAACACCAATACGACAAAGAAAAAATCTATGCTGACTCAGGTAGCGGAAAAGCTTGGCTATGATTCAGCAGATGCAGAAAAAATTAGGGACTTTTTATAATGGCGAATCACGAGCGAGCAGGTCAGCTGGCACAAGCTGGCGACTTGACTAATATTGCGCAATTGACCAGTGCTTATTACGTTTACGAGCCGGACCCACGTAAAGCGGCAGAAAAAGTTAGCTTTGGTACCTCGGGTCACCGTGGTAGTTCACTCAAGCGCTCGTTTAATGAAGCCCATATTCTGGCTATTGCGCAGGCCATTTGCGCTTATCGCGAAGAGCAGGGCATTACCGGACCAATTATGGTGGCTAAGGATACTCACGCCTTGTCAGAGTCGGCTTACATTAGCGCTTTGGATGTATTCATTGGTAATGGCATTGAGGTTCAGGTTCAGACGGACCACGACTACACACCTACGCCGGTATTAAGTCGTGCAGTTATTGAGTGGAACCGCCAGAACAAAGCGAAAGCAGACGGCGTGGTTATTACACCTTCGCACAATCCGCCGGAAGACGGAGGGTTTAAATATAACCCTCCGCACGGTGGACCGGCAGATTCCGACGTCACACGAACCATAGAGAAGTACGCAAATGCGTTGCTGTCATCAGGTTTGGTCGGCGTGAATACCTGCGAGAGCGAAGACGTCTTACAGCATCCTAAACTGGCCTTTGTTGACTGGCGTACTCAGTATATTAGACAGCTTGAACACTGCATTGATATGTCGGCTATTCAGAATGCAAAACTGACACTGGCAGTCGATGCCATGGGCGGTTCAGGTGCTAAGTACTGGCAGCAAATTGCTGAGCATTACAATTTGTCGATTGAGGTCCGCAATGCCATTGTAGACCCGACATTCGCGTTTATGCCGTTGGACAAAGACGGTAAAATTCGAATGGATTGCTCCTCGCCTTTTGCTATGGCCAGTTTGTTAGAGCTAAAAGAGAAATTCGACTTAGCTTTTGGCAATGACCCGGACTACGACCGTCATGGCATTGTTACTCCGACACACGGGCTGCTTAACCCGAATCACTATTTGTCCGTTGCCATAGATTATTTATGTAAGAACCGCGACTGGGATAAGAGCATTGCCATTGGTAAAACACTGGTATCCAGCGCCATGATTAACCGTGTGGTTGACTCAAACGAACGACCATTAATGGAAGTACCGGTTGGTTTTAAGTGGTTTGCGCAAGGGTTAGCTGAGCAAAGTATTGCATTTGCCGGAGAAGAAAGTGCCGGTGCAACCTTGCTTGATCGTAAAGGCAACACATGGACCACCGATAAAGACGGTATTGTTATGGCCTTATTGGCGGCCGAAATACTGGCAAAAACCGGTAAAAACCCCGGGCAGTATTATGATGACTTATGTCAGCAACATGGCACGGCTTATTACCGTCGGGTTGATACCGTTTCCAGTGCCGATAAAAATGCTCGCTTTAAAGACATTCGTGCGTACAAAGTGAAGCTACCGGAACTGGCAGGTGACAGTGTGTCTGATATATCCACGAAAGCGGCGGGTAACGGGGTACAGTTTGGCGGTATTAAAGTGACGACCGAGAATGGCTGGTTTGCGGCAAGACCGTCAGGCACTGAGCCGGTTTACAAAATCTACGCTGAAAGCTTTGTCAGCGAGCAGCATTTAGATGACATTTTAGAGCAGGCCACCATCTGGGTGAATGACCTGCTGGCAGGTTAGTGAGTTAACGAAGGACGGCGTTGGATTCCATTTCTTCGTCGTCCTCTTCTTCTGTTTCCGGGGCTTCCTCAGCCATCGATGTTAATAGCTCATCAGAGGTTTGTGACGGCGCCAGTATGGCAAAGTTGCTGTGTAACTGGTCTTCTGCTTTTGCCCGGCGGGTAATGCGATACAGCGAGTAAAAACCAACCATAGCGGTTAGTGTCGCCAGCAATAAAAAGAAGTAGTTAATTGCTCCAAACTGCATTAATGCCGCAACGGCCGGTGCACCGATAATAGATCCAGCGCCACCAATTTTAATGATTGCCCCCGTTGCACCCACCATTTGATCGCGTTCGAGGTAGTCGTTGGTGTGCGCCATGCCCAGCGAGTACAAGGGTAAAATAAACGCTCCTAACAGACCCACGTTCAAATAGATAAAAATAGCGTTTGATGCATCAAGTTGCGACAGAGCGGCAGCCGTCAACGTGCCCCCGGCGGCGCATATGGCAATGACAAAGCGACGATCGATTCGGTCTGACAACAGGCCAAAAGGTGCCTGCGACACTAAGCCCCCGGCAATGAATGCGGCCATAAAGAAAGTGATTTGCACGACACTAAGGCCAATATAAGACGCATACATGGGTCCAATACCATAAAACATGGCGTAACAGGCCTGCATGATAAAGGCATTTACCACACCTAAAGGTACGGTTTTCAGCAACAGTGAAATCGGTACTTTACGGTTTTCGTGAGTTGTTGGCTCGGCTGTCACGCTGACCAGAATCGGGATAAGAGCCAGGTTAATCAATAACGCGACAATGGCAAAGGCAACGAAGCCAGCCGGATCGGCAACACCCAAAATAAGCTGGCCGGCAATGAGACCGGTGTAAATAATGACCAGATAAATGGATAGCAGGGTACCGCGACTTCGGTTGTCTGCCATGGTATTTAGCCAGCTTTCGACAATGACAAAAATACCGGAAATGGCAAAACCGGTAATAAAGCGCATAACAAACCAGACAATGGGATCAACCCATATGGCCTGCATTAAAATACTAAAAGCGGCGAGTGCCGCAAGACCACCAAATGATCGAATATAGCCAACACGGCGAATGTCTTTTGGCGCGCGGGTAGAACCAAACAGGTAGCCAATAAAATAGGCCGACATGATAAAACCGGTAACCAGAGTGCCAAAGCCTTCAATCGTGGCGCGCAGACTTAATAAGGTACTGGTCATGCCAACACAGACACCAATTAAACTGATACTGCCAAGTAAGGAGCTGATACCTCGAAGTTGTTGTTTTAGCATGCCTTTGTCACTCTTCGTCCGTTTGTCGCAATACTACCTTTAGTGGCTTTATTTTCCTAGTGGAGATTCCCACAAGCTTATCCACAAGTTGTTACTTGCTGTTCGCTATCTGGCTGTTTAATATGCTCTCAAAGTCTTATTTGGATAATGACATGTCAAAGTCGAAGATTCATTACGTTGCAGTCGCTTTTTTATTTCTGTTAGCCACTTTTATGGCAACAGATGCTGAGGCGCGGTTAATTGAGAATTTGTATTCGGCGGAAGTTGAGGTCGCATCGCAAAGTTCATCGCACCGACAGCAGGCAGTTGGTGAGGCTTTTGATCGAGTCATTATTAAGCTCACAGGTAAATCGGATTCGACAGAGCACGAAGCGATAAAACGAGCCAAGCGAGATGTAAATAATTACCTGGTCCAATATGGTTACAGCGATAACCAGGGGCAACGAACATTAACAGCCACGTTTGACGGCAGGAAGTTAAGAGCGCTTCTTGCCGAGCAACAACTGCCTTACTGGGGGAGTCGCAGACCACAATTAATGTTGTGGATTGCAAAAGAAAACAATAGCGGACAACGGACAATAATTGATAGTAACAGCGAATCTGTGTTTACCCAGCAGCTTAGATTTTTTGCGAAGCAGTACAGTATTCCGGTTCAGCTTCCTCTAATGGATTTAACTGATAATTTCAACATTAGTGCAATGGATGTTTGGGGACGCTTTTTAGACCCGGTGAGGACAACCACAGAGCGCTATGGTACGGATGGGTTACTGGTAGCACGCATTGTTCGTCAAGAGGATGAAGAAGCAGCCTGGAGTTTGAATTGGTTCGTAGAAATTGGTGATGACAGGTTTTCCGGTGAGGTGACTGCAACCAGCGTTGACTGGCTGGCAGAGCCTTTAATAGAACAATTAATGATAAAACTATCAGATGAATACAGCATGACCGCAGGTGATGAGAACATTCGTAATACACTAACGGTAAAAGTTGAACAGTTAAATAGTCTGAGCAGTGTTTTAAAGCTGGAAAGCTTTTTGAAAAGTATTGTATCGGTACGGGAGGTTCGCTTACTGCAATACTCGCAGAATATGAGCGAATTTGAGATTGTCGTGAACGGACCTGTCGACCAAATATTACAGGCAATCAATCTTGATGGTCGTCTTGTTTCCCAGGAAGTCGGTCCTTTTGTAGCAGCAAAACAAACGGAAACACCCGTTTACCGTTGGGATGAGGGTAGCTAATGCCTCCACAGCAATTGCCGCTGGCTGTTCAGTTGCCCGATGACGAGCTTTTTTCTACCTTTCTTGAGGGCGATAACGCGACCTTATTAAGCTGGTTAAAAGCTTTACCCGAAGCGAAACCTCCGTTAAAGAGAAACCAGCAGTTAACCTGGCTGTCGGGGGCAAGTGGTGTGGGTAAAAGCCATTTAATGCACAGTATTATTGCATCGGTTGGCCCCAAGCAGCGTATTGCTTATTTGCCTTTAAAAGAGCTTTCTGAAGTTGATGCAGAAGCGGTATTGAACGGCATTGACCAAACGGATCTGATTTGTCTGGATGATGTTGACACTGTGACACGGAAACAGAGCTGGAGCTTTGAGCTGTTCTCTTTAATTAACCGCGTAACCGATAATGAGTCTACGCGGCTCATTATGACAGCAAAGCAGTCGGCGGCTCAAACCGATGTCGTATTGCCGGATTTACAGTCGCGCTTTCAATGGGCAACTGGTTTTCAGGTACATCGGTTAAACGATAAAGAAAAAAATAATGCTTTAATACTCAGGGCGCAATGGCGAGGTTTGGAGCTTCCTGCAGATGTGGCGGCTTTTATGACTCAGCGACTGGGGCGTTCTATGCGCGATTTAATGAAAGCCCTTAATGAACTTGATCGAGCCTCTATCACCTACCAGCGCCGCTTAACAATTCCTTTTGTTAAGCAGGTTCTGGAAATTTAATTGTAGTCTTTAAGCTTTTTAAGTCCCAAACCTTCTGCCCGGCCTTGATAACGGGCATAACCCGTTGCTCCAATAAAGGCTCCGGTTGTAAATATAAGCTCCAGTATTGACCAAATTCTCTCGTCCGGATGTGTATAAACGACAGTTAATCCGTGCAGGAAGTAAAACATTAAAATAAAGTTGGTCCACGCGTGCGTGTAAGCTTTGCCTTTAACCAGACCGTAAAGCGGGAATAACAAAGGCAGTACCCATAAAAAAAGAGCAATATAAACGGGCAGTGTTCCTGGCGCATCGGTTGGCATTCCGTGCCACAAAGCCACTAAAATAAGTAATGGCCAGTAGCAAATCTGTGTTAACCAGCGGTAAAAGCGCGGAGATGTCGGCATTTAAAATTCCTATGATGAAAGCTTGCTAGCGAAGTTTGTAACACGTTTGCCTAGTGCAATAGCACATTGACGTTCGTGCTCAGTCAGTTTGTTACTGTGTTCGTGGTGACTGGCTCCGTATGGCGAACCACCTGATTGAGTTTGATGTAGGGCCGGCTCCGAATAGGGGATACCAACCAACATCATGCCATGGTGAATTAATGGCAGTGCAAGTGTTAGCAGCGTTGATTCCTGCCCACCATGAAGTGAGCTGGATGAAGTAAATACTGCGCCAGGCTTGTCGGTTAATGCACCCTGTAGCCATTCACGAGAGGTGCCTTCCCAAAATTTTTGCAGGCTTGACGCCATATGACCAAAGCGGGTCGGGCTTCCAAGAATCAGCGCGTCACAGTTTTCGATATCGCTGTTTTCAACTTCCAGATCTCTCTCACTAACCGCATTACTGCCGTGCCCCGTGCTGCGCAGAACAGCTTCGCCACCCGCGCTTGTTACTCCTTCGGCAATAGCATCCGCAAGCCTTTGCGTTGCGCCGTTGCGGCTGTAATACAAGATTACAACGGAAGTCATGACAGAATATCCAGAACTGCTTCAGGAGGACGGCCAATAGCGGCTTTACCATCATGAATGACAATAGGGCGCTCAATCAGTTTGGGGTTGTTGATCATGGCCGTAATTAATTCGTCTTCGTCGGTTATGCCTGCCAGTCCTAATTCTTTATAAATGCTCTCTTTTTTTCTCATTAGCTGCTCAGCAGAGAGATTTAATTTAGCCAGAATGTTTTTTAGCTCTGCAGCATTTGGCGGCGTTTTAAGATACTCAACAATTTCCGGTTCAATATTGTTTTGTTGCAATAGCTCCAAAGTTTGTCTTGATTTTGAGCAACGTGGATTATGATAAATTGTTACTTGGCTCATAAGTGTCGTACCTTGTAGTATCTGAATATCCGCTAATAGTAACGTAATTGAGGTAAGGAATGAAACTGAGAACGCTAGTCTGCGCTGCCGCAGCCGTATTGATAACGGCATGTTCGCCAAAGCCTGATGTCATTACCGACCAGAATAATGAATTCAGTTGGTCTCAACTTGACGGGAAAACCGTCGTCGTTAATTATTTTGCTGAATGGTGTGCTCCTTGTCTACGTGAACTTCCTGAGCTGAATGAATTTAACAGCCATAAACCTCAGAACGTTGAACTCGTTGGTGTGAGTTTTGACTCTATGTCAAACAGTGAACTTGCGGAGCTGAAAAAACGCCATGGAATTGAGTTTCAACTGGCTTTGATGGACCCGCCACCTGCATTTCCGTTTCAGCGTCCGCAAATGTTACCGGCAACTTATGTGATAAAGCCTGACGGTACCGTAAAAGGGCCCCTTATGGGCGAGCAGGACTTTGAATCATTGGAAAAGGCTATTAACTCACATTAAGTTTTGTACTTGCTGCTCTAAATTACGAATTTGATCAATCCGTGCGTTAAGTCGTTTGTGCGTCAGGTCACTATCTGTATGGTTATGGGCTGTATGCAACTGCTCTATAGCTAGCTTGAAATTGCCTCTTAAGGCAAGTGCCTCAGCGCGGGTTTCGTACATAGCCGCGCGTTTACCGTTGCGCTCATAAACTTGGGTAAGAAGGTCAAGCGCTAGTGGATCATTGGGTTGCTGTAATAGAAAGTCTCGTAGCAGCTTTTCTGCCAGAGCAGTGTCTTGTGCCTTCAGTGCCGCATTGGCAAAATTTAATGTAATGACGGGTTCATTGGGTTGTTGAATATATTTACTGCGCAGCCAGTTCAGTACCGTTTCATAGTCATCTTTTGCGAGTAAAATGTCGGTTTGAACGTCAATATAAAAGGGGTTGTTGGGTGCGCGTTCCAGCAAAGGTTGCATCAATTCAAGAGCAACATCGGTATGGTCGTTATCTAAAGCCCGTATTGCGAGAGCGTACTGCCCGGCTTGCTGATTTATCGTGTTACGGCTAGAGCGCATAGACTCGAAGTCGCTTTGGGTACTGTTACCAATATAGCGTGCCTGAATCCGAGCTTTTGCCAAAGCAAAATTGAGACTCGGTGGGACATCGACACGTTGCATATTTTCTGCCCGGCTTCGGGTATCTGCAATACGAGACTCAGGAAGAGGATGCGTCATTAGCATTTCAGGCGGTTTGCTAACGTATCGATACTTTTCCGCAAGGCGGCCAAAGAAATCCGGCGCGCCTTTGGGGTCAAATCCGGCTGCTAACAAAACTGAAAGGCCGATGCGATCTGCTTCTTGCTCGTACATTCGCGTGTAATTAATTTGGGACTGTCCGGCCATGCCCATGGTGGTATAAAGCCCAGCTGCTCCTGCCTCTGGGTTGGCCATGCCAATTAGAATGGAGCCAATAATTCCGGCAATGGTCATTGGCATGCTGCGTTGTTGTTCTTGCATCCGACGGACGATATGGCGTTGAGTTACGTGTGCAATTTCGTGCCCAAGAACGGCTGCGAGCTCTGACTCTGTTCTGGCTTCGTTGATCAGCCCTGTGTGCATACCAACGTAACCGCCCATAAATGCAAATGCGTTAATTTCTTTATTGTTAATCCAGAAAAAATTAAATGGATAGCGAACACCGTTTGTATTCCTGACCAGGCGCTGGCCTATACTATTTAAGTAGCTATCTAAAACCGGATCGTGAATGATCGGAGCTTGCGAGCGGACCTGTCTCATATAAAAATCGCCAACCACACGTTCACGTTCAATACTCATGAACGCTGCGCCGGTAGTACCTATTTCCGGCAAACGATTATTATCTTGCACGGCATTACCTGCAGCGCTATAGCTTATTGCAAACGTGAATAAGCAAGCGATAAAAAAGTGTATTATTTTGGTGGACATCAACGACTCATTGGTTCAATGGAACAGGTTTAATCTTATTATGAGAACAAAATTCTTATCTTTAGTTCCTTTTTACTCTATGGGGTTATGGAAAGATTGCAAGGACTGATATTATCACTAGAACTAAGAATAATGGACGATGGCTATGTGGGAATACATTCAGCAGTGGTATCGACGGAAATTTGCAGACCCTAATGCAGTAACTTTGTTTCTGTTACTGGTGGTTACTGTACTTATCATTGTGCTCTTTGGCAGCTTGATTGTGCCATTGTTAATCGCTATCTCTTTAGCATATTTGCTGGACTGGCCGGTTATGCGACTAATGCAGTTAGGTTTGTCGAGATTGACCGCTACTATTATTACGTTCTCTCTATTTCTGGCATTGATGCTCATCAGTCTATTGACTCTGGTTCCGGTTATTTGGCAGCAGAGCACGACCTTGATTCAGGAAATGCCGGATATGGTGACTAACTTACAAATTTGGCTACATAAACTGCCGGAAATGTTCCCAACCATAGTCGATGACAGCCAAATTAATGAGTTCACCCAGGAAATGAAAAGACGGGTGGTCGGCCTGGGAGAAAACCTACTAACTGTCTCTTTAACCTCTATTGTCAATGTCATGGCTATGTTGGTTTATTTAATTATCGTGCCGCTACTGATTTTCTTTATGTTAAAAGACCGGGATGTTTTAGTGGCTCATTTCAGCCGCTTGCTGCCGTCAAACAGACAGTTAATTTCGCAGGTGGGTCAGGAGATGAACCTGCAAATTATGAATTACATTCGCGGTAAAGCCATAGAAGTTATAGTGGTTGCCGTGGTGACCTTTGTGACCTTCAGCTTATTTGATTTACGCTATTCCGCGTTGCTGTCCATTATGGTTGGCCTATCGGTTTTAATTCCTTATATCGGCGCTGCGGTTGCAACGATACCTGTTGTGCTTGTGGCATTATTCCAGTTTGGTCCGACAGCGCCATTTGTTTGGGTAACTGTCGCTTATTTGATAATTCAGGCGTTAGACGGCAACCTTTTAGTGCCGTTACTCTTCTCTGAAGCTATCAGTTTGAACCCGGTTTATATTATTGCTGCGGTATTAATTTTCGGTGGTATTTGGGGCTTCTGGGGAGTTTTCTTTGCCATTCCTCTGGCTAGTTTAGTTAAAGCCGTTTTGACAGCCTGGGACAGTAATACCGGTGATAAAGCAATGGAAAAAACACCGCAATAATGCGGTGTTTCTCAAATATTAAGCTTGTTTGAGGTGTTCGAGTACCACCTCATGATGTTCTTTTGTTTTAAATTTATTAAACACCTGAGAGACGGTTCCGTCTTGTTCAACTAAAAAGCTCATACGGTGAATACCATCGTATTCTTTACCCATAAACTTTTTGAGCCCCCACACCCCAAAGTCTTCGGCAACTTTATGGTCTTCATCACTTAACAAGGTAAAGTTTAGTTCATCGCGTTCGGTAAACTTAGCTAAACGCTTAGGCGCGTCAGGACTAATGCCAACAGATATAACATTAAATTCTTCAAGCTGTTTGCGACTGTCCCGTAAGTTTTGTGCTTGCACGGTACAACCGGGGGTCATGGCTTTAGGATAAAAGTAAACCAGTACGCGATGTTCTTTTAATAACTCAGATAAGGTGACAGAGTTTTCATTCGCATCAAATAAGGTGAAGTCCGGTGCTTTATCTCCGGCTTTGAGTGTTTGCATAGCTTTCTCCTGGAAGTTCGTTAACAGTACGCTACATGATAACGGACACAAGCAAACTTGGAAAATGCTTAAGTCGCAGAAGTTTACGGAACCTTCTTGGTAACTTATGTTCCTATCACTTGTGTTTCGTTAGGGCTGGCATTACCATTGGAGCCCCAATTTAGGACTTGGAGAATGTATGCTTAAGGGCAGTATTGTCGCTTTAGTTACCCCTTTTACAAAATATGGCAATGTAGATTACAGCGAACTTGAGTTTCTGGTGAATAAACATTGCGAAGCGGGTACGGACGCTATTGTAGCGGTTGGCACGACAGGTGAGTCAACAACCTTAACGCATGAAGAGCATATTGATGTCGTTAATGCGATGGTCGAACTTAGCGCGGGGCGTATTGATATTATTGCTGGTAACGGTTCAAACTCGACCAGCGAGGCAGTGCAATTAACTGAAAAAATGACCCAAGCAGGTGTGAGTGGCTTTCTAAATGTTACGCCATACTACAATAAGCCGTCTTTAACAGGTCTTCTTGCACATTATAAAGCCTGCGCCGACGCCTCTGATAAACCCCAAATCCTATATAATGTTCCCGGCCGTACAAGTCTTGATATGACACCTGACATGGTCGAACAGTTGGCAAAAATTGATAATGTTATTGGTATAAAAGAAGCGACCGGTGACGTGAGTCGGGTACAGGAACTTAAAAAGCGCTGCGGCGATGACTTTATCCTGTTAAGTGGTGATGACCCTACGGCGCGCGAATTTATGCTTGCAGGCGGCCATGGAGTTATTAGTGTTACTGCTAATATTGTCCCTGCTAAAATGAAAGAATTGGTAACGGCTGCGGTTTCAGGTGATACCCAACGGGCTAATCAGATCGATGCTGAGCTGGAACCTTTACATAATATGCTATTTGTTGAATCCAACCCAATACCGGTGAAATGGTCTTTAGCGTTAATGGGCTGGGTAAGCGCAAATTATCGTCTGCCTCTGACTCCTCCGGAAGAACAAAATCAACAGTTGATTGAGTCAGTGTTGCAAAAAGCAAATCTATTGAATATTCAGGAGTCTTAATGAAATTGTCTCGCCTTGCGTATATGGGCTTAGCTGCCGCAGTTATCACAGGTTGTTCGTCGGTAGAAAAAGAACGTGCAAGTGGCGGGTTTGAGTATGTGAATATTCAACCGACTTCAGCACTGGATATTCCAGATGAACTGGAACAGCCGAAAAAAGGAAATAAATATCTAATTCCTGAAACCGATATTGCACAAGCTCCTATTGGCCACCGGGTTAACATTACCGCACCTCAGCAAGTTCGTCCTCTGGGTTTAGGAAGCAGGGTTTTAGAAACTGAAACAGAAACCCGGGTGTATTTTGATGTTGTGGATGGCATGGATAATTCTGTTGCTGACTTTGTTCGTCAGGTAGCACGAGATGTTCTGGAGCGCCGTAACCTTGAATGGGAAGAAGTTAGCGAGAACCGTTGGTTAACTGAGCAAATGAGCGTTCAGCAAACAATTGATGGAGAGGGCGGTTTTCTTGGCTTCGGTGGTGAAAGCGACAGTAAACTAGAAAGAAACTTCCGCTACGAATTGATTCAGGAAACTGAATCACATAACCGTACGACAAGTTTGCGGGTAAACGTTAATGACTTCACCCAAGTTGTTGGTGGTGAAGAAAAAGTGGTTGCCCCACTCATTGTTCGAAACCTGGAAACCGATTTATTAAACGCTATTATTTCTGAGGTGAACCGTAAGCAGCAACTGGCTGTTGCTCGTGAAAAAGCTGAGGGAGTTGATACTCGTTTATCAAAAGCTACCGAAGGTCACTCTATATTTGTGGTTGAAGATAACTTTGATCAGGCATGGCCTCTGGTTAACTTGGCTCTGGAAGAGATTGGGTTCGAAGTTGAAGATTTAAACCGTGAATCAGGTACTTACTTTGTTGAGTACAGCGAACCTGGTAGTGGATTCTTATTTATCGGTGGCGATAATTATGAAGACCTTGGTATAGCTGAAGGTGAGTATGAGTTCTGGTTATTGGATGACGGCGAAAATACATCTGTGACGGTTTATAAAGACGATGAACTTGTCTCAGATGAATGGATTAACAAAGTATTTGAAGCCTTTAAAGCAGCTGTTAAACAGCAAAGCCAACTTTAACTTAAGCGCGAGTGGAAAGATTCATGGAAAAACGCAGTGAACTGTATCGGGGTAAAGCAAAGACGGTCTATCATACCGATGATCCTAACCGTCTTATTCTGGAGTTTCGTAATGACACTTCAGCGTTCGACGGCGAAAAGGTCGAACAGCTTGATGATAAAGGAATGGTGAATAACAAATTTAACCACTTTATTATGGCTAAATTGGAAGAAGCCGGTATTCCGACACAGTTGGACGAACGCTTGAGCGATACAGATTCGTTGGTGAAAAAACTGGATATGATTCCGGTTGAATGTGTTGTTCGTAACGTCGCAGCTGGATCTCTGGTTCGCCGTTTAGGTGTTGAAGAGGGAAAAGAGCTTAATCCACCAACATTTGAATTCTTTTTGAAAAACGACGCGTTACACGACCCGATGGTTAATGAATATCACATTCAGGCCTTTGGCTGGGCAACGGCTGAGCAAATTGAAAAGATGAAAGAACTGACATTTAAAGTAAACGACGTACTTAAAGCGTTGTTTGCGGATGCCGGTCTGCTGCTGGTTGATTACAAGCTTGAGTTTGGTGTATTTGACGGGCAAATCATGCTGGGTGATGAGTTCACTCCAGACGGCTGCCGTTTGTGGGACGCAGAAACCCGTGAAAAGCTCGACAAAGATCGTTTTCGTCAGGGCTTAGGCGGTGTTGTTGAAGCGTACCGCGAAGTTGCTAAACGTCTGGGCGTAAAGCTGGATTAGTCTTTTTTATCGGATTCCTGGTCGGAGTCGTCTGTTGGTTTAGACGATTTCGTACCAGGCCATTTAAACTTCGCTGTATATTTTAAAACCATAATATTGCTGATAACGACACCAAGTACTAACAGTATCAGCAACCACACCAAATAGTCGTCCATCCGTCATCCTCCGTTATTGTATCGACATACTGTTTTTTAATTTGCTCAAGATTTTCCAGTATGATGAGCTTTCCCTCAATAGCAAGCGAACTGATGGTTTCGGCCAGTAATTCAAGGCTTAGTTGTTGATAACACTCCTTCGATACCGGACGATAGCTTAAGTGCCATGGCTCCTGTGCAACTCCTCCCTGGTAACGGGCGTAAGGAAAAAAGAAGCCGCTTTCATGAGCGTGTTGGGTTAACCATTGCCAAAGTGCATGACAAGGCCCTTCAGGATCAATGTATTCTGCCGGGACTAAACGCAATTTAAGCTCGGGACTTTGAAATGGGCGAGGGTCATAGATATCAAAGTCACTTCCCCAGTGATGTCGGCTACTGCCAGGCAATGCAGACCAGTGCAAAATAGCATGCATTTTTTCGGTATCGGTTAAGGTAGAAACATCCAGCGGTTCACCTTGTTTGGACAATAGTGGCAACTTGCCTCGCCATTTTCGGTTCCAGATAGACAGCTGCCTGTCAAGTGAACGGAACCCGCTGGCAATAGCGAGCTCAATTCCATTAGCAGCCGCGGCTTTCTGCAGAGCAAGATAAGCTTGTGCAGCATCCGGGTGAAGCTTATGCTTGCCTACACCAGTTAGGTGCGTTTCACAGGCGCCCGTAAGCTCTGTGTTGCTTAACATAGAAGTTTCTCCATACAGCGATAATACACTTGGCTCAGCTTATCTAAATCACTGGCTTTAACGCATTCGTTCACTTTATGAATGGTGGCATTGACGGGGCCAAGTTCAATTACCTGAGCACCGGTCGGCGCAATAAAACGTCCGTCGGAAGTACCACCGGCGGTGGAAAGAGTCGTCGAGAAGCCACATTCATGCTCAATGGCAGATTGAACGGCTTCAACTAACGCACCTGACTCGGTTAAAAACGGCGGCCCGTTAAGTTTCCATTGTAAGTTGTAATTTAGCGAGTGCTTATTAAGAATAGTCTCAACTCGTTGCTTAATTTTCTCTGCGGTCAATTCAGTTGAGAAACGAAAATTGAACTGTATCTCAATACGTCCTGGTATTACATTTCCTGCACCGGTTCCGGCCTGAATGTTTGATACCTGAAAGGTTGTTGGTGGAAAGCTGTTGTTGCCTTTGTCCCATTCTTCTTGAATCAAATCACTGAGTGCGGGTGCGAGATCGTGCACCGGGTTTTGTGCCAGATGAGGGTAGGCAACGTGGCCTTGTATGCCTAATACTGTTAAGTCGCCGGTTAAACTGCCTCTGCGACCATTTTTGACAATGTCACCCAAGGTTTCGGTACTGGAGGGCTCGCCAACAATGCACCAGTCGATGTCTTCTTTGCGCTGTTGCAGTGTTTCTATGACTCGTTTGGTTCCGTTAATAAAAGGGCCTTCTTCGTCACTGGTGATCAAAAAACCAATGTCGGCATCAACCTCAGGGTAGGTTTTTACGAAGCGTTCGGTAGCCGTGATCATAGCAGCTAGACTGCCTTTCATGTCGGCTGCACCGCGTCCGTAGAGATAGCCATTATGAACCGTCGGCTGGAACGGAGGAAACTGCCAGTCGTTGACGTCACCCGGAGGGACCACATCGGTGTGGCCGGCGAAACAGAACAATTTACGGCCCTGACCACGACGCGCCCATAAGTTGGTTGTGTCCTCAAAGATCATGGATTCGAGTTCAAACCCTAAGGCAGCGAGCCTTTCACCGATGAGCTGCTGGCAGCCTTCGTCTTCTGGTGTGATTGAAGGGCGGGAAATCAACTCATGAGCAAGCTTTAGTGTCTCTGAACTCATAAGTAGCGTTCGCTCCAGAGTTTTTCATTAAAACCACAATGGACAGCCTGGCCGGACTGAACCAGTGGGCGTTTAAACAGCGTTGGTTGTTCGACAATTAATTCAGCTATTTCATTTGCATCTTCAAGAGTTTTTTGTTTATCAGAAAGGTTTCGCCAGCTGGTGCTGCGTTTGTTCAGCAGCGACTCAGCCGGAAGTTTCTGTAACCAGGCGCTCACGGTTGCTTTTTGTAATGGCTGCTGCCGAACATCAATAAATTCATAATCGACCTCGTTTTTATCTAACCATTTAAGTGATTTTTTAACGGTGTCGCAGTTTTTAATGCCATAAACGCGCAACATAGGTACAGCTCCTGTCGATTGTTAATAAGTAATAAGTGGACTGTCTTTTGCGGTAACGAGCCCGGGCGCTAGCCAGTCAAAGGGGTCAGTTGTTTGTTCAGAGTTGAGCGTACAGACGAGAACAGCAAGCCGTTGTTGTACAGGCTTTGAACTGCGCAGCAGCGACTGATTAACTTTAACCAGAGGATCGCCGCATTTAACCTGGCTTTGTTCACGGCAAAGTACGGTCAAAGCCGGATGAGTTCCGAACGCATCGCCTGAACCTGTGACTAACTGTAGAGAGTAGGTGTCATTTAGGCGTAAAGATAAGTAATCGCCACTACTGCTTACATGGGTTAGTTCGCCATCAGCTGGGGCATATAAAGTACTGCCGGTCATTTCAATGACAACACCTTTACCAAGTAAACCATGCTGGCATACAGGCGGAGAAGGTTTCGCTGTGATAATGCGCCCTGTTATTGGCGCATAAAGAATGGGAAGTTTACTTGTTGTCACTGCTGACACCATGCTACTGACTAATTCAGGTAGTATAGTGGCAAAGCTAAAGGCTGGCTGCAACTGTATCCACATTAACTGTGGATATCTTTGTGCACTACGCGGTTGTAAGGCTGTAAGTTAATGAAAAATAAAGATAATAATGAAAGTGTGAATATCGTACAATAGACAGGTAATCGTTTATAATTACATCAAGTTTGGCAAAGAGGTCATCATGAGTCGTTCATTTTTTGCTGTTCTAAGAGATGGAAAGGTGTATGCCGATAAATGGCCTCATCATTCAGTCGTTGCCGCTATGGCTGAATCCAGAATCATACCGATAACGCGCAAGGCTATTAGCTGGACGCCGGGCATTGCTGTTTTAAATGCAGCGCTAACCTGGCAATTTATGCCAGAAGAACAACTTGCGCCCGGGTTGATGTTGTCTTTGATTATGCTGAGCCTGCCTCTGCAGGGACTATATTGGCTCGGATGGCGTTCACGGCAGCTATTGAAACCTTCTTTGCGGCATTGGTATAAAGAGTTAAGAGACAAGTTGAGGAAACAAGGCGTCGAGTGCCACCCTCAGGGTGAAAAAGGACCCGAGTATATGGACCTGGCAATTATTTTGCGCAAAGCACTGGAAACATTACCGCCGGAAGAGCATTAACATCAACCGGCGGTAATGCGTTAATCAAACTTTAAAGGTAGACCAGACAGGTGCGTGATCGGAAGGCTTCTCGATGCCCCTGAGTTCATAGTCTATGCCGCTGTCTTTGCATTGCTTCGCCAATGCTTTCGTGGCGAGGATAAGGTCAATCCGCAGTCCGCGGTTATCGTCAAAGCCACGAGAGCGATAATCAAACCAGCTAAATTGGTTATCCACATCTGGGTTTAGTTCGCGGTAAGTATCTGTAAAACCCCAGTCCATAAGCTTTTGCATCCACTCACGCTCTTCTGGTAAGAAACTGCACTTGCCGGTTTTTAACCAACGCTTTTTGTTGCTCTCACCAATGCCAATGTCCAGGTCAATGCGGGAAATGTTCACATCACCCATAACAATGACAGGTTGTTCCGGAGAAAGGTCGTTATCCAGGTAGCTGATTAAGTCCTGGTAGAACTTTTCTTTTGCCGGAAACTTGGTTGGGTGGTCGCGACTCTCTCCCTGAGGGAAATAACCATTTAAAATACGCACATAACTGCCGTCACTAAGTGGGTAGTCACCCATAATCATCCGTCGCTGGGCATCTTCATCGTCAGAGGGAAAACCAAACTGAGGGTTTTCCAGAGGCTTTTTGCTGAGCATTGCTACTCCGTAGTGACCTTTCTGACCATGGAAAACAACGTGATAACCCATGGCTTCCACGTCTTTTAGTGGAAACTGATCATCGTGTACTTTAGTTTCCTGCAGGCCGATGACATCAGGTTGATGTTTATCGATTAACGCCTGTAGTTGATGCAAGCGTGCGCGTATACCATTGATATTAAATGAGATGATTTTCATTGAACGTCCTATAAATGAGCCTCTTTATTGTCTTAGGATAACACAGCAAAGGGCAAACTTGGGATGCGAACCGCCGAGAAAATTCGTATACTCGGGCGACGATTTTGAGAGGGGTATTAGCATGCAGAATGTGCTAAATAATCTGGGCTTAATGATTCGCCCGCATTTTTACGAGTTAGCCATGATGATTATTGCCACATTGTTGGTTATTTATGGTGCTGAAGTTAACCGTATGGTGAAAAGGCAAGTGGCACACTGGCACTTTGTGTTCCGTACTATGGTGTTTATTCTCGTTTGTGCTTTTGGATATGGCTGGTTAATCGTTTGGTTTACACCTGTTTTAGCCGGCTGGTTAAGTCTTATTCCGCTTCATTTGCTGGCGGTTAGCACTATTGGAATATTGTTCTTGCTAGGGTTCCTTGCAGAAAGAAAACGACAACTATAAGCCTGGGAAAGTGGTATGACAGATTGGATTGACATAAAGGCTGGAGCCTCGGCTTATCAGCATATTCAGGAGCAGGGACTCACCGCCGACGATGTCGGTTTACTATTAGGCGCTTCTGGTGGGCCTAAATGGTTTGTGCTTCAAGGGCTAGACAGGTGGATGTTTGGCGAGTTTTTTAAAGATAAGAAAGAACCTCTGAATACCTTAGGGACTTCAGCCGGCGCATGGCGTTTCGCGGCGCTTGGACAGCAGGACCCGGTAGCAGCCAGTGACTTATTCTGTCGTTTATACAGAACTCAGACTTACAGCGCGAAACCTGACAGAGACGAGATAACCAGTGAAGCAAAAGCGTTACTGGCCAAGTATGTTCCCGAGCAGGCGGTAACTGAAATTTTAGGTCAGTCGGCGGTGCGGCACCATTTTATTGTTGCTCGTTGCCGGGGCTGGACAGCCGCTGAAACAAAAAAACAAATGCTGGGTTTGTTGAGTTCGGCTTTTGCCAATGGCTTAAATCGTCGTTGGTTAGGGCGATTCTACGAGCGGGTTATTTTTCATCACCCACAGTCGGATCTGAGTTTCTCCAGAGGTTGGAGAGACTTGCCGACACACCATGTTGAGCTGACCCATGACAACTTTCAGTCGGCGTTATTAGCGACAGGCTCAATTCCTTTGGTGTTGGACGGTGTTATCGATATTCCGGGGGCGCCAACAGGCACCTACCGTGATGGCGGAATCACTGACTACCATTTCGATTTAGATTTGTCCGAAGTTAATGGCCTGGTGCTTTATCCTCACTTCCATCGGGAAGCGATTCCGGGGTGGTTTGATAAGCGTTTAAGTTGGCGACGCACTACCGGGAAAAAATGGCCTAACGTGGTATTTATTACGCCATCTGAAGAGTTTGTTCAGTCGTTACCTTACGGGAAAATTCCGGACAGAACAGACTTTGCGAAACTGGATGCAGCGACTCGCATCGACTATTGGGAAAAAGCGGTTGATGCGGGCAAACGTATGGCGGATCAGCTTCAGGACTGGGTTGCTAGTGGCAAGCTTCGTGAAAAAACAAAGCTGTGGCACCCTTAAGTTAGAGACCGTGAACGTCGAAGCTGGCGTCACAAATTTGTTCAAAGCGCTCGGCAGCCAATTGGCGGGCGCTATTTAACTCTCTTGCGGTTAATTTATGGAGCAGGTTATCAATAATTTTTTCTGCTTCAGTCTCTCCGGCGCGATCCGCTAGAGTTAGCCAGCAGCACGCATGAAAGACACTTTCGGGTAAGTCTTTACCTTGCAGAAACATTTGACCTAAATACAGCATCGCTTTGCTATGGCCAAAAAGCGCTGCCCGACGAAAATGCTTCGCAGCTTCGAATCCGTGTCCGGACTTTAATAAATCAGCAGCTCTTACGTAGTGGTGTTTAGCAAAACGTTGCCAGTACTCTGGGCCGCGGATGGTAGGCTGTTGTCTGGCAGGTAAACGGGTTCTAGCCAACTCTATCAGCTGGTCAACCTGCTTTAGTAGCGCTGTTTGCCATTCATTGACGTTTGCCTGGGTCATCCGAGTATCGTTATTTTTATGTTATTATTTTTGCCAGTGTACACCAAGTTGCTAGTGCGGCAAACTGGTTGGAGTAAAGCCTCTAAAGCGAGTCTAAGTTGATGACAACACCAGTAACCAATGAAAATTTAGCAGCCTTGTTGAACGTAGGCAGTCGCTTGAGTCTGTTTGTGTGGGAGGACTCACCTGGTTGGCCGGTTCTTTTTGTGTCCGACAACATTGAAAGCTTGCTTGGTTATAAGAAGGTAAGATTAGAAAAACGAGAAATTGAATACCGTGATCTGATTCATCAGGACGATCTTCCACGCGTTATGGAAGAGGTGGAGCTTCTTTTAGCTAAGGAGTCGGGTGGTTCAATAACGCATCAGGACTACAGGGTAAAACACGTTAATGGGCAGGATATCTGGGTATCCGATACGACAGTAGTAATGCAGCATGAAGATGGTACTAACCATCTGTATGGCTATTTAATCGACATTACTGAGCGTAAACAGTTACAAATAGCTTTGGAAATGGAGCGTAACCGGCTACAGCTTATTTTAGATGCGACACGTCTGGGCACCTGGGAGTGGAATCCGCAAACAGGAGTCACAATTTTTAATAAGCGCTGGGCCAATATGTTTGGTTGGGAAGTGAATGAACTTGAGGCAAATGTAGAAAGTTGGTCCAGCCGTTTGCACCCGGAAGATTACGACGGCGTTTGGCAAGCGATTAAAGACCATTTGGACGGCATTACTCCGTTTTATGAGAGCACGCACCGAATAAGGCATAGAGAAGGTCATTGGGTGTATGTATTGGATCGGGGGAAAATTATAGAGCGTGATAGTGAAGGTCGAGCGATTCGATACACGGGTACCGTTACCGACGTAACTGAGCAGAAAAAAGCGGAACTCGATGCTCGCAGAGCGGCACACGCGAAAAATGTATTCTTGGCCAATATGTCTCATGAAATTAGAACTCCACTGCATGGGATACTGGGTATAGCTTCGGTGCTAGAGTCAACGGATCTCAACTCTCACCAGCAGCAGTTGCTTGCGACTATCAAGAACAGTGGCGACTATTTGCTAACTACATTGAACGATGTACTTGACTTAACCCGCGCAGAAGAAGGGCAGTTAAAGGTTACTTTGGGTGTGCACTCTCCGGTCAAAGTATTAAACCATGTCATTCGTTTGTTTGAACAACCAATAAAGGATAAAAAGTTAGATTTCATTGTGGATGTCAGCGATGACATTCCGGAAAACGTGTTAATGGATCAGGCTCGGGTCGCGCAGGTTGTTAGTAATCTGGTCAGTAACGCATTAAAGTTCACTCCACAGGGCTCTATTTCTGTAAGTGCAAGCTGGCAAGGGTACGAAAATAAGAAAAACGAAGGGGAACTGGTTGTAAAAGTTCAGGATACAGGGAAGGGGATCCATGACACACAGCGCATATGGCAACTCTTTGAGCAGGAGCAGGATGGCTTTAACCGGCCGGAAGGTGGCAGTGGACTTGGGTTGGCTATTGTTCGTAACCTCGTACAGTTATTAAGCGGAACCATCCAGGTTGATAGTAAACCCGATCATGGTTCATGTTTCACGCTTTGCCTGCCCATGACGATTCAGCTTGCAGGAGCGAATAAGCCAAAGGCTCCGAGCATACCAATCTTACCCAAAATGCAGGTTTTGGTTGTTGATGACAATAAGATTAACCAACTGATAATAAGGGAAATGCTGTTGTCTCTGAACCAGAATGTTGAGTTGGTGAGTGATGCCCAGAACGCGCTGAAAATGATGCAAGCAAGAGACTATGACGTATTGTTTATGGATCTGCACATGCCACATATGGATGGTATGGAAGCAACTCGGGTATTGCGCGATATGGACATTTATCAGCCCTATGTTATTGCCCTGACTGCCGATGCTTACCCGGAAACCCGGACTCAAGCGCTGCGTGCCGGGATGAACGATTACGTCACAAAACCTTTTGTTAAGGCGGATATTGCCAAAGTCCTTAATAGATTTAACGAACTACAGAACCGGAAAGCTCGCTGATTAGCACAACCCTTGATGCGTGTTGTACCATAGGCGCAGTTTTCACTGAATTAAGGGACCCAAGAATGGATTTTAGCAGCAGTTCTCAGTATGTCGTTTCGCAGGAACTGGCAACAGCCGTCAATGCCGCAGTAACATTAGAAAAGCCATTATTATTAAAAGGTGAGCCAGGCACTGGAAAAACGCGCCTGGCCGAAGAGTTAGCTAGAGCATTAGATACCGAATTGCTGCAATGGTCTATTAAGTCAACGACAAAGGCGCAGCAAGGCTTGTATGAATACGATGCGGTATCGCGCTTACGTGATAGCCAACTGGGTAGTGATAAGGTTCATGATATCAGTAATTATATTCGTCCCGGTAAGCTTTGGCAGGCATTTACCGCGGATAAACGTCCAGTTCTGCTTATTGATGAAATTGATAAGGCCGATGTTGAGTTTCCCAATGATTTACTGCACGAACTGGATCAAATGGCGTTTCATGTTTACGAAACCGGTGAGCAAGTAAAAGCACAGCAGCGTCCTATTGTGCTTATTACTTCGAATAACGAAAAGGCATTGCCGGATGCGTTTTTGCGTCGGTGCTTTTTTCATTACATTCAGTTTCCTGACAGTGATACGTTAAAAGCCATTGTCGATGTTCACTTTCCTGACTTGCATAAGAACTTACTTGATACCGCTTTGGCACTCTTCTTTGAGTTAAGAGACGTTCCCGGACTCAAAAAGAAGCCTTCAACGTCGGAGCTGCTGGACTGGCTGCGACTTTTACTTGTGGAAGACATTGACGCAAATGCACTACGAAAAAGCCGTGAGCAGGGTGGTTTATTGCCTTTGTCAGGCGCTTTACTCAAGCATGAACAGGATGTCGAGCGCTTAGCTGAATACGCTCGAATCCAACGACGCTAAACCGCACTATGTTTATCGATTTTTTTCAAACCCTGCGTAGACACGGGCTTAAAACCAGCATTACCGAATGGCTGGACTTGCTAAGCGCAATGAAAGCTAATTTGGCTTTCGCTGATGTGGAGCAGTTTTATTACTTGTCCCGTCTTATTCTGGTAAAAGATGAGTCACAGTACGATAAGTTTGATCGTGCATTCAGCGAGTATGTGGATAAGGTTGCTAAGGTCGATGTGACCGATAAGATCCCTAAAGACTGGCTGGAAAATGCGCTAAAACGAAACCTAAGCGAAGAAGAGAAGAAAAAGGTACAGCAACTCGGTAGTCTTGATGAGTTAATGGAAACCTTTCACGAGCGTTTAAAGGAACAGCAGAAACGCCACCAGGGCGGCTCCAAATGGATTGGTACCGGAGGAACATCAGCCTTTGGTGCTTATGGTTACCATCCCGGCGGTATTCGAGTAGGCCAGGATAGCAATCGTAATCGAAGTGCGGCCAAAGTATGGGATAAACGTGAGTTTCGTGACCTTGATGATAATGTCAGGCTGGAGCAACGCGGCTCTCAGATGGCTCTTAGGAAATTACGACAATTTGCGCGTACTGGCGCGGCTAGCGAACTTGACTTGAACAGCACCATTGAAGCCACGTCAAAAAAAGGCGGTTTACTTGATCTGAAATGGCAGCCTGAGCGACATAATGCGGTTAAAATTATTTTACTGCTGGATGTTGGCGGGTCGATGGATGACTATGTGTACCAATGCGAGCAGTTGTTCACGGCGTTAAAGAATGAGTTTAAACATTTGGAACTGTTCTATTTCCATAACTGTGTTTATGAGGGCGTCTGGCGAGATAATTCCAGGCGTCGACAGGAGCAAATTCCGACCGAGCAGTTAATTCAGACATATGGCGAGGACTACAAGTTGCTATTTGTCGGTGACGCGACAATGGGTCCGTATGAAATTGCATATCCCGGCGGCAGTGTTGAACATTGGAACGAGGAGCCCGGCGAAGCCTGGATGAATCGCTTAACTCAGCACTTCGAAAAAGTGGCCTGGCTTAACCCTCAACCTGAAGAGCATTGGCGGTATTACATGTCGGTGCGCATGATTAACGATTTAGTCGGAGGCAGAATGTACCCTCTGACTCTTGACGGTCTGGAACGGGCAATAAGTGGCATAAAATGACCCCTTTACTTGCGGCATCGTCCGGTAATAAATTTCAGTTTTTAAGCGATGCTCATCGCGCGCTTATTGCCAGAGTGCGTTTAATACGTGAGGCAAAATACCATATTGCTTTGCAGTACTATTTATGGCGCCCGGATAGTAGCGGTCTGACGCTGCTAAAAGAGTTGCTAGATGCTTCCGAGAGAGGCGTGCGTATTGACTTGTTATTGGATGATTTACACAGCAAACCGCTAGAACCGCTATTACGAGACTTATCTTCCCGAACCAACTTTAACATTAAACTGTTTAATCCTTTTAAGCATCGTCGCTGGCGCTGGCTTAACTGGCTTACCGATTTTAAGCGAATGAACCGAAGGATGCACAATAAGGCATTACTGGTCGATGGAAAAGTCGGAATTGTTGGTGGACGTAACGTTGGTAATGAGTATTTTGGTACTCATGCCGGTCAGCTTTTTTCCGATCTCGATGTTATTGCCAAAGGTGAGGTTGTTAATACGCTTCTTGAAGACTGGCAGCATTACTGGGACTGTTTTTTGTCGATACCGGTTAGTGCAATAAAGTCGGGCAACCAGAGGCGGTTATTCGAGGATACCTGGTCTGGATTTCAAAAGCGCCCCGAATTGCAGGACTTAAAGCAGTTTGTTCTGTCGGACGAGCATTTGAATAACTTTCCGGATAAAGAGTCTGAGCTCTGGTATGAGGCGCCTGCCATTGTGGTCAGTGACGACCCCTTAAAAGCTCAGTTAAATAGTAAGCCTCAGCGTCTGGTTACGCAACAATTGGCAAAGACATTAGGTTCGGCACAGCATTCAATTGTCATGGTTTCTCCCTATTTTGTCCCGACACCCACTGGTGTTAAAGAGCTCGAAAATTTATCGGAGCAGGGCGTTAAGGTTCGGGTTCTGACTAACTCGTTAGCGGTAACCGATGTGCCGGCAGTACATGCTGGTTATCAACGTCACCGCCGGCGCTTACTACTGTCAGGAGTGCAGCTTTTTGAATTGCGCCGAACCGAAGAGAAGCGTCTGCGCAAAGATGTCAGGCCATATTTTAGACGCTCTGCTTCGAGCTTGCATGCGAAAACGGTAACTGTTGACGCTAAGAGGGTGTTTGTTGGTTCGTTTAATTTTGATCCGAGATCAGCTCAAATCAATACTGAATCAGGCTTGTTAATAGAATCGGTAGAGATGGCAGAGCGAATTAACGCAATGTTTGAGCATGAGTTACCACTGCGCACCTACGAAGCGAGGCTCAATCGTTTTTATAAGCTGTACTGGCTGGATAAAAGTAAAATACCGGCACTGCGGCTTTATAAAGAGCCTGGTGCTGGTATTTGGCGTCGCTTGGCGGTTTGGTTAACTGCCCGTTTGCCGGTTGATCACTTGCTTTAAATTATAGCTGCTGTGCAACCCAGCGCTTCACTTTGCGTTCCAGTACGGTAAGTGGAACAGCTCCGTCTTCAAGAACCACTCGATGGAAAGCTTTAATATCAAAATTATTGCCTAGTTTTTTCTCAGCATCGCGACGGAGTTCGCTAATTTTTAGCTGACCAATTTTGTAGGCAAGTGCCTGGCCAGGTAACGCCATAAATCGCTCAGCCTCTGATACTGCTCGAGCTTCTGCAACCGGGGCATTGTCATACATGTAGTCCAGTACTTGTTGACGGCTCCAGCCTTTGGCGTGAATTCCTGTATCAACGACCAAACGTATAGAGCGCCACAATTCTGCGGCTAATTGTCCGAAACGTTGGTAAGGGTCATCGTAAAGCCCCATGTCGTAGCCTAAAGCTTCTGAGTATAATCCCCAGCCTTCAGTGTAGGCCGTTTCCCGGCCAAATTTACGGAACCGGGGTAAGTTATCCAATTCTTGCTGAATGGATATCTGGAAGTGGTGCCCCGGTGCTGCTTCGTGTAGGAATAGCGCCGTTTTTGCCCAGTTTGGACGCGATGGTAAGTCGTAAGTGTTCAGGTAAAAAATTGCTGGTCGTGAGTTATCAGTAGGCGCTGCCTGGTATGAACCTGAACTTGCCGATTGCTCACGAAACTCCTCGACTTTCCGCACTTCGTACTCAGCTTGAGGGAAGATATCGAACAACTCGCCAACGACTTCATCAACGGCACCTCGCAAGGAGCGGTAGTCCTCGACCATTTCATCTCTGCTATCGTAAATAAATTGTTCGTCGTTCGTCATGAAGTCAAAAAAGGCCTGTAAATCGCCTTCAAAATTGATTTCCTCCATGATGTCGCGCATCTCACCATGAATACGAGCAACTTCGTCCAAACCAATATTGTGAATACGATCAGCGCTTAACTCAGTTGACGTGTTAGCCTTAATTCTATATTCATACCACTCCATACCTTCAGGCAGTTGACCCAAGCCAAAACTGTCTGTACGAGTTTCCGGTAAGTACTCATTACTGAGATAATCACTAAGCTTTTGATAAGCAGGCATGACCGTATCTGCGATAATTTCCCGGTATTCTTTACGAATGGCTTCGGCGTCTGTATCTGCTATATCCTCAGGTAAATCTTTGACTGGGCGCCAAAAGATGCTTTGCGTAACTTCTTCGGTAATTTGCGCATCAATTTGGGGGATGGCCTTTTCAATTAACACGCGCGGTTGAACAATGTCTTGTTTAACCCCTTTTTCCATATTCTCGATAGCTTGCTCGAAAAGCCGCGGAATTTTTTGCATGCGACTGGCCCATGCACGGTAGTCTTCTACGGTATTGAATGGTTGAGCCGAAGTGCCAGAGCCGAGCATAGCCAGACGACCAGCGATATTGTAAAACTGGTTGATAGGTAACAAATGCTCAGGGTATTGCGCGCCCTCAATGGCCAGCTTTCGGTTTCGCTTGAAAATTTCATAGCTGATCTGCTCTGAGCGGGGGAGTTGCTCGGCATTAATGTCTTCAATTTTATCTAAGTAGTTTTTTTCAAAAGCGAGTAATTTTTCAAGATGTTCTTCTGAATAGAAGTTCGGTAATTCATCATTATATTTGTTGTCACCAATATAAGTCGCTAATAACGGGTTTAGTTTCAGCTGTTCGTCAAAGTAGTTCTTATAAATCTCTTGTAGCTGTTCGGTTTGAGACGTTTGTTTAACTGAGCTTGTTTGACTATCCGATGTTGTTTCCGTCTGTTGTGGCTGACCGCACCCAGCTAACAGTAGTGACAATGAAATAGCGAGAGTGGTTTTGTTCATCATTTTAAGTACCTGCTTGCAGTTATAAACGATTCAAAGGGACTTTCAGGTAAACGGTACCATTACTTTCTGCCGGCGGCAGTTGGCCAGCACGGATATTAACTTGAATGGAAGGAATGATAAGGCGAGGCATATCCAATGTTGCATCACGCTCTTCTCTCCATTTGACAAACTGCTCTTCGGTAGCTTGTCCACCTACATGAATGTTGTTTTGTTTTTGTTCTTTTATCGTGGTTTTGCACTGATGTTCACGTCCCTCAGGAGGGTAGTCGTGGCAAATAAAAACTTCTGTCGTATTGTCTAACTGAAAAAGTTTTTGAATAGAGCAATATAAGGTGCTGGCGCTGCCTCCGGGGAAGTCACACCGGGCTGTGCCGACGTCAGGGTTAAATAAAGTGTCACCAACAAAGACTTTGTTTTCATTCACAACGTAGGCAATATCAGCGGGTGTATGGCCTGGTGTATGTATTACACGGAAACTCATTGACCCTACCTGAAATGTCTCCCCGTCACTTAATAGTTTATCGAAGTGTTCCCCGTTGGGTAGAAACTCTTTTTCAAGATTATAGACTTGTTTAAATATTTTTTGCACATCCGTAATATGCTCGCCGATAGCGATAGGCGCATTTAGCTGCTTTTTTAAAAAAGGAGCGGCACTTAAGTGGTCAGCATGCGCGTGTGTTTCCAGTATCCAGGCAACATTTAGATTGTTTGCTTTAACGCAGTCGACAATACGTTGTGCGCCGTCCGTGCAGGTCTTACCCGAGGGATAATCAAAGTCGAGCACGGGGTCGATAATAACGGCATCTTTTTCATCCGGATTAAAAACAATATAACTGAAGGTTTCGCTATCGTTATCAAGAAAAGCTTCAACTTTTATTGAGTTATGCTTGTTCATGGTTTTGACTCCATTCGGTTGCGACCGGCACTTTTCGCTTGATACAGAGCCTGATCAGCGGCAACAAGTAAACCAGCATGATCAGCGTAGTGAAAACTGCTGGCAACACCAATACTAACGGTAATCTTCATGTCTTCAACAAAATCGTCGAACGGGGTTGCAGCTATCCTTTCACGCATTCGTTCACTGGCTTCTTTAGCAACTTCAAGTTCAGAGTTCGTAATTAATACCGCAAACTCTTCGCCGCCCCAGCGAGCTACATAATCAATGTCTCTGATTTCGTCACGCAGGACATCGGCTATTCTCACCAGAACCTTGTCGCCGACGGTGTGTAAGTAGCGGTCGTTGACTTCTTTAAAGTAGTCGACATCGAGGATAGCCAGACTCAAATAGGTCCCGTCGCGTCTGCAGCGACTCAACTCATGTTGCAGGCGTTCATCAAAAGCGCGACGGTTCCCAAGATTGGTTAATGGATCCTGTCGCGCCATGTTCTCTAAGTCAGCCGTCTTTTCTTTAACCATCTTTTCCAGTCGTAGTCGTGTTTGGTTATGTTGGTTAAGGCGCGCCTTTACGCCAAACAAGGCTAAAAGTGCAACAACTAACGAAGCTACAATCCAGAACCAGGCTTGCATCCAAATATGAGCAGATTGTCGGAAAGCAAAATAGTCGGGTTGACTCCATTGACCGCCGGGATACCTTGCCCGAACCTGAAAGATATAATCGTTGGCTGGCAAGGTTGTATACTCTGCAGAGTTCAGGGCGTTCTTATTCACCCAGTCTTCATCAAAGCCGACCAAGCGTACCTGGTAGTCAATTTGCTCAGCCATAAGATATCCGGGAGCTACAAATTCAAACACAATACGGTCTGTATCAGCACTGATTTTTTCTCCGAAGATGACCGTTTCTCCGTCTGCTTTGACCGACTCAATATTGACCTCTGGAGGAAGGTTACCAATCTCTGTAATGGTTTTCGGATCAACCTCTGAAACGCCATTACTGGTGGCCAGCCATATACTGCCATTTCGTGCTTGAAGCATGGATGGACCACCGCTATTTATTTGGGCACTTTCGAGACCGTCGACTTCACTAAAGCGCTGAACATTGAGCTTGTTCGCCTGTCCTTTTAAAACTTTGGTAAAGGAATCATGTTCAATCATGACCGGACCACGGTTTGATCCCAACCAGAGATTGCCATTACCATCGAAAGCAACGGACATAAAGTTATCAAATGGTAAGCCTTGATCGCGGTTGAAAATTTGCCAACTGTTCTTATCAAGATCATGAACAATGAGTCCTCGATCGGTGGCCATCCATAGGTAGCCTGAATGTTCGGTAATATGAAAGGCCAGTTCTGCATTGTTCAGTTCGGTTAAGTCAACAGGCGTGATTTGGTAATCGAACTTACCATTCTGAGGAACAATATTAATACTAACCACGCCACGGGCTGAGCCAGCCCAAAGAGTCCCTTGCTTATCCAGGTGCAATGAGGTTGTATAATTACTGGTTAAACCATCTTCTTGAGAAATATGTTGGGATACCCATTGGCCCTCGGAATTTTGGTACAAATGGGTAACTCCCACAGGTGTTGCCAGGAACTTTCCATGTTTAGGGTCAAGCTCAATTTGACGAACTTCGTCCGCTTTTAACAGGTTACTACTGTCAAAGTGCTGTACAATTTGCTTTCCGTTCCAAATATAAAGGCCGTCAGTGTATGTTCCGATATGGAGTTGTTGTTTATGATCATAAGCGAGAGACAATACGGATTGCTCGTTTAGCGGGGTATCAGGAGCAAGCGCAGAAATTCCCACTTCATCTATAACTGAAACCCCATTGCTGGAGCCAACGATGACTTCATTCTTGTCACTCTCTGCTAAGGCTCTGATATAGTTACCTGTAAGTCCGTCTTCTTTTGTATAAGTCGAAAAAAGTGCATTTCTGAACTGAACCAGCCCACCGTGAGTTGACACCCAAAAACTGTCTTCTCTGTCCTGAATAATATCCAGTACATGGTTGTTCGGCAGACCTTCGCTAGTATCGAACTTCTCTATACCATACTTATCGCTAATGCGAATGAGCCCATCCCGATAGGTTCCCAGCCAAAGTTGTTTGTCAGGCGACTGAAATAGGGTGCTGATTCTTCTGTCAATTTCGGGCAGTGTACGTTCAAACTTGGTATTTGCACTCTGCTGATAAAGCCCATTTTCCGTACCTACCAGTAAGTTTCCGCTTTGCAGTTCAAGCAGTGCAGTGACTAACTGCTCGGGAATGGCAGCAATGGTTTCAAAGCGAGCCTCACCGACTTTTTTAACTTGAAGACCTCGGTTAGTGGCAGCCCACAAGTTGCCTTGGCTATCTACCAATGACTCATATACAAACATGGAATTTAGACCATGCTTAGTTGTAAATTGTGCGGTGCGTTGATTGTTTTTATAAACTATCAGGCCAAGCTCTGAAGTCGAGACCCAAAGGTTACAATTATCATCAGTAAATAAGTGGTTCACAAAAGGTGGAGCCGACTCAAGTGTTTCCCAGTGTCCATCGTAGAAACGAGCAATTCCCCCGCGGCTGCCTGCAACATAAATACTGCCATCACAATGACTGTAAGCAGCTGTATACATTCCGATATCTGGTAAGCCGGTTTCGCGCAAGTTGTCGTAGATATCAAAACGGCGACCATTAAAACGTGCTGGTCCTTGCCAGGTCGCTAACCAAAGATACCCTTTGTCGTCCTGAATGAGTTCATTAACTGAGTTGTGAGGTAAGCCATCACGCGTTTCCCAGTGCCGAATTAAGTAATCGTTGAGCGGCCGTTGTTCGTCAGTAACGCCTTTTTCATAGAATGCGGCCACGGCTCCTGGGGAGCCAAGGCAGAAAAACGCAGCTAATAACGAAAATAGTGTGTACTTCATAAGTCATCTATTTATAAAACAGTATTATTGGATGGTATGTTGTCGACGAATGGGTTGCAATAAATCAAAAGCCTACAATCTAAAAAATAAGTTAATGAGTACATTAGTGAGAGACAACAATTTAAAGGAGCGATAAATGACGAAAGCCTATGCTGCACAATCAGAAAATTCTAAGTTGGCACCTCACACTATAGAACGTCGTGAGTTACGTAACGATGACGTTGCTATCGACATTACCTATTGTGGTGTTTGCCATACCGACATCCACTATGCAGAAAACGACTGGGGAGGCACAATTTATCCCGTTGTTCCGGGTCATGAGATAATCGGTAAAGTCACGGCCGTAGGCGATAATGTTAAGGACTTTAGTGTGGGAGACACGGTAGGTGTGGGCTGTATGGTTGACTCGTGCCGTGAGTGCTCTTCTTGCGAAAAAGGGCTGGAACAGTATTGCCTTAATGGGATGGTGCCAACCTACAACGGAGAAGATTTACACGATAAGAGCATTACCTATGGTGGCTACTCCGAGAAAATAATCGTCAGTGATCGTTTCGTGGTCCGGGTATCAGAAAAACTGGATCCGGCAAAAGCGGCACCGTTATTGTGTGCCGGTATTACAACCTATTCACCACTGCGCCACTTTGGTGTGCAAAAAGGACATAAAGTCGGTGTTATCGGCATGGGTGGTCTGGGTCATATGGGCGTCAAATTTGCCAAAGCCATGGGTGCTGAAGTCACCATTTTTACGCGCTCAGAGAGCAAAGTGTCCGAGGCTAAGAAGCAAGGCGCGGACCATGTGATTATCTCAACCGATGATAAACAAATGGAAGCGGCAGCAGAGACCTTCGACTTTTTATTGGATACTGTGCCGGTACAGCATGATCTCAATCCGTACATTAACTGTTTGAAAGTCGATGGTACGCACATTCTAGTGGGGCTGTTGGAACCGGTTGACCCTGCATTGCAAGCGGGGGCGTTAGTTATGAAACGACGGGTTCTGGCAGGTTCCTTGATTGGCGGCATTCCAGAAACTCAGGAAATGCTCGACTTTTGTGCTGAACACGATATTCACTGCGATGTTGAAATGCTGGACATCCAGAATATCAACGACGCCTTTGTACGGATGAAAAAAGGCGATGTGAAGTATCGTTTTGTTATTGATATGGACTCGCTAAAACAGTCTTAATGAGTAAATAAATTGACCACGCTTTATCGGGCGTGGTCTAATTTGCACTAAGAAGAGGTGCGTACACCAGGAACTTTCGAACTTAGGTTGCCAAAGCCGGGGTTGAGTCGAAGGAGAGGGGTATTACGCCGAGGTAGCATTGTTATTTGGCGAGAATGCTGCCGGTTGCAGGGTTTGAACACCCACAACTGTCACCTTCAGGGTGGAGAGCTTCTGGTGTTTGCATTTTCCTAATGGCTATTAAGTTCACCTCGCCACGTATTCTGCAAAACCTGAGTTCTCCGAACACTTATTTTGTTATGTTCAGGAGAAAACTGTGTCTTTTACTGTTGCTAAGTTCGGAGGTACGAGCGTTGCCGATTATCCCTCAATGCTGCGCTGCGCCCAAATCGTTCAGAATAATCCTTCCATTCGTCTGGTGGTTGTTAGTGCCTGCGCCGGAGTGACGAATCGGCTGGCAGAAATAGCGGATAAACAGGGTAAGCAAACAGAATCTCTGCGAAGTGAAATTTATACTATTCATTCATCTATTCAGCAAAAACTAAACAATTCCGGTGCTCTGGAAGCATCGTTGTCTCAGTTGCATGATGAACTGGAGTTTCATTGTCAGAAACCAGCAGAAAATTGGGCAGCCTGGCGGGATGAGTTACTCAGCTTCGGTGAGCGTTGCTCGAGTCTCTTGTTCTCCTGCGTTCTGAATGAACAAGGTACGTTGTCGGATACTCTGGATGCTCGCCAACTTCTGAAAACAAATAGCGCCTTTGGCCGTGCGCAACCGGATGAAGTTTCGACTAAGTCACATTGTCTGGAGCAGAAGCAGAAGCTCGACTCTGATTACGTGTGGGTAACTCAAGGTTTTATTGGCTCAGATGATAAAACCCAGACAACGACTTTAGGTCGCGGGGGAAGTGACTACAGCGCAGCCTTGTTAGCGGCCGGCTTTAATGCAACCGACTTACAGATTTGGACGGACGTTGCAGGCATTTATACAACGGATCCACGAATCTGTTCGAGCGCCCGGGCTATCGCCGAAATGAGTTTCTCAGAAGCGGCAGAGTTAGCGACTTTTGGAGCAAAGATCCTACATCCCTCTAGTCTGGCGCCGGCAATAAAAAATTCGATTCGAGTCTTCATTGGCAGTAGCCAGAATGCCGCCGCTGGCGGTACGTACATTTCCGCTGGCCCCACAACTCGACCTGACGTACGAGCCGTAGCACTTCGCCGGAATCAAACTTTAGTCACTGTTCATAGTCTTAGCATGCTGCATGCCAGTGGTTTTTTGGCACGGCTTTTTGAAATACTGGCGCGCTATAATGTCAGCGTGGATTTGGTCACAACGTCAGAAGTCAGCATTGCACTGACTTTGGATGAAGGCGGAAGCATCGCAAATGGACAAGCGTTATTGCCGGCTGCGGCTTTAGAAGAGCTTGAGCAGTTTTGCCGCGTAGAAATTGAAACGGGTTTGTCGCTGGTGGCCATTATCGGAAACGGGATTGGTCGCGATGCTCACATTAGCCAACTCACTTTCAATACCGTGAACGATTACCCTGTGCGTTTGATTTGTCAGGGAGCAAGTGAGCATAATCTTTGCTTTCTCGTAGAAGACAGTGAAGGTGAGAATGTGATCCGAACCTTGCATGATAGGATATTGAGTTAATAATGTGTAAATAACTGTCTATTTATTGTAAAAATAAACTACAGTTAAAGAGAATCTGGCAACCAAATTTAGGTGATTATTATGAAACAATTAACTTCAAAAACTCTGGCAATAACTTCTGCGTTATCTGTCGCTTCTGCAATGAGCATGGGAGCAGCACAGGCTAATCCGTTCGAAGCAACTGAGCTTTCGTCAGGCTATGAAGTTTCTCAACCACAGGAAATGAAATGTGGTGAAGGCAAATGTGGCGAAGACAAAGAAAAGTCTAAAGAAGAAATGAAAGAGAAAAAGGAAAAGGCCAAAGAAGGCAAATGTGGTGAAGGGAAATGCGGTGAAGGTAAGTGCGGCGAAGAAATGAAGAAAGAAAAAGCCGAGAGAAAAGGTGAAAAATCAGAAAAGTCGGAAGAAGGAAAATGTGGTGAAGGCAAGTGCGGCGAAGGTAAATGTGGCGCTTAATCACTTAATCTTACTTTCGTTCTAGCGACGAAACTGACTATAATGCTCGCTTTCTATTTGAGCAGAATGAAGGCGAGCATTTTTAATGGATTTCTTACAGTCGATCATCCTTGGCATTATCCAGGGGATAACCGAGTTTCTTCCAATATCCAGTTCCGCTCATTTAATTTTGATGCCAATACTTACCGGCTGGGAAGATCAAGGTGTAGGCTTTGATCTTGCAGTTCATGTCGGTACCTTACTTGCTGTCATTCTCTATTTCCGCAAAGATGTCACTGAACTCTTTATAGACGGCCTTCGTTCTATCGCGGCTCGGCAATATGTCGGCCAGAGCCGCTTAGGCTGGGCTGTTGTTGTAGGAACCATCCCGGCCTGTATTGCCGGAATACTGTTACTGGATTACATAGACACCGCATTAAGAGCTGTGGGTGTTATCATCACCACCACAGTGGTGTTCGCCGTGCTATTAGCGGTCGCAGATCGTTTTGCGCGGGGCAGCCGGACTTTGCAGGATATTGGTTTTAAAGATGCGATTATTGTTGGTCTTGCTCAGGCTTTGGCGCTTATTCCGGGCACTTCACGTTCCGGCGCCACCATAACCGCGGGTTTGTTTTTGGGGTTAAACCGAGAATCGGCTTCAAAGTTCTCATTTTTTATGGCTATTCCCATTACGGCTGCCGCTGCGTTGGTTAAGCTATTAACTATAGCTTCAGAGTCTATTGCCGTTGATTGGTTAGGTTTTTTGGTTGGTGGCGTTGTATCGTTTTTAACCGCTATTACGGCTATTCACTTCTTCCTTAAGTGGCTTAATGCGTTCGGTATGTGGCCTTACGTTATCTACCGTTTAGTCTTAGCGGTTGTCTTGTACTTACTGTTCTTCTGAGTTGTTACTTTATGTACGAAAAAATAAAAAAGCAGTTATTTCACCTTAAAAGTAACAAAATTTTTGAAGCGCTGGTGGTTGCCGTTATCATTATTTCGGCATTAGAAATTGGGGCGAAAACATACGAGTTACCAGCCTTTGCTAACAGTCTGACCTTCGGTCTGGACCTTTTTATTACGCTGTTTTTCTTAATTGAAATAACCATCCGTTTCATTGCTGAAGACAATAAAAAGGCGTTTTTCAAAGACGGCTGGAATGTGTTTGATACTCTGGTTGTGCTAGTCAGTCTTATTCCAATTAATGACTCGGAACTGGCTTTGCTGGCGCGCTTAGTCAGGATTTTCCGGGTACTGCGGATGATATCCATTATTCCGGAGTTGAGAACCTTAATAAACTCCTTATTAAAAGCGCTTCCGCAGATGGGCTATGTCGTCCTGCTGATGTTTATTATCTTCTATATTTATGCTGCGGTAGGCAGTTATTTATTCGCCGATATCAATCCGTTTTTATGGGATAACATTGCTACTTCTATGCTCACGCTGTTCCGGGTGATGACCTTTGAAGACTGGACTGACATTCAGTACGAAACCATGGAAGTGTATGGCTGGAGCTGGATTTACTATATGACTTTCATTTTCCTGACCGCTTTTGCGTTCTTAAATATGGTTATCGGTATTGTGATTAACGTCATGGATAAAGAGAGTCGGAAAATTGAACTTGCTCAGGAAGGCTTGGATGAAGAGGGTGTGGACAAAGAACCCTCGATAACCGATCTGCAACAGGAAATTCGAGAATTAAAGCAACTGATAGTGGCTCAGCAAGATGCCGAAAGAAAGTAAAAGCCTGTACAGCGCGAAGCTTCTGATTAACGATATTCCTGTTACGGTAAAGAGTAAGCGCATAAAAAATATGTATTTAAGGGTGCGTGCGCCCTCAGGTGATGTTGAAGTGTCAGCTCCTAAGCAGTGCTCGCTAAATGAGATTGAAAGCTGGTTGTTTGAGCGCCATGACTGGTTGATAAAGCAACGACAAAAAATTGCGATGCAGCCAGTCCAGCCAGAGTTTCAGTTTGTGTCAGGCGAAGAGCATAAGCTTTGGGGAAAGATTTACACACTGGATATCGAGCTTAAAAAGCGTGGTGCCGCGGTTAGACTGAACGATGATAAACTACAGTTGATTTCGCTGCCGCATTACAATGCGCTTCAGCGTAAGCAGGTTTTGGATCGTTGGTACCGCGAACAAATTACCCGGGAAATTGAAGCCTTACTGGATATTTGGCAACCGCGGATGGGAGCATACAGTAACAGTTTCGGTATCAGGGCAATGAAAACCCGTTGGGGTACCTGCAATATACGCAGCAAAAAGATATGGTTGAATCTGGAGCTGGTTAAAAAACCAGTTGAGTGCCTTGAGTACGTAGTGGTTCATGAACTAACACACCTGTTTGAGCGTTATCATAACGCGCGCTTCTACGCACTAATGGATGAATTTCTCCCTGACTGGCGTGAGCGAAAAGAACTGACCAACCAGTTTACCTGAGTTCTTCTCCTAGTTGATTTTGTGCTATTAATCTGAACACATAAGCCACTTTAAATAGGCCGGCTAGAATCACCTGTGACAAATGCAAGAAAACTAACAGCATCAAAGGTAAGTTTTCCTCCTGGAACCAGGCCAGATAAAAAACAACGATTGAAAGTAATAAAAACACCACCATAGAAGTGTTAGAAGTTTGCAATAGTTTACGTGGTTTCATAAGAGACATTCCTAATGCATTTAATAAATGCATATTAAATGCATCTTTAATTTAAATCAAGAAAGGTTAGGAAATTGAAAAAGATATTAATGGTGTGTTTAGGAAATATTTGCAGATCGCCCGCTGCTGAAGGCTTTATTAGACACTTTATAGATAGTCACCAGTTGGCTATTGAAATTGATTCTGCTGGCACGTCTGCTCATCACATTGGTGAGCAACCGGATAAGCGTATGCAACAGAGTATGCGAAAACGCGGTATTGATATTAGCCATTTGAGCGGTCGTCAGGTCGTTGCTGAAGATTTTGAGAAATTCGATTGCATATATGCAATGGATCAGGCGAACTATGATCACTTGATAGTTATGGCTGAAAACAAAGTGCCGAAGCATAGGCATAAAGTCGAATTGTTTTTGCAGGCGCTTCATAATCAGAATGGTGTTGAACCATTAGAGGTTCCCGATCCGTACTTTGGAGGGCAGGAAGGATTTGAACACTGTGTTGACCTTATTGAACGAGGTGCTAAAGCCCTGATTGAACAGGAAGGAGATTAGAGAGTGCAATATTTACACACCATGGTGCGGGTGCACGACTTAGAACAATCTTTGAATTTCTATTGTGATTTATTGGGTCTTGAAGAAGTTAGACGGAAAGAAGTAGAAAAAGGGCGTTTCACTTTGGTCTTTTTAGCCGCGCCGGATGATGTTGAACGCGCTAAAAAAGAACAAGCGCCGATGATGGAACTGACCTACAACTGGGATCCGGAAACTTATAGCGGCGGCCGTAATTTTGGTCATTTAGCATTTCGAGTCGAGAATATCTATGAGTTGTGCCAAAAACTCATGGATAACGGCGTTATCATTAACCGGCCTCCGAGAGACGGACACATGGCCTTTGTGCGCTCGCCGGATAATATCTCAATAGAGCTACTGCAAAAAGGTGATAACTTGCCGCCACAAGAGCCGTGGGCCTCTATGGAAAACACGGGTGAATGGTAATTCAGAGCCAGATCCTCTATAATCTGCGCCACAAAATTACATAAGTAAGTTAATAGATTTTTACTTTGGTCCAATAAATAGGAATGACTATGTCGACTGATAAAGCAAAGATTATTTATACTGAAACGGACGAGGCACCGCGTCTCGCTACCTATTCGTTTCTGCCTTTTATCGAAGCATTTACTAAGGCAGCCGGTGTTTCAGTTGAAACTCGTGATATTTCTTTAGCTGGTCGTATTATTTCGCAGTTTCCGGAGTACCTGACCGAAGAACAACGTCAGTCAGATGCTTTAGCCGAACTGGGTGAAATGGCGAAGACAGCAGAAGCTAACATTATTAAGCTGCCAAACATCAGCGCGTCTATTCCGCAGATGACAGCCTGCATCAAAGAGCTGCAAGAACAAGGCTATAAACTGCCAGACTTTCCGTTTGACCCACAAAATGATGAAGAAAAAGACGTTCGTGCACGTTATGACAAAGTAAAAGGTAGTGCGGTTAACCCGGTATTACGTGAAGGTAACTCTGATCGTCGCGCACCAAGTGCTGTCAAAAATTACGCTAAGAAACACCCACACCGCATGGGCGAGTGGTCTAAAGACTCTAAGTCACACGTTGCGCACATGAGCGATGGTGACTTCTACAGCAGCGAAAAGTCGGTAACCTCTTCGAGCGATGATACCTTTAAAATTGTTTTTGAAAGCAACGGCGAGCAAAAAGTACTGAAGGAATCTGTACCGGTACTGGCCGGTGAAGTTGTTGACGCTGCAACGATGAGTAAAAAACAGTTGCAGGCATTCTTTGAAAAAGAAACAGCTGCGGCAAAAGACGAAGGCGTTTTGTTGTCGTTGCACTTAAAAGCCACCATGATGAAAGTTTCTGACCCAATTATGTTTGGTCATGCGGTACGTGTTTTCTATAAAGACGTATTAGAAAAACACGCTGACGTTATGAAAGAAATTGAGTTTGACGCAAGTAACGGTATTGGTGATCTTTACAACAAGCTAGAGAAAATTGGGGCAGACAAGCGCGCTGAAATTGAGTCTGACCTGGAAGCGGTTTATTCAAAACAGCCAGAACTGGCAATGGTTAACTCGCATAAAGGCATTACAAACCTGCACGTACCTAGTGACATCATCATTGACGCATCAATGCCAGCAATGATTCGTGACTCTGGCAAAATGTGGGATAAGAACGACAGCCGCCAGGACGCAAAAGCTATGATTCCGGATCGTAGCTACGCAGGTGTTTATCAGGAAACTATTAGTTTCTGCAGAGAAAACGGCGCCTTTGACCCTGCAACTATGGGTACCGTACCTAACGTTGGCTTAATGGCGCAAAAAGCTGAAGAGTATGGCTCTCACGACAAGACCTTTGAAATTCCGGCAAAGGGTACAGTAAAAGTATTTAACAAAGCCGGTGATGTTGTGTTCGAACACAATGTAGAAGAAGGTGATATCTGGCGCATGTGTCAGGTGAAAGACGCACCGATTCGTGACTGGGTTAAGCTGGCGGTTAATCGTTCACGCTTAAGCGGTATGCCTGCAGTATTTTGGCTAGACAGCAACCGTGCTCATGACGCTCAGTTAATTAAGAAAGTGGAAGAGTACTTAAAAGAGCATGATACTGACGGCCTTGATATTCAAATTATGGCGCCAGTAGAAGCAACACGTCACACATTGCAGCGTGTGAAAGAAGGCAAGGACACGATTTCTGTTACTGGTAACGTACTGCGTGATTACCTGACTGACTTGTTCCCAATTTTGGAACTGGGCACGTCAGCGAAAATGCTGTCTATTGTGCCTCTAATGAACGGTGGCGGTCTGTTTGAAACAGGTGCTGGCGGTTCAGCGCCTAAGCACGTTCAGCAGTTTGTTGAAGAAAACCACTTACGTTGGGACTCTTTAGGTGAGTTTTTGGCGTTGGCTGCTTCTCTGGAGCATCTAAGCCGTACGTTTGATAACAAGCGCGCGCAAATTCTGGCAGATAGCCTGGATGTTGCAACGGCTAAGTTCCTGGAAGAGAACAAGTCACCGTCACGTAAAGTGGGTGAAATCGATAACCGTGGTTCACACTTCTACCTGGCAATGTATTGGGCAGAAGCGCTGGCTAACCAGAGCGACGATGCTGAACTCAAAGAACGTTTCAGCAAGCTGTCTGAGAAGCTGTCTGGTAACGAGCAAACGATTATCGACGAACTGAACAAGGTTCAGGGTGTTAAAGTGGACATTGGCGGTTACTACCAGCCAAACACAGATAAGGTATCAGCAGCAATGCGTCCTTGTTCTGTGTTGAATGAAACGCTTGCCAGCTTATAATTTACACATTGTAAATTAAGCTATAAATGTAAGAAGCAGGCTTCGGCCTGCTTTTTTTATATCGACAAATTGTTACCAACCTATTTGGAGTCAAGATTTTGGCCAGTAGCAACTATCTTATTAACTTATACGACCGCTGCCTGAAGTTGCCTTTTGGACGTAAGATTTTTTCGACAATGTTTGCCCGAAAAGCACCTTACTTTAAAACGATTAAGCCGCTCATTACTGAATTAAAGCCGAACTTGTGTCAGCTGACGTTTAAAAAACGAAAGGCAGTTCAGAACCATATTGGTACGGTGCACGCCATTGCTGTATGCAACGGAATGGAAATGGCGATGGGCGCATTAGCCGAAGCGTCAATTCCTAAGCACTTACGCTGGCTTCCAAAAGGTATGAATGTGCAGTACCTGGCGAAAACCGACAGCGATGTGACTATAGAGGCAACTTGCTCAGAGTCCACCTGGCAGCCGGGTGACCAGCCAATATCGGTAGAAGCAAAGCGCAGCGACGGCACGGTTGTAGCCGCCGGGCACATTACTATTTATGTGTCAGAAAAGCCTAATCGATAAGATGAAAGGACTGCTGTCTGCCGTTTAAATAGCTAACACCGTCACCATTAAAAAACGCATCTTCTTCCAGCATGATGGTGATGGTTTTATCCTTAAATGTGGTTTTGTTATTAAGCTCGATAGAATAGGCCGTATTGGAAAATAGCGGGTATTCGCCTGCGCCTTCTATAGCGCGCTGCTTATCCCACATACCAATGGTGGGGCCTGAGCCATGGCCGTAATAACCAATAGGGTGGGTATAAATCATGGGCTCCAGGCCTTTTTCTTTAGCTTGCTCTAACGCCGCAAGTAAAATTTCGTTGCCAGAACGTGTCTCCTCAAACTGCTCTGTCAGAATATTCTGTAGTTGGTTAGCATTAGCTAATGCCTTTTTAAGGGCTTCAGGTGCGTCTGACTCGCCGTCTTTTAAGACATAGGCGTGTTGTTGAGTATCTGTGTTTAAACGAAGGTAAGTAATGCCGAAATCCACGTGCAGTAAATCGCCGGGTTGTATGGTGACACCGGCAGAACGCGGGTGGCCCGGTTGAGGATCATTTATGCGTTGCACACTCACCGAAGGATGAAACCAAACTGGCAGGTTCTCTTGTGCAGCACGTTCACGGAACCACCACTGAAGATCTTCTGTGGTTGTTTCACCAACTGAGACCACTTTGCTTGAAAATCCCTCAGCGATAATTTGATGAGCAAGCTTAACGGCATTACGATAATAGGGCAGTTCTGCTTCTATTCGCTTTTCAAGCCAGGAAACGGCTAGCGGTTCAGCACTCACAATTTTATTTTTTAGATTATCGGTTAAAGCGGCCACAAAAAGTTCTTTATCCGTTGCTGTAATGCCATCGGCCTGAGCGAAGTTTTTCGACTGATTAATTGCAATAGAGTCTGGGTTACGCTCTGCAATAATTTGAGCCAGACGCTCCCATTGGTCTGGCTGTTGTTCCGGGTTCCATGCACTTTTGAACACCTTGCCAACGTTATAGCGGGCTATTGCTAAGGTCTCCAAACTCTCACCCTTGCCCGGGTCATGGATAACCAGAACCGTTCTTCGTCTGGCAGACAACCAGTCGCTGGGCAGGAAGGTTTTGATCACTGGGTCCTCGTTGTATTCGCGACTTATCAATACCCACATATCAATATCCGCTTTTCGCATTAGCTCCGGGAGCAGTTGTTGCACGCGTTGCTGAAGAAGATCATCAACAACTTCTGCACGCTGCTTAAGAGGGAGGGGGCTTATATCTTCTGCAAATAGGTTGGTGGAAAATACCGCGCCATAGGTGAGACTAACCAGTAAAATAATTTGTTTTAGCATAAGTGCGACCGATAATAAAAAAGGGACCCGAAGGTCCCTTTCTATCAGCTTTTCACAAAGAAGTGAATTAAGGCTTACCAACCGGCTCGTTGGCATCGATAATTGCACCCGGGTGCTCGTCTTCGCCATCGTCCGGAGCCAGCTTTTCCCATTTACGAGTAAACAGAGCCAGTACGAATACAACGGCACCAACGCTGATACCGAATACGAAGATAGTCCAGTAAAGTTCTGGCATCGCCTGTGGGTTTTCCGGATCCAGACCGCCCGCCAGAAGACCTGCAATGACGTTACCCATTGCATAAGTCAGAACGAAAACCCCCATTAATTGTCCAGCCATACGCTTGGGTGACAATTTACTGACCGCACTTAGTGCTACTGGGCTTAAGCAAAGCTCACCAACGGTGTGAATGAAGTACACCGCAACCAGCCAGTAGGGTGCTACTTTTAAGCCGCTAGCTGCTGCTTGCGAAGCAAAGAACATGACAATGAAGCCAGTCGCCATAATGATAAGGCCAATCGCGCTTTTAAAACCGTACGATGGATTGATCATGCGCTTGCTGAGGTTAATCCAAAGCGCAGCGAAAAAGGGTGATAATGCGACCAAAAAGATAGAGTTAAGTGACTGGAACCAGGTCGTAGGAATTTCAAAGTCACCGACCATGCGATCCGTTAAGTCGCGAGCAAATAGGTTGAACGATGAACCTGCTTGCTCAAAGCCCGCCCAGAACATGGTTGAGGCAATACAAACCAGAAATAGGGCGCCGAGTCGCTTCATTTCATCTTTGGTCAACTTACCAAACATGAATATTGATAGGTAATACACAAAAAAGATAACAGTGAAAATAACTGCGACATTACCGGCAATCAGCGTTGGGTCTAAAGTAACGTAGTCATTCAATGCTAAAAATGTGTAAACCGCTAAACCAGCTAATAAGAGCCAAATAACTCCCCAGCTGCGCTTTGCTGCTTTAGGACCCAGAGGTTTAGGTGGTTTCGCTCCAACATTGCCAAGTTTAGGTTTAGTCAGTTTGTACTGAATAAGGCCAAATGCCATACCAATAGCAGCTGCGCCGAAGCCCCAATGGTAACCAGCATTCTCCATAAGATAACCGGTAACAATGTAACCAATGATAGAACCGATGTTGATACCCATATAATAAAGGGTATAACCGCCATCACGACGGTCATCGTTGGAGCTATATAACTGGCCAACCATGGCGGTAATGTTTGGTTTCAATAAACCTGTACCAAGTACTACCAAAATCATACCAATGAAGAAGCCAGCCTCACTTGGTATGGCTAAGACAATGTGCCCCAGCATGATAATGATGCCACCGTACCAGGTTGCGCGCTGGCCGCCCAGTAAACGGTCAGCAATCCAGCCACCGGGTAACCCCATAAAGTAAACAGCACCGGTGTATAAGCCGTAAATAGCAGTTGCTGACGCAACGGTTATGGCCAACCCGCCTTCTTGTAAACTGGCGGTCATGAATAAAACCAGCAGCGCGCGCATACCGTAGTAGCTCATGCGCTCCCACATTTCGGTAAAGAACAGGGTCTGTAATCCCCCTGGCTGTCCGAAAAAGCTTGAATCTTTATCGACTATTTTTGTTGGATCCATTCTTGTTATCCATTTTGTTATTTAATATTAAATAGTTAGCGTTATTAGCGGCTCATTCGACTTTGGTCTAAGTCGAAAAAAGTGGCCTTACTTTACTAGCGAAGCCTGAGAAATAAAACCGAAAACGACGAAATACTCAGTTTTTGAGCTGTTTCTACGCCCTAACTGACGTAGATCGACGACTTAAGGAAGACTTTCTGAGGATAAGGTGAATACACCTATATTGTCGACAATTTAATTTTTATCGGCTTGCCAATAGCATTATTTTCATGGAAAATAGAGCTATCAATAATTACTGTCGACAATTAATGCAAATAGTCAGTCCTTTAGAACGTTCAGCCATTACCTCTTCAGACCGAGTTCTGTTTGAAATACAGCGGGCTATTGTGGAAGGGGATATAGCAGCGGGTTCAAAGATCAGTGAACCTGAGCTGGCAAGACGTTTTAATGTTAGCAGAGCGCCATTGCGTGAAGCTTTAGCCAGACTTGAGCGTTGTCATCTTATTGAACGAATTCCTAACGCTGGTGCCAGAGTGGTTACCTTGTCACCGGAAGGCTTAGTTTCGTTGTATCAAATACGGGAAGAGCTGGAAGGTCTGGCTTGTCGTTTAGCGGCAGAACAAATGCCGGAAAATGAAATTGATGAGTTACGGCAATTATTAGATAAGCACTTGGAAACTCAGCGGGTTCGTGAAGGTGAAAGTTACTATCAGGAAGCCGGCGACTTAGATTTCCATTATCGCATTATACTCGGCAGTAAAAATCAGTATTTAATTAATATGCTTTGCGACGAACTCTACTATCTTGTCCGTATGTATCGAGTACAAATGGGAATGAATGGTCCAAGAGTTTCACGCGCCTTCGATGAACATAAAGCCATTATCAATGCCATTGCTAATCGCGATGGAGAATTGGCTGATCTGCTAATGCGCCGCCATATTGGCGCGTCTCGTAAAAATATTGAATTACGGTTACAAACACAAAAGGAAACATCATGACTCATATGACAAGCCCGGGTGCTAAGTTGCGCCAAGCTATTGCCGACGAAAATCCTTTACAGATTGTTGGCACCATTAACGCCTATACAGCAATGATGGCAGAAAAGGTTGGGCACAAAGCGCTATACCTGTCTGGTGCAGGTGTGGCAAATGCGTCTTTCGGTTTGCCTGACTTAGGCATGACGTCGTTAAATGATGTTTGTGAAGACATTCGTCGTATTACTGCAGCAACCGATCTACCTTTGTTAGTCGATGCTGACACAGGTTGGGGCGGTGCTTTTAATATTGCCCGTACCGTTCAGGAAATGACACGTGCAGGTGCTGCCGGAATGCACATTGAAGACCAGGTTGCTCAAAAACGCTGCGGACACCGTCCAAACAAAGAAATTGTGACGCAGGAAGAAATGGTTGATCGCGTTAAAGCTGCAGTTGATGCGCGTATTGATGACCAGTTCCTGATTATGGCGCGTACTGATGCACTGCAACAACAAGGTCTGGAAGCCGCTATTGAGCGAGCTCAGGCTTGTGTGGATGCCGGCGCCGATGCCATTTTTGCTGAAGCTGTTCATACGCTCGACCAGTATAAAGCCTTCACCGACGCTTTGGATGTTCCAGTTTTGGCCAATATCACTGAATTCGGTGCAACACCATTGTTTAACAAGCAGGAGTTGGCTGACGTTGGGGTGGAAGTTGTTCTTTACCCATTAAGCGCATTCAGGGCAATGAACAAAGCTGCACTGAACGTCTACAATAGTATTTTAGAGAACGGTGATCAAAAAGCCGTCGTAGATGACATGCAGACTCGCGCAGAGTTGTATGACTTTTTGAACTATCATGATTTCGAACAAAAGCTAGACCAATTATTTAAGAAATAATACACCGTAGCCTGATGTTCACGTCAGGTGAGATATTGAATACAAAAAGATATTATAAAATTAGGAAGGGAATTAAATTATGGCAGAGAAGAAACTAAGCGGCGCAGGTTTGCGCGGACAATCAGCCGGCGAAACGGCACTATGTACTGTTGGTAAAAGCGGTTCAGGTTTAACCTACCGTGGCTATGACATCTCTGAACTGGCGGAAAAAGTCAGTTTCGAAGAGGTGGCTTATCTTTTAGCGAAAGGCGAATTACCCAATAAACAGCAGTTAGAAGACTATAAAAAGCGTTTGAAGTCATTGCGCACCTTACCTAAGGAAGTCAAAGACGTACTTGAGCGTATTCCAAAGTCAGCGCATCCAATGGACGTTATGCGTACCGGTTGTTCTATGCTGGGTAACCTGGAAACAGAAGAAAGCTTTGATGAAGCTGACGATCATATCGAACGCATGCTCGCGACCTTCCCGGGTATTGTACTGTACTGGTACCGCTTTACTCACGACGGTGTTCGCATTGATACCGACTCGGAAGAAGAATCTATTGGCGCTCACTTCCTGCGTTTGTTACACGACAAAGCGCCTTCTGAGCTGCATGCGGCAGTAATGAATACCTCATTAATTCTGTACGCAGAGCATGAGTTTAACGCATCAACCTTTACGGCTCGTGTTTGTGCTTCAACATTGTCAGATATTCACTCTTGCGTAACCGGTGCCATTGGCTCATTACGCGGCCCTCTTCATGGCGGTGCAAACGAAGCGGCAATGGAGCTTATTGAAGGCATGAAAGATGCTGATGACGCCGAACAAAAGCTGAAAGGCATGTTGGAACGTAAAGAGAAAATTATGGGCTTTGGTCACGCCATTTACCGTGACTTTGATCCGCGTAACGACGTGATTAAAGCCTGGTCTAAGAAGTTATCTGAAGAAGTGGGTGATAGCCGCTTGTACGATGTGTCGGTACGTTGTGAAAAAGTTATGTGGGACGAAAAGAAACTCTTCCCGAATGCTGACTTCTTCCATGCCTCGGCTTATCACTACATGGGCATTCCAACTAAATTGTTCACACCAATCTTTGTGATGTCTCGTGTGACTGGCTGGACAGCTCATGTGAAAGAGCAGCGCGCTAATAACCGTATCATCCGCCCAAGTGCTGATTATACTGGCCCAGAGCCGCGCAAAGTTCCAGCTTTAGAAGAGCGCTAATTCGATTGGAACTGATATTTGTACAGGAGCAGTCATCTACTGCTCCTTTTTTCGTTTAACGATGACGATAAGTGGTAACTCATGACTTCATACCGTAAAAAACTCGCTGGTACTACGCTCGAGTACTTTGATACTCAAGCCGCGGTAGATGCGATTGAACCGGGTGCCTATGCGCGCCTGCCTTATACTTCCCGTGTATTAGCGGAAAACCTAGTCCGTCGCTGCCCGACGGATATTCTGACGCAATCGTTAGAACAGTTGATTTACCGCAAAAAAGAACACGACTTTCCCTGGTTCCCGGCTCGCGTTGTCTGCCATGACATTCTGGGTCAGACAGCGTTAGTTGATTTAGCCGGCCTGCGTGACGCTATTGCAGAAAAGGGCGGTGACCCAGCCAAAGTAAACCCTGTGGTTCCAACTCAGTTGATTGTTGATCATTCATTGGCCGTTGAGCACGCGGGTTTTGATAAAGACGCTTTCGAGAAGAACCGGGCTATTGAAGACCGTCGTAACGACGATCGTTTTCACTTTATTAACTGGACCAAAACCGCGTTTAAAAATGTTGATGTGATTCCTCCTGGCAACGGCATTATGCACCAGATCAACCTGGAGAAAATGTCGCCGGTAGTGCAGGTTCGCGACAATGTCCCTTTTGTAGATACCTGTGTGGGTACTGACAGCCATACGCCAATGGTTGATGCCTTAGGTGTTATCTCTGTAGGTGTTGGCGGCCTCGAAGCGGAAAGCGTTATGCTGGGGCGTGCATCTTATATGCGCTTGCCTGACATTGTAGGTGTTGAGCTGAGCGGTAAGCTGCAACCGGGCATTACCAGTACGGATTTAGTGTTGGAAATGACTGAGTTCTTGCGTAAAGAACGTGTTGTTGGGGCATATTTGGAGTTTTACGGCGAAGGCGCAGAAGCCTTAACGGTAGGCGACCGTGCAACCATTTCAAATATGACACCGGAATACGGCGCGACTGCGGCCATGTTCTATATTGATGATCAAACCATTGATTACCTGAAACTGACCGGTCGTGATGATGACCAGGTTGAACTGGTTGAGCACTTTGCCAAAGAAACCGGATTGTGGGCTGACAGCCTGAAGTCGGCTGAATATGGTCGGGTACTTAAGTTCGATTTATCAAAAGTTAAACGTAATCTGGCCGGGCCATCAAACCCGCATTCGTTGTTACCGGCATCGGAACTGTCTGAGCGTGGTGTAGCTAAGCACATCGAAAACCCAGAAGAAGGCAAAATGCCTGACGGTGCGGTGATTATTGCGGCAATTACCAGCTGTACTAATACCAGTAACCCGCGCAATATGATTGCGGCTGGTCTCATTGCCCGAAACGCGAACAAACTGGGGTTAACCCGTAAGCCGTGGGTAAAATCATCGCTGGCTCCGGGCTCCAAAACGGTCAAAATGTATCTGGAAGAAGCGGAACTGTTGCCTGAACTGGAAGATTTAGGCTTTGGCGTAGTGGCGTTTGCCTGTACCACCTGTAACGGCATGAGTGGCTCGCTGGATCCGAAAATACAACAAGAAATTATCGACCGTGACTTGTTCTCTACAGCAGTACTGTCTGGCAACCGTAACTTTGACGGGCGTATCCACCCCTATGCTAAGCAGGCGTTTCTGGCTTCACCGCCATTGGTCGTAGCTTACGCCATAGCGGGTACCATTCGTTTTGACATTGAAAAAGACGTTCTGGGCATTGACCCTGACGGTAACCCGGTAACGCTGAAAGATATTTGGCCAAGCGACGAAGAAATTGATGCCATTGTTAAACAGAGCGTTAAACCTGAGCAATTCCGTAAGGTTTATGACCCAATGTTTGACCTGTCAGTAGACTACGGTGAGAAGAACAACCCGTTGTACGACTGGCGTCCGCAAACCACTTATATTCGTCGTCCGCCATACTGGGAAGGCGCATTAGCTGCAGAACGTACCATGAAGGGTATGCGTCCGTTAGCCGTGCTGGGTGACAATATCACCACTGACCATTTGTCACCGTCCAATGCGATTATGGCTGACAGTGCTGCGGGTGAATACTTGGCGAAAATGGGCGTGCCGGAAGAGGACTTTAACTCTTACGCGACGCACCGTGGCGACCATTTAACAGCGCAACGCGCGACCTTTGCTAACCCGAAACTGTTTAATGAAATGGTGAAGGGTGAGGACGGTAAAGTGATTCAGGGCTCTCTGGCACGCATTGAGCCGGAAGGTAAAACCGTACGCATGTGGGAAGCCATTGAGCACTATATGGAAAACAAACAACCGCTGATTATTGTGGCTGGTGCTGACTATGGTCAGGGCTCGTCACGCGACTGGGCTGCAAAAGGTGTGCGCTTAGCGGGTGTTGAAGTCATTGTTGCCGAAGGTTTTGAACGCATCCACCGTACCAACCTGATTGGTATGGGCGTATTGCCGCTGCAATTTGAAGAGGGCACAACGCGTAAAACGCTGAGTATTGATGGCACCGAAACCTTCGATGTGAAAGGTACGCCAGAAGCCGGTGCAAGACTGACATTGGTCATTCATCGTGCCAATGGTGACAGTGAAGAAGTTCCGGTACAGTGCCGCTTAGACACCAAAGAAGAAGTGTCGATTTATGAGGCTGGTGGTGTACTGCAGCGTTTTGCTCAGGACTTTTTAGAAGCAGAAGCAAGCTAAGGAGTTCTAAAACGATGCATAAACCACAAATTAAAATTCCCGCCACCTATATGCGTGGAGGGACCTCGAAAGGGGTCTTCTTTCGACTGCAGGACTTACCCGAACCGGCACAACAGCCGGGCGCTGTGCGTGACTCGATATTGATACGCGTAATCGGCAGCCCGGATCCTTATGCTAAGCACACAGACGGTATGGGAGGCGCAACGTCAAGTACCAGCAAAACGGTTATAGTCTCTAAAAGCGAGCAACCAGGCCATGACGTAGACTATCTGTTCGGTCAGGTGTCTATTGATAAGCCTTTCGTTGACTGGAGCGGGAACTGTGGCAATTTATCCTCAGCTGTAGGACCTTTCGCTATTGCTAACGGCTTGGTTGACGCTGAGCGTATACCTGAAAATGGTGTGTGCGAAGTCCGCATCTGGCAGGCTAATATTGGTAAAACCATTGTTAATAAAGTGCCGATGGTCAATGGTGAAGTGCAGGAGATTGGTGACTTTATTCTGGATGGTGTTACCTTTCCGGCGGCTGAAGTACCGGTGGAGTTTATGGATCCATCCGCTGATGGTGAATCTATGTTTCCGACCGGTAACTTGATAGATGATTTAGAGGTTCCGGGCATTGGTACATTAAAAGCTACGATGATTAATGCAGGCATTCCGACCATTTTCCTCAATGCGGAAGAAATTGGATACGACGGTACTGAGTTGCAGGAAGTCATTAACGGTAGTCCGGAAGCTCTGGAGCGCTTTGAAACCATTCGTGCCTATGGTGCCGTAAAAATGGGCTTGATAGCCGATGTTAGCGAAGCGGCTAATCGGCAACACACGCCCAAAGTGGCTTTTGTTGCAGCGCCTAAAGATTACACGGCATCAAGTGGTAAGGTGATTAAGGCAAACGACATTGACTTGCTGGTAAGAGCGATGTCGATGGGAAAATTGCACCACGCCATGATGGGAACCGCTGCTGTTGCTATCGGCACCGCTGCGGCAATTCCAGGTACCACCGTAAACTTAGCTGCAGGTGGCACAGATCGTACTATGGTGAACTTCGGTCACCCGTCGGGTACTTTGCAAGTTGGTGCTGAGTGCAAACAAGTGAATGGTCAATGGACCGCTATTAAAGCCATTATGAGTCGTAGTGCACGGGTCTTGATGGAAGGTAAGGTTAGTATTCCCGGCGACGTACTGTAAATGAAACAAACCTCGCAGGTTAAATTGCTCAAAGTCGCTATGATAACCGGCATCAGCCTAATATTGTTAGGTCATGTAGTGTTGGCTATCACCTTTGGCAATGATGACATTGACTTTCGTGGTTATATTTTGGGGGCAGCGATGAACGCCATTGGCGTTATTCTATCGCTGCCTACCAAAATTTATCTCACTTTAGTGCTTATGGAAAAAGAAGAACGCGACAATGAAAATACTCATTGGAGCGATAGAAACCCACATTAATCCGCATAGCCCCAAGGTGTTGGTGGCGTATCAACAGTTTCTGTTAAATCAAAATCTACCCGAAACTCTCTGCCTTCACGAATCAAACGATAAGTAAAAGTCTCTTCGTGAATATACATTTGCCATATGTTGGTATTCGACTGGGGCACTCCAAGTTCAATAAATAATTCTTTTGAGTAAGCATCAACAGGGAAAGATTGAGCCGTCGGATGACCCTTATCAACAGTATGACCACCGTACATGGTTAAAGGGTCATAGTTTCCATCCTGCTTGCGATGATCATGCTTAAGACTAATACCAGACCCTGTTTGCGTTAAGATCCAGGTGCGCGAATGGTTGTCTCCAACGTGAAATGGAATTTCAATTTTGGTGTCACCGCATTTGCGTACGTGCATAATTAGCGGGCCTTCAAAGCCCTCACTTTCAGGTGTATCTACCGTTACTTCTCCGGCGTAAGAGTTGCCACAGTGCTCGTTAATTGCCTCAAAAAACTCAGCCTGAGCTTGAGTGCTAACGCGTGGAGCGGGCTTTACTACCTGAGCCGAGCTGATAAATGGTGCAAAACTTGCGACGGCAATTGACGTAAGAAAAAGAATATTTTTCATTTTTAGACCATTGGATAATGTTTAATTTTTATTTATATGAGAAAGTAAAACCTGACATGAATCAAAGGCACATGCCAGTACTTTTACGTAAACTTATGATACCAAGCGCAGTAACTGAAGTCTCCGACCTGGAAAATATTCTCGATAACCTCGACGCTGTTGTCTATGTCTCTGACACAGACACTCATGAACTGCTTTTCATGAACAAGTATGCGCTAAAGAATATTGGTGGTGTTGACGAGTTTGACGATGTTAAAGGTAAGCGTTGCTTTGAGGTTTTACAGAAAGGGCAAAGCAACCCTTGTGACTTTTGTACTAATCCATTACTTCCGAAAAATGGAGATACCTACCTTTGGGAGTTTAAAAACACTCGTAATAATTGCTGGTACCAGTGTCGTGATCGCTTAATTCAGTGGCATGACGGGCGACAGGTTCGATTAGAAGTGGCGGCGGATATTACCGAACGCAAACAGGTAGAAGTAGAACTGCAGCAAGCCCAGGAAGAATTAAAAGTTCTCGCAGAAATTGATAGTTTGACTCAACTGTATAACCGCCGAGCATTCTTTATGTATGCCGACAAGTTACGAGAAAATCTCCCTAAATCATCTAGTTTGGGTTTAATGATTCTCGACTTAGATTACTTTAAATACATCAATGACAACTACGGGCACGAAGCGGGCGACACGTTGCTTGCGGCTATTGGTCAGAAACTCAACTCGCTAGCTGATAGTAATACCGTAATAGGGCGTATGGGTGGTGAAGAGTTTGCCATTGTTTTCCATGAAACGGAAAAACGACAAAAACTGGATTTCGCAAACCAGGTTTATAAAGCTGTTAGCAGCGTGAAAGCCATTTATTTTAATGACATTCTACATTGTACCACCAGCATTGGCGTATCATCACAGCCTGCGAGTACACCACTAAGAGATATCATGCGCGAGGCAGACAATGCCTTGTATCAAGCTAAATCTGCCGGGCGTTCTCAGGTAAACGTAGCTTAAGGCAGCCAAATATCCCCAATAGCTGTGTCAGTATCGAAGTGGTGAGCAACTTGTGCTTGCAAGAGTTCACCGCAGGCTAAGGCGTCGGTCATGGCATCGTGAGGCGCATAAAAGGGCAGGTTATAGCGATCTCTGCTATCACTTAAACGAATAGACACCGACTTTTTACCAGTTAGTTTGTCCCATAAACTCCGTTTTTGACGGTGAAAGCGTGCTTCAATTTCCATGGTGTCTATCAGTGGAAAGTGAATGCTTTCTTTTAAACGTTCTTTAAAGGCGCCTTGTAGAAACGGGCGTTCAATACCGTTGTAATGTACCACCCAAACTTTTCCGGCTACAGCTTCTAACAAAGGATCGATAATTTCGGAGAAATCGGGCGCACGCTCAATGGCGCTGTGGGTTATACCGTGAATGGTAATTGACTCACTGGTTAGTAGCCTTCGGGGTTTAACAATCCATTGCTTTGCCTGACTCATGTGGATTCGGCCAAGTGTCATGGGTATAACGGCGACACTAATAATTCCATGCTTATCGGGGTTCATACCGGTGGTTTCAAAGTCGACTGCAACCATAGGGACATCGTTAATAGGGGAACTACTATTAGCTATACCTGACTCATAATACCTTTTCAGGGCAGGGTACTTGGCTGTTTTTGCCAGTTCTTTAAAACGTTTTGGCCAGTCTATGGTACTTTGCTGCTGTTTATTCTCAGCATCCGGTGGCAGATACAACATTATCAGCCTCCGGAATACTTATAACGCAGGTATTTCTGAGCGTTACTAAGAATTTGAAAAGCATCCTTTAAGTTCTTACGCTCAAAATCTGATAAGTCTTCCGGTGCGACATTGTTATCTGGTGGGTCTCCCGCCTCTAATGCTAAAGCCTGGTGGCGAATTCTTACCATAGAAATGAGTTCAAGCGCATCGCGCAAATCAGGGCCGCGACCTTTCGGAAGTACATTGGCTTCGATAATTTCCTCCAGTCGCGCAAAGGAATTCTGCCGCTGCGCTCCAATGGCCAGGGAATGCACTCGAATTAAGTCGGCAACAGGACCCGTGCCGCGGCGCTTCGTATTAATACTATCACGGTGCTTGCCGTCTTTTTCCATCACAAAGTCTTTAAAAAAGCCGAGCGGAGGCGTTCGGTTTAATGCATTACGAGCCATAGAGCCAAGGAATCGTTTGTTCTTCGGTGCTTTTTTTCGAATGAGCTGATTCAACTCTTTAGCAAAACGGGTTTCACCACCCACACCGTCAAGGTCAAAAAATATGGATGACTGCAGCAACTTCTCAGGCGACGGGTTTTCTATCCAGTCGGTAAAGTAGTGTTTCCATTTAGAGAGAGGCTGCCGCCAGTTTGGGTTTGTTGCCATAATATCACCGGTGCAGTAGGTATAACCGCAGGCATTTAAACCATCAGAAACAAACTGAGCGATATTAAGAAAATATTCATCATGTAGTTTGGGATCAAAGCTGTCATCCAGCACCATGGCGTTGTCCTGATCCGTCACAACGGTTTGTTCGTCGCGTGCCATGGACCCCAGAGCAAGAAAGCAGTAGGGCACCGGCGGCGGCCCGTATTTTTCTTCGGCTAATTCTAATAGACGCTGTTTGAAACTGCGCCCAATGGTAGCCATGGCCGAGCCGATAATGCGTGAGTTGGCGTCTTCGTCAACCATACGCACAAAGCTCTTATGCACGTCAGGTACCAACTGAGAGAGTTCTTCAATGCTGGTTTGCTTAAAAATGCTGGAAACAACGTATAAACTACTTTGCGATTCATGCCTTGCTACGTCAGACAAAGCAATAACGCCGACCACTTTCTGCTGACGTAGCACCGGTAAATGGTGGAGATTCGTACGCAGCATGGTCAGAAAGGCTTCGAAAACCCGGTTATTGTGCTGAATGAACACCAAATTTTCAGACATGATGTCAGAGACCGGACTGGAGGCATCTCGGTCGACAGCGAGTACCCGTTTACGTAAGTCTTTGTCGGTAATTATGCCAACAGGTTTGTCTTGTTTTTTTCCGTCATAAATAAGCAGTGAAGACACTTTTTCATTTGTCATGAGTCCTGCTGCTTCACGTATTGATGCGCTTTTGTCGATGGCAACTGGATTACGTGTAATCAGCGTTTCAACTCGGGCTGACAAGGTTCGGTTACGGTTTCCGTGCTCTTTTACCGCGTGACTGACGCGGCGTTGCTCTTCAACTTCAACCGCATCGGCAAAGGAGTCGTATTCGTCATAAAAGCGGTTAAACAGTTCGCCTGGAATGTAGTAAAGCAATGTGTCTTCAATAGTTTTAACCGGGAAGCGGACACGACCTTTACGAAGCAAACCGGCTTCACCAAAAAAGCCACCTTCGTCCAACCGGTTAAACAGTGAACCGTCTTTGTGGTAGGTCTCAATAGAGCCACTTCTGACCACATGGAGGGAGTCAATATGCTGATTAAATTCCAGTATTTGAGTCTTTGCTTTGAAGTAAGCGACCGATGTGTTTTTAGCGGCTAATTGAAGCTCTTCTTCAGGTAACTCATTAAATGGAGAATACTTGCGTAAGAAGTTCAGTATTTCGACGTGCTCAGCTTCCATATAAGCACCTTAAAAAATGAGCGACACCCAGAGGTGTCGCTCGTGGTAGGTTATTTTGTGGTTTTACCAACTCTTGGTTCAGAGCGCAAGCCCTGAACGACTGCGACACAAGCAGCTAATAACACAAGAGTGAAAGGTAAGCCTGCTGAAACAGCCATTGCCTGTAGTGCAACTAAACCACCGCCCAGTATCAGGGCAATTGCGACTAAGCCTTCAAACGTACACCAGAAGATACGCTGAGGTACTGGTGCTTCAACCTTACCGCCTGCACTGATGGTATCAATAACCAGTGAACCAGAGTCAGAAGAAGTAATGAAGAACACCATAACAAGGATAATACCTACAAATGAGGTAATACCTGTCCATGGCAGGCCTTCCAGCATAACGAATAACTGTAACGGAAGGTCTTCGCTGGCAATCTTTTCCGCACCACCGATAAATTGTTCAATGGCTGCAGTACCAAATACTGTCATCCAGAACACGCAAGCCAATGAAGGTATGAGCAACACTGAAATTAAGAACTCACGCACGGTACGACCGCGTGATACTCGCGCAATGAACATACCGACAAACGGTGACCAGGCAATCCACCACGCCCAGTAGAAGGATGTCCAGCCTTGTGAATAGTTTAAGTCTTCACGGCCAACCGGGTTGGATAAAGCAGGGAGGTTCACAACGTAATTGTATAGGTTGTCAACAAAGCCCGTCAGAATGGCCATTGTAGGGCCAACAATAATCACAAACAGCATCAGAAGTGCCGCAAGTGACATGTTCACTTGCGACAGCCTCTGTACTCCGGCTTCAAGCCCGGCCAGTACTGAAACTAAAGCGATAGCGGTTATGCCGATAACAAGCAGAACTTCAGTTGTATCGCCTTCAGCCCAGCCGAATAAGAAGTTCAGTCCGGCTGCAGCCTGAGATGCGCCTAAGCCCAAAGAGGTTGCAAGACCAAACAAGGTTGCCAGTATCGCTATAATGTCGATGACATGACCTGGCCAGCCCCATACACGCTCACCCAAAATAGGGTAAAAAATTGAGCGAATAGTTAACGGTAAACCTTTGTTAAATGAAAATAAGGCTAAGCCCAGCGCTAATACCGCGTAGATTGCCCATGGGTGCAGTGCCCAGTGGAAAATCGTAGCGGCCATGCCCAGCTTCATTGCCGCGGCTTCATCACCACCAGCTCCACCAAGCGGTGCCCAGTCGGTACGTATACCGTCGGCATTTGTCTCGGTACCACCCAAGGCTGTACTGAAGTGGGTTATTGGTTCGGAAACACCATAGAACATAAGCCCGATGCCCATGCCTGCAGCGAATAACATAGAAAACCAACCTAAATAAGAAAAATCGGGACTGGCTTCGGTACCGCCCAGACGGACATTGCCGAGTGGAGAAAAGATTAGAAATAAGCATAAAATTACAAAGATATTGGCTGCCCCAATAAAGAACCAGTCCAGGTTGGCGGTGAGCCAATCTTTGGTGCTAGTAAATACAGGCTCTGCCTGATTTTGGAACATTAACGTTATAACGACAAAGGCAACAATTGCCAACCCGGAAATAGCAAACACACGGTTATGAAAATCGAGACCAAAAGGTCCTACTTTCATAACAACATTGTCTTGTCCTACTTGATAATCGGTACTGATTGGATTGACTTCACCGTCAGGAATCATTGGGTCGTTAGCTTTACGCTCACGCTCGAGATCTTTATCTCCGCGGAGCACTTCTTCTTCTTTTTTAGTCATTAGCTCTCCCCTTTATAGAAGTAGGCATTTACCGCCTTGAATTTAAACGTTTATTCTAAATTCATTACTAGAGTATAGAGAGCTACGCAGATTTCTCAAAGTTAGATCGGTTTTTTGCTGTAAAAATAATGGATTAGAGCAATAAACTTAATTAGGAAGGATACTGACATGCGCTGTAAAGAGCCGCACGTCAGCATTTAGGGGAACAGTCGTAGTATTAAAAGCTGTACCGAACTGTTGCAGCGACAGTATCGATATCCTGATCGATTTCATCGAGGTCGTAGAGTTTGTAGCCAACCCCAAGAGACAGGTTCTTGGTTAGGTGAAAGAATGCCGAGGCGTCGTAACGAATGGCATTTTCGTCATCAATGTCTAGGTAATCGGCTTTTACCGACAATTCAAAAAAGTCGGTGATCATTGAGCGAATGCCCACTCCGGCACCGTAACCGGACTCATCGAATGACTCAGAGCCGATGTCGTCAACAGAGCCTACAAGCTCAAGCTTTTCATAGGTGACGGTTGCAAAAATATCGGTTGAATCTGTAATGCCATGATTGAATCCGATACCGGCGTTAAGTGAGTCTAAATCGACATCGCCGAATTCTGATTCGTCTCCGACGGAATCGAAGTTAGCTAAGATAAAAATGGACTCATTCAGCGATAGTGACCCCGATACGGCATAGCCGTCCATTGAGATATCTTCGTCAATGGGCGTTTCGATATCGGTGTCAATGTACGACGCCTGGAGTTTATTCCAGTTAGGAGAGTCCGCTAGTGCGCTAGTTGAAGTTCCAATCAATGCAAGAGCAATTAATGTTTTCTTCATGATACTTCCTTTGTTGTGAGTCGCTAAGCAAAGATAACCAAATGGCTACCCTGCGTTAAAAAGTAGCTACACCAACGGCAGGCAGCAATGCACTTTACGAAACCTTTAATCTAAGCGGTTCACCAGGGAAATGAGAGCGGCTTCCGCAACTCTTTTAATGTTACTGCGATCTTCGCTGTCACTGACTTCATAGGTGACTGCGTGAGCGGCGAATTCATCAGCTATAAATTGTTTAAACACACCACTTTCAGGGTGGTCACCGGGCTGATATTCAAGTTCTACTGAATCGACCATTTCGGCTATCTCTTCAATCCAGTCGTAAACCCTTTGAGGATTTCTTAACGGAACACCACTTGGCGACTCGTAGTCTTTAGGCATAGTGTAAAAGACATTACGGTGAGTGGAATGAAAGTCTATTGCGAACTCTATTTGCCCACCGTTTTCTACCAGTTTTTCAAGGTAATTCGTTAAGGCCTGGGTTTCCGGTAGCGTTTGGTTATTCCAGTCGCGGTTCATGTCTATACCGGCTGCCGTTAAACGCCAGTTGCCATGATAAACCCCGTCTGGGTTCATATTAGGGACTAACAATATATTGTACTTTTGACGAAACTTAACCACGTAAGCTTCGTCGCTGAATAAAAGCTCTCCAAAATGAAGCAGGGCAAGTGCTCCGGTAACCTCAGGAGGGTGTTGCCGACCAATAAGTATTATCCACTTATCACTGGATTTCACTTTGTGTTCTAAGGCCGCCAGGTTACGGCCTTCACTAGAAACCCCGAGAGAAATAACCTCCGATTGTTGTGGCTCTTTGATTAAGCTACTAAGCCACTCAATGTAATGGACGTTATCGATGATCTCCTGCCCGGCGATAAGCTCTTTTGTTTGCGCTGATAGTGTCAGTTCGAACTGAAGCCAGCCATCACCTTCCGAAAAAGGGATGGGGTGCCACATATCATCACCTTCACTACGTTTAGGCTTATAACGTGACACTCCTTCGTTGGCGACCAGAGTGATATCGATGGTTTGACTCTCTTCAGTAAGATTCTCTACAGCAAAGGCATACCATGGGCTTGGATTAATTTCCTCTCTTTCTGGTTCAAGATAAAGACTGTATTGATTGTCATCGGTTTTTTCACAACGGTGCAGACGGCCAACAGCAAAGTTTGTTGTGAAATTTACTTTCTCAAAAGAGCAGTCTTCAGGCTCTCTGTCTACTTCCTCAGGTTGTTGAAGCGATAATTGACTAAATAACGCGACACTGGCCAGTGAGAGCATTTATTCTCCAGATTAAGGCTGTATTGTAATATTTTTTAAATAGAGTCATTAATATAGTTGACTCTGAGTTTTTTACTCTAGTTCTGTAAATCCCAGTTAAGACGAGAACGTATTCAGGTATAGCAAGTAAGTTAAAAAATTCTACTACTAACATTTCTCTTCTATTTTTAATAAATACTGACTATTCGATTACGCCAATCTATTTTTCAAATCTATCTTAGCCCCCTAAAACACTGCGTTTAGTCTATATTAATAGCGCACTTACTGTGTCTAACAAAAAGGGTAATTAATCATGTTTAAGAAAACAGTACCTTTACTTTCTGCTGTAGCGATTGCGATATCGTTATCGGTAGGATCAGGTGTTGCCAACGCCCAGGAAGACTCATCTTACGATGTGAACTCACCTGAGCCTAAGTCAAACGAGTTTTGGTGGCCAAACAAGTTGAATTTAGAGCCTTTACGCCAACACAGCCCGGAGTCAGACCCTTATGGCGATGATTTTGATTACGCTGAGGCTTTCAGTCAGCTTGATCTTGAGCAAGTCAAAAAAGACATTGAAGAATTAATGACATCTGATCAGGACTGGTGGCCGGCTGATTACGGTCATTATGGTCCTTTCTTTATTCGTATGGCCTGGCACGGAGCCGGAACTTATCGGGTTCAGGACGGCCGTGGTGGTGCAGCCGGCGCTCAGCAACGTTTTGAACCGTTGAACAGCTGGCCGGATAACGTCAGTTTAGATAAAGCACGCCGCTTGTTGTGGCCGGTTAAGCAGAAGTACGGCAAAAGTATTTCCTGGGCCGATTTAATGGTGTTAACGGGTAACGTTGCGCTTGAATCTATGGGGTTTGAAACCTTTGGTTTTGCCGGCGGGCGTGAAGATGCTTGGGAACCTGATATTGTTTATTGGGGTCCTGAAAAAGAATGGTTAGCTGGCGACGAACGTTATTCAGGTGATCGTGAACTTGAAAACCCTCTCGCGGCTGTTCAGATGGGCTTAATTTACGTTAACCCTGAAGGGCCAAACGGTAAGCCTGACCCGTTATTGGCAGCAAAAGATATACGTGACACCTTTGGTCGCATGGCAATGAACGACGAAGAAACAGTCGCTCTTATTGCAGGTGGCCACACTTTTGGTAAAGCACACGGTGCGCACAAGCCAGAAGAGTGCTTAGGTGCAGAGCCTGCAGCTGCGGGTGTTGAAGAGCAAGGCCTAGGTTGGAAAAACAAATGTGGTAAGGGTAATGCTGAAGACACCATCACCAGTGGTTTAGAAGGTGCATGGTCAGTTGATCCAACCGCATGGACAACCCAGTACCTGGATAACCTGTTTGGTTTCGAGTGGGAACAAACTAAGAGCCCTGCCGGCGCTATTCAGTGGATCCCTGTTGACGGCCAGGCGTCAGAGTTGGTTCCCGATGCGCATGTTGAAGGTAAACGTCATGCGCCAATTATGTTTACGACGGATCTTTCACTAAAAGAGGACCCTGAGTATCGTAAAATTGCTAAACGCTTCCACGAAGATCCGGAAGAATTTGAGCTGGCCTTTGCCAAAGCCTGGTTCAAGCTGACACACCGTGATATGGGCCCTAAGCAGCGTTACCTTGGTGATATGGCACCGCAGGAAGATCTTCTATGGCAAGATCCGATTCCTGAAGTCGATTTTGAGTTGATTAACGATGGTGAAATTGAGCAGCTTAAATCGGCAATTCTGGACTCTGGCCTTTCAGTACCTCAGTTAGTGCGTACAGCTTGGGCATCGGCATCAAGCTTCCGCGGCACTGACATGCGTGGTGGTGCTAACGGTGCTCGTATCGCGTTAGAGCCTCAGGTGAGCTGGGAAGCAAACAACCCAACTGAGCTTAAGAAAGCGCTAAATACATTGAAGGGTGTTCAGGAAGACTTTAATGGTGAGCTATCTGGCGACAAGCAAGTGTCGTTAGCTGACGTTATTGTTCTTGGTGGCGCAGCGGCTATTGAAAAATCAGCGAAAGACGCTGGTTATGATGTAACCGTTCCTTTTGAGCCGGGCCGTACTGACGCGTCTCAGGAAATGACCGACGTTAACTCGTTCTCTTTCCTTGAGCCTAAAGCAGATGCATTCCGTAACTATTATGCAGAAGGTAACCGAGTACCACCTGCTAAGCATATGGTAGATAAAGCTGACCAGTTAACCTTAACTGTACCTGAAATGACGGTACTAGTTGGTGGATTACGTACTTTAGGTGCTAACTATGACGGTAGTGACCATGGTGTGTTTACTGACAAGCCGGGTACGTTAACTAATGACTTTTTCGTTAACCTGTTAAGCATGGATAACGAATGGAAACCGTCATCGAATAACGACGCTATCTACGAAGGTTACGACCGTAAAACCGGTGAACAGAAATACACTGCAACTCCGGTTGACCTGATTTTTGGTTCGAACTCTGAATTGCGTGCGGTTGCAGAAGTTTATGCAATGAGTGATGCAGACCAGAAGTTTGTTGGTGACTTTGTTCAGGCATGGACGAAAGTCATGCAGTTAGATCGCTTTGATCTGAAATAAAACCTGAGCTCAGGAAAAGCAGAAGTGAAACGGTGGCGGTAAAATGCCACCGTTTTTTATTACCTTTCTAAATGATTTAAAGCAGTTTTGCGCGAAACTTCTTACCTTTTATCTTATTGTTACTAATAAGACCTAAAGCATGTTTCGCCAAACGAGAATTTACGGCAACAAAACCAAACGTACTTTCCAGCTTTATTTTCCCTATATCGTCGGCACTGAGAACATTGTCTCTGGTCAGTGCTCCGACAATGTCACCTGGTCTTAACTTATCTTTTTTCCCGCCGCTTATTTGCAGTGTTGTCATGGTCGCTTTCAGCGGTTTAATGTCAGATAAATTTGGTGCAGGCTGTACCTGAATGGGGTCTGCAAAGGTGTCTTCAAGCAGTCGCATTTTATAATCGTCTTGAGCGGCTACTAAGGTTATTGCCATACCTTCTTTTCCGGCGCGACCGGTACGGCCTATACGGTGGGTATGGGTATCTAAGTCGTGCGCCATATGAACATTAATAACCAAGTCGAGCTCAGCAATATCTAACCCGCGGGAAGCGACATCGGTCGCTATCAATACCCGTACACTGCCGTTACTGAACTGTATAATTGCCTGGTCGCGGTCTTTTTGCTCAAGCTCTCCATGCAAAGCTAACACGCTAAACTTATTTGCTTTAAGCGTACTGAGTATGTCTTTAACTTCGTTCTTTGTGTTGCAAAAAACAAGACAGTTTTCTGGCTGGTGCTCAGTTAATAGGCTCATAACCAGTTGTGCGCTGTCTTCGTTGTTCATTGCATAAAAGACCTGTTTAATCCTGGGTTTAGCCTCTTCTTCAACGGCACTAATATTGGACGCTTTGGTTGTTACCTGCTCGGCCAAAGCGGCAATATTTTTTGGATAAGTCGCACTAAATAACAGGGTCTGTCGTACTTTAGGAATGTGCTTAACAATAGCGTTTAGGCTCTCCTGAAAGCCCATCTCAAGCATACGGTCAGCCTCGTCCAGAACGAGAGTGTTCAGCGAGCACAGATCAACATTTCGTTGTTCAAGGTGGTCAAGTACACGTCCGGGAGTTCCAACCAGTACATGAGCGCCATGCTCAAGAGAACTCGTCTGAATGCGACTTGGCTCTCCACCGCATAAGGTTAATACTTTAGTGTTCGTCATAGATTTAGCTAAATTACGAACTTCTTCAGCGACTTGGTGGGCTAATTCGCGTGTAGGGCAAAGCACTAATGCTTGTGGCGCAAAGCTCTTGGTATTTAGCTTGGACAGCATGGCCAGCGCAAAAGCTGTTGTTTTTCCCGAACCGGTATTGGCGCGAACAACCGCATCGGTATTATTGAGAATTACAGGCAAGCTCAGCGACTGAACGGGTGTCATTTGTTCATAACCAATTTCATTCAGTCTGGAAATTAAGGCTGGCGCTAAGTTTAACTGACTAAATTGAGTAATTTCAGATGTGTTTTCTGGAGTCTTATCGGGCATTAAGAGGCTACTTTCGGTTTAAGTTTCTTTGCGTATTGTAACAGGATTTGGGCAAAAGGGAGTGCGATAATCCGTTTAGTCAGACGACTCTTTACCTGAATAAACGCCCAAAGCAGTGACAGTGATAAGAATAAGCAGCATGCCCAATATTTGTGAGTAAGCCAGTATTTCACCTAAAACAATAACGCCAAAAAGCGAAGCCGTGACTGGCTCTATGGTTGCCACAATAGAGGCTAAGGCCGGTGGGGTCCGCCGTAAACCAATGAGATACAGAATAAAGGATGCGCCGCCGCCAAGTACCCCAATAATTGCAAATAGCGGCCAGTCGGTGGAACCTAACACCTGAGCTGCTTCTGTTGGGTCTATCAGAACACCCAGCACTACAACAAGGGTTAGAAAAGCAATGGTAAGAATAGCCTGTGGACTACCGTGCTGAGTAGCATATTTAAAACCGAAGATAAAAAGAGCCAAGGACAGTCCCGAGAGTAATCCCGTTGCCACACCCAACAGGGTAATGCTGTTCCCTTCTATTTGATAAACACGGGTTAGCAGCACAACACCCACCATAACCAAGGCAATTGCTGCCCACTTTACGAGCGTAGGGCTTTCCAGCTTAAGTGCAAAAGAAATGAGGTAAACAAATATGGGTGCGCAATACATAAGGGTTGCAGCAACCGCAACGCTGCTTTCGGAGATACTAAAGAAGTAAAAGCCGAAGTTGCCGGCCACACCCAACCCTGCAATTACGGACCACAGCCATAACCGGCTATTAGCCAGACCACTGTAGCTAGGTCTCAGCGCCAGCCAAATAAGCACAAACACCAGCCCAATTGCGCCGCGGTAGAAAGAGATTAATAGGGCATCCCAGTCATTGCTGATGAGAATACCGGCAATTCCACCCGACAACCCCCAGAAAAGCGCCGCTGACGCTACCAGTATGATGCCCGAATTAGTCATGCATTGGTCAACTTCTAAGTGAAAAGTTTAACGTGCTGAAAGTATTGAATTTAGAAGACTAGAAAGGGATTTTCAAATGGTGCGTCCGAGTAGACTCGAACTACCGACCTCTGCCATGTCAAGGCAGCGCTCTAACCAACTGAGCTACGGACGCACATTTTAGAAGTGTCGTTAAGACGGGCGGTATATTAGTGATTTGCGCTAACAGGTGCAAGCGATTTTTTATGAAACCCATTTGTTTGTCGAAATTCTACTCAATACAAAGCCAGACGTGTTGCGCTGAAGTCCTGCTCAATTTGCTCAAATTTGCTTTTTCGGCTTCAATAAAGAAGAGAGAGGCAACTAAACGGCTAAGACTCAGGAGGGTTGATGTTAAATTTTTTACGAGTAATACGGGCGTTTGCCGGGCTTCTTTTTCTTGCCGGAATAGTGAGTATCGTTGTGCAGCTTGGGTTTAACATTCTGCATGTTGATATTTTGATGCGCTCATCGGTTATCGTTATTATGGTTGGTACGTTGTTTGCGGCTTTCTGGCTTTGGGTCTTTCTTGGTTTGCGCTACGTTATTAATGAAATTCATGAAAAAGAGCAAGGTAAGCCACACCCCAGCCTAACTAAGAAGTGGCACCTGTAAGCGTAAAATAGGCGTTTAATCAAGCCCCGGCGTAAAGTCACAGGCACTGTAAAACTTCTGCCATGGACGGACAAAGTGTACTGATGCATCGGTGAGTTTTTTGCTGAGCGTGCCGAGCTCTGCAATGTAGGTTTTCAACTCGGGTTGAGGTGCTATGCCTTCCAAGCTCTCCAGAGTCATAAGTAAACGCTGATGCTGTTCGATAACCTCAGCTATGTCGCCTTGCATTTCTTGAATGTAAATGGCGTTAAATGTTTTTTTTAGCTCCAGAGCTTTTTCTGGTACTTGGCCATCTTGGCAATAGATTGATTGCGGAATTTCAGGCAGAAATTCGGTCATTTTTTCCAGTTTATAGGAGTAATCCAACATTGTACGGAAAAGGTCGGGAAGGTAATTACTGCGTTCTAAACGGCCAAGCATTTTTATTAGCTCTGCCGGGTCGTCGGCTTTCTTTGTGTAGCTCCAGCGTTCTAGTATGCGGGTAAAGCGTTCAAGTGCATTTACAGCGTAGTTGTATTCCGTCACGTGTATTTTGGGTAATGAATTATTTCCTACTGACAGAGCTTTCCTAAGCCCGTCGTCGCGGGCGAATGCATTCGCCAGGCTGTTCCTAAGTTGTAACTCCTTATGCGCCAGCGCGTCTTTCAATTTGCCTTTGATATCGGCTGAATCAGGGTGCTCAATGCATTCATTGAGCGCCTGAATCATTGTCAGGTCAGCATGGTAGCGGCTAAATCCATTTTTTAGCTTGCCCAGCGAGCTGTTGTTTTCAGCAATCAGCTGACCTAACTGGCAATGATTAAGTTGAAGGCTGTCCAGTAACCCCATGCTGGTGCGTTCAATATTATGGGTTAAATCGCGTTTAGCAGGGTATTGCAATTGCGGCTTAGGCGCTTGTATCGTTTGAGTCGGAAGGTTGAGTGTACTGTGAACTCGCTTATGCAGCTTATCGGCGTACTCCGTTAGTCCGGGATCATCTGAGCAGGCAGATAATCCTAAGACGACTAACGCATAGCCAAAAGACCTGAAAATCAGTACACTTCGCTTCATTGTTTTATTCCTTGCAACAAGGTTTTATCGATGTTTACCGGTATTGTCCAAACCCAAGCTACGATATTTTCAGTCTCTGACCAAGGATCTTTTCGACATCTGGTCATTAAAACTGAACCTCAATTTCTACAAAATTTAGCCATTGGTGCAAGTATTGCGATAAATGGCTGCTGTTTAACGGTGGTTGAATTTAGCGATACCCAGGTCCACTTTGATGTTATTGATGAAACCTTGCGGTTAACGAATTTGGGTTTGTTAGGTGAGGGTGACACGGTTAATCTAGAGCGGTCACTAAAAGTGGGTGATGAAATTGGCGGGCATGCCGTTTCAGGTCATATTCACTGCCAGGGCAAAGTGATTAAAATTGACACGTCCGAGAACAATGTCGCTATGTGGTTAGAACTACCAGAGCAATACACCCCATATTTGTTTGCCAAAGGCTTTATTGCGGTTAACGGTGCGAGTTTGACGGTAGGTCAGGTGAAAGCAAACTGCTTTAGTCTGCACTTAATTCCGGAAACTTTGCGCTTAACCAATTTAGAATCAACACAGGTGGGTGACAGTCTGAATATTGAACTTGATCAGCAAACTATCACCATTGTTGAAACCGTTGAGCGTGTGTTGGCTAAACGTCAGTAAAATTGCTCATCGTTACCGTCTACTTTTACACGTGCCTGTTGGTTTACTTCATCAACTTGTAACTGAACATGAATGAGGTCACCGCAGGCGGAACACTCTTCCTGATAGTCCTGATTTCCTTCCGATGCATCAATATCCAAAAAGGTATTGTGCCCGCAGTGAGGGCATTTTACCGGCACACTTTGTAAGTTTTCTTCGTTCATTGGTAACTCCTTGGTCGGGATGCCTGGCTAAACTCTGGCTGAGAAATGACCGAGTCTGAAACAGACACGCTACGAGTCCGTCCATGGACGCTTAACTCAGGCCATCCATGGCCTTCGATAGTCTGTTTCAGACCCGGTCATTTCTTTATACGCCAGAATTTACCCACGCATCCTTAACGAAATAAGGTTCTAAGTTTTACTATAGAAATAAAATACTGATTCCGCCCAATGAGATTAAGGCTCCGGTTATAGAACGCGGGGTAATTCGTTGTTTTTTCAGTAAAGAAATAGGTATTAAAAAGAGTGGTGCGGTGGAGAGCAAAGTCTGAGTTAGGCCTGGGTTGATATTGGCGATAGAAATTTGCTGTAGCCAAATAGCCAGAAAAGTACCGAATACAATGGCACCGAGCAGTGGCAACGGGTTAATAGAACGAGCTTGTTTTATGATAGCCCCGTACGCGTCTCGTTTTGAAAGCCCGACAATTATGGCGAGCAATAAAGACCCAGCGGCAAGGCGCACAAATGCCGCATCAATAGCATTAGTATCGGATTGCATTAGCACTGCAAACGCCATGACCAAACCGGTGGCCTGACAGAGTGCCGCGCCGCAGCCAAAGAATATACCGGACAATGAAAGTGCTGGCTGTTTGTTGGGGGCTTTTTCTGTAATAACCCATAGTACACCGCTTAAGGTTATGACTGCACCGGTAATTTCAATGGTTGATAGACCGTCGTTTAAAGATACCCAGGCCATGAACGCAGCCAGTGGTGGTGCCAGGTACTCCAGCAACATAGCATGCCAGGGGCCTAAACGCCGCAGGGCGGCAAAATGACAACTGTCACCAATGGTAATACCTATAATGCCGCTCAGGGCAAGTAACCAAAGGCCGGAGTTGAGTTCCAGCGAGTTACCTAACAGCAGGCTCACAATCAAAAGCAGGGGAGTTGCAATAACGCCTTTAACCAAATTCATTTGTAAGGGGGAGAAGTGGCTACCGGCGCGGTGATACAGTACCGTGGCGACGGCCCAGAAACTCGCGGCGAGTAATGCGGAAAACTGGCCAACTAACTCTGCGGTAACGTCTGATGTCAAAACAGGCTCGGCGGTTGCTCAAATGTAAGCGGTCGATTATAGTAGCGTCTCGCGTTCGATGGTACCGAACGCAAAAAATTTCGTAGGTTTTTTCTATAAAACAGTTAAAACCAAAATAGAGCACGTGGCACTTGGTAGGTGTCACCACTGGTTGGAAAGGAAGTTTCATGCCTGTTATTACTCTCCCTGACGGAAGTCAACGCGAATTCGATAAACCCGTAAGTATTATGGAAGTGGCTGCCGATATCGGTGCTGGCCTTGCAAAAGCAACGGTTGCTGGCCGTATTGATGGTGAGCTGGTTGATGCCTGTGAAGTCATTGAGCACGACGCTCGCATTGAAATTGTGACGCCAAAAGATGACGATGGTGTACATATTATTCGTCACTCCTGCGCTCACTTAATGGGTCACGCGGTAAAGCAACTGTGGCCCGATGCAAAAATGGCGATAGGCCCGGTCATCGATAACGGCTTTTACTACGACATTGACGTTGATCATACCTTTACGCAGGAAGATCTGGATAAGATTGAAAAGCGGATGAAAGAACTGGCTAAAACCGAATATGCCGTTATAAAGAAAAAAGCCAGTTGGAAAGAAGCCCGTGAAACTTTCGTAGAACGCCATGAACCATACAAAATAGAGATCCTGGACGAAGATATCCCAACCGATGCAACGCCGGGGCTCTATCACCACGAAGAATATGTCGACATGTGTCGTGGTCCGCACGTACCGAACATGAAATTTTGTCAGCATTTTAAAATCATGAAAATGGCCGGTGCCTACTGGCGTGGTGATTCTGACAACAAAATGCTGCAGCGTATTTACGGTACGGCGTGGGCAGATAAAAAACAGTTAAAAGCCTATTTACAGCGTTTAGAAGAAGCCGAAAAGCGTGATCACCGTAAAATTGCTAAAGCTCAGGATTTATTCCACTGGCAGGAAGAAGCGCCAGGCATGGTGTTCTGGCACCATAATGGCTGGACCATTTTCCGTGAGTTAGAAACTTACATTCGCGAAAAAATGCGCGAGTACGAATACCAGGAAGTCAAAGGTCCCATGATGATGGACCGGGTGTTGTGGGAAAAATCGGGTCACTGGGAAAAATTCTCAGAACTGATGTTTACCACTTCATCGGAAAACCGCGAGTACGCCGTTAAGCCAATGAACTGCCCGGGTCATGTTCAAATCTTTAATCAGGGCTTGAAATCTTACCGTGACTTACCATTACGTATGGCTGAATTTGGTAGCTGTCACCGTAATGAACCCTCAGGTGCACTGCACGGCCTGATGCGTGTTCGCGGTTTCACACAAGATGATGCGCACATTTTTTGTACCGAGAAGCAGGTGCAGGAAGAAGTCGCTGGTTGCATCAGAATGGTTTATGAAACCTACAAAACCTTTGGTTTTGAGAACATTGATGTGAAGCTTTCAACTCGCCCTGAAAAACGCTTAGGCGACGATGCTACATGGGACCGCTCTGAAACAGCATTGGCTCAGGCTCTGAAGAATAATGACATCGATTTCTCTTATTTACCGGGTGAAGGAGCCTTTTACGGCCCGAAAATAGAATTTACTTTGTTCGATTGTCTGGGCAGAGCCTGGCAATGTGGTACAATACAGCTCGATTTTGCGTTACCAGGACGTTTAGGCGCTACTTACGTGGGCGAAGATAACGAGCGACACACGCCAGTTATGATTCACCGCGCTATTTTGGGCTCACTTGAACGCTTCATGGGTATTCTCATTGAAGAGTACGCAGGGCACTTCCCGTTGTGGTTGTCGCCAACGCAAGTTGTGTTAATGAATATCACGGATAATCAAAGCGATTATGTGCGAAAAGTTGTCAAAACCCTGAACGAAAAGGGAATTCGTGCATCAGCCGACTTGAGAAATGAGAAGATAGGCTTTAAAATCCGTGAACACACATTAAAACGTGTTCCATATTTACTGGTTGTCGGCGACAAAGAAGTCGAAGCTGGTGAGGTTGCGGTACGTACACGTGGTGGTGAAGACTTGGGCAAATTCCCGTTAGAAGACTTCATTACTCGTGTAGAGGACGAAGTCCGTACTCGCAAAATTGATTAATTGTTTGGAGGAATAAACCATTAAAGGCGGAAAAAGAACTCAGAAAGCTGCAGATAAAAACCGTATCAACGAACAGATTACAGGCGTTGATGAAGTTCGCTTAATCGGAACCGATGGTGAACAAGCTGGTGTCGTCAGTATTAACGAGGCTCTTGATGCAGCAGCAGAAGCTGGTGTTGATTTGGTGGAGATGAGCCCTAACGCAGAACCACCAGTCTGCCGCCTGATGGATTACGGCAAGTTCCTCTTTGAAAAGAGTAAAGAACAGAAAGAGCAGAAGAAAAAGCAGAAACAGATTCAGGTCAAGGAAGTTAAGTTCCGACCTGGTACTGATGAGGGCGACTACCAGGTAAAACTGCGCAACCTGCGTCGTTTCCTCGAGGGAGGTGACAAAACCAAAGTCACTATCCGTTTCCGTGGCCGGGAAATGGCACACCAAGAGTTGGGTATTGAATTGCTAAATCGCGTTAAAAACGATTTAGAAGAAATCTCAATTGTTGAGTCGTTCCCAAGACGTGCCGAAGGGCGCCAGATGATTATGGTCTTGGCACCCAACAAGAAGTGATCGTGGTTTACAAGTAGTCTGATTGTCAGGCTCACCCTTTCACACTTTTATCAACAATGCGGAGTTTAATTTCATGCCAAAAATGAAATCGAACAAAGGCGCTTCCAAGCGCTTTAAGAAGACTGCTTCTGGTGGTTTTAAGTGCAAGCAATCTCACTTGCGTCACATTCTGACTAAGAAGAGCCCTAAGCGTAAGCGTCAGCTTCGCGCGAAGAACATGGTCCATGAGGCCGACGTTCAATTAGTCGCTCGCATGTTACCGTACGCATAAGGGGAGATAGCAAATGGCACGAGTAAAACGTGGTGTAATCGCGAGAGCGCGTCACAAAAAAGTCCTGAAGCAGGCGAAAGGTTATTATGGTGCCCGTAGTCGCGTTTATCGCGTAGCGGTCCAGGCAGTAACTAAAGCAGGTCAATATGCATACCGTGACCGTCGCAACAAGAAACGTCAATTCCGTCAATTATGGATTGTTCGTATCAATGCTGCGGCTCGTCAAAACGGTCTGTCTTACAGCCGCTTTATCAATGGTCTGAAAAAAGCATCTATTGAAATCGATCGTAAAATCTTAGCCGATATCGCTGTTCACGATCAAAACGGTTTTGCCGCTTTGGTTGAGAAAGCAAAAGGCGCACTGTAATTATTCAAAACCTTTATTGGTTAGAATAAACAGATTCAGAAGGGAGCCAATTGGCTCCCTTTTTCATTGAAAATTCGCTATTATAGCGCCTTTATTATTTATCTTGTGTTGTTGAGGGATACGATGCAGCTAGAGCAAATTGTTGAGCAGGCTGAATCGGCCATAGCGGCCGCAGATTCACCGACTGCGTTAGACGAAGTCCGCGTCGAGTATATGGGCAAAAAAGGGCAGCTTACCGAGCTTTTAAAAGGTCTGGGTAAGTTGGAGCCGTCTGAACGCCGGGAAGCCGGCCAGAAGATTAACGAAGCCAAACAGCAAGTGCAGACCAGTATCAATGCCCGTAAAGAGCTATTGAAAGCTGCTGAATTGGCGCAAAAGCTGGAAGCGGAGCGTATAGACGTTACTTTACCTGGGCGCCATTCAGCGGTAGGCGGCGTGCATCCCGTTACTCAGACTATTCGCCGTATTGAACAGTTTTTCGGTGATTTAGGCTTTAGCGTAAAAGAAGGCCCGGAAGTCGAAGACGGTTTTCATAACTTCGATGCGTTGAATATTCCTGCGAACCATCCGGCTCGTGCTGATCACGATACGTTTTATTTTACCCCCTCAACAATGCTGCGTACGCAAACCTCTGGTGTGCAAATTCGTACCATGGAGAATGAACAACCTCCGTTGCGGATCATTTCTCCAGGCCGTGTTTACCGGAACGATTACGATCAGACCCACACCCCAATGTTCCATCAGGTAGAAGGGTTAATGGTTGATACTGATGTCAGCTTCACGCAATTAAAAGGAATTCTGGAAGACTTCCTGAACCACTTTTTCGAAGAATCGCTGACGGTGCGTTTCAGACCTTCTTACTTCCCGTTTACCGAACCTTCAGCTGAAGTTGATGTCATGGGTAAAGACGGCAAATGGCTAGAAGTTTTAGGTTGCGGTATGGTGCATCCAAACGTATTGAAAGCGGTGGGTATTGATTCGGAAAAATACACCGGCTTTGCTTTTGGTATGGGCGTGGAGCGTCTGACCATGTTGCGCTACGGCGTGAATGATTTACGTGCGTTCTTCGAGAACGATCTGCGTTTCCTCAAACAATTCAACTAACGGGCAGTAAGCAATGAAATTCAGTGAACAATGGTTAAGGGAATGGGTTAACCCCGACATCAGCAGTCATGAATTGAGTGAACAGCTCAGTATGGCGGGCCTTGAAGTAGATGCTGTTGAACCGGTTGCCGATGAATTCCATACTGTCGTCGTTGGTGAAGTGATTGAGTGTGGTCCTCACCCAGACGCAGATAAATTACAAATTACCAAAGTAGATGTTGGCGACGGTGAGCCGGTTGATATTGTTTGTGGCGCACCGAATTGCCGCCAGGGAATTAAAGTTGCCGTAGCTAAAGTCGGTGCAGTTTTACCCGGTAATTTCAAAATCAAAAAGGCGAAACTGCGTGGTCAGCCGTCAAACGGAATGCTTTGTTCGTTTAAAGAGTTGGGTCTTATTGACGAGCACGAGGGTATTATCGAGCTACCAGCCGATGCGCCAGTAGGTGAAGATTATCGTCAATACTTGCAGCTTGATGACAACAGTATTGATATTGATTTAACACCTAACCGTGGCGACTGCCTGAGTATTAGAGGCATTGCACGTGAAGTGGGTGTTTTAAACCGTGTGGATATTACAGCACCACAAAGCAGCGAAGTGAAAGCTACTATTGATGACGCACTAAGTATTACTTTATCAGCTGCCGAGCAATGTCCGCGCTATTTGGGCCGGGTTGTTAAAGGCGTGGATTTAACGCGCCCAACGCCGGTATGGATGACAGAGAAATTAAGACGTAGTGGTATTCGCAGCATTGACCCGGTAGTTGATGTAACTAACTACGTTTTGCTAGAGCTCGGACACCCAATGCATGCGTTCGACTTAGATGCGTTAGAGGGCGATATAACGGTTCGTTTAGCTAAGCCTAAAGAACAGCTTACTTTGTTAGATGATCAAGAAGTTGAGTTGGATGAGGACACCTTGATTATTGCCGATGAGAAAAAAGCATTAGCAATGGCTGGTGTTTACGGCGGTAAGAATAGCGGTGTTACTGAAAGCAGTCAGAACATCTTTCTTGAAAGTGCGTTTTTCGCACCAGACGCCATTTTAGGAAAAGCCCGCCGTTATGGTTTGCATACCGACGCTTCGCACCGTTACGAGCGAGGCGTAGACCCTCAGTTGCAGCGCGCGGCGATGGAGAGAGCGACAGAATTATTGTTGGCAATTTGCGGTGGCGAAGCGGGCCCGGTAACTGAAGCGGTGGCAGAAGAATTTTTACCACAACGCTCGGATATCACACTAAGAATTAACCGCTTAGCAAAAGTGCTAGGTGTTAGCATTGCTGATGATAGCGTTACCGAAATTTTGGAGCGCTTAGGCTTTGATGTTTCATTTGACGGTCAGCAGTGGAAAGTCGGTATTCCTTCATACCGTTTTGACTTGAGTATTGAAGAAGATTTAATTGAAGAAGTTGCCCGTATTTACGGCTATAACTCAATTCAGGCAACGCCCCCAGCAGCTCAACTGCGCATGACGGAGCGTAAAGAAAGCCAGCTCAGTACTCACAAACTTATAGATGCGATGGTCTGCCGTGGTTATCAGGAAGCGATTACCTACAGCTTTGTGGACCCTAAGCACCAGGCACTTATGTTTGACGAAACCGCAGCACTGACCTTGCCACACCCAATTTCAGTGGATATGTCTTCCATGCGTGTGAGTTTATGGCCTGGCTTAGTCGGCGCCGTTGCTCATAACCAAAAACGTCAGCAGGCTGTTTTGGCCTTTGTTGAAACAGGGTTACGTTTTATTCCTGATGAGTCAGCAGAAAATGGCGTACGTCAGGAAGTGGTCATTAGTGGTATTCGTTCCGGAAAGGCGCATTCAGAGCACTGGTCAGAAGGTGATCGTGGCGTTGATTTTTACGATGTGAAAGGGGATGTCGAAGCGTTATTAGCTCAGACGGGTAATTCTGCTGAGTTTCGTTTCGTTGCGTCACAAAACCCCGCTTTGCATCCGGGACAGTCGGCGGCTATTTACCGCGGCTCTGAAAAAGTTGGTGATATCGGTGCTTTGCATCCAAAGTTTGATAAGGCGCTGGGCCTTAATCAACGCACCTTTGTTTTTGAATTGTCGCTGTCTGCGGTAACTCAACGGCCTTTACCACTCGCTAAGCCTGTTTCTCGTTATCCATCCATTCGCAGGGACCTTGCTGTTGTTGTTGATAAACAAGTTGCGGCGGGTGAGCTGATTGCTGCGATGGAAAATGTTGGCGTAAAACAGTTAGTTGACCTAAACTTGTTTGATGTTTATGTCGGTGACGGTGTACCAGAAGGTAAACAGAGTCTAGCGTTATCCGTCACATTACAAGACAGCGACAAGACGCTTGAAGAAGCCGACGTTACTGAGCTTATGACGAAATTTATTGAGACATTAAAGAGTGAGTTTAATGCAACATTGAGGGATTAAACTATGGCGCTGACCAAAGCAGAACTGGCGGAAGTATTATTCGACAAATACGGTATTAGTAAACAAGATGCCAAAGTGTTGGTTGAAGATTTTTTTGAAGAAATCAGGGTTGCTTTGGAAAAAGGGGAGCAGGTGAAGTTGTCAGGTTTTGGTAACTTTGAACTGCGAACCAAGAATCAGCGCCCAGGGCGTAATCCTAAAACTGGTGAGGAAATTCCAATTTCGGCGCGCCGAGTAGTGACTTTTAAGCCCGGGCAGAAATTTAAAAGCCGTGTAGAAAATGCAGAGCCTGAAGATTAACTTCAGGCTCTTTTCGTATTAAATGTGAAAGTTTGTTAATTTAACTAGCGAAAGAATAGCTGGCTAAAGGGATTTAATAAGCGACTGATGCCAGAAGTAAAATGCAGTGGCGCATCTAATGTCGCAAGAGTTAAGCAGTCTTCATTCTGTGTTTCCGGTGTATGCGTTCTGCTCGGATCCAACAAAATAAAATCACCATCTCTGTATTCATTTTTCTCATCGTTAAAGACGCCATCAATGACCAATGTCGCTTCCTGGCCTTTGTGTGTATGCTCCGGTACTTTTGCTCCCGGAGCCATATAGATAAGGTTAGTTTGGTTACCGTTATCTAGCGTTAAAGGTGCTCTCCAGAGTTTGCCAACCAACTTGGACCATTCGCCAATACGGTGACTATTGTGAGCCAGAGTGCGGGGCAGAGTAAAACGACGGCCCTCCAGAGAAAGCACTTCGTTTGGCTGAATAGCTGGCTTATTGCATGCTGAAGACGCAAAGATTGCGTCAAGCATTTGGTCACACTGAGATTTGCTCATAGTGGTGCTGGCAACACTGACAAGAGTATCCAGGTTTTCTTCACACAGCTTTTGTTCAATTTCGCAAACCGTTTGGCGACATGCTTTACACATATCGATGTGTGTTCCAACGACAAGCGTCATCGCTGCACTTAAGTCACCTGCAGCGTACTGATATAAAAGGCCTTCGCCTGGATGTGATTTAATTATCATCGACTATCAACTCTTTCAATTTTTTTAATGCTAGACGAGTACGGGATTTAATTGTCCCTAAAGGTACTCCCAATGCGTCAGATACTTCTTGCTGGGACTTACCTTCAATATAAATCTTTTCTATGACCACACGCTGTGCATCGGGTAATTTAGCGTAGTAAAACGAAATTTCCTGCATGAGAACGTCATGATCTAACGCGTAGCCATCATCGAGACTGTCGTTTTGTTCTGAGAGAATAGGCCATAACTCATCGGCGCTGATATCGTCTTTTCGCTTTTTATTCTTACGGAGTAAGTCAAAACGAATATTACGCGCTATGGTAAATATCCATGTAGAAGGTGAACCACGATCAGGCTTGAACAAGTGCGCTTTGTGCCAGACGTTTGTCATGGTTTCCTGGACTAAGTCCATAGCGGTTTGTTCATTACCGAACTGTCTTGTAGCGTAGGATTGCAGTTTTGGTGCAAACTGCCTGAAAAGTTCACTAAAGGCAGCACGACTTCTATTTTCTGCGATCTTTGCCAGCAGTTCCGCTGCTCTATCTGCAGCGTCTGTCTGGGTGGTAGTCATAGACCCCCGTTTCGATGTTCTTTCTGACATCACTTGCATAATTAGACCTGCTACTTTTGTTCACTAGTTCTAATTAATACGGGGTGCTTAAAAAAAGGATCACCCAGATGGCAGAGTATTTATTCAATTAACGAATTAAGTCTAGCAGATATTCCTTAGCTTTAAGACAATTTTCGCATCGAATAAGTTCTTGCTTGGTGTAAACATCTAATGGCAGTATTTCAAGCCAGCGTGAACATATCCAGTCAAGCTTTTCGTAACCTAAGTCAGGTAATAACTCGGACAGTTCAGGGTAGGTTTCAAATGCTTCCTGAAGCCTTGTTTTTAGTTTATTTGAGGTTGCGTCAAGCGCAAGTTCCGGCCAGTTTTCAAGGTACTGAACTTTACCGAACCTTAACTTATCATTTTCCGACCAGTGCTCATCAATTCTAACCCGGTTTTTTCCTTCAATAGTAATACCTAATAAACCGTCATCTCTTGGTTCAAAATCAATAATTTTCACGGTGGTTGCATAGGGCAGTAAATAGTCGTCCGATGTCGCTGCATGTTCATTATTGAACATAGCGACAACAAATTCGCTGTCGTTCTGCAGACACTCTTTAACTAACCGAGTATAGCGAGGTTCGAACACTTTTAGTTTCATGCGCCCGCCCGGCATTATATGCGCTGTGAGCGGGAATAGCGGTAACTGCTGATACTGCTGCATATAACCTCATTTGGTTAGCGACTTAGAACATTTAACAAGCATTACGTTGGTGCCGGTCGTGTTGGATCTTTTTTATCTCGTAAATGACAAACTATTTTTAGCGATATACCGTACATTATCATCAGGAAATTTTAAAAAGGATAACACTGTGAAATTAAAGGTCGGTATTAGTTCCTGTTTGATGGGTGATGAAGTCAGGTTTGACGGCGGACACAAGAAATCTGCGTTCTGTGTTGATGAGTTAAGTCGACACATTCAACTTGTGCGGTTTTGTCCGGAAGTTGGAATAGGAATGCCGGTACCCCGACCAACGATACGACTGGAGCAGCACCAGGCTATACAAGCGGTCGTGCCTAAAACGGGGCAAAATGTCACAGTTGAATTAGCAACTTTCGCTGACAAGGTTCAGGTCAAAGTGGATGAATTAAGCGGTTATATCCTATGCGCTAAGTCACCAAGTTGCGGTATGGAGCGTGTTAAGTTGTATGACCCTGAAACCGGTCATGCGCAAAAAGCAGGAATGGGTATTTTTGCAGCCCGGCTTAAGGAAAATAACCCAGCTTTGCCGCTAGAAGAGGACGGGCGGCTGAATGACCCACACTTGCGCGAAAACTTTGTCATGCGCGTCTATGTTTTTAATCAGTGGAAGGAGGTTAGAAATAACCTTTCAAAGCATCGGGTTTTGCAATTTCACCAGTCTTGCAAGTTGCTGTTGCTGGCTCACAATCAGCAGGCTTACCGTGAACTGGGTAAACGACTGGGCGAGCAAGATGTTATTGACGATGCATTTGCTGAGCAATACATCATTGACGTTATGGACGCATTAGCGAAACCTGCGTCACGTAAAAATCATACTAACGTACTTCAGCATATTCAGGGCTACTTCAAAGCCGACCTTGAGCAGGTGCGTAGAGAAGAACTGAGCGATATTATTCTTCAGTATCATGACGGCATTTTGCCCCTGATGTCACCACTCACACTAATACGACATTACCTCAGAGAGTTTCCAAAAGAGTATCTGGAAGGGCAATGGTACCTGAAACCTTACCCTGAAGATTTAAAATTACGTTATGGGCTATAAAAATGCGTGAAGCAATTTGGTTCCGTAGTGACTTGAGAATGTTAGATAACCCGGCGTTATTTCACGCGTGTAAAAGCGATAGGGCACCGGTTGCCGTGTTTTTCGCCTGTTATGAAACCTGGGATAACCATAACTGGGCACCAATAAAGGTCGATTTTCTTTGGCGTAACCTGGAAAGTCTGCAGCATGACTTAGCAGAAAATGGAATTGAACTTGAAGTCAGGTTGGTTCCAAGATTTAGTCAGGTATCGGGAGAACTTAGGCAGTTTTGCCGTGACTATGGAGTTAAGCGAGTTCATATTAACGCGGAATACGCACTGGACGAAAAACGCCGGGACGCAGCGGTAGAGGCGGTACTCAGCAATGATGATATTGAATTGCTGACTTACCATGGAAATTTGCTGGTTGCTCCAGGACAAGTTAGGACACAACAGGGCGGTTATTATAAGAAGTTTACCCCTTTTAACCGACGTTGGCGGCAAGTTGTTAACGAGTTAGCCCAAAGTGAACCACTAAAAATTAATTCTTACACTAGGGTTAAAGTTAAAGGGCTTCCAGAACTTCCCGTCAAACGGAAGGATTCGTCTGACTGGAGTGCAGGGGAGCAAGAAGCGTTGGGTAAGTTGGGGCAGTTTGTTGGTCACAGTGTTGCAGGTTATCAACGTGCCAGAGACATACCGGCGCAAAATGGTACCTCTAAGCTTTCTGCTTATTTAGCGCTGGGTGTTGTAGGACCGCAAACCTCGACACGAGCGCTGCATCAGTTTTCCCCAGAGTTTCATTTTGGGCTGCCATCAGGAGCGGATACCTGGCTTACCGAATTAGCCTGGCGCGAATTTTATCAGCATCTTATATATTTTGTGCCACGCTTATCAAAGGGGGAAAGTTTTCAAACTGAAACCGACAGCATTCGATGGTTAGACGACGATGAAGCTTTTCAACGCTGGTGTGAAGGTCGCACGGGGTACCCAATTGTTGACGCCGGAATGCGTCAACTGACGTCGACAGGATGGATGCATAACCGCTTAAGGATGATTACGGCCAATTTTCTGGTAAAAGATCTACTAGTGAATTGGCGAAAAGGCGAAGCGTTTTTCATGCAGCATTTAATTGACGGAAGTTTTCCGGCAAATAATGGCGGTTGGCAATGGAGCGCTTCGGTCGGTACCGACGCCGTGCCGTATTTCAGAGTTTTTAACCCTGTCAAACAAAGTGAGAAGTTTGATCCTGAAGGGGCTTATATTCGTAAATGGGTACACGAGCTTAAGGAAGTACCAACAAAACATATTCACTGGCCTCATAGTTGGCTTCAGCAACAAAGCAGTAATAACTACTGCGAACCCGTAGTTGAGCATAAGTTTGCTCGCGAGCGATTCTTAACAACGTTTAAGCAGGTGAAACATGGATAACAGTGAATTAGTTGAAAAGCTAAAAGATTTTTACGACGAACTGAAAACCGAAAACCTAGATGACTTAGATGACCTTTATCACGAGGAAATTTCATTTACTGATCCGATTCAGCACGTGGTTGGTCTTGAGGACTTTCGCAAATATTTAAAGCATACAATGGAGAATGTTGAATATTGCCACTTCGCATTCGACGATGAGTGTGTTGGTGAGGGGCAAGCTTTTCTGGCCTGGCAAATGCGTTATGCGCACCCTAAATTGGCTAACGGAATGGAAATTATTCTGCCGGGTGTTTCCTACCTAACTTTTGAAGATGGCAAAATTAGAGAGCAACGAGACTACTATGACTTGGGCGCCATGCTTTACGAGCACGTGCCTCTGGTGGGCTACGTTATTGATAAAATTAAACAGAGGCTGACCGACGAATGAAAGTCTTAATTACCGGCGCGTCCTCAGGTATTGGTAGGCAGCTTGCTCTGGATTATGCCGCTGACGGCAATCAAGTGGTCGTTTGCGGTCGCAATGATGACGCTCTTAAAGAGCTACAGAAGCAACACCCCGAACAAATATCATGCAGCGCTTTTGATATTACCGATAAAGAGTCCGCGAAGGCTTCGATAAAGGAAGTCGACAACATTGATGTTGCCATATTATGCGCCGGTGTCTGCGAGTATCTGGATGTCGGAGAGTTTGATGCAGACATGTTTGAGCGAGTATTTAAAGTAAATGTCTTTGGCACCATGAATTGTGTAGAAGCATTGTTGCCGCAGTTTAACGATTCAGCGCGTCTGGTTATTGTCGACAGCTTGGCTCGCCTTCTGCCTTTTACCAAAGCTGAGGCATACGGTGGTTCTAAAGCTGCAATACATTATATTTCCAGAAGCCTGGAAGTGGATTTAAAACCTAAAGGAATCAAGGTTCAGACAGTGTCTCCTGGTTTTGTCAAAACACCAATGACAGACGCCAATGATTTTGAAATGCCAATGCGCGTTGATGTTGAATTTGCATCTCAGGCAATCATAAAAGGGATTAAAAAGGGCAAGCGGGATATTGCATTTCCGTGGCTCTTCAGCAGCCTTTTGAAATTCATGTCAATTTTGCCCGAAAGCATTCAAGTTAAATTATCAGAACAAATGGCAAGGAAGCAGCAGTAATGAAGATAGCCGTTATAGGAAGTGGTATTGCGGGTTTAACAAGCGCTTATTATTTGAGTAAAGAGCATCAGGTGAGCGTTTATGAGAAAAATGATTACATTGGTGGGCATACTTGTACTCGCGATGTAAAAATTAACGGTAATATGTTTGCCGTAGATACTGGCTTTATCGTTTTTAATGATAAAACTTACCCAAGGTTCAAACGCCTACTAAGCGAATTAAAGGTCGTGTGGCGCGATACTGAAATGAGCTTTAGTGTGCGCGACCCGAAATCAGGGGTAGAGTTTAACGGCCATAATTTAAATACCTTGTTCGCGCAACGAAAAAACTTGTTCAGCCTGTCATTCTACCGACTTTTAAAAGGCATTCTTAAGTTTAATGAAGCCGCTAAAAAGGCATTGGAAGGCGACGTCAACGAGCTTGATAATGTCACCTTATCAGAGTTTCTGGCTGAGCATGATATTCCTGAACCGGTTTCAGAGTACTATCTGCTCCCGATGGTTTCAGCTATTTGGTCGGCAAGCCTTGCGGATGCGAGAGATTTTCCCCTCGGCTTCTTCCTGCGCTTTTTCAATAATCACGGCTTACTTAATGTTAGTGATCGGCCTCAGTGGCACACTTTAGTGGGTGGGTCTCATGCCTATATTCCCAGGCTGACAGAGCCGTTTAAGCAAAACATTCAATTAAATAGTGAGATTGTGACGGTCAAACGTCAAAAAGAGCAGGTGGTTTTGGTTTTCAGTAGTGGGCAAGAGGAATTTTTTGACGAAGTAATATTTGCATGTCATAGCGATCAAGCTCTGGCGCTGCTTCACGACGCTACAGAGGCGGAAAAAGACATTCTTGGTGCCATTGAGTATTGTCCAAATGAGGTTGTTCTGCATACCGATGAAAACCTACTACCCAAGAACCAGCGGGCCTGGGCAAGCTGGAATTATCTTCTGCGTGAAGATGCCGCAGCCGACAGTCAACCAAGCTCTGTCACCTACAACATGAATATTCTGCAGGGACTGCAGTGCGATAAAACGGTTTGTGTCACATTAAATAATACGGCAGCCATTGAGCCAGAAAAAATCATTGAGGAATTCACCTATGACCATCCTCAATACTCGGTCGCATCATTAAAAGCCAGAGGGAAACGCGACGTAATTTGTGGTAAAAATAATACGCATTTTGTCGGTGCATATTGGTATAACGGATTCCATGAAGATGGTGTAAGAAGTGCCATAGATGTTGTTAACAGATTAAATACCGTGGCAATTGAAAACTCATGAACAGCGTAATTTACTGGGGCGACGTTTTTCACGTAAGGCATCGCCCTAAGCACCACGCATTTAATTATAAGTTTCAGCAGTGGTGCATCGATTTATCCGAGCTCGAAGATGTACACTCTATAAGTCGCTGGATGTCATGCAAAGGCTTTGCGCCTTTATGGTTTCGTCGAAAAGACTACCTAAAAGATGAAGAGGGCAGCTTGCATCAGGCTGCGTTGAAGAAAATGTCTTCCCTCGCAGGAAAAGCATTAGCGGGTCATGTTTTTTTTGTTGGTAATATTCGAACTTTTGGCATTTTCTTTAGCCCGGTTAACTTTTACTTCCTTCAGCAGGAAACAGGTGAGTTCACTCATATGCTCGCTGAAGTGAGTAATACACCATGGTTACAACGCCATTATTACTTAGTTGATTTATCAGAAGACTCGCCTAAAACAACAAAGCAGTTTCATGTTTCGCCTTTTAACCCAATGGATATGACTTACCATTGGGAGATAAGCCCGCCTCATGAAAGCTTAAAAATTATTTTAAGTGCTCACCAGGAAAAGAAAGATTTTGTTGCCGGAATGAAATTAAATCGGCAACCGCTAAACCGTAGTGCAATTTACCGCGTATTAAGAACAACACCTTTCATGGCCATAAAGATTATTGGTGGCATTTATTGGCAGGCGTTAAAGCTTTTTATCAAGCGGGTTCCATTTTACGGAAACCCTGGTAGTTAAATAATTAGAAGGCAAGTTTGTATGTCCAGTGGTGAAACGACTATGGTGGCGCCTATTCAATATGGCGTGTGGGATAAACTGTTCCGAACTATCGCATTTAAATTATTAGCGCATTTGGAATATGGCCAGCTAACGATAAAAGAAAAAGGCACATTCATTGATACCTTTGGACATGCCGATAAAGAGCTGAGCGCTGAAATTGATGTTAAGGATTCTTCGTTCTACCGTCGTCTGGTAACCGGTGGAAGTATTGGTGCAGCCGAACTCTATATTGATAAGCACTGGGACACTCCCGATTTAACCGCTGTTATCCGGGTTTTTGCGCGCAATTTACCTGCGCTGGATAAACTGGAAACTCGTTTAGCTTGGCTAACCTTTCCGTTTAATAAGTACCAGCATTGGAGTAACCGGAATCACAAAGGTCAGGCAAAGAAGAATATCTCAGCTCACTATGACCTCGGTAACGAGCTCTATACACGCTTTCTTGACGATGCCATGCAGTATTCTAGTGCATTGTTCCTGGACCCGACTGACTCTTTAGAGCAAGCGCAACGGAATAAAATGAAGCGTTTATGTGACTCTTTGGAATTAAAACCCGATGATCATTTACTGGAAATAGGTACCGGATGGGGCGGTCTGGCAATTTACGCTGCAAAACATTATGGCTGCCGGGTTACTACAACCACTATTTCAGAAGAGCAGTTTCAGTACGCTAAAGAGCAGGTTGAGGCTGCAGGTCTCTCCGATAAAGTTGAATTGCTAAAACAAGACTACCGGGATCTGGAAGGCCAGTATGACAAGTTGGTTTCCGTTGAAATGATAGAAGCCGTTGGTAAAGAGTATTTGCCAACCTTTTTCCGTACCTGCAATAAGCTTTTAAAAGAAGATGGCAAAATGTCATTGCAGGCTATAACCATTGCTGATCAGCGTTCCAAATCGTACGCTCGTTCGGTCGACTTTATCCAAAAACACATCTTTCCTGGAGGTTTTCTGCCTTCGTTAAGTCAGATGACTCAGCTATTTACGCGTTATACCGACTTAGTTGTTCGTGATGTACATGACTTTGGTTTAAGTTACGCAAAAACACTAAGGCAATGGGAAGAACGTTTTAATAGCAGGCAGAAGGAACTGGAAGAACTTGGCTACGACGAGCGGTTCTCGCGGTTATGGAATTATTATTTTAGCTATTGTGAAGGTGGCTTTCTTGAGCAGCGAGTTTCTGTTGTTCAGGTTACGGCCAGCAAAGCGCAGGCTTATTAATGACTTCTATTCAACACAAAATAGTCAGCTTCGTTCTTTTTAATGCGTTGTGGTTTAGCGCTGTGGCGGGCAGAGACAGCTATATTGTTCTTAGCGGTGTGCTTTTGGCACTGCAGTTTGTCTATAGCGTTGGGGTTGTTAAAGTCAGCTGGACTTTAATCCTGAGGCTATTTGTAGTTGGTTTGTTACTGGAAGCCATAAGCATAAGCCTGGGAGTAATTGACTTTGCCGGCGGTTATTTCCCTTTATGGTTGGCCATGTTGTGGCTTGGCTTTTCATCAATGGCGCCGGTGGCGTTGGACTGGCTGGCTCCAAAACCTCTTTTTGCTGTCCTGGTTGGTGCTGTATCCGGACCTGTAACTTATGTTGCCGGTGTTAAGTTAAACGCCGCAACAATTGATTCAATGCCGCTGGTCATTGCCTGTTATGCGGTCATATGGGGATTAATGATGGCCTACTTTGTTTTCTCCATGTCACCCAAAAAAGAGTCGGGAGAGTAAAGCTATGAGGTTTACATTATTGGGTTTATTGGCGCTTTTTAGCGTCAACCTTTTCGCTGCTGAATGCGCGAAGTCAGTGCCCGGTGACTTCACTAAAGTTGGAGAGACCCGGTTAAGTGTCTATTTCTGGGATGTTTATGATGCGACCTTGTTCAGTCCATCGGGAAACTATGAAGAGAGTGAGCGCCAAGCCTTGCTATTAGAGTATTTGCGCGATATTAAAGCGAAAGACTTAATAGAAACAACAGAAGAAGAGTGGCAGAAGCTGGAGCTAGACCGTGAAAAGCACGAGGACTGGTTAGCGCAATTAAATTCAATTTGGCCAAATATAAAAGAAGGAGATTGTCTTTTATTGGTTGAAGGTGAAGAGGGATCTGCCGAGTTTTACCAAGGCGAAAAACTACTCGGAACCATTAAGGACAAGGACTTCACAGAGCAATTTTTAGCTATTTGGCTATCTGAAAATAGCCGTTTTCGTTCGGAAAGAAACGAACTGATTGGAGAGAAATAGTATGCAGTTATTTAAAGTTATAACAGTTACAGCTCTGCTTTTTTTAGTGTCGGCTTGCTCTACCGGAATTGATGCTTATAAGAATGAAAAGCCAGAGTTGAAACTGGAAGAGTTTTTTAATGGTGAGCTCGTGGCTTATGGGATGGTGCAGGATTATAGCGGCGAAGTTATTCAGCGTTTCGAAGTTACTATGACCGGTACCTGGGAGGGTAATGAAGGGGTTCTTGATGAACACTTTACCTATGCCGATGGACGTGAAGAGCAACGCGTTTGGCGAATAACTAAAACGGGGCCCAATAGCTACGAAGGGCGCGCAGATGATGTAAAAGGCGTAGCCAAAGGGACTACCGCGGGTAACGTATTAAACTGGGGCTATCAGCTAGAAGTAGAGGTGGATGGCGAACCCATGGTATTAACGTTGGATGACTGGCTTTATCTGATTGATGAAAACAATATGATCAATCGAACGGATATGTCCAAGTGGGGTTTTCCGGTGGGAGAAATCACGCTTTATATCGGCAAGAAATAAATATCAAGAATCTCTGTCAGCGACCGATAATAGGAGTATAATCCAGGATATTGGTCAAGCCTTAAAAGGTTTAGGGAAGCTGCAGTGGCAATAAATTATCCGACATTTTCTTACAACAACCCCCGTATACAAGGGCAAACGGTATTTATTAAGCGTGGCCCGCATCAGGGGAAGTTAGGGATAGTCGTAAAAACATTGGATAACGAACGGTTTCTTGTTTCTCAGGCCGAGTTTGGCTCTGAGCAGGTAATCTTTAAACGCAGCGACTTTTTAGTGCATCGTTACCGTAAAATTAAGGTGCCGATTGACCGCGTAGCGGGTAAGAATCCAGATGTTTTATAAACAAAAAAGCGACCAAAGGGTCGCTTTTTGCTTTACGGGTTAGGATTTACGCTGTACCACGAGGCAAGCGGCAATCACTTTCTTTGTTTTCCAACTTTTGCTTCCACAACTCTTTTGCGGTTAAACCGCCAGAACTGGATTTTTTAGCCGGTGATTTCTTCGCTGTCGATTTTTTAGCTGCAGGCTTTTTCTCAGCTTTTTTCTTAGGCTCAGCTTTTTTCGCAGCCGGCTTTTTGGTTTCAGTCTTTTTGGGTTCAGACTTCTTGGCTTCAGATTTCTTAGGCGCTGACTTTTTCTCTTTACCCAGAGCTTTAGCTTCATCTGCTAACTGTGCCAGACGCACATTTTTGCCACCGTCAACGCTGTACCAGCCGTTGCTGCTTTCAATCTTAGGCTTTTTACCGTGAGCCTTTTGATAAGCTTCGGTATATTCAGCGAGTACCTTTTCTTTATCCAGTTTGCTCATTCAATTGTTCCTTTATTCAAGGTTTGTTTTAAAAGGTTTGTATAAAAATACTTCACCCTTCGTTTATACCGTTTTTTCGGATTATTGTCTAATTTCGGGTAAACTTAAGCCTATTTGCACAGTAAATTTGGTTTTTAACTATGTCGATTACAAGAAACGAGTTACAAAATTACCTTAATACTCTATTAAACAGCAACCAAATTAAGGACTACTGCCCGAATGGTTTGCAGGTAGAAGGCAAAGCTGAAATAAGCAAAGTTGTTACTGGGGTTACCGCTTGCCAGGCTTTGGTTGATAAAGCCGTTTCTGAAGGCGCCGACGCAATACTTGTTCATCATGGCTACTTTTGGAAAGGTGAACCTGCCGAAGTCGTCGGTATGAAAAAACGCCGATTACAACAACTGTTGAAACATGACATCAACCTGTTTGCTTATCACTTACCCCTGGATGTTCACCCCGAGCTTGGCAATAACGCTCAGTTGGCAAAATTAATGGGTTGGAGTTTCGATGGTGCGGTCGATCCTTCCGATCCCGCATGCCCTTTGGTCACAGGTCGTGTAGTTCAACCTATGCTTGATGATGAGGTAGCGACTCATTTGGAGGAGCGATTACAACGGCAGTTGGTTTGCCGTGTCACAGGAGGGCGTAGAGTTGAAAAAGTCGCCTGGTGTACGGGGGGAGGCCAAGGGTTTATTGATAGAGCTGCTCAACTGGGGGTTGATGCCTTTATTACAGGCGAAGTCTCAGAGCCTACCATTCACAGTGCCCGTGAACAGGGTATTGCCTTTTTTGCTGCCGGGCATCACGCTACTGAGCGTTACGGTGTAAAAGCCCTTGGCGAGCATTTAGCTGAACACTTCAAACTTGAGGTTGAGTTCATTGATATCGACAGCCCGGCTTAAGAGAAGCGCTAAATGAACAAGAAAAAGCAGGAAAGAGGGGACTTTAGTGGTATCAGTCAAAAATTCTCTAAATCAATCTACGACACCACAAAAGGGCAGCTAAGAGTTGAGGTTCTCAAACGCGATTTAGCACCGTTACTGGCAAGTGAGCCATGTTCTGTGCTGGATGTTGGTGCCGGTTTAGGTCAGGTAAACCAATGGTTTCAGGAAAAAGGCTTTACCGTTGTGCATTCCGACCTGTCAACGGACATGGTTGAAGAGGCTGCCCGACGACATAAAGCGGCAGGTCTGGAAGGTCAGTGTCAGTATATTTCAGCAAGTTTAAACGATCTGATTAACCAGAAACCGTTCGTTCAGTACGATATCATTCTTTGCCATGCGGTGTTGGAATGGCTGCCTGACACCGAGCTTGCTATTGAGCAATTGACGTCATTATTGAAACCCAGCGGCAGACTCTCTCTCATGTTTTATAACCACCATGCGCAGCTGTTCGCTAATGCTGTTTATGGCAACTTTGATTACATAGAGCGGGGTTTAAAGGTTAAGAAAACCGTTCGTTTAAGCCCCCAGAACCCAGTCGTACCCGAAAAGGTGGATGACTATCTGCGAAATAACAAACTAAAAGTCAGGCAGAAAACGGGAGTTAGATGTTTTCATGATTACTTGCGAAACCTAGACGACCAACAACGGTTTGATGAGTTACTGTTACTTGAGATGAAATACAATCAAATATCCCCTTATCGTGAGTTGGGGCGTTACCAGCACTGGCTTATAGAAAAGCCAAGTTTTCAGGAGGAGTGAATATGGGAAAGCAGTGCGCATTCATTGGTTTAGGCGTTATGGGTTACCCTATGGCGGGGCATTTACAAAATGCCGGGCACAGCGTAAACGTATTTAACCGAACAACAGCTAAAGCAGAAAAGTGGTCAAAGGAATACTCGGGTAATTACGGGAAAACGCCAGCAGAGGCCGTAAAAAACGCGGACTTTGTCATGGTCTGTGTTGGTAATGACGACGATGTTCGTAGTGTTTTTTATGGTGACGATGGTTTGTTGTCAGAACTAAAGCCCGGTGCAGTGGTTATTGACCATACAACAGCTTCCGCGGAATTGGCTAAGGAATTAAAGCTGGCGGTAGAAGAGAAAAAGGGAAGTTTTCTTGATGCACCGGTTTCCGGCGGGCAAGCCGGTGCTGAAAACGGCGTTTTAACTGCAATGGTCGGCGGTAGCGATAAAGCTTTTACTGCTGCAGATGAATTATTTCAATGCTATGCAAAAACTCGCCAGTTAATGGGGCCGGTTGGTAGTGGTCAGTTGGCGAAAATGGTTAACCAAATATGTATCGCCGGCGTACTGCAGGGGTTATCGGAAGGTCTTCAGTTGGCACGCAAGGTTGGGCTTGATCCGGATAAGCTTATCGCTGCCATTAGTAAGGGCGCCGCAGGTTCCTGGCAGATGGAAAATCGATATAAAACTATGTGGGATAACCATTATGAGCATGGCTTTGCAGTGGACTGGATGCGCAAAGACCTAAAAATTGCGCTGGCTGAAGCTGATCGGCAGGGAGTATCTTTACCTGCTACGGCGCTAATTGACCAGTTTTATGCCGATGTTCAAAAAATGGGTGGTAACCGTTGGGACACATCGAGCCTTCTGGCTCGCTTGGAAAAGTAACGATATAATTTCAGGCAAGAAAAAAGGAGGCAAATGCCTCCTTTTTAGTTTGGTTAAGTTAAAACTTAACGGAAACCTTTACGACGTAATGCGTTAGTACTGAAGTCTTCACGGCTTGGAGAGATATCCCATTCCATGTAAGTGCTTTCTTCGTTACCCAGGCCAAGTGAGATGTAGCGACCTGAATCCAGGTCATACAGAGCTTCCGCGGCCATCCATGGTACGTCTTGATTGTAGAACTGAGTATTCAGAGCTTCACCAACGCGCCATAATTCACCACGCCCGTCATAGTGATCAACCAAAGAGGCTGTCCAGCTATCTTCGTCAAGGTACATAGTACGCTTGGAGTAGATGTGGCGTTCGCCGTCTTTAAGGGTGCCTTCAACAACCCAAACACGGTGTTTTTCGTAACGAATTAAGTCCTGATTCATATGGCCGGCTTTGATAATGTCGTCATAATCGAGCTCAGGGTTCATAATTTCGTAGTTGTTGTAAGGAATATAAACTTCTTTTTTCTCTTTTAGTTCCCAGTTGTACTTGTCCGGAGCACCATTGTACATATCCAGGTTGTCCGAAGTACGAAGACCATCGGCTGCTGTACCTGGTCCATCATAAGCTACGTTAGGTGCACGGCGAACGCGGCGCTGACCGGCGTTATAAATCCATGCACGACGACCTTCTTTTACCTGGTTAATGGTTTCATGTACCAGAAGTACAGTACCGGTTAAACGAGAAGGAGCTTCAACTTCCTGCATAAAGTAAAACAGAACGTTGTCGTCAGCTTCCTGACGTCCAGTTTCCAGATACTCTGGGAATACCAGTGTCTCTTTTAATTCGACAGTAGTGTAATTACCGTTCGATAAGACCGGGAACTGAGCAATGTTACGTGTTACTGCACCACCACGGTAGCGAGTAATATGGTTCCATACTGCTTCTAAGCCATTTTCCGGAATAGGAAACGGAATGGTTGTATCGAAGTTCTCGACGCCGTTACCACCGGCAACCATTTCTGCATTTTCTGCATTTGATTTGATTTTCGGCCACAGTTCGTCCGGGTAAGTTGCCGTTCGGCGAGTTGGGTAAACGTTCATCTTATAGTCTGAGTACTTCTCAAACATTGCGACTTGACCTTCGCTAAGATGTTCTTTGTGTTCATCCAGGTTGTCGTGGGTGATAGTAAATAATGGTTCATCATCGGCAAATGGGTTATTACCGCGAACAACATCGGCCGACTTATCAGAGTAACCACCATCCCAGGCTGGGATAGATCCATCAGCGTTAGCAGCTTTCTCAGCGCCGATAGGGGTTAAGTCCTGACCGAGCCGAGCGGCTTCTTCTGGTGATACTTTAGCCGCAACGCTCGCGGAAATCACCGACATGGCGAATACGCCAGCTTTTAGCATCAGTTTATTCATTATAATTTTCCTTGTTGTTCTACTTTCCAACATCACTTTGCCAGAGGACTGACCTCTCAAGCAATACTTTAACGAAAAAAAGCACGAATTTAACGAAAAAAGGTTTTCAAATAATCTTGAGCTTATACAATCCTATGACATTTTAAGTATCCAGGAGGTTCCATGCGCTTGTCTTTAACCCCATTAGGGGTGTTGTTGGGGGCTACTTTTAGCACCGCAGTGCTTGCACAGGAAGGCGACACAACAACAATGACTGATTATGAAGTGATCAGTGCACCAGCATTGTCATCAGACCGAATTAAAAGCGAAGTACTTATTGAGGTGACAACTGTCGGACCGCGTTTGGTCGCGGTTGGCGCGCATGGCAATATTTTATGGAAAGAAGGTGGCGACTGGCAACAAGCGGAAGTCGATACCAGCGTACTTTTAACCAGTGTAGCTTTCGCCAATAAGCAAAAGGGATGGGGAACAGGGCATCACGGCGTCATTATTAAAACTGAGGATGGTGGTAATACCTGGAAACGGCAGCTCGATGGTTTTGAGCTTATGGAGCTTGAAAAGAGTTACTACCAAAAACGCATTGCGAAATTAAATGAGCAAATTGAAGCAACTGACGACGATGAAATGATTGGTGAGCTCGAATGGCAGATTGAAGAAGTGCAATTTCAAATGAGTAATATTGAGGTTGCCGAAGAAGAAGGCCCGAGCAAACCGTTCTTAGATCTCTATGCTAAGAATGCACGGGAAGCGTTAGCAATTGGCGCTTATGGCACCTTTCTGAGAACAGAAGACGGCGGTGAGAGTTGGCAAGTGATATCTCATCGTCTGGAGAACCCTGACGGCTATCATTTAAACGCTATTTTCGGGCAAGGCGATGATCTTTATATTGTGGGCGAAGCCGGTTTGGCATTTGCCAGTAATGACAGTGGAGAGAGCTGGGAAACATTGAACTCGCCATACCATGGTTCATTGTTCGGCGGTCATGTTGATACCGAAGGCCGGCTGTGGGTTTATGGCCTCAGAGGAAACGCGTTTGTTTCTGAGGATAAAGGACAGAGCTTTACTACCATAGACACAGGTACCAGAGTTAACTTATCGGCTGGTACAACGACTGAATCCGGAACGCAACTTATTGTTGGGCACTCCGGGACTATCCTTGAAGTCGATGAACAACTGAATGTAAAGAACAGAACTCATCCTAGTGGTTCAGTCATGACTGATATTATCGAAGTGAGTGAGGGCGAGTGGATCATGACCGGGCGCAGCGGTTTGCTGCACTGGCCCGCCAAAATAACCGAAGAAGAAGCTTTAGCAACGCAACAAGGAGCGCAGTAAATGGATAATCCGAGTGCGAATAAGTCAGCAGGACTGCTGGAAAAACTATTATTCACGGTACGGGCTCCCTGGCTAATTGTCTTTCTATTACTGACATTGTTTTTGGGCTATCACGCTTCACAGGTGCGTCCTGACGCCAGCCTGACCAAAATGATCCCGACGAACCATCCTTTTATTCAGAATTACTTTGACTATCAGGATGATTTAGCCAGTTTAGGCAACGTGGTTCGGGTTGCTGTTGAACATAAAGACGGAGATATCTTTGATCCGGAATTTCAGCAAAAACTGCAGGAAATTACCGACGAAATATTTTTCATCCCAGGAGTAAACCGTTCAGGGCTAAGAAGCTTATGGACACCAAACGTTCGTTGGATGGAAGTTACTGAAGAAGGGTTTGTTGGCGGCCCGGTTATTCCCGATGGCTACGATGGCAGCGAAGAATCATTAGAGCAATTAAGAACGAATGTTTTGCGTTCAGGTGAAGTGGGTAACCTGGTTGCCAACGACTTTGAATCCACTATTGTTTATGTGCCGCTTGATGAGGTTAACCCGGAAACCGGTGAAAAGCTGGACTATCAGCAGTTTTCAGAAAAGCTGGAAACCCTGGTTCGCGACAAATATCAAAGCGAGAACATTGAAATTCATATTACCGGCTTTGCGAAGCTAATTGGCGACTTGATTGAAGGTGCTGAGCAGGTTGGTTTATTCTTCCTGCTGGCCATTGCTATCACGCTCGTCATGCTTTATTTCTACAGCCGCTGCTGGCGTAGTACCTTTATGGTGCTGAGTTGTTCCATTATTGCGGTAATATGGCAATTGGGAATCATTAAACTCATAGGAAGCGGCATCAACCCCTATTCTATGCTGGTTCCGTTCCTTGTCTTTGCCATTGGAGTTTCCCACGGTGTGCAAATTATTAATGCCATTGGTATTAACCGGGTGGCAGGGCTCGATAAAGTTGCAGCTGCGCGTACGGCGTTCCGAGGTTTGTACATAGCAGGGCTAACGGCTTTAGCTAGTGACGCTATTGGCTTTACCACTTTAATGGTTATTGATATTGAAGTGATTAAGGAACTGGCCATTGCAGCAAGTATTGGTGTAGCCGTTGTTGTGCTAACCAACCTTGGGTTGCTGCCTATCCTGATGTCTTACCTGGGAACGTCCGATAACGGCGTGGCTTATCAGAAGAAGATTGAAGGTGAGCGTCATCCATTATTTGAGTTCTTTGCTAAGTTTACTCAACCTAAGTGGGCGTATTCAGCACTAGGTGTTGCATTGGTTATGCTCGCCTGGGGTCTGGTTAACAGTCAAAACATGGCAATTGGCGATTTGGACAAAGGTGCGCCAGAGCTTCGCCCTGACAGTCGTTACAATCAGGATAATGCCTTTATCGTTGATAACTACAGCTCCAGTACTGACATCTTTGTTGTTATGGCTGCATCGGCACCAGAGCAGTGCATTGCCTATGACAACCTCGAGTTGATGGAACGTTTTAGCTGGCATATGGAGAATACTGGCGGTGTTCAGGACGTTAAGTCTGTGGTTTACGTTTCTAAAATGGGTATGTTCGGTATTAACGAAGGCAACCTCAAATGGTTCAGCTTAAACCGGAACCAATACGTAACTAATGCCTCCTTAAGCCGCATTCCGGACGGGTTGATAAATAATGACTGCTCAATGGCACCGGTGATTATTTACCTGGATGACCACAAAGCCGAAACGCTGGAAAACGTTGTTGCGTCGGTTAATGAGTTTAATCAGAATTATCAGCAGGACGGTTTAGAACTGCTAATGGCGGCTGGTAACTCAGGAATTGAAGCTGCAACAAATTCGGTTATAGAAGCGGCTCAGAATAAAATGCTGTTGTGGGTGTATGGCGTTGTTGTTCTGTTGTGCTTCATTACTTTCCGCAGTATTCGCACCGTTGCCTGTATTGTTCTGCCTCTGGCTTTCACTACGGTAATGAGTCAGGGTCTGATGGCGGTATTAGGTATTGGTATTAAAGTTGCGACTTTACCAGTTATTGCCTTAGGGGTTGGTATTGGTGTCGATTACGGCATTTATATTTACAGTAAGGTGAAAGAAGGTCTAGAGCAGGGGATGTCTCTGCAGGATACCTATAAGCATTCACTGGACAACACCGGCAAAGCGGTAGGCTTTACTGGCCTGACCCTGGCCATTGGTGTGGCAACCTGGATATTCTCACCAATCAAGTTCCAGGCGGACATGGGCATATTGTTAACCTTCATGTTCCTTTGGAATATGTTGGGTGCGCTTATTCTTATTCCTGCATTGGCTCGTTTATTCGGAGTGGGTAATAAAAACCGCTAATCCATCCACTGAAAAATTCACGAGCTATTTTATCAGGCGTCGGCTTTTATTAAGTCGGCGCCTTTTTCTGCTATAGCGATTGTGGGGGCGTTCGTATTACCACTTATAACACGGGGCATAATGGAGGCATCCACTACCCGAAGCTGTTCAACACCTTTTACTTTTAAATCTGGATTAACGACAGCATCTTTGTCATTTTCAGGCCCCATTTTACAGGTTCCCGCCGGGTGGTAGATGAGCCCGCATTTCGACTTTATCTGCTTTAGAAGTTGGTCGTCGTCAAGCTCAGGGCTGGGGAATATAAATCCACCGTGATGTTTTGATAAAGCGGGCTGCTTTAGTATTTCAAAAGCTTTTTTTATACCGTTAATTAAGGCTTTCGTATCGTTTTCTTCTTTTAAAAAACCATAAGTAATTAGCGGTTTGCCTAGAGGGTTCTCCGGGTTCAGCCCAACTTCTCCGCGCGATTCCGGCCTCAATAAACACACATGACAGGTAAAACCTTGTTTTAAAGTTGGTGTCCAGTCATAACCACTGTCGTTAAACATAACCGGAAGCAAGTGAATTTGAATGTCTGGCTCCCGGACTTTGTCGGACGAGCAGTAAAACGCACCGACTTCCGCGAGTGAATGAGCTAACTGGCCTTTCTTTGTGAACAGGTAGCTCACAAAAGGAATAGATAGCTTAATTAAACCCCAGGGGGTAAGAGTCAGACCATCTTTGGAATTGTTCTTACAATGAATACTGATATCCACATGTTCTTGCAGGTTTTTGCCTACGGCAGGATTTTCGTAAACTAAGTCAATTCCGGATTTTCTCAATTGACCGGCGGAACCAATGCCCGAACGTAATAGAATTTGAGGAGAGTTAAAAGCCCCCGCACAAAGGATGATCTCTTTCTCTGCATTCGCTATATAGCGGCTTTTGCCTTGCTGGTAACATACGGCTGTGGCCCGTTTATCTGAAAATAGTACGCGTTCGGTTAAACAGCCAGATAACAAGGTTAAGTTTGGGCGAATTAAAGCTGGCTTGAGGTAAGCATGATATGCACTGCATCGTTTTCCGTTTTTTATCGTAAACTGGTAAGCTCCGTGCCCCTCAAGGTGAGGACCATTAAAGTCCGGGTTAGCCGTTAAATCGTATTGATCACAGGCCTCTAAAAATTGTTTTGATACACAATAGTAAGGCGTTACATCGGATACCGATAATGGCCCCTTGTCACCATGATACTTTGATCGCCCACGGCTGTTACTCTCACTCTTTATAAAATAGGGAAGCAGGTCGTTATAACCCCAACCGTGATTACCCAGTTCAGCCCAGGCGTTATAGTCACTTTCCAGGCCGCGCGTGTATATCATGGCATTGATACCGCTACTTCCACCCAGCATCTTTCCTCTTGGGGTATAGCAGCCTTTTTCGTTATCTAATTGAGGTTCTTTTTGACTGCGGTAAAGCCAGTTGAATTTTCGGCTGTGCATAAAGCGCGCAAAGCCGGACGGCATATCTGAGAATAGTCCGCCATGTGAGCTTCCCGCTTCTAATAGCAATACGCGGTACCTGCCACATTCGGTTAACCTGTTAGCTAAAGTACAGCCGGCAGAGCCGGCACCGACTATGATGTAGTCAAATGACTCGGTGTCATTATAGGGAAGCTGCGTAGTCATACAGAGACTTTAATAAACGCAGTTTATGCGTATCTTCCTGATGCTGGCCCGCTAAGTCCTCAAGCCTGAGAGCAAACTCCTCAGCAGACAGCATACCTTCTGGAGGTTCTACTAAACGCTGCTGGCAAAAGTGACGCCACTGGTTCAGCTCTTTGTCGGTAAGCGTTGAAGGGTAGTTTCTTGCCCGGTAGCGCAGTAACAACTGCGACATGCGTTTGTCCTGAAAGTCCAGCTCCAGCCCAGCCAGTTGTTGAGGCTCAGATGAGCGAATAATCTCCATATGTTTTTTATCCTGGGGGGAGAAGAAGCCATCGTATATCTGGTGATCAACGTCTGTTCTGGGCGCGAACTCTTTTGTTTGTTCGAACACCTGCATAAGTTTGTCGCGGAAGTCGCTGTTCTCTTGCAACCATTTTGCGTTAGTCACAATGGCTTGAGTATCAAGGGCTGCATTATTTGCAGCGTCTTCTGAAATGGTTTTAACCGGTGCTAAAAAAGGGCAGCGACCGAGGTGAATATTCTGAATGCCGCTCTTCTGTAAGCCTTGCTCTTCCAGTTCTCTACGACTTGTGTAGGTTAACTCCGTTAACTCTTCTACCGATTTATCAGCAAAATTCATAGGAGGAATGCGCAAGTCCCAGGCTATGACATTATTGTTCTGTTTTGGATGAAAGCCCAGCGGTAATATGGCCGACAAATAGCGGTTGGCTGTACCGTAAAACCCGCTAACATGAGCAAGAGGTTCAGGTGCCTGCCAATTAAACAGGTTCAGTAATTTTTGTTTACGGCGAATACTGTAAGCCCACTGCCAGAGTTTAGGTTGCTTTTCACTAATAAGCTTTGCCAGGCCAATGGTTGCATAAACGTCCGACATAGCATCGTGCGCCTGACCGTGTTCAATGTTATTAGCAACACTTAAATGCTCCAGTTTTAAACTGGGTTGTCCGTCGGCATTTTCCGGCCAGTTGATACCGTCCGGGCGCAGCGCAAAACAGGCTCGTACCACATCAATTAAGTCCCAGCGTGAATTGCCGTTTTGCCAACTGTATTCGTAAGGGTCATAAAAATTGCGATAGAACAATAAACGGGTAACTTCATCGTCAAAACGAATGTTGTTATAACCAATAATGGTGGTATTAGGCTGCTGAAACTCTTTTGCTATGGCTTTGCTGAACTCGGCTTCACCAACACCTTGCTTAAGCGCAAGCTGTGGCGTTATACCCGTAATTAACGTGGCTTCAGGGTTAGGCAGAAAATCCGGTGTAGGCTGAACGTAAAGCGTTAACGGCCGGCCAATAGCATTAAAGTTCGCATCTGTGCGCAAGCCGGCAAATTGTGCGGGGCGATCCACTAGTGGGTTAGCCCCCCATGTCTCGTAGTCGTGCCAGTAAAAAGTTTCTTGTTCGTTTTGTGCCATAACCCTAGCTGCTCAGCAGAAAAAGAAAACTATAGCACGAGGACAAGGAGAAATTCAGCCACTCACTGCCTTTCAATTTTATTCACTTGAACATCGTAGGCTTTATTCAGTTTCTGCTCTAAAGTGCGTTCATCCTCATGACGAAAAGCGAGTTCGGCATGGGGCAATATACGCTCAGCCAAACGTCGTGCAATAGCGTCTCTAAACTCCTGGTCGTCACCTAATGAATTACCGTCAACTTCCAGCGTTATTTGCTGTTTATCGCCTAAGTGTGTGTATTCAACGTGATAAGTCGGCATTAGAAAATCTCCTCGTTGTCAGTTCGGTAGTTTCCTGCGACTATGCTATTACTAACAGTCTAGCCTATAACAATAAAACCGAGGTCGAGATGAAAAAACTCTATTTACCTGCATTACTTACCGCTGCTGTGTTTGGATCGCTGTTACCGGCGCACGCTGATGATCACGATGTTGAGTATGCCATGGCCATTCACGGCGGAGCCGGAACAATTACCCGGGCCAATTTAACCGCTGAACAGGAACAGGCCTACAAAGATAAACTGACAGAAGCGTTAGAAGCCGGCCGAAAGGTGTTGAAAGAAGGTGGTGACAGTACCACGGCTGTTATTGCCGCTATTCAGGTAATGGAAGCCTCACCACTTTTTAACTCTGGCAAAGGCGCAGTTTATACCTGGGACGGAGAGCATGAGCTTGACGCTTCATTGATGGAAGGTCTGAACGGTAATGCCGGCGCGGTCGCGGGCGTGAAGACGGTAAAAAGCCCAATAGAATTAGCCCGCGAAGTAATGGAAGAGTCTGTACATGTGATGCTAAGTGGGGAAGGTGCCGAACACTTCTCTCGCCAGCAAGGTTTAGAGCAAGTAGATAACAGTTACTTTAATACCGAGCACCGTTATCAGCAGTTACAGAAAGCCAAAGAAACCATCAAGAAAAGTGAGCAGCCAGAGCAGCAGGCCTGGGAATACCTGGATATCGATTATAAATACGGAACGGTTGGCGCTGTTGCGGTTGATAAAGATGGGCTCTTGAGTGCCGGTACGTCAACTGGCGGCATGACGGCTAAACGTTATGGTAGAATAGGGGATTCACCAATTATCGGCGCTGGTACATGGGCTGATAATGACAGTTGTGCTGTTTCGGCTACGGGGCACGGGGAGTATTTTATTCGTTTCCATGTGGCCGCGGATATTTGCTCTCGAGTAAAGTATAAAGGGCTTTCGGTTAGTGACGCGGGCGATGAAGTTATTCATGGTGTGTTGCAGGACGCTGGCGGTACCGGTGGTGTCATCATTATTGACGCTCAGGGTAATATTGCGATGCCATTTAATACCGAAGGTATGTACCGGGGTTACTTTAAGGGTGAGGATAAAGCGGAAGTCGCTATTTATAACGAGGATGAATAAGTTCGGAGTCTATGAGTCGTCAAAAATCGCACGATAAATTACAAAGTAAGCCTTTTGTTGATAAATTTCAGACACAATTAGAGCAATGTACAACACGTCAGGCCGCGCTTTTGCGCGGCCGTTTGCGTGGTCTGAACAAAATTAAAAACGAGCAACGACAGCAACAGGTGCTGGAGCGGATAGCTGCCGACATTGAAACTGCCGAACTTGAGTATTTAGAGCGGCAGCAGCAAAAGTTTCATATTCGTTATCCTGAAGAATTACCGGTTGCTCAGCAGCGTAATGACATTAAATCGGCCATTGAACAGAATCAGGTGGTGGTTATTGCCGGCGAAACCGGGTCGGGTAAAACCACCCAGTTACCGAAAATGTTGCTGGAACTGGGTTATGGCCGTAAAGGGACTATAGGTCACACACAGCCTCGTCGCTTGGCCGCACGCAGCGTCGCCGCCCGAATTGGTGAAGAACTGGAGGACCACAATAAAACACAGGTTGGCTACAAAATTCGGTTTCAGGATGAAACGGCACCAACCACTGCCATTAAGCTTATGACGGACGGCATGTTGTTGTCTGAATTGCAGCAAGATCCGCTGCTACTGCAATACGATGCCATTATTATCGATGAGGCTCATGAACGGAGCCTTAACATCGACTTTTTGCTGGGTGTACTGCATACCTTACTGCCCAAACGCCGCGACCTTAAACTGGTTATCACCTCGGCAACCATTGAGACAGAGCGTTTTTCGAAGCACTTTCATGACGCGCCTGTGTTGACGGTAACAGGACGAACTTATCCCGTGGAGGTTCGGTATCGACCGCCAAAAGAAGACAGGAAAGCAGCTGATGCAGACGTACTTCAGGGCGTTTGTGACGCGGTTGAAGAGCTGCAACGTGAAAGTGAAGGTGACATTCTTATTTTTGCCAGTGGCGAACGGGAAATACGTGATTATGCGGAGGCTATCGGCGATTTGAAGTTGCGAAATACTGAGGTTCTTCCTCTGTATGCGCGTTTATCATCGCATGAACAGAACCGGGTGTTTCAGGCGCACAGTCAACGCCGAGTGGTTATCGCCACAAACGTAGCGGAAACCTCATTAACGGTTCCGGGTATACGCTTTGTTATTGATCCGGGCACCGTGCGCATGAGCCGTTACAGTTACCGCACTAAAGTACAGCGACTACCTATTGAACCTATTTCTCAAGCCAGTGCTAACCAGCGTAAAGGTCGTTGTGGTCGTATTGGCCCGGGTATTTGTATTCGCCTTTATAGCGAAGATGACTTTCTGCAGCGCCCGGAGTACACCGACCCTGAAATCCTTCGTACTAACTTAGCGGCTGTTATCTTGCAAATGTCGGCGTTACGGTTAGGTGATATTCGACAGTTTCCTTTTGTCCAGAAGCCGGATGAGCGTTTTGTTAAAGATGGTCTGAACCTGCTAGAGGAGCTTCATGCAATAGAGGCCGGACGTAAAGCTGAACGTCCGCAGTTAACTGACACGGGCCGACAATTGTCACGACTGCCTCTGGACCCGAGGTTAGCCAGAATGGTGCTGGCAGGGCAGCAATATGGTTGTGTCAGGGAAATGCTGATAATTACCGCAGCGCTGAGTATTCAGGACCCGCGTGAACGTCCGCACGACGCACAGCAAAAGGCTGATGAATGGCACCAACGTTTTCGAGATAAAAGCTCCGATTTTATGGCGTTTTTAAACTTATGGAATTATGTAAAAGAGCAGCAGAAAGCGCTGTCAGGTAATCAATTTCGTAAGCAGATGGGCCGTGAGTTTATTCACTTCATGCGGCTGCGCGAGTGGCAGGACATTTATACACAAAGCCGGCAAACGGTTCGGGAAATGGGATTATCCATTAACGACGAAGCTGCTACCTATGAGCAAGTACACCGGGCTTTAATTACTGGTCTGCTATCGCAGGTTGGCTTTAAAGAAGACCGACACGAATATCAGGGAACCCGGCAGAGCCGGTTTCATATTTTCCCTGGTTCAGGTTTATTTGGTAAGCCGCCAAAGTGGGTTGTTACCGCTGAGCTGGCAGAAACTTCTAAGTTGTACGCCCGAATTAACGCTGACATTGATCCTTTATGGGTCGAAGAAGCGGCTTCTCATTTAGTCAAAAAACAGTACCTCGAACCTCATTTTGAGAAGAAAAAAGGCAGTGTTATTGCTGATGAGCAAGTGACTTTACTGGGCCTTATTCTGGTACCGAGAAGACGCGTTCAATATGGCCCGGTCGCACCGGTTAAAGCACGTGATATTTTTATCCGGGAAGCTTTAGTTAACTCTCAGTTAACGCGCAAGTTGCCTTTTATTCAACATAACTTGAAATTAATTAGTGATATTCAGGCTCTGGAAGCTAAATCCAGACGACGTGATATTCTTGTTGATGAAGAGGTTTTGTTTGAAGCTTACGACCGTACAATACCCGAAGGTATATACAACGAAAAGCTACTGGCCGGCTGGTGGCACAAAGCAGCAAAGAAAGAGCCCAAATTACTGTTCTTTGAACGAGATGATTTAATTGCCGGCGAAACCGAGCACATTACTGAAAACGAATACCCGGAGTTTTGGCGACAAGGAAACTTACGCTTACCCTTGAGTTACCATTTTGAACCTAACGCGGAAGACGACGGTGTCAGTGTGAATATCCAGCTGGGTATTTTAAACCAGGTGAAGCTTGAGGGGTTTGACTGGCATATTCCTGCATTAAGGGAAGAGCGTATTGCCCATTTAATTAAATCGTTGCCAAAAGCCCTGCGCCGAAATTTTGTGCCCGCGCCAAACTTTGCTGGCGCGATAATGGCTGACGTTGAACCTATGCAAGGGCGTTTAACCGATGCTATGGCGACTAAGTTGCGACGTATGACCGGCGTAACAGTTCCGGAAGAAAACTGGGATGAATCCTCGCTACCGGCTCATCTACGTATGAATTTTAAAATTTGTGACGGCAAGAAACTGGTTAGCCAAGGACGAGACTTGCAAAGTCTTCAACAGCAGTTATCCGGTAAGGTGCAGCAGCGCCTAGAGAAAACCGCCGGTGATGATATTAGTCGTGAACAAGTTGATAGCTGGGATTTTGATGACTTACCCGAGGTGATTACCGAGCGTCAGCAAGGTTTTGAGCTCAAGGCTTATCCCGGTCTGATAAACAAAGGTAAAGGTCAGGTTGCACTGCAGCTATTTGATAACCCGGAGCAAGCAAAACAGCATCATAAAACGGGCGTGCGAGAGTTGCTATTGCAACAGATACCATCGCCTATTAAGCATTTGCAGAAGTCTTTGTCGAACAAAGCTAAATTAGCCATGTATTTTAATCCCTGGGGCAAGGTCGATGCGTTAATAGCGGATTGTATCGCTGCAGCAGTAGATGGCCTTATCCAGGAGCAGATAGAACAGGGCAATAAGCTTAGAGACAGACAAAGCTTTGAGCAACTCAAAGAGGTTGTACGCGCAAACCTGAATGATCGCGTTGAAAAAATCGCCTTGGAAGTCGAGCAATGCCTGTTGTTGTCGCAACAAGTCCGAAAAGCTCTAAAAGGAAAAATTCCGCTGGATCAAATCCAGTCTAGAGGCGACATTCAGGATCAGTTGGACAACCTGGTGTTTGCTGGTTTTGTTTCCGCTTATGGTAGTCAACGGCTTAGCGACATAGTGCGTTATCTTAAAGCCATTCAACGACGCCTGGAAAAGCTGCCGGTTGATCCTAATAAGGATCGTTTAATGACACTGACTTTAGCTAATCTTGAAGAGCAGTATAAAGCGGTGGTGAAAGCCTACGAAAATAAAGGTTCGGTAGTTCCCGATGATGTTGCCGAAATCCGCTGGATGATTGAAGAGCTCAGAGTATCGTTCTTTGCGCAAACCCTGGGAACCAAGTATCCGGTGTCAGAAAAGCGGGTTAAACAAGCAATAGAGGCGGCTAAATAGCCGCCTCTATAAATGAATTCGTAAGCGCAAATTAGGCGGTGTAAAGCCCTAAGTTTTCTTTTGCGTAAGCTTCAAATTCAGTGAAGCCGCCAACGTGTTGTTCGTCGACAAAAATTTGAGGAACGGTCTGGACAGGCTTGCCGACTGTTTTTTCAAGGTCAGCTTTGCTGATACCTTCGGCGTGAATATCGACATAGCGATAATCAAAGTCATCCATATCGGCTTTTAACTTGTCCGCAACTTCTACTGCACGAACACAAAACGGACAACCCGGACGTCCAAAAATTACTGTAAACATGAAATACCTCTCTTTCAAAAATATATGCTGCCATTATCCAGATTTTAGTGCTGGTTAACAATTCTTCTGTACGATGGGCACAATCGATTTAATGAATGAGGCTAGTGCTCAATATCTAAATCTGATTCAGGAACGCAACAGCAGGGCAGAATATCGCCTTTTCTGACATAGGCGAGCGGCTCGGTTGTGTAGCGAACCGTGCCTGATTTTAATGTGCTTCTGCAGGCACCACAGAAACCACTACGACAATGGTAATGCATTTCTAACTGATGCTTCTCTAAGGCTTCGAGTAAAGTGCCTTCAGTCGCATCAACGGCAAGCTCAGGCCCGCCGTTGACTTTGACTTTAAAGGTGTTGGCCATAGCTTAGAGATCAAAGTCCCCAAGATCGGAGGCATTAACTTCACTGTCTATTTGACCAACAAGGTAAGAGGTAATTTCAGACTCTTGCGGTGCTACCTGAACATTGTCTGATACCAGGTACTTGTTCATCCAGGGCAGTGGGTTAGAGCGCTGGTTTTCAAACGGAGCATCAAAGCCAATGGCCTGCATACGCAAGTTGGCAATGTACTCTACATACTGGCATAGCATGCTTTCGTTCAGACCAATCATTGAGCCGTCTTTAAACAGGTAGTGCGCCCACTGTTTTTCCTGTTTAACAGCCGTCATGAAAATCTCGTAGGCATCATCGCGAAGTTCTTCGGCAATTTCTTTCATTTCCGGATCGTCTTCGCCGTACTGCCAGAGGTTAAGAATGTGCTGTGTTGATGTGAGGTGAACGTTCTCATCACGGGCAATCAGCTTAATGATTTTTGCGTTACCTTCCATTAACTCGCGTTCTGCAAAGGCAAAGGTGCAGGCAAAGCTAACGTAAAAACGAATGGCTTCCAGAGCATTAACCGAGTTAATGCACAAAAACAGCTTTTTCTTTATTTCGCGCTGAGTGACCGTATGGGTCTTACCGTCAACAACAATGTCGCCTTCGCCATGGGTTTGTAACAACTGCGTGTAAAAAATGAGATCGTCGTAGTACTTTGAGATGTCATTAGCGCGAATTTTAATTTGCTCGTTAATGACGATATCTTCAAAGACTTCGCTGGGGTCACTAAACAAGTTACGCAGAATGTGCGTGTAGGAACGCGAATGAATGGTCTCAAAGAATGACCAGGTTTCGATCCAGGTTTCTAACTCAGGAAGAGACACGATAGGCAGCAGCGCGATATTAGGCGAGCGACCCTGAATTGAATCCAGAAGCGTCTGATACTTCAGGTTAGAAATAAACACATGCTTTTCGCTGGCAGTCAGTTTATTAAAGTCGATGCGGTCACGGCTGACATCGATCTCTTCAGGCCGCCAGAAAAAGCTGATTTGTTTTTCTATAAGCTTTTCGAAAATACTGTGTTTTTGTTGATCATAGCGAGCAACGTTAACGGAGTTGCCTAAAAACATAGGCTCCGTTAACGGATTATTCTGCTCTTGGTTAAACGTTGAGTACGACATTCGCTAAAATCCTTATTATTAAATTTTACAAGCACCACCGGCACAATCGTCATCTTCTTCGATGATAACTTCTGCGCTCTGGGCCTGAGGCTTGTCGGCACGTTGGCGTGCAGCAATGTCGGACTGGTTATCAGCCGCACCATCACGAGTGTTGTGATAGTAAAGCGTTTTAACTCCCAGTTTATAAGCGGTCAACAGGTCTTGCAGAAGCTGCTTCATTGGTACTTTACCGGCGTCAAACTTATTCGGGTCGTAATTGGTGTTTGCAGAAATTGTCTGATCCACAAATTTTTGCATGATACCAACCAGTTCAAGATACCCTTTGTTGCTCGGAATTTGCCATAACAACTCGTACTTGTCTTTCAAGTTTTCGTAGTCGGGAACAACCTGTTTAGTTACCCCGTCTTTTGATGACTTAATGCTGACAAAACCACGCGGAGGCTCAATACCGTTAGTTGCATTAGAAATCTGCGACGATGTTTCTGACGGCATTAGGGCCGATAGTGTTGAGTTACGCATACCGTGTTGTTTAATGTCAGCACGGAGCTTATCCCAGTCTAAATGCAGTGGCTCGTCGCACACTTTGTCCAGGTCTTTCTTGTAGGTATCGGTTGGCATAATGCCCTGAGAGTAGGTGGTCTCATTAAATTTAGGGCAAGCACCTTTTTCTTTAGCCAGGTTCATTGAAGCTTGCATCAGGCAATACTGTATAGCTTCAAAGGTTTGGTGAACCAACCCGTTTGCAGAGCCGTCTGAATATTTAACACCGTGCTTGGCTAAGTAATAAGCAAAGTTAATAACACCAATACCAAGAGTACGACGGTTCATGGTGGCGTTGTACGCGGCCGGAACAGGGTATTCCTGGTAATCCAGCAGGCTGTCCAATGCGCGAACGGCTAAGTCTGCTAAGTTTTCAAATTCACCCAGGTTTTCAATTTTGCCAAAGTTAAAGGCCGACAGAGTACAAAGCGCAATTTCACCTTCTTCGTCATTTACATGACTTAATGGCTTAGTTGGTAAGGCAATTTCAAGACACAAGTTACTCTGACGAATAGGAGCAACCTTAGAGTCAAATGGGCTGTGTGTGTTGCAATGATCAACGTTTTGCACATAGATACGACCGGTGCTGGCACGCTCCTGCATAAACAAACCAAACAACTCAATGGCCTTAATACGCTTTTTACGGATGCTTTCATCCTGTTCGTACTGCTGGTATAAACGCTCAAACTCGTCCTGATCTTCAAAGAAGGCGTCGTAAAGCCCCGGAACGTCAGATGGGCTGAACAAGGTAATGTAATCGTCTTTAATCAGGCGCTGATACATGGTGCGGTTAAACTGAACACCATAATCCAGATGACGAACCCGGTTTTCTTCAACACCACGGTTGTTTTTCAGTACTAATAAACTTTCAACTTCCAGATGCCAAAGTGGGTAGAACAGGGTAGCCGCGCCACCACGAACACCACCTTGCGAGCAGCTTTTAACTGCTGTCTGGAAGTACTTATAGAATGGGATACAACCGGTGTGGAAAGCTTCACCGTTACGGATAGGGCTGCCTAAAGCACGAATACGTCCCGCGTTAATACCGATACCGGCGCGCTGAGATACGTATTTTACAATAGCACTTGCGGTAGCATTAATAGAGTCGAGGCTATCGCCTGCTTCAATGAGTACACAGGAGCTGAATTGACGTGTCGGCGTACGCACACCTGACATAATCGGTGTCGGCAGAGAAATTTTAAATTCAGAAGTTGCATCGTAGAAACGCTTAACGTAATCCATACGAGTGCTTTTCGGATAATCCGAAAACAGACAAGCGGCGACTAATATGTATAAGAACTGCGCGCTTTCGTAGATGTCACCCGTTACCCGGTTCTGAACCAGATATTTGTTTTCCAGCTGTTTAACCGCAGCATAAGAGAAGTTCATGTCACGCCAGTGATCCAGGAACTCGTCCATTTGATCAAATTCTTCTTCGCTATAGTCATCCATCAGGTGTTCATCGTAGCGATGCTCGGCAACCATCTTTTTCACATGGTCATACAGACGCGGTGGTTCAAACTTACCGTAAGCACGTTTACGCAAGTGGAAGATAGCCAGTCGCGCTGCCATGTACTGATAGTCGGGCGCGTCTTCCGAAATGAGATCGGCAGCTGCTTTAATGATAGTTTCATGAATGTCTTCGGTTTTAATGCCATCGTAAAACTGAATGTGAGATTTAATTTCAACCTGAGAGGCTGAGACATTATTCAGTCCTTCGGCAGCCCACATGATCACTCGGTGAATTTTATCGAGGTTTAGCGGCTCGCGTTCGCCGCTGCGTTTCGTAACATAAAGTTGCTCGTTCATTTTGCGCCGACTCTTAGCTTTTTGTTATAGGTTTGTAGCCACAAGATATAGTGCTTATTAGTTGTACAGAGCGATATTTACACAATATCTAGTGTGTCTGGGATGAACTGTATGCTAGGTCTAACTGCCAATACGATCAAGTGAATTTAACAGTAAAAACTGAATAATTTTGAATTCCGAATCTTGATTTTTTGTCAGCCTTTAACTGGCCTGAGTTTGCGCGCAAAAGTTTCTATATAATTTTTTTGTCTTTTAAAAGAGGTTAATAGATCAAGAGTTGTTGATAGCGAGCAACTCCAGCAATGCCAGTGGTGACTCAATATGGTAATCGGCCTGCCAGCGCTGGGGTTGGTCTTCATTACTGATATAACCGTACTCGGCAAGCACAGTGACCATTCCGGCATTACGGCCTGCTTCAATATCGCGCTCGGCATCACCGACGTACAGACAGTCAGTTGGTTCAACACCCAGTTTCTCGGCAGCATAGAATAGAGGTTCAGGAGATGGCTTTGCGACACTGAGGGTATCGCCACTCACCACAACCTCAATGGCTTCAAACTCAGGAAAGTGTGGTAATAACAGGTGTGTCAGCCGTTCAGGTTTATTGGTCACTATAGCAACTTTAATGGATTCACGCTGCAATACCGACAGTAGCTCCAGGACGCCTGGGTAGGGTTGAGTATGACTGGCGATGTTATTTTTATAAGCACTTAAAAAAGCGTGTCTCAGCTCTGTTTCCATGTGCGTATAATTATCGTCAAAGGCCAATTTTAATAAGCCTCTGGAACCATGGGAGGCAACGGGTGTAAACACCTCAGCAGTGACAGCAGGGCGCTCGTATTGCTCGCAAACAGCATTTAATGCGGCCCCTAAATCGGGGGCAGTATCAAGTAAGGTGCCGTCTAAATCAAACAAGACAGCCTTTACCGGAGAACTTTTATCTGAGGTGCTCATTAATTACTCCGGCTTTTTCAAAGCGACAATGTAATTTACATCGACATCTTTGTCTGAAAGTACAAAGCCTTTTAAAGGGTGAAAAATTAAGCCATTAATAGCGATATCTTCCAAAGCTGCTTTGTCAGTCATACTTAAAAGTTCTGATGGGCGAATAAAACGTTGATGCTGATGAGTTCCTTTGGGCACCCAGCCTAAAATATGTTCGGCGGCGACAATCCCCAATAACCAGGATTTTACATTACGGTTTAAAGTGGAGAAAAATACCAGTCCTCCGGGTTTAACCGCTTTGGCGCAAGCTTGTACTATGGCAGCCGGGTCAGGAACGTGCTCAAGCATTTCCAGACAGGTCACTACATCGTAGTTGCCGGCTTGTTGTTCGGCCAGAGTTTCAACGGCAATGCATTGATAGTCAATTTGTCGACCACTTTCTAACGCGTGTAAACGAGCAACCTTTAATGACTGCTCCGCTAAGTCAATACCGGTAACCTCTGCGCCTCGTTCCGCCATGGCCTCACTGAGTAATCCACCTCCACAACCGACATCCAGTACTTTCTTACCAAAGAGTCCTTCGGTATGGTTTTCGATAAAGCCCAACCGGACCGGGTTGATTTTATGCAAAGGTTTAAATTCGCCATCCGGGTCCCACCAGCGCGAGGCGAGAGCTGAAAATTTTGCGATCTCTTCCGGATCGACGTTTTTTTGTTCAGTTTTAGAGCGACTGCTGGTCATAGATTATGCGTCTTTAAGAGATGGATAACGCGGCTAGTCTACCTCAGGCAAAGAATAAGAAAAAGAGGGTGCGAGACGCGTTTGGGATGGGTACAATGATTGGATCAAAATAACAATGAATATGCGGATCTATATTTAGGGAATAAACTATGAGCGATCTAGCCAGAGAAGTGTCACCGGTAAATATTGAAGACGAACTAAAAAGTTCGTACCTCGATTATGCCATGAGCGTCATTGTTGGGCGTGCTTTACCTGATGTCCGTGACGGCCTGAAGCCAGTACACAGACGTGTCTTGTTCGCAATGAACGAATTGCGCAACGACTTTAATAAACCTTATAAAAAGTCAGCGCGTGTTGTTGGTGATGTCATTGGTAAGTATCACCCTCACGGAGATAGCGCGGTTTATGACACGATTGTTCGTATGGCGCAGGACTTCTCATTGCGTTATATGCTGGTTGATGGTCAGGGGAACTTTGGTTCTGTTGACGGAGACTCAGCCGCTGCGATGCGTTATACCGAAATTCGCATGGCAAAAATTGCTCACCAGCTATTAGCCGACCTGGACAAAGAGACCGTTAACTTTGTCGATAACTACGACGGTACAGAGCGTATTCCTGATGTATTGCCAACCCGCGTGCCCAACCTGTTAGTTAATGGTTCATCGGGTATTGCTGTTGGTATGGCAACCAACATTCCACCTCATAACCTGACTGAGGTTATTGACGGTTCACTCGCTATGATTGATAACCCGGATATTGATGTTGAAGGGTTAATGGAATACATCCCGGGACCGGACTTCCCAACAGCAGCGACAATTTCTGGTCGTAGCGGCATCGTCGAAGCTTATAAAACCGGTCGTGGTCGTATTCATTTGCGTGCTCAGGCGGAAGTGGAAGTCGACGAGAAAACGGGGAAAGAAACCATCATTGTTACGGAAATTCCGTATCAGGTGAATAAAGCCCGCTTAATTGAAAAGATAGCGGAGCTGGTTAAAGAAAAGCGCGTTGAAGGTATTAGTGCGTTACGTGACGAGTCTGACAAAGACGGTATGCGTATCGTTATTGAAATTCGTCGTGGTGATGTTGGCGAAGTTGTTCTTAACCACTTGTATGCCAATACCCAGTTACAGGTTGTATTTGGCATTAATATGGTTGCCCTGGATAAAGGTCAGCCGCGTTTGTTTAACCTGCGCGACATGCTGGACTGCTTTATTCGTCACCGTCGTGAAGTCGTTACCCGTCGCTCAGTATACGAGTTACGTAAAGCACGTGAGCGTGCACATATTTTGGAAGGTCTGGCGATATCGCTGGCTAATATCGATGAAATTATTGAGCTTATCCGTCGCTCGCCAACGCCAGCTGAAGCTAAAGCTGGGCTGATTGCCCGCGCATGGCAGCTGGGTGATGTTGCTTCAATGCTGGAAACTGCCGGTGTTGATGCTGCGCGTCCTGATCATCTGCCGGAAGAATACGGCATTCGCGATGGCAACTATCACCTGACCGAAGAACAGGCTCAGGCTATTCTGGATTTACGCCTGCATAAACTGACCGGTTTAGAGCACGAAAAAATTCTGGATGAATACAAAGGCCTGTTAGAACAAATTGCTGAACTGCTGCATATCCTGAACAGTTCAGAGCGCCTGATGGAAGTAATTCGTGAAGAGCTGGTTGAAATACGTAACAACTTCGGTGATGAGCGTAAAACGGATATTACTGCTGCTGCACACGACATCAGCATGGAAGATTTAATCAACGAAGAAGACGTTGTTTTGACACTTTCTCATGAAGGTTATGTGAAGTATCAGCCATTGACAGAATACGAAGCGCAGCGTCGTGGTGGTAAAGGTAAAGCCGCCACTAAGATGAAAGACGAAGACTTTATTGAAAGACTGTGGGTAGCGAACACGCATGACACCATTTTATGCTTCTCAACCCGTGGTCGTATTTACTGGATGAAAGTTTATCAGTTGCCACTGGCAAGCCGTGCGTCTCGTGGTAAACCAATAGTGAACTTGTTGCCGCTTGAAGCTGATGAGCGTATTACCGCTATTCTGCCAACACGGGATTACCCGGAAGATAAGTTCGTTGTTATGGCAACAAGAAAGGGAACGATTAAGAAAACGCCATTACCAGAGTACTCACGTCCTCGTAACGGCGGAATCATTGCACTGAACCTGGTTGATGACGATGAACTGATTGGTGTTGATATCACTGACGGTAGCGGCGAAATTATGCTGTTCTCTGATGCGGGTAAAGTGGTGCGCTTCGCGGAAGAGCAAGTGCGTTCAATGGGTCGTACAGCAACCGGTGTTCGTGGTATTCGTTTGGATGAAGGACAGCGTGTTGTATCACTGATTGTTCCTCGCGAATACGAAGATGAAGAAGCGAACGTATTAACCGTGACTGAAAACGGTTACGGCAAACGTACGCCGCTAAGTGAATACCCGGCTAAGAGCCGTGCCACCAAAGGTGTTGTCTCTATTAAGGTCAGCGAGCGTAATGGATCCGTTGTAGGCGCCATGGAAGTTATTGATGGCAATGAAATTATGCTTATCAGTAATAAAGGTACTCTGGTCAGAACGCGTGTTAATGAGGTCTCAACCGTTGGTCGTAACACTCAGGGCGTACGCTTAATTCGTACAGCTGATGACGAAAAAGTGGTTGGCCTGCAGCGCATTGATGAAATTGACGAAGATGAGTCTCTCATCGACGGAGAAGTCATTGCTGAGGAGGGCGAAGTTTCTTCTGAGGAGAGTTCTGAGAACCAAGAGGGTTCCGACGAGTCATGAGCCAGTTGTTTAACTTTTCTGCCGGACCGGCAATGTTGCCGGTCGAGGTGTTGAAGCAAGCTCAGGAAGAGTTATTGAACTGGAATGGGCAGGGTGTGTCGGTGATGGAAATTTCCCACCGCGACCCTGCTTATGTTCATATGGCACGTGAAGCTGAGCAAGACCTGCGTGACCTGTTAAACGTACCGGACGATTATGAAGTACTCTTTTTACAAGGCGGAGGGCGTGGTCAATTCTCTGCGGTTCCACAGAATATCGCGTCACCGGATGCCACCGTAGATTATCTGGATACAGGAATTTGGTCTGGTTTTGCTATCCGTGAAGCCGAAAAGTTCGTTTCCCGAGTCAACATTGCAGGGCAAGTTCAGGAAGGAGCTAAAGGCAAGGAAATTCAGTCGCCACAAGATTGGAAACTGTCTGAAAATGCAGCCTATTTTCATTATTGTCCTAATGAAACTGTCGATGGTATTGCACTGCATGAGATCCCTGACGTTAAAGCACCCATTGTGGCTGATATGTCATCGAATATCCTTTCTGAACCACTGGATGTCTCAAAGTTTGGTGTGATATACGCCGGTGCTCAGAAGAATATTGGTCCTTCAGGTTTTGCTATTGCTATCGTCAATAAAAAGCTTTTAGGTCAACCGCAGAAGCAAGTGTCATCTATTATGGATTACCAACTTCAGGCAAAAGACGGGTCTATGTATAACACGCCCAACACCTTTGCCTGGTACCTGGCAGGGTTGGTATTCAAATGGCTAAAAGCTCAGGGCGGATTAGCCGCTATGGGCGAACGTAACCATCGTAAAGCCCAACTTATCTATGACTTTGTTGATGCTTCAGATTTTTACAGAAACAACATTAACCCTGCTTACCGTTCAATTATGAATGTGCCTTTCCAGTTAGCCGATGACAAACTCGATGCCGACTTTTTAGCCGGTGCTAAAAAGGAAGGTTTATTAGGGTTAAAAGGGCATCGCTTTGTTGGTGGCATGAGAGCCAGTATTTATAACGCAATGCCGGTGGAAGGCGTAGAAGCATTGCTAAGTTATATGGCTGATTTTGAGCGTAAGCTTGGCTAAATAAATAGAATAAAAAAGGTAGTGAATCGCTATGGCAGAATTTAACGCATTAGAACTGGTTAATCCCGGAGTTAAACAATTACGTCCGTATCAGGCGGGCAAGCCAACATCCGAATTGCAGCGTGAGTTAGGTTTGCAGCACGTGGTTAAGCTGGCTTCAAATGAAAATCCTTTGGGTTTGAGTGAAAAGGTCAAAACGGCTCTGGAAGCTGAGTTAACAGATTTAGTGCGCTACCCCGATGCTAACGGTTATTACCTTAAAAGTCGTCTGGCAGAACTCAATGAGGTCAGCACGCAACAAATTACCCTGGGTAACGGCTCTAATGATGTTTTGGAGATTCTAGCTCGTACTTTTGTGTCAGATAAAGACGAAGTGATTTTCTCTCAGCATGCGTTTGTGGTGTATCCGCTGGTTACTCAGGCTATTGGCGCAAAACCCGTTGCTGTTCCTGCGGTAAATTATGGCCATGACCTTGATGGCATGGCTAAAGCCGTTACCGATAAAACCAAGATGATTTTTATTGCTAACCCGAATAACCCAACAGGTACCTTTTTATCGACTTCTGCACTGAAAAGCTTTCTGGACAAAATACCGCGAAATATCATCGTGGTTCTGGATGAAGCTTATTACGAGTATGTGCCGGAGGAAGAGCGCGCGCCATCGGTTGAGTGGATAAAAGATTACCCCAACCTGGTCGTTAGCCGAACCTTCTCAAAAGCTTACGGCTTAGCCGGTTTACGTGCAGGTTACGCGGTAAGCCATGAAAGCATAGCCGATGTTCTTAACCGTATTCGTCAGCCATTCAATATGAACTCGCTGTCACTTAAAGCGGCGGAAGTGGTACTGGATGATCACGCCTATTTGCAAAAAGCGGTTGAGTTAAATGCACAAGGCATGAAACAGTTAACTGAGTTTTGTGAAGAGTTGGGACTTAACTACATTCCGTCTTATGGAAACTTTTTGACCATAGAAGTCGGGCCCGATGCGGAGAAGCTTTATGACGAACTCCTGCACGAGGGTGTCATTGTACGTCCTGTTGGTGGCTATGAGTTGCCTAAGCACTTACGTGTCAGCATTGGCTTACCTGAAGAAAACCAGGCCTTTATTAAGGCAATGAAAAAGCTGCGTGGCTAATTCTGTTCGCTTAGAGCCGCGGAGTTATTGCCGCGGCACTGTTACCTTACCTGGTTCAAAAAGCATTGCTAACAGAGCATTGCTGATGGCTGCTTTATGTCAGACTCCTGTCACCTTACACAATTTACTGGTCAGTGATGACACCCGCCGTATGCGTGAAGCTTTGCTCGCTCTGGGGGTTAGCTTTAAAGACGATGAACTTACAACTCAGGTTGAAGGTTTAGGTGGTCACTGGCAAAGCTCCGCGTCTGAACTTTATTTAGGTAATGCAGGAACGGCGATGAGGCCGCTTATTGCCGTGTTATCAGCAACGGCAAAAGAAGCTCAGGAACCTATGGTGCTGAAAGGTGATGCACGAATGCACGAGCGACCGGTTCAACACTTAGTTGATGCTTTGCAAATGCAGGGAGCATCAATTGATTACTTGGGTGAGTCGGGCTTTCCTCCACTCGCTATTTCACAAGGTTTAGCTCCAGGCAAGTTTGAAATTGATGGCTCAGTATCCAGTCAGTTTATTTCGGCGTTACTTATGGCGCTTCCTCTATTGCCCGGCGATTCAACCTTAACGTTAAAAGGCGAGGTAGTTTCCCGACCTTATATTAATCTGACTCTGAAAATGCTGGCTGATTTTGGCATTTCGGTAAAAGAGGAGTCTCCTCAGTGCTATGCCATTACCGGAAAACAAGTTTATCAGTCGCCCGGAGAGTACTGGGTAGAAGGTGATGCCAGTGCAGCCTCATACTGGATGGCTGCAGCATTATTAGGGCGAGGTCCGGTTGAGATAATAGGCGTCGGTAAAAAATCGATACAGGGCGATAAGCGCTTTGCTGAGGTAATAGAGCAAATGGGAGCCTCCGTGGCTTACCAGGAGAACAGTATAACGGTTACCGGAACGGGAATAGTCAAGGGTATCGATCAGGACTTTAACGATATTCCAGATGCGGCAATGACGGTAGCACCATTAGCACTTTTTGCTGATAAACCGACAACCATCCGTAATGTGGCTAATTGGCGTGTTAAAGAAACCGATCGCTTGTACGCTATGGCAACAGAATTACGCAAACTAGGTGCCATAGTAGAAGAAGGGCGAGATTATCTCCGTATACAACCGATTAAGAACTGGCAACACGCGTGTATTGATACTTACGATGATCACCGCATGGCAATGTGCTTTTCACTTGCGGCGTTCTCACCTACCGGAGTCACGATCAATGACCCGGATTGTTGCGCCAAAACTTATCCCAACTATTTCTCCGAGTTTTCACGGCTCTGTCACAGTTAACTCATAGACTTGCTGACTTTGATTAATGCAATTTTTTTACAAATGCGTATAATTGCGCGGCTAAATGCTGCGTAATGCAGAGCAATTAGAGGATTTTATGGCAACTCATATTCCAGTCATTACGATTGACGGGCCGAGTGGGGCAGGAAAAGGAACAATAAGCCGACTACTGGCAGAGAAGCTAGGTTGGCATTTGCTGGACAGCGGCGCGATTTATCGCGTGCTGGCATTAGCGGCTTTGCATCATGATTTTACGCCGGAAGATGAAGAGAGTCTGGTGGCTTTAGCAGCTCACCTGGATGTGAAGTTTGAAGCGGAAGAAGAACGTTCATTAACGCATATTATTCTTGAAGGTGAGGACGTCACCATGACGATCCGAACTGAACAGGTGGGTAATATGGCGTCTAAGATCGCCGCTCTACCAAGAGTACGGGAAGCGCTTCTGCGCCGCCAGCGCGGCTTTAAAGAACTTCCGGGGCTAGTGGCCGATGGCCGTGATATGGGAACCGTGGTTTTTACTGATGCCGATGCCAAAATCTTTTTAACTGCTTCAGCCGAAGAGCGCGCAAGGCGACGCTTTGAGCAATTGAAGGAAAAAGGTTTTGATGCTAATATTGATCAATTAGTGAACGAAATAAAAGAACGAGATGATCGAGATACGAATCGCTCGGTGGCCCCACTTAAGCCAGCCGAGGATGCGTTATATCTGGATTCCACCGATACGCCGATAGACGACGTGTTGGAACAAGTATTGATGTTTGCTCATAGCAAACTCTCAAAGACTAGCTAGGGTCATGTGACCTTAATTAGGCGTCTGTTGTAAGGAAGCAAACAGACTTTTTTAATAACCCCGCTGTATACGGAAGTTCAGTGGACGTCTTATTTATAAGCGAAGTTAATCACTATGTCAGAAAATTTTGCAGAATTATTTGAAGAAAGCCTAAAGGAAGTTGAAACACGCCCGGGCTCCATTGTTAAAGGTACTATCGTTGCCATCGAAAAAGATTTGGTCTTAGTAGACGCAGGTCTTAAATCAGAAAGCGCGATTCCAGCAGAACAGTTCCGTAATGCAGAAGGTGAATTAGAAGTCAGCGTCGGCGACGAAGTTGATGTAGCCCTTGATGCAGTAGAAGACGGCTTTGGTGAAACCATTCTGTCTCGCGAAAAAGCGAAACGTTACGAAGCATGGCTGCAGCTTGAAAAAGCACACGAAGACAATGCAACCGTTATCGGTATTATTTCTGGTAAGGTTAAGGGTGGCTTCACAGTAGACTTAGGCGGCGTTCGCGCATTCTTGCCTGGTTCACTGGTTGATGTACGTCCAGTACGCGAAACAACGCACCTGGAAAACAAAGATTTAGAATTCAAAGTTATCAAGCTTGATCAAAAACGTAACAACGTTGTTGTCTCTCGCCGTGCTGTTATCGAGAAAGAGAACAGTGCAGAGCGTGAAGAGTTGCTTGAAAACTTGCAAGAAGGTCAGGAAGTTCAGGGTATCGTTAAGAACCTGACTGACTACGGCGCATTCGTTGATTTAGGCGGCGTCGATGGCTTATTGCACATTACCGATATGGCTTGGAAACGCGTTAAGCATCCAAGTGAAATCGTAAACGTTGGCGATGAAATCACTGTTAAAGTATTGAAGTTTGATCGTGAGCGCACTCGTGTATCTCTTGGCCTTAAGCAGTTAGGCGAAGATCCATGGGCAGATATCGCAAACCGTTACCCAGAAGGTCACCGTTTAACTGGTCGTGTTACGAACTTGACTGATTACGGCTGCTTCGTTGAAATCGAAGAGGGTGTTGAAGGTCTGGTACACGTATCAGAAATGGACTGGACTAATAAAAACGTTCATCCTTCTAAAGTGGTTAACCTAGACGACACTGTTGAAGTTATGGTTCTGGAAATTGACGAAGAACGTCGTCGTATTTCACTAGGCCTTAAGCAGTGCAAACCTAACCCTTGGGAAGAGTTTGCGAAAAACCACAATAAAGGCGAGCAAGTTACTGGTAAGATCAAGTCAATCACTGACTTCGGTATCTTCATCGGTCTTGACGGCGGTATTGATGGTTTGGTTCACTTGTCAGACATTAGCTGGAACGCTACTGGCGAAGAAGCCGTTCGTGACTACAAAAAAGGTGAAGAAGTTACCGCTGTAGTTATGCAGGTTGATGCTGAACGTGAACGTATTTCACTAGGTATCAAGCAGCTTGAAGAAGACCCATTCAATAACTACCTGGCAGCCAATAAAAAAGGTGCTATTGTTACAGGTACAGTTACTGAAGTAGACGCTAAAGGCGCTAAAGTAGAATTAGCTGAAAGCGTTGAAGGTTATGTTCGTGCGGCAGACATTTCACGTGAGCGTGTTGAAGATGCAAGTACTGAACTAAGTGTTGGTGACTCTATTGAAGCTCGCTTCATGGGCGTTGACCGCAAAAACCGTACTCTGAGCCTGTCTATCAAAGCGAAAGACGAAGCAGAAGAGAAAGAAGCGGTTGAAAGCGTTAACAAGCAGCAAGATAGCGGCGGTCTTAACAGTGCAATGGCTGAAGCCTTCAAAGCTGCAAAAACTGACGACGAATAATCTCCTGCACTTATGCAGTTGATGAGAGGAGGTAATGATGACTAAATCAGAGCTGATTGAAAGGTTAACTTTGAAACACGAGTTACCTCCTAAGCAGGTTGAAGCTTCGGTAAAAGAAATTCTTGAACAGATGGTGCAGTCCTTGTCACAAGGTAAGCGCGTAGAAATTCGAGGATTTGGAAGCTTCTCTCTGCATTATCGGGCTCCTCGTGTAGGTCGCAACCCGAAAACGGGTGAAGCCGTTGAGTTAGACGGTAAGTATGTACCGCATTTTAAGGCGGGCAAAGAGCTTCGCGAGAGGGTCGATACGTTAAGTTAGTTTTTAAGCTCGATTGATAAAAACGGCATGCTATACTGGCATGCCGTTTTTTTATAACTAACAGGTAAGCGATTATGCTGAAGAAGCTGCTTATTCTCATTCCTGTATTACTCATATTTCTTTTAGCAATGGCTTTTGGTGCCCAGAACCCACAAACCGTTATAGTGAATTTGTTGGTACTGCAGACTGAAATGGCTGTCGCGTCATTACTTGCTATCTTTTTTGGTAGCGGATTTGTTGTTGGTATTCTCTTACTTTTCCTGTCGAGTCTGTCCTGGCGTTATCGTTACAACCGCTTGCTTAGACGCGTCAGTAAATTGGATAAAGAGAGTTAATAGCTCATGCTAGAGCTTCTTTTCCTGCTTTTACCAATTGCTGCTGCCTATGGCTGGTTCATGGGCCGTAACAGTGTTCGCACAGAAGAGCGAAAAGAGCAGAAGCGATTTTCCAAACAGTATGCGACTGGTATCAACCTTTTATTATCAGACCAGCCAGACAAGGCAGTCGACTTGTTTGTTGAATTATTAGATGTCGATAGCGAAACCATTGAAACTCACTGGACTTTAGGAAAGCTATTTCGTCGTCGGGGCGAAGTAGACCGAGCAATAAAAATTCATAAAAATCTGACATCACTTCCTAATTTATCCGAACACGACCGTTTAACGGCTATGTATGAGTTAGGAAAAGATTACCTTTCTGCCGGAATTTACGACCGTGCTGAACAAATGTTTGCTGGCTTGCAAAGTTACAAACTGTTTCGGGAAAAAAGCCAGAAGCACCTTCTGGAGCTGTACGAATCTACCCATGAGTGGGATAAAGCCATAAAAATTGCCTTACGGCTGTCTAAGCAAGACCCGGAAGCTCGAGTGGTTCTGGCGCAACTTTATTGCGAACTTGCAGAGTTAGATGGCAATACCACCAGTAAAATAAAGCATTACAATAAAGCATTAAAACATGATGATAATTGTGTTCGTGCCGTACTTTCCCTGGGTAAAATTTATATGAAAGAAGGGTTGTACAGTGAGTCTATTAATTATCTGACCCGAGTATTTGAGCAAGATAAATCCTTTGTTTGCGAGACCATACCGTTATTAGAAGAAGCATTTGAGAAAACTTCTGATACTCATACCTTTATTGAATTTCTCCATACTTGTGTCGAACAGAATGCCGGAATAACGGCTGCAATTACGCTCGCCGAAAAGATTTGCGAATCTCAAAGCATAGAGGATGCTGAGCATTTCATGACTCAGGTGTTAGAGCAGCATCCAACGATGCGAGGATTCCATTATTTAATGGGGCTTCACATCCGGGCCGCTGATGTAGGCAATGCCCGTGACAGTCTTCGTAGGCTGCAGAAAATGGTGCACGAACACATAGTGCAGAGACCAAATTATAAGTGCCGTCATTGCGGTTTTTCAGGGCATACTTTGTATTGGCGTTGTCCTTCCTGTAAGAGTTGGTCGACAACAAAACCTATTTTTGGACTAGATGGTGAATAAGACATGGCATTGCCGAAAATATACGTAGCTTTAGATTGCCAGACACAGAATGAAGCTGACCAGTTAGTCAGCAAGCTTTCTTCCGGGCAAGTTGGACTTAAAGTCGGAAAGGAGTTGTTTACCTCTATTGGCCCTGAATGGGTACGCAAGCAAGTAGAACAAGGTTTTTCTGTTTTTCTGGATTTAAAATTTCACGATATTCCCAATACGGTTGCTAAAGCTGTCACTTCGGCGGCTAAAATCGGTGTCGATATTGTCAATATCCACGCCAGTGGCGGAAGTGACATGATGAAAGCGGCTAAAGATGCACTTGAGCCTTTCGATAACCCGCCATTGTTAATTGCTGTAACGGTACTGACCAGTATGAGTGATGCTGATCTTTCTGATATTGGTATTCAAATACCGGCAGAACAACAGGTGCTTAATTTAGCGAAGTTGGCACACAAAGCTGGCTTAGACGGTGTTGTATGCTCTGCACAAGAAGCACGCATGCTTAAAAACGCACTGGGTGAGTCATTTAAATTGGTTACGCCGGGGATAAGACCTGCCAATAGTGCAACGGACGATCAGAAGCGAGTAATGACCCCTAAGGATGCTATGCTCGCTGGTGTCGACTACATGGTTATCGGGCGTCCAATAACGCGTTCAGAGAGCCCTACAGAGACAGTGGCGCAAATCTTAGCTTCCATAGGAGAGTAACCTATTTAACGCCTGGTAATGTCGTAATCTCGCCAGACGATAAAAAAGTTCAGCTATAGTATCTCTACTGCAGTGACGCAGTGATTTTATCGAAGGGAATAGATACTATGAAGCTAAAATTATTATCCATACTGTTAGGAGCATCACTCTTTTGGGTTTGTGGTGCACAAGCGAGCTGGATCCCAGCTACAGTAACTGCATCACCAGTAGTGCAGGATGCCAACGTAAAAACCGTTAACATCAATACCGGCTCCGCTCAGGAAATTTCCGACGTTCTGGTTGGCGTAGGCATGAAGCGAGCCGAACAAATTATCGAGTTACGTGAGCAATTAGGTGGCTTTACTGAAGTTGAGCAACTGCTTGATGTGAAAGGTATAGGCGCAAAAACCTTAGAAAAAAACCGCGCATTCATTACTATTAATCAGTAAGAAACTCAAACTCCAGAGATAAAAAAAGGTCGGTAGCGCATAACTACCGACCTTTTTTGTTGCTTAAATACTCTTAGTCACATTTCGCCATTTCAGCATAAGAACTGGAGCGGGCCTGAGAAATACTCGCTACACGACTGTCCTTAGTAAACTCTTGGCGACTGGTAGCTTGTGCAACAGGTAATGCTTTAAAATCTTCGGTGCGCTCTACTGCCGTTGCTTTAGTCATGGCCGAAAAGGATGAGCCGCTTAAAGAACGATTTGGTATAACGGCCTCTGCTTTACCTTGTTGCTTGCGTTTTTGACCCGCAGCACGCTGGTGGCGAGGAGAACGGCGAGAGCGATCCCGACCTTTCTTTTCTTCGTTTGCTTTCGGCTCAGCTTCTTCTTTTGCTGGCTCTTCTTTTTCTACGGGCTTTGTTTCACCGTTAGACGCTTCAGGTTCAGCTACGTTAGCTGGCTCTGCTGGCGTAGGCGCTTCAGTTTTATCAACCGGACTTTCTGCTTTACCTTCAGACTGAGGCGCATTATCAGAAACGGCTTCTTTGGCCTTTTCTTCTTGCTCCACGCTTTCCGGTTTAGCTTTTTCTGCTGAAGCTTGAGGCTCTTCATGTTTTTCATTATCCGCTTTAGATTGAGCCTGATTTTGTATGAGTTCGGCGGCAGCCTGGATGCGTGGATCAAGCACCTTATCAGAAATTGCTTTGTTCTCACTTTTACCGGAGCTGCTTTGCTGTGCTGGTTTTTCTTTTGCCGCTGTTTGCTTTTGAGAACTATTGTCGGCACTTACCTGCTTAGTGCTTTGTTCTACTTGCTTAGCCTCGCTTGCTTTTACTGTATCTTCGGCAGATGAAACTCTAACCGACTTTTCAATAGGCTTACGCTGACGGCGAGGCTTATCCTGAGGTGCTTTTGGCTCTTTGGCTTTTTCTGGTTCAGCCGTAGTACTTGCTTGATCACTCTTAGCCGCTTCAGCTTTTGGTGTCTGGTTCGTTTTATTACTGCGCCCACGACGTCTGCGGTCATTACGGTTACGCGTGTTACGAGTGCCCGCATCATCACGCGAATCGGCCGACTTTTCTTCCGTTGTAGAAGCCGCTTCTTTGTTTGGCTCCTCTTTGTTGGCTGTCGACTGATTGCGCCCGCGTTGCTGACGGTTACCAGAGCGACGGTTACGGCCTCGACGTTGTTGGTTGCGTTGATTCTGCGAAGTTCTTTGTTTGTTTTTATTTGCTTCGGCCTGGCTTTCTTCTTCATCTGACGCAAATAAACCTGAGAACCAAGTTTTCAAACGAGTCAGTAACGACGGTTGAGCTGGTTTTTTAGCTTCAACTTTTGGCGCCGGGGTAGGCGCTGCACTTGGAGCCTGAAGGCCTTTTAATGCTGGCTCTTCAAACTTAGCTTTATCCTGAGTCAGGGTAATAGAAACTGTAGACTCTGTTTGCTCTGGTTTTTGCACCAACTCAAAACTTGCTGATTCAGGAACTTCGTCATCACGAATTCGTAAAACTTCAAAATGCGGTGTTTCCAGGTGATGGTTTGGAATAATGACGATTTTAACGTTATGACGTTTTTCAATATGGTTAACAGATTGACGCTTTTCGTTTAACAAATATGTGGCTACGTCAACTGGTACTTGTGAGTGAACCTGAATGGTGTTGTCTTTAATCGCTTCTTCTTCAATTAAACGCAAAATAGAAAGCGCTAAAGAGTCACTTGAACGTATGGTTCCCTGACCGTTACAACGTGGGCAAACATTGTTTGCAGACTCACCCAGTGAAGGGCGTAGACGCTGGCGTGACATTTCCATCAAACCAAACCGTGAAATGCGGGCAACCTGAATACGAGCTCTGTCTTGAGACAGGCTGTCGCGCAGACGGTTTTCTACATCGCGTTGGTGGCGAGAAGGCGTCATATCAATAAAGTCGATAACAACTAAGCCACCTACGTCACGAAGTCGCAACTGACGCGCAATTTCTTCTGCTGCTTCAAGGTTAGTCTGCAGTGCCGTCTCTTCGATATCTCCGCCTTTAGTAGCGCGAGAAGAGTTAATGTCGATAGAGGTTAAGGCTTCAGTTGGGTCGATAACAATTGAGCCACCGGACGGAAGGCGAACCTCGCGTTGAAAAGCTGATTCAATTTGGCTTTCAATCTGATAGTGACTGAAGAGCGGAACATCACCTTCATACTGCTTTACTCGCTGCAGAAAGTCAGGACGAATTAATTGTATGTGCGCGCGTACCTGTTCGTATACTTTCGGGCTATCAATGAGTACTTCGCCTATGTCACGACGTAAGTAGTCCCGCAGAGCACGGAAAATAACATTGCTTTCCTGATGAATAAGGAAAGGGGAAGGGCGCTCATCGGCAGCTTTACTAATAGCTTCCCAATGGTTAAGTAAGACGTTTAAATCCCACTCTAACTCTTCCTTAGATTTCCCTACGCCGGCTGTACGAACAATAAGGCCCATTTCTTTAGGAACGTTAAGTTCTGATAAAGCTTCTTTAAGTGCTGAGCGCTCGTCACCCTCAATGCGACGTGAAATACCGCCTGCGCGAGGGTTATTCGGCATAAGTACCAAATAGCTACCCGCTAAAGAAATAAATGTGGTTAAGGCTGCGCCTTTTTGCCCGCGTTCTTCTTTATCAATTTGAACGATAACTTCCTGGCCTTCTTTAACCACATCTTTGATATTCGGGCGGCCCTGGAAGGTATAACCTTGTGGGAAGTAGGTTTTTGCGATTTCTTTAAGAGGAAGGAAGCCGTGGCGGTCAGCGCCATAATCAACGAAAGCCGCTTCAAGGCTAGGCTCAATACGAGTAATTTTGCCTTTATAGATGTTGGCTTTCTTTTGTTCGTGACCAGGGCTTTCAATATCTAAATCGTAAAGGCGCTGGCCGTCAACCAACGCTACACGCAATTCTTCTAATTGCGTGGCATTTATTAGCATTCTTTTCATTACTGTGACTCAATTCTTTGGGCCACAATATGACACGCCCCTATGGCGATCGTGCAATTATCGAATTCGTCTGTCGCTGCAGGCCCTTTGGGACCTGCGTTACCCGTCATCTACAACGTGTAACTAAAATGAGTTTGACTGTGCCGATAACACCAACTGTTCGGTGTCATATTGTCGCTAAATTTTACGTCTGCAATCGATTATTAAACAAAGCGTGTTCTATGTGCTGTGTTCTTCTCCGTGCCATCAACATCTCGGGCAAGTCTCTTTTTAAACTTTAAAACCGTATGCTGATGTGGATAATGCGTCGCTCTGTTACTTCGACTGCGCGAAATATATTCTTCGTCTGCCATCTTCGATGGACTTTGACACTTAATTATTTCATGAAAACCACTGAAAATACAAGCAACAATTTCTCTGTTGAATCCTGCAGATGATGGTAAAATGACGCTATGAAAACGATACAACAAGAAGTTCGCTGGCACACCGTCTCTGCAGAGGAGTCGGGGCAACGAATAGACAACTTTCTAATTGCGCAATTACGCGGTGTGCCTAAGTCATTGGTATACCGAATTGTGCGTAAAGGTGAAGTGCGCGCGAATAAAAAGCGAATAAAACCTGATTATAAACTAAAGGAGGGCGATCTGATTCGTATCCCTCCGGTTAAAGTCAGCGAACGCCCGGATTTACCTTCAGCTAATTTAGAGCAGGTAGCGGCGCTTGAACATGCCATTTTGTATGAAGATGACGCACTGATGTTAATTAATAAGCCGTCAGGTGTCGCAGTGCATGGCGGTTCGGGTTTACAGTTTGGCCTTATTGAAGGGCTCAGAGCCTTACGCCCTAAAGAAAAGAGCTTAGAGCTGGTGCATAGGCTGGACAGAGATACCAGCGGCTTGTTGTTGGTTGCTAAAAAACGTTCTGTGCTGCGGAACTTGCATGAACAGTTGCGCAACAAAGAAATGAATAAGCAATACCTGGCATTAGTTCGGGGACAATGGCAAAAGCGGGTTCGCAGTGTTGAAGCCCCGCTAAAAAAGAACACATTAAAGTCTGGTGAACGAATTGTACGCGTTGATTCGGAAGGCAAAGCGTCTTTAACCCGCTTTCGTATCCAACAAAGGTACAAGGAAGGGACATTAGTAGAGGCTTCTCCTGTTACCGGAAGAACTCACCAGATTAGAGTACATGCACTGCACGCCGGACACCCTATAGCAAAGGATCCAAAATACGGTGACGCGGACTTTGATAACACAATGTCTCAAGTTGGCTTAAAACGTTTGTTTTTACACGCCTGGCAATTGCGCTTCCAGCATCCTGTTACGGACAAAGAAGTTGCTTTCGAGGCGCCGCTGGACGAGAACTTACAACAAACATTAAAGCAATTAACGCCACAATAATATGGACAGCTTATAATGATGTACGATAAGCGACTTATTGTGTTTGACTGGGACGGCACCTTGATGGACTCGATAGGCCGGATTGTGTCGTCTATGCAAAACACGGCTCAGCATGTCGGCTTGCCTGTTCCAACCGATGTTGCCGTTAGAGATATTATTGGTTTGAGCCTTGAGCCTGCAATTGAAAAGCTGTTTGGTGTGCTTAACCCTGTAGAGTTGGAGAGCTTTTTAGTTCAGTATCGTGATGAGTATGTTGATTTAAACCCCACACCGTCACCATTATTCAATGATGCAAAAGGTGTCCTGTCTCAGTTGACTCACTCTGGCTTTCAGCTGGCCGTTGCAACGGGTAAAGCTCGTAGGGGGCTAAAACGAGTCTGGTCAGAAAGTGAAACCGAGCATTACTTTGCGACGTCCCGGTGTGCAAGCGAAACATTGGGTAAGCCTGACCCACAAATGCTTTACGAGATAATGGATGAACTAAAAGCTCATCCGGAACAAACTGTCATGGTTGGCGATTCAGTTCATGATATGAAAATGGCGGTCGCAGCAGGTGTGCATCCGGTTGGTGTTAGTTTTGGTGTACATAACGCTGAAAGGTTACGTGAGGCAGGCGCTGCTTTGGTTGTAGACTCATTAACAGAGTTAAGTGACAGACTTATAAAGGAGAGACCATGACATTACCGTTAATCCTTGGATCGGGCTCTAAATACCGCCGTGAAATTTTAGATAAACTGTATTTGAAATACGAGGTTGTTAAGCCAGACATTGATGAGTCTGCAATCGCTTCTGAGAGCCCACAACAGTTGGTGGGCCGTTTAGCTGAAGCCAAAGCCCGTGCAGTTGAAGAGCTCATGACTCATGAGCATGCCGTTATTATTGGTTCTGATCAAGTTGCAGTTTGTGACGGAAAAATTCTGGGAAAACCCGGTAATGCCGAAAATGCCGTTAAGCAATTACTGGGGTTTGTTGGCAAAACCGTCACTTTTTACACTGGACTGGCAGTGCTGAATACCGCAACGAAACAATGCGAAGTGAGAGTGGAACCTTTTAACGTAGAATTTAGACACTTAACTGAAGAAGAGATTGAGCGCTACGTCGAGTTGGAAAAGCCATTTGATTGCGCCGGAAGTTTTAAAAGTGAAGGCTTGGGCATCAGTTTATTCAACAGCTTAAAAGGGAACGACCCCAACACATTAATCGGGTTACCGGCCATTGTATTACTGGATATGCTGAGAACTCATAAAATTAACCCTCTAAATAAGGAATAACGACAGATTTCCCTTGTCACTAAGGTGGAACTTCGTTAACATTCGCGCGCTATGCAAAACGTTCGTATTCCCGTAACAGTAGACCCAGTTAAAAGTGCCAACAAGAAAGTGGTATATGACGGGGTTGTGCCTGGAAAAACATTGACACGACTTCAGGAAAGTCTGGTTGAACCATGCCCGGATCCTGAGGCAAGTGTTGAGTTTGGAATTGATGAACAGGGTATTAGTTATTTTACAGGGAAAGCAAAAGTTGCTGTAAAAGTACTTTGTGAACGCTGTAATACGCCCCTGGCAGTTGATATTCTGGCGCAATTTGCGTATGCTCCTGTCACTAAGCGGCAGGTGGCAGATGACTTTCCTGATAGCTATGAAGCTATTGAGGTAAACGATTTTGGGGAAATTAACTTGCATGGGCTTGTTGAAGACGAATTAATTCTGGCTATGCCATTAGTTCCTAAGCACGACGCTAAGGCATGCCAGGTGGACCGTGATGCGATGACGTGGGGCGAAATTGACGAATCAGCTGCTGAAGAGTCTGAGAACCCGTTTGCCGTATTACAAGAATTGAAGCGTAAATAATCAGGAGATAGCGTAAATGGCTGTTCAAAAGAGTAAGAAAAGTCGTTCAAGACGCGACATGCGTCGTTCACACGATGCGATAGACGGCCCAACACTGTCGGTTGACTCAACTACGGGTGAAACGCATCGTCGTCACCACGTAACAGCCGACGGTTATTACAAGGGTCGTAAGGTCGTTAGCAAGTAAGACAGGCCATGCCTGAACTGAACATAGCGATTGATGCAATGGGGGGCGATAATGGCCCCTCTATTGTTATAGAAGCCCTGGAAAAAGCGGTTCATCAGTATCCTGATGTTAAATTCACCGTTGTTGGGCACCAGCACGAACTTACCCCGTTGCTTGAAAAGCACCACTTAAACTCTCATCCGGCAGTAAAGCTCGTACATGCAGAGCAAGTCATTCAAATGGATGACAAGCCTGGTCAGTCTCTTCGTAGTAAACCTGAATCTTCCATGCGCGTTGCACTTAGTAGACTAACTGAGGGCGACTGCCAGGCTATGGTAAGTGGTGGAAATACCGGTGCGTTGATGACAAACGCCTATTTTACCTTAAAAACCTTACCTGGAGTGTTACGCCCAGCCTTAATGACAGCGCTACCGAACCAAACAGGTGGAAAGTCGTACCTATTGGATTTAGGCGCAAACGCAAGCTGTGACTCAGAAACATTATTTCAATTTGGTGTTATGGGTGCGGTTGCCGCGGAGTATCTTTCTGGTGTGCCTGCGCCTAAAATTAGCCTTCTTAATATGGGCGAAGAGGATATTAAAGGTAACGATGTAGTGCGTAACGCGGCCGCGCGACTCGCACAATGCGAGCACGTCAACTATATTGGTTTTATTGAAGGTAATCATTTATTTAGTGGACGTGCGGATGTGGTTGTTTGTGATGGTTTCGTCGGTAATATTGCATTGAAAAGTTGCGAAGGTCTGGCAACTTTCATTATTGACCAAATGAGGGAGACGCTTAATTCACATTGGTTGTACCGGTTTTTCTTCCGTTTTTTACAAAAACGAACGCACAAGTCCTGGGATAGGCTGAAGCCCGACCACTACAATGGTGCGAGTCTGATAGGATTGCGGCATGTCGTGATAAAAAGTCACGGTAGCGCTAGCGCCGGCGCTTTTTATAGTGCAATTCAACAAGCCGTCGCAGAAGCGCATGAACAGCTTCCTGAGCGAATTAAACATCGTGTCGAAGCAGTCTTATCAGAACAGCTGTAATCAGTTAAGTAGCGCTATGACTTATTCAAGAATTGTTGGTACCGGACATTATCTTCCGGAACAACGACTGACCAATGAAGAACTCTCGAAACGCGTTGACACCTCCGATGAATGGATAACCGAACGTACCGGTATTAAGGAACGACGCATTGCGGGGGTTAATGAAACCGCCGCAACAATTGGGTTTGAAGCCGCTAAAGAAGCCTTAGCTGCGGCTCAACTTAATCCGCAAGATGTCGATATGATAGTGGTCGCTACCACTTCTGCTGAACATGCATTTCCGAGTGCCGCGTGTGAAATTCAGCGTATGCTGGGTATTACATCTATTCCCGCGTTTGATATTGGAGCCGCATGCTCCGGTTTTATTTATGCGCTTTCTGTCGCCGATCAATTTATTAAAAGTGGTCAACATCGCCGTATACTGGTGATAGGAGCCGACGTCCTTGCTCGGTTGTGTGATCCTGACGATCGCAATACTCTGGTACTTTTCGGCGACGGGGCCGGTGCTGTCGTACTTGAACAAAGCGACTCCCCTGGTATTCTTTCAACGCACTTGTACAGTGCCGGCGAATACAGCCACTTATTAGGTGCGAAACAAGCCCCCAGAGGTACTGAAGGTAGTGCCGAAAGTGCCTGGATGTATATGAAAGGTAACGAGGTTTTTAAAGTTGCCGTTGCTAAGTTGAGCAGTTTGGTTACCGATACTCTGGCAGAGAATAAATTACAGGCGCAGGATTTAGACTGGCTAATACCTCACCAGGCAAATTTGCGTATCATTAAGGCAACAGCAAAGAAATTACAGATGCCGATGGAACGAGTGGTTATTACTTTGGATAAAACCGGTAATACTTCGGCTGCATCGGTGCCCATAGCACTTGACTGGGCGGTTAAAGACGGACGTATTAAACGCGGCCAAAAATTATTATTAGAAGCCTTTGGTGGCGGTTTTGCCTGGGGCTCTGCGCTGGTTCAATATTAAGAGGATAATTATGACTAAAACGGCATTGTTATTTCCGGGACAAGGCTCACAAAGCGTTGGAATGTTAGGTGATTTATCTAACGACTTTGCCTTAATTAAAGAAACGTTTTCTGAAGCGAGTTCCGTTTTAGATTACGATCTATGGGAGCTGGTTCAACAGGGACCGGAGCAAAAACTTAATGATACCCAGCGCACACAACCTGCCTTATTAACAGCTAGTGTTGCTTTATATCGTGTAGCTAAAGAAAAAGGTCTTGCCGATGTGAGCGTTATGGCGGGGCACAGTCTGGGTGAATATTCAGCGCTCGTTTGTGCCGGAGCTCTTGGTTTTTCTGATGCGGTTAAGTTAGTCGCTTTACGCGGTCAATTTATGCAACAAGCCGTTGCTGAAGGTGAAGGCGCAATGGCAGCAGTAATAGGCTTAGAAGACGCCGACATTGAGAAAATTTGTTTGGAACAAGCGGCGGGACAGGTGGTCACTCCGGTGAACTATAACTCACCGGGCCAAGTTGTTATAGCAGGGCACGCTGAAGCAGTCGCCCGCGCTGCAGAAGCTTTAAAAGAAGCAGGCGCTAAGCGTGTATTACCATTACCTGTTAGCGTTCCGTCGCATTGTGCTTTAATGCAGCCGGCAGCCAGCCAATTGGCTGAAGCGTTAAAGTCGGTAAAACTACAGCAACCACATACTGCGGTTATTAATAACGTAGATGTCGCTGTAGCAGATAGTGATGATGCCATCAAAGATGCGTTGGTACGCCAGTTATACTGTCCTGTGCGTTGGACAGAAACTGTGGAACAGATAGCCAAAATGGGTGTCGAAACAGCTTATGAGGTTGGTCCGGGCAAAGTGCTTACCGGTCTGAATAAGCGCATTACTAAGTCTTTTGGTTGTAGCGCATTGAATACGTTAGACTCTTTGAACTCACTTTAATTAATAGGTTATTAACGTGCAAAACTTTGAAAATAAAGTCGCATTGGTTACCGGCGCAAGCCGTGGAATAGGAAAGGCCATAGCAGAAACTCTTGCCAGTCAGGGGGCTAAAGTTATTGGTACTGCAACATCCGATAAAGGTGCAGCCGCAATTTCAGAATACCTTGGTTCCAACGGTGAAGGTTTGGCGCTGGACGTTACTGACTCGGAGAGCCTGCAGCAGACTATAAAAGATATTGAAAAGAAATATGGCTCTATTGATATTCTTATCAATAATGCGGGTATTACTCGCGACAATTTAATGATGAGAATGAAAGATGACGAGTGGGATGCCGTACTGAACACCAACTTGTCAGCCGTGTTTAAGGTTTGTAAAGCGGTTGTGCGTGGTATGATGAAACGTCGTAACGGGCGTATTATCAATATCAGCTCAGTTGTTGGCACTACCGGGAACCCGGGACAGGTAAACTACTGTGCAGCTAAAGCTGGCTTGGTTGGCTTTAGTAAAGCCATGGCGAAAGAAGTTGCTGCGCGAGGCATTACAGTAAACTGTGTGGCGCCAGGTTTCATTGACACCGACATGACCAAGTCGCTGAATGATGAACAAAAACAAGCTATTTTTGATAATATCCCGGCAGCGCGCTTAGGCGAGCCAAAGGAAATTGCTGCTGCGGTAGCATTTTTAGCATCGGAAGGTGCAGCTTATATCACTGGTGAGACCATTCACGTTAATGGTGGTATGGCTATGGTTTAAGAGGTCAGCGGTACGACCTCTTAACTTTATGCTATTTTTTACTTTATTAATGGGGCTGGTTTCACTACACTACAGCCAATTTTCACTCTCGCGATGACTATTTGAGGGATTTTATAAATGAGTACTATTGAAGAACGCGTAAAGAAAATCATTGTTGAACAGTTAGGTGTTAAAGAAGAAGAAGTTAAGCCTGAAGCGTCATTTGAAAATGACTTAGGTGCTGATTCTTTAGACACTGTTGAACTGGTAATGGCTTTGGAAGAAGAATTTGAAACTGAAATTCCAGACGAAGAAGCTGAGAAAATTAAAACAGTTCAGTCAGCGATTGATTACGTAAATAATCATTCTAACGACTAATTTGTCGTTGAACGTGATATAAAAGGCGGAGCCATTGGTTCCGCCTTTTTTGTTATGACTATACGTAAAATACTACTTAATAATACGCCTTATCATTGCTCAGAACTCGACAGAGGTCTGCAGTTTGGTGACGGGCATTTCACCACCATGCGAATTGCTAATGGCGCTCCTCTCTTTATTGAGCGACACCTTGAAAGACTTTCAAATGCGAACAGCCGTCTATTTATAAACCATACAAATTTCGATTCTCTGTTCGAGCGTATTAAAAATGCTTGCTCAGGAGTTGAGCAGGGCGTTTGTAAAGTCATAGTAACCCGGGGCAGTGGAGGCAGAGGCTATCGTTTCTCTGAAAGTTGTATTGCTAACGAATACATTCAGATAAGTGACGCTCCGCCGGCAACCGGTCCTGTTCATATGGGAGTTGCGACATTAAGGTTAGCTCAGCAACCCGAGTTAGCTGGCTTGAAAACTTTGAATCGGCTAGAGCAAGTATTATTAACGCGAGAGTGCAGCGCTTCCGGTTATGATGACTTGCTGGTTTGTGACTCAAGTGGACATATTGTCGAGGCGATACAAGGCAATGTGTTCTGGTTTAAAGAGGGCCAATGGTTCACACCTGACCTTAGCTCTGCTGGTATTAACGGTATTATTCGACAACTCATTATTGATGAAAAGCTACTGACGCCTTTAAACATCGGTTGTTATTCAGTAAATGAACTTGCCGGAGCTGAAAAAATAATCGTTACCAATAGTGTTCGAGGCGCTGTCGCCGTCACTCAGTTTAATGATAAAGTAGTGACCAATCATGAATTACCCTCAGTATTAGAACAGCTTATATGAAAAAAATACGTTTCACTTTTTTGTTAGTTATTGCCGTTTTAGCTATTTCAGCTGTTCTTGTTTTTATTTCCGGGCGTTGGTATTTATCGCAGCCTATTCAGGCTGAGCCTGCAACCCCTTTATTGCTCGACTTCAGAGGTGGGGAAAGTGCCAGGACGGTTACTGCTAAAGTAACTGAGCATTTCCAGGAAGGACATCCGCTAGTCAGTTACCGCCTCAGCCAGATTTTTGCAGATATTGATCACTTACAGGCCGGGTTATATGAAATACACGGGCAACAAAGTTGGTTTGATATTTGGAAAATGCTAAACCAGGGCAGAGAAAAAACGTTTACCGTTACTCTGGTAGAAGGTTTAACTTTTAATCAGTGGTTGGCTCAATTAAAGCAGCAACCTTATTTAGTCAGCAAGTCTTCTGAGCTAAGTGATTCAGAACTCAAACAAGCCTTAGGTGTTAAAGAGACCTCTATAGAAGGTACTTTATTACCAGAAACCTACAGCTACAGAGCGTACACCACAGACATTTCAATATTGAAACAAGCTTACCTTTCTATGCAGAATGTCTTATCGCAAACTTGGGAACAGCGGTCAGACAGGTGTCCTGTAGACTCACCTTACGAATTACTGATATTGGCTTCTATTATTGAGAAGGAAACAGGTTTGGCTGATGAGCGTCCTCTGGTCGCAAGTGTTTTTACTAATCGTCTGGAAATTGGTATGCGGCTACAATCTGATCCCACAACAATCTACGGCATTGAAGATTTTGATGGTAACCTGACGCGAGCCCACTTGCGCGAGAAAACCGCTTATAATACTTACCGAATTAATGGGCTGCCGCCAACACCAATTGCGATGCCGGGCAAGGCGTCCATTGAAGCCGCGGCTAATCCAGTGCGATCACCTTACTATTATTTTGTAGCGGATAAGTCCGGTGGACATGTTTTCTCTGAAACACTGGAAGAACACCAGCAGGCGGTTCGCCGTTACCAACTGAATCAAGAGTAATTATGTCAGGAAAATTTATTGTTATTGAAGGACTTGAAGGTGCCGGTAAGAGCTCAGCAATTGCGAGTGTAGTTACTCATCTACAGGCAAAAGGTGTCCGAGCCGAAACCGTGCGGGAACCCGGGGGCACGCCACTGGCAGAGTCGTTACGCGATCTGGTAAAAAAGAAATGGGACGAGAAGGTTAGTTCTACAACAGAACTGCTATTAATGTACGCTAGCAGAGTTCAGTTGGTCGATAATGTTATTAAGCCGGCTCTATTGAAAAACCGTTGGGTTATCGGTGATAGGCACGACTTATCTTCACGCGCATATCAAGGCGGCGGTCGTCAGCTTGGTGATGAGCTATTAGAGAAAGTACGGGAAATAACTCTGGGAAGCTTTAAACCTGATTTAACCCTATTATTGGACGTTGATGAGAAAAAAGGCCTTGAACGTGCCCGTGAACGGGGGGAGCTGGATCGCATAGAAGAAGAAGATTTAGCGTTTTTCCAGCGTACACGACAAGCCTATTTGAACATAGCAGCAAAAGACCCGACAATTATCGTCATTGATGCCAATCAGTCTATGCTGGATGTACATCAGGCCATACTGCAGGCAATTGAGGAGTATTTGTTTTAATGGCGTTTCCATGGCTTCGGGAACCTTGGTTAAGAGTCGTTGCGAGTGCCGATGCGGGTCGGCTTGCCCACGCTTATTATTTGCAGCATAACGTTGAGGCTGGCTCAACTGAGTTCATTGAGCGCTTGAATCAATTCTTGTTGTGCAAGCAGCCCGGCAAGAGTGCGTGCGGACAATGTAAGTCATGCTTGCTTTATCAGTCGGGGAATCACCCGGACACCTGGACTATCGACGGCGCCGAAGTCAACAGAATTGGTGTCGATAGTGTTCGTGAACTGCAGCAGAATGTCATGCAGACAGCTAACCAGAGCGGTTTAAAAGTTGCTGTCATACTGCAGGCAGAAAAAATGACTGAACAGGCTGGTAATGCTTTATTAAAGGTTCTGGAAGAGCCGCCAGCAGACACACATTGGCTGGTCTCAACAAAAGATGCGGAACGCTTATTACCAACCCTGAGAAGCCGTATGCAATGGATCAGCATTGCTTATCCAACGACAGTACAAAGCGATGAACAGGTGATTTCTGCTAAAGCTCTTCTGGACGGTCTTCGCGGCCATAAAGAGTTTCCTGTAATAAAAGATAAGGAAGCAGCTCTAGACTGGCTGGATATATCAGAAAATCTGGTACTAGACTGGTTGCTGATTCACCAAAAAGCTGCAGTTTCTCGCTTACGATATCAGCCATTAGCGGGTGACCTTCAACAGTTGAGCGGTTTTGACTGGGTGAATATTGTGCAACTCAGTGAATGGGTAGCGGAATGCAGACAGTTACGTCAGAAATTTCAGGGCTCCACTGGCATTAATTTACCGTTATTATTAAGTTTTGCCTGGAGTCGCTGGTCAATTACTCTTTCGGGTTAGGGGCTCCATAATAAGGAGCACCCCTTGTCTACTTTCCAGTTACATATCAACTCTGCGACTGAACTTGCTGAGCGCATTATTCCCGAGTTTTCTCTTCTGACTTTAATGATAGAAACCGGAACACTGCTTCCAGAAGACCCCGTTGTGGGGGAGGATGTCAGTCTGATACTTATTTACCCCGAACTCAGTGCTAAACCAGTTAACTTACGGGCAAACATTGCTTTGTGTCTTGAAGCTAAACAAGCGAAAGGCTGGATTGCCGTTACCCTTAGCCCAGAGCAGCAAGCTTTGACTCATCATATCAATTACCTATGCCGCCATCACAGAAGCGATTATGGTAAACTCTTTGAGCAATTAATTACTGAATTCTGTCACTCACATTAACGATAAGTGGAGCTATTTATGTTCGTCGACTCGCATTGCCATCTGGATAAGATTAATCCTGAAAAAGCGGGTGCTGATCTAACGCAAATTGTCGAAATGGCACGAGCCAATAAGGTGGAACACATGCTGTGTGTTTGCGTTACCCTTGAGGACTTTCCGGCTATGCAGGCAGCAGTTGCAAGTTTTGACGATGTTTCCATTTCTTGTGGGGTGCATCCTTTATACGTAAAAGACAGTCAGACACCTATCGTAGAATTGGGTACCAGGTTACGTGAGCTTGCTTCGGCAAATAATGTGGTCGCTATAGGCGAAACGGGTCTGGATTATTTTTATCACCCAGAGTCTAAAGCGCTGCAACAAGAAAACTTCGAACAGCATATTGAAATTGCTAACGATGTTAATAAGCCCTTAATTATTCATACGCGCGACGCTCAGGATGACACCCTCTCTTTATTAAAAAATGGACACGCAGAGAAACCCGGTGGTGTTTTGCACTGCTTTACCGAGTCTCTGGATATGGCTAAAAAGGCTATCGATGATCTTGATTTCTATATTTCTATTTCGGGAATTGCTTCATTTCGAAATGCAGAGCAGTTGCGTGCAACTATCAAAGCGTTACCACTTGAAAAGCTGCTCATTGAAACCGACAGTCCCTGGTTAGCTCCGGTGCCTCATCGGGGTAAAGAAAACCAGCCAGCCTATGTTGTCGACGTTGCTAAGTGCGTTGCTGATGTGAAAGGGCTCACTCTGAAAGAGGTTGCTGAGACAACAACTGTTAACTATTACAAGCTGTTTAATAACGCTTAATTAGCTGTGTATAACCTGTGTCTTACTTATTTAAAATTAATTAAAAACAGTGAGATAACCTAAAGTGAAAAAAAGCACAAAAATATTAGACATCTCTTTAATATTGTCTACACTGAAATTTACCGAACAAATTTTAGGCGAACTATTTTACAATTTTTTATTCATGAGTTAGCGCACGGCTCAACCTTTGAGCCATTCCCCTATACCCGGAACAATTTGGATTGGTTCCGGGTTTTTTTTATTCATTATTTGACGAAAAACCGATAGGCAGCGATCAAAAAAGGGCTTGTTTTGGTACAAATAGCTATATGAGCTAATAATATTTGTAATTGAATTTTTAGAGTTAAGGAGTCAGCGATGAGTGCGACAGTTGAAAGTAACGAACGCCCAGATTACGACAAGGTTATTGAGGATATCGCAGACTATGTTACAGATTATGAAATTGATAGCGATGAAGCTTGGGATACCGCGCGTAACTGCCTGATGGATACCCTGGGTTGCGGTTTGTTAGCACTGCGATTCCCGGAATGTAGCAAACATCTTGGTCCTTTGGTTGAAGGTACCACTGTTCCAAATGGCTCGAGAGTGCCGGGAACTCAGTTTCGCATGGATCCTGTTAAAGCGGCCTGGGATATTGGCTGTATTATTCGTTGGCTTGATTTTAATGACACCTGGCTAGCTGCGGAGTGGGGACATCCATCCGATAACTTAGGCGGGATACTGGCAACTGCAGATTTCATTTCGCAAAACCGAGTCTCTAAAGGTGAAAAGCCGTTAACAATGAAAACGGTTTTGGAAGCTATGATTAAAGCCCACGAAGTTCAGGGCAATCTCGCGATAGAAAACAGTTTTAACCGTGTGGGTCTTGATCATGTCGTTCTGGTTAAGGTGGCTTCAACGGCTGTCGTTACTTGGTTAATGGGCGGAACCAAAGAACAAATCATGGCGGCAGTTTCCCAGGCCTGGGTTGATGGCCAATCTTTAAGAACCTATCGTCATGCTCCTAATGCAGGTTCACGTAAGTCCTGGGCAGCAGGGGACGCCACTTCAAGAGCGGTTCGTTTAGCCGATATGACGATGCGTGGCGAAATGGGTATTCCGGGAGCTCTGACAGCCCCGCAATGGGGATTCTATGAGGTGTTATTTAATAAAACGAATAAAGATCAGAAACTAAAACCTAAAGATGACTGGCAGTTTAAATTCCAAAGGGAATATGGCAGTTATGTGATGGAAAATATTTTATTTAAATTGTCATTTCCGGCAGAGTTTCATGCGCAGACAGCCTGTGAAGCGGCGGTCACATTACACCCGGAAGTTAAAGACAGAGTTGATGAAATAGAAAAGGTTGAAATTACCACCCACGAGTCCGCTATTCGAATTATCTCCAAGCAGGGAAACCTTGCTAACCCTGCTGACAGAGATCATTGTTTACAGTATATGACAGCCGTTCCCTTATTGTTTGGCGAACTTAATGCTGATCACTACGAAAACAATTTCCATGAGAATCATCCGGTGATTGACACTATCCGGGATAAGATTCAGGTGGTTGAAGACAAACAATACAGCAAGGACTACCACGACCCGAACAAACGTTCGATAGCTAATGCGCTACAAGTATTTTTTAAAGACGGTAGCCATACCGAGAAAGTCGCGGTGGAATACCCAATTGGGCATCGACGCCGCAGAGAAGAGGGCATTCCTGTCCTCGAGAGCAAGTTTAAAGCCAATTTAGCCACACGTTTTCCCGAACACAGGGTGAGCTCTATTTTTGAACGTTGCCGCCAGCGGTCATCATTTGAGCAAATACCCGTTAATGAGTTTATGGATATGCTCACTATTTAATGGGTAACAGCACGGCCCCACAACTAAGTGGGGCTTTACCCTCGCCAAATGACCAAAATAATGAGTATTGGGCAAACAAACTTAACGTACCAGGGCCATATTTTCCAAAACAAGCTTTTATCAATATTAGGTGAGCCTTGCTTTAGGGCTTTAAGTAAATGGTTTTGACGTAGCACCCAAGTTAGCATAATGCCAAACACCAGAGCCATTATTGGCTGCATGTAGACAGTACTGAAGGTAATTACGGCGCCAAAAAGAGTTTCAAAATTATAAATAATGGCTGTAGAAATTGCGGTGACGACCAATGCGATAATCCACACACCACTACTGCGGTCACATTTAGCTTCTTCCCGCAGTGCGTTGACAGGAGCCTCAAGCATTGAAATTGACGAGGTAATAGCAGCAATAACCATCAACAGGAAAAAACCAAAAGACACGAAAAGCCCGGTGTAACCCAATGCATCGAACATTGCCGGGAGCACGGTAAAAACTAAGGTATCGGCAGACAGTAAGCTGCCGTCCTCTGCATAGATGGGAACGCCGTTAGACTGAGCGACAAACATTGCAGGTAAAATCAATAACCCCGCTAAAAACGCGACACTGGTATCGATGCCAGCTACCCAGGCTGCCGTTTTTGGAATGTTCTCTGAATTCGACAGGTAGGCACCGTAAGTCATCATTACGCAGACACCAAGCGACAAGGAGAAAAATGCCTGCCCCATGGCGCGAATAATCAGATTTGGATCCGTTATGGTTGAAAAGTCCGGAACCAGATACATTTTTAGGCCTTCTATCGCACCGTCCTGAGTCAAGATATAGGCGGACATACCTATCAGCAAAATAAAGAGTAAAGGCATTAGACGTCTTGACCAACGCTCGATTCCATCGTTTACGCCTGATCGTACAACGTAAACTGTCAGCAACATGAAGAACACCATAGTTGCCATATTTCTCGACACTGAAAACTCAGTAAACCAGGCAGCGGTTTCCGGCAAACCAATTAAGATCATAAGAGGCTCGATCATATAAGACAAAAGCCAACCGGAAACTATGGCATAGAAGCTCAGTATCAAACTCAATACGATTAAGCCAACAATACCGGCGAGTGCGCCTGAACCTCGAAGAAACGACTTTTCGGAAAGGTTCCTAAGTGATTCGATAGGGTTTTGCCGGCGGATCCTGCCGATAGTAATTTCGGCCACCAGCATAGGGTAAGCCAGAAGTGCAATCATGATTAAATAAACCAATAAAAATGCACCACCGCCGTTACTGGCAGCTTGTGTTGGGAACCCCCAAATATTACCCACACCAACCGCTGATCCAGCGGCGGCTAATATGAAACCTAATCGCGTTGCGAACGCAGGTGATGAATTTGCCATGATTCTTCTTATTATTATTTAAGCAATATCAAATTATGGCGGAGTTAATTCGCCGCGTAAATTCTTCTGTAACAACTTTTGCATTTTACTTTGGTTTAAGTCTTGCGAAAGTACGTAATGCAGTTTGGTAAGAGCAGCTTCAATTGTCATATCCGCACCGGAGACAATGCCCAGTTCAGCCAGGGCATTTCCCGTCGCGTAGCCATCCATGTTGACACGCCCACGGAAGCATTGTGTGCAGTTAAGAATTGTAATGCCCTGGTCTATACCTGTTTTCAGGCTTTTCAGTAATGTGTGATCCTGCGGCGCATTTCCTACACCGTAACTTTGCAAGATCATTGCCTTTACTGGCTGTTGTAGTTGGTTCTGTATGATTTTGGCTGATATACCAGGATAAAGCATCACAACCCCAATAGGCTGGGGGGTCATTTCAATGACCTTAAGCTCATGAGTCAAGGGTTCCGAAAGTTCACCAGCGTTTAACTGAATTTGAATACCTGCCTCAAGTAAAGAAGGGTAATTAGGTGAGGCAAAAGCGTTAAAGCCATTAGCATCAGCTTTGGTCGAGCGATTCCCCCGGTACAAGGTGTTGTTAAAAAACAACCCGACTTCAGGAATAGGGTAGTTAGCTGCAACGTAAAGTGAATTAAGTAAGTTAGTCTGACCGTCAGAGCGCAGAGCGGCCAGAGGAATTTGAGAGCCGGTTACGATAACGGGCTTACTTAAATTTTGCAGCATAAAGGACAGCGCTGAAGCCGTATAGGCCATTGTGTCGGTCCCGTGGAGAATCACGAAACCATCGTAGTCAGCGTAGTTTTGCTCGATATCCCGGGCTATGGTTACCCAGTCAGATGGTGTCATATTGGATGAGTCCATTAATGGGTTGTACTCATTAATGGTAAATTCAGGCATCTCATCACGAAAGAATTCGGGCATGTTTTCAACGCATCGGCTCAGGTGCCCCGCAACCGGAACATAACCCTGAGCTGATTTTTTCATACCTATGGTGCCACCAGTGTAGGCGACATAAATCTTTTTACGCGACAAAGTTTACTCCCGTACTCTACGAAATAACCGCGATAATTCTATCGCGGTTGAGGGCAGAGTGCACAATAAGAGTAAACATTTTTAGGGTCGTCAAAGTTCTGCAAAACTGCAGTTTCTGATTTCACTTTATTCAAGGTACCCATTAACCAGTGTTGTGAACTTAGATCTGGCGTTGGCAGGTAATCTGAGCTGCTGTTAAATAAGTCAGCGAAAAACTTCTCTTTTGAAGACAATTCTTGCTTAACAAGATTCACATCGTAATCATCAATGGCCGCAAGTTCAGCAGCAAGCGCAATAGAATCATCGTAATCGCCTAATTGGTCAACCAAGCCCAACTCCATAGCTTGCTGACCAGTCCATATGCGCCCTTGAGCAACTTCGTGAACATCGTCGCGAGACATATTACGTGCGTTACTGACAATGCTCAGAAAGTTTTCGTAAGTGGTTTCAACAGAGCGTTGTATGAGTGTTTTCTGATAATCGGTCATTTCCTCAAGCGGATTCAATGCCGATATCTCGGTTGTACTCACTGTGTCACTGTGAATTCCAATAGCCGCAAAACTGTCTTCCAACGTCATTAGCAGACCGAAGACGCCGATTGAACCGGTAATTGTCGTTGGTGCCGCAACAATTTTGTCTGCATCAGCAGCAATCCAGTAACCACCGGAAGCCGCTACGGAACTCATAGATGCAATAACAGGAATGTCGGCTTCTTTTGCCTGTAAAATCTCTTGGCGGATAATTTCTGACGCAAAAGCACTGCCGCCAGGACTATCTATGCGAAGTACTATCGCTTTGGTCTGTTCGTTATTACGCGCGTCGCGAATGAGCTTTGCAGTGCTGTCCCCGCCAATCATACCGGCTTTTTGTGACCCGTTAACTATCTGACCACGAGCAACGATAACCGCAACTTGGTCACGATCTTTCGGTTTCATATTTTCCGGAACGACTTTTTCAGAAGCTAAGTAGTTGTCAAAAGTAATATGACGGAATGTATCTTCTTCCTTGTCGTGTCCGGCTAAGTTGATAAGCTCATTGCGAACTTCAGTCCGGGTACGCAGAGCATCAACTAAGTTCGTTTCTAACGCCATTTCAGCCATATCGCCATTGGCATTATTAAATGCTGACATGTAGTCATCTATTTTACCGCTGGTGACCAACGGATTAATATTTCGAGCTGCCGTAACATCAGCATGGAAAGTTTCCCACAATGCAGAATACAAGAACTGGTTGGCTTCGCGAGCTTCTTCTGACATATCGTTACGAATGAAAGGTTCAACGGCGGCTTTAAATTTACCGACCTTGAACACATGCGGCTGAACTTTAAGTTTGTCCAACAACTCCTTAAAATAAACCTGAGTATAATCAAGCCCTTCAAAAACTACCGCTCCCATTGGGTTCAGGTAAAGCTGATCGGCATGAGCCGCCAGGTAATACTGATGTTGCATATAATAGTCAGCGTTACTGATAATTGGCTTTCCAGAGGTGCGGAAATCATTTAATGCATCTGCAACTGCGCGTAGTTTATTCAGACCACTGGGGTACAAGTTTTGTAGATTAAGGTAAAGCGCACCGATACGTTCATCGGTTTTAGCTTTCTCAATTGAGTCAATAACGTCGGATAAAAGTACTTCAGGAACTTCGTCTCCACTACCCATAGCTTCGCTTAGAAATCTATCAAAAGGATCTACCCAAGTCTTTTCTTCAACTAACATTCCGTTTGGATTAAGAACCATAACCCCATTTTCAGGCACTTCAATTGGATCTTCTCCCTGCATTAAGCTAGCAATAAAAATTGCTAAAATAATAAAAAACACAAGGTTCAAAATGAACTTGCGAGTACCGTTGATTATTTTCCACAAATAACTGAAGATTGACCCGACTGAACGCATATTAATTCTCATTTGCTAATTTAAATTGGCCTTAGCATATCGAATGTCTGAGCGACAGACCAGTCAGAGAATGTAACTAAGCGTTACACATTGAAAAAGGTTGATGTATGAAAGCCGAAGAATTACTAACAACTCGTTCCTCTATGCCGCGTTTAAACGAACCGGGGCCTACACAAGAGCAGCTAGAGTTAATACAGACTGCTGCTGTTAGGGCACCTGACCATATGGGACTAACGCCTTACCAGTTTATTCAGTTTCAGGGCAAAGAAAGGCAAGTTCTGGCGGACATTTACCAGCAGGCAGCTCGGCTTAACGACTTTTCCGAAACGGTCGTCGAACAGGCAGGGCAGTTACCTTTCCGTGCGCCTTTAGTCATAGTGTCCTGTTTACGGTTCCACGACCACAAAAAAGTCCCGCGTGACGAACAACTTTGTACGGTCGCCTGCGCGACTCACGGCATGCAGCAAGCGGCTTTTGCTCAAGGTATTGGGGCAATTTGGCGTACGGGATGGATGGCAGAGGACGAGTTTATAAAGGAACAGCTAGGATTATCAGTAGACGATGCCATTGTTAGCTTTCTGTACGTAGGGACTCCAGCTGTCCCTACACCAGTAAAACCACAAAAAGATCCGTCACCGTTCTTTATAAACGGCAACGACCTAGTGCTGGATTAAAATTCAGCACTTTTCGGAGCGCGTGGAAATGGAATCACGTCGCGAATATTTTGCACACCAGTGACATAAGCAACTAAGCGTTCAAAGCCGAGACCAAAACCCGCGTGAGGAACAGTACCGTAACGACGTAAATCGCGGTAGAAACCGTATTCTTCTTTTGGCAGGTTCATTTCTTCAATTCGTTGGTCAAGCACGTCAAGACGTTCTTCACGTGCCGAACCACCGATGATCTCACCAATACCCGGAGCCAGAACGTCCATTGCAGCAACGGTTTTACCGTCTTCGTTCTGACGCATATAAAAGGCTTTTATGTCACGTGGGTAGTTTTTCAAAATAATAGGCGCACCCACATGCTCTTCAGCTAAGTAACGCTCGTGCTCTGATTGTAAATCCACGCCCCATTCAACCGGATACTCGAACTTTTTGTCGCAATTCTTCAGTATTTCGATAGCATCGGTGTAATCCATATGCACAAAATCGTTATTAACAATGGCTTCCAAACGGCTGATAGCGTCCGGGTTAATGCGCTCGGCAAAGAACGCCATGTCGTCCGGCCGCTCTTCAAGTATTGCTTTAAAGACATATTTCAGCATAGCTTCTGCTAAGCCTGCTATATCGTCTAATGTTGCAAACGCCAACTCTGGCTCGACCATCCAGAACTCAGACAAGTGACGGCTGGTGTTTGAGTTTTCTGCCCGGAATGTCGGACCAAAGGTATAAACCTTGGACAATGAACACGCGTAGGATTCAACGTTTAGCTGGCCTGAAACCGTGAGGAAAGCTTCTTTACCGAAAAAATCTTCTGAATAATCGACTTCACCTTTGTCTGTTTTCGGAATATTCAGCATATCCAGCGTTGAAACACGGAACATTTCACCTGCACCTTCGCAATCAGAGGTGGTGATGATAGGCGTACTTACCCAAAGATAACCCTGCTCGTGAAAGAAGCGATGGACCGCCTGAGATAAGGCGTTACGAACACGCATAACGGCGCCGGTAATGTTTGTGCGGGGACGCAGATGAGCGTATTCGCGTAGATATTCCATGCTATGACGCTTTGGCGACATAGGGTAGGTGTCCGGATCTTCAACCCAGCCATAGACGTGAACATTAGTCGCCTGCAGTTCAAATGACTGACCTTTGCCCTGAGAAGGAACAACAACACCCGTAATAGCAACAGAACAACCAGTTGTCAGCTTCTGAACTTCGTTACTGTAATTTGGGAGTTCTGCGGGAACAACGGCCTGAATAGCATCAAAACATGAGCCATCGTGCAGGTTAATAAAGGAAATACCGGCTTTTGAGTCACGGCGAGTGCGCACCCAGCCCCGGACTGTGACGGTTTCATCGACAGCAATTTTTCCTGCCAGAACATCCACTACAGAAGCATACGACATGAGTTGGTTTTCTCCGAAATTTACACTATTTTGCTATAGAAAGGTTGCTATGTTACCTCGGTTTGGCGCAGACTCAAGTATAACCCCTGAGAACAGAGAGAAAAATTATGAAAAGGGGATCCTTAGCGGATTTAAAGCGAGTACCATTTTGGTCTCGTGTTCTGGGATGGCTGTCCATTTTTGGCTGGCTAATCTTTGTGGTTGCTGCCATTGTTTTCAATTATGCGAAACCTGAACGAAATACCATTCTGACTGAAATTTTCGGCATTTCGGTGCGTGACTATTGGCACATTACTCTGGGCGATTTATTCGTCATACTTTTAGTTATTGGGTTGCTTGTTAGTCTGCTTTGCTTTGTTCTTAATTACGTTCTTTTTCGCCAGGACAAGCAACATTTATGGATTAATATTATGGTATTAATCATGAGTTGCTTAGGTGGCTTGTCACTTTACTTCTTTGGCTTCTAATCCCTGCCGCTGTTCTGATTTTCAACATAGTCTTTCATTGCGTACGTCAGCTGGCTAAGCTCTTCCGCTGTAATGATGTAAGGCGGCATAATATAAAGTAAACGCCCGAAAGGCCGGATCCAGACACCTAACTCAATAAACCGTTTTTGTGCACTGGCTACATCAATAGGCTGATGCATTTCCAGTACGCCAATAGCCCCAAATACACGTGCATCTTTTACTGAATCAAATTCCGTTAATGAAAGAAGTTCTTTCTTTAACTGTTCTTCTATTCTATTAACCTGTTGCTGCCAGTTGCCTTCAGCAATAATGGCGAGTGACTCTGCGGCGACCGCGCATGCTAAGGGGTTACCCATAAACGTAGGGCCATGCATCAAAGCGCCACCGCCGGGGCCCTGACCAATGGTTTCCGCTACTTTTTTCGTGGTTAGCGTAGCAGCTAAAGTCATGTAGCCGCCGGTGAGTGCTTTACCCACACAAAGAATATTAGGCGTGATGCCGGCGTGCTCACATGCGAATAATTTACCGGTGCGACCAAAGCCCGTGGCAATTTCATCGGCAATGAGCAACACATTGTAGTCATCACAAAGTTTGCGTATGAGTTTCAAATATTCTGGGTGATAGAACCGCATGCCGCCAGCGCCCTGAACAATAGGTTCAAGTATTACCGCAGCAAGCTCACCATGAAACTGTTCAAACCAAAGTCTGAGTTGTTGACCTGCGTCGTTTGTCCATTCGTCATTAGGAGTTAATGTGGGTGCATCAGCAAAAAGCTGTGAGTTAATCGCTTTGTTAAACAGATGATGCATACCGTTTACGGGGTCACAGACTGACATCGCTTTAAAGGTGTCACCATGGTACCCACCTTTTATTGTGAGCAGGCGATGCTTTTCGGGACGCTCTTGTGCCAGCCAAAACTGCAGTGCCATTTTTATCGCAACTTCAACGCTTACAGAACCGGAGTCTGCAATGAATACTCGCTCTAGTGCAGCAGGCGTCAAATCAATAAGGCGCCTGGCAAGATCAATAGCGGGCTGGTGGGTGATGCCACCAAACATGACGTGGCTCATCTTTTCGATTTGGTTGTGTGCCACAGCATCTAGGCGTGGATTACGGTACCCGTGAATAACGGCCCACCAGGACGACATTCCGTCAATTACCTGAGATCCGTTATCAAGAGTGAGCGTGCAACCTTTCGCAGAGTCGACTTTATAAGCTGGTAACGGGTTCAGCATAGAAGTGTAGGGGTGCCAAATATGCTGGCGATCAAACTCAACATCGCTTATGGTCATAAAGTAATCTATTGTAAAGTATGGAATGCAAAGTATATTGACAGTGTATCGAGCTGAATTATTCTAGTCGACCATAATTTGCCAAGCATATGAGATTTACCATGTCACAAGTTCGCAATGACTGGACCATTGAAGAGGTTCAGGAGCTGTTACAAAAGCCACTAAATGACTTAGTTTTTGAAGCGCAAACCGTGCATCGCCAGCACTTTAACCCGAACGAAGTTCAGGTCAGTACCTTGCTGTCGATTAAAACCGGTGCTTGCCCCGAAGACTGTAAATACTGTCCGCAAAGCGCGCATTATCACACGGGGCTGGATCGTGAGCGTTTGATGGCTGTAGAAAGTGTATTGGCAGAAGCTCAGGCAGCAAAAGAGAAGGGCGCCAGCCGTTTTTGTATGGGCGCCGCATGGCGTAACCCGAAAGATCGCGATATGCCTTACGTTATTGAAATGATAAAAGGCGTTAAAGAATTAGGCTTAGAAAGCTGCATGACACTTGGCATGCTAAGCAGCGAACAGGCGAAAATGCTGCAGCAGGCGGGGCTTGATTATTACAATCACAATTTGGATACCTCACCAGAGTTTTACGGTGACATTATTACTACCCGAACTTATCAGGACCGCCTGAATACCCTGAATAATGTTCGTGACGCGGGGATGAAAGTCTGCGCGGGCGGTATTGTTGGCATGGGTGAGAGTGTGACTGATCGTGCCTCTCTACTCGTACAGTTGGCTAACTTACCAAAACACCCAGAAAGTGTACCCATTAATATGCTGGTCAAAGTTGAAGGTACGCCGTTTGCCAAGCTAGAAGACCTGGATAATTTTGAGTTTGTACGAACGGTTGCTGTTGCACGAATTTTAATGCCGGCCTCACACGTTCGTTTGTCAGCTGGTCGCGAAGACATGAACGACGAAATGCAGGCGTTGTGCTTTTTAGCCGGTGCCAACTCAATATTCTATGGCGAGAAACTACTGACAACTGCTAACCCTGAAGCCGATGCTGATTTGCGGTTGTTTGAGCGTCTGGGGATAACACCAGAGCAACGTGACGGATACGATGACGACGTCCATACAGCAGTAATAGAGGACGCCATTCAGGAACAGCAGAACCCTGTGCGCTATTACGACGCTTCATAGTGGAAAAGGCCGTGTCCGGATATCAACATCGTCTGAAGGAGCGGAAAAACTCTTCGCTTTTCCGTGTACGAAAAGAACGAAGCTCTGACGCTCAATGGAAGCTAAATTTTAGCACCAATGATTATCTTGGCTTAAGCCAGCACCGGAACATAAGGCAAGCTTTTAAGCAGGCTGCTGATATCTGGGGTATTGGCAGTACAGGCTCGCCTATACTCAGTGGCTACTGCAGTGCCCATCGGGAACTGGAGGAACTGCTGTCTGACTGGCTAGGAAAAACCAGAGCTTTGCTGTTCAACTCAGGCTTTGCTGCCAATCATGGCGTACTGACAACCCTGGTAGATAAGAACAAAAAGGTCTTTGCAGACAAGTTGGTTCACGCCTCAATTATTGACGGTATGCAGCATAGCGAGGCGCAGTTTAAGCGCTACCCCCACAATCAACCTTTGCCGATAGTTGGTAAAGCAAATACCGATGACTGGTTGGTTACTGAAGGCGTTTTTAGTATGGACGGTGACGCCTGTGATTTGGCGCAACTGGGTTCCTTAAAGCAACAATATGGCATAAAAGTAATGCTGGATGATGCACATGGACTAGGTGCCTACGGTTCTGAAGGAAAAGGGTCAACAACTTCTGATTTAGACGCTGTCGATGTGCTTACCGGAACCTTTGGTAAAGCTCTGGGCGTTGGCGGGGCATTTGTCTGTGCCGAAGACGATGAGATTGAAAGCTTGATTCAATTTTGTCGCGACTATATTTATTCGACCGCTATGCCGCCGGCCCAGGCTGCGGCAATAAAGTCTTCAATCGAAATTGTACGCAGCGCAGAAGGCGATGAACGGCGCAACCAGCTAGCCAGCCGTATTCAGTACTTTCGTCAGCAACTGAAGCAACGCAGTTTAAAAACAATTGAGTCAGATACCGCAATACAAACCTGGCTATTCAACTCCGATACCGAAGCGCTGTTTATGTCTAAGCAGTTACAGGCTAACGGCTACCTATGCAGCGTAATCCGCCCACCAACGGTGCCCGTTGGGACTTCCCGTATTCGCTTCAGTTTAACTTCCGATATGCCACAGGTGGCTCTTGAAACCTTTTGGCAGGTTGTAGACAGGATCCGCGACAATCTATGAAGCCCATGAATTTCCAGCAAGCTGTTGCGCGTCAGTTCAACAAAGCTGCTAAGCACTATCATCAGCATGACGATATCCAGCGGCTGACGGCGGACAGTCTGTTGAGGCTTGGACCTCACAATGCAGCTGTTTCGCTGGATGTCGGCTGCGGGCCTGCATCTACTACGGCTCACCTATTGCCCCGCACCGAACACTATATTGGTGTTGATATTGCCCCAGGGATGCTGGCGACTGCGGCAAGCAATTACCCGAACCAGGTTTGGCTTAATGGTGAATGGGAAGCACTGCCTGTCAGTGCTCATTCCGTTGACTGGCTTTTCGCGAATTTATCGGTGCAATGGGTACATCATTTAGAAAAAGCCATGGGCGAGGCTTACCGTGTTCTAAAGCCCGGTGGTGTTGCAACGGTTAATACCGTTGTTGAAGGTACTTTCAGTTCATTTATTAGAAGCTGGAATGCTGTTGATAATCGGCAACACACACAAACATTTCATTCTCAGGAGAAGGTGGAGCGCAAAGTGCGCTTATCGAACTGGCAGTCCGCTGACTTTAAACTGGAAAAACACATTCAATACTTTGCCAACTCTCGCGAGCTTATGAGAAGTATTAAAGGCGTTGGTGCCAACTATGTGAGACGCAAGAGTACCTCCGGTTTGATGACCAGGGGGCGCTTGCAACAGCTTGAGAATGCATTTGAAAGCTATAGAACAACAGAGGGGCTGCCACTTGAATGGTCAGTTCTTAGTATCAAGTTAATTAAGTGATATTGAGTTTAAGTTAATATGGATACTTATTTTATTACAGGAACGGATACCGATGCAGGAAAAACCGTTGCTGCATGTGCTTTTGTTCAAAACTTAGTTAAAAGCGAAAAGAATGTCGCTGTAATGAAGCCCGTAGCTTCAGGGTGTCACTGGAAAAACGGTCAATTAGTGAATGAAGACGCACTGAGTTTAATGCAACACAGTAATACAGCCTTCGATTATGAGAGGGTTAACCCTTATACTTTTGAAGCGGCTATTGCGCCACATATCGCAGCTACTGATAACAATGTTGTAATAGAGAAAGAGCAACTAGTGACTGCGGTTGAGTGGTTTCGTCAGCAACCGATTGACAGCCTGGTGATTGAAGGGGCCGGCGGCTGGCAATTACCCCTGGCGCCAGGATTGCGTATGCCGCAGGTTGTAAAAGCTATTAATGCCAGGGTAATTTTGGTCGTTGGACTAAAACTGGGCTGCCTGAACCACGCCTTACTTAGCCTTCAGTCAATACGACAGGAAGGTTGTGACGTTGTTGGATGGATAGCTGTACAAACGGATCCGGAACCAATGCCAAGACAAGAGGAAAATCTAACCTCGTTACGTGAATTGCTTTGCACTCAGGAGCTTGCTTATATACCTTACGTACCCGATTGGTCGGAAAAAGATTTGACCATTTATTTCCACAAACACGATTGAAATTTGACGAAATAACCCCACATAACTTAGCAGGTTAAGTTCCCTCTGGAGTACGGACAATGAAAAGAATTTTGCTGTTTTTAGCCACTAACCTGGCCATTTTACTGGTCGTTAGTGTGGTCTTTAATATTGTGATAGCAGCAACCGGCATTGATGCTCAAGGGTCAGTCGGACTGTTAGTCTTCTGTGCGTTGTTTGGTTTTGGTGGTGCTTTTGTGTCACTTTGGATTTCACGCTGGATGGCCTTGCGCTCAACCGGTGCCCGGGTTATCGAGCAACCACAGAACCAGTCTGAAGAATGGCTGCTTCGCACAGTACAACAGCAAGCGCAAAAAGCCGGACTTCCTATGCCTCAAGTTGCGGTTTATCAGTCCCCAGAACCTAATGCTTTTGCTACCGGGCGCAGTAAAAATGCTTCTTTAGTTGCGGTTAGCACGGGCTTATTACAAAACATGAATGCGGATGAAGTTGAAGCCGTTCTGGCGCACGAAGTGAGTCACATTGCTAACGGCGACATGGTGACGCTGACGTTAATTCAGGGCGTAATAAATACATTCGTGATGTTTTTTGCGAGAATCATTGCCAGTGCATTAATGCGTGGTGGTAATAATCAACGAGGCGGTGGCTTTGCTTATTATGGCGTTGTTATGCTTCTTGAAATTGTCTTCGGGGTATTAGCCAGCACTATTGTTATGTGGTTCTCTCGTCAACGGGAATTCAGAGCTGATGCTGGCTCTGCGAACCTAGTCGGTAAACAAAAAATGATTGCCGCTTTACGTCGCTTACAACAAGGGAAAGAGTCACAACTTGACGGTACGATGCTAGCGTTCGGTATTAATGGTAAACGCTCGACAATATCCAAATTGTTTATGAGTCATCCGCCTTTGGATGAGCGCATTCATGCTCTTGAGCAACGGCGTTAGTCGTTGCTTTTCAAGGGATACAGCGGTACATTCTTAGTTCTTACTCACCGATAAAACGGATAAATTTTTGTTATGGCCCAGTGGAGTGCGCGCAGTTGGCGCGATAAGCCAATTGAACAACAGCCGAAATATTCAGATCCGTCGCAATTACACGCTGTAGAACAACAACTTAGCCAGTTTCCGCCTCTTGTATTTGCTGAAGAAATACGAGCGCTAAGAAACCAGCTAAAGAATGTCTGTGAAGGAGAAGGTTTCCTTCTTCAGGGTGGCGATTGCGCAGAATCTTTTAGTGATTTTAACGCCCCTAAAATTCGTGACACCTTCAAAGTAATTCTGCAAATGGCCATTGTCATGACGTTTGCAGGGTCCTGTCCGGTGACAAAGGTGGCCCGTATGGCAGGGCAATATGCCAAACCACGTTCAAGTGACTTTGAAACTGTCGGTGATTTAAGCTTGCCCAGCTATCGTGGCGATATCATTAACGGACCAGAGTTTGTCGATGCGGCTCGTCAACCTGACCCTGAGCGCATGCTTAAGGCGTATCACCATTCTGCAGCAACTTTAAACTTGCTTCGTGCGTTTGCACAAGGTGGTCTGGCCAACTTACACAAAGTACACAAGTGGAACTTGAGCTTCCTGGCGTCAAATCCTTTAAAAGAGCGCTACCAGCAAATTGCCGAAGAAATACAGTCAGCTTTGCGTTTTATGGAAGTGTTGGGAATTAACGCAGATAATAACGCAACTATTCATGAAACGTCGCTGTTCACCTCTCATGAGGCCTTGTTGTTGCCTTACGAGCAGGCGTTGACGCGCACAGACACCTTAACTGGGCTTCCGTACGACTGCTCTGCGCACATGGTCTGGATTGGTGAGCGCACCCGTAAGCTGGATCAAGCCCACGTTGAATTTATGCGCGGTATTCATAACCCGATTGGTGTGAAAGTAGGTCCAACCATGCCAGCGGACGAGCTTATTGCACTACTCGACATACTGAACCCAGATAACGAGCCTGGTCGCTTAACGCTTATTACTCGTATGGGGGCTGATAACCTGGCCAATAAGTTGCCGGACCTGGTGCGTCGCGTTAAGCAGGAAGGCCGTAACGTAGTGTGGTCCAGTGACCCAATGCACGGCAATACCATTAAAGCGGATAATGGTCTGAAAACTCGTAATTTTGACGCCATACATAAAGAATTAAGGCATTTCTTTGCCATTCATCAGGCGGAAGGCACTTACCCTGGTGGTATTCACTTAGAAATGACGGGCGAAGATGTTACCGAATGTACCGGTGGTGCTTACCGTATAAGTGAAGCGGATTTATCCAGCCGTTACCGGACACAATGCGATCCGCGACTGAACGCTGATCAAGTGTTAGAATTAGCCTTCTTAGTCGCCGAGTCATTAAAAGCAGCCCGCAACGGCGAGGGTTGATAGTCTCCTTTAACCGATTATTTAAGAGGTATATTGTTGTATGTCGCAACAGGTAGAAGTGTTATTTGAAAACTTGTGGCAAGATTATTTATCACGGACGCCTTCAGCAAAGAAGGTTCATCAAATTTTAGGAGAAGGGCACCCGATCGTGAATGATCACGTTGCTTTTCGTACCTTTGATATTAGCCCGGTAGGTTTAGAAGTATTGGCTCAGCATTTTTTAGACTTGGGCTATAAAGAAGGTGGAGATTACCACTTTGAAGCAAAGAAGCTTCGTGCAAAACATTTTGAGCATGAAGACCCTGAGCTACCGAAGGTTTTCATCAGCGAGTTGATGACCGCTGAGTTTTCTGAAGAACTGCAAAAGAAAGTGAAAGAAATGGTGGCTCAAGTGTCAGTTGAGGACACCAAAAAGTCAGATTTCTTATACTCTGGTACGCACTGGAAAGTCAGCCATGCTGATTATCAGGCTTTGCTAGAAGAAAGTGAGTACGCGGCCTGGATGGCAGCGTTTGGTTATTGCGCCAACCACTTCACGGTCAGCGTGAATCAACTGCCAGGTTATGAGTCTCTTGAGCAAGTGAACCAGAAGTTGAAAGACAATGGCTTCAAACTGAACGACTCTGGTGGTGAAATTAAAGGCTCTCCGGAAGTTTACCTGGAGCAGTCATCAACTATGGCTGATCGTCACCCAGTTGAGTTTTCTGATAAAACAGTAGAAATTCCTAGTTGCTTCTATGAATTCGCAAAGCGCTACGAAATTGAAGAAGGCAAGCTGTATACCGGTTTTGTCGCAGCGTCAGCAGACAAGATCTTTGAAAGCACCAACGCTAAATAAGTTTTAATCTGAACAAATAATAGGGCGGTATTAATAGCGATGCCGCTCTAAGTTTGTCTTAGCCAGAATTTTTGCTGCAATTTCTTCCACGGAATAGTGCGTTGAGTTAATAAAGGGTATGGCTTCCCGGCTATAGAGCCTTTCTACTTCCGCTAGTTCAAATCGGCACTGAGCCATTGAGGCGTATTGACTGCCTTCACGTCGTTGACTTCTTATTTCATGTAATCGTTGCGAAGAGAGAGTTAGACCAAATAACTTATGGCGATGAAGTTTCAGCTCTTTAGGTAACTGTAACCGCTCAAAGTCATCATCATCGGTCAGCGGGTAGTTAGCAACCTTAATACCATACTGCATGGCAAGGTATAAGCTGGTGGGTGTTTTCCCCGTACGTGACACGCCAATTAAGATCAAGTCGGCTTTATCCAGTTGATTAAGGCGTTTCCCGTCGTCGTTATCCAGAGCATAATTAATTGCATCTATTCTGAAATTGTAGTTTTTATGTACGCCGTGAGTACGATGCGTTTTAGGCTCAGCTTTAACTCCCAGCTCTTTTTCTACTGGCGCGATGAAGTGATCCAAAAAGTCGTAACATATGCCGCCGCACTCAGTAATCTTTGCTTTAAGTTTTTCATTTACGAAGGTATGGAAGATTAAAGGCGGCTCGCCACTGTCTGAAACGGCTTTTTTTATTGTTTTACACACTTCATCGGCTTTTTTCTGATTATCGATAAAGGGCAGTGTTTTGTGTTCGAAAGTAACCGGAAACATTGATAAAAGCGCGTGACCAAAGGCCTCCGCGGTTAGTGCCGTACCATCAGAAATGTAAAACGCATAGCGCACAGGCGAATCTCTTTTTAAGCGATTGAAGGTTCGATATTAACTTGTTGGGCCGCAGCGTGTAAAATAGTAGTCACTTCCATGCCGAAAAAATCAATTAAGGATTGTGACGTGCAAGAATACGTAGTTTGGTACCAAGATCTTGGAATGCAGGACGTTAACCGAGTTGGTGGGAAAAATGCCTCACTGGGTGAAATGATCAGTAACTTAGCCGGAGCAGGGGTTGAAGTTCCCGGTGGTTTTGCGACAACGGCAGACGCCTATAACCAGTTTCTGGAGCAAAGCGGCTTAAACGATCGTATTCACGATTTGCTCGACACACTTGATGTTGACGATGTTCAGGCCTTAGCAAAAGCGGGTAAAGAAATTCGTCAGTGGATTATCGATACACCGTTCCAGCCGGAATTTGAAGCGGCTATAAAAGATGCGTTCTCCAAGCTTAGCGAGGACAATGACGAGTTTAGCTTTGCGGTACGCAGCTCAGCAACGGCTGAAGATATGCCGGATGCATCATTTGCCGGCCAGCAGGAAACCTTCCTGAACGTACGTGGCCTGGGTAGCGTTATGGAAGCCATTAAGCACGTATTCGCTTCTTTGTTTAACGACCGCGCTATTTCATACCGTGTTCATCAGGGCTACGACCACCGCGGAGTCGCGTTGTCAGCTGGTATACAACGAATGGTACGCAGTGATATCGCGTCTTCCGGTGTTATGTTCAGCATTGACACTGAATCAGGCTTTGACGATGTGGTTTTCATTACCTCGTCTTACGGTCTTGGTGAGATGGTCGTTCAGGGCGCAGTTAACCCGGACGAGTTTTATGTACATAAGCCAACGTTAAACGCAGGTCGTCCTTCAGTACTGCGCAGAACGCTGGGCAGCAAAAAAATCCAAATGATTTTCTCTGAAGACAGAGAGCATGGAAAGCAGACAGTCATTGAAGACATCGAAAAGTCGAAGAGTCTAACATTCTCGATTACCGATGAAGAAGTTGAAAACCTGGCTAAACAGGCTCTGATTATAGAAGAACACTACGGTCGTCCAATGGATATCGAGTGGGCAAAAGACGGTATCGACGGCAAGCTCTATATTGTTCAGGCACGCCCGGAAACGGTTCAGTCAAACCAAAAAGGTCAGGCCATTGAGCGCTTTGCACTAAAAGCGAAAAGTGATGTTGTCTGCACCGGACGCGCCATAGGCCAGCGTATCGGTCGTGGTGTTGCTCGTGTGCTGAATGACATTAGCGAAATGGATAAAGTCCAGCCGGGCGATGTTTTAGTTACCGATATGACCGACCCTGACTGGGAACCGATTATGAAGCGCGCGGCTGCAATTGTTACTAACCGTGGTGGCCGTACTTGTCACGCCGCTATTATTGCACGCGAACTGGGCATTCCGGCGGTTGTAGGCTGTGGCGATGCAACTGACCATATCAGTAATGGGCAGGCGGTTACGGTCTCCTGTGCCGAAGGTGACACCGGTTATATCTACCAGGGTGAACTGGACTTCGATATCACCGAGTCACAAATTGATGCTATGCCGGACCTACCGTTAAAGATTATGATGAACGTGGGTAACCCGGACAGAGCGTTCGATTTTGCCAGTTTGCCGCATGCCGGTATTGGCCTGGCTCGCCTGGAATTTATTATTAACCGCATGATAGGCGTTCACCCTAAAGCCTTGCTAAATTACGACCAGCAAAGCGATGATCTGAAAAAGACGATTGATAGCATGATGGCCGGCTACAGCAGTCCCCGCGAATATTACGTAGCACGTTTAGCTGAAGGTATTTCTACCTTAGGTGCCGCATTCTCGCCTGAGCGTGTCATTGTTCGTATGTCTGACTTTAAGTCGAACGAATACGCCAACCTTATTGGCGGAAAGCAGTATGAACCGGGCGAAGAAAACCCAATGCTTGGTTTCCGTGGTGCATCTCGTTATATCTCTGAAGAATTCCGCGACTGCTTTGCACTGGAGTGTGAAGCAATTAAACGCGTTCGTAACGACATGGGTCTGACCAATATCGAAATCATGATCCCATTTGTAAGAACCCTTGAAGAAGGCCGAAAGGTTATTGAACTTCTGGCTGAGCAGGGACTGGTTCAGGGCGAAAATGGCTTACGCGTTATTATGATGTGCGAGCTGCCTTCTAACGCTCTGCTGGCTGACGAATTCCTCGATATCTTCGACGGCTTCTCTATTGGCTCGAACGACCTAACCCAGTTAACTTTAGGTCTGGATCGTGATTCCGGCGTTATCGCACATTTATTTGATGAGCGTAACGAGGCAGTGAAAAAGCTGTTGGCAATGGCCATTCAGACTGCAAAGAAACGCGGTAAGTACGTTGGTATTTGTGGTCAGGGACCATCAGATCATCCTGACTTTGCCGCCTGGTTGGTAGAGCAGGGAATCGATTCGGTATCATTGAACCCTGATACTGTTATTGAGACATGGATGTATTTGGCGGACCACCTGTAAAAATGACAGTATTACCCAAGGTTGCTGCTGAAAATGCTTTACCAGAGAACTACCGGCACTTTATTGAGCAGTTAAAAGAGTCGGGGTTCGCTGGTGAAATTGATGTCAGTTATTCTGGCCGTTTAATCGCGGCTACTGATAACAGCGTTTATCAAAGTTTACCTCAGGCAGTTTTATACCCACTGCATCATGCCGACCTTGTTTTACTAATGAAGCTCGCTGGTGAGGAGAGTAGCAGCAGTGTGCAGTTCTCTCCCCGAGGCGGCGGAACCGGCACTAACGGACAGTCGTTAACCTCAGGAATTGTGGTTGATCTAAGCCGACACATGAACAAAGTGCTTGAAGTTAATCCGAAGGAAGGCTGGGTTAGAGTTCAGGCTGGTGTGGTTAAAGATAAACTCAACGACATTTTACGTCCTCACGGCTACTTCTTTTCTCCTGACCTTTCTACCAGTAATCGCGCCACTCTGGGTGGTATGATTAATACCGATGCTTCAGGTCAGGGCTCGTTAGTTTACGGTAAAACCAGTGACCATATTCTTGGTCTGAAAACCGTATTACTTAATGGGCATGTATTAGACAGCGGTCGGGTTTCGCTAGAGCAAGCGGAAAGTATCGCTCGCCAGGACAATCGAATAGCTCGGATATATCGCCAGATTATAGACACCTGTGTTGGTGAAGAAGCTCATATTCGCGAAAAGTTTCCGCCTTTAAACCGGTTCCTGACTGGGTACGATTTAAAGCATGCCTATGACCCTGGAGACCAAAAAGTAGATGTTTCTCGAGTCATAGCCGGTTCGGAAGGGACGTTAGGCTTTGTCAGCGAAGCTAAGCTTAATATCACTCCCATTCCTAAGCATAAAGTGCTGGTTAATATTAAATATTCAAACTTTCAATCGGCACTAGAGAATTCTCCTTTCTTAGTTGAAGCCAAAGCAACTTCAGTAGAAACCGTTGACAGTACGGTGCTTAATCTTGCTCGTGAGGATATCATTTGGAAGTCGGTTGAACCTTTGCTTTCCGATGTTGAAGGTCAGCGCATGGACGGTATCAACATGGTTGAGTTTACCGGACTGGATCAAGAGGAAATAGACGAGAAGGTCGGCTCGTTGACCAAACGTCTGGATAAACTGATTAAAAGCAAAGACAACAAAGGTGTTATTGGTTATCAAGTTTGTGATGACCTGCCGAGTATACAGCTCATTTATGCTATGCGTAAAAAGTCGGTTGGCTTATTAGGCGCCACAAAAGGCCGACGTAAACCCGTTGCTTTTGCCGAAGACACGGCGGTTCCTCCAGAAAAACTGGCAGACTTTATTAATGAATTTAGGGCACTATTAGATGCTAAAGGCCTGCACTACGGAATGTTCGGGCATGCGGACGCCGGTGTTTTGCACGTACGCCCAGCCCTGGATATGTGTGAGCCGGAAGATGAAGTCCTGCTTAGAGAAATTAGTGATCAGGTGGCAGAGTTAACCCAGAAATACGGCGGCCTAATGTGGGGCGAGCACGGAAAAGGTTATCGCTCTGAATACGCCCCAGCTTTTTTTGGAGAGCATCTTTATAAAGAGTTACAGAAAATTAAGGCGAGTTTTGATCCGTTTAACCAGTTAAACCCTGGGAAAATTTGCACGCCTTTGAATACCGATGCGCAATTAGTTTCTGTTGACGCAGTAAAACGTGGCTTTTTTGATCGGCAGATCCCAATAGCAACCCGCAACAGTTACAAAAATGCAATGGACTGTAACGGTAATGGCTTGTGTTTCAATTATGACCCCAAGTCCGCTATGTGTCCTTCCTATAAAGTTACACGAGACCGTCGTTACTCTCCTAAAGGCCGGGCAGGGCTTCTGCGCGAGTGGTTACGTCTGACTCATAACGCAGGTTACGACGCGACTCAACGCCCTGAGCCGATTGGCTTTGCTAAACGCCAGTTAAACCGACTTACAGCACGAAACGACTTCAGTCACGAAGTGAAACAGTCGATGGATAAATGCCTGGCGTGTAAAGCCTGTACGAATCAGTGTCCGGTTAACGTCGATGTTCCAACATTTCGTGCACGTTTTTATGATCATTATTACAGTAAGTACGCTCGTCCATTAAAAGACTACTTGGTAAAGGGCATAGAAAAAACAGCACCTCTTGCAAGTAAGTTTCCTGTTCTGAGTAATTTACTGATTAATAACCCTTTAAGCCGCGTTGTACTTAAATACGGTGTGGGTTATGTCGATACCCCTCTATTTTCAACGCCAAACTTGAGAACCGCATGGAAACGCCATGGCCTTATTGAGCTAACAACGGACCAAGTTCTGAATTTAACTGAAAGTGAGCGCGGACAGACGGTTGTTATTGCTCAAGATCCTTTTACCACATTCTATGAGGCGGATTTTGTATTAAAGCTGGGGCTACTCATTAAGAAACTCGGCTTTACCCCGATTTTATTGCCTTTTATTGGGCATGGTAAAGCACAACACGTGAAAGGTTTCCTTAGTGATTTCGACAAAACGGCGGCCAAAGTTACTGAGCAACTGAAACCGCTTTCAGATGCAGGAATTCCACTGATTGGGCCAGACAGCTCTACCGCTTTGATATTCAGAGATGAGTACCTAAAATCAAACGATGGTCAATTGCCAGAAGTTAGAGTGATGACAGTGGTTGAATGGTTAAGTAGTCTAAACTTTGAGGAAACCGGGCCAACCAGTACCAGTCGCTATGGACTGTTACTGCATTGCACAGAACAAAGCTTTGTGCCGGAGTCTGCGCAACAGTGGCAAACCTTATTCACTGAATTAGGGTTAACACTAGATATCGTTAATGTTGGTTGTTGTGGTATGGCGGGAACTTTTGGTCACGAAAAGCAAAACCAGGATGACAGCCTTGGCCTTTACGAAATGGGATGGCAGCAGGCGATTCAACAATACGGCAGCAGTGGGGTGCTTGTCACCGGATTCTCGTGTCGATCTCAGATAAAGCGGATAGAAAAAAAGCGGGTGAGACACCCGCTTGAAATCATCTTACAAAGCCTGAGTTAATCAGGCTTTTATTTTTACTGCTTACCTTTGGCGATAATTTCACGAGCCATTTGATCAGCAACTGCACCAGTAGGACGGTCTTCGTCGTTTGCACGAGCAAAAAGCTGATCCAGGGTGTCGTAAATACCACGAACGCGCTTATCGGTTTCTTCTAAGCTCATATTAGCGGCTTCTGAACACACATGAATAACACCACCGGCATTAATCACGTAGTCAGGTGCGTAAAGAATACCCATATCTTTTACTGCTTGATCGTGTTTTGGGTTCGCTAACTGGTTATTTGCGCTTCCGGCAATGATTTTTACTTTCAGTTGCTTTAACGTTTCGTCATTGATGGTTGCACCCAGCGCACATGGCGCATAAACGTCAGCGTCAACACCGTAGATTTCATCCAGGCCAACTGCTTTCGCGCCGAGTTCTTTAACGGCGCGCTCTATAGCTTCTTCATTAATGTCGGTAACGATAAGCTCAGCACCGTCTTCTGCGCAGTACTTAGCAAAGTCATAACCAACAGAACCAAGGCCCTGAACGGCTATTTTTACACCTTTAAGATCTTCATTGCCTAACTTGTGCTTAGCCGCAGCTTTAAGGCCCAGGTAGGTGCCCAATGCAGTATGAGGTGACGGATCGCCTGCTTTATCAGCGGTTCCGGCAACATGACTGGTTTCTTTGGCAACCATATCGATGTCTTCGGTACGAATATTCACATCTTCTGCAGTAATATAACGGCCACTCAACGACTCAATAAAACGGCCGTATGCGCGGAACAGTTCTTCGCTTTTAATTTTCTTTGCGTCACCAATAATAACCGCTTTACCGCCACCTAATGGTAAGCCGGCCATAGCACTTTTATAAGTCATACCGCGCGACAAGCGCAGCACATCGGTTAAGGCTTCGGCCGATGAAGCGTAGTTCCACAAACGGGTACCACCAAGGCTTGGACCTAAAGTCGTGTCATGAATTGCAATAATGGCTTTAAGGCCTGATTCCTGATCATGACAAAAGACAACTTGCTCGTGATGATCGAATTCGGGATGCTCGTATAGAGACATGAATTTCAATTCCTCATTGCTTCAAAAATTGCGCGAACATTACCATTTAGATAGGGCACGCGCTACTTTATTAAGTGAATAAATTCAGCAATTCAAACGGGTGTTTATCAACTCTTGTTTACACAGAATCACTCAGGATTCTTCAATGTATAAATAGATAATTCCCTGATTTATCATTTCAGCAACCAGCTCAGCCTGCGGCGTTGAGTTTACTCGTTCCGAAAGCTCCGATGCGGGTTTTGAGCCTTGGAGTTGAGCCAACCACTCTGCTGTGGTTAAGGCTTCCTGAGGTATTGTGAAAGCTTCTCCATTACCATAAAACTCGGTATGACTCAGTTTAAGGAAACGGGCACCGGATGCTTTTTCAATAAACGCATTAGGTTGCGTTAGTAAATCTGGCACTTGTTGCGCTGTTGTTGGTAATTCAGGCTCGGGAAGAGGGCGTTTTGATTGAGAAACAATTCTCGCCAGTAACGCATCTGTTTCGTCACTCTCAAGAGTCTCTTTCAAAAAGTCTTTCAAGGCGGTTAATTGCTTTTCTTCAATTTTCCAGGAGGTGGCTTCGCTGCTAATTTCTGGATCCTGGTAGCGTTCCTGTAAGGACTCCTGCTGCATCGCAATATCGCCCAACTGTAATAACAGCTCGGCTTTTGACGGTGCCCTGAAACCAACCGAATAATTAAGTGAAGGTTCTAAGGCAATGCCGTCATGAGGGCAGCCTGCGGGAATATATAAAACATCACCGGCTGTCAGGTGCTCATCAATAACAGCTTTGAATTCGCCCTCTACCTGGCAAAGATCGGCTGCTGGCTGGCACTCCCGCATTGATTGTCGCTCACCAACGCGCCAGTGTCTTGAACCTGCGCCCTGTATGATAAAAACGTCATATTGATCGAGGTGAGGACCAACACCACCGTTTTCACATGAGAAGCTGACCATGACATCGTCGATGCGCCAGTCAGGAAGAAAACGGAAGGGTGTTATCAATTCACCAACATCTGGCAGCCATTCATTTACTGACTGAACTAACAAGGTCCAGTGGCTTTCACCGAACTGCTCGTATTCTTCAAACGGACCATGCGTAACCAACCAACCGGATTCGGTATCTGCCTGTGACTCAATAATCCGGGAGTCGGCGCCTTCTTCCATGGCCAGTCCAGCCAGAATTTCAGGACTGACAGGGTCAGTAAAATCAGCAAAGCCTTGTCGAATAAGACAAGGCTTTTTCTGCCAGTAGTTTGCTAAGAAATCATCTTTATCAAAAACTAATTTCATACAAGATCATCAACAAACTGAGTTGCACGGCCAATATAGTTAGCTGGAGTTAATGCCTTCATTTCATCTTTAGCAGCATCTGGTACGTCTAAAGAGTCAATAAATTTCGCAAGGTCATCGCTGGTAATGCGTTTTCCGCGAGTTAAGGTTTTAAGCTTTTCGTATGGTTTTTCAACGCCGTACCGACGCATAACGGTTTGCACCGGTTCCGCCATTAACTCCCAATTTTCATCCAGCTCGGCTGCCAGACGGGCTTCATTTACTTCCAGTTTACTCAAACCCTTTAAGGTTGCCTGAAATGCAATAACGGCATGCGCAACACCTACGCCTAAATTACGTAAAACGGTAGAGTCAGTCAGGTCACGTTGCCAGCGAGAAATAGGCAATTTCTGAGCCAAATGCTGCATAACGGCATTAGCGATACCTAAGTTACCTTCGGAATTTTCAAAGTCTATAGGATTCACTTTATGAGGCATGGTTGATGAGCCAACTTCACCTTCAACAGTACGTTGTTTAAAGTGGTTCAACGCAATATAGCCCCATACGTCGCGGTCAAAATCAATGAGTACCGTATTAAAACGAGCTAGTGCGTCAAAGTATTCCGCAACGTAATCGTGCGGCTCAATTTGTGTTGTGTACGCGTTCCAACTTAAGCCTAATGAAGTCACGAATTGCTCTGAAATTTGATGCCAGTCAACATTAGGGTAGGCCGCAAGGTGCGCGTTATAGTTACCGACAGCCCCGTTGATTTTACCCATAACGTCCACAGCCTTAAGCTGTGTCAGTTGACGTTGCAAACGCACAGCAACGTTAGCAAACTCTTTGCCCATTGTGGTTGGCGTTGCCGGCTGCCCGTGCGTACGAGCCATCATAGGAACGGATTTGTGTTCTCTCGCCAGCTCTTTAACCCGATCAACCAACTCCTGCATCATTGGCACTAATACTTCATCACGAGCCGTATTAAGCATTAAGCCATGAGAAAGGTTGTTAATGTCCTCTGAAGTACAGGCAAAGTGGATGAATTCGGATACTTTATTCAGCTCTTCGTTATCAGCGACTTGTTCTTTCAGGAAGTATTCAACCGCTTTCACGTCATGGTTGGTTGTGCGTTCAATGGTCTTTATGCGCTCAGCGTTTTCTACTGAGAAGTTTTCGACAATGGAGTTCAGTATTTTTGTTGCTTCCTCACTTAGTGCCGGCACTTCTTTAATGCCATCAACTTCGGCTAATAACTGCAACCAACGAACCTCAACAGTGACACGAAATTTAATCAGTCCGTACTCGCTAAAGATAGGACGCAGCATTTCCGCTTTTGAGGCGTATCGTCCATCGACAGGTGACACCGCGGTTAGTGAAGAAAAGGGCAACATAAACTGGCTCTCCGAGAGTTAATTAAGTCATTAATCTTTTATGCGACATGCAACAATTGCTGCGCTGTATCTAACATTTTCTTTCTTGAAAATACGAAATGACGGCGTTTGCCGCCGACTTGCTGCCAAAGCACGGCACTACGAATGCCAGCCAGCAACAAGGTTCTAATGTGGTGTTGATTTGAGTCTCGCTTCAAAAATTCCGGGTTTCCATTAATTCGAATAGGTTGTCCCAGAGGACTTATCAACTCACGGTAAATTCCCGCAAAACTCTGCTGTACCCGATAATCTTCAAATTCAAACTCTTCTTTCTGACGTTTTACCTGAGCGATACGTTCACCCAGTAAACTAAGTACGTTGGGGTGTTTCAGTAAACGCCGGGAAAGGTGAATTAAACCAACCAAATAACGGGTGACCTCAAGATCTTTATTCTTATTATTTCCGGCCTGGCGAATAAACGCCTGAATGCCTGGCTGAATATTCTCCAGCCCGCCATAAATATCTTCTATATTGTCAGGATCCTGTTGCAGAAGGCTGTGAACCAAGGTGTTTGTAATAGACTCAGGGTAGAGCTCTCCACTGCGAGCCAGCTTCTGCACAGCCATAGCACTTAACGACATGCCAGCTAAGGCAATTACCCGTTGCTGCCATTCGTTCATAGCTTGACCTCAAAATCGGTAATGCGTTGCTCAATAATTCCGCCACCTAAACAAACTTCGTCATTGTAGAATACTGCAGACTGCCCTGGCGTTACCGCTGCAACAGGCTCTTTAAACTGAACCTGAAAGTCACCGTTATCAAGCGGAGTAACCCGGCAGGGTATATCCTGCTGGCGATAGCGTGTTTTAACCGTACAGTCGAAAGCCTCTAGTGGTGTGGTACGATTAACCCAGTGCAATTGCCCGGCAATAAGCCCCTGAGAGTATAGACGCGGATGATTTTTTCCCTGCGCTACGATAAGGACATTTCGTTCCACGTCTTTGTCGACAACGTACCAAGGTTCGCCAGAGGTATCGGCCATTCCGCCAATGTGTAAGCCTTTACGCTGACCCAGAGTGTGGTACATCAAACCTTCATGCTCACCCAATTGTTCGCCATCAACAGACTCAATGGAGCCGTGTTTTGCCGGCAGGTACTGCTGGAGAAAATCTTTAAATTTGCGCTCGCCAATAAAGCAAATACCCGTGGAGTCTTTTTTATCCGCTGTAACAAGACCTTGCTCTTCTGCTATTCTCCGAACTTCTGATTTCTCCAGCTCACCAACCGGAAACAAAGTTTGCGCAATATGCTCGTGGCTTAGCGTATAAAGGAAGTAGCTTTGGTCTTTATTACTGTCTAAACCGCGCAGCATTTTCCACTTCCCGTCGTTCTGCTGACGGCGCACGTAATGTCCGGTCGCAATGTAATCGGCATCCAATGCTTCTGCGGCAAATTCTAGAAAGGCTTTAAACTTAATTTCTTTGTTGCACATGATATCCGGGTTCGGTGTGCGCCCGGCTTTGTATTCTTCCAGAAAGTACTCGAACACGTTGTCCCAGTACTCTGCAGCGAAATTGATCGTGTGCAGCTCTATGCCGAGTGTTTCGCAAACCTTTTCGGCATCGGCTAAATCTTCGGAAGCAGCGCAGTATTCGTCAGTATCATCTTCTTCCCAGTTTTTCATGAACAGGCCTTCTACCTGAAAGCCCTGTTGCAAAAGAAGATAGGCTGACACGGAAGAGTCGACTCCTCCTGACATTCCAACAATGACTTTTTTACTGGCATTTGACATAGATTGACTCTGGCTGACTGTAACTCCTGAATTGGCTGCGCATTCTATCATTTTAGGCCGCGCTAGGGTAGCTCAGGAAGCTACCAAACAGGCGGTTCTTCTCGCCATTCGCCCGGCTGCAGTGTTTTTAACTGAAAGGGACCAATTGCAGCACGTATAAGGCGCAGAGTAGGGAGTCCAACATGCGCTGTCATACGACGAATTTGACGGTTTTTACCCTCTCGGATTTTGATGCAAAGCCAGGTATCAGGAACCGTTTTACGTTCTCTGACTGGAGGGTTCCGTGGCCATAAGTTCATTGGCTCGGGCATAACAAAGGCTTCGGCAGGACGCGTCATGCCGTCGTTTAATTCAACGCCATTTCGTAACTGCTCCAGTTGTTCTTCATTTGGTTCACCTTCAACTTGAACCCAGTAAGTTTTCCATACTTTATACTTAGGATTCGCCAGGCGCGCCTGATAAACACCATCGTTAGTTAACAAAAGCAGGCCTTCACTGTCTTTATCCAAACGCCCCGCAGGATAGACATCGTTATGCGGAATGAAAGCTTTTAATGTCTCGTCGCCTTCCTCACCTGTAAATTGCGATAACACGCCGTAAGGCTTATTTAGCAAAACCAACTTAGGATTGGCGGGTCGTTTTTTCTGTGATTTCATGCCTGCCTCAAATTGTTCTGTCGATTTAAATTGGATCGCGCCAATGGATACTCTAGTATATCGGGCGCTAGTTTATCTTACTGTTAAAAAAAGTGTGGGAATTTCTGTGGATGATAACAAAGTAGTCATTGGAGGCTCACTGATTGAGGCCCTAAAAGGGAACTATCAGCTTTCAGTGCGACAAGTATTAGAGCAATCGTTTAATATCACCAAGTCAAACTTGGTGTCTTTGATTGGTGGTTTTTTAATCCTGTTAGGTATTAACGTGCTCATGGTCCTGGCTCTAATGAGCATATTCTCAATTGAAGCCATAGAAAGCTCGGCGCAAATTCAATATCTTGCCAGTATTCTTCAAGCTGTTATCAGCGCACCGCTACTTGGTGGATTAATGCTAATGGGAATTAAACACAGCGTTGGCATCCAAACCAAAACAGCAGATGTCTTTAACGGGTTTAATGTACTGCTCCCGCTAATTACCGTTGCGGTTATCAGTAGCTTGCTTAGCATTTTAGTGAGCGAGTTAATGGTGCTGATTAACCCAAATTTTGCGATATTAGTATCGCTTTATATTACGGTGATACTCAGTCTGGCTATGCCATTAGTTGTTGAAAGGGGAGTAGGGCCATTAAATGCCTTGTACTACTCCATAAAAATTACGCATTTTAAACTTCCCAAATTTATTTTGTTGTTTCTAATTATTTTGGGGTTGCTGTTTGTCGCTATAATTCCTTTCGGACTCGGTCTTATTTGGATGCTACCAATGATCTATAACCTCATTGGAGTGGTCTATCGAGACATTATTGGCGTAACCGTTATTGAGAAACCCAAAGATAATTCGTCTGAAAATATTTCGGCTTGAGGACTACATGCGATTATTAACAATTTTACTGTTCATAGTACTGAGTATAGCGGCATTACTCTTACCCTGGCTGATTAAAGAACCTGATGTAAAAGTTCCGGATCAATCGGTTACGGCGCATTTGCCGGCTATTCCGGAAGTTGAAGTGAAAAGAGACCTCCCGGATTTTATGTCAATGACAGATGTAACCGAAAAAAAGGAAGAGTTTTTTCGGTTTTTACTGCCTTTAGTTGAAGCTGAAAATATACGCATATTGCATGATAGAGCCTATCTTAAAGCTATCTATGAACGCTATAAAAACAATGAGCTCACCGCTGCAGATAAAAAGCAGATGGAGGAGTGGATAGATTACTACCGTCTGGAAGACGATATTGCCATTGATGATAATTTGTTTGGTCTTCTAAAGCGACGTATTGATATTATTCCGGAAATGATGGTTTTGGTGCAGGCTGCTAATGAGTCTGGTTGGGGAACTTCGCGGTTCTCCAGAAAAGGTTTAAACCTATTTGGCCAATGGTGTTACTCAAAAGGTTGCGGTCTCGTGCCTAGCGGAAGAATTGAAGGTGGTCGCCACGAAGTCGCTCAGTTTGACTCGGTTAATGCCTCTGTAAAGAGCTACATGCGTAACATAAATAGCCACGGAGCCTATCTGGATTTACGCTTATTACGTGAACAAAAGCGTTTAGATAATGCAGATATTCTTGCGCGAGATCTCATTACGGGGCTTTCGAGCTACTCAGAGCGCGGTGAGGACTATATTGAAGAGCTACGTGCAATGATTCGTATAAACCGACCCATTGTGGAACGCGTTAGCGACGAGTTGAATTCACCGTCGTCAAAACCAGAATAAAGCACGTCGACGTAATAAAAAAGGGCTCCAATTGGGAGCCCTTTTTTGTCTTATTTAAGCCAATTGTTTAATCGGAATATCACTCATTAAAACGGGTTCATTATTTACTTCAACAGAGCTAAAGTTTTCGGTATCAAAAGCTTTATCACCGTTTTCATCGGCAACACCATTTGCGGTAACCGCTTTAAAGTCAAATAGGGCATTGTCGGCCAAGTGCGAAGGAACAACACTTTGCATTGCGGTAAATAAACTTTCAATTCTTCCTGGAAATTGTTTATCCCACTGATTAAGCATTTGCTTTATTTGTTTCCTTTGAAGATTTTCCTGTGAGCCACATAGGTTGCACGGAATAATTGGAAACTTCATAGCCTCAGAGTATTGCTCTATGTCCTTTTCCCGGGCGTAGGCAAGTGGTCGAATAACAATATGTTCACCGTTATCGCTTGCGAGCTTCGGCGGCATCGACTTTAATTTGCCACCATGAAACATATTTAAAAACAAGGTTTCAATCATGTCGTCTCTGTGGTGTCCCAGAGCTATCTTAGTGGCTTTTAATTCCTTTGCCGTGCGGTATAAAATTCCACGGCGTAGACGCGAACATAGAGAACAGGTTGTCTTTCCTTCAGGGATTTTATCTTTAACGATACTGTAGGTGTCTTCTTCAACAATTTTGTATTCAACACCAAGCTTTGCTAAATACTCAGGAAGTACATGCTCAGGGAAGCCCGGCTGTTTTTGATCAAGGTTGACGGCGATCAGGGAGAATCTAACAGGAGCGACTTTTTGAAGGTATTGCAAAGTGTCTAACAAAGTGTAGCTGTCCTTACCTCCGGACAAGCACACCATAATGCGATCACCATCCTCAATCATACCGAAATCTTGTATGGCTTTGCCGGCCTCGCGGCGAATACGTTTCTGTAGTTTGTTGAAACTGTATTTGTTTTCACTGGCCATAATGGCTCCTGCAACCTGTTATATTTAAGCGTTAGGAGCCGGATTATACCTGAGGCATTAAACTCAAGCGAGAGGGCTTACAAAGTCTTCTGGCTTAATGGCTAATACATCACAATTTAACTGATCCAGTACGTGCTCCGCGGTGTTGCCCAGTAATGCTGCGCTTAATCCTGTACGGCCAATAGTACCTAACACGACCAACTCGGCATCCAGTTGTTTGGCTGCTTCAGGTATCACTTGTTCTGGTAAACCTTGAGAAAGGTACTGATAGTGACTGGAAATGCCATATTCCCGGCCAAGAGCAGCCATTCGGTTTACATGATGTTGCTCGAGCGCATCTGTATACTCGCTGACATCAAACTCAGGAATTTCTACCGCTACATTAACGGGCGCACTGGGATACGCGTTAACCAAATGCACACTGGCGTCCAGAACTTTGCTCATTGACTGGGCATGTTCAATAATTCGTTTATTTAAGTTCTGATGATGCTCTTCTTCAGAACCCGTGTGAACAGCAGCAATAATTTGCCCATGACTAGGCCATTCATGCTCTTTGACCAACAAAACCGGGCAGGGTGCTTTTCTTAACAAGTGCCAGTCGGTTGGTGTAAAAATCAGATTTTGAAAACTGGCACTGACCTGAGTACCTTTTATGATGAGATCGTGTTTGTGTTTAATCGCTTCTTTTATAATGGCTTCAAACGGACGATTATGCCAAACAACGCTGATATCAATAGCAATAGCATCTGTATCAAACTCACTCAACAAGTCGGTTAGCCAGGCTTTTCTGTCAGCAATGAGATTAGAACGCATAACATCGCGCTCTTCACTGGACAACATAGTCGTCATTTCATAGGAGAAATCGTAAATGGATAAAAACAAAGTCAGTCTGGCATCACTCAGTCGAGCCATATGCAGACCTCTTTTCAAGGCTTTATGCTGCTCATCGGCGGCATCTATAACAACCAAAACATGACGGAATGCGTCCATACTCACCTCATAATAAATCCGCGTCTATTAGTTAGATTAGACGAAAGCCGAAAGCTTTGCAGGCTTTATTGAAAAAAAGGTTTGAGGAGGGTCAATAAACTCCATAAGGCATAAATAATAAGTAAAATACCCATGGCTGTACGCACACCCTGAGCTTGCAAAAAGTTATGAAGAAACTGACTAAAATGACCTGCTGCAATCATAGCTGGCAAGGTGCCTAAACCAAAAGCTGCCATCGTTAACACGCCGCCGCTAGCTGAACCACTTAACGCTGCCCAGCTAAGAGCGCTGTAAACCATGCCGCAAGGAAGCCAGCCCCATAAGGTTCCGGCAAAGAAAGTGGCAAAAACACCTGGTTTATTTCTCAGTTTAGCGGCAAACGGCTGAACCTTTCGCCAAACTGGGCTTGCAGCTTTTTCCAAATAAACCAGGCCAGCAAACCAGCCAGTAAAATAAAGCCCCAATAGAAGTAAAAAAACAACAGCCAGCCAACGCAGAATAACGGTTGTATAACCGCCTTCTGGAGCAAAAAGGCCAATAGCTCCGCCGACAAGCGCCCCAATTATCATATAAGAGGACACTCGACCTAAGTTATAGAGCCAGACATGATGGGGCTTAGTATTAATGCCCATGGCGCTTGCTATTCCACCGCACATCATCAGGCAGTGACCGGCACCTGCAAGCCCCATTAGTAATGCAGTTACAAGATCAGCGCTTTGGCTTATCGGATTCATCATCGGCCTTGCTGTCTTCATCATCCATTAGAATATTGAGGCCCTGACGCTCAATATCTTCAAACTGATCGGAACGTACCGCCCAGAAAAAAATGGCCACAGCGATAATCACAAAGATTATCGCAACCGGTATTAAAGCGTAAATCACACTCATTTTCGATACAACCTTAAAGAGTTACCAATGACCAACAGAGAGCTTAGCGACATGCCAAGCGCTGCGGCCCATGGTGCAACCATACCAATAGCCGCAACGGGTAATATAGATAAATTATAAGCTAATGCCCAAGTGAAATTTTGCTGCATTACCTTACGTGTCTTGAGGGCACTTTCTATAACCACTTTTATTTGGTTCAACGACTCAGACATTAACACGACATCGGCGGCGGTCTGAGCTAAGTCTGATGCCTTTGAAAAGGTCATTGAGAGATCCGCTTTTGCAAGAACCGGGCTGTCATTTATTCCGTCACCGACCATCCAGACAGTATGACCTAGTTGCTGTTGTTTGGTAACGAATGCCAGCTTTTCTTCCGGTTTTAATTCGCTATGGTATTCAGATACGTCCAGCTCCCGAGCCAGTTCATATACTCTGGACTCGCTGTCACCACTTAAAATAATGGGTTGATAGCCATTTTCTTTTAACCATTCTATGGTTTCTGCTGCATCTTCTCGTAGTTGATCCTCAACCCGGAACTGCGCCAAAACCTGATTTTTGCTTGCCACAATTACCTGGTACTTATTGAGAGCTTTAAACTCGGGGTGCCACTGCTGAATAAAACTTTCACTGCCTACTCGATAAACTTCATCGTCAAACTCGCCTTGCAGTCCAGCCCCCATTTCGTTGCTGACATTAGTAAACTTAGCAGGGGTATCGGAAAGCTGACTCAAGGGAACGGAAAGAGGGTGCTCAGAAAATAGTTCCAGTCCGCTAACAATATTATTGACTGTTTCGGAATCGATAGAATCTTTGCGTTCTACGAGCCGAAACTGACCCTCGGTTAAAGTACCGGTCTTATCAAGACAAACTTTGTCTAACTGCTTTACAGACTCTAATACATCAGCGCCTTTAAGTAATATGCCATCTCGATTAAGGCGGTGAATAATGCCGGTAAGCGCGGTGGGAGCGGCAAGTGACAAAGCACAAGGGCAGGTTGCCACAAGAACCGCTAAAGTAACCCACAGAGCATGTTCAGGCTGGATCCACCACCAACTGAAGAAAGTAATCACAGCAATAATTAAAATTGCAGCAATGAAATAACCTGCAATTTTGTCAATAACTTGCTGCGCCTTTGGTTTAACCGCTAATGCAGAGTCCTGCATTGATATAATACCCGCCAGCACCGTCTGCTGAGCAACAGCCGTCACTTTGACGCGTATGGGTGAATGCTGATTTATACTGCCAGCTATAACTGCGTCACCGAGCTTTTTAGCTCTTGGCAGACTTTCACCTGTCAGTAAGCTTTCATCGACTTGTGCCTGCTGATTTAATAACTCACCGTCCGCGGGAATAGTTTCACCAGCTTTTACACGAATAACGTCACCAACATTTAACTGCTTAATAGCAATAGACTCAACACCGTCCGCGGTTTCTCTGGAAGCCAGCTTAGGCAGAAGAGTCAGCCTGTTAGTGGCAAACTTCAACGCACGTTCCTTTGCAAGTAGCTCAAGAAAACGTCCGGTTAAGAGAAAGAAGGTGAACATGGATATGGATTCAAAGTACACCTCGCCAGTATTGGTAATCGTAGCGTACACACTGGCACTGTATGCCCCTAATAAGGCGATACTTACCGGAATATCCATATTCAAGCGGGAAGCCTGTATAGCCCGAAGAGCGCCCGCATAAAAAGGTTGCGCACTATAAAGAATGACGGGTGTTGCAAAGACCAGACTGACACTCCATAAAAAACGCTGTAAGTCAGGGGAGAGGTCACTTACCACGCCAAAATACAGGCCGAAGGCAATCATCATCACTTGCATGGTTGCGATACCGGCCACGCCTAGACGTCGTATATAACTTTTTCTCTGGCGGGCATATTGCTGTTCAGCTTCATTGGCCTGGAATGGCAAAGCCTTATAACCAATTCCGGCGAGCGCTCTGAGAATACTGCTGAGTTTTAGCTCCTCAGGTGACCAACTCACCTGTAACCGACGACTGGTCACATTAACTATGGCTTTTTGTATGCCTCTCAAGCGCATCAATTCGCGTTCAATAAGCCAGCCGCATGCACCGCAAGTGATATTTTCTATCGTCAGGGTGGCAACCTCAGTGCCGCCTTCGTGCCTTACAAATTCTTTTTGTAAATCGGGGTGGTCGTATAGGTTTAAATCATTTAACTCATCGGGAAGGACCGGTGTCTCCTGTAACTGCGAGGTGTCCCGATGTTCATAATAAGCATGTAACTGATGTTCGATAATGGTTTCTGCCACGGCCTGGCAGCCGGCACAACAGACTGGCTTCTCCGAACCTTTATATTCAACAGAAAGGTTAACTCCCCGGGGGACAGGTTGCAGGCAGTGAAAGCATTCCATGTGTTTAAACTCCGTATAATAATGGACGAAGCTTTGTTAATTCACTTTTAGGGAGTTGATACTTTTCGCTCACTTTCCATTCCCTGTTATAGGGTTCAACAGTAACGGTCCACTTGCCGCTAATATTGTCTGGGATATCAGCCCGATAGGTACCGTCTGCGGCTACGCTAAGCAAGCGACTAAAGTCTTTTTCAGCTTGGGTGGTATGCACAAAATAAACTCGCAAAGCTGACAGCTCTTCCGGTTCACCTGAAGCGTATTTCAGAGTTAACTTGCCCTCGTTCGCAGTAAATTCAAAGGAAATATTACGACGCTGAGCTTCTTCAACGTGCTCAATAACAGCGTTAATTGTTTTGCCACGTTTATAGTAATCGTCAACCACCATAGAGAAGTTGCCCTGAGAAATGGACAAATAAATGATAACGCCACAAACGATCATAACGGTAACGGGAAGGGAAATAAGAAACCATGGCCAAAACTGCTTATACCAAGGTTGAATCATAATAAGACCTCTTACAAAAAACCCCGCCGTAGCGGGGCTGTTTACTGCGTTTTATTCGTCGTTAGATAAGCTGTAGACATAAGCTGAAATAACATGAATTTTATCTTCACCTAAAATGTCTTTCCAGGCTGGCATAACACCATTACGACCGTAACGAATAGTTTCTTCAATTTTATTAATTGAGCCACCATAGAGCCAAACATCATCAGTCAGATTAGGTGCGCCCAGCTGTTGGTTACCTTTGCCATCCTGTCCGTGACAAGCACTGCAGACTGCAAAGTTTGCTTTACCTGCTTCAACCAGGTCAGGATCTCTGTCGCGGCCACTAAGACTTGCAACGTAGTTTGCCAGTTCATTAATTTCTTTATCACTAAACTGATCACCAAAAGGCGCCATGTTACCGCGGCGACCTTCCAACAAGGATGTTTTAATATCGCTTGGCTCACCACCGTATAACCAGTCGTCATCAGTCAGATTAGGGAAACCCTGGCCGCCCATAGCGTTTGAGCCATGACACTGAGCACAGTTTTGCAAGAACAAACGTTGACCGACGTCTAAAGCATCTTCATTTTTTGCCAGTTCTTTAACCGACTGCTCCGCAAAGGCTTCAAAAATAGGACCGTACTTCTCTTCAGCTGCACGAATCGAGCGATCGTACTCGACTATCATTCCTTTTTCGTGGGCTTCTTCCATAGCCTGACGAGACTCCTCTAGAGAGCGAACGTCTTGGTTTGAACTTTTCCAGTCCAATAAGCCATTGAAATTGCCTAACCCAGGATATAAAGCTAAGTACAAAAAGCCCCATGCAAAACAGGCCCAGAATAAATAGGTCCACCACTTTGGAAGAGGGTTGTTTAACTCAACAATTCCATCGAATTCGTGGTCCATTTCCTGACCTTCTTCGATGTGAGTATAATTTTTCATGTTCCAGCGCAATAGCCAAATTAGTACCACCAAAGTGGCCAGCGTCAGAACAATTATCCATGCACTCCAGAAGCTACTCATCTTTCTTCGACTCCGGTTTGTCGCTTTTATCTACTGATGACTCGTCCTCAAATATGGAATTAGCCGCTTCATCAAATTGTTTTTTTGTGCGGCGACTAAAAGCCCAAACCACAATAGCAATGAAAATTGCCAATATGATCAGGCTAAATACGCCGCGCCAGGTTCCGTAATCCATTACTTATCAGCCTGCTGTAACGCAGTGCCAAGAGACTGCAAGTATGCGATAAGAGCGTCCATTTCGGTTTCCCCCTGAACGGCTTCTTTAGCTCCGGCAATGTCCTCATCTTCATAAGGAACGCCAAGTGAACGCATAACTTCCATTTTCTTAGCGGTGTACTCACCCGTTAGCTTGTTTTCTGCAAGCCACGGGAACGCTGGCATATTTGATTCAGGAACCACATTTCGTGGATTCATTAAGTGAACGTGATGCCACTCATCACTGTAACGTCCACCAACCCGAGCCAAATCAGGACCCGTCCGTTTAGAACCCCAAAGGTGCGGGAATTCCCAAACGTGCTCACCGGCCAATGAGTAATGCCCGTAGCGCTCAGTTTCTGCACGGAAAGGACGAATCATCTGGCTGTGACAGTTGTTACAACCTTCGCGAATATAGATATCGCGGCCTTCAAGTTCTAGCGCGGTGTATGGTTGCATGCCTTTTATCGGTTCATTGACCTGCTTCTGAAAGAGCAGGGGAGTTATCTCCACCAAACCACCGATAGAAACAGCAACGATCATTAAAATAGACAGCCAACCTAAGTTCTTTTCAACAAATTCGTGTTTAAAGCGACTCATTATTCTCTCCCTCAGGCAGTTTGTACGACGTTGCCTGCAGCAGTCTCACGACGGCCGGCACGAATTGTCTGGTAACAGTTATAAGCCATAAGCAGCATACCAACCACAATGAACACGCCACCGATAAAGCGGCCAGTCCAGAACGGATACGATGCTTCAACACTCTCTACGAAGCTATAGGTTAATGTTCCGTCAGAGTTTGTTGCACGCCACATAAGACCTTGCATAACACCTGAAATCCACATTGAAACAATGTAGAAAACCACACCAATAGTGTGCAACCAGAAGTGGACGTTCACCAGCTTAATACTGTGAATTTCCTTCTGGTTAAACAAACGTGGCACCAGGTAATACATAGAGCCTATGGTAATCATAGCGACCCAGCCTAAAGCGCCTGAATGCACGTGACCAACCGTCCAGTCTGTGTAGTGAGAAAGGGCGTTTACTGATTTGATTGCCATCATCGGGCCTTCGAAAGTCGACATGCCGTAGAATGATAGGGATACAATCAGGAAACGTAGGATAGGGTCAGTGCGCAGTTTATGCCAGGCACCAGATAAGGTCATAATACCGTTGATCATGCCTCCCCACGAAGGAACGAACAGAATTACCGACATAACCATCCCGACTGACTGAGTCCAATCCGGTAAGGCGGTGTAATGTAAGTGGTGAGGGCCCGCCCAGATATAAAGCGTAATCAGAGCCCAAAAGTGAACCACTGATAAGCGGTATGAGTAAACAGGGCGTTCGGCTTGTTTAGGAACAAAGTAATACATCATCCCTAAGAAACCAGCCGTCAAAAGGAAACCTACCGCGTTGTGTCCGTACCACCATTGGATCATGGCATCGGCAGCACCGGAGTAAATTGAGTATGACTTCGTAAAAGAGACAGGTATAGCCATGCTATTCACAATATGCAGCATGGCTATAACGACAATAAAACCACCATAAAACCAGTTTGCTACATAAATGTGCGATGTCTTACGAATAGCCAATGTGCCAAAGAAAACGATGAGATAGGCAATCCAGACTACAGCAATTAATATGTCGATTGGCCATTCAAGTTCGGCGTACTCTTTCGTACTGGTTAAACCCAGAGGGAGAGTGATAACCGCGGCTACGATAACGGCTTGCCAACCCCAAAAGGTAAAAGCAGCCAACTTATCTGAGAATAAACTCACTTTACATGTCTTTTGAACAACATAGTAAGAGGTAGCAAAAAGAGCACTGGTACCAAACGCAAAGATTACCGCGTTGGTATGTAGTGGGCGAAGACGGGAGTATGTTAACCAAGGTGTATTGAAGTTTAACTCTGGCCAGACTAGCTGAGCTGCTATCAATACGCCCAACGCCATACCGACGATACCCCAAATAATGGTCATGACAGTAAACTGCCGGACGACCTTCATATTATATTCGATCGGTTGTTGTGGAATTGTTTGACTCATCTTTTAAATCCGCAGTGATTAAGATCAGGAAAAAGGTGACTTTTACCAGACACGATCCATGTAAAAGTACGTGCATTTTACGTGTTGTGACTAAAAAGGTACAGGGAAGATTCTTAATATCCCTGGTACCTTTAAAGTTATTTTGTTTTGAATCGACTCACAAGTTGACTCAGATCAATGCTGTTTTTACTAAGATCCCGACTGACTTCAGATACTCTTGTATTTGCATCCTGGTTAGCATGAGAAAGGTCAGAAATACCCGTTATATTCTCATTAAGATCTTTCGTTACCCTACTTTGCTCGTCTGTTGCTGAAGCAATTTGTATGTTCATACTAGAAATATTGGCGACAGCTTCCTGAATTTGGCTAATAGCGCGCTCGGCTTTCAGAGCTTCTTCATTGGTCGATGCGGAACGATGTTCTACATCATTGATAATTTGTCCGACCTCTTTAATTGCTCCTTGGATGCTATCCACTATAGAAGAAATTTCGTCGGTTGAATGCTGAGTTCGGGTTGCTAAGGTTCTGACTTCATCAGCGACCACAGCAAACCCACGTCCTGCATCACCGGCCCGGGCGGCCTCGATAGCTGCGTTTAATGCGAGCAAGTTTGTTTGTTCAGCAATTGCAACAATGACACCGAGTATATTACCAATTTTGTCTGAACCATCTTGTAGCAGTCTGGCTTTTTCTCCGGCTTTGCTAAGTTCTGAGGTGAGGGCTTCAATATTATTAACCGATTCACGAACAATGATTGCTGAACGGCCAGCTTCCTCATCTGCGGTATTCGCTGAATCTGCCGCCTGACGGGCATGGTCAGCAACCTCTGAAGCGGATGAAGAGAGTTCTGTAATAGCCGTAGCTATAGAGCTCGTTTGCGAACTTAACTCATCGCTCTGGCGACTGCTCGTAGCAGATAAGTCAGTAAGTTGACTAGCAGCTTCGCTCTCATTTTTAGCACTTTCCTGAACGCTTTGTACGAGTTGCTGTATTTTGTGTACAAAGGTATTGAACGAGGTTGCTAATTTAGCCAGTTCATCTGAACCTGAATCATCCAACCGCCGGGTTAAATCGCCTTCACCTTCGGCAATATCAAACATGGCATCGTTAATCGTTTTCAACGGACGAGTAATACTGCGTATGATCAAAACAAACAAAAGAAGGAGAGGCACCGCAAGAAACAGCGCTAATCCCGCAAGTTTAAAAAACTCCTGCCACAACATACTGGCAATATTATCGGTGTACTGACCTGTGCCCATAATAAGGTTCCAAGGCTCAAACACTCGTATTCGGCTAATTTTAGGAACCAGGTTATTCGCATCGCTGCCTTTTTGCCATATATACTCAACCGTTGCGCGGTCAGCGGAACGCGCTTTTTGAACCATCTCATGAAACAACCGTGTGCCTTCAGGATCTTCATAGCTGGTTACATCTTTGCCAACTAATTGTTTTGAGAAAGGGTGCTGCACCAAAACGCCATCGCTACTGAGTGTGAAAACGTACTCCACACCTTCATAACGGATATTATCCAGACGGGCATAGGCTTGAGCTCTGGCCTCGGACTCATCAAGGTTACCGTCCTGATATTCCTGATAATAATGGTTAACTATCGTGTGGGATGCATCAAGTACGGCATTGAGTTTTCGCTTTTCTTCTTCAACCAACAGGTTGTTCAGAATAAACATCATAAACGCTACCATCAGAGCGGTACCTAAAGCGGCGATGCCCAATAGTGAAACGAGTCTCTGCGTAATACTTAACTGCTGTATGAGCTTCATTGATGGTCCTTAATCAATCGATGTAAAGCGATTAATAGCTTATCGGCAGTTTACAAAATATTTACAGAAAAAAGTAACGCAAAAATTTAGATTTTGTTTAAGAACTTGCTCCCCGCTGTTTTAGAACCAGCGCAGATAGAGCTGGTAAAGTAAAAATAGTGACAAGTGCAGCACCTATGAGGCCAAACATCACTATAGCTCCAACCCCGCGGTAAAGTTCTGTGCCTGCGCCCGGAATAAAGACTAAAGGCGCGATACCACACAGTGTTGTTAAAGTGGTAATAGTAATAGGGCGTACACGCGACAATAAACCTTCCTGAACGGCTTCTTTTATAGGGTAGTTTTCTTCATCACGTAGGTAGATTGCTCGCTCCACAACCAAAATAGGGTTGTTGATTACCGTTCCCATAAGAATAAGAAAGCCCAGCATAGTGATCATATCGAACGGTTGGTTCAGTGGCTGTAAACCAAAGGCAGGTAATAACTGACCAACACCATTCATTAGAGCCAGGCCGGCAATACCAGCGCTGATCCCCATAGGAATAGTCGCCATAATAAGCAGGGGATAACCCCAGTGGGCGAAAATAGCCACCATTAACAGATAAATAATAGCTATTGATATAACGTAGTTTTCACTTAATGCCGCCTGAGTTTCAGCCAGTTGGTCGGCAGCTCCCGATAACTGAGTGGAGATGTCTGCTGCTATAACGCCTTGCTCTCTTAAGTGCTGCAGAACTTGGGTTCGTACCATTTCAACACCGGATTCAAGAGCCACAGATTCTGGAGGAATAATATTCAAAGTTACGGTGCGTCGGCTATCTACCCGGCGAACCGTACTGGTATCAACAATTTGGCGAACCTCGCTAATGGCGTTTAGCGATACCGAGCGGCCATTCACGTTAAGAACGGGTAGGTCATCGAGCATTTCAGGGGTAACTTCGGTACCTTTTTCGCTGTAAAGGTACATATCAATCTTATCATCGCCCTGGAAATACTCTCCAACAAAAGCGCCGTCTGTAAGCGCAGAAACCGCATAACCAAAGCTATCGGCATCTAAATTCAGCTCGCTCATACGCTCCCAGTCGGGCCGTATTTCTAATAAAGGTTGTGCCAGTGTGAGTGAATTAGGCGTTGACTGTATTCTTGGGTTATCAAAAACCTCCTGCGACCGGTTATATATTGCACGCGCCGCAGCATAGACCTCATTGAGTTCCTGGCCTCCGACATCTACATTAATACTGCGGGTGCCGCCGTCATTGCTACTAATAATTGAGCCTTTAGTGGCAAAAGCGCGCATGCCCGGGTAACGCTCGTAAACCTCGGTTATCACACCCATTAACTCGTCAATTCGGTTTTTATCACGAGTTTCGGCAATAATACGAATGTTTGACGGTGCCACACTAAGGCTCATTGTCTGAAGCGCTGGAATAGTGACGCCTGAGCGTGTTACTTCGGCCTCTTCAGTCATTAAAGCCGGTTCAAAAATAGCTCGAATTTCGTCGCCAATAGATGACATGGTTTGCAAGTTGTAGCCCGGTGGGGCACTCATCGTAGCGAAGGTCTTTGCTTCTTCGCCCTCTGGCAGATACTCCGCTGGAGGCGTTAAAACCAACCATATACCAACAACAGCAACAAAAGTAACGCCCACAGTGGTTAATTTGGACTTCTTTGAAGCCAGTAACTTTTGACTTACGGAATCAATACGGTTAGTTAATTTGTCGGTCACTTTTGTCTTGGCTTCTGCCGGGAAGTAGGCCGCTAACAAAGGCACTAAAGTTACTGCGACAAACATCGATGCAATAATGGATGCAGAGATGGCAATAGCAATATCAGAATAGAGCTGCCCGGCTTCCTGCACAATAAAGAGTATAGGAAGGAAAACCATAACGGTCGTGAGCGTTGAGGTGAGTACCGCAGTCCAGACCCTCTTTACTCCCTCAATCGCTGCGTCTTTAGGATTCAGTCCTTTACGTCGCTCCAGCTCGATACTCTCTAGCACAACAATAGTGTTATCCAGCGTCATGCCAATAGCGAAGGCAATGCCGGCTAAAGAAATAACGTTAATGGTTCTGTCGAGTAGCAGCAGCCCTAAAAAGCCGGCCAGGGTACATATGGGAATACCAATCACGGCAATAAGCGTTGCGCGCCCAGAACGCATCAACCCGTACATGACTAAAGTTGCAAATAGGGCACCCAGCAAGAGATTAAAGAGCACATTTTGTACGGAGCTTTCTACATAACGAACATCATCCGAGTTTAATGTAATTTCCATTCCGGCAGGGCGAAGTAGTTCTTCATTGATGCGCTCTACTTCGTCCATCATGGCATACTTAATATCAATGACATTAGAGCCAAGCTCACGCTGAACCTGCAAACTAAGAACTTGCTGGCCTTTGAACCAGGACTCACTGTTAAGCTCAAAATGATTAAAGTCGATGTCGGCCACATCTTTTAGCCTCACCACGCTGTCACCGGTACGGCGGATAATTGTGCTTTCAATTTCTTCTAGTGATTCAAATCGACCAACAGTTCGTAGCAAAAAACGGCGTTTCCCTTGCTCCAGCTCACCTGCCGAGGTGTCGCGGTTCCGACTACTTATTGCAGAGCGAACCTCATTAACCGAGATGTTGTATTGTATGAGGGCGTCTTTATCCATCAGAATGCGAACTTGTCGCTGGGCACCACCACTAACGTTAACCTGGGATACCCCGGCAACCGATGACATTCGTGGGCGTACATTATCCTCAATGTAATCTCGCATCATAACCATATCGATATTCTTCGGATTACCTTCAACAGGAGCGACGCGAAAGTACATAAAGGCATTACTTGAAAAAGAGGCAGAGAAAATCCTAGGCTCATCGACATTCTCTGGGTAATCCGGCACCTGACTTAACGCATTGTTAACCAGGATTAATGTTTCGGTAACATCAACACCGAAAGGAAAGTCCAGTTCTATGCTCGCTTCACCATTGCTGGCACTACTTTCCATGCGCTGTAAGTTCGGTACAGTACGAAGAAACTCTTCCTGCTCAATAAGGATCTCTTTTTCTATGTCCTGAGGTGTCGCCCCGGGCCATTGTGTCTGAACAGAAATGGTTCTGACTTCTAAGTCTGGGATCATTTGCACGGGAATACGGAGTGCCGCAGTAATGCCCAGCAGGCAAAGGATCAAGATAGAGACTATAGTTACGTGCTTATGCTTAATAACCGCTTCAATCATAATCAGCAGACTCCGTCAGCTCCAGTGTCTGCCCATCGGTCAGGGCCTCATTACCCCGAACAACAACGCGTTCGCCATTATCCAGACCGCTTTCTATTTCAACATAGCCGTTAAACCTCAAGCCAAGTTCAACCGGCCTTTCAATTGCCTGCCAATTATCGTCCTCTTTTTTGGCTACCCAAACCGATGTACGCCCATCGCTGTAGCGTACTATAGCGTCCTGAGGCACAGCGGTTTGTCGGCGTTTTGTATCAACTTCAAAGGTTGCGGTTAAAGGCATGCCCGCAACCCAATTGTCCGGATAGTCACCCGTTATGCGGACTCGAAAAGAACGATCATTTCCGTCTACATAGGGCACAACTCGCTTAATGCTTGCGTTAATAGAGGTTTCTTTTTGACTGAGTTTAACGGCTGTATCTGAGTCTATAGAAGGGTAATAAGACTGCGACAAGAAAACATCAACGTAGCGGTTTTTGTCGGCAACTAACTGAAAAACATTCTGATCAACACCGAGCCATTCACCAAGATCAGCGCTTCGGTTTGTAATAACGCCGTCAAAAGGCGCTTTAAGTTCATGGTAGTTTTGATTAACTTTAGTTTCTTTCAACAAAGCTCTGGCTTCTGCCAATTGCGACTCCGCCACCTGAACCCTGGTGCGTGAACGTCGCAAATCGCTTGCTGGTACAAAATCAGTCTCAGCAAGCGTGTCTAATTCTTTAAGTTGCTGCTTTTCATCTTCCAGTGTTGCTTGAGCACTTTCTACCTGTGCTTGCAGAGACTCAATCCGGGAGCTTATCTGGCGAGCATCTAACTTAGCCAGAACATCCCCCTTATTGACCGAGTCCCCGGTATCCCTTTGAAGCTCTAGCAGTTTCCCTTCAACCGCAAAACCAAGCTCCGAGTTATTCATTGCTGAAAGAGTGGTGGGCACTTTAATCGTATTTATTATCGACTTTTTATTAGCCTCTATATACTCAACGGGTGTTTGGGCCAGCGTTGTACTAGCAACTAATAACGAAGTTATTATTAATGATTGTTTCAGCAACGATGTCATCATTCGCATTCAGTCGGTTATTTTAATTGAATATTTTATAAGCTACGCAAAAGTTCATAGATTCGATTACTATTGTAGACCAGAGCTTAATTTTAAGGTGCTTGCTATGAGTCTTACCGATCCAAAAACTTTTGAGTGTCCCTACTGTATGACAATTAACGATATTGAGGTGGACTGGTTAAATGATATTGGGCAACAGCAGATTGTCGATTGCCAAGTCTGCTGCCAGCCAATAGAAATAGAGGTAATTCAATTAGGCGATGAAGTACAAATTAAAGCGCACCGCGATGACGAGTAGGGTGCGCTTTCAGTTTATATAGCGGCGATTTCCTTTGACGCGTTATCGAACCCTTGCTGACGAGGCTCATCACCCAGATTCATTCCTTCTGCGCGAACCGTAGTAACGTCAGTAATTCCGATAAAAGAAAGTGCCTGTTTTAAGTAACTTTCCTGATGATCGAGCGCTTGCATATCACCTTCAGAATAGATGCCACCACGACCGGAAGCGATATAAACCTTTTTTCCGTCTACTAAGCCTTGTGGGCCTTGTTCCGTATATCTAAAAGTCACTCCGGCTTGTAATACACGATCAATCCAGGCCTTCAACTGTGTAGGAATAGTGAAGTTATACATGGGTGCACCAATAACAATGGTGTCGGCATCCAGGAGCTCCTGTACTAACTCATCAATCAATGGCTTATCTTCTGCTAGCAGTTCTTCGGCCGTAAGGTGGTCAACCGGGTTTGCAACCAAATCTCGGTATACAACCGTTACTTCCTGGCTATCTTTAAGCTTAGAGACAATGTCACGAGTTAGCTGGCGGCTAACTGACTGATCTATAAAGATACCCGAATCTAAATGTAAGACTTTCATAAAAACCTCATTCACTTCTTTAAGATGCGCACAGTATAATTCGTTCCAAATAACTTAATAAGAAGCTACAATGAGAACTTATGTTCCATTCATGGAACCTTGAGGTGTTTATGTCTTTTCCCGACGTCACAAACTACTATCTATTTGCCCAAGTTATCGCCTCAGGCAGCATTAGCGCTGCTTCACGCGATCTAAGTCTGCCAAAATCAACCATAAGTCGGAAAATGGCTCAATTGGAGAATGAACAGGGCACTAGGTTATTTCACAGAAGTCGAAGCGGCCTTAAGCTAACTGACGTTGGCCGTGAGTTTCTGGTTCACTGCGAACGCTTAGTCAGTGCTGCTGAGTCAGCTCAACAAGTGACACAACGTCTATTAGATAAGCCGCGTGGAAAGGTTGAAGTTAGCGCTCCTTATGCAATCAGCCAAAGCTTGTTAGTTCAGGTATTACCAGAGTTCATGAGTTTGTACCCGGAAGTCGAAGTTCAACTTGTGGTCACTAACCGCCCAGTTAACCTGGTTGAAGAGGGCATTGATATAGCTTTGCGTGTTCGACCCACCATTGAAGATTCCAGCCTGATAGCCAGACCAATTAGCCAGGCACCTCAGACACTCTATATTGCGCCAGGCTTAATTAAGGACAAGGCCATTCTGAAGCCTGAAGATTTACTAAAGTTTGAACATCTCAGTATGCACTACACAAATGGGCGTTACGGTTACGAGCTGATTCACAGTTCAGGTCAGCAAAAAAATATCAGAATAAAACCTCGTCTCATTACCGACGACATGATTGTTTTAAGAGAAGCCGCAATCAAACAATTGGGAATTGCCGCTTTGCCTAACTACCTATGTAATGATGCAGTAAACAATGGTGAGTTAGTTCCCGTATTAACTGACTGGCATTTGCCAATCGGAATTATGCATATGACGTACTCACACCGACGGGGAATTCTTCCCGCTGTACGTTTTTTTATCGACTTTCTTGCCGAAAGACTTCCAGATCTAGCTCAGCAGCAGTTTTAAAAAGTAAGCACTTCGTATGGCTGTTATACTGATATGGTTATGATTTAACATAATATACATTATACGCAATCATAATATTCGCAAAAATAAGCCTCTTACTGGCGTTGTTTTCAATAGGCTCTTCGATAGTTACCTGGTTGGCGCTGCCAAGGAATGTAATACGCACCACCAATACAAGAAATTGAACTCTGGCATTGGTTGTTTCTGGTGTCGTGACAAGATGACAAAACGACAACGTTACCGCCTAAGTTGTAGACTTTAGCTTTTAGTCTGTCTAAAGCTTGTTGTCGACTCGCAGGTTCGTTATCGCTTTCGGACTGGCAATCGTTAGCGGAAACAAGTCCAAGCGCTTCGGCTCCGGTTCCTGTTAACTGATAATCGTCCAATTGCCTTACATAAGAGGCTTGATAGCTCTCTGGATACAAAGAGCCTTCCGATAAGCTTTTGCAGCCCAGAGGAATAAGAGTTACAAGAATGAGACTGCATAATTTTGCCGGCTGCATTGTTTTTCTCCGTTTTTTATTACCATAGCAAAACTCTCTCAATTAGCCATTTCTGTTATCATGTCTTTATTGCTAGTTAAGAGAAGAACAATTCAATGAAATTAGATAATTTCGCATTGCAGCCACAAACAAACGAATGGTTGAAAGAGCTGCCGGCCGAACTTAAAGAAGATGCATTAGTTGGGCAAAAACGAGCTGTTAATGCTTTGGACAACGCGTTGCGTCAACAAGGAACGTACTCAAATATCTATGCCTTATTTCCTACAGGACTTTTGAAGCGAGACATTCTCGACTCATATTTTAACGACAACCATTGGGAATTTACTCAATGGTATGACTGGATTTATCTGGCAAATCCGACAGATCCACTACGGCCATTATGTGTGAGTCTACCCTCAGGCACCGCTGATGCCGCTATAAAAGCTATCTGGGGATTTCTGCAACGTCCATTAGATCAGCGCGATGAGGCCTATAAAACAATAATAGAGCAATTTGATACCCATAAGTTGCGTGATTATATGCAACAGATTAGAGATAAAAAAGCCGAAGAAATTCAGGGTGAAAGCCTGGCTTCAGTTCTTGTAGGACATGAGCACCCTGCCCCTTATTACTATTGCGACCGCGTAACCGAAGAGCGCTTGTTTGGACATATCGGAGTTCAATCGATAGAAGGCACGGTTAGCTCTGAACTTCATTTGATTGAGGCAGGCTTATTGCACAAAGCTAATGGCGGCGTATTGGCCATTGAAGTTGCCCAGTTGCTGGAAAATATTAAGCTCTGGAAACGTTTAAAAGACGTTATAGAAGGCGGTGAATTTGAGTGGCCAAGGCAGTCGCCTGACTCAGGTGCCGCTTTTTTCTACAGGCCTGAGTCAGTCCCGGTAAGCATAAAGATTGTTTTACTCGGCTCTCGTAGCGAGTACGCTCAACTTCGCGAATACGACGAAGACTTTGACCATTTTTTCCCATTTCTTGCGGACTTTCATGGTCATTACGCGACGCAAAACGAGCCCGTAGCGCCCTACTTCAACTATTTACAGTATGTATGGCAACTGGCTGACGTATTGCCATTGAGCACAGACGGCTATTCTACCTTGCTGCGTGTTTGTGCCAGATATACCGATTACCAGCAAGAATTGACACTCAATACAGTTAGTCTGCTCCAGCTTCTTCGGGAAGCCAATGATTGCGCTCTGCAAAATCAACATACTAAAATTGATAAGTCTGCAATTGACTTAGCGCTTCAGCAACAACGCGATCGCGAAGGTAACCTTGCTGAACTGAGTAGACGCAGCATTCTCGAACAACAGGTTCGAATTGATACGCACGGAACCGCCGTTGGTCAATTGAACGGTTTGACCGTTGTGACTATGGGCGGCAGTGAATTCGGCGAACCTTCCCGAATTACCGCGACCATTCATTACGGTGATGGCGATATTATTGATATAGAGCGAAAATCTGATCTCTCCGGTAATATTCATACCAAAGGCGTCATGATTCTGAGCGCTTATTTAGCTAATCAGTTTGCCCGCCATGAACCTCTATCGGTCTCGGCAACCGTCGTATTTGAGCAGTCTTACTACGAAGTTGATGGAGACAGCGCGTCACTTGGTGAGCTTTGTTGCCTAGTTTCAGCGTTGGCGGAGCAGCCTGTTAAGCAGTCTCTTGCCATTACCGGTGCGGTTGATCAGTTTGGTAATGTTCAGTCAATTGGTGCGGTAAATGAAAAAATTGAGGGTTACTTTGCTCTTTGTGCTCACCGAGGACTTAACGGTGAGCAAGGCGTCATTATTCCCCAGTCAAACAAGCATCAACTCAACCTTAATGATGAAATCGTTGAAGCCGTTAAAAATGGCCAATTTCACGTTTATACCGTTGAACATGTCGAAGAGGCCTTAGAGCTATTAACTGAAACGCCAATTAAAACGCTCTTCCAGAACGTGCGAGAACGCACACTGGATAGTTCTGACAATGATCAACCCCGCAGCTTTTGGCGTCGTATTTTTAGCTAAGAAAGAACTTGTCGGATTTGTTTAGCGTACAGTTGTACGCTAAACTGCGCCCTAGTTTTTGAATAACTAAATTAGGGTATTTATGAATCAGTCGAGCTTTACTCGCGAAGAACTTCTTGCCTGCAGTCGCGGGGAAATGTTTGGTCCTGGCAACAGCAAGCTGCCAGCCCCCAATATGCTAATGATGGATCGCATCATTGAAATTAATGAAGACGGCGGTTCGGCCGGCAAAGGTTTTATTCATGCCGAACTTGATATTCATCCTGACCTTTGGTTCTTTGATTGCCATTTTAAGGGTGACCCTGTCATGCCAGGTTGTCTTGGTCTTGATGCTATGTGGCAATTACTTGGATTTCACCTAGCATGGTCTGGCGGCCCGGGTCGCGGACGTGCGCTGGGTGTTGGTGAAGTGAAATTCACCGGACAAATACTCCCCGAACATAAGAAAGTAAGCTACTACATTGATATGACACGAGTCATTAAGCGTAAATTGTTCATGGGTGTGGGCAATGGACGCGTTGAAGTTGACGGTCGAGAAATCTATACCGCCAAAGACTTAAAAGTGGGTCTATTTACAGATACTTCCACTTTCTAAAGCTCTTCTTAAACGAAAAAACGCCGATGCTTTTTTATGTTTAAGCATCGGCGTTTAAATTATTAAGCTATTTATTTCTGACAATTAGCGGAATAAGCCGGTATTTCTGGCCTCCATTGCATCTCGCCAACCTCCCAGCCAGTGGGATCTAAAATCATCTTGAGTTTGATAAGGACAGTGGTCTTTTGAGCGGCCATGCAAACCAGCTTTAAAGCCTTGAGTATGTGCTCTTTCAAAGCGATCACGCTTTTGTCTTTTCATAAATCTATCCCTCGCCTGTTATTCACAGATTATTATTTAGAGAGTTGAGGCGTTTTTTTTGTTGCCTCATTACTATTGATAGACTTATTTCAGGAGAGTTCAATCGTAAAAGCAGCACAGTATCCATTGACTTTTTTTAACGGATTGAAACTGTGCTACTTTTTATTTTTCTGACTATTATGATTTTTTGGTCTTAATAAAAGCTCTTCTGCGTATTGCGGTAATAAGCAAACCAAGCGAGCCAAAAGTAAGTAGCGAAAACAGGCCGGTTGAAGCACCTTCACGCTCAATTTGATTCTCTTCCTGGCGGCAGTTATTCAGTTCCCCGTCAATAGGATCAAGCTTAATTGTTACTGCGACTTCACGAGTTTGAGTCTCACCCGATTCGTCCTGATACTCTTCTTGTTTAAGCGCTGTAGCAAGGATAACACCATTATCATTTATACTATTGGCTTCTACTATATCGTAAGGACTATCACAGCTAACCGCGTCATTTAAGTTGATAAACTCTGCCGTATCGTCTGTACTATCGTAGGCAAAACCAACACGTTGCCTTACGTTAGACAGCGTTGCCTCAATCTCACCTGTACCTACTGCCATGCCATTATTGTTGATTGAGTGAATAATGGTTGAGGATCCGGTGAAAAACCCGGGTACCATCGTTAATTCTTCGAGATCCACATCATAAATGAAAGCCGTATTTCTTAAGGTACCCGACAAGTTTTCAACTAAATAACCAACCGCCTGGTTATTATCATTGATGTCTTTCGCAGAACCCCAAAAATATTTTTCATCTTCTGTCACAGGTACTGCGTCGCCATCGACAAAAACAGCTGGCATCCGAATAGCGCCCCGCTCAGGATGATAAGTCCAACTCTGCCCAACAGCGATGTCATTATTATTGACAGCAAAAGCGTAACTTGAGAAGTCTCGATCATCTTCTTCATTGCGAGAAACTAAGGTTCCAAGTTCTTGCTGACTAATAACTTCGCCATTCGCATCAAGCTGCCATAAAAAACCTCTAACATCATAAATTGAACGTCTTGCAGAGAAGCTTGATCTACCTCCACCAAAGCGAGGGTTATAAAACGGTTCTATATTTGAAGCGCCGGTGCTTTTTGTTTCAAACCAAATATTCCAGGCGCAGACTTCAAGCGGAGTAGAAACAATATCGTCTTCATCTTCTGGCTCACAGTTGGCGATACGCTCTTCAGCTGCAGGGCTAACACCTACACTGGCGTATCCTGCGGCCAGTCCACCTTCGTTAATGTCGAAAAGTGCGCTTTCACCACCAAGGTAGTCTGTCGCTGGAGGGGTTATAGAAGTGGTTTCACCGTTGTTATGCCAAACGCCTCGAGTAATGAAGTCTGAAACAAAAAACTCGGAAGTTTGTTCTTCGCCCTCACCGTCGGTGTATGTGTATTCAATAAGACCAAACGGAGCGCTGCTGTAACCCACTGCCGAATTCTGATTATTTATTGAATAAAAATAGCTGTCGGTGCTGTCTTCTAACTGATCTTCGTTTGCAGGAAACGGAACAATGGACTGAACAGTCGTATCAAAATAATAAGAACGGTTAATGCCCACTCTTTGCTGCTGAGGTTCAGAGTTACGCTCATTTGCTATTTGTTGAGTAATATATTCGCGTTGTTCCGGCGTTAAGGTGTCAACCTCCTCAATGTCGGTAATCCCCGCATTCTGCAATATAGTTGAAGATACCTTAGTCAGATCAATTTCAACATCGGTCGGTAGTCGTGAAACACCGACAACAAATTCCTGAGCATTAATATCTTTCGCAAAGCTATTGCGAAAGTTATCAGCCGTTGGAATTTCTTCAATTTCGTATTTATCTGCTACTGCAGAGAAAGATATTGTCGACACTATCGCGACAGTGAGTGTTTTCAGCGTAAATGATTTCATTATTAACTAACTACTCTGTTCTGATAAGTTTTCCAGTTCTTCCCAGCGCTCCAGGTCTTGCATCAATTGCTCTTCAATACTTGCAATTTCAGTCATCACTGGTTCCGTTTTTTCTAGTGGCTGTTCAAAGAACCCCGGTTCATTCATTATTTTTTGTAATTCTTCAAGTCTTGCTTCTTTATCAGCAATAACTTTTGGTAACTGTTCTAGCTCGCGCTGCAGTTTATAGGATAACTTCTTCTTAGGTTTGTCTGAACCTTTGTCGCCCATTTTCTGCTTATTTTGCGAACTTTTGTTGCTGTCTGACTCTTTTGGCGATGCTTTGGTTCCGCTATTTGAAAATGAATTTTCCACCTTGGCGGCTAAATAGTGGTTAAGCTCAGTAAAACCGCCAATTATTTCAGTAATAACGCCCTCGCCTTCAAAATACAAAACGCTAGTAGCGGTGTTATCGACAAACTCCCTATCGTGGCTAACCAGCAGAACAGTCCCCTGATAATTCGCAACAATTTGTTCCAGTAATTCTAAGGTTTCGATATCAAGGTCGTTGGTAGGCTCATCCAGTACCAAGATATTGCTAGGTTTCAACAAAATCTTAGCTAACAGCGCCCGGTTTCTTTCACCACCAGATAACGCGCGCACAGGTGTCCGAGACTGTTTAGGGCTAAACAGAAAGTCCTGTAAGTAACTGAGAATATGACGGCTACGTCCCTGAAACTCGATATCCTGCTTACCATCACCGACGTTATCCATCACCGTTTGCTCAGGATCAAGCTGTGATCGATGTTGATCAAAATAAGCAACTTCAAGATTTGTACCCAGTTGAACCTTTCCGCTGTCAACATCCTGCATGCCCAGAATAACCTTGATTAAGGTACTTTTCCCGCAACCATTCGGACCAACAAAAGCGACTTTATCACCGCGCATTAGTAATAAGTCCAAATCATTAATAATCGGCTTTTCACCAAAGCGTAAGGACAGATTTTCCCCTTCAAAGACTTTTTTACCTGAACGAGATGATTCATTGACAGACAAGTTCGCTTTACCCTGAAGTTCTCGACGTTGCTGCCGCTGTTTGCGCAAATCCTGAAGTGCACGAACCCGACCTTCGTTGCGAGTTCGTCGTGCTTTGATTCCCTGTCGGATCCAGGTTTCCTCAGCAGCTAACTTTTTATCAAACTCGGCATTATGGGTTGCTTCTACTTCCAAAGCTTCTTGCTTCTTTTGTAAGTAGGTATCGTAATTCCCGGGGTAACTGGTTAAATGGCCACGATCAAGATCGATAATTCGAGTTGCCAAACGACGAATAAACGCCCTGTCGTGACTAATAAACAGTACAGCGCCCGAAAAATTCACGATTTGCTCTTCCAGCCAACGCACCATTTCAATGTCCAAATGGTTGGTAGGCTCGTCCAACAACAGAATGTCAGGATCAACGACCAAGGCACGAGCCAAAGCCACACGACGTAGCCAACCACCAGAAAGTGATGCCATTGTCTCATCGGCCGGCAACTGTAGTTTCGTTAAGACCTGCTCTATTCGCGTATTAACCTGCCACCCGTTAATTGCGTCTAACTGATTCTGCAATTTATCCATTTCATCAAGTGTGGCGCTACTTGGCGAGTCGGTAAGGCTGGCTGACAGTTCATGATAACGAGCCAACGCTTTACCAGATTCCGCCAGAGCCTCGGCGACGTAGTCAAATACTCTCTGCTCTGACTGTTTGGGCGGATCCTGAGGTAAGCGTGTCACCTTGGTATCTCCAACCCACTGTATTTGTCCAGAATCCAGAACCACTTCACTGTCTATAGCTTTCAGTAAGGTTGACTTGCCAGCACCATTACGGCCAACTAAACAAACCCTTTCACCGGCTTCAATAGTAAAATCAACACCGTCTAAAATTGCATCGGCCCCAAAGGCAAGGTGTGCATCCTGTACACGTAGTAAACTCATTGCTCTACAAACTCCAGCAATTGATTAGCATCGAAAGGCCAACGCAGCTCGGCGTCGTCTTTTCCTCGAATAAATACTGGTACCAACCAGCCGTACTCTTCTTGCAGTTCCTGCTGTTCGGCTATATCGACCACCCCAAGCTCAACAGGCTGCTCCAAATCAAGCGAATGCAATAACTGGATAGCCTGTGTGCAAAGCGGACAATTTGGTTTGGTTAGCAAATAAAAATCCGACATTAATTACGCTCGTGAAATAATAAAATAGTGGTGAATACCTTTATGACGTTTAAAATCTTCCGGTATCGACGCCTGAGTTTGATCATTCACCTCAAGACCAGCTTTATCCAGCCCTTCTTTGTCGATACGGAATTTCTTTCTATTGTTAGAGAATAAAATGACCCCGTCTTCTTTCAGCATTCCTGTGGCGGTTTTTATCAAACCAACGTGGTCACGTTGTATATCCAGAGTTCCGCTCATACGTTTTGAGTTACTAAAGGTTGGCGGATCAAGAAAAATAACGTCGAACAGTTGCTTGCCCCGCTGTTCCCGCATCCAGCTAAAACAATCGGCCTGGATAAACTGATAATCACCTCTTAAACGGTTTAGAGCAAAGTTACGCTCACCCCACTTCAGATAAGTTTTCGACATATCAACGGAAACGACTCGTGCGGCTCCGGCTCTGGCAGCCTGAACAGAGGCGGTGCAGGTGTAGGCAAATAAATTCAGTACATCCAATTCTTCGCATTTATCCAGTAGCTCTTTACGCACCAGTCTGTGGTCCATAAATAAACCGGTATCCAGGTAGTCGGTTAAATTCACCTCAAACTTGGCACCGTACTCATTAACCGTTAATACTGTGCTTTCCTGCGACTGCTTTTCGTATTGCTGTTTACCGCTTTGGCGCTGGCGGCGTTTTAAAATAATTTTGTCTTCTGACACTGGCAAAGCTGAACTTAAGGACTCCAGCATGAACCACAAACGGTCATTGGCAACGCCTTCTGGAATGTCTTTTGGAGCTGCGTATTCCTGTACAACCACGTAATCCTGGTAGATATCGATAGCTGCGTTGTACTCAGGAATGTCGGCATCATAAACACGCCAGCAATCCAGTCCTTCCTTGTCTGCCCATTTACTTAACTTCGAGTAATTCTTCTTAACCCTATTAACCAGGTCGTCTGCTTGACTCTCTGCGAAGTCAGGTTGCTCTTTAGTTAAGTCATAAAGCGCCAGGTTAACCGGGATTGCGCCGTTTAATAGCGGGTATTTCTTATGGCTGCGCAATTTAAGGCGTTTCAGTAACTGCTCGTCTCCTGCCAGTACGGCTATATGCCAATTGTGGAAAGTGTCTTTTAATTGACGGCCGAAACGGCGGTACAAGAGTAAGGTTTCAACGGCCTCACCGAGACGCTCACCATATGGCGGATTACAGACTAACAGGCCACTTTCCGCCGGTGCTTCGCAGTTTGTAGCATCTGCAACTTCAAACTCTATCACTTCATGTAACAACACCCGCTTGGCGTTATCTTTAGCTTTAGCGACCAGGTGTGGGTTGTTATCAGAGCCTTTTAACTGGCCTTTGAAGTTCTTCTTCCCTTCTTTAAAGCGCCGTTCTGCCTGCTCTAGTACGTCATGCCATAATTGCGGCGAATGCTCATGCCAATACAAAAAGCCCCAATGCGCGCGGCTTAGACCAGGTGCATGATCCATTGCCATCATCGCAGCTTCTATTACTAAGGTGCCCGAACCACAAAATGGGTCAAAAATAACTGGCTCATTTTTCTCTAATTCGTTTTTGATGCCCGCACGAACTAATATGGCGGCAGCTAAAGTTTCCCTTAACGGCGCTTCGCCCTGCTGCAGGCGGTATCCCCTTTTGTGCATGCCGTCGCCGGTAAAGTCTAAAGACCAGGTTAGCTTGTCTTTATGCACTCGCACTGCTATACGAATGTCCGGGTCTTGTTTATCGATACTGGGGCGTTCAAACCCGCTATTGCGAAAGTTGTCGACAATGCAGTCTTTAACTAATTGAGCACCAAACTGGGTATGGCGGATGTCGTCATTACCACCAGAAAAGTCGACGACAAAAGTTCTGTTCGCATCGAAAACCTTGCTCCATGAGAATTGGGTTAATGCCAGTTTAATTTCATCCAGGCTGGAAACTTCCTTTTCTCCCAGTTGAAGCAGCATTCGGCTTGCTAACCTGGACCACATTGCCACGGTATAAGCCTGCTGCAAATCAGCCTCGACATAGCAGCCCGCAAGGGTTTGCTTAACATGACTTAAGTTGAATTCTTGCAGCTCATCAAATAAAAGCCCTTCAAGACCTTTGGAGCACGCAATAAAAAAACGATACATAAAAACTTCGCCTAAAAAATTAAGAGAACAATTATAACGGAGAGCTTAGTGGCTGTCTGTAATTGCAGCAGAAATAAGGGGATTACAAAGTGCAGCGGCTAATAAATCAGCAGTTAAACCGTGTTTGTTTAAATACTATTCAATTGGGTCAAATAAAGCTTGCGCGATGCAAACTATGGCTATACTATGCGCTCTCAATCGGACGCGGGGTGGAGCAGTCTGGTAGCTCGTCGGGCTCATAACCCGAAGGTCGTAGGTTCAAATCCTGCCCCCGCAACCAACGTCCGGATAGAAATCTCTTTATAGAAACTTCTCAGAACACATCTTACTTTGCCCAAAATTAATAAGCAAACGTACTAAGCCAGCTGTTGGCTCCAGTTAGATTGTGCCGACATTGCCAGGTCTACTGTCGCAGGTAAAAGTCGATTTAATGTGATTTTTATAACGTGAAACTGTTTCAAAGACTTAATCGCCGAAAGCTGCATTCCATCGCTTAATAACAAGCAGGTTGCAAATTCATCATCCGCATCAAGAATGAAAAACAACCCTTGATCAAAGCCTGAATTTAATTCGCATAAAGTGCGCTCTGCAGGCCATTCATTAATATCGGACTTTTGAAAATGCCAACTTTGAGGCATTTGGGGACGACCAAAACGACTCCAGGCGGTCGCATTGAGTGCCGCACTGCATGGAGTACAAGGGATTTTATCTGAAGGATAAGACTCTAAAACCTCACTAACCTTTTGGAAAGTTGTCGCATCCTCAATATCCATTAGTTGCTCACTAAAGTGAATATTGACTAATTGACTCGGTTTATAAGGTGTTTCAAATACACTGTCTTCGTTCAGCTTAATGCTGAGCTTGCCAGTTTCTGCATTGAACAACCATAGCCAATGGGATTCCGATTCCACAGTGTTAGCCTTTATAATTAGAAGAATTTAAGCCTTGCGATAAGATACTAAACTCGCCCAGCTATTACAAGCGGTTAACAATTGAACGAATAAGACTCGGCCCCTGATAAATAAACCCTGTATAAACTTGCACCAAGCTAGCTCCAGCCTTGAGTTTGGCCTGCGCCGCTTCCGGTGAATCTATACCACCAACGCCAATTATTGGTATCTGTCTTTGCAAAGTTTTACACAAGAGCTCTATAATCTGAGTACTTTTATTGTGTAACGGCTTACCACTTAGCCCCCCTGCTTCCTTAGCCTTTTCGTCACGCAAACCATCTCGCGAAAGCGTCGTGTTGGTTGCAATCACACCATCCATTTTATTTCGCAACAAAGACTGAGCCATGACTTCAACTTCACTTTCTTCAAGATCCGGAGCTATTTTCACTACCAACGGAACGTAACGATCATATTTACTCGCTAGTTCTAGTTGCGACTCCTTAAGCCCAGAAAGTAACGCATCAAGACTTGAGCCATGTTGAAGGTCTCTTAAACCTGGTGTATTGGGTGATGAAATATTAATTGTGACGTAACCTGCATAAGGGTAAACTTTTTTTAAGCACGCAAGATAATCATCAAGGGCTCGCTCTTCCGGGGTATTTTTATTCTTACCGATATTGATACCCAGCACACCTTTATATGACGAGGCTTTCACATTTTCGAGTAACACATCCACACCGTGGTTGTTGAACCCCATGCGATTGATAATTGCTTCATCCTCGACCAGTCGAAACAGCCGCGGTTTATCATTTCCTGGTTGTGCTAAAGGCGTAACAGTACCAACCTCAATAAATCCAAAGCCCATTTGCGCAAACGCATCTATACACTCAGCATTTTTATCAAGGCCAGCCGCTAAACCTACCGGGTTAGGAAAGTCTATTCCCATAACCCGGACAGGTTTACTCGGTAAGTTTTGCTTCCAAAGTAAAGACAGCGGAGTACGATGCCATTTACTTAAGATCCCGAGCGTAAGCTCGTGCGTTTTCTCGGGATCTTGTTTAAACAACCATGGTCGAATCAGCTTATACATTAACTGACAACTTTCGGTGCACAGTTGTGGCTTAACAGCATCAGCTCTCTCAGAGCAACCGAGAACTTAGCAAATTCATGGCTCTTCGTCGTACGGAAATCCGATAACATCTGTTGCCAGCGGGAAAGCAATACTTCATTTTGCTCTATCCACTCGCTGATCATTTTCTCGGGATCGCTAACATCCGGCGTAGAACGCAGGACAACCTGAGTCAATGAACGCTGCTGCCAATCGAGCTCTTCACGGAATGCCGCTCTTGCCAGAGCTTGCCAGTGGTTCGCCACAGGTTGGTTATTAATTTGAGTTAAGAACCAGTGCAGGTTTATCTCTGCGCCTAAGCGGAAGTACAGTGTGCCCACAGTCTTAAACGATTGACCTGTTTCATTAGCCACTTCCGCTAAGTCCATAGCAGAGAACACAGTGCTCAAGCTGGCAACCTGCTTAGCAAGATTAGCCGGGAAGCCATGTTCTTTATATTTCTCAATGGTTTCCTCAATGACTTTCGCTTCCTCTTCAACCATGTACTTAAGGCTGTTTTTACGCAAGTCATCGAAGGCACCCATGTAGAAGTCCAGATGTTCCTGCACGCCACTTAATGCCGGGTTACGATGGCGTAAGAACCAGCGAGTTGCTCTTCGAACCATACGGCGAAGCTGGAACAAAACGTCGTTCTGCACTTCTGCCGGAACTTTGTTATTCAATGCTTCAATTTGTTCCCACAGCTCTTCGACTTTAAAGCATTCGCGTGCAACCACATAAGCTGATGCAATTTCTGCATAAGATGCGCCGGTAGCCTCCTGCTTACGGAAGACAAAGTTCGGCCCCATATCGTTAACGATATTATTAGCCAACTTGGTAGCAATAATCTGACCTTTAAGCGGATGCGATGTCATGCTGTCCGCAAAGCTCTCACGCAAAGCCTGAGGGAAAGAATCAAATAGTTCGCGCATGTGATACGGGTCTTCAGTAATTTCATCCGTAATCAGTTGCTCTTTCAGAACCATTTTTCCGTAAGCCGTTATGGTGGCTAACTCCGGGCGTGTCAGACCCTGGTTAGCTGCTTGCCGTTCAACCAGTTCGTCATCATCAGGTAAAAACTCAAGTTGACGGTTTAATGCATGCTCCCGCTCAAGATGATGAATGAAGCGCTGGTATTCTTTAACCTGATCTGTACCACGCAATGCCGTTACAGAAATAGATTGTGTCTGTCTGTTACAGTCATCAAGCACAATCTTCGCAACGTCGTCGGTCATATCATAAAGCAGTTTATCGCGTTGCTTCTTAGTAAGGTCGCCATTATTGACCAAACCATTTAACAAGATTTTGATGTTAACTTCGTTATCCGAACAATCGACACCGCCAACGTTGTCGACGAAATCCGTGTTGACTCGTCCGCCCTTCTGGGCAAATTCAATACGTCCTAACTGAGTAAAGCCTAAATTACCACCTTCCCCAATAATTTTAGCGTTTAGATCCCGGCCATTTACGCGTAATGCATCGTTAGCGCGATCGCCAACATCACTGTCCGTCTCGGCCTTGCCTTTAACATAGGTACCAATGCCGCCGTTCCAGATAAGATCAACTTCCATCGTTAAGCAAGCTTTTATCAACTCGTTAGGCGTCATTGACTTTTTCTGGGTGCCCAGCATTTTCTTAATTTCAGGCGTTAGCTCAATAGCTTTAGCGCTTCTTGAGAATATACCACCACCTTTTGAAATTAAGTCGCGATTATAGTCCTCCCAACTTGAACGAGGCATTTTGAACAAGCGATCGCGTTCTTCCCATGACTTCGCCGCGTTTGGTTCGGGGTCAATAAAAATGTGTAGGTGGTTAAATGCGGCCTGTAAGCGCGTGTGTTTGGACAGCAGCATACCGTTACCGAAAACATCACCACCCATGTCACCTATAGCGACACAGGTAAATTCGGTTGTTTGACAATCGATCCCCATTTCCCGGAAGTGACGTTTTACAGATTCCCAGGCCCCACGCGCAGTGATACCCATTTTTTTATGGTCATAGCCAACGGAACCGCCTGATGCGAAAGCATCACCGAGCCAAAAGTTGTATTCAGCTGAAATGCCGTTAGCAATGTCTGAGAAAGTAGCGGTACCTTTATCTGCAGCGACCACTAAGTAAGAGTCATCTTCGTCGTGCCGAACCACATCTTTAGGTGGAATAATCTCACCTTCAACAATGTTATCTGTGATATCCAGCAACGCGCGAATAAAGGTTTTATAGCACTCTTTACCTTCGGTCATCATGCCTTCGCGATCTTCAGGTAACGCTTTGCAAATAAAGCCACCTTTAGCACCAACGGGAACGATAACTGTATTTTTAACCTGCTGCGCTTTGACCAACCCAAGCACTTCAGTACGGAAGTCTTCCCGACGGTCAGACCAACGCAGACCGCCACGCGCTACTTTTCCACCACGAAGGTGCACACCTTCCACTCTCGGAGAGTAAACAAAGATCTCAAATTTAGGCAACGGCAATGGCATTTCCGGAACCAGTTCTGGTAAGAACTTAACCGAGATATAAGGTTTATCGTTACCTTGTTCATCCTGTTGGAAGAAGTTGGTGCGTAAAGCGGCATCAATAAGCTCAACATAGCGGCGAATAATACGATCGTCATCAAGGTTTGCTACATTATCCAGCTCTGTGTTGATACGAGTATGAAGCGCTTCGATTTTCTTTTCTGCGCCTTTTGTCCCCGGCTCAAACTTGCTGTAGAACATTTTCACAACCAGCTTGGCCAGAAGTGGATATTTGCTGAATGTGCTCTCTATGTAGCTTTGACTGAATGTCGTTCCAATTTGACGCATATACTTGGCAAACATACGCAAAATGGTTGCCTGGCGACCATTCATACCAGCACCTAGCACCAAACGGTTGAATCCGTCATCTTCTAACTTGCCATTCCAGACTAAAGCAAACGCTTCCTGGAAAGTTTCACGGCTTTCTTCCAAATTCAGGGAGCCAGCGGTATGGAGCATATGAAAATCCAACACCCAATAAACATCGCCGTCGGCTGTTTTTATCTGGTACGGACTTTCACCAATGACACGCAGGCCAAAGTTTTCTAACATCGGCAACACATCCGACAGATGAATGGGTTCATCTTTATGGAACAACTTCAGATGCAAATGCTTGCTGTCGTCCTTTTCTTCCTGTGCGCGGTATAAAACCATACCCAGTTTGTGTTCATCATTTAACGATTCAAGCTGTTTGATATCAGAAATAGCAACGGATGGAAGTACATCTTCTTTGTAGGCTCTTGGAAAAGCCATTGAGTATCTCTTATTTAAACGCGTTGCATTTGCTTCACCAAAGGTTGATTGCAAAATGCGCTCGAAGTTATCTTCCCATGTGCGGGCCGCTTCAATTAAATTCTGTTCTAATTCTTTCACGTTCACATCCTGATGATCTTGGCTCAAACGCACAGTGTAATGTGTTCTCGCTAATGAAGACTCGGAGAAATAGGTGGTAAAATCCACGTCATATTCGGTCTTTAATGTACGGGCTAAAACGCTTTGAGTCCTTTGGCGTAACAGCGTGTTATAACGCTCTTTCGGTACGTAAACCATGCAGGACATAAACCGGCCGAAGATATCACGACGCAGGAAGGCGCGAGTCATGTCACGCTCTTGCATTTGTAAAACGCCCAAACCCACGGTCAGCAAATCGTCTTCTTCAGCTTGAACGATTTCATCACGCGGATACGTTTCTAAAATATTCAATAAAGCTTTTGCGGCGTGGGACTGTGGCGCAAAACCTGACATATCTAACACACGAGAGATTTTCTCGCTGACAAGCGGAATGTCCCGCGCGCTGTTATTGTAGAAGTTTGCTGAATAAAGACCGATAAAACGATCTTCGCCGACCACCTCGCCTTTCTCATTAAATCGCTTAACACCGATATAGTCAGAGTATGCCGGGCGATGCACCCGCGACTTAGAGTTTGTTTTCGTTAATAACAACAAACGATCGTTTTGGGTAATTTCACGTGCGTCTTCCGGTAAGCTTGAAACCAGACGGCCTTTGTCGCTGACTGAATTTTTCATCAAACCCAGGCTCGAGTCTTTTACTTGTTTGAGTTCGTAGTCCCCTTTTACCGGGGTTAACTCATACGAGCGATAGCCTGTTAACGTAAAGTTATCGTTCGCCAGCCACTGTAGAAAATGCTGAATTTCTTTTTTCTCTTTCTTTGAGCCTGGGTAATAGTCATTACTCAGTTGCTCTGAAACCGACTGCAGTCGACTGCGCATCGACTGCCAATCTTGCACCGCAAGACTGATTTCTTCCATGACAGAAACCAGTTCATTTTTTAAAGTTTTAATCTCTTTCTGGCTTGTCTGACGGTCAATTTCTATAAGAAAGACGGTATCTACATAGTTATCATCGCTGCGGGTACCCGGCTTTTGCAGCTCGGTAACCTGACTCTTTTTGTCACGTTTATGACTTAAAGGCATATGCAACAACAAGTGAGAGGTGATCCCTAAACGAGCCAACGCCATACGCACGGAGTCGACCATAAACGGCATATCACTTTGAATGATTTCAATGATGGTATGCGGTGACTCCCAGCCATCGGTTGGAACTTCCGGGTTATAAACTTTAATCAATGCTTTATCACCGGACTTGTACTCATTAAAACTGTGCCACAGGCCCAAAACCGCACCATACATATCGCTATCGTGGCGGTTCGTTAAGTCATCACTGGCAATATTACGATATAGGCGCTTGGCAAAATCTGCTACTAAGTGCGCCTGAGAGGAAGGAACTTTCTTATTTATCAATTCAACGACTTTTTCCAGTAAAACCGGAGATTGACTATCGACCAACGACATAATTACAGAGTCCTTGAGGTTGTTGGTGAAACGTCGTAGGCAAGCCCAAATGCGGCCCACGGCCAGAGAATATATGATTGATGTTATTGTCGAACATTTACGCTGGGGTTTCAACGCTTATTCGTGCTAAAAACAGGTGTTTAGACCAGATATGACGGGGAAAGTAATATAAGTATTTAGTTTAACTGAATGGACTCTATGCCAGCCGCTTTAAACCCACAAACTTTTGCTGCTCATCCACTTGCAAAAGAAAGCGTCCGTGTATCCCCTGGGTGTCAATAAAAGGAATTAAACGACCCGCGGGAAGTGCTACCCGCGTGCCGTTAACCGTTGTCACAACGACTTGTTGATAACCTTTACTGTAATAAACATCACAGAACTCTTGATAGCTCATTCCCAGGTTAAAAACATATTCAATAATCACCGTCGCGTTATACCTTTAGATAATTATTCACTTAGACAACTTTCTATCTTTTCAAACAAATCACTCGCCAAGTTTGGCAGTTCGCGTAATGTCTCAAGCTCTTTACGCATAAGTTGCTGTCGGCTACTGTCGTAGCGACGCCAGCTAACAAAAGCGGAAAGCAAACGCGAAGCAACCTGAGGGTTACTGGTATTTAACTGCTGAATTACTGAGCCAATTAATTCGTACCCTGCTCCATCAGCTCTATGGAATTGCGATTGATTTTGCGTAAATGCGGCTAACAGTGAATATATACGGTTAGGATTTTTTAATGAAAAGTCCGGATGCGTCATTAAACTTTTTACTCGTTCAACCGTTTTTCCATTATTCGCAAGTGCCTGAGTGCTAAACCATTTATCCATAACCAGTTTTTCACCACGCCACTGTTCTTCAAACTGATTTAGCAAAGGTTCTGCAACTGCATTATTCGCCCAGACAGCAGCCTGCAGAGCGCCAAGCTGATCGGTCAGATTATCAGCCTGGTTAAATTGTTGTTTCAAGGTACTAGACGTTTTGTCACCAAGCTCAGCTAAGTAACTCAGGCAAACCTGCTTCAACTGACGCTTAGCTATATCCTCACCATTTAACTGATAAGCTTTGTTCGATACACAAGCATCCAGAAGCTTTTTGAAGTCATCCTCTAACGCTTCAGCCAACTGCAGTTTTAACGACTGTAACTGAGCATTAATGGCTTCAACTGGAATGGTTTGATAAGCATCAGCGATAGTTGATGCGGTTGGCAGAGTTAAAGCAAGTGCTTTTAAAGCCGGATCAGTATTTGCTTGAAGTAAGTTCCGACTCGCCTGAATTGTTTGTTCGGACAATTCGGCATTAGTATTACTAGCAATACCCTTTTCCACGATACGCGTAAACAGAGACTGAGCAGCATCCCAGCGACTGAAGTCGTCTTCGCTATGAGCGAGTAATACCCTTAGCTCGTCATCGGTTAACGATCGTTTTACTTTGACCGGAGCCGAAAAATTGTCAAATAACGACAAAATCGGCTTCTCAGCCACATGGTCAAAAGTAAAAGTTGCTTCAGCGTCTTTCAAATGCAAGACACCATCATCACTTAATAACAAACGCTGACCTTGTTCGCTGTATGCGGACCATTTAACCGGAATATGGAACGGAGCCTTTTCTTCTTGGCCTGGTGTTGAAGCTGTTGATTGCTTTAATACCAACGTTAGTCGTTTCTCATTTTCGTCGTATGACTCCTCTACTGTCACAATCGGTGTGCCAGCCTGCGAGTACCAGTTACGAAAAGTACTAAAATCTTGGTCGTTAGCATCTTCCATGGCTTTGACAAAGTCTTCACAGGTAACTGCCTTGCCGTCATGACGCTCAAAATAGAGCTTCATACCTTTTTGAAAGCTAGTTTCACCCAGCAAGGTATGGATCATACGAATAACTTCAGCGCCCTTGTTGTAAACCGTTACCGTGTAAAAGTTGTTCATTTGAACCACTTTATCCGGTCTAATTGGATGTGCCATGGGGCCTGAATCTTCTGCAAACTGATGGCTTCGAATAACCCGAACGTCCTGAATTCGGTTAACAGCGCGAGAGCCTAGATCTGAACTGAACTCTTGATCGCGAAATACCGTTAAACCTTCTTTTAAGCTCAGTTGAAACCAATCACGACAAGTAACGCGATTGCCGGTCCAGTTGTGAAAATACTCGTGTCCTATAACTGACTCAACGTTGAGAAAGTCCTGATCTGTCGCCGTTTTCGGATTCGCTAATACATACTTTGCGTTAAAAACATTCAGGCCTTTATTTTCCATAGCGCCCATGTTGAAAAAGTCGACGGCTACGACCATGTAGATATCCAGATCGTAAACCAGATCAAAACGCTCTTCGTCCCACTTCATTGCATTTTTTAGCGATAACATGGCGTGATCTGCACGATCGAGATTGCCTTTATCGACAAAAAGTTCTAAGTCAACAGTTCGTCCTTCCCGGGTAGTAAACTCATCACGCAACACATCGAAGTTACCGGCAACAAGAGCAAACAAGTAACAAGGCTTAGGAAAAGGGTCTTGCCAGGTGGCCAAGTGCTTACCATTTTCTAGCTCAAGATGTTTGATCCGATTACCATTTGATAGCAAATACGGAAAATCACTCTTATCGGCAATCACGGTCGTGGTAAATTTAGCTAAAACATCCGGGCGGTCAAGGTAGAACGTTATTCTCCGAAAGCCTTCCGCTTCGCATTGAGTGCAAAACGTATTCTCTGCCAGATACAGCCCTTCGAGAGCCTCGTTAGCAGTTGGATTAACGCTATTTTCAATTTCCAACGTAAAGGAGTTGTGAGGCGTTCTGAGCGTTAAGCTTTGCTCATCATGCTGGTATAAGTCGTCAGCAATCTCTTCACCATTAACTTTGATACCCAGCAGAGTTAACTGTTCTCCATCAAGCACCAAAGGCTTTTCATGCTCGCCTTGCCGTACAACTTTTAAGACGCTCTTTACCCGAGTTTCAGTCGGATGAAGATCAAAAGTTAAATCGACATCCGTTATTGTGAATTCAGGTTCTTGATAGTCTTCACGATATTTAGCCTTTGGTAATTGTGTCATAGCTTCCTTCTGCATTGATTAAGCCTTAGCGGCTTCTTCTTTAGGATTTAGATACAGTATCGTCCAGCCCGTGTAAGCAAATACAATGGCAATAAGCGGTGTCAGATAGTTAAAGAACGCATAAATACCGTATTCAAACGGGCTCACCGCAAGTACCGAGAACATATAAGCACCACAAGTGTTCCATGGGATAAGAGCGGAGGTAATTGTACCGCTGTCTTCCAGTGTTCGGGACAGAACACGAGGATCAAGATTACGGCGTTCATATTCTTCTTTAAACATACGGCCAGGCAGTACAATCGCCATATACTGATCAGCCGTTAGCACGTTTGCACCAAAACAAGTAAAAATGGTACCGGTAATTAACGAGCCAACGCTTTTAGCCGACTTCAGCATGCCACGGATAAAGCGCTCTAACAGACCGATTTTTTCCATGATAGCGCCGAAAGTCATAGCACTTAAGATGAGCCAGACTGTGTTTAACATTGACACCATTCCGCCGCCACTTAGCAGGGAATCTAAATTGGCACTACCGGTGCTAACTGCTACACCGTCTGATAATGCTAACCAAACGACTTTAATAGCCGGCACCCAACCTTCTTCTCCGGCAATTAAACTGATCATTTCAGGCTGAAAAATAAGCGCCCAGGCACCGCCCAGCAATGCGCCAAAAAATACCGTTGGTAATGCCGGCTTACGAGTTGCAGCCAAATAAAGCAACACAGCTAATGGCACTAGCATCGCCCAACCGATATTAAAGGTATCCTGCAGCTGCTCTTGCATTAGCTCAAGTCGTTGTAAACTCACGTTGGTATCAGCATTAAGACCAAGAATTAAAAACAGCACAACGGAAATAACAAATGCAGGTCCTGCGGTGTAGCCCATGTAGCGAATGTGCGCGAACAGCTCAGTACCCGAAACGGCCGGAGCTAAGTTTGTAGTATCAGACAATGGCGACATTTTATCGCCAAAATAAGCACCTGAAACAATGGCACCTGCTGCAATACCGGGTTCTAACCCCATTCCGGATGCTACCCCCATTAAAGCCACACCAATAGTCGCGGCGGTAGTCCAGGAGCTACCGATAGACAAAGCAACGACACCACATATAATGCAGCTAGCTGCATAGAATAAACTCGGATTTAGCAGCTCAAGGCCAAAGTAAATGAGTGTAGGAACGGTACCCGATAAGAGCCAGGTACCAATCAATGAACCAACTGCAAGAATGATAAGCATCGCGCCTAAAGCAACAGAGATACCCTCGGTAATCCCCTCTTCAATTTGCTGCCAGCTAAAGCCATTTCTGAAGCCGATAATAACGGCAATGCCTGCAGCAACTAACAGTGCTATCTGGTTCGGTCCGTAAGAAGAATCTTCCCCGAACAAATATACCGATGCAGACAACATGGCAATTAGCGCAAATAAAGGGATCAGCGCTTGTAATAAACTGGGTGCTTTTGTTTTATGACTCATTAATTATTCAACCTAAAGTTTTATAAAGCCGATCAGCTGTAAAAAAATAATAATGATGGCGACTGGAGAAATGTATTTAACACAAAGTAACCAGACATCGAAAATGCCTTTTTTGGTATCCAGTTCGTCTTTTGTAAACTCAGAACGCATCACCCAGCCTGCTAATACCGCCAACAGTAAACCGCCCAGTGGTAGTAACAAGCTCGATGTTAAAACATCTATGATATCAAAGAGTGAATTAATTGGCTTACCAAACCATTCACCACTTAATTGTGCCCAGCCAGACCCCGCGAAGGAATGAATCGTTAGTTGACCGAGAAGCCACAATACTCCTGCCGATACGAGCGTTGCCGGCCAGCGACTTAAGGAAAACTTTTCAGCGACAAAAGCCACCGATGACTCAATCATTGCTATGGCAGACGTAAATGCCGCAATAACCAGCATGATAAAAAATACCGTTCCGACAAAACCACCCGCAGGCATCTCACTAAAGGCTAATGGAAGTGTTGTGAAAATAAGCCCCGGACCTTCACTTGGTGTCAAACCATAACCGAAAACCAACGGAAATATAGCCAGTCCTGCAAGTAACGCCACAAAGGTATCTATAACGGCAATCCAAAGACTGGTTTGTACAATTGAGGTCTCACGTGGAAGATAAGCGCCGTACATTATGACTACGCCAGAGGCCAGGCCTAAAGTAAAAAATGAATGGCCTAGTGCTATCATGACGCCGTTAACGCTGAGCTTGCTAAAGTCCGGTTCAAACATAAAGCCTATTGCAGCTGAGAAGTCGCCAATGCTGCCGGAGTAAATAGCAATTACAACCAACAGAACAATCATGCAGGGCAATAATAACCTGACCGACCTTTCAAGGCCGTTTTTTACACCATTACCAACAACCAAAACCGTGGCTATGATAACTAGACTGTGCCACAGCATTAGCTCCCCCGGAGAAGCCAATAACCCATCAAAGGTTTTCCCTATATCTTCAGCAGAAGCCTGGGTAAATACACCTTGCCCAGCTTTGAATACGTAAGCTAACGCCCAGCCGGCAATTACGGCATAGAAACTCAAAACTAAGTAGCCTGTGAGCATGCCCAACCACCCAGCCGTTTGCCAGGCAGAGTGCTTACCAGACTCTATGGCAACTGACTTTGCGGCATAGCCTGGGGAATGGCGGCCACGTCTACCTATAATGACTTCGGCCATCATAATAGGTATTCCAATAGCCAAAATACAAAGCAGATAAACAAGGACGAAAGCGCCGCCCCCGTTTTCGCCCATAACATAAGGAAACTTCCAAATGTTACCTAAGCCAACAGCAGCGGCAGAAGAAGCCAATATAAAACTTAGCCGGCTTGACCACCGGCTCGATATAGCTTGATTATTTGTTGTCATTATTATTAATCGTTTGTGTTTATTAACGCGCTATATGACCACAAAAACAGGGTCTATGACAAGTTCATAAAAAAATACCGCCGTAAAGGCGGTACTTTAAAAATTACATTCTTAATTCGAAGCAAGTTGCTTATTATCAATAAAGTCGAACGCAACCAGAGCAGCCTGGTCAAGGTATGGATCAACCTCAACAAATTCCTCTGGAGCTTCTTCGATATCTTCAACAGGTTCTTTACCTGCGCGTTTCAAGCGCTCATTAACGCGCTCTAGCTGTATCGCTTTCTGTTTTTCCTGCTTTTCTTCACGCTCAGTTAAAACCAGACTAACCCAAGTTTTATCTCGTTCGTTTCTAAACCGTTCAATTTCCTCAAACACATAAGAAAATTCAGGATCTTCCTCTATTCGCTGATTCAACTGCTGTTGCAGCTCTTTTACCTCTGCACTATTGATATCGCCTACTGTGCTATAACTGGCCTTATCAATTTTATCCCAAGGTAACGCGTTATCTTCTTTGCTTTCTCCCCACTCAGAGGCTTCAACGTAAGAAGGGAAAACAACGTCAGGCTGAACCCCTTTTAATTGCGTACTACCACCATCGATACGATAAAACTTAGCAACCGTATACTGCACACTTCCTAAAGGATTATCGTAAAAATCAAACCGGCGAGCCAGTCCACGATGTTGCTGTACGGTTCCCTTACCAAAGGTATTTTCACCAATAACAAGTGCACGCTCATAGTCCTGCATGGCAGCTGCAAAAATTTCAGAGGCAGATGCACTGTAACGATCGACCATAACGAACAATGGCCCTTCATAATATGTCTTACCGTCTTTATCTTCACTGACATCAATGCGGCCCCGCCCATCACTCACCTGGACAACAGGACCTCTATCTATGAATAAGCCACTCAAGCTGATCGCCTCTGTTAATGCTCCGCCGCCATTACCGCGCAAATCTACGACCAAGCCTTCGACATCTTTGCTTTTTAAATCTTCTATTAGATCTTTAACATCAGCGGTTAAGTTATTGTAGAAACCCGGGATTTCAATAACTCCCAAACGCCGGCCTTTATAAGGCCCTTCCTCAAATTCTTTTACTTCAGCTTTGGCTGCGCGATCTTCCAGCTTAACCTTGTCGCGAACAATTTCAACTTCACTCGGCGTACCACCAGCACCTTGACTGGCTTTTAAGACCTGCAAACGAACCGTTGTTCCTTTTGGCCCTTTAATAAGTTCAACAACGTCATCCAACCGCATGCCAATAACATCGACGAAGTCTTCTTCATCTTCACCTTTACCCTGACCTACAGCGATAATTTTATCTTCAGGTGAAAGCTCGCCTGTTTTATCCGCCGGACCGCCAGGAACCAGACTGCGGATTACGGTGTAATCATATTCAGACTGCAAAACCGCGCCTATGCCCTCAAGCTCAAGATTCATATTCTGCTTAAAACGCTCTGAATTAGAAGGAGATAAATAACTGGTATGTGCCTCAACCGAGCGGGCAAAAGCATTCATTAATGTCTGAAAAGCATCTTCACTTTTAGACTTAGTCAATCGGTTTAACGCGCTGTTATAGCGCTTGCCTAAGGTTTCAACAATTTCCGGCCACTCTTTACCTGCGAGCTTCAAGTTAAGAGCATCGTATTTTACCCGGCTTTGCCAAAGTTCATTGAGCTCTTCTAGAGACGAAGCCCACTCAGCGTCTTCCCGGTCATAGTAGTACTTGTCATCTTCAGCTGAAAAGTCCATAGGCTCTTCTTCATCAAGCAAAGACAACGCATACTCATAACGCTGGAAACGGCGCTCCAGGCTTTTTTGATAGATATCGAAAGCGACATCCAACTCACCACGCTTCAGCATGTCATCGAATAAATGGCGATATTCATCTGCCGCTTCTACATCTTCTTTAAGCAAAAACATCTTGCTGTAATCAAGTAGCTCAAAATAGCGTTCATGGATATTTTCAGAAAGCTCATTATCAAGCGTCAGACTACTGAAGTGATAACGGGTAAAATAAGAGGTAATACGCTCACTGGCTGTATCGTGTTGAGCTTCTTGCTCTAATTCTGGTAACTCACTGATTTCGTGCTCTGGCGGTATGGCAACCGCGGCAGGAACAACACACATCAGTGCCAATGCACATTTTTTTACAGCCCAGTGTTTCATCGACTACTCCTACGCGCGCAGAAAAATCTTATCTGCTTTAACTTTCATGGTTAACCCGTTTTGCAACTGAACCTGAACATCATCTTTGTCCAACTCCAAAATTGTTGCTGACATTGGGGTATTCCCTGCTTTTACCTGTACCTGTTGACCAACAGAAAGCTTATTGAGTTCCACATCGGCCAATTTAACTTCAGGTGTTCTGGCTTTTTTTGTGGACTTAGGCTTAGGTTTGCCTGAGCCTTCCGTTTTTTTCTTAGCAGGTGCCTTCTTGGCGTTTGCCTTAGCTGAAGCTTTATTCTTTTCAGCAACTTTCGCTTTTGATTCTTTTAATGTCTCCTGAGCGTGTTGCTGATGTTCTTCTGTTACCGCTTCAACTGGCTTACCATCAAGATCCACACGCTGACTACCAGCTTTAATGCTGTGAAGGTAACGCCAACTGTTCGTATAGTGACGTAACGCTGTTCTTAAACGTGTTTTACTCACTTTATCATCATTTTCCAGACGCTTTGCTAAGTCTTCAAAAATACCGATTTTTAATGGCTTAGCATCGCCTTTAATACTAAAACACTCAGGAAATTGCTCAGTTAAGTAGGCAATAACATCTTTGCTCTTCGTCAGCTTTTCAGGTTCACTCATTCCATTCTTCTTCCTGTTCGCGGACAACTTTCATTAAGTTTCGAACATAGTCGTCCATTTCATCAAATGACAAATCTAATAAGGCAGGCTCTTCAATCCAGTCGTACAGCGTACGGCGAACCATTTCTTCAAGCTGCTCTGTTGTATCGTCATCCTCTCGTAATGCATTAATATGATGAAGCATTTCGTTGATTCGGTCGGCGGCTTCTTCTTCCTGCTCTTCGAAAAAAACAACATCCTGCTTAGTCACTAAATAACTATGAATATCAAATTCAACAAACATATTAGCGCTGCAACCCTGACCAATCTAATGACTGGCAATATTTCGCAATCGCCTTAATCCCTTCCTCGTCTTCTTCACTAAAACGACCAACTGATGGGCTATCGATATCCAGTACCGCAACCGTTTTACCGTTTACAACAATAGGCGCTACCACTTCGCTGTTTGATGCCGAGTCACACGCAATATGGCCGGCAAATTGGTGAACATCTTCGACTCTCTGGCACTCTTGTGATTGCGCTGCTACTCCGCAAACTCCTTTGCCAAAAGGAATTCGGACACAGGCGACCCGTCCCTGAAAAGGACCAAGCACTAATTCATCGTCTGAGCGGGTTAAATAAAAGCCTAACCAGTTAAGGTCATCGATATGTTCGTAAAGTAGCGCAGAAATATTCGCAAGGTTTGCAATTAAATCGGGCTCTGCTTCTGTTAACGCCTGACTTTGGGCTAACAAATCTGAATACAGCTGAGAGCTCATAGTTCGCCTTCTTGTTCATCGAGTTTAAAACGCGCAATTGACTCTTCGGGAGTGCTTTTAAATTGCTCTTTCAACTCGCGTTTTGTTTTTGTCACCACCTCTCCATTAGCACCAATAGTAAACGCCTCATCAGAGTTTGCATAGCGCGCCTGATAAGCCATAACTAATTGAATGGAGTTCTCACGTTGTTCGTCAGATAAGCGATTGCCGTCCGGCCACTTCCCCGTTTCAACAGCTTGTACCAGGCGCTCATAGACTTCCTGGTTCATCGCTTTAATTAAGTCGTCGAATTGCATAGGAGTTATCGCTTTTTCTTTTTCAAGAAGAGAAGTTGTACGCGGTTGATTAAAAACCAGACCACTCCAGCAATCATAGCCCCAATAGCAATACCGTATTGCCAGGTATTAGGCATAGGCTGTTGCATGAACAAATAAGTAAAAGCAGCAATAGCAATAAGTAAGGCGAGCATTGAGCGTGATACCAGCTTGTCAGACTTCTCTTGCTTGAGCCTTAGCCACTCGCGTTCCATATCTTCCTTTGACTGACCTGCCAGCACAAACTGACAATGCGGACATTCTTTGACTTTGCTTGATATTCGTTTATTACACGAAGGACATTTTGTTAACGCCATATACAACCTATCTCTTATGCAGTCCTTGCAATATAAGGCTTTTGCTCTTAATTTCAAGCATTACCCAGGAATAAAAGTAAAACGGCCAACTTTACGTTGGCCGCCTAGCTTAAGTTTATTGCAATAAATCACTTCTTCTTATCAGCATCACCGAAGTCTTTCCAGTACGACTTAACGGTCGATTTCATTTCGCGATGAAGCAAAATCATGCCCAGTAAGTTAGGTAAAGTCATTAAGACAATGGCAACGGCTGAAGCTGTCCAAACCAATGTTGTATCGGCAAAAGACGCCCAGAAGAAACCGGCCACATAAAGTATGCGATAAGGCATTACCCCTTTCTGTCCAACTAGGTAGACAACAGCCCGGTCACCATAGTAAGACCAGGCAATGGCAGTTGAAAATGCAAACATTAGCAAGGTAATTGGAATAATATACTGACCGTAATCACCAAAGTAACCGTTTGCGAAAGCTAGTGAGGTAAGAGCAGCGGAGTGCACGAGTGACTTACCAACAACCTGAATGTCTTCTTTGATCAGATTACCGTTTTCAATTCTAACCTGACCGTTGTAGGCATCTTCTCCTGCGATAACAAAACGCACATCTTCAGCAACAGAACGTGCATGCAAAATCGTAATTTCACCATTAGTCTGTGCTTGGCCATCTACAACTTGTAAAGTGCCAGAATAACGTTCTATTTCAGTGTCGCTAATACCATTTAAGTACTTATACAATTCTTGTCTGTCTTCGCTGTCAACGTCGTTATATTCACCGACAACAAAATCCAGATCACTTCGGGCAAAGTTGTTCTCAAACTTCTCAGTCCAAACACCCGAAGATAAGATAACCAGTCCGGTTAAAGTACAAATTAAAATAGTATCCAGGAACGGCTCAAGAATCGAAACTAAACCTTCAGCAACAGGGTCTTTCGCTTTTGCCGATGCGTGCGCAATGGGCGCAGAACCCTGACCGGCTTCGTTCGAGAATAAGCCACGGTTTACACCACGGTTAAATGCGTAAGCAAAGCTTGCGCCGAGGAACCCTCCTGCTGCCGCAGAACCAGTGAAAGCATCACTGAAAATAGAAACGAAAGATGCACCGATGTTATCGATATTGAAGAAAATAACGCTTAAAGAACCAATAACATAAACAATACCCATTATCGGTACAATTTTTGAGGTGACGGCCGCTATTCGCTTGATCCCTCCAATGATAACCATGGCTAACAAAATGGATAAAATAGCACCGGTCCAGATAGGATCAATCGCAAAGGTCTGCTCCATTGACTGCGCTATGTTATTAATTTGTGGCATGTTTCCTGTGCCAAAAGAACTCACAATCGTTGCAATGGCAAAAATAACAGCTAACCATTTCATATTAAGGCGGCGATCCATATAATACATTGGACCACCGGCCATGGTGCCATCTTCAGTTTTAACACGGTACTTGTGCGACAGTGTGACTTCGACGAACTTGGTTGTCATACCCAGAAAGGCAGTCATCCACATCCAAAAAATAGCAGCCGGGCCACCAAGAAATATTGCCAGCGCGACGCCACCAATGTTACCGGTACCGACGGTTCCTGATAATGCCGTTGATAACGCCTGGAAGTGACTGGTATCACCTTGCGAGTCTTTGCGATCAAACTTACCCGCTAACACTCTCCATGCATGTCTGAAGTAGCGCACCTGGGGAAAGCCAAGATACAACGAGAAAAATAAGCCCACACCGAGCAAAATAAATGGGAAATAAGCTGCAGAGCCTAAGAACCCATCAATCCAAAGTAAAAAATTGTTGATCGCTTCCAAGGAAGACCCCCTTTGTTGTTATTATTTTGTGATACAACTCTAGTTTTAACGTAATTTAGGTGAGACTGCCAACATTGCCGTTAAAACATCTTCCCCTAACCGCTGACAGCGAGCGACAGACCAGCCGAAATCTTCATCTGGTAAATTCGCGTTATCTTTAAACGGCATTTCTAACGTGTAAGACAAACACTTGAAGCGCTCACCAACAGCAGAGTTAGCAACCGTCATGTTAGCTTTACCCGGCTCATCCCGCTCGTAGCCATATTCTGTCTGGAATTCAGGTGTTGCTGCTAAGAACGCAGCTTTAAAGGTATCTTCCAACTCTTGATGGCGATCATCGTAAGATGGAATACCTTCACAACCTGCAACGAAGTTATAAGGTAAGTCTTCATCGCCGTGAACATCAAGGAACATGTCAACGCCCGTTTCCTGCATGCGTTTTAGCACATAAAAAACTTCCGGACTTTTTTCAAGACTAGGCTCGGCCCATTCACGGTTCAGGTTAGTACCCACAGCATTGGTTCTCAAGTGACCACGAACGCTGCCATCGGGGTTCATATTCGGTACGACATAAAATACATTTTCATCAAGCAGTTTACGAGCTACGCCGTCTTCGTCATCCAACAAGCGAGTAATAAAACCTTCCATAAACCATTCGGCCATTGACTCACCTGGATGCTGACGAGCGGTTACCCAAATGGTATTTTTGCTCTCATCCGGTTCACCAATTACCAACAAGTTCAGCTCACGGCCATCGATGGTTTCACCCAATAGTTCGTGGTAGCAATCGATAGACTGCTGAGCCGACTGAATAAGATCCTGGTGACGCTCATAAGAGTACGGAATGAAATAAGCGTAATAAACACTTTCTTGTTCCGGTGTATGACGAATAACCAGCTCTTTCCCGTTATACTCTGTCGGTACACGGAACCAGGTTTCACGATCGTAAGAAGCTAACGCCTGATAACCTTTCCAACCGTCTGGGTAAGCTGAACCCGATGCATTTTCTATTGTCATTACATGCTCTTCGCCGGCCTCGGCAAACAGCTTAAAATGAAACCATTGATAAAAATCTGATTGGTGATCTTTTCTGATTGCCAGACGGATATCATCTGCATTGTTTGCGCTGATAACCTGAATATTGCCACTGTCAAAGTTTGCAGTGATATGCATACGTCACCCTTTGCTTTGTTAAATAAGAAATACTAGAAAAAAAGCGCCTTTAAGGCGCTTTTTTCAATTATTTAGGTAAATTAGGTACTTTTAGCCCGGCCATAGCTTCTGCTACACGTACAACCTGGCAACTGTAACCAAATTCATTGTCATACCAAACATACAGTACAGCACGGTCATCTTCTACGATGGTGGCTTGAGAGTCGACAACACCGGCGTGCCGCGAGCCCACTAAGTCAGACGAAACAATTTCAGTTGAGGCTGTATAGTCAATCTGATTAACCAAATCTGAATGCAACGCCACCTGACGCAGGTAATCATTTAACTCGTCACGGTTAGTCGATTTTTCAAAGTTCAAATTCATGATAGCCATTGAAACGTTAGGTGTTGGTACACGAATAGCGTTTCCTGTCAGCTTCCCTTCCATTTCTGGAAGTGCTTTTGCAACTGCCTTAGCTGCGCCTGTAGAAGTAATAACCATGTTCAATGGCGCAGAGCGACCGCGACGGTCTGCTTTATGGTAGTTATCAATCAAGTTTTGATCATTTGTATACGAGTGCACCGTTTCGACGTGACCGTTACGAATACCGTATTCATCATTCAAGGCTTTAAGAACGGGTGTAATCGCATTCGTTGTACAGCTTGCAGCTGAAACAATGTTATCGCTGTCTTCAATCATATTGTCGTTAACACCGAATACGATATTTTTAATATCACCTTTCGATGGCGCGGTCAGAAGAACTTTATTTACGCCTTTTGATTTAAGGTGCAGACCTAACCCGGCTTCATCCTTCCAGATACCCGTATTATCAATGACGATTGCGTTATCAATACCATATTGGGTGTAGTCAACTTGATCCGGCCCATCAGAGTAAATAACTTTAATGTTAGTGCCGTTAGCTTTTATGCACTGGTTCTCGTGATCGACGGTGATTGAACCGTTGAATAGACCATGGATAGAGTCGCGACGTAATAAACTTGCGCGTTTTTCTAAGTCTCCGTCACGGCCTCCACGAACAACAATTGCACGCAAGCGCATTTTATTGTTCGCGCCGTTACGTTCAATAAGTAAGCGTGCCAGCAAACGACCGATACGACCAAAACCATATAAAACAACATCACGCGGCTCAATGTTATCTTCTGAGTCAATAATGTCAGCTAATTCACGCTGAACATACTCAGTAACCGATAAGTTATCGCCTTTGCCACCAAACAAATAACCATAGGCAAGTTTACCCAAATCAACTCGTGCCGGTGACAGTTTCAATTCTGCCATGGCTTGCAAGAAAGGAAAGCTTTCACGTAAGCGAACTTTTTGCCCTTCGTGACGAAGAATAAGGCGGTGAGCCTTAATGATATTGATAGTTGAAACATTCAGTAATGAACGTCCATAAACTAGAATTTCGACACCGAAGTTGCGGTACAACTTACCAAGCAACGGTTGCATTTGCTCGGCGAATTCCTGGCGTTCCTGCCAACTTGATAAGGTTGGATCTTGCTGGTTAGAGTTCATAGTGAGCCCTGTCCTCTATGCTAATGTCAGTGAGCTAATTAAAATGCTACGCTTTAAAAACCGCGATATTGTACTGAAAAGCTTGGCATGAAGCCAATTTTAAGAAACAATCGTATTTCACTCATTAAATGTTGAAGCCTATGTTAAAAAGAGTCGCCATTACAAGTGCTGTCCTTGCCCTCGTTGGTTGTGTTGAAGGAAAGCCGACTGTACGTGAAATCTGTCAGTCGAATCCAGCAATGTGCAGTGACTTAAATGACGATAATTGGTGTAACTCAGAGCGCAGGCAGCTTATCTTTACTCGTTACGAGCGACATCAGAAAAATACCAGTGAAAACCAATACTTTTTAATGCGTGACCTACAAGAGTACGCCCAATGTATGGAATTAGCGTCAACTATCGAGCACAAAAAGCTCAAGAAAAAACAGTCAAACCGTATTGAAGCCTATATCAACTCGCAAAAAAACATTAAAGAGTTAGCCGATAAAACCGCCAGTTCCGAGCATCCACTTTGGTTATATTGGCATTGGTCAAACCGCGGAAACGAACAGGCTCTGCAAAAGCTCCTGTCGTTAGAGGATACTCCGCAAATGGAGACCCCTGAACTGAAGTTGGCTTTGGCCACTTATTACACAAAGCAAGATTCGCAAAAGACATTTGAGCTTCTCTACAGTGCATTGCGGTTGTATCAACCAGGTGATCGTATTAATCCTGAAATTCCTTCAACCTTAGTCTCCATGTACCTTAAAGAAAGTAACGGGCCTCAGGCCTATATATGGTCTCAGGTTGCCTGGCAACTTGGTCAGGACAACCTCGAGAAAAACAGTATGAAGAACATTGTTAATGCCAGCGAAGAGCAATACGAACAGTGGGATGAGCAAGCTGAAGACATTGTTGAGAAAATAAAAAAAGGAAACTTCCGCGGTTATTACTCATCGTCTTCGTGACGCATAGCAACAGAGTTAACACAATAACGCTGTCCGGTCTCGGAAGGCCCATCATCAAACACATGACCAAGGTGACCGCCACAGCGACTGCAGAGTATTTCTGTTCTGACCATCCCATGGCTCGCATCTTTTACGTAGTCAACTGAACCTTGTATTGCCTTATCGAAGCTTGGCCAACCGCAGTGTGCATCAAATTGGTGGTTCGCTTCAAAGAGTTTTTGCCCGCAGCCCGCGCAACGGTATATGCCCTCTTTATCACAACTTAGGTACTTGCCTGAAAAAGGCCTTTCGGTACCTTTTTCCCTTAAGACATAATAAGCTTCATCGCCTAGTAATTCACGCCACTCCCGCTCACTTTTTTCTTCCCAGTTATGCTCATTCATAAAGGACTAACCTCTTTACCTTTCAATTAAATTTCGTACTACTGTCATACTGCGTATGCTAAACTTAAGCTAACATTCATGGCTAATTTTTGCTGAGGTTTTGCATGCTTCGTCGTACCAAAATTGTGACCACTCTTGGACCAGCAACTGACTCTGAAGAAACTCTCAGAGAACTGATAAAAGCTGGCGCTAATGTCGTTCGCCTAAACTTCTCTCACGGTAATGCAGACGATCACAAACACCGAGCTTCAATGGTCAGAAAAATCGCACGCGAACTAGAAGCACATGTTGCTATTCTAGGTGACCTTCAAGGCCCTAAAATTCGCGTAGCGCGCTTTCAACAAAATAAAATTACGTTATCGGTAGGCGATAAGTTCATTTTAGACGCTGAGCTTGAAAAAGACAGTGGTGACCAGAACCGAGTCGGACTGGACTATAAAGATTTACCCAATGACGTTAGCCCCGGCGACATCCTGTTACTTGACGACGGTCGTATTCAATTAAAAGTTGAAGAAATTAACGGCAGTCAGGTAAAGACTGAAGTGACCGTCGGAGGTCTGCTTTCCAACAATAAAGGTATTAACCGTCAAGGCGGTGGTTTATCCGCTGCCGCATTAACTGAAAAAGATTACGCCGATATAAAGCTGGCCGCAGACATCGGTGTCGATTACCTCGCAGTTTCATTCCCCCGTTCTGGTGACGACATAAATCAGGCGCGTCACCTATTGCGAGAAGCTGGCGGACAAGGCGTCTTGTGCGCAAAAATAGAACGAGCAGAAGCGGTTGCCAGCGAGCATGCTTTAGACGATATCATCAGAGCTTCCGATGCTGTTATGGTTGCCCGCGGTGACTTAGGTGTTGAAATTGGTGATGCTCAATTAGTTGGTAAGCAAAAACAAATCATTTCTCGCGCTCGTCAATTAAACCGCGTTGTGATTACGGCGACTCAAATGATGGAATCGATGATCGAAAACCCTATGCCAACTCGTGCTGAGGTAATGGACGTTGCCAACGCCGTATTGGATGGCACAGATGCCGTCATGTTATCAGCCGAAACGGCCGCAGGAAAACATCCGGTAGCAACAGTTAAGGCGATGGCGGATATTTGTCTTGGCGCTGAAACTCACCCTTCGGCTCAGTTGCGCCATCAGGACCTGGAAGAAATGTTTTCCAGTATCACCGAGGCTACTGCAATGTCTGCAATGTACGCTGCCACACATCTCAATGGTGTTACCGCGATTATTGCTCTGACAGAATCGGGCTTTACTGCCAAGTTAATGTCCCGTATTACGTCGCACCTGCCGATATTCTCCTTATCGCGTCATTCTCACAGCCGCGACAAGTCCGCCCTTTATCGTGGTGTCTACCCTATCAACTTTGATTCCACCAGTGTAGAAAACCCAATAACTGAAGCTATCGAAGTGGTTAAGAAAAGTGGTCACATTAAAGCTGGTGATTTAGTCATACTAACTCACGGTGACGTTATGGAAACTGTAGGCTCAAGTAACACCTGTAAAATTATTGAAGTGCGCTAGTCACTAAAGTCTTTAATTAACGAGTCGAGAAGGTCGATATATTCATCGGCCTTCTTTATCACATTTTTACGCTGTTCCTGAGTAAGGCTTCGATACATATCCCAAAGGAATTTGTTTCGCAGCTCACTACTTTCTTCTGATTTCTGCTGAAAAGACTCACTTCTGATTTGTTTGGGATCAAGAATTAAAGAAGACAACCTTTCTTCATCGACAGGCTGTTTCAGTAGCGCCTTTTCAAATTCGGTTATCCAGTTTGCACGGTAACTTAACCACGGCTCACGTAATCGGGGTGAATCGCTTACCCAGCTACGCAATAATTTATCTTGCTCTGTTGTTAAGTCACCGAGGATATCATCTAAATCTTCCTCAACTTCGGAGATGCGATCAAGACGACGTAATATATCACTCTGTTCTTTATCTTCTTCCAGACGCTGATAACGTTCTTCCTGAGCTTCTTCCAGTCGTCTCACCAGTTGCTGACGTTGTTTAACAGAAAGTGTTGCAAGCAAGTCAGCTTCGGACTCAACTTTTATGAGTACGTTATCCCAAAAATTCCATAACGTATTTTCAAAAGCGGCAATATCATCTTGCGTTAACGACCTTTTCTCAACCTTATCGCGCAATGTCTTTAATTCGTTACGGTACAAAGGGAGCTGTGTCTGAGCATGCCATTCGTGAAGTTCATCGACTTTCTCTGATAGCAGCTCTTGTTGCTCACCGTTTAAATCGACATAGTCCTTTACCTTCCATTCCACCAAAGTATCAGCAAACTGATAGCCTATATTGGCTGTACAGCCTGCAATAAAAGTAAGAACGGTAAGTACGCCTATCAGTCGATACATAGTCAGCTCAGAATAAGTTGTTTAATACGGTCTTTATAACTACGGCTCACTTTCAGTTTTTGACCATTTTTTAATTGTAAATGATACTCACCATTTTGCTGGTTACACAGCTTCTCGACTTGCTTTATATTGACGATAGCAGAGCGGTGAACCCGTTGGAATAACTTAGGGCTTAAATCTTGCTCCAATTCCTTCATGGTACGACGCAGTATGTGGGTCTCGTCTCCGGCATGTATACACATGTAATCACCGGCAGCATCAACCCACTTGATATCTTTAACCGCCACGCGAGTAATTTCACCACTATCTTTTATTGCAATGTAATCTGGGTATTCATCAGCAGTAATGTTCTCACCCGCTGAGAGCCTTTCCAGCAAGGTATTAGCGTCTTGCCCGGTTACCTCGGCTACAAGGCTAATTAATTTACTCTGTTGCTCGTCATTGACGTTTTGATGCTCGCTTATCACACGTTTAACACATTCAGCTAAACGGTCGTCATCAACGGGCTTTAACAAATAGTCCAGCGCTCTGACTTCAAATGCCTTTATCGCATATTCATCATAAGCGGTCACAAAAACCACAATAGGTAAATCCAGCCCTTCTTCCTTAACCGCTTTCAACACTTCAAATCCATTAAGACCAGGCATTTGAATATCGAGGAAAATTAAATCGGGCTTTTCTTTAACAATAACTTCAACAGCCTCTCGACTGCTTTTACACTCGGGCATCAACTCCAGTTGCTCGAATTCTTTTAAACGAATAGCCAAACCTTTTCTGGCAAGTGACTCATCGTCAACAACCAAGGTTTTCAATCGACTCATTATTGATTCTCCACCATTTCGATCGGAATAGTAATGCGAACACATAGACCACTTTCTTCACCTTTGAGCATCTCAAATCGATAATGCTTGCCGTATAAAGATTTTAATCTTTGTCGAGTGTTATTGAGTCCAACCCCCTCTTTACGGAAAAGCTTTTCTGGGTCTGTCTGTATTTCTGGGCCGTTATCACAAACTTCCAGTATCAAATTGCCGTTATCAGCCCACGAGCGCACTCTGATTCTCCCGACACCCTCAACGTTAGAAATAGCGTATTTTATTGAATTTTCAATCAAAGGCTGACAAATCAAACTTGGAACCAACGTGTGTTTTGTCTCATCGGACAAATGGATATCAATTTCAAGTTGCTCGTCAAAACGAACTTTCTCGATATCCAAATACAGCAACAGCGCGTCAACTTCTTTTTCTAGTGTGACTTTTTTAATTGGCTCATTATCTAATGAAAAACGCAGGAAACGACTGAGCTTGTTCACCATTAAATTAGCTTTTTCGTTGTCTTTTAGCAGAATCAGTGTCGATATCGCATTTAAGGTATTGAACAAGAAGTGCGGATTTAGTTGATATCTCAGCATTTTTAACTGCGCCTGATGCGCCATAGACGATGCAAGCAAAGCTTTTTGTTTTTCTTCCTGCAGCATTTGATAGTACTTAATACCAAAGTACAAACCACTCCAGCTAAGAACAATGTAAAACTTAGCCAAACTATTCTTTAAATAGAAAAAAGGACTGTCCGGCCGGAAGCCAAATTTGTAAATTTCCCAATAGGTTGCGTTATCAATAATGGCCCAGGCTACCGCTGTAATGTATGAGACACCAATTGCGATAAGAACCATCAGAGGTGGTGGCAACTCCCATATTCTGCGATACAAATACCGCAAAGGAACTGTCATCAAAAAGCCAGCATAAGCACCAAGAATGATTATCAAGGTGTATATGTCTCGCATTTCATGCATTAGTGAACCAATATAATTCACTAGTGCGTAACCTATCCAGCCACCGGCCTGCAGCAACCAGAAAAAGCGGTTACGATTATCCATCAGTAACTGCCATTGCGTTTTTATCGGTTTTTTCATCGTGCTGAAGACTCTAATCTCGATAACTCATCAATATCAACTAAGCTACCCGAGAAAAGTGAATTGACCTGTTCTTTCTGATTTCCCATGAACTGGACGCCTAACTCAACCTGACCATCAAGCACTTTTACTTGTCGGACTATTGCATTAAGTGTGAGATCACCATTTCTTTTTTGCTCGATATTAAGAGCAATCTTACTGCCATTTTCCCATAGTTCTTCTAGCTTACTGTCCGGTTTTTCATGCTTTAACCGACAACCACTTTCTGAGACATCCAACACATGGCCTTTAAAAGACACTTCGTCGCCGCTAACCGATTTTCCGGCTACTTCGGCAGGCAAAAATGCATCAAACCGACGTCCTTTTCTAATGACTCGGTGTTCTATCTGGCTAGGCCACAAAATAAAAAGCATTTTTGTTGGATGTGAGATGACGTAACTTACCTCGCTACGAAAAGCACAGATCTCACCATTTTCATTTTCGAGTACAAAACGAACAATAACTGGCGTTTTCTCTTGCAAAAAATCTCGAACATCCTTGTATTTGCGTACGTCCGGCATATTAATAATGACCCAGCGGTCATTAACTGCACCTATAAACTCTGAGAAAAACCGAGCCGGAACATTTGAACTAGCAAGCTGCACTTCAATTTTTTGACCGGTAACGAGCTCTGAAACTTTGCTTGGCATAGGGGTCTCTTTGAGATGAATCAGTATGTTACTATGATCGCTAGTTGTCAGGCTGTGTCAAGCAAAGGAGAGTCTCTTGGTCGCTTACGATATAACCCCCATCGATTTACACGGACATTTGTTTAATGTTTCGCTCACTATTGAACAAGCAATTGACGAACAAGAACTCTGGTTACCAAACTGGATCCCAGGCAGTTACTTAATACGAGACTTTAGTAAGCACATTATTGGGCTACATGCTGAAAGTAATGGGCAAGAGTTGCCAGTTAAGCAAGTATCGAAGAACCGTTGGCGCCTTGCTAAATCAAATCACCCGGTTACTGTTCACTATCAAGTCTACGCTTGGGACTTATCTGTTCGCTCCACCTACCTAGATCAGTTCCAGGGTTTCTTTAACAACACAAGTTTATGCCTGGCGGTCGAAGGACAGATCGATCTTCCTTGTGAACTGCATCTTCACGCGCCACCTCAAGCACCGCAGTGGAAAGTGGCAACCGGTATGCCAAGGAAAAATGGACAAACACACTCTTGGGGTACCTTTCAGGCAGAGAACTACGACGCTTTAATTGATTATCCATTTTTAATCGGTGACTTAACCATTGAGGAGTTTATCGCTCATGGGATAAAACATTCCTTTGTTTTAAGTGGTCGCCACTTCGCTGATACCTCAAGAATAACGGCTGATCTTGCTCGTATTTGTGAAACCCAGTTGCAGATGTTCGATGAAGCCCCCTTCCAGTCTTATACATTTCTGACCATGGTCGTTGGTAACGGCTTCGGCGGACTAGAGCATAGAAACTCAACGGCCCTTCTATGCAGCCGTAAAGATCTTATTAGTGCTCATCAATATGAAATGAATGACAACTATCAAACTTTCCTGAGCCTTTGTTGCCATGAGTACTTTCACAGTTGGAATATAAAGACTTTAAAGCCACGAGCGTTTCTGCCATATCAACTCGATAAAGAGTCCTATACCGAGCAGCTCTGGTTTTACGAAGGAATGACTTCGTATTTTGATGATTATCTGCTTCATGCCAGCGGTATCATTGATGAAAAGCGCTATTTAAAAGTGCTTGGTGATACGCTCTCAAGAGTTGAACGAGGCGCAGGCCAATATCAACAAAGTGTTACCGAGTCGAGTTTTCTGGCATGGACTAAGTTTTATCAGCAGAACGAGAACGCGCCTAACAGCATTGTCAGTTACTACGCTAAAGGGGCGTTAATTGCTTTAAGTCTGGATTTAATGTTACGTCTGCAGTCTGAGCATAAATTAACTCTGGCCAACGTCATGAAAGACTTGTGGCACGAATTCGGTAAAACTTCAGTTGGCACTGCTGATGATACCGTCCTGAGTTGGCTGAATCGTTATCCTGGCATTGATGTTTCCGACTTTTTAAAAGACGCGCTATACAACAAGGACTCAATACCTCTTATTGAGTTATTGCAAAACTTTGGTATAGAGGTTAAACGGCAAGTACCGGTAGATGATAACAGCAGTGGCGGCAAGGCTTCCGAACAGCCGGCAAGAGTGAATTTCGGCGCTAAATATAAAGCATCAGAACAAGGGCTGGAGATTGTCAATGTTTATCACGATGAAAGCGCATATCATGCCGGGTTATCAGCCGGCGACCGGATTATTGCCGTTGATCATTTGCAGGTAAATGAGCAGTCCATAAAAACCATTCTGGAACGCTACGTTCCCGGAGATACAGTAACGATCCATGCGTTCCGACGGGATGAATTGATGACCTTGGAACTTACCTGGCTGGACCCCACGAAAAGCAGTTACCTGTTAAGCGTGGAGCAACCAGATAAGTTGAAAGGCTGGCTAACGCCTTCCGGTTAGTCCTGATAAAGCTGGGGAAGTAACGCTGGATCGAGCCGTTCATTTCCCCAGTTAACCCGCCAGTCCAAATGAGGTCCGGTTGCACGGCCAGTTGCCCCAATAGCGCCTATTAACTCGCCCTGCTCAACCTTATCGCCCACCTCCACGTTAAGTTTGCTCAAGTGCAAGTAAGTGGTCGTGACTTTATAGCCATGCTCAATAATAATCGTACCGCCTGAGTAGAATAAATCGGGTTCAGCTAAAACCACCTCACCCGGCCAGGGGGCCTTTACGGGGCTGCCGGTCGGGCCTGCGATATCTTCGCCATAATGCGGGTTACGAGGTTCTCCGTTAAAAATTCTCTGACTCCCGTAAACACCGCTAATACGCCCTTTTGCGGGCTTAATTACTGGAGTTAAAAAGTCCGTTCTATCCGTTTCTTTTTGTCGCGCTACCCAAACTTTCTCCGCTTCTTTTTTTGCCCTTTTAACCTGAGCTGGATCTGGTGTCACGGTCTTTTGAGGCACTCCGTCAACACGGTCAATTTTATATTCACGAGACGTTAAAGTGAGCTCTTTGGTTATTGTGCTGTCACCTTTTTTAATCACTAAGGTGTTTTCCAACGGTGCCTTTCGCGAAAAACCAAAAACAATATAACCCTGCTCAGTAACCTGCAGAGGCTCGTCATTTAAGGTTGCAGTAACTCCGGGCTCAGACTTCGCCAAAATAAGCGCGCCTTGAGTCAATGGCCCTTTTATCTCTAGTTCAATAGGTTCATCCGCCAATGCAGCGCTTATTGAACACAGCGACAAAATAAAAGCGGTAATTGTTCTACGCATAGGCAATGGCTCCCTTCCCAACCCCTTCAAACGCGCGAACTTCGACCTTTTTATCAGGGTTTTGTGATTTTATTTCTGCGACTAAATAATCCGCAATACACTCAACGGTTGAGTCGGTATCAATAACGAAATTTTCTGCATTAGGAACCACAAGTTCAAAGAGTCCCTGATCAGCAATATAACTATAAAAGGTGTGACTGGAATCAGAGCTCAAATCACTCGCTGCATCAGATAATTTTAGACCGCTGCGAGTGCAAACATCTTCTGTCGTACCTAAATAAATATCCTGCCATTTATCTGACCACTGTTTTTCAAGTACCGGCTGTCGTATGTTATCCAGCTTAATCTGAATTTTTGAACGATGTCCGTGGGCTATGCGTTGGCAATTCCCATCGTGTTTTTTCAGACCATGAGTGTAGTGATAATAAAAACCATCAATATTCTCAGGTCGTAAAAACAAGCTAAGCCCTTCAACGTTGCCTGGTAATTCTCTTTTTATTACAGCTTTAAGGTAGTCGGTAACGGTTTCAATGGAGACAATCTCCGCATCAATAAAAGCAAAAGCATCCGCAGGACAGAATAAATGAATAGAGCGTTGTTCCGGGCGTACAAAATCAACCCAGTTAGCACTGTCGTCAGAGTTATGCGTAACTTTTGTGTATGGGTGCTCCGCCGGCACAACCAATTTATGATCAACCGAATTATCGATAATGGCTTTAACTTGCTTTTTCACACGACCAAAATCCAGCACCATAGATTGCTCATTTAACGCGCCATCCAGCACGATATCAACAATCCAGCTCTCACCTACTATTCCCCTTTCAGGGCATAAGTAAGAGCAATCAATAACGGTCAAATCATTCACAAATAACTGCATAGTGAGCTTTTCTCATCTCTTCTTTAAGAACTGCCACCAGTATAACCTGAAACGCCTTATCCGATAAGCTCTATCAGGGTGGCCCATTCCCACAATAATTTCAGCGAAAGTAAAATTAATGCGGCGCCCATAGTGCGGTCTACCCAGTGACTGTAATGCCAGAGGGTTTTAAAAATGCGAGGCTGAGTAAGCAACCAGGTTAAAAACAAAAACCACAACCCGGTTGCAACAATAAGATACACCCCGTATCCAAACTGAATACTAAAAGGTGTTTCCGGCGCAATAATAGTAGTAAACAAAGTTAAGAAAAAAATTGTCGCCTTCACATTTAAACCATTGGTGATAAAACCAACAATAAAAGCTTTACGTTTGCGGGGTTGAGTGGCGGCAAGTTCGCTGTCCGACATATCCTTCCTTGGTTTGGCTTTAATTGCCTGAGTCCCGATAAAACCTAAGTACAATGCGCCTGCACACAGCAAGGTTTGGTACAGCCAGTCTGTCTGGTGAATGATTAGCGCCACGCCAACAAGTGAATAAGTCACATGAATGACAATTCCGGCGGCTATTCCGAGACTCACCCAATAACCGGCTTTCCGTCCAAAACTTAAGCTATAACGTGACACAACCGCAAAGTCAGGTCCCGGGCTTGCTACTGCAAACAGATGAATCAAGGCAATGGTTAAAAACTCACTCCAGTAAGACAACACAAACTCCTTATTGCGTATTTACACTTTAACTGCGAGAATCAAAGTTACTTTTTATTAATTACAGATTACTATTAATCAACATGAAAAACACGAAACTCCCCTCATTAAATGCACTGAGAGTGTTTGATGTCGCTGCCAGAAGCGGCTCTTTTAAGCAAGCGTCACAGGAGCTTGGAGTCACTCAGTCTGCCGTAACCCGGCAAATACAAACTCTGGAAGAACAGCTTGAAGTTCGCTTGTTTCAACGCGACAACAGAGTTCATTCACTCACCCCGGTGGGTCTTGAGCTTGCTCCTCAAATTGAACAAATATTTGAACAACTGGAACGGACGATAGAACGCACCCGAAACCTTAGTGACAATACAACAACGCAGCTAACTGTCGCAATCAGTTCCGAGCGCTTACGTTTTTGGCTTGCTGGAAAGCTTGCGGACTTTCATTCTTTATATCCTCACATACAACTTAGTTTTAGTCGTTGTAATGAGCACTTTGTTAATGAAAGTGCCGCGGAAATGGCATCGGCAATACAACACCAAAGCTGGGATCTCGCCATTGGTTATGGAAAGGCAATGGACAAAAACATTCAGTCTGTTGTATTACAGAAAAACCAGCTGGTACCGGTTTCTGCTATTCAGACAAATGAAAGCCCATTCCATTTACCCTGGTTAATCAACCCGGATAACCCGGATCATCAGGCTATGTTAAAAGCTTATAGCCAAGAACTAGGTTCTACACGCATGATCCATTGTAATGATGTACAAATGTCCCTCGATTTATCTGCAGCAGAGCAGGCAATTGCACTCATCGACAGCAGCCTTATCACGCCCGGCCTGTCTAACTTAAAAGTTTATAATGATTTCGCCCGACCCTGTCAGTATCCGTTGAGTGTTTACTATCGTAAGCGGCAAAGACAGCCAGTCGCCCTTGTTGCTTTTATAAAATGGTTGCAGCTAATCATTTCTTAAATAACAAAAACTCTGAAGCTCTTGTCGCCATAGGTTATACCCACTACTCAAACGCTGATACCAAACGCCCTAACGACGGCCTCGACTTTTTTTGGTTAAGCTGGGGATTACCATTTCAATCCCTCTGAATGAATTAGCGTTATCTCGCTGAAGTTGCTACATTTAGGCTTAAGTTCTACTCAACTGGAGGTCAAATGAAAAAACAACTTCTTAAATTATCAGCTATTGCAGCTACGGGGCTATTTGTTTCAGCTTGCGGCAGTCCTGAATCAGGGATGACCCAGTGCACTATGGAACCTAAAGAAAACTGGTTAGATCAGGAGCAATTTCAGGACTCGTTGAAAGAACAAGGTTATGAAATAAACGAGTTTAAAGTCACCGACGGAAACTGTTATGAAATCTACGGACTTAACCAGAATAAGCAAAAAGTTGAAATTTACTTTAACCCTGTAGATGGCAGTATTGTTAAACAAGAAACTGAATAAGAAAAATAAAGGCAGTGCCAATGATCATTTGGGATAAGTTTGTAAGAACCTTTCATTGGTTATTGGTACTGTGCTTTTGTCTGAACTACTTTTTCCTTGAACATGGCAGTAGCACCCATCAGGCCGTAGGTTACACTGCAGCAACTCTAGTTATAGTTCGTATTGTCTGGGGTTTTATCGGACCCCAAAATGCCCGCTTTAAAAACTTTACTCCGTCATTTTCTGGTATAAAAAAACATCTTCATGAGCTTAAACAAAGAAAAGTGAGAGAAGACCAAGGCCATAATCCACTCGGTGGCCTTATGGTGTTTCTTATATTAACGCTGTTTTTAATCCAGGCTATTACTGGTTTTCTTCGCGAAGAGATAGATGCACTATATGGAGACAGCTTTTTAACCTCACTTCATGGCATATCCGCCAACATCATTTTTGCGCTCGTAATTATTCACATTATTGCCGTATTTATTACCGCTTATTTGGGTAAAATAGAACTTATTCGCCCTATGATTAACGGCAAACGCCGGGTAAAGCGCCATGACTGAGGAAAAAGCTTCCAGAGAACGTATATATCAGGTTTCCAGTAACCGTGAACGAGCATCTCATAAGTTGCGTTATGTCGAAGCCTCAGCTCCCATCGAAAAAGACTGCCGTTTGTGTGTCGGTTCGCTAACAACAGCTGATGACAACGAAAGTAAGTTTTCCATCGCTAATACGGTCTATGATGACATTGCCAGAATGGCGTTTCTGGAAAAGCAGCTCTACTCAAACAAGGCCTACCCTCCTCTATTTTTCTATCAGGCCTTGCAGCAGTGGAGCAACACATTTTTATCACTAAAAGTTGATGACAAAGTGGCTGGCTATAGCCTTATGGTTCCTTTACCAGGTAACGCTTTAGCACTTATGTCCTTGCTTGTTGGAAAAGGCTTTCAGAGACAAGGTTTAGGTAAAGAATTACTGCAACAGTCGATTGTGCTTGCCCAGTCACTTCATTACGAAAGACTTGAATTGAGCGTCTCACCGGAAAATAAATCCGCTGTTCGTTTATATGAGGAGTTCGGCTTTCAAACTACTGACTCTATGAAAGACTATTTAGGACCTGGTGAAGATCGCCTTCTAATGAGCTTATCTTTAATAAAGACATAACATGACCTCTCTCGATTTATTCGGAAGCTTGAATTCTGAAACGCTGCGTTCAAGTATCAGTGAACAGGCAACACTATTTCATCAGTTTTTAGCTAAAAACGATGATGCCTTGTTAAGCAACGTTCGCGATGTCTTAAGGAGCTCCCCCTTACGCCATTTACAAACACCTGCCGGGCATAAAATGTCAGTCAAAAGTAGTAATTGTGGTGAGTATGGCTGGCTGAGTGATAGTCGGGGCTATCGATACCAAAAGATTGACCCAGTCACCAAGGCGCCCTGGCCAAAAATGCCCTATCTCATTAGAACCAAAGCAATAGAAGTGGCAACACTTGCGGGGTTTGATGATTTTAAGCCAGACTCCTGTCTTATCAACGTTTATTTACCCGGAGCGAAGATGGGTCTGCATCAGGATAAAGATGAGGCGGACTTTACAAAACCTATTGTTTCTTTCTCCTTTGGTTTACCCGTTAACTTCTTATGGGGTGGATTTAAGCGCGCGGAAAAATACGATAAGTTTCAGCTTCAACACACTGATGCTTTAGTTTGGGGTGGGAGTGACAGGCTCAGGTACCACGGGATACAGCAACTTAAGGACGATGTTCACCCAGTTACAGGGCGCTGCAGGGTTAACCTGACTATTCGTCAGGCCGAGTGACTAGAAGCGCTTTAAGTTTTGCATATAATGGTGGATGTCATAACTCTTCGCTTTGTCCATAAGTTCATTTCGTTTTTCAAAACACAAACCTTCTGTAGCAACATTAAACTCTTCAAACAGTTGGAAACTCTGTGACAGTAAAGCTTGGTCTCTTTCATTAAAAGCACCCTGATGTCTGCTTGCCCAATAATGAGCATGATGAAAAAGTTGCTCTGAAACTCTTGCAAAAACAATAGGGTTCAATATTCGATAATGACGATATTGTTGAAAACGTTGGTAGTTATTCTTGCCCTGCTCCGTTAAAAGATCCATAGGCTCGTCAACCAACATATATTTGTATAGGTAACTGTTATTGAATGCTGCAAGACGCTGCCAATACTCGCGCTCTTCTTCATCTTCACAGCTATCAATGCGCGCGCTTAAATCCGATATATCGTAAAACCGGAAATGGGTTAGTAAGTGGCTGCGCATGAACCGGACGAAAGATTCAGATTGTTGAACTGCAAAGTTTTCGAACACTTCAAACACTTCAAGTGTTACATAGTTAAACCTGGACCTAAGGGCCTCATACTGACGTACCAACTGGCGAAATCTTCGGTTTTTTCTGAGCCCCTGAAGGTCTTCATCTCCTAATAAACTGTCCATACCTGAATAACGGAAATTAAGAGCTAATTCTATACAGTCGAGAGCATTTTCCTGTTCGCCAGCTAACCAGTAAACACACGCCGCATTATGCAGAATAGATGGGTTTAACCAGCTGTAATGAGCCATACTTAAGTAGAACTCAATTCCTGCATCCAAAAATGCTGTATCCGCTTTTTGTTTATAAGCGTCACAGCTAAGCGCCAGATAGTATTGAATCAGATTGTAAAATTCAGGGGTTTCTTTATAGGCTTCCCACTTAGCTTCAAAGTCTGTATTAAACCACTCTTCTATCCGGGCTAACGATTTTATCGGAGACAGTTGTTCAATGATAGGAAGTGCAGGATGTTTACCCAAGGTGTTATCATTAGACGCGTTTGCAATAGACACCTTACTTCTGGCTTTTTGAGCTTGTGTGACAGAGCGAAATGGCTTATCACCGATAACAACGTAGTGCTTATCGACCAATCCGTAGGGCTTCACTATGGTAGTAGCAACATCTAGCCCGGTAAGGCAGACACAACGGCCTGTCGTATGGTTATACGAATAGATAAAACAGCCATTAAAGAAATAACTGTACTGAGCATCATTCTCCAGCGGATTACTACTTCCCAGAAACGCGGGGCTATTCGGCGTCACATTGACTGCTGTATTGGTTATCGTGCTCACGGTCAGCTCCTGTCACAAGTTAGTCAAAGCCACTACAGGTGAATTATTAAACAGCTCTCAGACTATCTTTGTCACTCGCCCTATAAAAGAGCCTTTACAGAACTTTAACCTTTGCTAGCAATTTCTGACTAGAAGCCAAAGAAAATAACGAGTAAATCTGAAGCCAGCGCAATTAATTATGTAAACTTATGATAATCGACACTTATGAATAAGCAGCTCAACTATTTCTATAACAATATAGTATACCCTTTATATTAAAACGGCTAATTTTTGTACACCCTTCTTCACCTTGAAGGGAGCCCAGGGGCTAGTTATATTGATTAGACTACAATTGGGGTTCAGCGTTTATCAAAGGGAATGATATCTAAATGAAGTTATGGCGCGTACTGCTTATAATATTGCTCAGTGTGTTCGCTGTAGGACTATTGGGTTATTCCTATTTGAATCAACAACTCAAATCGCTTGGTATCACCGACTGGAATATTGAGTTTGAAAGCTTAACAATAAGCCACATTGTTATTAAACGACTGGAGTTAACGATAGATTCGTTACCAGAGTCCTATGAAAAACAGCCCTCAACCGACTTAAGCCTAACACAGATACTCTCAGCAGAAGTGCCGGCCATAGTGCCCGAACGTATTCATATCAAATCCCTTTATGTAAAAGGAACACTATTACCAGAGCCAGTTTCGGCGACTTTTAAGTTATTAAACCGGAAACCGCTCCAGTTAAAAATTGACAGTCGGGAGCCTATTCTAGCCTCTCTGCAGCTGACCCGGAAAAATGACAATCTAGATCTAATAGCTTACTACGATAGTGCCAGTTTACAGGCAAATTACGACTTTAGTTCAGGCCTGCTCAATGCCGATGCGAGCTACTTAATCGCAGCACAGCAAGTTACAGAGAACCTAAGCACCGAGCAGATTCCGGTTAGTGCACAATGGCGGGGTAATTTGTCACCTAATATTGAACTAGCAGGCCTTGAAAGCGTTATATCCGAACTATCGGGCGAATTGTTGCTGTCAGTTAAGGATAACGCTGAAATAGTCGCTGTCGATAGCATTACCGCTGCATCAGGCGAGCTTCAGCTTAATTTGAGTAATGGCGTTATCAACTTCTATACACTTGAACTGGACGGTAAAACTAATAACCTAATGTCCTTAAACGTGCCTAAATTGCCAGTACAATTAAAATCAGTAGCCTGGCAATTAAGTAGCAACGACCAGCTTGCATTACCATTACTTGAAGTTCAGCAGGCAGTCAATAAAACTCACTGGCCTGTTAGTGTAAACGCCGTTGCTAAAGGTAAGAGAAATGAAACTATCAAGCTGTCATCAGTGTTTTCCGGTCATATTTCAAGCGACGCTGCCAGGCTTCAAAGTATTGAGCCGACGCACATTGAGTTCTCTCACTTAAATAACGATGCCACCGCAGCCCTCAACTTCCAGAACCTTTACTATCCGTATTCAAAACTAGGCGATATTGCCGCTGAGTTTGGCCTTAGTGTTCGTGCCGACGCTCTTAGTTTTGACCAGCTACCTCAAATAAAGGCCGTTTTTAACAGTGACTTTCAGTATCACAAAGAGGAGCTTGTCGGCAAAGGCGAGCTCTTACTTGGTGAACACATTAGTGTACAACACAGCAGCAGAATTACGCCCAACCAGTTAAAGAGTCAGGTTAAAATTCATAACTTTGACTGGAAGCAAACACCGCAACTGGATGCGCTACTAAAGCAATTCGCGCCTCAGCTTGTTATCAGTAAGGCGACGATTAACGGCCAGGCCGACGTAAACTTCGACTGGAATGATAATCGCTGGCAACTCGATAACGGCCAGGTCGATATTCAGCAAAGTGACTGGGTTGCTGATACTTTGTCGGCAGTTGATAGCAGCCTAAACTTTAAGTTTAAGGCCAACAACGAACAACTTACCGTTAATAATGCTCAACTTCACATCGGTAGTGTGCAACAGGGGTTTGCACTAGGCCCTGTAACTGCGGAGTTTGGGGTTCATGTGCCCTTTGAAAGCCTTACGCAGTCAACGCTCGATTTAACCCGCCACACTATAAAGGGACTTGGTGGGGATATCAGCATTCCCAACCAAAGTTACTCGATAGCTACCAGTTTTGCGCTACCGGTTGTGTTTGAGAAAATCTCTCTGGGCGAGCTTATGCGCCAATACCCAAGTAATAAAGTGTCGATAGACGGTAATGTCTCCGGAACCATACCTGTGCACTGGAACTCTAAACAGTTTACAGTTGAGCAAGGTTATTTAACTGCTCTGGCGCCCGGCGGGCATTTGCAGGTAGATTCGTCAGCGTTAGTGTCGGTAGCAGGCAATAATCCGAGTTTAAGAACTCTGGCTGGCGTTCTTAGCAACTTTTATTATCAGCAGCTATCTACGGTAATCGACTATAATCAAAACGGTAAACTGACATTAGCTGTTCAGTTAAAGGGCTCAAACCCCGAGGTAGAAGATGGACGCCCGGTTGAACTTAACGTAAATTTAGAAGAAGACTTACCAGCATTGATGAAAGGACTGACACTTAGTAACAGCTTGAATGAAGCCATTCGTAAGCGAGTACAACAGAAAATCAATTAATCAGAGGATGATATGAGACGATTGTTTTTACTAGTAAGCGTACCATTTGTCGTTTTGGGATGTACCCCGACGGTTCAGGTAGCTGCGCCTAAAGAGCCCATTACTATCAATCTAAATGTCAAAATTGAGCACCAGATTTACGTCAAAGTTGATAAAGCGCTCGACGATGTAATTTCTGAATCCAGTGGCCTATTTTAACGACAAAGGAATGCAATTATGAAATATTTACTGACGCTGCTTTTAGTGACTTTTATTGGTTTATCAAGCCTGCCGGCGCAAGCACAACAGTTAGATTTGCAACAGGCAAAGGCACAATTAAGTGAAGCGAAGGAGCAAGGCCTGGTGGGCGAAAAAGCCGACGGTTACCTAGGAGTAGTAGAATCGACAGAAGTTACTGAGCAAATCGTTAAGAAAATTAACGAGGCTCGCCGCAAAGAGTACACCCGAATTGCTAACGAGAATGATATAGCGGTGGCTGACGTCGAATTAGTAGCAGGCAAGCGCGCCATTGAGCTGACTAAATCAGGTCTTTACATCAACGTGGATGGAGAGTGGAAGAAGAAGCCTTAAGCGGCTTCTAAACGCTACCATCCAGATGTCTTACAGCGATTCCCAGTCTTGTGCTGGGTATGAAGGCAGTTCTAACGGTTTAGACGGTGCTGTACGCCCTTGCTCATATGCAGCAACAATATCGCTATGAACTTGATTCCGGAATGTTGCCAAAGCCACCCATTTTTCAATAAATGACTGTGGTGGCTTTTTAGCGCCTGAATTTTTGTACTCTTTTAAGTATGGCGCAACCCAGTCATAACCGGCCTTAATTCGAATTCCCTGACGCTCTTTGAAACTAGCTAACTGCTTACGCTGCATTTGGCTTAATGGTTTATTATCAATGTCTTCGAAAGCTTTATTGAAAAAATATTCACTAAAGTTTTCGGGCGAATGCTTTGATGCGTTCGTCCAATATTGCCAGTCATCGAAGTTTTTAATAGCACCGCTAATTGCATCGATTATCATTACTGTTGGAGTACCATAATAAATCGGCTCGCCATAAGAGTTTACAAGCTCGTAACCATGCTCAAAATAACCAACGTCAACAAGCTGCACTTGATAATGTTGCTTAAGTTGCTCTCTAAATTTTGGTTGATTGAATTGCTGTATAAGTGCAGTACTATCACCGCACCAATTTGCACCAAGCACTAACATTAAGTCTTTACCTTGCTCCGCAGCTCGCTGTCGCCATTCTTCTGCTTTTTCCGGTTCAAGCGACTGCCCCGAGAACTCCCAGTCCTGAGCAAAGCACGGCATAGCTAGAAAGCTTACAAGGATATAAAGATACTTCATTATGGATCCAGTGTTATTCGTTATGAAGGCTACTATACTTCAGGCTATGCCGAACTGCGAGAGCAGTGGCTATAATGCAAGTTAAAGTTAACTACCCCGTTCAATATTTTCAAATTTGATGGATAGTAAATCTGAGATCCGTACCGCTAAATTTATACCAACACCCCAAACGTCAGCAATTTTCTGTCCGTAAGTTCGTTTCAGAAGGTAGCTGATAAGCTTTACGGTATCCAGAGCCTTAACCGCTTGTACTTCGGCCATATCTAGTTCCTTTTTTGCTGTAAAACGTGATTTTGAGTACTTAAGGGGGTATAAAGGGGTAAATAACCCGTTTTTAATGGGTTTGCTTGTTCCCATTTCGTTAATTTGGGAACACCCCTTAGAAGCAAGTTAGATTACTTCCCTCACATAATGTATAGCGACAATATTAGGATGTGAGTTCACCAGTTAAAGAAGAATGGCCACTACAATCGGATGAAACTGGTAGACCTTACAAGATACAACGCGTCGAACCCAAAGGGCTACATTCGAAATTAATTACATATGTTGTGGCTATTTTACATTTGATTAAGACCCCTTGGCACTAAAGCACCTGCCTTATCCATCCGTACCAAAGCTTTCGAAATCCTTGCCAGCTGGAAGACGTAATATCTGAATAAGCGTAAAAACTGAACTGCCACACGCTTAAACCATTAGCCTTTGCTTTCCTAGCATAATAGGCATAGTGTGTTGATCATAGTTATCCTTCAAATGAATGCCGCATCGAAAGGAAGCCTCTATGCCTAATGAAGAAATAAGTTCTGCTCAGCCGTTCGACGAGAAGGAGCGGCTAGCCGAACTTTACTCCTTAAATATATTGGACACGCCGGCAGATAGGTATTTCGATCGCTATACGCGTCTTTTAGCCGAGATTCTCAACGTACCCAAAGTAGCAATATCCCTAGTTGACCAGGATCGTCAATGGATCAAGTCTTCTGTTGGTGTCGATGAGCATGAAACCTCACTCGAATCATCCTTTTGCATTCATGCTCTTGACAGAAGTATGCTCGAAATCCCTGATACGTTAGAAGACAGTTTTTTCTGCAATCATCCAGCGGTGGTAGCCGCCCCGTTCATTCGTTTTTACATGGGAACCGTGCTCCGTGGACCAACCGGCCAACCACTGGGTACCTTGCATGTCATGGACACGCACTCACGTTACCTATCCCGGGAACAATGCACTTGGCTGGTGACCTTCGGCCGCATGGTTGAGGAGCTCATTATTAATGATCATGCGCTGAGCGGTGGCTACCAGACCCGTCAACAAACCACTCGTCGTGATATTCTAACAGGCCTACCGACCGAAAAACTGTTCGTCAATACCCTCAAACACCTGATTGGCCTATCGAAAAAAGAGGGCAGTTACCTGGCTATCTTGTATTTGCGAGTAAATAAAATGGAGGAAATCACCCGCGTCCATGGCCGGTCTTCCCTCGATACCATGCTTTTCCGTCTGACCGAACGTCTGATCAGCTGGGATATCAAAACATTAACTGTAGGACGCTTGAGCCAGTCTTGCTTCGGGGCAGTCATACCTCTCCCCTTTTTGGATACCCTTTTCGACGTTGTAACCCCAATAGCCAACCAGTTGACCAGACCCATTGAAGTTGAAGAGGCCACGATTCGTCCCGATATTGATATCGGAATTAGCCTATCCCCATTCGATGGCTCAAACCCCAACGATCTGTTGGAAAATGCAAGAGCCGCCCTTGATAGTCCTCGTTCCGATGCTGGCTTACATGTCTTTAGTCACAAAGCTGAAGGAAACGCACTGCGCCGAGACACAATTGAACAGCATCTGGAAACTGCGTTTTTAAATTCTGAAATAACTAAGTATTATCAACCTCTGATTACGGCCGATGGTAGTCGCATAGTTGGTTTCGAGGCTCTGGCCCGATGGCAAAATAAAGAGTTGGGTAACGTCAGTCCAGCCGATTTTGTACCTATTGCCGAAAAAAGCAGCCGACTATCTCAGATGCTTACGGAATGGTCGCTCAAAACCGTTTGCAGTTCTTTGTCTGAATGGCCTTTTCTTTCGAGCGATCCTCCACTTCGGATCTCGATCAATATTCCCCCCGCTCAGTTCCTCAAAGACGACTTCGTTAGTTTTGTATTGCGCATTTTAGAAGAACATAACTTGGCTCCGGAGCGTCTAACTTTGGAACTTACCGAAGAGAGTCTCCTAACCAATGTCGAGAAGGCGATCCAGAACATGCGTGAGTTGCGCAGTCACAACATCGCTATTGCCTTAGACGACTTCGGAACCGGTTATTCATCACTAAGCCATATCAAAAATTTGCCGCTTGATACTCTAAAAATCGACAAAAGCTTTATTGACGAGCTGACTCATGACTCGAGGTCGGCAAATCTCGTCGATGGAATCATCCGAATAGCCCACGGTCTCGGGTTAAAAGTCGTTGCCGAAGGGGTAGAGCAGGAAGCCCAACGCGCCCTTTTACAAGAGTTCGGGTGTGACGTGCTACAAGGCTATTTATTCAGTCGTCCTTTAGCGCCTGATGATGCACTGTCGCTACTGAAAAACTGGTCAAATTCATCATCAGAAAGATGATGTTGTAAGTATCTGCACTGTAATATAGGAAAAGGAGTTCTTTTGTATGAAACTTGCTCGGTTTATTCAGACCAACATCGACCATCTGATCGAAGAGTATCGATTTTAATGTAGACAGGAGGAATCAGAACTTGCCTTGAAAGCCAGTAAAATCAATGGCTCACGGCATTTAATAGACTTTGAAATAATCGGAATTGGTGCCCGGGGCCGGACTTGAACCGGCACGAAGTTACCTTCGAGGGATTTTAAATCCCTTGTGTCTACCAATTCCACCACCCGGGCACTACATATAAGTGTTCTCGAATAATGGAGGCGGGTCCCGGAGTCGAACCGAGATCCACGGATTTGCAATCCGCTGCATAGCCATTCTGCCAACCCGCCAGAATTTGGAGCGGGAAACGAGATTCGAACTCGCGACCCCAACCTTGGCAAGGTTGTGCTCTACCAGCTGAGCTATTCCCGCACCGTCATCTGCCGTGGCATTCTACTGTCTAATCGTTTTCAGTCAATGACTTTTTATCAATTTTATGACTGTTTGCACAAATTTACGGCAAAGCTGTTACTTTCTGGTCAATTCACCCTTGGCTCCGCGTAAATATTCCCACATTGACCAAACCGTTAATACAAAGGCGGCGTAGAATAAAAACATCGATAGCCAATAAATGTAGACATTGGCGTTCCAGAGCAGCCCAATTAGGGCAATCATTTGTGCCACCGTTTTCCATTTACCTAAATTTGAAACGGCTACTTTTGCTCTATTGCCACTTTGTGCCATCCATTCGCGTAATGCGCTTACAATAAGCTCGCGGCAAATCATTGTTAGTGCAGGAATGGTAATAAAGGCCGAGTTGTAATCTTCAACAATCACTACTAGAGCAGCAACTACCATTGCCTTATCGGCTACCGGGTCCAGGAACTCGCCAAACTTGGTAAATTGATTAAAGCGCCGGGCGATATAACCATCCAATGCATCGGTAATTGCAGCTAACAAGAAAATAAATGCAGCCCAAAAACGCGCATCTTCCATTGGCAAATAGAAAACCACCAGAAACACCGGTATTAGTACTATCCGAAAGCTGGTCAAAATATTAGGGATATTCCACTTCATTATCCGCTGATTCCTTATTGTTTTTACTCATCACGAAATGAGTAATAAATTTTTTCCGCCAATGCTCGGCTAATACCAGGTACGCTGGCAAGTTTCTCAATACTAGCGTTTTTTACCTCTTGTAATCCACCTAGATTTTTCAATATGGCTTGCCTGCGCTTTGCCCCTACCCCTTCAATTTGCTCTAAGGTTGAGGTTTTCTTAACTTTGGCTCTTTTCTGTCTGTGTCCTGTTATGGCAAAACGGTGCGATTCATCTCGTATATGTTGAATCAAATGAAGCGCACTGGCGTCTTTGCTTAATGGTATAGTCTCGTGACTACCAGCCATTATTAACGTCTCCAGCCCCGGCTTACGCGACTCTCCCTTTGCAACACCAATTAAAACAGGCGCCTCTTTGCCCCAGTCGCTAAAGTAATTCTCTGCCTGCGCCAACTGCCCCTTACCGCCGTCAATAAACAGTATATCGGGTATGTTGCCCTGCTCTTTGGCGTTATCATAACGCTTAGCCAGAGCTTTTGACATTGCTGCGTAATCGTCTCCCGGAGTAATACCGGTAATATTATAGCGGCGGTAGTCAGACTTTTTCGGTCCGTTTTGATCAAACACCACGCAAGAGGCTACCGTTTGTTGCCCCATAGTGTGGCTAATATCAAAACATTCCATACGCTGTATGGGTACTCCAAAATCTAACACCTGCTGTAATGCTTGAGTACGACGGTTCATGGTACTTTGTTGGTTCAGCCTGCTTTCCAGCGCATTAACGGCGTTCTTCTGAGCTAGCAACTGGTACTGACGCTTATCCCCGCGCACTTTACTTTGCAGTTTAACGGGTTGTGATAACGCATCACTCATCACTTCAGCTAATACGTTATCCGGCTGAACATCGACGGGAAGAACCACTTCCTTTGGAATTTTGCGGCCGGCTGTATCCGATAAATAAAACTGCAACAAAAAGGCTCTCAGCACTTCATCATCCGGAGTGTCTGTGGGCACCTTAGGAAAATAGCTACGACTGCCCTGCAAGTGATTATCTCTGATAAACAGCATCTGTACTGTGGTCATTCCATTGCCACGCGCTAAACCAATAACGTCCAGCTCCTGTTGGCTACCGGTCACCGAGTTGCGCTCCTGCGTTTTTCTTAATGCAGCAATCTGGTCACGAAACCTTGCGGCTCGCTCGAAGTCCAGGTCATCACTAGCCTGCTCCATCTTGCTCATAAGCTCGTCAATAACCTGCTGGTTTTTGCCTTGCAGGAATTGCCGCGCCAGAGCCACTTGCTCACTATATTCCTCATCGGTGCAGACATTAACGCAAGGCGCAAGGCAGCGTTTCAGCTGATGCTGCAGGCAAGGCCTGGTGCGTGCCCGATAATAGGTATCGTCACACTGGCGAATCGGAAACAGTTTCTGTAGTAAATTTAAGCTTTCACGTACTGCTGAGCCGTTTGGAAAAGGCCCGAAGTATCCTCCCTTGGTGCGACGAGCACCGCGGTGAAAGCCCAGCCTGGGGTGTTGATGCGCTGTTAGAATAATGTAGGGGTAAGACTTATCGTCCCGCAGCAACACGTTGTAGCGCGGCCGATACTTTTTAATAAAGGAGTTTTCGAGTATTAAGGCCTCAGCTTCAGTGTTCGTTACGGTGACATCCATAGAAGCAATTTGCTTAATCATGACCTGAGTCTTTACCCGATCAACTTTATCGCGAAAATAGCTGGATACACGTTTTTTTAAGTCTTTTGCTTTACCAACATAAATTACGTCACCTGACTCATCATACATGCGGTATACACCGGGTTGATGAGTCAAGTGCCGAAGAAAGCTGTCGCTGTCAAAATGTTTCTGTGTATTACCTTCCGTCATCTACCTTCAAACTGAATTAGGTCAACAAGACCATGCTGAATTGCAAGATGAGATAATTGTACATCACCATCGATACCGAGTTTAGAGAAAATACGATAACGGAAAGTATTAATTGTTTTACTACTGATACACAGGTGCCGGGCGATTTCTCTGACACGAATACCGCGACTAAGCATTTGCGCAACTTGCAACTCGCGCTCACTGAGCATATCGACCATGCTTCTCTGCTTCTGAGAACGTGGGTTTTGTGCCAAATAAGCCGCCACCGGCGCCGCGACATAAACATTACCCTGCTTTAATGATCGAATTGCCTGAACTAAATCTGAACTGTCACACGAGTCAAGCAAATAGCCATCAACAACACTGATGCCACACTGAAAATCCAGTATATCCTGCTGGTTTCTTCCCCACACGATGAGTTTCAAATCGCAATGACGTCTTTTTAGACGGCGCCAGTGTTCAACTGTAGCGGCCCCGCCCAGTTGACTGCAAAGCACCACCACAGCATCTTCATACTCGTAACACGTGCGACGCAAGTCAGCTATTCCCGTAACAGTCAGCACCTTGTCGCTAAAGTGCTGTTGCAAAACAGAGGCCATACCGGCACTTATAATTGGATTGGGAATTGCTAAAATAATACGGTTCATAGGTTACGTTCCTTATTTGTATACCTTAGTTGGTCATCCTTATTAGTTTAAATCCGTACCGCCCTGCCCGAATTCGCGTCGCATATTCTGAGCTTTTGACGTCGATAACAAGTTGCTTTTACAGAACTTTACAAAAACTCGGAAAAAGCCAGTTTCAAGGTGTGACAATAGCCAGTAGAGAGAAGTCTAAGCGGAAGTTTTTCAGTAGAGATTACAAGCGTGCCTGGTCCAGCATATCCCACAAATAACAAGCCAGATAGCTTCTGTAGGGTTGGGCCCTTTCCGGAATAATTAGGATATCCTGATCTTTTAAAAGACTCATAGCTTTACGAAGCGAGCTGTCCTGAATTGGAAAAAGATCCTGATGGGCAAAGTGGAACATCGCTAAAATAGAAGCAGTCCAAGGACCAACCCCCTTAAGCCGGGTCACATCGGTAATTAACGCTTTTGATCCCATGGTCGACCAGGACTTTACTCTATCCGGCTCTTTTTGCTGACATTGCGCAACACTACTAATAGCCGCGGCTTTTGTGCGGCTAACACCACAGCTCATAAGCTCATCGACCGGAAGATAAGCGATACCTCCGGCACCAAGTGATTTCGCTTTTTGCTCTGCCCTTTCAATGATGGTTGCCGATGCTTTCAATGACAACATTTGACGGATAATGATCCTGGGTAATGCCTCAATAACCGGCATATTTGACGGAGCCAGCAACTCTCGCGACGGTAATTGCAACAACAGCAAGTCGATACCCGGCTGAGTATCGATAAGGTGCTGTCGAATTGTTTCAGGTGTTGTTTCCATAAACCTATTATGCGAACACAGTGAAGCTCTGTCGACTAATAGCTAACAATTTCCCTTCTTCACTCCATAAGCCCGCTCTGCTGTGACCATAACCATGTTCCGCATGCTCAATAAAAGCTTCGTACTGAAACCAGTCACTGGTGTTAAATTCGTTCAGGGGGAGATCCGGAAACTCGATAGTCCAGGTAAGTGACGAAGCCGGTGCTGGGCTATCCAGGTGTGGAAGCACGGCAGGTGGCCAGGCATCAACTAACGCTAGAATTGCGGCTGTGGTCAGCTCATGCTGCTCTTTACGAAAGCGTATCCAGCCACCAAAAGTTCGACCCGGCTGCCCGCTAAACGGCATACCACCGGAGGTAATGCGATAATCAAAGTTCTTCGCAAATTCAGGAACAATGTCGGCTTCAGGTAAGCCAGGACCGTCATTAACTGTTTTTAAGTCAGGAGGTGTTTCACCGCTAACCGATACAGAGGACGGGCGCCCCTTACCTAAGCTGGCTAAACCTGCAAACATGACTTCGTCATTTTGCGTTATTTCAACCGACACCTGCAACACAGAAGACCCCTGTCTTAATACGCGATAACTTAACGTTGCATCCCCTGGTGTCGCCGGAGCGACAAAAGAAATAGCGAAACTACGCAGATGGTAATCTCCCGGGAACTGTTGCAATAGAAACTGTGCAGCTAAAGCAGCACTAAAACCACCAAAAAATGCCCTACCCTGTGCCCAGCCTTCCGGTAGCTTAATGGTTTGATTATTTTTGTCGTTTTCTATTAACGCTAAAGTTTCGTGAAACAGCATGACGCTTCCCTGTTAAACAGTTGTTTGAATTAGCTATTAAGAATACCAATTATCACCATGATGACAAAGGATGTTATTAACAAAAAGCAATAAACCAAACCTGATACGAAAAACTTAAACACGGTTAAAAGCCAACGTTGTTGATAAAACCTTTTTTGAGTTAGCAACAAATAGACGAGTAACCAAATTAACAGAAGGTTCTCTACCCAATTACCTATTACTGTCAGCCAACTCAAACCTGGTGAATCGACTAATGCTCCTGTTAATTGGCTAACAACGGTTACAAGCATTAATGTCAACAACATAAACGCGTGAGTGTGCAGCGCTACGGTAAGGTGCTCTAAATAAAACCGATGCCCAAATAAGTATATAACTTTAAGAAATAGCGCCCAGAACGGAAGCATAAGCAACATCATTTGCGGAGTCATCGATACCAGCTTCTGAGTAAACTGCCCCGGGTTTTCCGCCAGGTGTTGCAGCTTTGCTTCAAGTTCCAGCTCTTCCTCAGGCGTCATGAACGGTATATCAGTTCCTTCAAGGGATATCTGAAGCGGTTCAGAGACGTCCTCTTCACTTGAAATAAAAGGCTTTAATTCGTCGGGTAGCGATTCTCTAACGTCTTGTTGCGTTTGCTGTGCTTGTTTCAACTCTTCCGCTGACGGCGGTCTGATATCCATATCAATGAGCCACGTCAATACCATAAAAGCTATCAACGATATGAAGAAATAAAGTCGCAATGGTGGAACATAAGATGCATGACGTCCCCGAATAAACTCGAGCGACAAAAAGCCCGGATTTAGAAATAAACTCCGAAGAGTTCGATAAAAACGCGAGTCCCAGTGCCCTATTTCACCAAACAGATCGCCCACAACCGCAAAGATACTTCGCATATATTGCTTATCTTGCTGCCCGCAATGATGGCAGTATTCACCTTGAAGTTTTGTATTGCAGTTTTTGCAAAGGTTTGCGTCAGGTGTGGTCATGACAAATTCCGTTTTTTATCAATATATCAGCAATGTGGGAATTGTCGAATGACTTTGGGGGGCGTAAAAAGCAAAAAAGCCCAACTCAAAGAGTCGGGCTTTTTTGTCTAAATATGGCGGAGAGGGAGGGATTCGAACCCCCGGTGGGAATGAACCCACGCCTGATTTCAAGTCAGGTGCATTCAACCGAGCTCTGCCACCTCTCCGTATTGTTTGTTCTCTTCAACTGCGTCGTTGAGAACGAAGCGAATATTAAAGACCTAAATTACGCTTGTAAAGGAAAAATTTGAACAAAGTGTCCGTTTGGGCGTTTATTAGACAAACTGAACGTTTTTCACTAGAAATTACTCTTTAATTCCCTACCCAAGGCCCCCATTAATGCTGTAGTATTTAGGAAACTTTTCAAATAAAAAACCGTCTTAACAGACAGTAAGTTCAACACGGAGAAATCTATGAACAATCGCAGTCAGACTTATGTCGGTCAGAACGAATCGACGCTGGCCGTTAATAAGGTATTACGTAACACCTACACATTATTGGCAATGACACTGGCTTTCAGTGCCGTTATTGCTGCTGTCAGTACTATGATGAACTTACCTTATCCAGGCCTCATCATTACTTTAGTTGCCTACTTTGGTTTGCTTTTTGGTATTCATAAGACCAAAGATAGCGGCATGGGTATTGTACTAACCTTCGCTCTAACTGGCTTTTTAGGTTATACCCTCGGTCCTATCCTCAATATGGCACTATCAATGCCTGGAGGTGGCGAAATGGTTGCTACTGCCCTCGGCGGCACAGCCCTGACCTTCTTTGCAACTTCAGCGTATGTCTTAACCACGAAAAAGGACATGTCTAAACTAGGTGGTCTGGTTACTGCCGGTATTATCATGGTCTTTGTAGCGATAATAGCTAACCTGTTCTTCCAGTTGCCAGCATTACAACTTGCAATCTCTGCTATCATGATTCCATTGATGGCCATGTTGATTATGTGGCAGACCAGCGACATCATTAACGGTGGCGAGCGCAACTACATCCTCGCAACAGTAACTTTGTATGTCTCGATTTATAACTTATTCCTTAGCATGCTACAGCTGCTAATGGCGTTCGGCGGCGATGATTAATTCCTGCCTACAGGGTTATAATAAACGCCCCGCCATGCGGGGCGTTTTTGTTTAAAGTGACTATTTATGGCCAAAATAACGCTCATAATTCAAAACAGTGCTGAACAGCACCTGAAGTCTCACGAGGCTTTATCCTTTGCTCTGGCTGCAATTAACAGCGGCCATGAGATTGTTTGTGCCTTTTTCTATCGGGAAGCCGTGAATCATGCCCTACTGCCAACACCGAATGAAAATAAGGCTTTAATAAATCAATGGGAAGCAATGAGCCATCAGCATAATGTCCCCTTAGTGGTATGTCACACGGTAGCAGAGCGTAAAGGAATTGAAGAGTTTCACTCAAGCTTTAACGCCTCAGGCTTAACGGCTCTGGCAACAGCTATTGCTAACAGCGACCGGACCTTACAATTTTAACCATTATGAAAAGAATCGCTATTTTACAATGCAGTTCAGACACTAATTCAGCGACCGAGGCCTTAGATGTCGCTTTATCGCTCGCCAGTTTTGATCACCCTGTGCAACTCATACTGTCAGGTGAAGCAATAAATTGCCTACTCAGTAATCCTTCAAAGCGTTACGGCATGTTAGAGCTACTTGATGCAGAACCTATCGCTATAAGCTCAGAATCAACAATTAACATAGACGCCCTACCGGATTCGGTTGAAACAGTAATTGTTCCTGAAAAGCAGCTAAAGCAGCATCTGGATCAATTTGACGAGGTTCTACAGTTCTCATGACATCGACACTGCACTGGATAAGAAATACGACACTAACTCGATGGTTGGCACAGCACAGTCATTTACTTGGCAATAAAGACGCTCTGTTTATTTCCGGGGAACAATTAGGTCAATTAACTGATAAACCGCCTGTAAAGCAGTCAATATACGCCAGAAAAAATGACGCTGAATTTTTAGAGAATGCCTTACCAACTTATGTCATGTTAAAATCTGACGAAGAATGGGTTGAATTGGTTCTCAGTTTTCAGCAACAAATTACCTGGTAGTCAGTATGATTGAGTTCAACGGCAAAACGTACGAAACCGACAAACACGAATATTTAGCAAATATTGATGATTGGAATGAAGAGCTCGCCCTGCATATTGCAGAGCTTGAAAGCATTGATATGACGCCAGCACACTGGGAAGTCGTGAATTTCGTACAAAATTTTTATCGTGAGTTCGATACCAGCCCGGCCATGCGTGTTTTGGTTAAAGCAATGAAAAAGCAGCTGGGAGAAGACAAAGGTAACAGCCGTTACCTTTACAAGTTGTTCCCGAAAGGCCCGGCTAAGCAGGCCACACGAATTGCGGGCCTGCCTAAGCCAGCTAAGTGCATTTAGGCTTTAATGACCTCAGCTCCACCCATATACGGACGCAGAGCCTCAGGAACAACAATTGAACCGTCTTCTTGTTGGTAATTTTCTAGTACAGCGACTAATGCGCGGCCTACTGCTAAGCCTGAACCGTTAAGGGTGTGCATAAGCTCTGGTTTTTTCGCACCTTTGCGGCGGAAACGAGCCTGCATACGACGAGCCTGAAAGTCCTGCATGTTTGAGCAAGAGCTAATTTCGCGGTACGCCTGTTGTGCCGGTAGCCATACTTCCAGGTCGTAAGTTTTAGCTGCGCCAAAGCCCATGTCACCTGTGCAAAGCAGTACCTTACGGTAAGGCAGATCCAACTTTTGCAACACGGTTTCAGCGTGGCCAGTCAGTTGCTCTAAAGCATCCATTGATTCTTCCGGTTTCACTAACCAGACAAGCTCGACTTTATCGAACTGATGCTGACGAATAAGGCCTCGAGTGTCACGACCATGAGAGCCAGCCTCGCTGCGGAAACACGGTGTATGCGCCGTGAATTTAAGCGGTAGTTCGTCTTCGTCGGCTATTTCGTCACGATACAAATTCGTTAACGGTACTTCAGCCGTTGGAATCAGTGACATAGGTATTTGGTCTTGTGACTCACCTTCAATGTGGAATAAATCTTTACCGAACTTCGGTAACTGACCAGTACCGTATAAAGAGTCCTGGTTCACCATATAAGGCACATAGGTTTCGAGGTAACCGTGCTCTTGTGTGTGTAAATCCAGCATGAATTGAGTCAGTGCACGGTGCATCCGGGCAATACCGCCGCGCATAACAACAAAACGGGCACCTGTCAGTTTTGCCGCCGCTTCAAAGTCCATGCCTTTGGCTAACGCCTCGCCAAGATCTACGTGATCTTTCACTTCAAAGTCGAACGATTTCGGTTCCCCCCAGGTTAATACTTCCTGGTTTTCACTCTCATCTTTACCTTGTGGTACTGCGTCTGCCGGCAAGTTCGGCACACCCATAATAATGTCGTTAAGCTCTTCCTGAATCGCTTTAAGTTCTTCTTTCGCGCTATCCAGTTGGTCACCTAAGTCGCTCACCGCATCCAGTAACGGCTGTATGTCTTCGCCAGCAGCTTTTGCTTTACCAATCGCTTTGGAGCGACTGTTACGTTCAGCCTGAAGTTGCTCAGTCCGTACCTGTACTTCTTTACGTTGCTCTTCAAGTTTGCTGAGTTTAGTAATGTCTAACTCAAAGCCTCGTTTAGCAAGTGCCTTTGCGGTGTTGTCTAATTCCTCACGGAAGTATTTAGCGTCTAGCATGAGTGTCCTATTTAACCGTTGTTGAGTACAACATCATTGCTGCAACAACAGCAGCAATACAAATAATTACGTTTAAGCCTATGTGTAATCCGGCTTTTAGCATTTCGCCCTGACTGGCCAGCGTAACAACCTCAACCGAAAACGTTGAAAAGGTTGTAAATGCGCCTAATACGCCTACGCCAAGGAATAAACGGGTTGTCTCTGACACGGATTGTTGTTGCCCATACGCCAGTAACAGTCCCAATAAAAAAGAGCCTAATATGTTAACGGTCAGCGTTGCAAAAGGGAATGCCCGCAGCCCAAATGATTGCATAGCAAGGCCAATAGCGTAACGCCCCGAGGCACCTATGGCACCGCCAGCAGCTACGCAGAAAAAATGCAGTAATACATTATTCATCCGGCTCCCTCTTCCAGTCTGACTTTGCGTCCATATCCTTTAGCCAGCGCAGCTTTTCCTGTAATTTAATTTCTAAGCCGCGCGGCTCGGGCTGATAAAATTGCGTTTCAGCCAGTTCTGACGGTAAATAACGTTCACCGGGCACATAAGCATTCGGGTAGTTATGCGCGTATTGGTAATCAGCACCGTAGCCCTGCTCTTTATGCACTTTGGTGGGTGCATTGCGTAAATGTTCAGGTACCGGCGCGTCACTGTGTTCTTTTGCCGCCCTGAGTGCCCCTTTAAAGGCATTATACACTGCATTACTTTTTGCAGCACAAGCACAATAAATAGTCGCCTGAGCTATTGCCCGCTCCCCTTCTGCCGGCCCTACTCTGTGATACGTATCCCAGGCGTTTAACACGAGCTGCAACGCCCTTGGGTCGGCATTACCAATATCTTCAGAGGCTATTGCCAGTAACCGTCGCGCAATAACCAGAGCGTCGCCGCCGCCCGTTAATAAACGAGCGTACCAATACAATGCGCCGTCAGGAGAGGAGCCTCGTACCGATTTATGAAACGCCGATAGAATATCGTAATAATGGTCACCCTGGTGGTCGAATGCGGTTGCCTTTTCGCCAATAGCAGCGGTAATAAGCTCAGACGTAATAGGCTGGCTGCTGCTTTCAACAAAATCCGCCACCACCTCAAGGTAATTCAGTAACCGTCGAGCGTCACCACCGGATAAGTCCAGTAATTTTTTTCTGGCCTCTCCTTCAAGTTGAAGCTGCCTTTCTCCCAACCCTTTTTCAGAGTCTTTTAATGCGCGCTCCAAAGCAACTTCAAGATCGTTTTTTGACAAGGTTTGCAGGCGATAAACTCGAGCGCGTGATAACAGCGCATTATTTAACTCGAACCCGGGGTTTTCTGTCGTCGCACCAATAAAGACAATGGTACCGTCTTCAATATGAGGTAAAAAAGCGTCTTGCTGGCTCTTGTTAAAACGGTGCACCTCGTCCACAAATAAAATGGTTCGTTGCCCCTGCTGCTTCGCCAGTAGTTTAGCTTCTTCAATGGCCTGTCTTATGTCTTTTACACCGGAAGTAACAGCACTTATGCGGCTGACAGTGGCATTGGCAGTAGTGGCAATGAGTTCAGCTAAGGTGGTTTTGCCGGTGCCTGGTGGGCCCCAAAGAATCATTGAGTGCAAATGGCCTTGTTCAACAGCCACTCGTAAAGGTTTGCCGGGCGCGAGTAAATGTTGTTGCCCGACATACTCATCAACCGTGCGGGGCCGCATCCTGGCAGCCAGAGGTTTAAAATCGGGTTTAAAGTCTAAATCGAGGCTTGCCACAACAGCTAACTTTGATCGTCAACATCAACGCCGTCAGGCACGTCAAAAACGAACTGCTCATCATCAATACTTTCGTTTAAAACAACGTCACTTAACATCAACTCGGTGCGTTCACCTTGCGCCTGAACCATCGTTATCTCTTTTAATTTTTCATCGGAGAAAAGAAGCTCCAGCTTGCGCCCATTGGTTTCATGCTCAACGAAATAACGTCCGGCTTCTGAGCTCACACTATAGTTTTCCCATTGCTTGCCATTGCTGTCCAGAACCAACAATAACGGACTGTCATCCACCATATCCTGCTGTGCGTAGACAGTGACTTGCTCGACAAATGGGTTGTAGTACCAAACCTTAGTACCATTAGCGATCATCACACTTTCATCCGGCTCTTTAGTATGCCAGTAAAGGCTCGCCGGACGCTTAAGCTTTAGCGTTCCACTCAGGCTTTGCAATACATCGCCCTGCTCGTCCCTTACCTTTTGCTGAAAGTCGGCAGACAGGCTTTGCGTTTGTTTCAGGAGTTGCTGTAACTCCTGCTTATCTGACTCAGACTCTGAGGCAAATGCAGTAAAAGAAACGGCCATGATCATGGCAAATACAACTGCTTTCATGAATTTAATCCCTTGGAGCTCTTGGGGCCAACACTTCGCGCTGACCATTGTTACCGGCACTGGTTACGACACCGGACATTTCCATTTGTTCGACAATACGTGCGGCGCGATTATAACCAATGCGGAATTTCCGCTGTACACTGGACACCGATACTCGCTGAGTTTCGGTCACAAAAGCAACGGCTTCGTCATAAAGCGGATCAGACTCTGCGTCATCCATTTCCTGTTGTTCGCCCGGCAGTAAACCCTCTTCGCCCTGGTCTCCGGACAATATTTCTTCCAGATAATTTGGTCGACCACGTTTCTTCCAGTCTTTAACCACGGCATGTACTTCGTGGTCATCAACAAAGGCTCCGTGAACACGCACCGGAGAGCCGCTTCCCGGCGGTAAATAAAGCATATCACCCTGACCTAACAGCTGGTCTGCACCCGGTTGATCCAGGATAGTACGTGAGTCCACTTTGGAGGACACCTGAAACGCAATACGCGTCGGAATATTCGCTTTTATCAAGCCGGTAATAACATCCACTGACGGACGCTGAGTTGCCAAAATAAGATGAATACCTGCAGCACGGGCTTTTTGAGCTATACGGGCAATAAGCTCCTCCACTTTTTTGCCGACAATCATCATCATGTCAGCAAATTCATCGATGACAACAACAATGTTAGGTAACTTCTCTAACACCGGTGGTAATTCATCCATCGAGTCGCCAGGTTTCCAGATAGGATCACGCAGCGGTTCACCGGCTTTTTCTGCAGCCTTAACTTTGGCGTTGTAGCCTTTTAAGTTACGCACACCTAAAGCTGACATCAGCTTATAGCGCCGCTCCATTTCGCCAACACACCAACGTAAAGAGTTTGCCGCATCTTTCATGTCGGTCACAACTTCTGTAAGCAAGTGTGGAATACCCTCGTAGACCGACAACTCAAGCATTTTCGGGTCGATCATAATGAGTCGGACATCTTCCGGTGTGCTCTTATAAAGTAAGCTCAGAATCATCACGTTGACACCAACTGACTTACCTGAGCCCGTAGTACCTGCGACCAGCAAGTGCGGCATTTTTGCTAAGTCTACAACCACTGACTTACCCGCAATGTCTTTACCCAGAATCATTGTCAGTGGCGAATCGCTGTTCATGAATTGGTCGCTGTTGATAACCTCACTCAGCTGCACTATTTCACGATGCTTATTCGGCAGTTCCAGCCCAACATAAGACTTACCAGGTATAACTTCGACGACCCGCACTGCTACTGCGGACAATGTACGAGCAATATCTTTTGCCAAATTCGATATTTTAGAAACCTTAACTCCCGGTGCTAAGTCCAGTTCAAACCGGGTGATGACAGGGCCGGGTTGAACGTGAGCAACCCGAACGTCAACTCCAAACTCTTTTAATACGGTTTCAACCGTACGTGAAACTTGATCAAGCTCTTCCTGGGTAATTGGGTTTTCTTTCTTGTTTGGGCGGTCCAGAAGCTCTATCGACGGCAAAGGTGGAAGTAATTCGCCTTCGTCTGCACCATCGCTTTCCGCTTCTTTTGTTTTTGGCGTTGCCTGCTCACTACTGTTTGTTTTTTTCTTCGCAGCTTGCTTGCTAAACCGTGGTGCGCCACTTTCATCATGTTCATCATCGACAGAGTTTATCGATGGCAAGCTCAATACTGGCTCTTGTTTATCCGCGCCAAATAAGTCGCTGGTTAAACTTGAAGCGCTTTTTTCTTCCAGCGCCTGTCCCGGCTCTTCATTGTAGCTTTCGTCATTTTCATTATCTGATGTTTCTCTGCTACCACGACTATTCCAGAGAATTTTTGCCTTTTCTACTAGCCATAAAACACCGTCAATAACCCACTCACCTAATTTGTCTGCAACCTGCAACCAGCTTATTCCGCTTACTAAGGTTACTCCGGTAAAAAAGAAGGTCAGTAACAGTAAGGTGGTGCCGACAAAATTTAAATACGGTAGTAGAGAAGCAGCGATAACGTCGCCAATGACACCACCGGCTGAGAAGTAATAAATATCATCGAAATTAATTGAAGACAGAGCAGAAGCGCCAATCAGCGCAAGCATTGCACCAATCATACGTAAGCTGACAGCCAGATAATCCATTTCCAGCAATTGGTAGGTTTTTCGGAATAATAAGTAGCCCACACCGACAAAACCAAAAGGAATAAGATAGGCGACAAAGCCAAAAGCAAATAAAAGGACATCGGCCACCCACGCGCCTACGGCGCCACCCGCATTATGTATGCTTCCTTCATAACCTGTTTGTGACCAACTGGGATCAGCCGGGTTAAAGCTCACCAATGACAAAAAAATGAAAATGGCTAGCGCACCACTTATCAGCAACCCTGCTTCTAAAACTCTTTGTACACCTGTCATTATCTTATTGCAGCGCCTTCGTTAATATTATTATTGGTATTCATTAGTATCCGCATGATTGTAGCGGATGTCAGCCCTAATGTTACCCCTTTACTAATACTTTATTTTCCTGTTTTACCTCTTCCATGACCACATAAGTTCGTGACTCATCAACACCAGGCATCATTAACAGAGTTTCGCCCAATAATTTGCGATAAGCACGCATATCGGGAACTCGTGCCTTTATCAGAAAATCAAAGTCACCTGCTACTAAGTGGCATTCTAAAATTTCATCCGTTTTTCTTGCCGCCTCACTAAACTCCGCAAAGGCGTCTGCCGAGGTTCGAGTCAAAGTTATTTCAACAAAAACCATCAGGTTAGCACCTAATTTAGCAGGATTAATTTTAGCATGGTAACTTTCTATAACCTGTTCGCGCTCCAGCTTGCGAACACGCTCCAGGCAGGCGGTCTGACTAAGGCCTACACGCCTTGCCAGCTCCACGTTTGACATCCGCCCATCGTCTTGCAATAGCCGAAGGATCTTCCTGTCAGTTTTATCAATAGTGACTTCTACGGGCTGTTCAGCATTAAACATCATAATTCTCTAAAAAATTAACTTTTAACAGTGTATCACACCAAAAAATAACTTAAAAAAAGTAAGTAATGCACTATGGTTTACGTCTATAATTTGCGCCAAATAATTTCCCTTTAACACGAAAATTGTAAGAGGCAGACAATGCTAATTGGTGTACCAAAAGAAATTAAAAACCACGAATACCGTATCGGCTTAACACCTGCTGCTGTGCGCGAGTATGTGGAGAATGGCCACGACGTTATCGTTGAAAACAACGGTGGTGCTGCTATTGGCTTCACGAACGAACAATACATGGAAGCCGGCGCGACTATTATTGATACACCAGAAGAGATTTTTCAGCGCGCCGACATGATTGTTAAAGTAAAAGAGCCTCAGCCAAACGAATGTAAAATGCTTCGCGAAGGGCAAATTCTTTATACTTTCCTTCACTTAGCACCGGATCCAACTCAAACTGAGTTGCTCGGTAAAGCCGGTTGTACTGCTATTGCTTACGAAACAGTTACCGATAACCGTAACGGTTTGCCTCTTTTAGCACCTATGAGTGAAGTTGCCGGTCGTATGTCAATTCAGGCAGGCGCTCACTATTTAGAAAAAGCGCACGGTGGCAGCGGCACCTTATTAGGTGGCGTTCCGGGCGTAGCGCCGGGCAAAGTACTGATCATTGGCGGCGGTGTTGTTGGCACAAACGCTGCGAAAATGGCTATTGGCCTGGGTGCTGAAGTCACTATTTTAGATCGTTCTCTGCCTCGCTTACGCGAGCTGGATGATATTTTCGCTGGCCGTGTACAAACGGTTTACTCTACCGTTGATGCCATCGATAAATATTCTCAGGAAGCCGATTTAGTCGTTGGCGCGGTTCTTATTCCTGGCGCTGCGGCACCGAAACTGCTTACGCGTGAAAACATCAGTAAGATGAAACCAGGTTCAGTACTGGTTGACGTAGCTATTGACCAGGGCGGTTGTTTTGAAACATCAAAAGCGACAACGCACCAAGACCCTGTTTACATCATTGATGACGTTGTTCACTACTGTGTCGCTAATATGCCAGGTGGTGTTGCTCGTACCTCTACTATTGCCCTTAACAATGCAACTTTGCCTTACGGTATTGCACTTGCGAACAAAGGTGTTAAAGCCATGCTGGAAAACGAGCACCTGTTACGCGGCTTGAATATGCACAAAGGTAAAATTACCTACAAAGCAATTCACGACGATCTGGGCCAACAGCTTGGACTTGACTACCAGGACGCTCGCGAAGCTCTGCAGGGTTAATACTGGCTGTAAATGAAACAAGCCCGTGAACAAAAGTTTGCGGGCTTGTTTGTTGCAGTTCTTGTCGGTCAAGCTTGTAAACCCTACAATCAATCCCCATAGCTAAATAATAAACAATCAAAAACGCATTAATGGAGTTTTTCTAATGGCTGAAGCCAAACACTGTAAGTTACTTATTCTGGGATCAGGACCTGCTGGCTATACAGCTGCAGTCTATGCTGCACGCGCTAATTTAAACCCTGTTATGGTGACAGGTATGCAACAAGGTGGCCAGTTAACCACCACTACCGATGTTGAGAACTGGCCTGGGGATGCGGAAGGTCTGACCGGTCCTGATCTTATGGTGCGTATGCAAAAGCATGCGGAACGTTTTGATACAGAAATTGTGTTTGATCATATCAGCAGCGTCGATTTTTCTAAGCGCCCTTTCCAGTTAAAAGGTGACGTTGGCGAGTATACAGCGGACTCAGTTATTATCAGCACGGGCGCTTCAGCTAAGTACTTAGGCTTAGACTCAGAAGAAGCCTTTATGGGTAAAGGCGTTTCAGCTTGCGCAACATGTGACGGCTTTTTCTACAAAAAACAAAAGGTTTGCGTTGTCGGCGGCGGTAATACTGCGGTTGAAGAAGCACTGTACCTTTCAAACATTGCCAGCGAAGTCCATGTTATCCACCGTCGTGACACTTTCCGTGCTGAGAAAATCCTGGTTGACCGTCTGAATGAAAAAGAGCAGAACGGTAACATCACTTTCCATCTGAACAAAACCCTGGATGAAGTGTTAGGTGACGATGCCGGTGTTACTGGTGTTCGCATTAAAGACACGCAGGACGGCAGTACAGAAGAGCTAGAAGTAGCAGGCTGCTTTATTGCCATTGGGCACCAACCAAATACCGGTATTTTTGACGGTGAACTGGAAATGCAGGATGGTTATATTCAGGTTCAGAGCGGACTTCAGGGCAATGCGACGGCAACCAGTGTGCCGGGTGTTTTCGCTGCTGGCGATGTTATGGATCACGTTTACCGTCAAGCAGTGACTTCTGCCGGTACGGGTTGCATGGCTGCATTAGATGCCGAGCGTTACCTTGACGCACTGACTAAGTCTTAGTCGTCTACAGTGATTGTTCAGCTCGATCCGGCATCGATCAGTTTCCCACCAACAGCGACAGCTTTGCACGAACCAAATGGGCTACTCGCTGTCGGTGGTGATTTATCGCCGGGTCGACTGATACACGCTTATCAACAAGGTATATTTCCCTGGTTTTCTGATAACGATCCTATTCTCTGGTGGTCACCCAACCCCAGAGCCGTTTTTTTTCCTGACAAACTTCACATCAGTCGATCTCTTGCCAAGACAAATCGAAAACCAAACTGGCAAGTCAGTATTAACCACTGTTTTGTTGATGTCGTTCGCGCCTGTGCCGATCAGCGTTCAGATAACGAAGGTACCTGGATCACCGAAGAAATGATCGAGGCTTACTGCAAACTTCATAAATTAGGTCATGCACACTCAGTCGAGGTTTGGTTCGACAACGAACTCGCCGGCGGTTTATACGGCATTTCCGTTGGTCGTGCATTTTGTGGAGAAAGCATGTTTCATTACAAAACTGATGCTTCTAAAATTGCATTAGTGCGCTTTGCCGAACATTTTAGTAGCTGTGGCGGACAACTTATAGATTGTCAGGTAGGCAACCCTCATTTATTTTCATTGGGGGCGGTTAACCTGCATCGGGAACGCTTTTTAATGAAATTGAATATAGCTCAACAACAATCGATGCCAGAAACTTTCTGGCAAACTCGCGAGATTCTTAATTCCGGAGAATTGTAGTGCAATTTGGAGTGACGAAAGAAAGTCAGTGTCACTATTTAACGGCAGAAGACGAACGTCTCGTTGTCGCCCTCCCCAATGAACTGGAACCACTTAACGCCGATCGTTATCAGCAATTAATGCAGCACGGCTTTCGAAGAAGCCACAACGACGTTTACCGTCCTCATTGTCGTTTATGCAGCGCTTGCCAGTCTCTCCGGGTAGTTGTGCCCGAGTTCCGCTTTAGTAAGAATCAAAAACGACTGTTAAACAAAAACCGGGATTTAACTCTCAGTATTAAACAGGCACCGGAGACTGACTACGATGAGCTATTTTCCCGGTTTATCAATGAACGTCACTCCGACGGCGAGATGTACCCGCCTGACCCAGAAAAGTTCTGGAACTGGGTTTCCTGTGACTGGTTAACTCCCGAGTTACTAGAGTGGCGTAATAACAATGAAGAGCTGATCATTGTTTCGGTTGTCGACAGAACCGCGGACGCTATGTCAGCCGTGTATACCTTTTTTAATCCTGACCACGACAAACGCTCACCGGGAACTTACGCCGTGCTGGAGATGCTCAGCTTAGCGCAGCAAAGACAGGTATCGAGACTGTATCTTGGGTATCAAATTGATGACTGCAAGAAGATGAATTATAAGACGCGATTTGCGCCATATGAACGACTGGTTGGCAATCATTGGAAAAAAGAGCTAAAATCGCACACACTTTAGGCTTCAAACAAATATTAGAGGATTTTAATGGCGAAAGAAGACAGTATTGAGATGCAAGGAACGGTTCTTGAAACCCTTCCTAACACTATGTTCCGAGTAGAGTTGGAAAATGGTCATGTGGTTACTGCCCATATTTCAGGAAAAATGCGCAAGCACTATATCCGCATCCTGACAGGCGATACCGTGACTGTACAGTTAACTCCGTACGACCTGACAAAAGGCCGCATCGTCTTCCGCGCACGTTAATCCGCACTGAGGATTAAAAAAACCGGCCTGATTAACGGGCCGGTTTTTTCATTTCTGACTGACGTCTTTAATTAGCCTTCGACAGTTTCGTTCTTACTGTCGTAGTCAAAAGTTAATCCGTCTTGGTCATTCGCGCTGACTTTCACGCTTCCTCCACGGGCAAGCTTACCGAACAAAATTTCATTGGCTAACGTCTTTTTCAGGTGTTCTTGAATAACCCGGCTCATTGGACGGGCCCCCATTTCCTTGTCATAACCCTTCTCTGCTATCCAGGCATGAGCCGAGGGATCAACCTCAAGCGAGACGCCTTTCTTATCCAGCTGAGCCTGCAACTCGCAAATAAATTTATCAACGACACGTTCCAGTACTTCTGGCGTCAGGTGGTTGAACCAAACGATTCCGTCCAGGCGGTTACGAAATTCCGGCGTGAAAATGTTGTTAATTTCAGCAAGCGCATCAAAACTGTGATCCTGTTGCTTAAAGCCAATGGATTTACGAACAGTTTCGCGAACACCGGCGTTGGTTGTCATAACAATAATTACGTTGCGGAAATCAGCCTTACGCCCATTATTATCCGTTAAAGTACCGTTATCCATTACCTGCAGCAGTATGTTGAATACATCGCTGTGAGCCTTCTCAAGCTCATCTAGCAACAACACACAGTGTGGCTGCTTGATAACCGCATCGGTTAACAAGCCTCCCTGCTCATAACCGACATACCCGGGAGGTGCACCGATTAAGCGACTCACCGCATGGCGTTCCATGTATTCCGACATATCAAAGCGAACCAGCTCAATACCCATAGCTTTAGCCAGTTGCTGAGTAACTTCGGTTTTACCAACACCCGTTGGTCCGGCAAAAATGAACGAGCCTATTGGCTGGTTTTCGTTAGCAAGCCCTGAGCGTGACAACCGAATAGCAGCTGTCAGCTTATCAATCGCTTCATCCTGACCAAAGACAACCATTTTTAGGTTACGGTCAAGCTGCTTCAGTAAGTCCTGATCGGACTGTGAAATCGACTGCTCAGGAATACGGGCTATTTTCGCAATAATGGTTTCAATATCCGCTACACCGACCGTTTTACGACGTTTCGATGGCGGCAGTAAGCGCTGTGAGGCACCGGCTTCATCCATCACGTCAATGGCTTTATCCGGTAAATGCCTTTCGTTAATATACTTTGCAGAAAGTTCTGCCGCGGCTTTAATCGCAGGTTGTGTATAGCGAATGCCATGATGGCTTTCGTATCTCTCTTTCAGCCCCATTAATATTTTTGTAGTGTCTTCCACCGAAGGCTCAACCACATCCACTTTCTGGAAGCGACGAACTAATGCTCTGTCTTTTTCAAAAACGTTCTTAAACTCGTTATATGTCGTCGAACCAATGCATTTTAACTGACCGCTGGAAAGCAGAGGTTTTATCAGATTAGACGCATCCAGGACACCACCACTAGCCGCACCCGCACCAATGATGGTATGAATTTCATCGATGAATAAAATGGCATGTTCTTTTTCCTGAAGCTCTTTCAAAAGCATTTTAAAACGCTTCTCAAAGTCACCCCGGTATTTTGTGCCCGCCAGCAAGTCACCCATATCCAGTGAATAGATGGTTGCATCGGAGAGAATTTCAGGCACTTCGCCTTTAATAATACGGTAAGCCAGGCCTTCGGCAATGGCCGTTTTACCCACACCGGCTTCACCCACTAAAAGCGGGTTGTTTTTGCGACGACGGCAGAGAATTTGAGCGCAACGCTCAAGCTCGTAATCGCGGCCTATCAGCGGGTCTATTTTGCCTTCTTTAGCCTGCACATTAAGATTGGAGCAGAAACGTTGTAAATAACTCTGCTGCTCATCATTTCCTTTCATGGCCTCTTCTTCGACCATTTCTTCATCTACCGGCTCGTCATCAATACGAGATATTCCGTGCGAAATGAAGTTCACAATATCCAGCCGGGTAATATCGTTCTTATTCAGTAAATAAACCGCCTGCGATTCCTGCTCACTAAAAATAGCGACAAGCACGTTCGCTCCGGTAACCTCAGCATTACCAGAAGACTGCACATGAAACACTGCACGTTGCAATACTCGTTGGAAACCTAATGTTGGTTGCGTATCAGGACTTTCCTCGTCAGGACCGAACAGTGGTGTACTGCGGTCAATGTAACTCAGCAGTTCTTCTTTCAATTGTTGAAAGTTTGCCCCACAGGCACGAAGCGCTTCAGATGCATCTGGGTTATCCAACAATGCAACCAATAAGTGCTCAACTGTCATCAGTTCATGATTACGTTCGCGCGCTAGCCGAAACGCATCGTTTAGCGTTAATTCAAGGGCTTTATTCAACATAGACCACTCCTTCCCAGACAACTCGGCTCATTCTTGCTCCATAGTACATAATAACGGATGCTGATTTTCCCGAGCGTATTGGTTTACCTGTACGACTTTAGTTTCGGCGATTTCCGCAGAATATACACCGCAAACGGCCTTCCCTTTATAATGCACCTGCAACATGGTGTCCGTGGCGCGCTCCTGATCCATCTTAAAAAATCTCATCAACACTTCAATCACAAAATCCATGGGGGTGTAGTCATCGTTGTTAATGATGACTTTATACATGGATGGTGGCTTGAGCTCCTGCTTTTCCTCTGTATCGCTAAGGTGCTGGTGGTCAAACTGACTCATTTATTAACAACCTGCCATAATAATAGTTTTAAATTTACCCAAAATAAGAAAAAAACAACCAAAATATTAACAACGTAGGTTATTTTTTAAACTTTAGGGCTTGACTAATCACTCACGTCACCTAGAGTTAAACATGGTGCTAAATCGGCGATTTTTCAAGCCACCGCACCTAATAATAATAAACTATCTGTTGCAGAAGAAGGATGTAGAAGTATGGCTACCGGAAAAGTCAAATGGTTCAATAATTCGAAAGGCTTCGGCTTTATCGAAAGCGAGGACCGCGAAGGTGATATTTTCGCTCACTATTCAACCATTGAGATGGAAGGCTATCGCACACTGAAAGCGGGACAACCCGTAGAGTTCGAACTCGAGGAAGGTCCCAAAGGTTTGCACGCCAACAACATTGTTCCCGGTCCTGCCGATAAATAATACCGGCTTAACCAAACAATTGAGTGCCTTTAAAACGCCGGCTTGTCCGGCGTTTTAATTCACTCAACAACATCTTCTAACTATCTATACCAAAATAACGCCGTAATTGATCACGTAAATTCGGTGGCGTCCCGTTTATTGTTAAGGTATCAGTGGCTGCATCGTAGTGTACTCTCTCACCTAAGGCTGTGTGATCAAAACCAACACTGACACCGCCGCCCTGCCCCTGAAATTTCACCAGCTTACGTAATGTCGACTTATCCGCAGGAAAATCATCAACTAATTCGCGTGAATTCTGTTCGGCAAAGTCTTTAGAGAAGCTTTCAAAGCTTTTTTCTGCAGGATAGGCTTCTGCAAATTGCTCTGAGAGATCTTTGATTTTTACCGTATCGCCTTGTTTCCATTGGTCGTCACAGTATTCATAGGCGGCTTTATTTAACGCCTGCCGTTGCTCGTTTTCCAGCTCCGACTGCTTTGCATACTCCTGTACAGAATCAACCAGTTGTTGTGTATGGGCTTTTGAATTCAAACGCTCAGTACAGCCTAAAAAGTCTAAAAAGAAATCTGAAACCTTACGTCCGGCACGACCTTTAATAAAAGAGATGTACCTTTCGCTTTCAGGAGCGGTTTTCCATTCGGTTAAATCAATTCGCGCCGCTAACTGTACTTTTGTAATATCCAGTTGGGATGAGCGGTCAACAGCTAGGTCAGGGTTAATTGTGACCCCTTCCTTTACTGGTAAGAAGCACACCAATAAATATTCAGTACTAATGTGCTGGTAACGAGTAACTAACAGGAAACCCGCTTCCAATAAATTATAGTTTTGCAGCTCTTCTAAAAGTAACTTGGCAGACTGCTGACTGAACTCAACAAAGTCCAGTTGTCCGTCATACCAAGAGGTTAGCTGCTCAGGGAAAGGCCCCGGATCGCCCTCTTCACCTTCTTTTATAAAACTGGCATAACCTTTTGCGGGTTTGCTGGTATAGACATCCGTTAACTCAACTAATAAGTCATGTAACTGGTCATCTTCCGTTAACGCTGAGGGAGCCAGTCGCAAGCCGACCTGCCCGTCATTTTGATAAAACTGGTGAATAATGCTTTCTTCTATCCGCAATTGCATAACGGGGACTATCCTTGCTGTTTTGCTGTGTTACTATACCGACATTGTAACACGGGACTGACGAACGATGGGAAAGTACCAACGTAGAGATAAAATTGCCCGATTAATAAGCTGGGGACATTGGTTTACCTTTGCCAATATCATTCTTTGCTTGTTTATTGGCCTTTTATATATTGAAGCGGCTCCCAAGCCATCTGGCGCTATTGGCAACCTTTATATGCTAGTTAGCTGGGTTGGCCACTTTGCATTTTTACCATTCGTTTTCTTTATCATTCTGATATTTCCATTCTGTCTGGTTGTCCCTTATTCAAAGATACTTAGAGGTTTTGCCGCTTTAATAGCCTCTTTCGGGCTCATAGCACTTATTGCCGATGCTTTGTTTTTCCGTCAATACGGATACCATTTAAATACCTATTCTCTGGCGCAAATGACCCGGGACGCCGAGGCGGTGTTCACTGGAGCCAGTTTCGTTATTATTTCCGCCATTTTACTTGGCTTCCTGCTTATTGTGGGTATTCAGCTTCTGCTCGCTAACTTAGCCTGGAAGCGCCTTGATGATTTGCAAAATCGTAAAATTGGTGCCCCGGTAACAGCGGTTTTTGTTTTATGTTTTTTTGTCAGTCACAGCGTTCATGTGTGGGCTGACGCGGTGCTTTACGACCCCATTACACAACAAGACGACATGTTCCCCTTGTCTTACCCGACAACAGCGAAAACCTTAATGGCGAAACACGGGGTAATCGATGTCGAAAGTTACCAGGCCAGACAGCAAATGCTCATGGCGACCGATCAGATCAAGTTAAAATACCCCCAGCAGCCCCTGCTGTGTTCAAAAACCGACACACAACAGTCAACCACTCTTGTGCTCTTTGATCGTGCCAGCTCCGACATACAGACGGTATTAAAGACTCTGGCCGCTAAACACCAACTAGAGAAAACCAAGCTGCAATTGCTGGCACACCCTAACCGTGACGGTGGTCTGTTTCAGGTCTTGTATGGTCTACCCGACTTTTACCAGGAGTCTATAGAACGTCAGCAACTCACTCCAGCATATCTAAAGCCGCTGAGCGACTTTAACTTTGATATACGCTGGTATCATAGTCAGAACTGGGAAGACTCACTTAGCCTGAGCCAGTTCAACAGCGATTGGCACAGCCAAAGTCTCACAGAGTTTTCTGCCCGTAGTCAAAACCAACTGAATGTTGTTTTAATGACTGAAAACGATATTGCAGCATTAGATAAGGTACTTCAGCAAACGGCAAGCCATCAGTTGCTGATAACATCCTTGTCACCCGCCCAGAGTGAAGAACTGTTAGGAAATAAGCAGTTTGCACTTGAGAACATGCAAGTGCCACTTTGGCAACGTGACTACCAATTGGCCGCTCAACCTATTGCCGGGCTAATGGATATTGTACCCACAATGCTGGAGAATAGAATTTCCTGCGCAGGCTCTCATAAGAACTATACAAACGGCGAAAGCTTGCAAACACTTAAGCGCCGCTGGCCTTTAGTTGAAACCTACAGCCCCTACATTGTTATCTATGATGAAAAAGAGATTACTATTCTAGATAACAGTGGCCAATTCAGCGTTTACAGCAGCGACAAATTTGAATTGAAGAAACAAGCGGAGCCACCGGTTCCTGTGTTGATTGACGCGCTTAAAGACTTAAAACGCTTTAGTAAAACTGAAGAAAGCAATTAATTGATGAAAATAGCAGCAGTTGACTGCCCTAGACCGCGTTCATGCTTGCTAATTTAGACCAATACAGTAACATAGCACTCCTCGGTCGGCGTGTAGCGCAGCCTGGTAGCGCACTGTCATGGGGTGTCAGGGGTCGGAGGTTCAAATCCTCTCACGCCGACCAATTCTTCCTAGCTTTATAGAACACTTTTTAGTTCCAATCAGCCGGCAAGCTGAGCTGCTCCTCAATTTCAGTTGTTACTCTCCAGTAACCTCCTCTGGCAGAGCCTTTTCGAACTAACAAGCCTTGATCCTTGAGTTTTGAAATGTGTTTTTCTACCGCCCGCGAAGAGATATTCAAAACTTCTGCCACTCTGGCCGCGCTCCAGTCAGGTTGTTCATTTAATAGTCTAAGAACCATATTTCTTGTATTTACACCGGAATACCCTCGCTTTTCCGAACCATTCACCGAACAAAACAACGAACTTTTAACCGAACCTTCAGTTTGCTGAACAGCTAAAGCGTTGGCGGCGCCACTCTCTTTTTGGGTATTCGCTTTAGCGGTTTCGGATTTAACCGTCTGGGAAATTGTCTGCTGCATACAACTCAGAACAAACTCAACCATTGGTACTTTGTCGTTTTCTGCAATTGAGCGTCTTAAGCAGTCAAGGTACTCATCTTTACTGGCTTTAAATGTTTCTTCAAAACTCAGCCACACAATGGCCGGATGCCATTCAGCAAGAATGAGACTAAACCAAAGCCTTCCAATACAACCATTTGCCACAGAAAAAGGCTGGATAAACTCAAATTGCTGCAAAAAAATTGCCGCTTTAAGCAATGGATGTTCACCGCTTTGCTGCAGCCAGTTAAGCAAATCTTTAACTGATTTTCTGGCTTGCCCGGCCGGCGCTGTCATATGAACAAGTTTATTATTCTGATAAACCCCCATTCCGGTAGCACGATAGCTACCAGCACTAGGAGTAACAGCCGAACAAACTAGCTGATGAGCATTCTTTAAATCAGTCTCTGAAGAAAAACTCCAATGCTCCAACTGACTATAGGCTTCATCTAAACGAATGTTCCGCAACAATTGTGATTGTTCTTCAATGCCGACAGAAGCGAATACTTTCAAGGGCATTTGTTGAGACTTAAATTCTGCTAGATCGCTACTCTCTGATTCTAACAAAGCCAGCCATCGTCCAAATTCGGTACTAACTTGCGCCACTAGGTTAACGCATCGACTGGTAATCAAATAATCTGGTGTTGCCATTATTCTTTAGTAACCCAAGAGGTTACTCTCCGTTATTTGTTCTAATATTTGTATTATTGTGGTCGATACAACATCTATCAGCTTAACGCATATAATTGCGGTCGGGTAACTATTTGAGGTTCTCATGAATTTACAGAATAAACTCACTCTCAGCATGGCAATAGCATTAACCACGTTACTTGTCATAGCCCTGGGAATATCAACCTTCATGATGCGCTCTTTAATCGAAGAGCGCGTAACCAAACAAGAGCTCCCGGCCACACTGGGTGAAATTCGAGGCGAGGTAGGCCAATTAATAGCGACACCAATGTTAGTTTCTCAGGAGCTGGCTAATAACCAATATCTTATTGACGCTCTAAAAAGTGGTGAGTCAGAAACCGCTCAAAACGAAATTGTTCGCTACCTTAACCGTATTTACCAACAAAGGAATGCTGTTGCAGCATTTACAGTCAGTGCCGAAAGCAACAACTACTACACCGCAGAAGGTCTATTTAAAACGGTTTCGGCCAACGAAGAAAGAGACCAGTGGTTTTTTGACTTTGTCGAAAGCAATACCGAGCAAGAACTTAATTTTGATGTTGATGAACAATCTGGAACTCCCACTGTTTTTGTTAACGTTCGTATTCAGGACAATGAGCGCACGCTTGGCGTCGGTGGTATAGGGCAAAGCCTTGAAGCGCTGCAAAATGCTATTGCCGATTTTAACGTGGGAGAAAACGGTATTGCCTATCTAGTAGACGCTGAGGGGCGTATTCAAATTCATCCTCGCATTAGTGATTTTCGACAGTTGTCATCGGAAGTTGGCGATGAAGTCGCGAGTAAATTAATGAGCAATAATGAAGTAGAAATTGATTACACCAGCCAAAGTGGCGAAGATCTCATTGTTGCCAGCACTAACCTTCCCAACAGTAACTGGCGAATCGTCATTGAACTACCGGAAGATGAGCTCTATTCAGGCCTGAACAATACCATTACTGCAATTGTTTTTATCAGTTTAGTCATTGGACTGGGCTTTGTAATTGCCAGTTGGTTTTATGCGCGCCGCATTGTTCGTCCAATTAAGTATGTCGCCAATAGCCTTAACCGAATGTCCAATGAAGGTGGCGATCTAACGCAACGCCTAGATATAGAAAGCAATGACGAAGTCGGTGATTTGGCGAAAGGCTTTAATGCTTTTGTAGCCAATTTAGGCAGTATTATCACCCACGTTCGAAACACAGCGTACGAAGTGAATGAGAAAGTGAAAATTATTGATAAGTCCATGTTGCAAATTGACGGTTTGTCTTCTGAACAGGAAAACAAAACCGATCAAGTTGCCGTGGCTATGAACGAAATGGAAACCACTGTCAGGGAAATAGCTGAGAATGCTAACCAGACAGCGAATCATGCCAGTGAATCGCGAACTACCACGTCGCAGAATCAGGAGCAGTTGCAACTGGCCGTGGAAACCATGCAGGAACTATCAACTTCAATGCAAAGCGCCGCAAATTCTGTTGAACAGCTAGCAGATGAAGTTGCCAGTATTGTGACTGTTATCGATACAATTCAGGGTATTTCCGAACAAACCAATTTACTGGCGTTAAATGCAGCCATTGAATCAGCTCGCGCCGGTGAGGCAGGACGAGGCTTTGCTGTTGTCGCTGACGAAGTTCGTACACTGTCTCAACGCACCAGCCAGTCAACCGAAGAAATACGAGAAAAAATTTCGCGTCTACAAAAAGGTTCGAAGTCTGCCGTTTCAGCCATGGAAACGAACCGAACTCAGGCCGACAGCACCAGCGAGGGTATTTTAAATGCAAACCACAAGCTTAATGAATTAGTTGTGCTCATACAGGAAACGGCAGACATGAGCACACAGATTGCCACAGCAACTGAAGAACAAGCATCAGTCAGCCAGGACGTTGCTAAGAACATTCAGGCAATTGCAGATTTCTCCAGTCAGGTTTCAACTGCTGTTAAAAGCAGTCACAACGAGTGCGATCAAATGTCCGCACTCGCGGATAGCCTGCGCAACCAACTGGAGCAATTTAAAACGTAATATCAGCAAACACCGATTGTAGCCGTGCAACCTCGCCCTCATTCAGAGGTTGCATTGGCTGCTTCCCCCATACCGGAGCCGGCCAGGCAACATCGGTTTGAAAACGTGCAATGTGGTGTAGATGCAACTGTGGAACGACATTTCCTAACGCAGCAACATTGAGCTTATCGGGTTGATACTCTGCTTTTAACCAATGGCACAAAAAGCGACTTTCTCGTAACAGCTGCAGTTGGTCGTCTTCACTTAAATCAATTATTTCGCGCACATCCGCGACTTTCGGCACTAATAAAAACCAGGGAAATTGCCCGTCATCCATTACCCTGATCTCACATAACGGCCAGTCAGCTAAATGGTAACTGTCTCTGGCTAATTCCGGAGCTATTGTGAATGACATAAAATCAACCTTATCTTTAAAGTGATTGAAGAAAACGCTTAAACAGTGCGTTAGTCTGCTGCAAGCTGTCAACTAAACGATGGTCATCATCAACTATATGCAACTGCGAGTGAGTTCTTTTAGCGTAGCGCCAACTGTTTTCTACCGGGACAATATCATCGTTCCAGCCGTGGACAATTTCGGCTTTGCAAGTTGGGGTTATTTTGTCAAAGTCGGCTTCACCACCTAAATAAAAAGCCGGAGCCATTAAAAACAAGCCTCTGCAATCGGGTGTTTCTGCTGCGACAGTCGCAACATACCCTCCCATACTCGAACCGACGAGTACAAAAGGCTTTGATATAGAGTGAATAGCTTGCTTCAAGATTTTCACACGTTGGTCCGGGTTATCAATACCCTGATAATCAATACTGCTCACTTCCATTTCCAAAGCTTCAGCCGTTTTTGCTAACACTTTGATCTTAGTTCCCCAGGGGCCGCTTTCTTTGCCGTGATTAAAAATAACCTGCATTTAACAATTGCCTATTTTTCGATGCTTAGATAAATTGGAATCAACGTTAATCATTTGGTAACAATGTTAACCCGTATCATGACAGTAAAATTAAGCAGCGTGAAACTGTTAATCTGTTTCTTATTATTGAGCGGCACCGCAATTGCTCAAGAAGATGAGCTGTCTGCTCCGTTGATTTTTGGCGTCAATGAGTCTCCCCCCTTTCATATTACGCAGGGCGACCAGGCGAATAACGGGTTTTGTGATGTTTTGGTTCAGGCCATCGGGGCCGAGCTGCCCGACACTCATCAGATTATTCGAAAAATGCCACATGGTCGAATCCGAACCATTATGAAACGCGAAGGCAGTATGTGTTTCCCCTGCATGATAAACCGTACCAGCTACAACCCTAACTACTACTTTAGCAAAACGACACATTTATACGCCCCCCACGGCATTATTACCCGCGCCTCTCTCGCTAAAGATATTGTAGAAAAATACGGGAATCCTGTGTCACTTGAGAAGCTATTAGCCAAGTCTGAATTACGTTTCGCTCAGCCTGTGGGCCGCCGCTACGGTGATATTCAACACCTTATTGATGAACACTTACTAGGTACTAAGTACCATAAGCAAGTGCATGGTGAACTTGCGTTATACAATTTACTTGCCATGATTCTTATTAACAGAGTCGATTTTACCATCGACTACGAAATGATGATTCAGTCATACCAGCGTAACGCTGAGCCTCAAGAAAGTAATGAGGCTCTTAGCTTTATTCCAATAAAGGAATATGAAGACAAAGTCATTAGAGGAGCTGTCGGTTGTAGCAATAATGAATGGGGCAAGAACGCAACTGAATTGATTGACAAGGCCATTAACGACATTCGTCGCAATAATGAGTTTCAGCAAAGTCTTGATTACTGGCTGGGTACTGACAGGCCTAAATTAGATGAGCTAACAACGAAATGAGGGTAGGCTCTATGAGTTTCCAAAAACAAATGATTGGTCTGTTTTTTACCCTGTTGTTTAGTCAAAGCGGTCAAGCCGCCTATGAAGAAGATATTATATGGGGAGTAAACTCATCACCTCCTTTTCACATTATTAATGGCGAATATAAAAACCTTGGCTTTTGTGACGCCTTAGTTACAGCGTTTGAGCGTCAACTCCCTGAGCTGTCTCACAAAATACGTAAGTTACCATCCCGACGTATTACTATGCTCATGAGAAAGAATAAAAACTTGTGCTTTCCTTGCCTAATAAAAAAAACAAACTACAACTCGGAGTTTAATTACACCGAAACAACGCATCTATATCAGCCTCATGGCATTATTACTCGCGAATCCATAGCCTCGCAAATTATAAAAGAGTACGGCCAGCCCGTTGTATTTTCAGAATTAGTAAAAGACCCGGACTTACGCTTTGCACAACCAACTGAAAGGCGATACGGACGATTACAAGCTGTTCTTGAAGAGTACCTGATTGATTCAGATAACTTTAGTTTCATTAGCGGTGATAATGCTAACGTGAACCTGCTAACGATGATAGTTAACGAACGTATCGACTACACCATCGACTACAACAGCATTATGACCTACTACAATGAAACTCAAAGTAAACGAAGTGAATTAGTGTTCTTGCCAATTGCCGAGTACGACAATGAATTCATAGAAGGTGCAGTTGGTTGCAGCAATAATGAATGGGGCCGCAATGCTGTCAACCAACTCAACCGGGTTATTCCTCAGATAAAAGCCGACCCGGACTTTCAACGCGCTCTGGATAAGTGGATGGGAAGTAACCGCCCCAGAACAGATTAAGCGAAACGTTGTTCCAAATATTGGTTAATATCGTCAGATTCGTACATCCACTGCACTTTATCGCCCTCTTCAATTCGCAGGCATGGCACTTTAACGCGCCCGCCACCATTCAATAACGCATCGCGATGCTCATCGTTATTTTTTGCGTCTCGTAGCTCAATGTTCAAATTAAGACGGGCTACTTCTTTGCGAACTTTCACACAAAAAGGACACGCAGAAAACTGATACAACGCAAGTGACTTGCATGCTTCATCAACTGTCTTTTGCTCTTGTTCTGAACGTTCTTTTCCCTTTGGCGTTGTTAGTTTTTCAACCAATAACACGATGGGTGTCAAAACAAGTCGCAAACCTCGGAAAAAGTAACGAATGATAATTCTCATAAATACAACCAAACAGCTTGTTTAAGATGCCCCTATTCTAACGCGTTTAAAGCATCAGCGGCAATTTCAAAGGATCGTAATCGAGCTCCGTGATCAAACACATGACTGGTAAGAATAATTTCATCTATTCCGGTATCGTCAATAAACTGCTGCAGGTGTCGTTGAACCGTTTCCTTAGTACCTACTGCTGTATAAGTTAATGCATGGTTCGCGCCGGCCAGCTCATGCGGAGCCGCGACCGCTCTTATATCATCCACGGGGGCTTTTAGAGGACCCGGCATACCACGACGTAACGCAATAAACTGCTGTTGCATAGAACTCATCATTTTATGCGCTTCACTTTCATCGTTGGCGGCAAAGACATTCATTGCAGCAGCAGCATAAGGCTTACTGAGATAGCGTGACGGTCGGAAATTGTCACGGTAAGCCTTTAATGCATGTTGCAGATAGTCTGGTGCAAAATGCGATGCAAAGGCGTATGGCAGGCCCAAGTGCGCCGCTAGCTGAGCGCCAAAAGTACTTGAGCCGAGCAACCACACCGGTATTTTTTGCCCAAACCCTGGAACCGCTTTAATTGCGTCACTTTCCTGCGCTTCTTCCAGATAACCTAACAGCTCCTGAACATCGTTCGGGAACTGCTCGGCATCATCAGGCTTGCGCCTTAAAGCTCTCAGGGTCCTACCGTCAGTTCCGGGTGCCCTGCCCAATCCAATATCGACTCTTCCAGGGTACAGAGCATCAAGCGTACCGAACTGCTCGGCAACGACAAAAGGCGCATGGTTTGGCAACATAACACCGCCGGATCCCACTCTAATTTTTTCAGTTTTAGAGGCGACGTAACCTAAAGCAACCGCCGTGGCGGCAGAGGCTATACCCGTCATATTGTGGTGTTCAGCCATCCAGAAGCGGTGGTAGCCCCACCGCTCTGCATGTTCGGCTAAATCTGCAGAATTATGCAGAGACTCAGCCACTGACCCACCGTCCGTGATAGGCGCTAAATCAAGAATTGAATATTTCATAGCCAATTACAATTCTTGCTTGGTTGGGCGAATGATCATTTCATTCACATCAACTTGCTGAGGTTGCTCAATAGCAAAGGTAATTGCGCGGGCAATGGCTGCAGAATCAATGGCATCGGAATATAAGTCATCAGCCATTTCTTTCGCGTCTTTGTCACTAATGTGGTCAGTCAGCTCCGTTGCTACAGCGCCGGGTGAAATATTCGTAGCGCGAATTTCACCATTAGACTCCTGACGAATACCTTCAGAAATAGCTTTTACAGCAAACTTAGTTGCACAATATACCGTTCCGCCAGCAAAGACTTTCTGACCAGCAACCGATGACAAGTTGATGATATGACCAACGTGCTGTTCACGCATTACCGGTAATACAGCGGCAACACCGTACAGAACACCTTTGATGTTCACGTCAATCATGGTGTCCCACTCATCCACTTTCAGTGCGTCGAGCGGCGCCAGCGGCATTAACCCAGCGTTATTGATTAATACATCAATACGCCCAAACTCCGCTTTGGTGTCGTCAGCAAGTTTTTGAACTGCGGCTTTGTCAGTCACATCAACTACTCGGTAAACTGCCTGACCACCGTCTTTCTTAATTGACTCAGTCAATTCTTTTAGACGATCTTCGCGGCGCGCCGCTAACATCAGTTTTGCGCCTTTTGCCGCAAGCATGCGAGCGGTTTCTTCACCTAAACCGCTGCTTGCACCTGTAATAATCACAACTTTATCTTGTACTTCTGACATAGCTTTACCTCCGGTTGACGCTATTGGTCGACTGCCCCTAACTGCTTTAAAATCATGTTTTCAAAGCGCAGTAGCGGCAGCATAGAACGTTGCACTTTGGCCCGCAGCAATGCCCCCTGCCATCCAGAAAGGATAAAGGCTCCCATCTGCTCAGTGTCGACATCTTGCTTAATTTGCTGTGTTTCTTGCGCCGCTTTTAAACAACGTGCAATACGCAGCTCCCAGTCAGAAAAAATATCGTCTAACCGTTCACGGAAAATCGGGCTCTGCGAAGCCAATTCCTGACCCAGATTGCCTATTAGACAACCCTTGGAAAAATCACACGACTTCATATCTTTAACTGAACAACTCAGGTACAAGCGCAATCGTTCGACCGGCTGTAAACTCTCGTTGCCCAGAGTCTCGTTCATACGCGCTTCATACTCTTCTGCATAAGTGTCAATTACTGCCAGGCCAAAGTCGTTCTTACTTTTAAAGTAATGATAAAACGAGCCTTTTGGTACCTGAGCTTCACTCAGAATTTTGTTCAAACCGGTGCTGCCGAAACCGTGAATGGAAATCAGGTCAGCGCCTATCGTGATGATGTGTTGTCGTGTGTCGTTCTTTTTCATGCCCTTATATTAGACCAGTCGTCTATAGATTTCAAGGTAAGCCATAAACCAGGCCTTAGAGCGCTTCAGCTACAGGCTCAGGCCAAACCCCGCACTGAACTTTGGCAATATGATCACTTTGCAGTATTTGCATCACCACGCGGGACTGGCCTATTCCTCCGCCAATAGTTAAAGGCAGCTCTCCAGCCAAAAGTGATTGGTGCCAGGGTAACCGAAGCTTTTCCTCCTGCCGGCTAAGACTGAGTTGTCGCTTTAGTGCTTGTTGGTCAACACGTATACCCATAGATGAAAGCTCCAACGCGTCATTTAACGCCGGATGCCAGACAATAATATCGCCGTTAAGTCCGGTACTGCCCTGCTCATTAACCGAGCTCCAGTCATCGTAATCTGGTGCACGAACGTCATGGGCATGACCATGACTCAACTCACCACCAATACCGACCAAAAGCACAGCACCATATTGTTTTACGATTTTTCGTTCTCTCTGTTTAGCCGTGAATTCTGGGTAGGCTTTTATCAGTTCTTCTGTATGAACCACATGGATGGTCTCAGGTAGAATAGAAGCCCCATTGTATTTTTCAACATACCGACTTTCCGTTTCGCGCAAAGCCGAGTAAATTCTCTCAACTGTTTTGGTCAAAAAGCTCAGTGAACGCTGTTCCTCTGTAATGACTTTCTCCCAGTCCCATTGATCAACATAAACTGAATGCACGGAGCTCAGCGCTTCCTCATCAGGGCGCAATGCCTTCATCTGTGTGACGATTCCTTCGCCAGCATCAAAGCCATAGCGACCTAGAGTGTAACGTTTCCATTTTGCCAGGGAGTGAACCACTTCGTAGCTTTTGTCCGGCACCGCTTTAACCTTGACTGGAACCGCTTTCTCCCAACCCGACAGATCGTCCTGAATACCGTTACCATGCTCGCTAAGCAATGGCGACTGCACTTCAATAAGCCCAAGTTGAAGTTTCAGCTGCTGTGTGAAGCTGTTTTTTACAAACTGGATTTTCTCCTGCTGCAACATGTACTTTGACTTCATAAATACTCCGAATCGTTAAATAAAAAACTAAAACACGATTCAATTAATACCGTTAACTCACTTTTATTCAATATTATTTAACAGAAATAGCTTTATTGAATAATTTCCGTTAATTTACAGGTAAATTAATTAGTGAAGCATTAATAAACAATGAAAAAATCAGCTGAAAATTATCAAATCGACGATCTGGACCGCTCAATACTTAACGCTTTAATGGAGGATGCGCGCACTCCTTACGCTGAACTCGCCAAACGTTATAAGGTCAGTCCGGCCACCATTCATGTTCGCGTTGAAAAGATGAAACGAGCCGGGATTATTGAAGGTACGCGTTTACAGGTTAACGCCAAACGCTTAGGCTACGATGTCTGTTGTTTCATTGGCATTACCTTGAAAAGCGCAGGTGACTACCCGGCAGCAATTGAAAAACTGGAAAAGCTCGAAGAGGTTATTGAGGCTTACTACACCACCGGACAGTACAATGTTTTCATTAAGATCATGACACCGTCAATTAACGAACTGCAACACACGCTTATCAATCGAATTCAGGCTATTGATGAAATACAATCAACGGAAACGCTCATATCATTACAGCAACCTATTAACAGAGACATACAGCCATGAGTCAGGACGTTAAACTAACTGAGTACAGTCACGGCGCCGGTTGTGGCTGCAAAATATCGCCACAAGTGCTATCGACCATATTGCAAAGTAAACTCGATATCGCCCCCGACCCTAAACTGTTGGTTGGAAACAGCACCCGTGACGACGCCGCAGCTTATGACCTAGGCAATGGCCAGGTCGTATTAAGCACCACCGACTTCTTTATGCCTATCTGTGATGACCCTTTCGACTTTGGCCGCATAGCTGCCACCAATGCCATTAGCGACATCTATGCTATGGGCGGCCAGCCTTTAATGGCTATCGCTATTTTCGGCTGGCCGATCGACAAACTGCCGGCAGAAGTCGCCCAGCAGGTTATTGACGGTGGCAGGCAAGCCTGTGCTGACGCGGGCATTATGCTTGCCGGCGGACACAGTATTGATGCACCGGAGCCAATTTTTGGGTTGGCGGTAACCGGCCAGGTTGAAAAACAAAAGCTAAAGCAAAACGATACGGCCCGGGAAGGTGATGTATTAATGCTGACCAAACCTTTAGGGGTTGGCATTTTGACTACCGCGCAAAAACAGAAAAAGCTGTTACCCGAACATAGCGGGATTGCGATTGAAACCATGTGCCAGATGAACAAAATTGGTCCTGTTTTAGCCAGTATTAAGGGGGTGAACGCAATCACCGACGTTACTGGTTTTGGCTTAGCCGGGCATTTAATTGAGATGGCCGAAGGCGCCGACCTTTATGCAAAAATTCAGTTCGACAAGATCCCAACACTGCCTCACGTGCATGACTACCTGGATCAGGGCTGTGTCCCCGGAGGCAGTTTGCGCAACTTTGATAGCTACGGTCAGCATATAAGCCCGGTGCCCGAGCAGCAACGTAACCTTTTGTGTGATCCACAAACCTCCGGTGGCTTACTCCTCAGTGTGGCAAAAGAAGACGTTGAAGTCATTTATCAAACCTGTCGCGAGCATAATCAGTTAATACAGGTTATTGGTGAGCTTTATTCTGCTGAGACACCAACACACCGGGTGGTCGTCGAATAAATGTCTGATAAATGGATAACTCACGCACAATTCGACGAGCTGTTTATTAACGATACACCGTTACTTGATTTAAGAGCCCCTTCAGAATTTAAAAAAGGCGCTTTTAGCACAGCCATTAATTACCCGCTGATGACAGATGACGAACGGACGAAAGTTGGCACCTGTTATAAACAACATGGCCAAAAAGCGGCGATTGAACTAGGCCATGCGTTGGTCAGCGGCGAGACTAAGAAACGTAGAGTGAATATCTGGAGAGATTTTTTCCGTGCTCATCCAAATGGTGTTATCTATTGCTTTCGTGGCGGTTTGCGTTCTGAAATAGTGCAGCAATGGTTACGTGATGAAGACATACAACGTCCGCGTATAAAAGGCGGCTACAAAGCTTTAAGACAGCATTTGATACAACGTACCGAGGAGCTTGTCTCACAGTTTCATTGGATTGTAGTCAGCGGCCGCACCGGCTGCCAGAAAACCGAGTTTATTAAAGACAAAGCTCACTCCATTGATTTAGAGGGTTTAGCACATCACCGAGGCTCTGCATTCGGCCGTTTCCCCGAACCTCAACCGACCCAGATAGACTTTGAAAACCAGTTAGCCATTGAGCTTATTAAACTAAAAGCGCAAGGCGCAACAACGGTGTTTATTGAAGACGAAGGCAGTCATATTGGTTCGGTTTCTGTTCCCGAGTGCCTTCGTCTGGCAACTCAAAAAGCGGAGCGCTATCGTATTCAATCCACTATTGAGCAACGTGTTGAGGTTATTTATCACGAGTATGTTGTCGAAGCGGAAAAACGTTACTCATCCAGAGAGCAGTTTGAAAACTACCTGCTGGACAGCTTAGCCCGAACTCGCAAGCGATTGGGCGATCTTAGGTTTCGTCAACTCCAGGATACCTTGCAGAAGGCGCTAAACCGCAACAGTAATGAACTACACAAGCAGTGGATAAAAGGACTACTAGTCGACTACTACGATCCCATGTACGACTATCAAATGAAAAAGCGATAAGCATCGCTAAAAATCTGCGACCTACCGAAAACAGCAGTTAATCCTCAAAGCTTTTGTTATGGTGGTGAAATAATAACACCAAGGGGATCTATCTATGTTGAAGCGAATGTTAAGCCGTTTAACAACGGCCGCATTGGTCATCGTTGCCCTGCCCTCTATGGCAGCAACAGAAGACCTTTCATATTACCTACCGCAGGATGTCAGTTACAACCCGGAAATTACTAAGCCAAAAGATGTTCTTGGCTATCAGGTTGGTGAGTGGCATGCACGTCCCGAACAGATCGTTAAATATATGGAAGTTCTGGCCGAAGAGTCCGACCGTATTACGCTGGAAGTGACCGGTCGTACACATGAGCAACGCCCTTTATTGCTTCTTACAGTCACCTCAGAAGACAACCATGCCAATATTGACGACGTTCGTGAACGTCATTTAGCGGCAGCCGACCCTAACCGCGATGCTGATCCGGACAATACACCGGTAGTCATGTATATGGGTTACAGTATTCACGGCGATGAATCCAGTGGCAGTAACGCAGCGATATTATTCGCCTACTACCTTGCCGCTGCCGAAGGGGAAGCCGTTGATGCGCTTCTGAAAGACTCTGTTGTTCTGCTTGACCCAGCATTCAATCCAGATGGATTGGCTCGCTTTGCGCAGTGGGCAAACCAGCACCGCAGTCAAAACCTGGTTGCCGACCCTCAGCATCGTGAACACGTACAGCCTTTCACCCGTGGTCGGGTTAACCACTATTGGTTTGATATGAACCGCGACTGGTTGTTATTACAACACCCAGAATCACGTGCGCGAGTGGCTAACTTTCAGAAATGGAAACCGAACGTTCTGACCGATTACCACGAAATGGGCACCAACAGCACCTACTTCTTCCAACCTGGTATTCCGTCGCGCAAAAACCCGTTAACACCGGATGAAAACGTTCGTTTAACAGAGATTTTAGCGGCAGAACATGCTGACTCTTTAGACGATATCGGAAGCCTTTATTACACCGAAGAGTCGTTCGACGACTTTTATTACGGCAAAGGCTCGACCTATCCTGATATTCAGGGCTCAGTCGGCATTCTATTCGAGCAGGCCTCTAGCCGCGGTCACTTGCAGGATTCCGTTAACGGTGAAGTCAGTTTCCCGTTTACTATCCGAAACCAGTTTGTGGCTTCGCTTAGTACCATTTATGGCACGCACAAGAACAAAAGTCGCTTTATTGAGTTTCAGGAACGAGCTTACGATGAAGGTCTTGAAGCCGCTAAAAAAGCGAACTTTGATGGTTACTTAATTGGTGACTCAAGTGATCCTTCGCGTGTTCAAGGCTTACTGGAAATTTTTAAGCAACACGATATTAAAGCCTACCGTGTAGAAAAAGACATTGAGCAAAACGGTAAAGAGTTCAAAGCTGGTAGCAGTTACTACATACCACTGGCGCAAGCACAATACGGTTTAATTCAGGGAATTTTCAGCACTCGTAAGAGCTTCCCTGATAATACCTTCTACGATGTATCAGGCTGGACTCTACCACTAGCCTTTAATGTGCCATTTGAAACACACCGTGGTCGCATCCAAATTGCTGACGCAGCCTGGGACGCTCCTAAGCGCAAGTCTTCGGCGCTTACCGATGCCTACGCCTATGCGTTTAACTGGGATGACTACCACGCTCCGGGTTTACTACAGGAGTTGTTAGAGCAAAATATTCACGTACGTCAAAGCACCAAGCCTTTTACTGTAGAAGCACAGCAAGGCCGTCAGGAGTTTTCTCCCGGCTCTATTATTGTACCTAAGGCTTACCAGGAGCGTGACTGGCGAGATGTTCAACGTCGCCTGGCAACTGCAGCAAAAGAGAAAGGCGTTAATGTCACTTCTATCGAAACAGGGTTGACACCAGAAGGTGTTGATTTGGGTAGCCGCAATATTCAGCCAGTAGAAGAGCCCAGTGTCATGATGTTGACGGGTGCCGGCGTAAACCTTTACGAAGCAGGTGAAACTTGGTACTACCTGGATCGCCATGTGGGTATTCCGCTTTCTATGGTCGATACTGAGCGCCTTTCACGCGCCGACCTAACTCGCTACAGCCACATTATTATGGTTGACGGGCGCTACGGTAACCTTGACAAAGCATTACGCAAAAAGCTCAAGCAATGGGTTAGTCAGGGCGGTACAATAATCGGTCAACGTGGTGGGGCTCAATGGCTCGCAGAGAATGATCTTCTGCATACACGTTTCATCGAAGACTCCGTATTCCAGGAAGCCTTCGCTAAAGATCGTATGAGTTATGATGATCGCGATAGCTTCTATTCGGAACAACGAATTGCCGGTGCGATATTCTCTATGGAAGTCGATACTTCTCATCCTCTCTTCTTTGGTTTCCCTCGTGAGCAAATGCCGGTATTTAAGAACTCGGTTGCTGCTATGGAAGAGCCGGAGTCTCCTTTTGTTTCAGTAGCTCGTTATTCAGAACAACCATTAATGAGTGGCTACACGGATGAACGGAACCGGGAAATTCTAAAAGGAAAAACCAACATTGCCGCTCATCGCTATGGTAGTGGACAAGTTATTGGCTTTGCCGACAATGTAAATTTCCGCGCCTACTTCTGGGGAACGGCTAAATTGCTGAGTAACGCTATTTACTTAGCGCCACGCATTCAGGTTTACGCCAAGAAGCTGGATGACAAAGCCGCAGCAGACGCGGCAGCGGAAGCTCACTAGCCTTCACTCCTTGATAACCAAAACTGCTAAGGTTTAAACGCCTTAGCAGTTTTTTACACTTCCAAATGCTAGTTATTCTCACAATCATGGTCTACCTTACTAATTGATACTTCTCAATTAATCAGTGAGGCACTTATGTTACGTTGGGTTCTTATATTTTTCGTCGTTGCAGTTATCGCAGCCATTTTAGGATTCGGTGGTATTGCTGGTGCAGCCGCTGAAATCGCTAAAATTATCTTCTTTATCTTCGTTGTTCTATTCGTAGTTTCATTGGTTGTCCGCCTACTCCAGGGGAACAAAAGGCTTTAAATGCTTTAAGCTTCTATAGATATTAGACATTGGTCGTATGCCATCGGTTATTGAATCTACGCTACAATAACCGTTGGCATTTTACGTTATCTGTCTAACACTACAACAATGAGGCTTTGCCATGAACGCAATCGTATTGATGGTTCTGGGTTTAGGCGCTATGTTTCTCGGTTATGTTTTTTACTCAAAATTCATTGCCGAAAAAATATTTAAGCTTGATCCAGACTTCAGGACGCCAGCTCACGAATTAGAAGACGGCGTTGATTTCGTCCCTACCAATAAATACGTTCTTTGGGGTCATCATTTTACTTCTGTTGCCGGCGCGGCGCCTATTATTGGTCCTGCTATTGCCGTTATTTGGGGATGGGTACCCGCTTTCCTATGGGTAATTTTCGGAACCATCTTTTTTGCCGGCGTGCATGATGCAGGCGCTATTTGGGCAAGTAATCGAAATAAAGCAAAATCGATTGGTAATTTAACCGGCGACGTTGTTGGCAAACGCTCTCAAACCTTATTTATGATCGTGATATTCCTTGTATTGTTGATGGTTAACGCCGTTTTCGCTACAGCGATATCAGGTCTACTCATCAAGTTCTCAAGCTCTGTAGTTCCTGTTTGGGGAGCGATATTCGTTGCGCTTATCATCGGTCAGATTATTTTCCGTAAATGGATGGGCCTTGGTGCTATATCGATCATTGGCGTTTTAGCGTTATATGTCCTTATTTGGGCCGGTCCGTCTTTCCCAATTCAGTTACCTGAAACCGTTATGGGAATCAGCGATAACGCGCAATGGGTACTTATCCTATTTGGTTATGCGGCTATCGCCTCATTGTTACCTGTTTGGGTATTATTGCAGCCTCGTGATTATATTAATGGCCTGCAGTTATTTATTGGCCTTATCCTGCTTTACGGTGCAACTTTACTGCTCGGCCCGGAAATATCAGCTCCGGCCTTTAACAGTAACACCCCGGAAGGCACACCTTCCATGCTGCCATTGCTGTTCGTGACCATAGCCTGTGGTGCCATTTCCGGCTTCCACGGACTGGTAGCATCGGGAACAACTTCCAAACAGCTGGATAAAGAAACCGATGCCCGTTTTGTCGGTTACTTTGGTGCTATTGGTGAGGGCTCTCTTTCGTTAGCAACTATTATTGCTGCGACGGCAGGCTTTGCTACGTTAGCCGACTGGGAAGCAGTCTACTCCTCCTTTGGTCAGGGTGGCGTAGCAGCCTTCGTTGAAGGTGGTGCAAACATTATTAGCCAGGGCCTGGGTCTGGACGTAGGTATTTCCGAGACTTTACTTACGGTCATGGCGGTACTTTTTGCAGGCACCACCATGGATACCGGTCTGCGCTTACAACGTTATATTTTCCAGGAATGGGGCAACCTGTATAATATCAATTGGATGCAAAAAGCATTACCGGCAACTCTGTTAGCTGTAGGTAGCTGTTTATTACTGGCATTTGGTGCTGGTGGAGCGGACGGTACCGGTGGATTAATCATCTGGCCTCTGTTCGGTACAACAAACCAGTTACTGGCCGGTTTAACGCTACTGGTTATTACTGTCATGCTGGTACGCTTGGGTCGTCCAATGTACTACACCCTATTACCCTTAATTTTCTTACTGATAATGACCGTATTCGCGCTTATCGTTCAGCTTAAAGGTTTCTACGATAGTGGCGACTGGTTCTTAATGGGTCTGGATTTAGTGGTACTGGTTGCTGCAATCTGGATTGCTCTTGAGGCCAGTGCCGGGTTATCTAAAATCCGTAAGGAACAAAAGGCTCAGAAACAAGAGTAAACAGGAGTAAGTAGCATGAACATTCAGTCAGTGCGCCGTTGGTTTAGCCGTGCAAGCGACTTAGCAAACGAGTTTTATAATGCGCCCTATCGCTCTGCTATTGCCCGCGCAAAACGCGATGAAGACGACTTGTTCATGCTACTGGTTTTTTCTGAAATGATGGGCGTGCCGAATCCGGCCGCCTATTATACGTTGGAGCTACAACCCTTAATGTTGGAACGCTTCCACGAGTGGCATCAACGCATGGGGATGGAACATTCACCTCTTGATCACTTCCGTTGCTGCTAATTTTATAACCCGACCGGAAACAGGGTTCATTTCTCATGTTGTTAAGCGATAAAAAAGTTTTGTTGATTGGCGGTAAAGGCGGCGTTGGTAAAACAACGGTTTCTTCTGCACTGGCGGTGCTGGCAGCCCGTCATGGCAAAAAAGTTCTACTGGTCTCAACTGACCCCGCACACAGCCTGGCTGATGTTTTTGATCAGGCAATAGGTGATCACAAAACTGTCGTACGCGAAAATTTAACCGCATTAGAGATTGATCCTGACCACGAAGTAAAAGCACATATCGATCGTGTCAGTTCACAGATGAAACGCTTTACTAATCCTGATCTTTTCCCAGAAATTGAACGCCAGATGCGCTTAACACAGCAGTCTCCCGGAGCACAGGAAGCGGCTTTGCTAGAGAGAATTTGTGCCGTTATCGATGAGGCAGAAAAAGATTACGACTTACTCATTTTCGACACCGCCCCTACCGGCCATACATTACGCTTGCTTACCCTGCCCGAAGCCATGGCAGCCTGGACCCAGGGCATGCTGCGTTCACAAAAGCGCTCTGAAAACTTAGACTCGGTATTGGATCATTTGTCCCCTAAAGCAGGTAAAGACATTAACAACCCCATGGCCGACCCGAAAGATAACGCCAGCGACGGTATGACTGATCGCACCCGTGCTATTACCGAGCAATTACTAAATCGACAGCGCTTATTTCAGCGGACTCGTCGGTTACTACAAGACAAAAACTACACTTCAATTTTCTTTGTTTTAACTCCCGAGCGGCTCCCCATTCAGGAAACGGATCGGGCGTTGCAGTCTCTCACCGCAGAAAAGCTGCCTGTTGGCGGCGTTATCATTAACCGCATTCTGCCTGAACAAGCTGACGGAAGCTTTCTTGCAAAACGGCGCACACAAGAAAAGTCCTATTTAGAAGACATAGCAAAGCGTTTTAACACCTGGCCGAGCTACTCTCTTTATTTATTAGAGGAAGACATTCAGGGAGTCGCAGCTCTGGAAGCGTTTGCTGATAACCTGGAACAAGCTGGCTTTTCTTCTTAATTGCCACTTTTCTGTCATCGCTTTCTCCTATAATACGTATACAGAGTCACCATTGTTACTAAGGAGAACACTATGCGCGCTGTAGGATACAAAGAATCACTTCCTGTAGAAGACTCAAACTCATTACTGGACATTACGGTTGATGACCCAAAGCCAGAGGCAAACGACTTACTGGTTAAAATAAAAGCTATTGCAGTTAACCCCGTCGATACAAAGATTCGGATGCGGATGACACCAGAATCCGGTCATAAGATTATTGGCTGGGACGCCGTTGGTGAGGTGATATCAATGGGGGATAAAGTGACCGGCTTTGAACCAGGAGACAGAGTTTGGTATGCAGGCGACTTAACCCGCCCTGGCTGCAATGCGCAAATGCAGGTTGTTGATCACCGAATTGTTGGGAAGGCACCCGAAAACCTCGACGACTGTCAGGCAGCAGCCCTGCCTTTAACCAGTATTACCGCCTGGGAAGTACTTTTCGATCGATTGCAGATTGATAAAGCCTCTGCCCATGAAAAGAGAACTTTATTGATCATCGGCGGTGCCGGTGGTGTTGGTTCCATCTTAATTCAACTTGCCGCTCAATTAACCGATGCCACGGTTATTGCCACAGCATCACGCGAAGAGTCTCAGCAATGGGTGAAAGCCTTGGGCGCAGACTATGTCATTAATCACCACAACAATTTAGCCGAACAAATTGAAAGCACAGGCTCTGGTCCGGTAACTGATGTTGCTTGTCTGACACATAGCGAGCAATATTTTTCTCAGTGTATGAAGTTTATGGCCCCTCAAGGCAGTTTTTGCTTAATAGATGACCCTGCTGAACACATTGATATTACGCTAATGAAGCAGAAGAGCATCAGCCTTCACTGGGAGTTTATGTTTACTCGGTCTATGTTCCATACCCACGATATGATCAAGCAGCAAGAACTGCTTAATCACATTGCAAAAATGATCGAGAAAGGTCAAATACGCTCAACACTTGGTAAAACCTTTGGCGAGATGAATGCGGAAAACCTTCGTAAAGCGCATGAAGCCATTGAGAGTCAGAAAACTATAGGGAAAATTGCATTAACTGTTACCGAATAGTTTTACAAACATACATGAATGTATGTATAATTCCGGCATGCTAATAAATTTATAAGCCAGAGGTAGGTTTAATGAGAACGCGTTTTAGGTTTTTCCCCATTTTAGCAACGGGTATTCTGTTGACAGGAGCACTAGCCGCTTGCAGTGACCAACAGCAACAACAGCAAGGCCAACAGCAAGCGGCCCAAGTAGAGGTGGTTACAGTAACACCTGAGTCACTGAATCTAAGCGTTGATTTACCTGGTCGAACTGCTGCCTACCGCGTAGCACAGGTTCGTCCTCAGGTTAGTGGTGTTTTGCTTGAGCGAACATTTGAGGAAGGCACCTTTGTCGAAAAAGGACAGCAGCTCTATCAAATTGATCCCGCCGTTTACGAGGCAGAACTTGCTAGCGCTGAAGCCGAAGTTGAGAGTGCAAAGGCCGTGTTGCGCAGCTCTGAGTTGCGTTATAAACGTTTTCAGGAGTTGTTGAACGAAAACGCCGTTAGCAGAGATGAATTTGATAGCGCAGAAGCAACTTTCTATCAAAATAAAGCGGCGGTTTCTTTAGCTGAAGCTCAGTTGAAAAATGCCCGTATTAATCTTGAGTACACAAAAGTGAATGCTCCTATTAATGGCATTATCGGTCGTTCAAACTTTACTGAAGGCGCTTTGTTGACAGCTTCACAAGCTGACCCTCTGGTTACTATTAATCAGCTTGACCCTATCTATGTCGATATTAATCAGTCCAGTAAGCAGTTCATGAAGTTACAGGCAGACATTAAGTCAGGTCGTATTCAAGCCAACGACAAAGGAAACGCTCCGGTTCGGTTAAAACTGAATGGCCTTGATTATGACCAAAAAGGCGAACTACTCTTCTCGGAGGTTAGTGTCGACGAAGACACCGGCGCCATTTTGCTTCGCGCGGTATTTCCTAACCCGGACAAAACACTTTACCCTGGCATGTTTGTACGAGCGGAAGTCAGCGAAGGCAGCATAAATAACGCCATTCAGGTACCACAAAAAGCCGTTACCCGAGACCCACGTGGACGCCCTTACGTCATGCTGGTTAATGACGACAATACTGTCGAACAGCGAATGATTACAACGGAACGTGCTATAGACAATAAGTGGCTGGTTTCTGATGGCCTTAAAAAAGGCGACACCGTAGTCATTTCAGGCTTACAAAAGATTCGTCCTGGCGATGAAGTCACTATCGATTCGTCCAACTCTGAACAGCAGCAGTAAGGGAAGTCAGTAATGGCCAAGTTCTTTATTAATCGCCCTATATTCGCTTGGGTTATCGCACTGCTGACAATGATGGCTGGTGCCATCGCTATGATACAGTTGCCTATAGCTCAGTATCCGACCATTGCTCCGCCTGCTGTCGAGATTCAGGTGAACTACCCTGGTGCTAACGCTGAAACGGTTTCAAATACAGTTACTAAGGTCATAGAACAGAACATGACCGGTATTGATAACCTGCTTTACTTCTCTTCGCAAAGCAACTTTGGTAATGCAAGCATCAGCCTGACTTTCGCATCGGGAACAGATCCGGATATTGCTCAGGTTCAGGTTCAGAATAAGCTGTCACAAGCAACCCCGCAACTACCTCAGGAAGTACAGGCTCAGGGCATTACCGTTAGTAAATCAAGCAGCTCTTTCCTGATGGTTGCAGCGCTTGTTGCGACCGATGACCGCTACACACAAACTGACTTAAGTGACTATATTGCATCGAATATTCAGGATCCTATAGCTCGTACAACCGGCGTTGGTAATGTTCAGTTATTTGGTGCGCCTTATGCTATGCGTATTTGGGTAGACCCCTCTGCGTTAGTTAATTACGGCATGACCATGGCTGATATAAAAGACGCCATTGGTGCACAGAATGCTCAGGTTGCTGCAGGTGAATTAGGCGGAACCCCGGCTGTTGACGGCCAACGTCTTAATTCGACAATTATTGCCCAAACCAGAATGTCTGACCCAGAGCAGTTTGAAAACATCACTTTAAAGGTATTATCTGATGGCTCTCAGGTGCGCCTGAAAGATGTTGCGGAGGTTGAAAAAGGCGCTGAAAATTATTCGGTTCAGGCAAATTACAACGGAAAACCGGCCACAGGTCTGGCGATTAACTTACAGACCGGAGCTAACGCGCTTGAAACAGCCGACGCCGTCAAAGCTCGCATGGACGAACTTGAACAATTCTTCCCTGATGGAATGGAATTAGTCACAGCTTATGACACCACGCCATTTATTAAGATTTCAATTTCAGAGGTTGCCCAGGTATTAGTAGAAGCTATCATTCTGGTTTTCTTGCTAATGTTCGTTTTCCTGCAGAATTTACGGGCAACCCTAATTCCGACTCTGGCAATTCCTGTTGTTATTCTGGGCACTATGGGTGTCATGTCTTTGGCTGGCTTCTCAATTAACACCCTGACCATGTTCGGTATGGTGCTCTCCATCGGCTTACTGGTTGATGACGCCATCGTTGTTGTTGAAAACGTTGAGCGCTTGATGTCTGAAGAAGGTTTATCACCCAAACAGGCAACGATAAAATCAATGGGGCAAATTACCGGTGCACTGGTTGCTATCGGTGTGGTAATGGCAGCGGTATTCGCTCCCATGGCCTTCTTCCCGGGCTCCACCGGTGCTGTTTACCGACAGTTCTCATTGACCATTATTACCTCTATGGGTCTATCCGTCCTTGTTGCGATCATTTTTTCACCGGCACTGTGCGCTACTCTGCTCAAACCGGTTAAACATGACAAAAACGCTGGCTGGGGACCGCTTGGATGGTTCAACCGGACACTTGAAAAATGGACCGCCAAGTACACAAACTCCATTCATTCAATTTTGCGCCGTACCGTACGCTTTGGCTTGCTGTATTTGGGTATTCTCGGGGTGCTTGCCTACCTCTTTACTCAACTACCATCATCTTTCTTACCTGACGAAGACCGTGGCGTATTTCTAACCCAAATGCAGTTACCAGTTGGCTCGACCATAGAGCAATCGGTAAACACCATGGACAAAATAGAGGACTACTACCTCAATCAGGAAGATGCCGTTCAGTCAGTGTTCTCAGTTGTTGGGTTTAGTTTCTCGGGACGTAGTCAGGCTAACGGTATCGCTTTCGTTCGCTTAAAAGACTGGGATGAACGTGATGAAAGTCAAAGCGTTGATGCCGTTATTGGCCGTGCTTTTGGTTTCTTTGCTGGTATTAAAGAAGCCATGGTATTCGCCTTTAACCTGCCACCAATTCCGGAACTTGGCGTTTCCAGTGGTTTTAACCTGTTCTTACAGGATCGCGGTAACCTGGGCCATGCCGGTTTGCTCGAAGCCCGTAACCAATTACTGGGCATGGCCGGACAAAGCGATAAATTAGTTCAGGTGCGCCCGAACGGACTTGAAGACGCTCCACAGCTGCGAATTGATATCGACTTTGAAAAAGCTCAGGCGCAGGGGCTGACTATAGCTAGTATCAACGACACCCTAAGTACAGCCTGGGGCTCATCCTATGTTAATGACTTTATTGACCGGGGAAGGGTCAAAAAAGTTTACCTTCAGGGTGAAGCTGAATCTCGTATGCTGCCAGAAGATATTAACGAATGGTACGTACGAAATAACCAAGGCGACATGGTGCCTTTCAGTTCCTTCTCCAGTTGGGAATGGACTTATGGTCCACAACGAGTGGAAAGCTATAACGGCGTTTCTGCAATGGAGATTCAGGGGCAAGCGGCTCCGGGCGTTAGTACTGGTGAGGCGATGCTTGAAATGGAGCGAATGATCGAGCAACTGCCGCCTGGAATAGGCTTTGAATGGACGGGGATCTCACTACAAGAGCGTCAATCCGGTAATTTCGCGCCAATTCTTTATAGCGTTTCCCTGATTGTCGTATTCCTGTTCCTCGCGGCTCTTTACGAGAGTTGGTCGATACCCTTCTCTGTCATGCTAGTTGTGCCTTTAGGGATTTTAGGTGCTGTTATTGCCGTTATGCTGCGAGGTATCTCTAACGATGTTTACTTCCAGGTTGGTCTGTTAACCACTATCGGTGTATCGGCAAGGAACGCCATACTCATCGTAGAGTTTGCAAAAGACTTACAGGCACAGGGCAAAGAGTTGCTGGAAGCGACTCTGGAAGCTGTGCGTTTACGTCTGCGTCCTATTCTGATGACATCATTAGCATTTGTGTTCGGTGTTATGCCTCTGGCACTGAGTGACGGTGCTGGTGCGGCAAGCCGTAATGCCATCGGAACCAGTGTTATTGGCGGTATGATAGGCGGTACCGTGCTGGCAATCTTCTTTGTTCCACTGTTCTTTTATGTGGTACGACGAATTTTCCCGCCCAAACAACCTGAAGAGTGAAAGAAATAAAAAACCGGAGTTTAAACTCCGGTTTTTTTTGGACGGTGTTTTTAAACTGCCTTTTTAAAGACCAACAGTTTCTGTCCTCTATAACTCAACAGAAAAACCAACCCTTCTGCTAATGGCTTGCCAATAAATGGCGTCAACCCTATATATCGAAAGGCCTCTGTCAGCCCATAATTAGCGGCAACCAGAACCACGGCAAGGCATCCGTACTTCGTCGCATCCCAGGCAATATGAGACCCCTGCTTGAATACCCATTGACGGTTTAAAGAAAAATTGAATACTCCGGAAATAATTCTCGCCAGAACAATCGATTCAAGCACCTGTCCTGAGAAAAAATAAGCCGTCGCAAAAACTGAGTAATCAAGTCCGGCAGACAAAATGCCAATACTGGCAAATTTCAAAAACTTTCGATAAATTTTTATCGAGTCGACAACCGGCCGATAATGACTGGTTTCATTGCCTTCCTCATAAACCGTGGTTATTTCCTGAGACTTTATCCGGTAACCATAACGTTTAGCGGACAACAGCATCTCTAATTCAAACTCATAACCACAGCTGTTGAAGTCAACGAGCTTTTCCAAAAAGCCGACAGGAACTCCGCGCAGCCCGGTTTGGGTATCTTTAATATCCTGCCCTGTTACGAACCTGAAAATAATGCGGGTTAACTTATTGCCCACTTTAGAACGCAAAGGAATGTCGTTTTCATCAAAAGTCCGGCTACCCAGCCATAACTTATCCGGATACCCTTTTAGGCGTGTGCAAACTGCAAGTATGTCTTCAGCAAGATGTTGTCCGTCAGCGTCAGCAGTAACCGCTCCTGAACAACGTTCCTCTCGCTGCGACAGAATCCATCGAAAAGCGGTACGTAACGCAGCACCTTTCCCCTGGTTTCCTTCATGCTCTAGAATGTGAATGCGGTGTCGGTTGGCGAGCTCCTGGAAAACGGATTTAGACTGACTACCATCATCGACAATAACGATTCCCAGAAAGTGGCTCCAGTCCGGGTCTTTCGCTGTAACCTCATCAACAAGCGTCAGCAAGTGATGATCGGGATCCAGCGCAGGAATAACAATATAAGGTTTTTTCATTCGAGCACTGAACCCTGTTTTCTAAGATTTTTTGTCGTGATCTTCTTTAACTTCGTATTCCCCGTCAATAACCGATCCGCCATCCTCTCGCCTATTCTCATAATGTTCTTGTTGTTTTTGATGTTGGCGTTGTTGTTCCTGATAGTGCTGTTTGGCTTGTTTACGCATTCGCCAAACCTGCTTAATTGTGTGACGCTGACGCCACATTACAGGAATCATCAGCAGCAATAGAACTACCGCAATAACCATACCAAACGCCAGTCCAAGACCAATTAAGACCAGCAATAAAAAAAGGCCCAGCAAACGACTGAGCCAGTTACCGGAGGAACTTCCTCCGGTACGTGAACCTTGGTTGAAACGGACATAAACTTTATCTCGTTTATGAGTCATAACTGCTCCTAAAAAATGACTGCAAAGTTAAGACAACTTACGGCCGTGACCGTTCCTACAAGGTTATCTTAACGCTTATTTTCGCATATCTTCTGTTGCTTTACGCGCAGCCTCAAATTCATTTCCGGGTGCCCACTGAGGACACTCACGTGAATTTGCCAGCTCGTTACCTATTGAGTAGAAGATAGACATGTCCTGTTGAACACCGCGTAGATCCCAATCTTCATTATACTCATCTGCTGGTTTGTGATAAGCGTCTCGATTAAAGATAGCACGTTGCTCTTCAGTCCATTCACGGCCTTTCTCTACGTGATCGTTTCCGCCTTTCGCATACAGCATAGGCACACCTCGTTTCGCCAGGTTAAAGTGATCTGAGCGATAGAAAGAGCCAACTTCCGGAGTTGGTTCAGGTGCTACATAACGATCTTGGGCCTTTACGTAGCGTTTCAAGTAGTCTTCCATGGAAGAATTACCATAACCCACCACAACCATGTCTTTCATCGGACCATAGACGTTCATGACATCCATGTTAATACCACCAACCGCTTTGCCCAGAGGCATCATTGGGTGCGTCGCATACCAATCAGAACCTAGCAAACCACTTTCTTCAGCACCAACAGCAGCAAAGACAATTGAACGCTCAGGTTGAGCTCCTTTTGCAAACTGCTCTGCCATGGCCATTAGCGCCGCCGTGCCTGAAGCATTATCCTGCGCTCCATTATAGATAGGATCATCTTCACGAACAGGATCCGTTCCCAGGTGATCGTGGTGAGCCATATAAATAACGTGCTCTTCAGGATACTCAGAGCCTTCGATATAACCAATCACATTGTTGGTATCTAAGTACTCAAATTTATTATTAACGGTTAGTGAAGCTTCAATATTCAGTGGCTCTGGCTTAAATTCCCCACTCAGCGCCAACTCCCTCATTTGCTCTAAATCTTTGCCTACGGTGGCAAAAAGTGCATTTGCACTTTCTTCGGTTACCCAGCCTTCAATCGCCGAGCGATCCATATTTTTGTTTTCACGTTTTAGATCGAAGCGCACCGGTGAGCCACCAGCCACAACGCCCCAACCGTAACCAGCAGGCTCTGTTTCGTGTATTACAAAAGCGGCTTCAGCACCCTGACGAGCCGCTTCCTCAAATTTATAGGTCCAACGGCCATAATAGGTCATCGCATTGCCATTAAATAGCTCAGGGTCACCAGTTGCGTAGCCTGGGTCATTAACCAGCATGACAACGGTTTTACCTTCAACATCTAACCCATCATAGTCATTCCAGTTATACTCAGGAGCAACAATACCGTATCCAACAAAAACAACATCGCTGTCTTCAACTTTCACTTCATCCACAACGCGAGGCGTCCAGGCCATCATCTCGGTGCGGTATTCCATAGACTCAGGAGCTGACTCGCCATTAAAGTTTAAAGAACTAACTTTGTACGGCATAAGTTTCACTAAAGGAACCGGCTGGCGATAGCTATCATTTTCTTCGTCATAAGGTTTCAGTCCCCATTCACGAAAATGGTTTTCGATAAAACTCACCGTTTTCTCTCCGCCAGCAGATGCGGGAGCGCGCCCTTCAAACTCATCAGACGATAAGGTTTTCAAGTAATCTCTGTAGTTCGGGTTAAAGGCTGATCCCTGAATATCTGCAACAGCTTTATCGGTCTCATCATCTGACTGAGTGGCCGGCCCACAGGCTGCTAAGACAGTCAAGCTTAGCGCCCCCATTATGACGTACTTCATGGTCTCTCCTATTTTTTTACTTTTCGTTATTATTGTTTTCTTTTGCAGGTTCGCAATTTCCATCCAGGCTTTTATTTAATTGATCACCGGTACGTATATCGTGTTCTGCAAAAAAACCAGCATTCACTTCAAGCACACTCCAGTAATTTTTACCCGGAGAATAGCTTCGACAGTTATTCGGATCGTCACTACCACAAGGTCGCATAGTAAACGTTTTTACAATACGACGATCTTTATCAAGGTATGCGATATCCAATGGAATCAAAGTCTGGTACATCCAAAAACCACTATAACCTGGCCTTTCCTGCCCATAACGAAACCACATACCATTATACTGACCAAGCGACTCCCTTTGCATCAACCCACGGGCATGCTGCTCCTTCGTATCGGCAAGCTCAACAGTTAAAGCTTGAGACACATCACCCAGGCAAACTTGGGTCGTATCAAATTCCTGAGGCTCGGGAACTTGCCACTGCTGTGCCTGACCACAAAACGGCAGCATAAAAATTAAAGCGAAAAGCACTCGGTAGTTCATTCCAGTAACCCTGTCATTATTTATTCCTTTGATTCTGTCCTATCCACCGGGAGATCGCAATTCAAACCTCAACTGGAACAGGACAGTTGAGATACTTGTTCATCGGGTTTCGGGGGGCTGGCCCAGACACTGTCACTTAAAGCATCGTCGAACGGATTCATTAACGCCTGTGTATACTCATGCAATAATGAGATGTCGCCAGCCTCTGCCGCATCTATTACACGCTGTGCATGATGTGTTCTGACAATAACCCAGGGGTTTACCTGCTTCATCACATCAATGTCCGTATGACCATTAATTGCTGACTGGTACTCCTGCCACCAGCTTTTTCCACTTTGCTTCAACAACCCTTTCGGTTCGTCAGCTTCAACCGAATCAATTAAATCCCGGAATGAGAGCTGATAATCGGCGTTATTCACTTCAAGCAAACTTAACCAGCCCCCTATTAACGCCATTTTTTGTTCATCAGGAGCCGCGGATATCCCCAGACGTTTGGTCATAAAATTGAGATACGCATGGCGCAATTGAGTTTCATAATTATCAAGCTCGCTCTGTAACCCGTCAGGCTCTGCTATGGGACTCAATGCCTGAGCCAGTCTCTTTAAATTCCATAATCCAATGCCAGGTTGCTGAAAAAATCCGTAACGCCCACCGGCATCGGTATGATTGAAAATCTTTTCAGGTTCATAATTATCTAGAAACGCATAAGGGCCAAAATCAAAGGTTTCCCCGGCTATACTCATATTGTCTGTGTTCATTACACCATGAATAAATCCATACGCCTGCCATCCGGCAATCATTTCCGCTGTGCTTTTAACAACCTGAGCAAAGCCCTTTTCAATGCTGGCTTCGGCTAACTGTGGCCAGACCGTTTCAATGGTGTCCTGCCACAGACGCTTCATGGTATCTTCAAGGTTACGATGAAAACAGTGCTCAAAGTGTCCGAAGCGCACATGAGTTGCCGCAGTGCGGGCCAAAATCGCCCCCGGTTCGAGACGTTCCCGCTGTATTTTTCCTTCGGTTGAGACTAACGCCAGCGCTCGCGTTGTCGGCACGCCCAGTGCGTAAAAGGCCTCACTTGCCAATAACTCACGCACGGACGAACGCAGAACAGCTCTGCCGTCCGCCCCTCTGCTGTATGGCGTTGGTCCTGCACCTTTTACATGAATGTCCTGCAGCTTTTCACCAATAACAACCTGACCCAGAAGCAATCCTCGCCCGTCTCCTAAATAGGGATTAAAATGGCCAAACTGGTGCCCGGCATACTTCTGAGCAACAGGCTCTGCTCCCGGCCATGACTCCAGGCCACCCAGCCACTCAGCAAGTTTAGCCGGAGGCTTTTCTCCTGCTGATAATTCAGCCCATAACGGTTCGTTCAACCACAATAATTGAACTTTACCATCTGGCTTTATCGGTTGACTTGTTGTTATTTCAGGGAACTTACGGGCATAACGGTTATCAAAAACTATTGGCATACATCCTCCTGCTCATTAGATTGTTACACAGTCAGCGAGGCTTGCATAATTCATAATAAATCAGCTAAGGTCGCAGCGTTTGACCGAAGGCAGCAAAGGAAGCCGGATGCAATTGCACTCATTACGACGTATTACCGCAATAGGTGGTGGTCATGGACTCGGTCGAGTCTTATCGACCCTGTCTTTTATGAAACACAAACTGGTAGGTATTGTCGCCACTACAGACAACGGCGGAGCTACTGGTTTATTGCGTGAATCGCAACATTGCATTGCCTGGGGAGATATCCGTAATTGCCTGTCCCAACTGGTAGAGCAACCACTCGCGGCCGAGGTACTCAACTATCGTTTTGACTGCACTTCCTCTCTTCATGGTCATAACTTCGGCAATTTGCTGCTTTATACACTGGATCAGCTCAGTGCCCGTCCGTTAGACGGCATTCAACTTTTAAGCCGTCTATTAAATATCGACAACCGAATTTTGCCGATGTCGGAATGCCCGACGGATCTCATCGCGACAACAGCGGACGGCATTCAGTGCCATGGCGAAATTCGTATTGATAAACTTCCCGCCATGCCGCGCAAACTGTCTCTATCAGGCACAGTGAAAGCCACCCCGGAAGCCATTCGTCATATACAAAATAGTCAGTTAATTTTGCTGGGACCGGGCAGCTTCATGACATCGGTTATGCCACCGCTACTTGTGTCAGGCATACGCGACGCGTTGCTGACAACAAATGCGAAAGTGGTATTCATTGATAACCTGGCTGATGAAAGTGGGCCAGCTGGTGCACTCAGTCTGGCCGATAAAGTCGCCTTTATTGAAAAACAGCTAGGTCAGCAAATTATCGATTTAGTACTCAGCAATAAAGAAGAAAACAGCCTGAAGTTACCTGTTATTGGCGGTTTGGAGAGCGATAAAGATGTCCATTACCGCCATAACACCAGTAATTTATTGGCTAAGCTGCAAGAGGCCACTAAACAACTTTTAACAGAAAGTGCTTAACCGCCGTCAGCTGAGATACGCGAAGCCACTGCCCCATGCTGGTCTTTATACTTAGCATCGTCTCGTTTGTTATAAGGTCTTGCACAGGGACTACTCAATTTTTCAAAACTGATGGCACCAATTTTCATACCGGCTCTCAAAGCCAAAGGTAGCTTCCCGCTGTTATAAAACTCCAGCACAATTTGCCCTGACCAACCCGGGTCAATACGATGCGCCGTTACGTGAACCATTAAACCTAAACGCGCTAAAGAGGAACGACCGTCCAGCCAGCCAACCATATCAGCGGGCAACGTAATTGATTCATGCGTTACGGCCAGCGCAAATTCGCCAGGGTGAATGAAAAAAGCCTGATCATCTTTTAGCACAATTTCATCACTCATGACTTCGCGAATCGCCGCTTCAATTGCCTCGCGAGAACCGCTGATATCAATGAAAGGTGCGGCATGATCCTGCAATACACGAAAATCGTTGCCTAAATGAATATCCAGTGTCACGCCTGAAATATTACTGGCTTGCGGTGCAGGTTCGACACCTATAATTCCGTCTTTCAAATGTTGTTCTATTTCAGTGTCGTTTAGGCGCATGGTTGATCAATCTCCGTGTTGTCGTTTAAGACCTTAAGGCCTGTACTATAACGAATTTTCCTGTTGATAATAGAGGTTTGCCGCAACTTGTTGTGCAGAATTAAAAATTAACTGACTTAACGGGTGTTGTGGCTGTGCTATTAACAGGGGTGTATCACCATCAAGACTCTCTCTTAGTTCACTGTTTAAAGGCCACTGTCCGAGTAATGGCAAATGATGCTCTGTTGCCATTACAGCGCCCCCATTTTTACCAAAAACCGAATCTTCATGCCCGCACGCCGGGCATTGGTAATAACTCATGTTCTCCAGTATACCAACCAACGGAATGTTCAGCTTCTTAAACATGGCGACACCCTTTTCGGCGTCTTTCAACGCTACCGTCTGCGGTGTCGTCACCACAACGGCCCCGGTAACCGGCAGTTTCTGTGCCATGGTCAGCTGAATATCGCCGGTACCTGGTGGCATGTCGACAATAAGGTAGTCCAATGCGGGCCAGGCAGTATCTTTATAGAGTTGCTGCAACGCGCCACTGGCCATTGGCCCGCGCCAAATTGTCGCGTCTTTATCGTCGACTAAGTAACCCAACGAATGCACATGTAGCCCATGCCGTTGCAACGGTTGCATTTTATTGTTCTTGGTTAGTTCCATATCCCCGTGACTTCCACCCAGCATGGTCGGAATCGACGGCCCGTAAATGTCGGCATCAAGCAAACCAACACTGGCACCAAGTTCAGACAAGGCCAAAGCCAGGTTAACACTTACAGATGACTTGCCAACGCCGCCCTTCCCGGAAGAAACAACAATGACATTGCCGGTAGTTAAAGGTAATTCTGGTTGAGAATTTTTCAGTTTTTTAATGTGGCAGTTAAGTTGCCATTCAAACTCACCCAGCTCGGCATCGTTTTGAATGGCCTGAAGTAAACTTTCGCCGGCAACAAAAGGTAAGTTCAGAACCCGCTCTTTACCAGAACCGGTCACCCAGTTCTCAGGAATACCATTAGGCAATAAGGGGTGAGTAAAATCTGTCATCATCAACCTCAAGGATCTGTGTATCAGCCAAGAGCTATGCTAACATGAGCGGCATAAAACTTTGGGTTTAGATTCGATTAATCAACGAAACGGAAGCAGATTTTCGCATGAGCCAATCCGCACGTAAAATACTGGTTACTAACGCACTACCATACGCTAACGGACCTATCCATATTGGTCACATGTTAGGTTATATTCAGGCCGATATCTGGGTACGCTTTCAAAAGCTACGCGGTAACGAGTGCCACTTCGTTTGTGCAGATGATGCGCACGGCACCCCCATCATGCTGAAAGCCCAGCAGCTTGGAATAACGCCGGAGCAAATGATTGGCGACATGCAACGCTCGCATGAATCAGACTTTAGCGACTTTCTGGTCGGCTTCGATCACTATTACAGCACACACAGTGATGAGAACCGTGAACTGGCTGAAACTATTTACACGCGCCTTGATAAGGCCGGTCATATTAAAACCGAAGTTATTGAGCAGTTGTATGACCCGCAAAAAGAAATGTTTCTTCCCGACCGTTTCGTTAAAGGCGAATGTCCCGACTGTGGTGCCGAAGACCAATACGGAGACAACTGTGATGTCTGTGGGGCAACCTACGCGCCAACTGACCTGAAGCATCCCAAGTCAGTTGTCTCTGGTGCTGAACCGCAACTGCGTGAATCAGAACACTACTTTTTTGACCTGCCAGCATTTGGTGACATGCTAAAAAGCTGGACCCGTTCAGGCTCGTTGCAAAATGAGATGGCAAATAAACTCAATGAATGGTTTGAACAAGGTTTGCAGCGTTGGGATATTTCCCGCGATGCCCCTTACTTTGGCTTTAAAATTCCGGGCACAGAAAACAAATACTTTTACGTCTGGTTGGATGCGCCAATAGGTTACATGAGCAGTTTTAAAAACTACTGCGCTACCACCGGAAAAGCTGACTGGGATACTTACTGGCAAGCCGACAGTGAAGCTGAGCTTTATCACTTCATTGGTAAGGATATTATCTACTTCCACAGCCTATTCTGGCCTGCGATGCTAAAAGGTGCCGACTTCCGCCAGCCAACCAATGTATGGGCACATGGCTTCATTACCGTTAACGGCACTAAGATGTCCAAGTCTAAGGGCACTTTTATCAAGGCTCGTACTTACCTTGAACACCTTGATCCGGAATATCTGCGTTATTACTTCGCAGCGAAATTAACCAGCCGCATCGATGATCTGGATTTGAACCTGACGGATTTCACACAACGAGTGAACTCTGATCTTGTCGGTAAAGTCATTAATATCGCCAGTCGCTGTGCCGGTTTCATTCAGAAAAAGTTTGACGGAAAACTGTCGGCCAATGTTGCTGACTCAACACTGTTAAAAGATTTCCAGATTGCCGGTGATGACATTGCTGTCCTTTATGAAAAACGCGAATTTTCACGAGCTATGCGCGACATTATGGCGTTAGCTGATCGCGCCAATCAGTATATTGCTGATAAAGAACCCTGGCAGTTAATTAAGCAGGAAGGAAGTGAACAGGAAGTTCATGAAATCTGCTCTTTAGGTATCAACTTGTTCCGCGTGCTAATGGTTTACCTTGCTCCGGTAGTTCCTAAGTTGACTGAAGAAGTACAACACTTTCTAAACGATACTTTTACCTGGGAAAGTCACAAAACAGCTTTGACCGACCATCCAATTAATAAATTTAAAGCGCTCATGCAGCGCGTTGAAATGGACGATGTAAACGCCATGATTGAAGCATCAAAAGAAGAGCAAGCCACGCAGACTCCAGCGACTGAAGTTAATGACGAGCTCAAAAAAGAGCCAATTGCCGATGAGATTAACTTTGATGATTTTGCTAAAGTGGACTTAAGGGTTGCTCGTATTGCCAATGCTGAGCACGTTGAAGGCGCTGATAAACTACTGAAACTGACGTTGGATTTGGGTGGTGAAACTCGGCAGGTTTTCGCAGGTATTAAATCGGCTTACGAGCCAGAAGCCCTGAAGGGCCAACTTACTGTTATGGTCGCCAATCTTGCTCCCCGTAAAATGCGTTTTGGTATGTCCGAAGGAATGGTGCTTGCAGCCGGGCCGGGTAAAGATGAAATCTATATTCTGAACCCACATGACGGCGCAAAACCAGGCATGAGAGTTATGTAATAACCGGGCTGTCAGTCCATTGAAATAATACGACAGCCTACAAGAGAGTCTCCGCTGTTGTCCTCCAGTCTCTGGCTGCGAACGACTTCAGCGTTGATTTTTAAAGGCTCTACTGAGCCAGAGGACAAAATTTCAACAAAGACTTTATCACCAACCTCAAGCTTAGCCGACAACTGAAGTGACAGGCCCTCTGCACTCAAATCAAGACAAACGCCTTCAACTACTTTTTTACTCCCACCCTCTACCAAGGTAACTTTCGCATCCGCATTGACAGCCATTCGCATAAAATTTCGGTTTTCCTGCGATTCCAGCATGTTGCCCTCAACTTTGTTTAAAAAGTGTAAATCTTACTTCAGTTTTAGCACGGTCTGGCCGATAAAAAAATAGTATCGGATAACAAGGAACCGTCATCATGGTAGAAGCAAAGTTTTCAATTGGCCAACTCATCACTCACAGCCTTTATGGTTACCGTGGTGTGATTATTGATGCCGACCCCTGCTTCACATTATCTGACAGTTGGTATGACAAAATGGCGACCTCTAAACCGGCAAAAGATCAGCCTTGGTACCATATTTTAGTGAACAATTCGTCAATCCAAACCTATGTCAGCGAAAGCAGTCTGGAAGCTGATTTTTCAGAACAAGAAATTCAACACCCTATGGTGGATCTTTTATTTTCCGGAAAATCTGCCAGCCAATATAAGCTGTCTGAAAATCTTAACTAAATTTGCCGATGCCCACTGCTATAGTTACCATAGACTAAAATAGCGTAATAAGGGCAAGATAATGGCAGAAGAGACAATTTTTACAAAAATTATTAACCGTGAAATTCCTGCGGATATTATCTACGAAGATGACCAGGCGCTTGCGTTTAAAGATATCAACCCGCAAGCCCCTTTCCACTGTTTAATTATTCCTAGAACGCCCATTGCTACAGCTAATGATATTAATGAAGATAACGCCGCCTTAGTAGGACACCTTTATGTCGTAGCCGCTAAGTTAGCTGCTGAGCATGGTTTTGCAGAAGATGGGTATCGACTTGTGATGAACTGTAACGAATACGGCGGCCAAACCGTATACCACATTCACCTGCACGTTTTAGCAGGAAAACAAATGGGCTGGCCACCTTATACCGATAAAAAGAAACAGGGCTAATCGGTTACGGGCGGTATCTGGCGTCGAGGATTTTATCGACAACCCAGCTGCCGTCCTCTCGTATCAGAACCACATCGCGACTGTCTTTAATATTATCGCCTTCGTATGTTCCTTCAAAGATAACCGTTGCTCGTAGCTCATTTGAGTCATTCAGGTAATCGGTGAGCGAGTCACTGACAACTTCAATTTCAACGGTGTCAAAATAACGTCCAAGTACATAACGCTGAACCTGACTAACAGCCCCGTAGTGCGTAATTAAGTCAGCCAGTCGGTTAGATGAAAGCTTTTTAGCCTGCTCCAAATCTTCCTGTTCGTATACCGCATTATAAAACGCACTGATCACTTCAGCAGGTTTCGCAGATGTATAGTCGTCTGGTTGCTCATCGCCGCCGCAAGCGGAAATAACGGTTACAACCAGAGCCAAAAACGCTACGCGTAATAGTGTCATGCTATTCTATTCTCCTTTTGCCACGCCTTCGCGACGCGGGTCAGCGCCACCCACCAAAGTGCCGTCTGAATTAATAGTAATTCCATGTAAACCGCTGTTTAAGTCGATGACCCTGACATCATGCTTTCGCTTCTCTAAAGCCGCCTTGAGCTCGCTTATCTTCCGTCCTTTCTCCAAAGAGGTATAATCATTACGGTTGGTTACATGGCCAAGGTTAATTGCTTGCTGCACGTTAAGTTCCCAGTCCAGCATACCCACTAAAGTTTGGCTAACGTAGTTGATAATTCTGCTTCCGCCGGGTGAGCCAATGGCATGTATAATCTGCTGCCCTTTTTTATCAAGAACCACAGTCGGAGCCATTGAGCTACGGGGGCGCTTGCCCGGCTCTACGCGGTTAGCAAATTTCTCCTTACCGTCACCTGGCGCCAAAGAAAAGTCTGTTAATTGATTATTGAGCAAAAACCCACCGGCCATAACGGTGGAGCCGAACCCCATTTCAATGCTGGTGGTCATGGAAACCACATTACCTTCGGCGTCAACAATAGAAATGTGGCTGGTATTAGGCAATTCATAGGCTATATCTTGCTCATACGCCGGCTGCAGCTGAACACCCGGCTTGGCTTTACCCATATCTTCATCTTTAATCATTTCTGCGCGGCTCGATAAATAGGCTTTATCCAACATGGCCTCGACCGGAATCTCAACAAAGTCGGGATCCGCAATCCACTGGTTTCTGTCGGCATAAGCTAAACGCGATGCCTGAGTGAATAAATGAGCAAATTCTTCTGAATTTGGCTTCAGTTCACCTAACTCAAAATTCTCCAGTACGCCCAATGTCTGCAGCGTTGTTATTCCCCCCGAGCTGGGTGGTCCCATACCGCAAACCTGATATTCGCGGTAATCATTACATACAGGTTCGCGCAGTTTTGCGCTGTATTGACTCAAATCATCAAGACTCAATACCCCCGGTTCAATAGCACTATTCTGTACGGCCTTAACAATTTTCTCAGCTAATTCACCTTGGTAGAGTGCATCAGCGCCCTGCTCGGCAATCAAGTTAAGACTCTTTGCATACTCAGGGTTTTTCAGTGTGTCTCCAGCTTTTAACGGTTCACCGTTAGGGAAGAAATAGCTGCTGGCCGCCGGCATTTTCTTAACGCCGGGGTTAATCTCCATTTTCACTAACTTAGCGAGCCTTGGCGACACTTCAAAACCCATCTCCGCCAACTCAACAGTTTCTCTAAAGAGTGAAGCCCACTCTGATTTGCCCCAGCGTTTGTGAGCCAGTTCCAGCCCACGAAGAACACCAGGAGTTCCTACTGAACGGCCACCAACGACAGCGTCAATCCATTTGGGCGGGTTACCCTTGTCGTCCAGAAAGAGTTCCTCTGTAGCGGCCTGAGGTGCTGTCTCACGCGCATCAATGGTGTAAAGTTTGTTTTCTTCGTTATCCCAATAGAGAATAAAAGCACCACCACCAATACCTGAAGACTGAGGTTCAACCAACCCCAGCATAGACTGAACTGCCACAGCCGCATCCACAGCAGAGCCGCCTTTTTCTAATACATTATAGCCGGCTTCAACCGCGTGTTTATTGGCGGCCGCAACCATGTACTTATTGGCCTTCACGGCAGCTTTTTCAGAAAAGCCAGTAGCCGCTTCCGGTTCACGGACTTCTTGTTCCGTGCCAGGGGTACAGGCCGATAAAACACCTACGGCTATTAAACCAGGGAGCCAGAACTTCATAAGGCCTCATTCATATTGGAAACAATTTGCCCTATCATACGAACCAGAAACCAATGACGCAACGAAAAGGAAAGTAAATGGAGAGGTTTAACCAATATTGGGCAGGGCTCATTCTGGTTCTGCTACTATCGGTTTTTCTGCAATTGATGCCTCAATGGCATCCGGCGCTGAGCTTTAACTCAAGTACCGTCATGTCCGAAGGCTGGCCATTGATTACTGCTCATTTTATCCATCTTGACTGGTGGCATGCCTTATTCAATTTTATTGGCTTAGCACTTATTGTTCTGATTTGGCGGGAATACTGGACAACACGCTGGTTAATTAATGCTTTACTGCTAAGTGGCGCTGCAACCGCTCTATTACTCTGGATTGCACCGTTGAACCTTAGTTTCGTCGGCTTATCAGGAGTGCTCCATGGCTTACTGGCTTACTGTTTAATTAAGGACATTCGTTCGGGTAAGAAATGGATGTGGTTAATATTGATAGCACTGGTCGTCAAAGTCATTGCCGAACTGCTCGGCTGGCAACCCACCCATTTTGTCGGAGAGCACGTTAGCTATATTCACGCGGCCGGTTTAGTGACCTCTTTATTGCTGTACAAACTGGAACGGCGCCGCATTAGCGACGCCGTTATTCGGGATGAGTAAAACCAACAAACTTACTTTAGGTTTTCCTCAAACAATTTAAATATCCGACGGTATTCGTTCAGCCAGCTTTCTGGCTGGCGGAAACCGTGCGGCTCCACCGGGTAAATTGCCGTTTCCCAGTCTTCTTTCTTCAGCTCAATCAGACGCTGAACAAGGCGAACACTGTCCTGGAAGAAAACGTTGTCATCAATCATGGGTGAATTGATTAACAAAGCATCTTCTAATCCTTCAGCAAAATAGATTGGAGAACTGCGACGGTACGCAATTGCATCATCTTGTGGCAGGTTCAAAATATTAGAAGTGTAGCCTGTGTTGTAATGAGCCCAGTCGGTAACCGGACGCAGCGCCGAGCCCGCTTCAAATAGCCCGGGTTCGTTAAACAGGGCCATAAAAGTCAGGAAACCACCATAAGAACCGCCATAAGTGCCTAATTTGTCACCATCAACGTTCAAGTCGCTTTCTAAATAACTTGCAACGTCGACCAGATCTTCAACTTCCGGCGTTCCCATTTGACGGTAAATAGCGGTACGCCAGTCGCGTCCATAACCTTTTGAGCCGCGGTAATCGAGGTCAGCAACCACGTAACCGTGCTTATTCAACAGACTATGGAACATAAACTCGCGGAAATACCCTGACCAGCCCATGTGCGCGTTCTGCAAATAGCCAGCACCGTGAATGAACACAACCGCAGGATATTCTTCGGCTCGGTTTTCATCAAAACCTTCTGGCTTATAGATGCGGGTATAAATAGGCTCGTCCACGTGAGAAGAATTAACACCCACCAATTCAGGAGCTGTCCAGTCGATACTTAAAAACTTCTCAGAAACCGTATGAGTCAAGCGCTTCGCATTCTCAGAAGCATTTACCGACTTATGGTATAGCTCCGGCGGCATTAACGGCGTTGAATGCGTCAGCAACAATTCATCATCTTCAGGACTGAGCTCAAACGCTGTCATACCATCGAGATCCGTCAGCGTTTCCGGGTCACCGCTACCATCGGTCTTCACTCGGTACACTTCATAGATACCAGGATGCTCAATGTTTGCCTGAAAGTATAAGTAATCACCATTATTGCTTAAGTCAGCATCTTCAACGACATAATTCCCTTCAGTCAATTGACGTGTGTTGCCGCTAAGAGGTTTAACATACAAATGCGAGTAACCATCTGCTTCAGACATGAACCACAACTCATCGCTGTTTAACCACCCAAATTCGTTATGAGTGTAGTTAATCCAGGCATCATCGTGTAAACGGTCTTGAGAGACCAGTTTTTTACCGGCAGTGTCTACCGTTGCAAGCCAACGGTCTTTGTTGTCCCAGGCTTCCAACATGACTGCAACTTCAGTACCCTCTTCATTCCACTGAATAGCTCCGTTTTCCCAGCCCCAGTCAGCCATTAGCGTAATTGGACGAGGTTTCTCTTCAGATTTATAAGTTTCACCACGAGCTTCGTGGTTTTCACGTTTAACTTCTGCCAGAACATCTTCATTCCAGCCTGGCAACGTGTTGTAGGTTAACGTCGACTGGCTGCCATCGCTTAAATTAAGTAAAACCAATTGGTGTTCAACCGGCTTTGCATCAGCCACACGACGACGCACATCCTCGCTCTTTACACGACCGTCTTCACTAATGTAATTTGGCATAATATCGCCGTCATCACGCCAGCTTTGCGGCTCAGTAATAGCTATCAACATGAAATCGCCTTTTGGCGATAAGCTTGCAGAAACCAGCTCTTTGTCCTTCGGCAGGTAGAACGGCTCTGGTGCCAATGTCGAATTTCGGTTGTGTAACTCCGAACGCTGAGCAAAACGCTCTTCAGACGCTTTACGCTCTTTCTGCACGTACTGAATTAGCTGTTGTTCTTCACGAGCCAGATAATCCTTCGGTTCTTCATTCGCTTTCGGCTTTTCCTGAAAGGCTAAAGCGGCAACTTGACGGCTTAAACCTGAGTTCACATCAATAATGAAGAAATTATTACCCTGCTGATAGCTCAGCTGTCCATTCACCATAGGCTGCAGGTTGTGCTGCCTTGCGTCATCACGAGTCAACTGGCGAACTGTGCCGTCATTAAAGCGAACAAAAACATTTCCTTCAAAGGTATAGGCTAAAAAGCTGTCATCTGCTGCATAAACCTTTTCATCTGCGACATACTGGTGCAGATTTTCTACAGCCACTTTCTGCGGTTCACCGACCCCATTTTCCAGCATCATTAAATCACGAATGTCACTGCCTTCGCGCTTCTGGTAAAACAGAATGTCTTCACCGTCCATGCTCCAGAACGCCTGTTCAGGGAATCGACCCATCCAGTCCGGATCAGCCATAATTTGTTCCATAGTCAGTTCAGCTGTTCCCTGAGCACTGGCAAGAGAGTTAGCTTGTATGGTCGGTGTGTTTTTCTGCGTATCAGCAGTGGTCGTGCTTTGTGGGGAGGTTGATGCGCAAGAGGCGACAAACAATGTCGCCCCAATGGCCATCACCAGACGTGATTTCACCATATTATTTTTCCTTTTTAGGATCCGCTGGATTATTGTGCATCCGCTTGATTTTCAGGCCGAGCCTGTTGCACCGCGTCAAGCGCTTGCAAACGTTCATGCACTGCCATCAAGGTTGGATAAGAAGACAAATCCAAATTAAAGCGTTGTGCATTGTATACCTGAGGTATCAAACAGATATCAGCTAATGTTACCGAATTACCATAGCAATAATCACCTGCATACTCGGTCAGCCGCTGTTCAAATGCGGTAAAACTTTTTTCTACCCAGTTTGCTATCCAGTCTGAGCGTTGTTTATCACTGCAATTCAACTCACCGGTTAAATACTGTAACACCCGTAAATTGGTAACAGGTTGTAACTCGCAGGCTAAATCATAAGCCAAGGCTCTGACTCTTGCTTTATCAGCGGGAGCCGATGGCAATAATGGGTTTTGTGGGTAACACTCTTCCAGGTACTCAATAATGGCTAAGGACTGGTTTAACTTAACATCGCCATCGATAAAGGTAGGAACCAACCGCGCAGGATTAAGCTTTCGATAAGCCTCACTGTGCTGTTGTCCGCCATCTTTTACTAAATGTACCGGTTCATACTCGTAGGATAAGCCCTTCAGGTTTAAAGCAGTACGAACACGGTAACTGGCGCTTGAGCGCCAGTAGCCGTAGAGTTTCATCACTTTTGAGGACCTTCGTATTGAACAACTTTCTGATTAATGGTGCCGAATATTGACTGACCACCATCATCTTTCATTTCAATTTTAATGGTGTCGCCAAATTGCATAAACTGAGTAGCCGGCTTGCCGTCACGAATAGTTTCAATCATACGCACTTCGGCAATACAGCTGTAGCCAACGCCACCTTCGTCAATTGAGGTTCCGTGGTCAGTTCCCTGTTTATTAGACACTGTACCCGAGCCAATAATGGCACCAGCACCTAAGTGACGCGTTTTCGCTGCATGAGCCACCAACTGACCAAAATCAAAGGTCATATCTTCGCCGGCGTTAGGTTTACCAAAGGCTTTACCGTTGTACTCTGACAATAACGGTAAGTGGACCTTATTGGCTTTCCAGGCATCACCCAGTTCATCGGGTGTTACCGCTACTGGTGAGAAAGCTGACGATGGTTTACTCTGGAAAAAACCAAAGCCTTTGCCCAGTTCACCCGGAATAAGTCCTCGCAGTGATACGTCATTAACCAACATCAGCAGTTTAATGTGTTCACCTGCAGCTTTGGCATCAACGCCCATAGGAACATCATCAGTAATAACGGCAACTTCGCCTTCAAAGTCAATGCCCCATTCGGTACTGCCCATTTCAATGTCGTCGTACGGAGCTAAAAAGTCATCAGAGCCGCCCTGGTACATCAACGGGTCTTCCCAGAAACTTGGTGGCATTTCAGCACCACGTGCACGGCGAACCAATTCAACGTGGTTTACATAGGCACTACCGTCGGCCCACTGATAAGCACGAGGTAAAGGCGACTCGCATAAAGCTTCATCAAACTGGACGCTGCCATCAACGTCACTGTCGTTCAACTGCTGATAAACTTTCTCAAGCTTCGGTGCAATACCGTCCCAGTCGTCCAGCAACTCTTGCATGCAAGACGCAATGGCCGGAACCGCTACTGCTGAACTTAAATTTTTGCTGACCACCATTAACTGGCCGTCACGTGTACCATTTCTGTATGTGGCGAGTTTCATAAGTTGTTATTTCTCCTGCCAACTGTAGACGTAGTCTGGGTTTTCAACCACCATAGCCTCATCACTTGCTTGTAAGGCATCGCGGGTGTCGAGCATAACCGCAACTTCGTCAGTGAATTTCTTTTTGTGCTCACGCCCGGCTTTAAACGCCTTCGGGTGTGGGCCATGAGTAAAGCCTGCCGGATGGAAGGTTACCATACCGCGATCGATATTATCACGGCTGAAAAAGTCACCTTCGTGATAGAACAGCACTTCGTCATAATCGTCGTTATTGTGGTAGAAAGGCACCTTCAATGCGCCCGGGTCTGATTCAATAGGACGCGGAACAAAGGTACAGACCACAAAACGGTCGGCGACAAAGGTTGTATGTGCTGAAGGCGGCAGATGATAGCGGTGACTCATTAACGGTCTGATATCACGCCAATTCAGACGAACCGGTGCTAAGTCACCGTGCCACCCTATCGCATCCAGCGGATTATAAGGGAAGGTGATAACCGACACTTGCTGATGACGCTTTACATACACCTGCCATTGTTCTTCACTGTATTGCGCTTGAAAAGCCTCATCAATATCCGGAGTATCCAGAACCGCAGGGTCAAAAATAGCATGATTACCAACCAGGCCTTTTTCCGGCAGACTGTAAGAACCGTTAGTTGCCTCAATCATCAGCAACTGCATTGTTTCATCAGGCTCAAGACGCCAGTTAGTGGAACGAGGAATTAAGAAGTAGTCCCCTTTCACCAAATGAATGTGACCGTAATCACAATGCAAATGACCACTACCTTCATGAACGAAGAGCAAGTCATCGCCGTCTGCATTACGCACTAAATAGTCCATTTTGCTGTGGCAATGCCACAAGCGAAAACGGCAATTATTATTGTGCAGTAAGTCAGGCGTTAACCAGGGGTTTTCCGGAGCTATGGCTTCTAACTTATTAAAGTCAAAAGCCCGTGGACGCAAGGGGCCACGCCACTCCGACCAACCGGTCGGAGCATGCTGATGGTGAAAATGCGTGGCCGGCCCAAAAAAGCCACTACGACCAGCTTCACGTTCATAAATGGCTTGCTCCGGAAAATCAGCGTGAGCTTGTCTAGACGACTTGCCCACCTGTTTCGGAAAGCTAATCCATTTACGCATCGCTTAACACTCCCCGGCGGATCTGGTCTTCTTCAATACTTTCGAATAGCGCTTTGAAGTTACCTTCGCCGAAACCTTCATTGCCTTTACGCTGAATGATTTCAAAGAATACCGGGCCAATTACCGTCTGGGTAAAGATCTGAAGCAAAATGCCGTCTTTCATTGGCGCACCGTCAATTAGAATGCGCTGCTCGCGTAACGCATCTAAATCTTCCTGATGCCCTTCAACGCGCTCATTGACTTTCTCATAGTAGGTTTCAGGTGTGTCCATAAAGTCCATACCAATGGAACGCAGATCTTTTACGGTTTTATAGATATTGTCACTGGTTAAAGCGATATGCTGAATGCCTTCGCCTTTGTACTCTTTTAAGTATTCTTCAATCTGCGATTTATCATCGTGAGATTCATTAATTGGAATACGGATCTTTCCGCAAGGCGCTGTCATAGCGCGGCTTAACAAGCCTGTCAGCTTACCTTCAATGTCGAAGTAGCGAATTTCACGGAAGTTACCAATGCGCTCATAGAAACCAGCCCAGGTATCCATGTTTCCACGGAATACATTGTGCGTCAGATGGTCTATTTCAAACAGACCTGCCGCATGGCCGCTCATTTTCGCTTCCCAGTTTTCATAGAAATCGAAATGCTGGTTATAAATTTCATGGTTTTCGTAGTTGTCGACAAAATACAACGCACTTTCACCAATACCAAAAACGGCAGGTACACCTTCAACAACACCTTTATCAGCAGGAAAAGCTTTGGCGCCGTTATCAAGTGAGTGCTTTAACGCATGCTCAGCGTCTTTAACACGCCATGCCATACCGCAGACACTCGGGCCGTGGTCTTTAGCAAACTCTTCAGCCTGCCCGCCCGGCTCAGCGTTAATGATGAAATTAATGTCGTTCTGTTTGTACAACCAGGCCTGCTTGCTTTTGTGCTTAGCAACTTCAGTGAAACCCAGTTTGTCGAACAAGTCTTTTAAAGCATCAATGCCTTTTTGATCCGGAGCGGTATACTCAACGAATTCAAAACCGTCTGTATTTAACGGATTAATCATCTTATCTGTCATGGTTACTTCCTCTTATTATTCGGTTGTTAACACCATGACTGTAGCGGTATATGCAGGGAAAAGGCGAATAAGAAGAAAAGATAACTGAGCGGGGAACTAATAACCAGAACGTAAACTTTAATGTACAGGCTGCATACTTGCTCTGGATCAAGGTGCAGCCTTGCTAAGTCGTAAAGATAAATTTACAAAGCTAGTTTTTTGTCCGTTCTGCTTTACGGGCTCGTCCGCTGCGTTGCTTTCCAATGCCATAATCGCGCAGTTTATTCGCAACGGCGGTATGTGAGAGTCCAAGGCGTTTCGCCAATTGTCGGGTACTTGGGAAACTAGGATATAAGCGCCGTAATACATGACTTTCAAAACGGCGTACCGCATCATCCAGGCTCATATCATCAATATCCAATGCTAACTGGTCGTCTTCCTGATTCAATTCGGGCAAACGGATATCGGCTGGGTCCAGCGTGTAGCCTTCTATCATTGAAACAGAACGAAACATGGTATTTTCCAGTTGGCGAACATTACCCGGCCACTGATAACGCTTGAGTCGCTCTTTTGCTGCTCTGCTTAAGTTCACCTGGCTTCGTCCGAGCTTCTTGCAGGCCTGGGTAACGAAGTGTTCCGCCAGCAACAAAATATCACTTTTACGCTCGCGCAATGGTGGAACGTTAAGCGCCAGTACATTTAGCCGATAATACAAGTCTTCACGGAATTCACCGTTTTCAACCAACTCATAGAGGTTTCCCTGAGCGGTGCAAATGACCCGTACTTCGACACTCACTTCCTGCTCTTCGCCTATGCGTCTAAAAACACCATCTTCTAAAAAACGCAGTAGCTTAGCTTGCAGGCCAATAGACATCTCACTGACCGAATCCAGTAATACGGTGCCGCCAGCAGACTGCTCTAAAACGCCAGTTTTGCGAGTACTTTGAGCACTCAGGCTGCCTTCGCCATGACCAAAAAGCTCGCTCTCTGCAACGTTATCCGGTAACGCTGCACAATTTATCGCAAGAAATGGCTTGTCTTTACGCGGGCTGGCCAGATGACAAGCTTTTGCCAGCAGCTCTTTGCCAACGCCCGTCTCACCTTCAATCAAAAGTGGTGCATCCAGCTCTGCCATACGCTGAGCGTCCTTAATCACCCGCTTCATTGTGCTGTTGTCTGTCAGTAAGCGTTCAAAGGCTTTCTCATTGCTCTGACTCTGCCAGTTCGCCGTTACGGGCTCTGATTTGCAGGTCATTACCGCACCCGCAAACGCGGTGCTGCCTTCCTCGTCATTTACCCAAATAGGTAAAAGCTGAGCATAATATTCCGAATTACCGATAGTAACCGCTTCATAAATTGGATCCTGAGGCTTTTTATCCAACCATCGCTGCAAAGAGATACCGTGTACATACTGCATTAGCGGCTCGCCCTTGAGGCTCTCTTCGTGTCCAGCCAGTAACCGCTGGCCGGCGTCATTAATAATGTCAATGCAGCCTTTACTATCAATGGACAACACCGGGTCAGGTAAAGTACTCAACAACAAACTAAACTCGTAATGCTCGCGTTCAAACGGCATATAAGGAATGGTTTTCACATCAATGACATTAGGAATGCGACGAATCTGAGGCATTAAATGCCGAAAATCATCGAAGGCTAATTCAGGAAAGTTCAGGAAGATTTTTCCTTTAGGATCGACCTCAATACCACGTAAATCAATTTCGTGGTCTCGCAAGATTTGCAGAACGTCCTGGCAAATACCCAGACGGTCATCACACGTTATCTCAAGTCGCATAAACCCTACTGCATTGAACTAAATGTAAAGCAAATAATACACTATTGTTCACGCTTAAAAAACAAAAACCCCGGCCAACAGACCGGGGTTTTATGGCATTCATCGACAAAAGCGAGTTATGCATCAAGTACGCTGTCAGTTTTGGCTGCCATAATAAAGTCATTTTTATGCAAACCGTTGATGGCATGAGTCCACCAAGTAACCGTTACTTTGCCCCATTCAGTGATTAGCTCAGGGTGATGTTTTTCTTCCTCAGCGATGTCACCAACTCGGTTAGTAAAAGCCAGCGCCTGCTTAAAGTTTTTAAACTTAAATTCGCGCTGCAGCATCATAACGTTGTCTTTTGTTACCGGAGTCCAGTCTGGTATCTCACGCATCAACTCTTTTAGTTCTTCATCACTAACTTGTGGCGCGTCTGCATGACACGCTTCACAACGTGCATTTTCCAAGTTTGACATTCTTTATTACTCCTTTGCCTTAAGCTGCATCTTTTGGTGGAAATTTCGGTTCAAACAACCCAAGTTCCATAGCCTCATGAACCAGCGCCATAATATCCATATCGGATATCTTAAATAGCTCGTCCACACTCTCTATGGTGTAGTAGATAGGTTGAATGATATCAATTCGGTAAGGTGTACGCAGCGCATCCAGCGCTTTAAGCGGCTTGCGCTCTGGTGTATCACTGTTAACGGCGTATTCAGTTTCCGCTGGTGACGATAGAATACCACCGCCATAAATTCGAATGCCCTCTTCGGTTTTTAATAGTCCGAACTCTACGGTAAACCAATATAAACGAGCCAGATAAACCCGTTCTTTTGGCGTAGCCGCATAACCTAACTTACCGTATTGGTGCGTAAAATGCGCAAATGCCGGGTTGGTTAATAGCGGGCAATGTCCAAATATTTCGTGAAAAATATCCGGTTCTTGCAAGTAATCAAACTCTTCCCGCGTACGAATAAAAGTAGCGACCGGAAATTGCTTGTTTGCCAGCAAGCGGAAAAATTCATCAAATGGAATTAATGCAGGAACCGCTGCAACCTGCCATCCGGTTTCCCGTTCCAATACATCGTTAATTTCATGCATTTGTGGCAAGCGATCTTGTGGCAAGTCGAGTAATTCCAGTCCCTTCATATACTCATCGCAAGCTTTACCTGGTATGCATTCCAACTGTCGCTCTACCAAATCTTTCCAGACCTGATTTTCTTCGTCGCTCCAATGAATAATACCGTTTTCATCCGGTTGCTTTGATACGTATTGACTTTGTTTACCCATAATTCAGCCTTGTTGCTTCCTCATTAGTGTTAGATCGTTATTGTTATTATTAGTTCAGATTACGCGGATTGCATCCACTGCACGCGGCACGCTTCCAACGCTTGTTCAAGATCTGCGATAATATCGTCCGCCGCCTCTAAGCCAACGGCAATTCGAATCAATGTATCTGAAATACCCGCTTTAGCCCGTGCTTCTGGCGTGTAAGGCGAATGAGTCATGGACGCCGGGTGCTGAATCAAAGTTTCGGCATCCCCCAGACTGACTGCCAGAGTAATCATCTGCAGTTGATCCAGAAAATAACGCGCTTTTGTTTCATCACCTTCCAGTTCAAACGCAATAACTGCGCCGTGACTGCTCATTTGCTTACCCATTAAGGGTTGTGCTTCGTGATCCGGCGCTCCCGGGTAGTAAATCTTTTTAATATCGTTGCGTGCTGCCAGAAACTGGTAAACCGCGTCAGCGTTTTCACAGTGACGCTGCATACGCACATCCAGAGTTTTCAGGCCCCGAAGTATGAGCCAGGCATCATGCGGGCTGATAGTTGCCCCCATGTCTTTTAACGTCGTACTTTTAATAGTGCTAATGTCATCGTCACTGCCACAAATAATGCCGGCAACAACATCGCCGTGCCCATTAAGAAATTTGGTGGCACTATGCACAACAATATCTGCACCATGTCGTTTTGGCTGCTGCATCAGCGGCGTCATAAACGTATTATCAACCACCAGCCGAATGTCTAAGTCAGCAATTACCGCATGAACTTTTTCGATATCAACCACTTTCAGATGAGGGTTAGCCGGAGTTTCCAGGAAGACTAAGCGGGTATTTTCACGCAAAGTTTCTTTTAGCAGTCCCTCGTCGTTCAAATCGATAAAATCTGCTTCGACCCCGAAGCGTTCAAACAGCTCGCTGAACAACGCAAAACTGCAGCCATAAATGGCATCTGACACCACAATATGGTCACCGCTACGCACAAAAGCCATAGTGGCAGCGGCAATAGCTCCCATGCCAGTTGCGGCAGCTGCTGCTGCCTCATAACCTTCAAGTGTTGCCATCCGGCGTTCAAGCTCTGCTGTTGTAGGATTCCCTAAACGGCTATAAATATAACCTTCTTCTTCGCCTGCAAAACGACGAGTGCCCTGCTCGGCAGAAGAGAACTTAAACGTGGACGTTTGGTAAAGCGGTGACGTTAACGCCCCATGAGGGTCATCGTGCGCTGCACCAGCGTGAATAACCTGAGTCGCTGGCTGCCAATTATTATGTGTTTTTACATCAGAAGACATGCGTTATTTTGCTCATTTGTCAGAATATTGTTAACGAGCAACAGAGTGCAACGAGCCTGCCTTAATTGGCAATCTTTGCGCTGCGTCAAAGCTTGAAAAAACTGTAACGCTAATTTTCCACTTCCTGCTCTGCGGCCGCTTTAGCCTTTGCCTGGCGAGACTTATAGACAAAAGGTAAAACGCTCTTTAACTGGCTCAGTAAGTCTTTTTGTAATTTAAGGTAGCCTGGTTTTTTCACTTGCACAAAAGGCATCGGCCGACAGAGTTCAATGACCTGATAGCCCAGGCGAGCAGTAAGCAAACCTGCACCAAGCCCTTGTCCTGCTCGGGTAGACAAACGGGTTAATAACTCCGCACTCACCCACTGCGCACCCAGGTCAACGGCAACTTCGCTAAGCCCGGCGTACGCTATATTTGCAAATACCTGACGCCATAGACGAATACGGGCCCAGTAACCCAGTTTTACGCCGTAAAGCTCAGCTATACGCGATATCATTCGCTGGTTACGCCACATGACAATCAACATATCGAGTAAAGCAAAGGGGCTAACAGCCACCATAGCAGCAGCTTCAGCTGACCAGCGGCTGATAACCCGGGTCGCCTGTTGGTCAACCCTGCTCAGAATATCGACTTCAAACCGCTCTCGCTCTTCATCTGCGGACCAATATGGCTGCTTGATTTGCTCCCAACGGTGCTCTAAATCGGGGTGTTGCAACAATTGCAACTGTTGCTCAGGTTCGGGCTGAACAGATTGCTTTTTCCAACGTCGCTTCAGGCGCTGTAACAACCAAACTTCCCGCACAATAAAGCTCAAAAATGCCAAGGCAATAACGCCAAAACCAATAGCCCATAAGCTGCCTAGGAAAATATTTTGTTGCAGCCTTTCCAGGACCATCAATACCGCTTCAATTAATGCGGCCGACAACGCAAAAACGACACCCAACGCCAGCCATTTACCCCAACGCCCGGATTTGCGCTCAACTGTGCCTGCTGTCGGCTCTGGCTTTAATGCCTCTGGTACGTTACTAATTTCTGAGACTTCAACTGCCGGTTCTTCCACCGAATAATAAGTTAGCTTGCGCGAGTCACTCACTTCAGTTTATCTCCTAAAACGTATTCAAGTAGCTGATCGAGACGAATATGTGGCAATGGTGAGTCTTGCGCGGTGAAGCCGGGATAAAATTGCGGATAAACATAACCTCGGCTCCAGTCTGTACCAGTTGGTATAGCGTCCGGCACCTCCGGAGCTCCAACCCGTACAAACTCTCTGTGTTCATTAATACCATCAAGCACAGTAGTCCCGTCACTCAGTTTTTTAATTTGGCTGGTCGCAATACCAGCAACACTAAATACTTGATGTGGAATTTGGTCGAACTGAAGTTCCTGGCGCTGCTTCTGTGTCATCAATCGTAATAGATTAGTCAGTTTTTGATGATCTTGCGGAGCTATGCTGTCGGCTTTGGTGGCAACAAGAGCCACTTTATCAATCACAGGCGAAAACAACCGTTTCAGCAAGCTGTTATTGCCGTACGAGAAGCTCTTCATCAGCTCATTGATAGCCAGTTGCAGTTCGGCAAAATGATGCTCACCATTTTGTAGCGCCTGCAGTACATCAACCAATACAACCTGTCGGTTAAAATACTTAAAGTACTTTTGATAAAACGGGGTAATAACGTGTTGCTGATAATAGCGGTATTTTCCCTGCAGTCGCTTTGCCCAGACATCAGGTATTCGACAGGACAACGGCCAGGGGAAAAACTCCAGAGCCGGAGCTCCTTCAAGCTCACCGGGTAACACCATCCGACCTGGTTGCAACAGTAATAATTTTCGACTTCTGCACTGACGCAAGAATGCGCGATACTCAGCGGCTAGCTCGCGTAACTGCTGTTCAGCGTTGTCTTCTGATGCCGCCTTTGTCATTGAGTTAACTTTTTCCAGCCACTCGCTAGCCAATTTATGGCGCAGTTCCGCATTCAGCAACCGCTGCTGTTGCTGGCTCCACTCATCATAGCTCAATTGCAATAAGGGTAAATCGAGTAACCATTCACCCGGGTAGTCAATTAAGTCTAAGGTTAACCGGCGCGTATCCAAAACCCGCCCTGCCAGACCACTTCGCGGCTGGTATTTTACTTCAACCCTTATTTCGCTAACGTCGCGGGTTGACTGAGGCCACTTCGGGGTGTCTCCCGTTAAACAATCAATAGCCCCTTCATAATCGAAACGGGAAACCTGCCAGTTGCTGCTGGTGTGTAACCGACAGCCATTAAGCCGCTGTTGCTGTTTTACCTTAAGATAAGGCAGCTGCTGAGTTTCATTTGCGTAGAGCAATTGCTCCAGAATACCGGTAATTAACGCAGTTTTACCAGCGCCACTTAAACCCGTTACGGCAAGACGGATATGACGATCAAACCCGCGATGAATAACGTCGCGGGTTTGGTGTTTAAACTTCTGGAAACGGCTCACAGACGATTAAATTCTCGTTGAAGATTATAATGATTTGAGGTTACGTACTTTTCCATTGATTGCAACTGCTCTTCCAGCTCATCAAACTCGCGCTTAATGTCACGAAAGGCGTCCCTTGGCGGCTCTCCGCCCTGCCATACCTTTGTCTTAACGTCGACATTGTGACGTATACCATTTGCTGGCTTTTTATCCAGAATAAACCGCCCCGCTATATAAAGCACAAAGAAAAAGCCACCAAAGAAAATTAAGCCAGTAACAAATACCACACGCACCAACCAAGGCTCCAGATTCAAGTATTCCGCAAGCCCGGCACAAACACCGGAAATTTTGCCGCGTTCTGGGTCACGGTATAACTGCCGTTTCGTCTCGATGTTCATTCTCTGTTCCTCCAGCCTGGGGCGTCAGCATCCAAAATGCGTTCCAGCGTCTGTACACGCTCCCGAATGCGTTTCGCCTGATCGGCCAATAACGCCAGGGATTCCCGCTCGTCTTCATTCAGTCCCTGGTTCATTTGTCGCTTACTGCGGTAATGAAGGATGATCCAGATGGGCGCGACCACCACAACAAACAGAATGATCGGCGCCATCAACATCCCTAAAATTGCTTCCATATCCATTTTGTTCAGCCTGCTTTAAGAGTCTTGTTTTGTTTTTGAGCTCATACGAGCGCGTAAAGCTTCCAATTCGTCATTCACTTTACTCTCGTTTTCCAGCTCCGCAAACTCATCACGCAATGTCCGCTTACCCATATCATAGGACTCGACCTGAGCTTCTAAATCATCAATCTTCGCTTCGTACCGGTCAAAACGCTGCATTGCATCGTCAACTTTGCCACTATCAACCTGCTGTTTAACCTGTAAACGGCTGCTCGCGGTTTTCTGACGCATTAAAATTGTTTTTTGACGAGACTTAGCATCGGCCAGTTTTTCCTGAAGCTGACCAATTTCGTCGTTCAGCTTATCCAGGCTTTCGTTAACACGATCCATTTCCTGCTGCAGCGCATCAACGCCTTGCTGTGCCTTTTGCTTTTCAACTAAAGCCTGGCGTGCTAAATCTTCACGCTCTTTGGTTAACGCCAGTTCAGCTTTGTTTTCCCATTCCTGAACTTCGTTTTCCATGCGCTGCTGCTGACGCTGAATGTCTTTCTTTTCAGCCAACAAACGTGCAGATGTTGAGCGTACTTCAACTAAAGTATCTTCCATTTCCTGAATGATCAGGCGCACCATTTTCTGCGGATCTTCAGCTTTATCCAATAAAGAATTGATATTGGAGTTCACGATATCGCTAAAACGTGAAAAAATACCCATAATAATTACCTCATACTGGTTTAATAAACGATTCGGTAGTTTATTATTCAAGTATCAAGCCAACTTTTATTTATTTTTTAACAAGCTGTTTTATAAAAGTTTTTTTGATTTTACGATCATTTTGCACTTGCGCGAGTTCGTAAAATAAACTAATAATTAGCAAAAATAACTATAATATAAGGCATTCGACATGCGCCCTGAGCGAAAACCCGACAACCTCATTGGCCAGTCCAATAGTTTTTCCGACGTACTGGAACAAGTTTCGCAAATTGCGCCTCTCGATAAACCGGTCCTTATTATTGGAGAACGCGGCACCGGTAAAGAGCTTATCGCCTCGCGCTGTCATTACCTTTCCAGACGTTGGCAACAACAATACATTACACTTAACTGTGCTGCGCTTAATGAAAACCTATTAGACAGTGAACTGTTCGGGCACGAAGCCGGCGCCTTCACAGGTGCAGCTAAAAAACACGAAGGCCGCTTTGAACGCGCCGACGGCGGCTCGCTGTTTCTTGACGAGCTGGCAAATACTTCATTACGAGTGCAGGAGAAGCTCCTGCGCGTTATTGAGTACGGCGAGTTCGAGCGGGTTGGCGGACGCCACCCGGTTAAAGTCGATACGCGCCTGATAGCGGCTACGAATGAAGACCTTCCTTCACTTGCTGCCAGCGGCAAGTTTCGCTCAGATTTGCTCGATCGCCTTGCTTTTGATGTTATTACCCTGCCGCCGTTACGTGAACGACGCGATGACATTATGTTACTTGCAGAGCATTTTGCGATTTCTATGGCCAGAGAAATGGAGCTTGAACTCTTTAGCGGTTTTTCAGAAAAAGCCCGAAAAACATTAATGGAGTATCACTGGCCAGGTAACGTACGGGAATTAAAGAATACCGTCGAGCGCAGTTTATACCGACTGGGTAATGGGCATGTCCCCATTCACGATATTATTATTGATCCATTTAATAGTCCGTTCCGCCCTAAAACTTCCGTAGCCAAAGCCGCGGCACAGGAGCCGGTCGCTAGTGAAATACCGCCTCAGGACAACAACGACTCGAACGACTTGCCGAAGTTGAACCCGGAACAACCCGTCGACTTTAAGCAGAAGTCTCAAGAGTATGAAATTGAAGTCTTGTCACAAGCCTTACGTTTATGTCAGTTTAACCAAAAGAAAACAGCAAATTTTCTCGGACTGACATATCATCAATTACGTGGCTACTTAAAAAAGTACCAGTTATTGGAAGGGGCTTCTGCAGCTAATGATTAAAGCGTACGCCAACGTCGCTGTTATTGCAGCCGCACTGGTATCTGGTTGCCAGTCGGACGATCCAGAGCCAGCGCCTCTGGCGGACGGCATTATTTACTGTTCAGAAGGAAACCCGGATACCTTTAATCCGCAGCTCATCACTTCCGGCACCACAGTAGATGCTACAGCAGCCCAGTTATACGACCGCCTAATAGACTACGATGCCAAACAGCAAAAGTTTGTACCGGCATTAGCTAAGCGCTGGGAAACTTTAGACAATGGAACACGCTACCGATTTTATTTACGCGAGGGTGTTCAGTTTCATAAAACCGACTATTTTGAACCGACCAGAGAGTTAACCGCTGAAGACGTTCAGTTTAGCTTTAACCGCTGGCTCGATGAAACCAGCCTTTATCATCATGTGGGCGGAAGCTATCCGTTTTTCAGTGCAACCGGTCTTGATCAACTCATTAATAAAGTCGTGAAGATTGATGAAATGACGGTCGATATTGTACTTAACAATGCCGACAGCTCATTTCTGGCAAATTTGGCAACCGACTTCGCTATAATTTTATCCGCCGAGTACGCACAAAAACTTTTAGTCGCAGAACGACCAGAGCAAATCGACAACTTACCGATAGGAACTGGCCCTTATCGTTTTGAAAGTTACCGAAAAGATGTCTTAATTCGGTACTCACGCCACCCTGACTACTGGCGTGAAGGACCTGGTATTAAACACCTGGTTTACTCTATTACCCCCAACGCCAATAAACGCATGCTCAAATTGGTTACCGGCGAATGTGACATCATCCCTTACCCATTGGTAAGCGAGTTGAAAGCTCTTAACCGGGAGCAACTCATGGTCACCAATGAGGTCAGTCCTAACGTTTCATTTTGGGCTTTTAACACGCAAAAAGAACCCTTTGATGACCCTCTCGTGCGTCAGGCTTTAAGTCACGCTATTAACCGCGAAGCCATTATTCAGACAATTTATTACGGCAACGCTGAACTAGCGCAGTCGATATTGCCCCCTACATCCTGGGCATACGACGACCGGGGCATTCAGTATCAATACGATCCGGAAAAAGCCAGACGCCTGTTAAAAGAAGCAGGCCATTCCAGCCTGGACATTACGATTTGGGCAATGCCGGTGCAACGAGTCTACAACCCCAATGCCCGTAGAATGGCAGAGCTTATGCAATCAGATTTAGCTCAAATAGGGGTATCCGCACGCATTGTTTCATACGAATGGAATACCTTTCGGCGACGCCTCTCCCGGGGGGAGCACGATACAGTACTTATAGGCTGGTATGCCGATAATGCCGATCCTGATAACTTTTTCCGGCCACTACTCAGTTGCGCCGCCGTAGCGACCGGCGGCAACCGGGCTAACTGGTGTCATACCGGTTTTGATCAACTCCTGTACAGTGCCATTGCAACTACAAACCCAGAAGAGCGCAAAGCTTTATATCAGTCAGCGCAGCACCTGCTAAATCAACAACAGCCTTTACTGCCAATTGCCCACTCAAAGCGTTTTCAGGCCCAACAGAAAAGCATTAGTGGGGTCGAGCTGCCCCCCTACGGCGGTATTAACTTTCGTCTTGCGACTAAAAAGCCTGTACAGGAGCAATCGCAATGACTCGCTACCTTGTTGGCCGTTTAAGTGTTTTTATTATTGCCGTTTTTTTGCTGACGGTTTTTAGCTTCAGTCTTAATTACCTGTTTCCGGGTGACCCGATAACCAATATGACAGGTGTTCGTACCTTCCAAAACAATTATTCATTAGTGATGGAGTTACGCGCCGCAGACGAGAACATTGCCGTTCAGTACCTGCACTACTTACGCCATCTGTTCGCTGGGGATTGGGGCCAATCGCTAAGTAATGCTACACCAGTGTTTGCCAACGGTCTTCAGCATTTTATGGCGTCAATGGAGCTGGTTATTCTGTCTTTACTCGTTGCGGTCATCTTTGGCTTACCTTTGGGCGTTTTTGCTGCAACCCGTTTCAGACAGCGGTCAGACAAGGCAGTAATAAGCCTGGCAATGATGGGGTACTCTATTCCGGTATTCTGGTTGGCACAGCTTTTAATCTTGCTGTTTGCTATAAAGCTGGGCTGGTTTCCTATTACGGGCCAAATCAACCCTTTATATGGTGTAGAGCCACAAACCGGCTCTATTCTAATCGATGTATTTCTGAGCCAGTCAGAATATAAAGCCGAAGCACTTCAGGACGCTTTAAACCATATTGTTTTGCCGGTGGTCATATTGGCCATTATGCCTATGATGTTGCTACTCAGACTTATGCGAAACGCAACTCAGGAAATGCTGCAGAAACCTTTTGTTAAGGCGGCCAGAGCCCGTGGTTTAAGTGAATGGCGCGTGCTAATGAAGCACGCTATTCCCAACGCGGTGCAATCGGTACTGCAACAGACCACGCTACTTTTTAGTCTACTGTTAACGAACAGTATTGTTGTCGAGTCCATTTTTAACTGGCCCGGGATGGGTAACTGGCTTATCCGCAGTATATTTGAACGCGACTACCCTATTATTCAGGCTGCTGTGCTTATGTTCGCTTTCGTCATTTTGCTATTTAACCTGCTGGTCGAACTTTACCATGGCTGGCGCTTTCCAATAGTGAGGCATGAACAAAATGCCGCAGATTAACCTCTATCATCACGACGAAACACCGTCCCCGCTGCAACTGGTCTGGAAAAGCTATCGGACCCGATTTTTATCCATGGCAGCACTTTATGTTCTATTAGCAATGATTCTAGTGGTTGTTTTGTCACCACTGCTGGCGCCATTTAGCACTTCAGCTCAGTTTTCTGATGCTATCGCACTACCACCGTCTTGGGTTGAAAGCGGTAATATGAAGTATTTATTCGGTACGGATGATCTTGGCCGCGATATGCTGTCAAGACTTCTGATAGGCGGATTATACAGCCTAGGCCTGCCCATACTCATGGTTGCCGTGTCGTCATTAATAGGAATGAGTATTGGCGCACTCGCCGGCATTGATCGCACCATAAAATATCAAAGCCTTTCGCGACTGTTTGATACCTTGTTATCTATCCCATCGTTTTTGATGGCTCTTATCATTATTGCTATTCTTGGCACCGGTTTTAACAACGTTGCCTTTGCTATAACACTGTCGCTTATTCCACAGTTTATTTTTGTCACGCGTAATGCGGTTCACGAAGAATGGCACAAAGACTACGTGACAGCTTCAAGGTTAAATGGTTGTTCAAAAGCTTATTTGCTTTATCGGGTCATCTTACCCAATGTTACTCCAACATTGGTCATGCAGTTAACTGTATCCCTTTCCGTTGCTATTATGGATATTGCTGCGCTTAGTTTTCTTGGTCTGGGTATTCAGGCTCCTACTCCAGAGTGGGGCAGTATGTTGGCGCGGAGCCTGGACGAAGTTTACTTATCACCCTGGTCAATGGTGTTACCGGGCGTTACCCTGTTTATTACAATAATGGCTATTAATATTGTTGGAGACAGTTTACGTCGCGCCTTAAAAGAAAGGGTTAACAGCTAATGCAGTTACTCGATATCCGCAACTTGACGGTTGAAATGCAAACACCACACGGTGTTGTTCGCGTACTCGATAAAGTCAACCTGCAACTCAGCGAAGGCGAAATACACAGCATAGTGGGCGAATCGGGCTCAGGTAAAAGCTTGCTGGCTAAAGCGATTGTCGGTTTTATTAATCCTAACTGGCAAGTTACCGCTGATAGACTCTGGTGGAACGGCCAGGACTTGCTGGCAATGACGCCTAAGCAACGCCGACACATCACTGGCCGCGATATGGCAATGATTTTTCAGGACCCTAACGCCTATCTGGATCCCAACAGCACGGTTGAACAACAAATTATTGAAGCCATTCCCCAAGGGGATGTCCGCGGCACCTTTATGCGCCGCAGAGTGGACCGTAAAACCCGGGTTAAAAGGTTACTGCACCGGGTCGGTATTCGTGACCACGAATCGATTATGGACAGTTACCCTTTTGAATTGTCTCAGGGCATAGCGCAGAAAGTAAGTATCGCCATCGCTATAGCTCACCGACCCCGTTTACTCATTGCTGATGAGCCAACCACCGCTATGGAACCATCGACACGACTGCAGATTCATCGTTTGATTGCCCGGCTGGCTGTCAGTCAGCAAATGTCAGTCGTAGTTATTTCACAGGACGTAGCATCAATTCTGCCGGAAACTAAACGGTTAACAATGCTTTACTGTGGTCAGCTGATGGAAACCGGTCCGGCAAATGAATTGTTGTCAGAGCCAGCTCACCCTTATACCGACTCTATGATTCGCATGTCGTTACAAACGCAACAGCAGCTTCCTCATAAAGCTCGGCTACCGACTTTACCAGGCACTATTCCGACGCTGCGCCATATGCCCATTGGTTGCCGCTTAGGCCCAAGATGTCCATACGCGCAAAAAACCTGTGTAAAAGCGCCTGTAGCAACTCATGAACGGCAACGTGTCTTTCATTGCCACTTTCCGTTATTGGACACCACGCCATGAGTCATTTACTGGAAGTGCGCAATTTAGGTAAAACCTTTCGTTCGCGTAAAGGCTGGCCCTGGTCACCTAAGTCGGTCGCTATAGAACCACTTTCATTTACGCTTGAAGCTGGCGAAATACTAGCAGTTATGGGCGAAACGGGATCGGGAAAATCCACTCTTGCGCAGATTATTGGTGGCGTTGCTACCGCCAGCAGCGGAGAAATTTGGCTAAATGGTCAAAAGGTTCATAGCAATAACTACTCTCAGTTATGCAACAATATTCGAATGATTTTTCAGGACAGCGAAAACTCACTTAACGCGCATCTCACCATAGGTAAACAGTTGGAAGAGCCTTTGTTGTTCAATACAGAGCTTAGTCCTGCTGAGCGTCAGGAACGGGTCAACGTGACTTTACAGCGTGTTGGCATGCTGAGAGAGCATTGGGAGTTCTATCCTCATATGCTGTCTAGTGGTCAGAAACAGAGAGTTTGCATTGCCCGGGCTATTATTCTTGAACCGCAAATTGTGGTTGCCGATGAAGCCTTGGTTGCACTTGACCCATCAGTTAGAGCTCAAATCATTAACCTAATGCTCGATCTTCAGAAAGATATGGGTATATCTTACATTTTAGTGACACATTCGCCGCAAATCGTGAAACACATTGCTGATAAGATCTTAATTTTATATCGTGGTAAAATGATCGCGTTTGATAAAACAGACATAGTACTAGAAGACACGCAGCAACCTTATGTTCAACAGTTGCTGCACGAGCACTTGAAACAGAACATTCAATATAACAGCGACAGAAGCGCTAAGATCGCTGACTAAAACTAAAAAAACAGGAGTTTAATGTGGAAACAGGTACTCTGATATCACTAGCGCTGTACTTTATTGCCATGCTAGGTATTGGGCTTTATGCCTACAAAAAATCTACTGACTCAGTTTCAGGCTATATGCTTGGAGGACGTGGTTTAGGACCTGGTGTTACGGCATTGTCAGCCGGTGCATCCGACATGAGTGGGTGGATGTTGATGGGCTTACCCGGTGCAATTTACGTCTCTGGCGTATCACAGTTGTGGATTGCAGTGGGTCTGGTCATCGGTGCATATCTTAACTACGTTATTGTTGCACCACGCCTCAGAACCTATACAGAAGTCGCTAACGACTCTATTACCATTCCCGACTACTTTGCCAACCGCTTTAATGATAAAGGTCGTCGGCTGCGTATTTTCTCTTCAGTCGTTATCATTATATTTTTCACCCTGTACACCTCTGCCAGCTTAGTTGCGGGAGGTAAGCTGTTCGACAGCTCCTTCGGCTTGGACTACACCACAGGCCTCTGGGTAACAGCCGGTGTTGTTTGTGCTTATACACTGTTCGGGGGCTTCCTTGCGGTCAGTATGACTGACTTTGTGCAAGGCTGTATCATGTTTGTCGCTTTGGTCTTAGTGCCTATAGTGGCCTTTGCCGAACTCGGCGGCTACAGCAGTGTTGTAGGTCAGGTTGGAGACATTAATCCCGATTTCCTTGACTTCTTTAAAAATGGGGATACTGGCGAAATGCTTGGTTTCCTCGGCCTTATTTCTCTATTAGCATGGGGTCTTGGCTACTTTGGTCAACCGCACATTATCGTGCGCTTTATGGCGATTCGTTCAGTGAGTGACGTTAAAGCTGCACGCCGTATTGGTGTTTCATGGATGGTGGTTTCTATCATCGGTGCTATGGCAACCGGCTTTGTCGGTATTGCTTATGTCGCGACTCAACCAATGGGCATAGCTGATGCAGAAACAATATTCATCGAGTTCTCCCAAGTGTTGTTCCACCCTCTCATTGGTGGCTTCCTGCTGGCAGCTATTCTGGCCGCAATTATGAGTACCATCTCATCGCAATTGTTGGTTAGCTCAAGCTCTTTAACAGAAGACTTTTACAAAGCATTCCTGCGTAAAGACGCCAGTGATAAAGAACTTGTCTTTGTTGGACGCATGTCTGTTTTAGCGGTTTCTTTAGTCGCTATTTGGTTGGCATGGAACCCAGAAAATACCATTCTGAGCTTGGTCAGTAACGCATGGGCTGGCTTCGGTGCCGCATTCGGCCCCGTGGTTATTCTGAGCCTGTTCTGGAAACGCATGAACCGTAATGGCGCATTAGCAGGCATGTTAGCCGGTGCCATCACTGTGCTGTTCTGGATTTATGGCCCTACGTTTGGCGGCGAGCACCTTTCAGCTTATGTCTATGAAATTGTGCCCGGTTTTATTCTGTCTACTCTAGCAGTCATTGTCTTCAGTAAAATTACCGCTGAACCAGAGCAAGAACTTCAGGATAAGTTTGTGGAAATGGAAAGCGTCATCGACGACTACTACCATGGTGACAAGAAAGGCTAAAATAGCTTTCGCTATGTAACTGATAAAAAGACCAGCCCGTCGCGGCTGGTCTTTTTTGTTTTAAGAGTCCAGCCTATAGTGATAGAAAACAAAAAAGGTAAACACTATGGCTAAACTCAACATTATTGCATCGGCCGCAATTGCTTTTTCATGCGCGGCGGCAACTCTACCCAGCAATGCCAGTGATCGAATTACTGGTCATCACTTTGCGACCCGCTCTGAAGCTATGGCACCAACAGCTATGGCTGCAACCAGCCAGCCTTTAGCAACCCAGGTTGCGCTAGATATTATGCAGGAAGGCGGCAACGCTATTGACGCAGCAGTTGCTGCCAATGCGGTTTTAGGGCTGGTTGAGCCCACAGGTAACGGTATAGGTGGCGACTTATACGCCATTGTATGGGATGCCGACTCAGAAAAGCTCTACGGACTGAATGCTTCTGGCCGTTCTCCACAAAGTCTTTCGCTGGAATACTTTAAAGAAAACGGGTATGAATCGATTCCAGCCCGGGGCGTATTGCCACTTTCTGTACCCGGCGCGGTAGATGGTTGGTTTGAACTACACGGTCGATTTGGCAATTTAAGTATGGATAATATCCTGCAGCCCGCCATAAACTACGCTGAGTCCGGTTTCCCGGTTACTGAAGTCATCGCTTATTACATGGAGCGTAACGCTGAAGTACTGGAAGACATACCGGGCTTCGCAGATGTCTTTATGCGTGACGGTAATGTGCCGGAAAAAGGAGAACGATTTAAAAATCCGGATCTGGCCAATACCTACAAAATGCTCGCCAACGAAGGCCGTGATAGTTTTTATAAGGGAAAAATTGCTCACACCATTAGTGATTTCGTGGAAAAACATGGCGGCTTTCTTTCCTACGAGGACTTAGCTCAGCATACATCAACTTGGGTCGATCCTGTCTCGACTAATTATCGCGGATACGATTTATGGGAATTACCGCCTAACACCCAGGGAATTGCCGCACTTCAAATCTTAAACATGCTTGAACAGTTTGATATCAAAGCAATGGGTCATGACAGCCCCGAGTACATCCATCATTTCGTTGAAGCCAAGAAGCTCGCTTTTGAAGACCGTGCTAAATACTATTCCGACCCCGACTTTAATGACGTACCGGTTGAAGGTCTTATTGATAAAGAATACGGCAAGGAACGCGCTAAACTGATTAACACTGAACGTGCCGGACGTTCTTATGAGCCGGGCAACCCGCCAACTGAGGGCGATACCATTTATCTCACCACAGCCGATAAAGACGGCAATATGGTTTCTCTTATCCAGAGTAATTACCGTGGTATGGGCTCTGGTGTCACCCCTAAAGGCTTAGGTTTTGTTCTGCAGAACCGCGGAGAGCTCTTTGCTTTGGATCCAAACCATCGCAACGTATTTGAGCCAGGAAAGCGCCCTTTCCATACCATTATCCCTGCTTTTGTTACTAAAGATGGCAAACCAGTAATGAGCTACGGTGTCATGGGTGGTGCAACACAGCCTCAAATGCATGCGCAAATTCTTATCAATATGATTGATTTTGGTATGAACTTGCAAGAAGCCGGCGATGCGCCTCGCATATTGCACACAGGTTCAAGTCAGCCAACAGGCTCTGATATGAATGACGGAGGTGTGGTTAGTCTGGAAAATGGCTTCTCGAAACAGACACGTCGCGAGCTAATTAAAATGGGACACACCCTACAGGAGGCTGTTGGTCCATACGGCGGTTATCAGGCTATTTGGAAAGACCATGAGCAAGATGTCTACATTGGTGCTTCTGAAAGCCGTAAAGACGGCCATGCCGCAGGTTACTAATAGAAAAATTCGTTTCGCTGCCTACCAGGCAGCGAAACGACTTTATTTACTGTCCCTAACTAACCTCTTCGCTCACGATACAGCTCAATTTCTTCCATGATCAAATCACGCATTCTTGTTGTTGTGTCATAACCAAGGTCAATGGCTTCCTGACCACGGTAAAACTCCATAATACCTATATGACCGAGTTTTGGCTGGACAAGTATGTCCGGCGGATCGCCCGCCATACGAGCTTTGGTTATACGCTCCTGCATAATATCAATAGAGCTCGCCATAACGCTGAACATACCGGGTGCTTTATCGCCATTGTTTCTAAAGCGTTCTTTAAAGCTATCCAGGTATTCTTTACTGCCGGACCACATATTATCGAAAAAGCCATTTTCGTTATCCTGAACTTCCATATCGGCTTTTTCTTTTTCAAGCTGCTCGGCTTCTGTTTGAGGTGGAATACTGCGCCCGCGACGCTGTAGTGCTTTAGAGTTCAACTGCGAGTTAAGATGCACAGCGATAACAAAGTCAGCGCCTAAAGCTCTGCACAAAGACACAGGTACCGGGTTAACCAGACCACCATCAATTAGCCATCTTCCATCAAAAGATTTAGGGGATAAAACCCCCGGCATCGCACAAGAAGCGCGTGACGCGTCGTAAAGATCTCCCTCACGCAACCAAATTTCCCGGCCGCTGTATAAATCCGTAGCCACTGCACCGTAGGTAATTGGCAAGTCTTCTATATTTCGCTGACCGAACTCTTCTCGCGCACGGTTAAATACCTTGTCGCCACCAATAATACCACCATGGTTAAAACCGAAATCCAGCAAATTAAAAACTTCCCAACGGTTCATACCCTGAACCCATTGTTCTATTTCAGCTAACCGACCTGAAGCATAACCCGCTCCGACTAAGGAGCCTATTGACGTTCCCGCCACCATATTAATTCGGACGCCCATTTCTTCCAGCGCCTTTATAACGCCAATATGCGACCACCCCCGGGCAGCACCAGAGCCCAGAGCCAAAGCGACTTTCACTTCCGACATGTTCTTTTTCCTGCTTTTCTTACTAATGCATCTATCGTACTATGATTATTCATTCGTCAACAACATCACTGAGCAGTTAGATGATTTGGACAGAACGCCAGTCAGGTACATCAGAGCAGCGCCCTAACGATACCCGTACGGATTTTCAACGCGATAAGGCCCGAATTCTTCACAGCGCAGCATTCAGGCGCCTGCAGGCTAAAACACAAGTCATGTACGTTGGTATGCACGACTTCCCGCGAACTCGATTGACGCATTCGCTGGAAGCCAGTCAAATAGGCGCAAGTCTGGTTGTTCATTTAAGTAACCGGACTCCAGACGTCGCTTCTAAGCTTGAGCTGTCAGAACCTTTACTTGAATCATTATGTCTGGCTCACGATATAGGCCATCCCCCGTTTGGCCACGGCGGCGAAATTGCTCTTAATTACATGATGCGGAATAACGGAGGGTTTGAAGGTAACGGGCAAACTTTCCGAATTGTAACTCAACTTGAAGCCTACACTCCCCAGCATGGCATGAACCTAACCCGGCGAACCTTACTAGGCTTACTAAAATATCCGGTCTTAGCCAGTAATATCTGCCAACAGAAGCTCCCGGCCGATGTCACTAATTTTCGTCATTTACGCACCCGTGAGTGGTTACCTCCAAAAGCCCTCTACGATGATGACTCTGAGCAGTTGAGCTGGGTTCTTCAACCCTTAAGTGATTCGGATAAAAAAGGCTTTCAGGCGTTATTACAGCAACCTTCCGAGAATATCCATGGCAAAAGTGCGCTCAAAAGCATTGATGCCTCAATTATGGAAGCTGCAGATGACATCGCTTACGGTGTCCACGATCTTGAAGACGCTATTGTCGTAGGACTCATTCAGCGACATCACTGGGAAGACCAAATGCTTTCTGACCTTCGGCAACTGGAAGCAGAGCTGCCCGATTTTAATGCAAAAGAACTCACAGAGGATCTCTTTTCGGGCAGTCATCACCGTCGAAAACAAGCCATTGGCGGCTTAGTGAATCGCTTACTGACTTCAGCAACTTTAGAACGAACGGCCTATGACTTCGAATGTCCGTTACTTCAGTATCAAGTTCAACTCGGTGAAGCGGAGAAGATTCTGCTTAATTCATTGAAACAATTCATTTTTAAATGGGTAATTCGTAAGCCGGAAATGCAGGCTCAGGAGTTTAAAGGCCAGCAAATTGTCATGGAATTATTCGAAGTTCTGGCCGTAGAACCTGAACGATTACTGCCGGAAAATACGCGCTTACGTTATATGCAGCAAAAGCAGAAAGATGAAAATGCATTACGCGTTATTTCCGACTATCTGTCAGGAATGACTGACGGCTACTCTGCTAAGCTTTATCAGGAGCTTTTCTCTGTTAGTTCGCCCAAAAGCGCTTTTCAATAACGCTTCTATACCAAAAAGCCGAAGCATAAGCTTCGGCTTTTCACTCTGATAAAAAAGCTTTTATTTATGACAAACTAATGTCATCTTTCTCATTGTCTTTTGCTTCGTTTTTAGCTTCTTCTTTCGCTGCAGCACGCTCGGCTTCACGATCTTCTTTTGTTCTTTTTTCTGGCTTCGATAACAGCAGTTCGCGGATACGACCTTCTAACTCATCGGCAATTTTAGGGTTTTCCTGCAAAAACTTCATTGAGTTCGCTTTACCCTGACCGATTTTATCGCCGTTATAGCTATACCAGGCTCCTGCTTTGTCGACCATTTTATGCTTAACACCCAAGTCGATTAGCTCACCTTCTTTAGAAATGCCTTTGCCGTATAAAATTTGGAAATGCGCTTCTTTAAATGGTGGAGCAACCTTGTTCTTAACCACTTTAACGCGAGTTTCGTTGCCTACTACTTCGTCACCCTCTTTCAACGCACCGGTACGACGAATATCCAGACGAACTGAAGAGTAGAATTTCAATGCGTTACCACCAGTAGTCGTTTCTGGGTTACCAAACATCACACCTATTTTCATCCGAATCTGGTTGATGAAAATACACATGGTGTTCGATTTCTTAATGTTCGATGTCAATTTACGTAATGCTTGTGACATCAGACGAGCTTGCAAGCCAACGTGGCTATCACCCATTTCACCTTCAATTTCTGCTTTTGGCGTCAAAGCAGCAACTGAGTCAACAATCACAATATCAACAGCACCAGAACGAACCAGCATGTCACAGATCTCTAAGGCCTGCTCACCGGTATCTGGCTGTGATATTAATAAGTCATCGACGTTAACGCCTAGAGCTTCGGCATAGATGGGATCCAGAGCATGCTCAGCGTCAACGAAAGCACAGGTTTTACCCATTTTTTGTGCTTCAGCAATCACTTCCAGAGTCATTGTTGTTTTACCACTAGACTCAGGACCATAAATTTCCACAACCCGGCCAAAAGGTAAACCGCCGATACCAAGAGCAATATCCAGCCCTAACGAACCGGTTGAAACAGAATCGATATCCAGAGTCTGGTTATCGCCCAAACGCATGATAGAACCTTTACCAAATTGACGTTCGATTTGTCCGAGCGCTGCATCTAACGCCTTTTGACGATCATTGCTCATTATAAGCTCCGTTATTAATTACTGGTTTTATAAACAGTATACTGTACACATTTACAGTATCAAGTTTTGTTCAGAGTTTTTCACTAACACAAAACTAACTCACTGTAATTCAATTAAATTTATAAGTTTTTTTAAAACTGCATCTAGTGTTTTCATGCGAATTTCGGCACGGTCACCCTCAAAATTATCAGACCATGCCCAGCATTTTTTACTGTTCGCAATCGCCATCCACACTAAACCCACTGGTTTATCAGCGGTACCACCTGCCGGCCCGGCAACACCACTAACCGCGATACTCCAATCTGCTTCGCATGCTGCTATGGCCCCACCAGCCATTTGCTGAACACAAGTTTCGGATACCGCCCCGTACTTTTCCAGTACACTCGGCTCGACCGATAACAGCTTTTGCTTAAGCGCATTAGTATAGGTGATTAATCCACCATTAAACCAAGCAGAACTTCCCGCAACTTCGGTAATAGCGTATCCTATTCCCCCTCCGGTACAAGATTCTGCGGTGCAAACTGTTTGCTGCTTCTGCTGTAGACAAACACCGACTTGTTCCGCGAGTTCAAAGGTTTGCGGCGCAATCGCCGTAGTTGCTAACATAACACTGGCTCCAGATAAGAATAATCGACTATGCCTGAATTCTCTGATAAACAGATCCAATCACATACCCCAATGATGCAGCAATACCTACGCATAAAAGCAGAACATGCTGACATGCTTTTATTCTATCGCATGGGGGACTTTTACGAACTGTTTTTTGAGGACGCCAAGCGTTCGGCACAACTATTGGATATTTCGCTGACGGCCCGCGGGCAAAGTAATGGCGAACCAATTCCAATGGCGGGAGTTCCCTACCATGCGGTAGAGAACTATTTAGCGCGATTGGTGAATATGGGCGAATCCGTTGCCATTTGTGAACAAATTGGCGATCCCGCGACCAGTAAAGGCCCGGTTGAAAGAAAGGTTGTCCGCATTGTCACTCCCGGAACTGTCACCGATGAATCACTATTAACTGAAAAGCAGCAAAACCTTTTAGTCGCTATTTGTCCTCTGGATCCAAAACAACCAGAAGGCGAGTACGCCATTTCCAGTCTTGAGCTCAGCAGTGGTCGCTTTTGGTTAACCAAAGCTCACTCAGCCGAGCAGCTTGCAGCAGAAATGCAACGCCTTGAACCCGCAGAATTGCTTTACCCAGAATCGATTTCTCTGGCTGGGCTGCCACTGGCAAAAGCTAAGTGCAAGCGCCGCCCGGCCTGGGAGTTTGAACAACAAACAGCTTTTATGTTGCTGACCCGTCAATTTGGAACTCAGCACCTTGAAGGTTTCGGTATTAAAAGCAATGAGCCGACCCTTGCTGCTGCCGGAGCAATTTTACACTACGTAAAAGAGACTCAGCGCGCCGCTCTGCCCCATATTCAGGCCCTGGTAACTGAACATCCGCAGGATGCCATTATTCTGGATGCGGCAACACGGAGAAACCTCGAACTTCAACAAAGCATGGGCGATAGCAACACTCACCTTTCTGCGGTACTCGACAAAACAGTTTCCGCGATGGGAAGCCGCCAGTTTCAACGTTGGTTACAGCGCCCTATCCGTAATCATGAGGAACTGAATCAACGTTACGACGCTGTCGACGCTTTAAAGGAAAACAATGGCTACGAAAATGTGCAGTTGTCGCTCAAGAAGCTGGCCGACATTGAACGTATTGTCGCGCGGGTTGGTTTGAGAAGTGCTCGCCCAAAAGACTTTGCCAGACTGCGCGACAGCCTGGCGCATGTACCTGAAATCCGCGACTACTTGTCTCATAACGCTTTAAGCTATTTGAAGCAGAACATCCAACCCTTTCCGGAAATTGTCGATTTGCTGACCAGAGCCGTAATTGAACAACCCCCTTTATTGATTCGTGACGGTGGGGTAATTGCAAAAGGCTACGATAAAGAACTGGATGAATTACGAGATCTGGCAACCGGCGCTACCGACTATCTTAAGCAGTTAGAGCAGCGCGAACGGGAAAGAAGCGGCATTGCCACACTAAAAGTTGGATACAACAAAGTCCACGGCTACTTTATTGAAGTCAGCAGGCAATCATCAGGGTCCGTACCAGACGATTACCAGCGCCGTCAGACGCTCAAAAATACTGAGCGTTATATTATTCCCGAGCTAAAAGAGCACGAAGATAAAGTACTTAACGCTCAGGCTCGCTCGCTGGCCAGAGAGAAATGGCTGTACGACCAGCTTTTTGAGCATCTGCTCCCACAGGTCAATGCCTTACAAAAAAGCGCCTCTGGTCTCGCGCAACTTGATGCTCTTTGTTGCTTTGCAAAGTTAGCAGATAACTACCACTACTGTCGGCCTCAACTTAAAAAAGACAGTAGCTTAATTGAGCTGGAAGCTGCACGTCACCCTGTTATTGAACAGCTAAGTGACGAGCCTTTTATCGCTAACCCTATGTCTCTGACACCCGAACAACGAATGCTAATGATTACAGGCCCGAACATGGGCGGTAAATCGACCTATATGAGACAGGCCGCGCTGATTATTATTCTCGCTCACATGGGCTGCTATGTGCCTGCAGATAAGGCAATTATTGGAGATATCGATCGTATTTTCACGCGCATTGGGGCTTCCGATGATCTGGCCTCAGGCCGCTCGACTTTTATGGTAGAAATGACAGAAACAGCTAATATCTTGCATAACGCTACCGGAAGAAGCTTGGTTCTTATGGATGAAATAGGTCGTGGTACGTCAACTTATGATGGTTTATCCCTGGCTTGGTCCTGTGCGGAATACCTGTCCCGACAGCTTAAATGTTTAACCTTATTTGCGACACATTATTTTGAGTTGACCGAGCTTGCCGAAGAGCTGCCGGCAACCATCAACGTGCATGTTGATGCGAAAGAACATGGCGACACCATCGCGTTCTTGCATAAAGTCAGCCCGGGAGCGGCCAGCCAAAGTTTTGGTTTGCAAGTCGCAAAGTTAGCCGGGGTTCCCGATAATGTCATAAAAAGCGCAAAACAAAAGCTAACAGAGCTCGAACACACGCACCATGGCCTTTCGAAAACGCCTCAACAAAAAGCAATGGAACTCCCCTTGCCAACTGAGGAGCAGAATCCTTTGCTTAGTGAGTTAGAGCAACTCGACTTAAACGATTTAACTCCAAGGCAGGCACTGGATATTCTTTACCAATGGCAGCAGAAACAAAAAAGCTCAACCTGAGGTTGAGCTTTTCTTCTAATAACTTTTATTCTGGGCTAAACAGCGAATCCAGTGTTAACCCTTGCTGCTTAAGGGAGTCTCTCAGTTTTCGCAAAGCTTCAACCTGTATCTGCCTAACCCGTTCGCGTGTCAGCCCTATTTCATGGCCAACATCTTCCAAAGTTGACGGTTCATAACCCATAAGCCCGAAGCGACGAGCAAGTACTTCCCTTTGCTTAGGATTTAAAGATTGCAGCCACTCGGTAATGTTAATTTTGAGGTTTTCATCCTGAAGAATGCCTTCTGGGCCCGTGTCGGAATCATCCGTTAATATGTCTAGCAATGCTTTGTCGTTATCGCCACCAATAGGTGTATCAACTGAACTTATTCGTTCATTCAAACGCAGCATTTTGGTAATGTCACCAACAGGTTTATCCAGGCTTTCTGCAATATCTTCAGCCGTTGGCTCGTGATCCAGCTTATGCGCAAGCTCTCGAGCAGCGCGAAGATATACATTCAGCTCTTTGACTACATGAATCGGCAGACGAATCGTTCGCGTCTGATTCATAATAGCGCGCTCAATAGTTTGTCGTATCCACCATGTGGCATAAGTTGAAAAGCGAAAACCACGTTCAGGATCGAACTTTTCAACTGCCCTGATAAGACCCAAATTACCTTCTTCAACCAAGTCCAGAAGAGGTAAGCCACGGTTAGAGTAACGACGGGCAATTTTAACCACTAATCGTAAATTACTCTCGATCATTCGGCGGCGGGCTGCCTTGTCGCCTTTTAAGGCTCGGCGGGAATAAAAGACTTCCTCTTCAGCAGTCAATAAAGGAGAAAATCCTATTTCTCCTAAATAAAGCTGCGTTGCGTCCATCTTTTTTTGATAACTGGTTGATGATGACAATAACGCTTCTTCAAGCTCCTCTGCAGAGCTATCTGCGTTATCAACTAACGTTTCTTCTTCATTAACTTCGTCATTAACTTCTGCGTTGTCGACTGATTCTTCCTTTATGCGGCTCATAACAAGCTCCTGTTATACTGAACACCGTGTTACAACACACGTCGACTTCCCTATCTTGTTATTATTATTCCCACATTACTAGCGAGATTTGGGTAAGTAATGCCTCGGATTAACCGACTTACCACGGAAACGAACTTCAAAATGCAACTTCACTCGCGAACTGCCTGAATCTCCCATTCGGGCTATTGTCTCACCTACGTCCACCCGCTCCTGTTCCTTTACGAGAATTTTATCGTTGTGGGCGTATGCAGTAATAAAATCATCGTTATGTTTCAGTATGATTAAATTACCAAATCCGCGTAACGCATTTCCGACATAAACGACTTTTCCAGCTGCTGCAGCATTAACTGAGTCACCGCGCTCACCTGCAAAATCAATACCTTTATTACCCTGCTCCTGCAGCGAAAAATCAGCTAAGACTTTACCCGATGAAGGCCAGCGCCAAACAATTTTGTCATTGCTGGGTAGAGTAACTTCAGGCCTTTTAATTTGCTGCCTAGGCTGACTCTTACGACTCTTATCGGTTTGTTTTGCAACTGTTTTTTTTGTGCTCGTTTTTTGACCATACTCTTTCTGTTCAGTATTAGCAACGGGCGTTTTTATATTATTTTGTGCGTTATCAGAGGTTTTATTATTCTGTTTCGCACTAGCTGTTCGCTGTGCCTTTCTGGCTGAGGTTGCGCCGTGTTGTGGCTTACTCACCAGGCTCAATTTTTGCCCTGGATAAATAGTGTAAGGTTTTTGTAAATTATTAATTTGAGCAATATCCTGAACATCCATATTGGCTCTGAAGGCAATTGAATAAAGGGTTTCGCCGCGTTGAACTTCGTATTCTTTATCATTCAGTGAGTTGGGCTCAAAATCACGGTAGGTCTTTCCAGTATAAAGTTCATCGACCGGCGCAGGTGCTGATCGCCCGCTGCATGCCTGAAGCAGAGTAATGGCAAAAATCAATAATATCGATTGCTTGATTGCCCCGGACGATAGAACCATCATTATACCAATTGTACTATTACGTACCCGATAATAACCAGTATTACCAGTGTCCAGCCAATACGGTCAACATATTCACGAAGTTTTACACCCATTTCCGGGCCGCCGGTACGCAACAACCAGGCGACAAGGTAAAAGCGCATTCCACGGCTAATAGCCGATGCAATAACGAAGGGGAAAAAGGCTATCTGCATGACACCTGCAGTTACCGTAAATAATTTATAAGGAATAGGTGAAAATCCGGCAATAAAGACTATCCATACACCCCAGTCTGCAAACCATCCTTGCACAGTTAACAGTTTATTTTCGTAGCCAAACGCTTCGACGGCCGGCAGTACCAATGATTCATACGCCCAATAACCCAGAAAATATCCTAAAATACCGCCAGCAACTGAAGTAACTGTGGTTAAAAATGCCAGCCGCCAGGCCTTCTTCGGCTGAGTCATCGCCATGGGCGCCAGCATGACATCGGGGGGAATTGGAAAAATAACGGACTCAGCAAAACTTAATAAACCGAGAATGATATTCGCTCTGGGATGTTGTGCCCAGGATAATACTTTATCGTACAGTGCTGAGAACAACTTCAAATGACATCTCCCTTGACTAAAGGCACAAAACGAACATCGCCAATACGCTGTTGCTCCAGTGAATCACCAAAACGGCGCATCACTACCAAGCTTTGTGGTTCATTCTGTTCACCGACCGGAATAATCATCACTCCCCCATCAGCAAGTTGATCGACTAAATCCTGAGGGATATCGCTTGCCGCAGCCGTGACAATAATGCCGTCAAACGGACCTTTACTACGCCAGCCTTTCCAGCCATCGCCGTGGCGCATGGACACATTATGCAAGTCGAGCTGACGCATACGCCGCTTAGCCTGATACTGCAAGGTCGCAATACGTTCGACGCTAAAGACTTTGTCCACCAATTGGGCCAGAACCGCAGTCTGATACCCAGAACCGGTACCTATCTCAAGTACATTTTTACAATGGTGTTGCATCAGCAATTGAGTCATTGTCGCAACCATGAGCGGCTGCGAGATTGTCTGTCCATTGCCAATGGGCAACGCGGTGTTTTCATAAGCTTTGTGAGCTAATGACTCCGGCATAAATAGATGCCTCGGGGTATTAGCAATAACCCGCAACACTTCTTTATTGGTAATACCCAGCTCTTCCAGTTGTTGAATCAGTCGCTTTACTCGCGACTGTCCATTACTAATCATCATTTTTGTTGTTCTAACCAGTCTGTCAGTGTGTCGGTATGCCGTTGCGCTGTCATATCCAGACTTAACGGCGTAATGGATACATAGCCTTCATGTATCGCTGTAAAATCGGTATTTGGCTCGTCACTTGCGTGGTGACCAATTGGGCCATACCAAAATATCTCACTGCCAAAAGGGTCACGATCGTGAACCATAGTTTCTGCGCGGTGCCGGCGACCCAGTTTAGTTACCCGCGTACCTTTTAATTTATCGTAGGTCGTGTAAGGCACATTAATATTCAATACTGTGTCCAGTCGAAGCGGATCATTTTCCATACTGCCGATAATCTCGGCGACAACGCGCCCCGCAGTATCGTAGTAGTCATGCCCGCGACCTCCCATCGACACCGCAATAGAGGGAAGCCCCATAAAGCGCCCTTCCATTGCCGCTGCAACAGTACCGGAATAAAGCACATCGTCACCCATGTTTGGGCTGTCATTAATACCGGAAACAACCAAGTCGACGTCTTCGGCCATAGGTGAGTTCGTGCCTAAATGAACGCAGTCGGTCGGCGTGCCGTTAACAGAAAAGAAGCCGTTATCCAGACGACGTACCCGCAACGGATTATGCAGTGTCAATGAATTACTTGCGCCGCTGCAGTTACGATCAGGGGCGATGACTCTGACATCAGCGACTTCTTTTAACGCTTGATACAATGCCCGAATCCCCGGCGCATGGACGCCATCGTCGTTACTTAATAGAATTTTCATCATCTGGATTCACCACTTAAGTCCACAATTTCATTTAACACAGTCGTTGCATATGCGCCTGAAGGCAGCGTAAAGCGCAATTCGGCATCCTTGCCCTGCCAACTTAACTTTGGCTCTTTTACGCGTAATAATAAGGTGCGTCGCGCTGCATCGACCCGTAGTTTTTTTAATGCTTCTAACCAGTTTTTATAAGGTTCTAAAAAACTTGATTCAAATGCTTCTGCTTCATCTTTTACCAACGGCTTATTGATAGTGCCAACCAAAGGTGCGGTTAAATAAATAGCATTATTTGCTAAACGCTGCCTGAGTTCATCGTCCCATTGTTCAACAGTAAAAACAGACTGAGAGCCTTTTAGCATGACACAATCACCCGCCAGTGTGCCTTCTGGCCCAAACTGACGAAGTCGTTCTGCCACAATCTGGTTGAATAAATAACTGCGCAGAGACGATAAATACAAGCTTCTTTTATTACGGCTAATTCGTGCAGGACGACTTGCCATCAGCCAGCGTTCAGCCTGTGCGACGTTGTCGCCGTTGCGACCAAAGCGTTGCTCACCGAAATAATTAATAACACCCTTTTCTGTAGCGCTTTTCCATAACGCTTCCAGCTGCTGCGGAGAACTAACATCGCTGAGCCGAATAACAAATCGGTTACCGTCATGAAAACCCGATTTCAGCTTTTTTGTTCTGCGAATGACTCGCTCAACAGACATTTCCTCGTCGTTCAGCTCTTCCCAGTTCAGCGTTTCTTTGCCCGGTAATTGAACAGAGAACCACTGCCATGTTACTGCCTGGCGATCTTTTAGCCCTGAATAGCTAACATTTTTTGCGGATACTCCGGCAAAACGCGCTATTTTCTCGGCACAAAAATTGGTGTTTGCACCTTCTTTTCTAACCCAAAGCCACTGATGTTCACCTTCCCCGTCATCGGCCACATCCAGTTGCTCAATTACCTGAAAGTCCAGCGGTGTTTGCTTAAATTCTGCCTGTGGCCGGTCGCCCTGATTTAAACGCGGTAGTCCAGCAAGTGTCACTTTTTGCGGAGCCAGCATTAAAGAGACTCCATCAGAACCACTGCATGGCAGGCTATACCTTCTTCACGCCCGACAAAGCCTAATTTTTCAGTTGTTGTCGCTTTAACATTCACGTTATCAACACAGGTTTTCAAGCACTGAGCGATGCTGGCTCGCATATCGTCGATGTGCGGTGCCATTTTAGGTGCCTGAGCAACAACGGTTACGTCGATATTTCCTGTTCGGAATTCTTTTTCCTGGCACAGCTGAACTGCATGGCTTAGTAGCTCAGCGCTGTTAGCACCGGCATACCGTTCATCGGTGTCTGGAAAATGCTGCCCTATATCACCTAATGCAAGGGCGCCCAGGACAGCGTCAGTTACTGCATGCAACACGACATCTCCATCAGAGTGAGCCAATAACCCCTGGTTATGCTCAACTTTAACACCACCCAAAATCAACGGTTTATCAGAGCCCCAGCGATGAACGTCATAACCATGACCAACACGGATTTTCATGAACCACTTTCCTTATTGTTGTCTTTGGCAAGCAACCAATCACGAACACAGTCAAAATCTTCCGGATGCGTCACTTTTAAATTGCGGATAGAGCCCATAATAAGAGCAGGCTGAAAGCCACACCATTGCATTGCCGATGCTTCATCCGTTAACTGGGGATTTTGGGTGCCCATATGCTCAATGGCGTGTTGCAGCTTTTCTGCATTAAAAACCTGAGGGGTTTGAGCCTGCCATAACGCTTCGCGCTCAACACTGGATTCAATATGAGCAGCCCCCTTACCCGACACAGTTGAAATAAGTGAACGCTTTAATGAGTCGCGCACAGGGATAGCCAGGATAGCACCCTGAGAGTCATGTAACCCTGTATCGATAACGCGTTTTAAAGCAGGTTCAGGAAGGCACGGTCGCGCTGCATCGTGTACCAGTACATGAGTTGCTCCCTGCAAAACAGCGAACCGAACTCCGGCTAAAACAGACTCAGCTCTACTACTTCCGCCTTTTAACCAAGTTACTCGTGATGACTGCCTCTTTCTAATATCGCCTATAAACTCAGCATCGGGATCTGAAACAGCAACAAAAACTCGCTTTACACGAGAATCCTGACAAACCGCTTCAATACTATGCTCCAGTAAAGTTTTACCAGCGACAGTCAAAAACTGCTTAGGAACATCAGTCTGCATGCGGCTTCCGTTGCCGGCAGCCGGAATTACTGCCATCAATGCATTATTCACCTGACTCTCCACCTGATTATCCACCTGACGCTAAGGGTTGCGGTCAGGAACAAGACGGAAGAAAACTTCATCCTTTTTAACCATCCCTAGTTCATTGCGAGCACGTTCTTCCAGCGCATCCTCTCCTTCACGCAAATCTTCAATATCTGCGTAAATGAGTTGATTGCGCCGTTCCAGGCTTTCGTTCGTTGTTATCTGATTGCTGACTTCTTGTTGCAGACGCCAATAGTCAGGTAGGCTATTTTTCCCAAACCACAGACGGTATTGTAACGCAATAAACAAGGCCAACAACACGACCAGAGTCACCCGCATACCCAGCTCCGTTGTTTTTCCTGTTATCATTATGAAGACTATTCACGTGGCTGAAAAGCCGTTTTCAGAATTTACAGATAAAAGAGGTTAATTTGGAGTATTTTGCGGCTGCTTTGGTGTTCTTTTTTGCTGCCTTACTGCAGGGTATCAGTGGCTTTGGCTCTGGACTTCTAGCCGTGCCAATTCTTGCTCTTTGGTTCCCAATTAGCGTTCTTACTCCAGCTTTATCCGTTATTAATATTATTGTCGGTGGCTGGATCTACTGGAAAAACCGAGAGGCAGCGCGACCGTCACAGTGGAAGTGGCTAATTCTTTCCGGCGTTATTGCCTCTTTGATTTCAGGCTCTTTACTGTTAACCGTTAATGAACAGTTTATTAAACTCATTCTTGGGTTTGTTATACTTGCCGTCGCGCTTATTTTGGCCAGCGGTAAACAACTACCGACAGCTGAGCACGCTCCCGGCCACATTGCCGTCGGCACAGGTTCGGGCCTGCTTAACGGCTTGATGACCTTAGGTGGACCGCCTATTGTGTTGTTTCTCGCCAATGCACGCATCCCTAAGCAGCAGTTCCGCGCCACCCTCAGCTTATTTTTTTGCTGTATTGCAATTGCGAATGTCGCAAACTTTTCGCGTCAATCTATCTACGCTGAACCACACCTTTATCTCATTTTGACCTTACTGCCTTGCGCCCTGGTTGGCGCCAGCGTCGGCCATAGGCTTCAGCACCATGTGTCAGAAAAACGTTTTAGGCAATTTACTCTTGTACTTATGATACTTTCTGGCCTAAGCGTCGTAATACAAAGTATTAAATAGTCTTAGTACTCAAGACACCCGCTCTGATAAAGTCACAGTTATGCATGACATTCTTTATACATTTTTTGATTTGGGTCAGTTTGCCCGCTTGCCACTGGCTGGTTCCCATCACCTTGGCCTGGTGGCGCTGTCCTACTGCGTTGCATTATTGGCTTCTTATACTGCCATTTTAACGCTGGAGCGGGTGCGGCTTCATTCGCGAAAGACCTCCAGATACAGCTGGCTGTTGGTCAGCTCGATTATTGCGGGCGTAGGCGTCTGGAGTATGCACTTCATCGGTATGCTTGCTTTTGAGCTTAATTTACCGATGAATCATGGCGTTGGTCTAACCTTACTTTCTATTATCCCCGCAATAGCCGGTAGTTTTTTCGCTTTAAAAGGGCAAATAGCCGAGCCATCGGTACGACAGACTCTATTCGGCGGAACCGTTTTAGGTGCCGGTATAGGACTCATGCATTATACCGGTATGGCTGCAATGATATTGCCTGCGTACCTGCGCTACGACCCTCTGTGGTTTGTGTTTTCGGTCGTTGTCGCTGTCTCACTGGGCATAATTGCGCTTCTTACCTACCGTCGGTATCGGCATACGGAAAACATGACGTTAAGCAGACGTCGGACGGTGCAAATTATCGTCGCGTCCATTATGGCATTGGCAATATCGGGGATGCACTACACCGCCATGATTGCCGCTAACTTTTATCCAACGGGTGAACCTGCAACTCTGTTTACCGGTCATAGTAGCTGGCTTGCTTACGGTGTTGGTATTGGTACTGTCTTCAGCGCGCTTATGGCAATTGTTGCAACCCGGATAGACCACCGTATTCAGCAACAGCAGAAATTAGCTCAAATGTCTGCCAAACAGCTTTATGAGGTCATCAGTGCAATAGATGACGGACTGCTATTATTTGATGAGCGCAACCGCGTACTTCTTGCTAATGAGGCATTCGCAAGGCTAACAGGTGACAATCTGGATAAAATAAAAGCCAAAAAACTGGATATCGAACATTATCTCGAACACGCGCATGAACTATTAGAATATATACAAAGTACACTGGACAACGGTAAAGCCTGGCATGGCAAAGTCGAAATTAAGAAACGTTCAGGCGTTAGCTTCCCCGTACGTTTAAGCGTTTCTGAAGTTCATTACCAGGACCAGAAAGAACGGCATTTTGTGGCGACAGTAACGGATATCACCGCAGAGGTTGAGGCCAGCGAACGTATACGAAACCTTGCTTATAATGATGCATTAACCGGACTAGCAAACCGCCGTTCATTGCTAGACCACTTACACGAAGAGCTGGCACATTGTGAGGAAAATGATGAAACCGGCGCGCTCATTATTTGTGACATCGATAAGTTTAAAGTACTTAATAATACTCTGGGCTCCGATATGGGCGACCTGTTACTTAAACGTGTGGCAGAAAGGTTACAAAACGCCACCAAAAGTAACTCCTTTCTCGCCCGCTTAAGCGCTAACGAGTTTGCTATTGTTTTAACCGGAATCAACAGTGGTAACCTTACCAATGTAAAGCAGCAATTATTAACCCGAATTTATCAGCTGCAGGAACAACTCCAGCAACCTTATCAACTAAATAGTTATACTCATCTATGCTCTTTTAGCGCAGGTGCCTCGCTTTTTGATGACAGTCTATTAAACGCAGAAACGTTAATCACGCAGGCAGGACTGGCGTTATCTCACTCTAAGCGCAGAGGCATTGGTGAGGTTTCACTCTTTCACCAAGAGCTCGCTGATGCCGTAACAAAACGAGTAAAACTCGAAGAACAGTTACGCCATGCCATTAAACAGCAGGAATTCGAGCTCTACCTGCAACCTCAGGTAGATTCAACTGAAAAGATAACCGGAGCAGAAGCACTCATCCGCTGGCCGCAAAAGGACGGTAGCTTTATCTCCCCCGCTGCCTTCATCCCACTTGCAGAAGAAACAGGGTTAATCATCCCCTTGGGTTATTGGATAACGGAACGAGCTTGTAGCATTTTGCGGCAATGGCAACAAGACCCGTTTAAATCCACTTTGCAGTTGTCAATCAATGTCAGTGCTAAGCAATTTCAGCAACCCGACTTTGTCGAGCAAGTAAAAGGATTAATAAAGACATACACTATCAAAAAGCACCAACTGAAGCTGGAGCTAACAGAAAGTTTGCTCATGGAGGATATATCCGACGTCACCGATAAGATACAGCAACTAAAAGAAGTGGGAGTTGAGTTTGCGCTGGATGATTTTGGCACCGGCTACTCGTCTCTTTCTTATCTTATGCAAATTCCGTTCGACACACTTAAAATTGACGTTTCTTTTGTCCGTAATATGTTAGACAGCGAAGAAAAAGCACAGATTGTTCATACCATCATTCAGTTAGGAGAAAGCCTTAAACTTAGCATCGTTGCCGAAGGTGTCGAAACTCAACAGCAGTTCGATTATTTAACCAGGTTGGGCTGTAATACTTTTCAGGGGTATTTATTTAGTAAACCCCTGCCTGAGGCTGAGTTATTCAAAAGCAAGAGTACCTTGATTTAACGAAGCTGGCTGTCTTTACTTCCGCGTCGATTAAAGCTGCCTGTGCGCGAGTCTTGCTTATCTCTCTCGGCCTGACAGTCGACACATAGGCGAACACCGGCAATGGCTTCTCGCCGGGCCTGAGCGATGGGTTCGCCACATTCCTCGCAATACTCCAGGCTCTTTCCAGCCGACAATTGGCTTCTTACCCGTTTTACTTCGTCTTCTGTGCTTGCATCGATTTGTTCCTGCACCGCACCATCGTGTGACCAGCCACCGGCCATAATTGACTCCTCTAAGCAAAATGGAGAACACAAACGTACTCTTAGTCTGATACATTAATTATAACGTAAAAATCACTAACGCTTTAGTTACAGCCGAAGAAGAGCTTATGAAACTTATTTATACGCGCGAAAACAAACTATTAGTGGAAAACGCCCGTAACTTACTGCAAATGGAAGGTATTGAAACAGTAATGAAGAACGAGTTCTCCAGTGGCGCGGCGGGTGACCTGGCGCCACTGGATACCTGGCCTGAGCTTTGGCTTGTCGATGAGATACAATTGGACAAAGCCAAAGCATTGCTTGAGAGAATGGAAGAACAGGCTGAAGGTGATGACTGGCGCTGCAATAACTGTCAGGAAGTTAACGGAGCAGCTTTTGAAGTCTGCTGGAGTTGTGGAAGTCCGGCTTAACTAACTAAAAGTAACTAAGGGATATCATAATATGCTGCTATGGATTCTCGGCTTTACGCTATTAGGCAGCTTAGGTGCTATTTTTTGCGCGGGTCTGTTTCTGACTTTTCCGCAAAGTGTCCGTAAGTTATTAACGCCCAGCTTAATGAGTTTCGCCACCGGTACTCTGTTAGCAGCAGCATTTCTTGGCATGATCCCCGCCGCCTTAGAACTTGCTGAGGGTTATCAGGTATCGGCGAGTGTACTGGCCGGTATCATTTTATTTTTCGTAGTAGAAAAACTGATTCTCTGGCGTCACTGCCGCGACCGCGACTGCGATCCTCATGAGCGCGCTGGCCCCTTAATCCTTATTGGAGACGCCGTACATAACTTTACCGATGGTGTCGTTATTGCCGCGGCTTTTCTCACCTCTGTACCTTTAGGCATTGCCACCGCAGTGGCAATCATAGCGCATGAAATACCACAAGAAGTCAGCGACTTTGCTATTTTGCTAGAGAGCGGTTTTGAACGGAAAAAAGCACTTTTACTCAACAGTCTGGCCTCACTAACGGCCATTCCCGGTGCTTTAATTGCTTATTTCTGGCTTGCCCAGGTCAGCGCCGCTGTTCCCTACGTATTAGCAATTTCCGCTTCAAGCTTTATTTATATTGCGGCAGCCGATCTTATCCCAACGCTACAGCGACAACACAACCCAGCGTCATCAGTTAGGCAGTTTATTATGATAATAATTGGTATTGCTATAATTGGTTGGGTAAACACCCTCGCTTAACTTTTTTAAAAGGAGACATAAAATGAACGGAAGTGAAACTTATACTATGGCTTATTGGGGGGTGCTCATTGCACTGGTCATTTTGCTGGTTCAATGGCTTATCGCCAGCGGTCAGAAAGCCAAACAACCCGGAGCTGTCCCCGGAAAAATTGATGAATCACTCAGTCATTCATCTTTTGTATTTCGTGCTCATCGCACCTTAATGAACTCACTGGAAAACTACCCATTAATGCTGGGAACGGTATTTCTTGCTTTTTTCGTCGGTGCCAGCGCCTTCTGGGCGGGTTTGTTTATCTGGATATTCGCTCTTGCTCGTTTAATTCACATGATTCTCTACTACAAGATTGCCACAGAGAAAAACCCAAGCCCACGCAGTTACTTCTTCATGATTGGCCTCGCAGCCAACGTCGCGTTACTGATTTTGTGCGGCATAACCCTTGTCTAAGTATCTCTCTAAAAGGGCTGATTAAACATCAGCCCACTCTCTTAGCAGGTTATGAAATACTTTAGTCAGGCGATCAAAGTTTTCAGATTTACCACTGGCATCAAACTCAGCTTTTAAGGACTGCTCCAGATCAAACAGTAACTCTCTGTGAGAAGGTTGCTTAACCAGGCTTTGTACCCAGCCTATCATCGCTAATCTTGACCCTTTCGTTATCGGGTTAACCCGATGGAGGTAATGACTTGGATACATGAGGATATCCCCCTGCCCCAGGCGCCAACTTCGCTCACCACTCGCATCCTCGATGACAAGCTCTCCCCCCTCAAAATCAGACAATGATGACAGACCCAGGGTAAAGGAGATATCCGTTCTCACGCCATTCATTAACGAATCATCCATATGGGTACCGTAATACCCTCCCTCTTGATACCGATTGATCGAGACTCTGGCAACTTGCTTAGGTCGCATTACTGATTGCACCAGGCTATTTTGCTGCAGCCTGTCCAGCAATACCTCCGTTGCGGCCTGCGACTTCTTGCCGGCTAGTTGTTGGTTGCTTTTCACATCCTTTGCCGCCCAGCCAGCCGTGCTTTTACCATCATTAAACTGACTAACATCCAGCCCGGAAACAACGCTGTTTATTGTCTCCGTATCAATGGCATTGCAGATTTGTAATATCATATTGTTTTACTTGCACCTTACACTTGCGAATAATTATCATTTCTGCAAATATACAGAAGTTCACTCTTTTAAAAAAGCTTACTAAGGTTTTTCTATGTTTGAAAAGAAAAAAGTCTGGCTGGGTGTTGGTAGCGTTCTTGCCACCACCGTAGCTGCATCGCAAGTATCAGCCGCCCCGCTCACGCAGCCCGGCGCAGCACCAACCATGTTTATGGCCGCCCCCATGGCAGAAGGCGAAATGGCGGCTCCTGAAATTAATCTAAACACCAATGATACCGCTTTTCTGGCGCAGCTCGGTTTTATCCGCGGTCACTTGTGGGTAGGCATGAAACTTTATGAGCAAGGTCACATTGAAATGGCCAAAACTCATATGAAACACCCCGGCGACGAACTGTACAGTGGCCTGACTGAAGCTTTTGAAGCACGTGGTTTACCGGGGTTCGCTGAACCTTTAAACACCCTGGCAGAAAGCGTAATTAATGACCAGAACGAAGACGTTGTTATGAATAGTTATAACGAACTTCAGGATGCTATCAGCGCTAACGAGCCTGTTGCTGATATGTCAGCTAAAGACGTGATATTGAGCGTTTCATCAATGCTCATGGTTGCAGCCGACGAATACGCCATCGGCATCCAAAATGGCGAGGTTTCAAACGTACACGAATATCAGGATGCCATGGGCTTTAAAGAGATTGCGCTCGATCGCTTGAATCGCATTAATGATGAAGAAGCTAATAAAGCAGAAGATGCAATCAATGAAACCCGTCAGGTGATTAATAACCTTAATAACCTCTGGCCGACGACCACCCCAGAAGGAAAAATTGAAGGCGAACCCAGTAAAATTTATGGGGCTGCCTCTCGTATTGAATTAGAAGCACGCAGTATTTAGTACTCCTTTCTTTGTTTTCGACCTACTCCCATTATACCCATAGGAGTAGGTCTTTCTTACCTCTTCATATCACTAGCTAAAACCCGCCACAGCGCTATTCTAGGGACATCTTAAGTCAGTCACTAAGGTGTCATTATGAGCATTCATTCTTTAGTTAAAGTATCACTCATCGCAGTGTCACTTGCTGGTCTGTTTATGAGCCAGTCAGTCAATGCCAGCGACGGCGAAAACGCCTATAAAAAATATTGCCAGGCCTGCCATCAGCCAAACGGTAAAGGTATGCAGGGTGTTTTCCCTCCGCTTGCTGATAACTCTAACCTAACAGACAAACCCGACTATATCGCAGAAGTCATCATCAAAGGTAAGTCTGGCCCTATCACTGTCAACGGAACCAACTACAACGGCTCAATGCCGCCCATGGGTTATTTAAAAGACGCAGATATTGCTGCGTTAGTTAATTACATCAACACAGAACTAGCGCAGGGCAGCGAAGAAACAACTGCCGATGCAGTTAGCAGTGTACGTTAAATTTATTTATTAGTTGTTAAAGGAAATATCACTATGAAAACTCTAAGCTTATCCATTATCAGTGCTTCTCTGCTAGCCGCTATGGCTTCTGTATCAACTCCTGCCACTGCTACCGATATGAAACTTAAGCACGACAGCGAGTATGTTATTGACGGTAAAATCTATGGCTTACCAGAAGCTAAGGTCTATCGCGAAGAATACAACGGTCCGGCGGTTGTTGGCGACTACCTGACTTCAGTTCCCCATTTAGCGGAACTGGATTATGAAGGTAATAAAACTCATGACGTACGTATGGATGTGTTCTCTCAACAAGTTGAGGTAGCACCTGGCGTCAGTTATTCAGCCTGGACATTCGGCGGCTCAGTGCCTGGTCCGGTTTTACATGTACGTGAAGGCGACCGCGTCATTTTCAAAATGAAAAACCGCTCTGATGAAGAAGTGGTTATTACTAAGCCGGTTAAAAATGGTTCACCATTCTTCCAGCAAATACAGGACAACCCTTACCAGAAAAACCAGCCTGTCATTAACCCTATGCCACACTCTATGGACTTTCATAGCGGCACAGTAGCAGCTGAAGACAAATGGCGTACCATTTCTCCGGGTGAAACTATCGAGTTTGAATGGATAGCAAACTACGTCGGCACTTATATGTACCACTGTGGTACTTCCAGTGTACTTATGCACACAGCAATGGGTCAGTACGGTGCGGTTGTTGTGTCTCCAAAAGACGGTTACCCAACAGATAAAGATGTTGATCACGAATACGTGTTAGTTCAGTCAGAGCACTACTTAGAAGAAGCTGCAGAAGGTAATTATATCTATAACCACAGTGCAGCACTGGATCGTAAACCAAGTCATGTCACTTTTAATGGCCATGTTGCGGCTCTTAGCGAGTCACCATTGCGAGCTAACGAAGGTGACCGTGTACGTCTTCACGTGCTAAATGCCGGACCGTCAGGCACTTCAAGCTTCCACGTTATTGGTGCCATCTTTGACCGTGTCTGGTACGAAGGCGACCCACGTAACGAGTGGTACGGCATGCAAACCGTCCTGTTAGGTGCAAGTAACAGCGCAACCATGGACTTTATTGTACCGGAAGAAGGCATTTACAAACTGGTTGATCACGAATTTGCAGACGCAGAATTGGGTGCAGCTGGTGCGTTAATCGCTGGTCCTCGTAAAGAGAAATAAGGGGAAGATTATGGTTAAGTGGCTTGGAGTTGCAGGTGTTTTGTTTTCACCGTTAATACTCGCCGACCCAGTCCTGATTAACGGTGGTACTTTCGAACCTCCGGTATTGCTGGACAAAGAGCGCCTCAGCATAGAAATTGACAGTTTCATGCTGGATGCAACTCCGGTCACTAACCAAGCTTACCTGGAATTTGTACATGAGAATCCTCGTTGGCAGCGAGATAACATCGCTGCCCTGTTCCACGATGGAAATTACCTGAAACACTGGAATGAAAACACCTCTCTTGCAGAGGGTAAAGAAAACGAGCCTGCTACTTATGTTTCCTGGTTTGCCGCACGAGAATACTGCGCCGCCCAAGGTGGTCGGTTGCCCAGTCTTAATGAGTGGGAATACGCTTCTGTGCAATATCGGCAACAGCAAAACATTAGTGACAATGACTACGCACGCAAACTGTTTGCCTGGTACAGCCAGCCACACAGTAAAAAACAACAGGCTGTTGACCCAAGTGCTGACCAACTGATGCATATGCACGACCGTGTCAATGAATGGGTGGACGACTACCAGTTATTACTTAGCAACGGCGATGACGTCGATTTGCTCTCCGGCTCTTGTGGCGACGGAGCGCGTTTTATGTCCAGTTTTACCAACGCAAATTACGCCACATTTTTCCGTTATCAGTCGCGCAGTGATTACGCTCCTCAAAGTGCAACCAGCACTATGGGGTTCCGCTGCGCATACGACCTGGAGAACGACCATGAATAAACTCTTTCAACTGACTGCTTTGGCTTCATTGGTGTTCTCTGCGCAGTTAATAGCGCAAGATCATTCACACCACAATAAGCACGGTGATCATAGCAATCACACAACAATGAATGCGGCAGAGGTGTCTCATTCCCAGTCGATCTATCAGGTGGATGCAACCTGGAATACACACCAGAGCACACAGCTTAAGCTCTCAGAACTTGAGGGGCATCCGGTTATTATTTCTATGATTTACGGCAGTTGCACCACCGCCTGCCCGGTGTTGGTTCATGACGTAAAACGCTTATACAGCAATTTGGACGAAGATACCCAAAAGCAAATTAAGCTTGTTATGGTGAGCTTTGACACCGATCGCGATACACCAGAGGCACTAGCCGACTATGTTAAGCAACATCAGCTTAACAACGACAACTGGCTGTTTCTAAACGGTTCAGAGCAGGACATAAGAACACTAGCTACAGTACTTGGAGTGAGATATCGCCAACGCCCCGACGGTGATTTTGATCACAGCAATTTGATCACCATTCTCGATAAGCAAGGGGTTATTGCTGAGCGTATCGAAGGTTTAAGCCAGCCTATGGATAAGCCTGCCAAAGTGGTCACTAAACTGGCTAAACATTAACAGCGGTTGCATTCACTCTAAGATTTTGTTCCACTAAAAAAGAATCTTGTCGGAGTGCCGGTTACTTTATTGATTAAGTAACCGGCTGAGACCGCAATTGCGGGATCCGTTGAACCTGATCAGGCTAATACCTGCGAAGGGAACAAGAGAGCATCAGCATGACACAACCGTCGTTTCTGCGCTGGTGTTCCTTTCAACACTCCTGACAAGCATCTCTAACATCAACAAAATGAGAGAATGCTATGTCAACTGCACCATCGAATAACCGTTTAAACCGCCAACAGGCTGAATCTTTTTTATCATCGCTATCTGGGCATTATTATCCTAATTCCAGCCGTGAATTTCTTTCAGGCAGCAACAACGATATCCAGGTCCCCTTTCGTCGCATTCATTTAAGCGAAACTTTGCACCAGCCCACCCCGGGCGTAAAGTTACCACCGAACGAGCCGGTGGATGTGTATGACACATCCAGCGTCTACGGTGACCCGGAAGCCACAATTGACGTGAAAGCAGGTTTGAAAAAGGTTCGTGAATACTGGATTAAACAACGCCATAGCGATAACCAACAATACAATCACGGTGTTACTCAACTGGCCTACGCCCGGCGGGGCCTGGTTACCCCAGAGATGGAATTTATTGCGCTGCGCGAGAATATGGGGCGGGAGCATCTGGATAACCCGATAACACCTGAATTTGTTCGAAGTGAAGTCGCCAGTGGGCGAGCAATTATACCGGTTAATACCCGCCACCCCGAATCAGAACCGATGATTATTGGCCGCAACTTTTTAGTTAAAGTAAACGCCAATATTGGTAACTCCTCGGTCAGTTCATCTATTGAAGAAGAAGTTGAAAAACTGGTTTGGGCCACGCGCTGGGGCGCTGATACCGTTATGGACTTGTCTACCGGCCGTAATATTCACCAAACCCGTGAGTGGATCTTACGCAACAGCCCTGTTCCTATTGGCACTGTGCCTATCTATCAGGCATTAGAGCGCGTCAATGGCATTGCTGAAGATCTAAGCTGGCCAGTATTTAAAGACGTATTGCTGGAACAAGCTGAGCAAGGGGTTGACTATTTTACGATTCACGCCGGCGTACTGCACGATTTCATTAAACTCACCGCAAAGCGAGTTACCGGTATTGTCTCCCGTGGCGGTTCTATTATGGCCAAATGGTGCATGGCGCATCAGCAGGAAAGCTTTCTTTACCAGCACTTCCGCGATATCTGCAAAATTTGTGCGAAATATGACATATCACTGTCTTTAGGTGACGGATTACGCCCGGGCTCCATAGCCGACGCTAACGATGAAGCTCAGTTCGCTGAACTGAGAATACTCGGCGAGTTGACTCAAATTGCCTGGGAGTACGATGTGCAGGTGATGATAGAAGGTCCTGGTCATGTGCCTATGCATAAAATTCAGGAAAACATGGATGAACAGTTAAAACACTGCCACGGCGCACCGTTTTATACCTTAGGGCCGCTAACCACAGATATAGCACCAGGTTACGACCACATTACCTCGGGTATTGGTGCCGCCATGATTGGTGCTTTTGGCTGCGCCATGCTCTGCTATGTTACCCCGAAAGAGCACTTAGGGCTGCCCAACAAGGAAGATGTTAAACAAGGGATGATTGCCTACAAAATTGCCGCTCATGCGGCCGATTTAGCCAAAGGACACCCCGGCGCGCAGGCGCGTGATGATGCTATGTCAAAAGCCCGCTTTGAGTTTCGCTGGGAGGACCAATTTAATCTGGCACTGGACCCGGTTACCGCCCGAAACTATCACGATGAAACACTGCCGCAGGACTCGAACAAAACGGCGCAGTTTTGCTCTATGTGTGGTCCTAAGTTCTGCTCCATGAAAATTTCTCACGAGGTGCGTCAATACAACCCTGACACTCGTATTGATGTAAAAGTAAAAGATGCGGCGACCGAAGGAGCAGAATGATGGCGGTACCTGTCGTATGGACCGTCGCTGGTTCTGACAGCGGCGGTGGCGCAGGCATTCAGGCGGACTTGCACACGTTCCACAGCCTGAACGTACATGGCTGCAGTGTCATAACCACAGTTACCGCTCAGAACTCTGTTGAAACCACCGGGTTATTTCCGTTAGTTGCTGACACCATTCGTCAGCAATTGGAAAGCCTGCAACAGGACATGCGCCCTGCTGCCATCAAGATTGGTTTGCTCAGCAACAGGCAGCAGCTACAAGCTGTGGCTGAATTTTTAAAGCAGTGGCCTAAAACTCTGGCCAGGCCTTTTGTGGTCTGGGATCCTGTAGTTATAAGCAGTCAACAGGATCGCTTGTCTGAACTCAAACCTGAACACTGCGCCGAGTTATTCTCGCTCGTTGATATTATCACCCCGAATTTGGATGAGCTAAGTTGGCTGAGTGGCTTGAGTGCTAACGATGAGAGTTCAATGTGTCGCGCTGCAGAACAACTCTTTCATGCTGGGCTAACTCAGATCCTTATCACTGGCACTGAGTTTGGTCGCGCCGATGAGATCTCTGACTATTACCTTAGCGCCGATGGGCATATCCAGTACATTCAGCAGAAACTGAAAACAAAACACAGCCACGGAACAGGCTGCACCTTGTCTTCAGCCATTGCATCGGTATTGGCGCATGATTATCCGCTCGAGGATGTAATTACAATGGCTAATGCCTATGTACATCAGGGCCTAATTGAGGCGAAAGGCATAGGTCACGGCCCAGGCCCGGTGACTCATACACACTGGTCACAGCAAATTGAACATTTTCCAAAGATTAAAACGCCGGAATTGCCCTGTGTCGACCTGAAGTTTCCCCGGTTAAGCCAAAATCCTGGGCTCTATCCCGTAGTGGATTCTTTTGAGTGGATAGAAAAACTTTTAAAACTGGGTATTAAAACGCTGCAACTGCGTATTAAAGCTGCAGATGCTACTCAGTTGGAAGTTGCTATCAAAAAAAGTATTCGGCTAGCAGAGCAATATTCAGCACAGTTGTTTATTAATGACCATTGGCAACTCGCTATTAAGCACAGAGCTTATGGCGTGCATTTGGGTCAGGAAGACTTAACGGACGCCAACCTGAAAGCCATTCAGCAGGCGAGTCTGCGACTGGGTATTTCCACTCACAGCTATACCGAGTTATTGATTGCCCATGCTTATCAGCCCTCTTATATCGCTCTGGGCCATATCTTTCCTACTCAAACCAAGGCCATGCCATCTAAACCGCAGGGACTGAAGCGATTACACCGCTATGTCGCGTTACTGGGGCCAACGACGATACCGACAGTCGCTATTGGTGGCATTTCTTTAGAACGTGTAGCTGCCGTGAAAGCTACCGGCGTTAACGGCATAGCGGTTGTTAGCGCGATTACTGCTGCCAGCGACATCGAGCAGGCTGTTCATCAGTTACTGACTGCAATGAAAGCTGAGGTTAAAGAAGAAAGCGAGGTCGCTCATGCTGAGTAACGAACAACTTCTGCGCTACAGCAGTAACATTCTGATGAAAGAAATTGGCGAGTCCGGCCAACAGCGTTTGCTCAAAAGCCATGTTTTAATTATTGGTTTGGGCGGCCTTGGTTGCCCGGCGAGTCAGTATCTGGCGTCATCGGGCGTTGGCCAAATCACGCTGGTCGATCACGACACCGTCAGTCTCAGCAACTTACAGCGGCAAACACTCTATTCCAGCGATGATATTGGCTTGTCCAAGGCGCGGCAAGCGGGTCATTCTTTGTCGCGGTTAAACCCGGACATTCGTATAACCGCTCTTGAAGAAAAAGCCTATGAAGAAAACCTGGACGCGCTCACCGAACAAGCCGATTTAGTCCTCGACTGCACCGACAATCGTGAGACTCGCTACCTGATCAACCAGAACTGCTACCGCCTGAATACGCCGCTCATTTCTGCTGCGGCGCGCGGCTTTAACGGGCAACTCATCGCGTTAAATCCGGAGCATTCGCACGGCTGTTATCACTGCCTTTATCCCGACGATGTTAACGAACCATTGAACTGCAGTAACACAGGAATAGCAGCTCCGGTTGTCGGCATTATGGGTGCCAGCCAGGCACTACAGGCAATTCATTACTTCACCGGGCATGAGCTTGTCTGGGGTTACCTGCACACCTTCAATGGCTTATCGCTAAACTGGCAACAACTCTCTTTACCCCGGGCCGCTTCGTGCCCTGTATGCGGAGGTAAAAATGCGCATTCAAGTTAATGACAAATATTTTGAGATCACTGAAAAAACCAACTTATCGCAGCTATTGTCTGCTCAGAATATCGATACCTCGGCCGTTGCCGTCGCCATGAACGGGCAGATTATACACCGCGAACAATGGCAACAGACTGAGCTTAAAGACAACGATACCGTCACCCTTGTTCAGGCTGTTGCCGGAGGTTAACCATGCTGAAAATAGCCGATCGTGATTTTCATTCCCGCTTACTCATAGGCTCAGGCAAATACAGCAGCGCGGACGTTATGCAAAAGTCTCTGGCGGCTTCCGGTAGCGAGTTAGTAACGCTGGCGTTAAAGCGCGTTGAACTTGAGCGCCCCACTGACGACATTGTCACGCCTATACAAAACTTAGGTTTACAGCTTTTGCCAAATACCTCCGGCGCAAAAACCGCACAGGACGCTATTTTTGCTGCGCGCCTTGCCCGTGAAGCTTTAGGTACCCGTTGGCTTAAACTGGAAATACACCCCGACCCCAACTACTTGCTGCCGGATCCGATAGAAACCTTAAATGCCGCTGAAGCTTTGGTCAAAGAAGGTTTTATCGTATTGCCCTACTGCGGTGCTGATCCGGTATTGTGTAAACGCTTAGAGGAAGTTGGCTGTGCAGCAGTTATGCCGTTAGGCGCCCCCATAGGCTCAAACCAAGGTCTGCTGACCCGGGATTTTCTGCGAATTATTATCGAACAGGCAGCGGTACCGGTTATTGTCGACGCCGGCATTGGCGCGCCAAGCCACGCTGTTGAAGCTATGGAAATGGGTGCCGATGCGGTGCTGGTGAATACCGCGATAGCCACCGCGAATAACCCTGTCGCTATGTCAAAAGCCTTTCGCGATGCGGTTATTGTTGGACGCCATGCCTTTGAAGCGGGCTTAAATCAAAACGCTTCGCTAAAAGCTTCGGCATCCAGTCCGTTAACAGAATTTCTGGAGTCGCTATGAGCTTTTACACTGTCTGGGAGCAGACCAACTGGGATGATACCCGCCTGCAGCTATACAGTAAAAACGCGGCTGACGTTGAAGCCGCTTTAAACAAGCAGCATCTGAATACCAGTGATTTTATGGCTTTATTGTCGCCGGCAGCAGAGCCTTATCTGCCCCTTATGGCAGAGCGCTCACAGCAACTGACCCGGCAACGCTTTGGTAACACTCTGCACCTGTTTATTCCGCTGTATTTATCAAACCTTTGTGCTAATGATTGCAGCTACTGCGGCTTTTCTATGAGTAACCGCTTAAAACGCAAAACCCTGTCGCCAGCTGAAATCGAGCAGGAATGTCAGGCCATAAAAGCCAAAGGCTTTGACACCCTGCTGATAGTGACTGGCGAGCATGAAACCAAGGTAGGTATTGATTATTTTCGTCAGGCGCTACCTATTATCAAACGCTATTTCAGCTATGTCATGTTTGAAGTGCAGCCATTGGCTACCCATGAATACGCTGAATTACGCATGCTGGGTCTGGATGCAGTTATGGTCTATCAGGAAACGTATCAGGCCGCCACGTATGCTAAACATCATTTAAAAGGCAAAAAACGCGATTTCCGCTGGCGGCTTGAAACACCCGATCGCCTGGGCGAATGCGGTATCGATAAAATTGGCCTCGGCTCGCTGATTGGACTGGAGGACTGGCGTCTCGACAGCACCTTTACTGCCATGCATCTGGATTATCTACGGCGACGTTACTGGCGCAGTCGCTACTCGCTGTCATTCCCAAGGCTACGCCCCTGTGCCGGAGGTGTCGATAACGCAAAAACAATTTCTGATAAACAACTGGTTCAGTTAATTTGTGCGTATCGTTTGCGGTTTCCCGATGTAGAGCTCAGCCTTTCCACCCGCGAACAACAAGCGCTTCGTGATGGGTTGTTTCGGCTAGGTGTGACCTCGGTCAGTGCGGAATCAAAAACGCAGCCCGGCGGTTACGCCAACGAGCAACAAGAACTGGAGCAGTTTTCCATAGACGACGACAGGCCTGTAAGTGAGGTGGCACAAGCAATAAAAGCGAAAGGGTTGCAACCGGTATGGCAGGACTGGCTTAACGAGCTATCCGCAATGCCACCTGAAACTTTTTCCAGTCCAGAGTAGCCACCAGTAACAGCTCACGCAGCGTTAAGGTGCGTGGGTTAATGCGCCCTTTATGATTCCACTGATGCCCACAGCTGGCTGCGGTCATAACGCGTTTATTAGGCTTGAGTAAAGTGTCCTGACTATGTTCACCCTGCCCGGAAAAATCAAACCAGCCACGGTAGTTGAGATGCAGACGCTTTCTATCAGGATCCACTCGGTCGATACTGTCGAGCATTACGGTGGTAAATTCAGGGGTTTGATAACGAACTGGCACCACCAACCCCAAAGCGGCATGTTTAGCAAACCATTGGCTCTGCCCTTCAGCAGATATTCCAGCTGAAGGCACTTTTGTTGGCTGAGGGGCTTGCCAGCTGGCGTTCTGAACATCCAGCTTTAATGGCGAATGTCGTACCGCATTAAGACAACCATGCGCGGCGTGACGAATATAGTGCGGAAGGCTGGCTAAACGACGTTGCAAAGCCGCAACGGGCATATCATTAACCTGCGCCAGTTGCGGTAATTCGCGTTCATACAGCGCTGAGCACAGCTCGGCAAAGTCGCCCTGCTGTGCCAGCGGCTGAAAAATGTCCGCCTGTTGATTAGCCAGCGTTGACTTCCTGTCGTCCGCGGTAAGGCGCTTGGCCATTCAAATCGCCCTCTATACGCAATAATTGGTTGTACTTAGCAACCCGGTCAGAGCGACACAGTGAGCCGGTTTTAATCTGACCCGCTGCGGTGCCTACTGCCAAATCGGCAATGGTAGCGTCTTCGGTTTCACCCGAACGGTGAGAAATAACCGCTGAGTAACCTGCTTCACGCGCCATCGCGATGGCTGCTAAGGTTTCTGTCAGGCTACCAATCTGATTAAATTTAATCAAAATTGAATTGGCAATCGACTTATCGATACCTTCTTTTAGAATACGCGTATTGGTCACAAACAGGTCATCACCAACCAACTGAACTTTGCTGCCCAGTTTTTCGGTTAAGACTTTCCAGCCGTCCCAGTCGCTTTCGTCCAGACCGTCTTCAATAGAAATAATTGGGTAACGGTCGCAAAGTTCTGCCAGGTAATCGGCAAACTCTTCTGCAGTAAAGGACTTCCCTTCACCAGACAATTCATATTTACCATCACGGTAGAATTCAGATGCCGCGCAATCTAAAGCTAGGGTAATGTCGCTGCCCATTTTGTAGCCCGCGTTTTCAACCGCTTCAACAATAACCTGCAAAGCTTCTTCATTAGACGCCAGGTTTGGCGCAAAACCACCCTCGTCACCAACAGCTGTGCTTAAACCGCGCTTCTGCAGAACTTTTTTCAACGCATGGAACACTTCAGCGCCCATACGCAGGCCTTCTTTGAAGCTTTCAGCGCCAACCGGCTGGATCATGAACTCCTGAATATCCACGTTGTTATCCGCGTGTTCACCGCCGTTTAAGATGTTCATCATTGGCAGTGGCATGCTGTATTTACCGCTAGTGTTGTTCAGGTTAGCAATGTGTTCGTAAAGCTCGATACCTTTACTCAAAGCCGCCGCTTTAGCTACCGCCAGCGATACGGCCAGAATGGCGTTAGCACCCAGCTTTTCTTTGTTATCGGTACCGTCGAGCTTTAGCATAATGTTGTCGACAGCTTCCTGGTTAATCGCATCAATACCATTTAAGCTTTCAGCAATAGCACCATTAATATTAGCAACCGCCGTTTCAACACCCTTGCCCAGGTAACGCGACTTGTCACCGTCACGCAGCTCCAGAGCTTCACGAGAACCGGTTGAAGCGCCACTTGGTGCCGCCGCACGACCCATATGGCCCGACTCCAGGTAAACGTCGGCTTCAACGGTTGGGTTACCGCGGGAATCCATGATTTCGCGACCAATAACTTTAACAATATTACTCATGCTTTAATCCTGTTTAATGCTTAATCATTAGCCGGGTTATTAACCCAAACGCTCTTTATGAAATTCGCCTGCAGCTTCTATAAAGCCTTTAAATAACGGATGTCCGTCACGTGGTGTTGAAGTGAATTCCGGATGGAACTGAACCGCAACAAACCAGCGGTGTTTCGGATTTTCCAGAATCTCAACCAACTGCTTATCGTGCGAGTAACCCGTAATTTTTAAGCCAGCTTTTTCCAGCGGCTCAATGTAATGGTTGTTCACTTCGTAGCGATGGCGGTGACGCTCTTCAATGGTTTCTTTGCCATACATTTTAAGCGCTTTAGAACCTTTCTCTAAATGGCATTCCTGTGAACCAAGACGCATAGTGCCGCCTAAGTCAGAATGTTTGTCGCGCAGCTCTTTCTGACCACTGGCGTCCATCCATTCAGTGATAAGACCAACTACCGGGTCACTGCAATTTTCATCAAACTCAGTGCTGTTAGCGCCGGTTAAACCAGCAACATTACGGGCAAACTCAATCATTGCCACTTGCATACCTAAGCAAATACCTAAGTACGGAATATTATTTTCACGTGCGTATTTCGCAGCAATCAGCTTACCTTCAATACCCCGATCACCAAAACCGCCGGGCACCAAAATAGCGTCCACGTCTTCAAGCTTAGACGTACCTTTGGTTTCTAAGTCTTGTGAGTCGATGTAACGAATATTTACCGTTAAACGGTTTTTAAGGCCGGCATGTGCCAGGGCTTCGTTCACCGACTTATAAGCGTCAGGCAGTTCAACGTACTTACCGACAAAACCGACGGTCACTTCACCATTCGGATTAGATTCTTGATACAGAACCTCTTCCCATTCGTGTAAGTCGGCTTCTGGGCAATCTAAATTAAAGCGCTTGGTAACTATATCGTCCAGACTCTGGGCCTTCAGCATCGAAGGAATTTTGTAAATGCTGTCTACATCGCGCAGACCAATAACAGCGCGCTCTTCTACATTGGTAAACAAAGCAATTTTCGAACGCTCTGTTGCCGGTAAAGAACGATCCGAACGGCATACCAATACATCTGGCTGAATACCAATAGAACGCAGTTCTTTCACTGAGTGCTGAGTAGGTTTGGTTTTCACCTCACCCGCAGCGCCTAAGAATGGCACCAGAGTCAGGTGCATAAATAAGGTGTGATCACGACCTATTTCCGTGCCCAACTGGCGAATAGCCTCAAGGAAAGGTTGTGACTCTATGTCACCCACCGTGCCGCCAATTTCAATAATGGCAATATCGAAGCCTTTGCTGCCTTCAATAACACGACGTTTAATTTCGTTGGTAATGTGCGGAATGACCTGAATGGTCGCTCCTAAAAATTCACCTTTACGCTCACGGCGAATAATGTCTTCATAGACACGGCCGGTGGTAAAGTTGTTGCTGCTGGTCATACGGGTGCGAATGAAACGCTCGTAGTGTCCCAGGTCAAGATCGGTCTCAGCCCCGTCTACGGTGACAAAGACTTCACCATGCTGAGTTGGGCTCATGGTACCCGGATCTACGTTAATGTAGGGGTCCAGCTTCATGATGGTAACGTTGAGGCCCCGTGCTTCTAGAATTGCCGCCAGAGAGGCTGCAGCAATGCCTTTACCCAGCGAGGATACAACTCCGCCGGTTACGAAAATATAGTTTGTCGCCATGTGATACCTAGTTGGTCAGGTCAAATTTGGGATTGCATTCAGACGGGAAAGTAGTATACCGAAAGACCGCTCTAACAACAAATAAAAAGCACGCCGCCTAGTCTTTTGCAAAGCTCTTTTGTTAGTATAGCGCCAGCCAAACCCATCTGGAGTTATCTTAATGTCATCCTGCTGTGGCACCACCGCACAAGAACACATCGATAAAGCACAGAGACGATTGCTTTGGATCGTACTAGTTCTTAACGGCGTTATGTTTTTCGTTGAGTTTATTGCGGGTTGGTTAGCGCAGTCCAGTGGCCTTATTGCCGACTCGCTGGATATGCTCGCCGATACACTGGTTTATGCAGTCAGTTTGTACGCTGTTGGTAAAGCCATTAAATACAAAGCCAATGCAGCAATTTTTAACGGTACACTGCAAACCGTGCTGGCACTGGTGGTTTTGGCTGATGTGTTGCAACGTTTAATTTTTGGCAGCCAACCCAATGCCAACATGATGTTATGGGTGGCCGGTTTAGCGCTGCTGGTTAACGTACTTTGCTTTGTGCTTTTATACAGTTCCAGAAACGGTGATATTAATATCCGCGCCAGCTGGATATGCTCTCGCAATGACATGCTCATGAACACGGGTGTGATCGCTTCTGCTCTGCTGGTTGCCCAGCTTGACATGGCATGGCCGGACTTACTGATAGCCACAGTCATTGCTTTAATCGTACTGCGCTCTGCAATACGCATTATTCGCGATGCACGAGCAGTAAAAGCAGGTGATAAAACCGATATTTCGGGGTGTTGTGGTTAGCTCGAAGTTAATTCATCCCACTGAGATAAGTTATTTTTTCGAGCGCTAATGCGGTAGTAGCTAGCCATTGAGAGACCAAATAACACCCCGGCCAATAGACACGCGACAATAGCTACTAATACAGGAAGATTGTTCGAATTCCAGACGAATAGCCACATAATTACACCCCAGAATAGACCGAAGAAAGAACCTAAACTTAGAGCATTGTGTATAAAGCTATTGTAGTGCGGTGGTTTTGTTTCTATTCCTAACCACCACATAAACAGTAAGAATGGAGGCTGGTAGTTAGATTGCCATATTTTTGAACTTTTTAGTTCAGTCAGTGCAGCCTGCTTTTTCTCTTTAAAACACATAGATAAGCCTTTGATAGTTTATGGTGTTTGTATTTTTATGCGCGTCAATTTTTGGTCCAGGTTCGTTGCTTGTTCTTTGCTTCTTTCTCCAGAAAAGCTTTTTCAAGATCTATGTTATAACGGTTAGCAATGGCACATAAGTAAATAAAAACATCCGCCAGTTCATCATTCACTTCACCAATCTCAGACTGGTGATCTATCGCTAATCCTTCAACTTTTCTAACAGCATTAAATAACTCACCCACTTCCTCTCCGAGTAGCAAGCACTTGTCTTTAACTGTTTGCTCGGAAAAGCCCCGTTCCGCTTCAAGCTCAGTAACATACTTCTGGAAATCCGCTAATGTGGGCTGGCTTTTTAATGTCGGCATTATTCCTTACGCTCTCTAGCTTCCTTTTCTTTTTTGCAGTTAATTTGATCTTCCGGATGACCATAACTGCACTCTTCTTTGATTTCCCCCAGAATAAGCGCCGCTCCAGTATAGATAGCCGCAGTAGAAGGTTTATCGGAAGAATCGGTAGGGTGAGTCAAGTAGTAAAGCATGTCCGAGCTTGTGCATCCGGATAAAAGCAAACCACCGAGAAGTAATAAGATTTTATTCATATAAAAACCCTTCTATTCTGCTACCCGAACGTCATTTTTAATCACTAATGCCGCTATATAGACTAACGCTAATGGCGGGATAAAAGCTAAAATAAAACCAATTAAGGTTGCCAGCTTAGGTGTTTGTGTTTTCCTTTTCCCAAGGTAGTAGCTTAAAATGACGATTATTGGGATAAAGATTAAAATTACTTGGCCTAACAGTGTTGCATTAAAGTTCAAAACTTAATTCCTTATGTCGTTAAACTATTGATTCGTTCTTAGCCCGCTTATAGCCTTCAAACAGGCTTGATTGGAAAAAGTTTTTTACACGCTACTCTTCTTACCTTTTAGATGAGCAACTCTCAATATATTCATGGTCATCAGGGATTTCTTTCATCACAAAGTTTAACTGAACGGTCTTTAATATCGGTGTACGCTCCGAATTTTTTTCAGTTGCTTCCCACCTCCATTTTTGAAGTGCCGCAACTGCGTAGTCATCAAATACACCCTTTGGATAAGATGAGCGAACTTCATACCCTTTAGCGCGTCCATCTGAACCGATACCTACAGCAACATTGACGCAACCGGACACATCATTCCGCGCGGCTGAAGCCGGGTATTGAGGAGGGATACGTTCGCTGATAGTCCAGTACTCATCAGCAAGTTCCGAGTGCTCCGCAGCTGACAGATCCAGAAATTTTGTCTCTGTCTTATCGCTCTCTGTATTTGAGCTACAAGAAATAACGAATAGCGTGCTCGCAAAAATAATGCTTATTTTTTTCAACGCCCTGTCCTTAAGCTTAAATAGCCTTCCAATGCAAAGTTGAAACATTATTTATACAGAAGTATATACCTAATTAAAAGATCAGTTCAGGATCTCTAAAGAGATTTCGCTAGAAAAACATCACGAATACTTCACATGAAACCTTATTTACTTTTAAGTTGCTTATCATGACTCCTGGACAAGATAAACAACGAGAGAATGGCACCAATCAGAGCAAACCCCATGTCAGATTGAGTATCCCAAGCGTAACCCTGAGTACCAAGAAAGGCTTCAGCATCCTCACCGGTTGCAAGGGCAACCCACCATTCCAGTAACTCGTAAAAGGCGCTAAAGGCCAAGCATATCGAAACAATAATAATGTTGCGCCATACAGCACCATTCACAATGTTTTTTCGAATTAAAATCTCTCTTGCCAATAACGCAGGTACAAAGCCCTGAAAGAAATGACCTAACTTGTCATAGTTATTTCGCTCTGCGCCGAATAACCCCTCAAAGAAAGGTACTTCCGCGTATGTGTAGTGCCCGCCCACCATCAGAACCACACAATGCGCCAGAATGAAGGCGTATAGCAAAGGCGTTAAGCGAAATGAATTATAGGTAAACGCCAACAGCACAGCACCAATTACTGCGGGAGCCACTTCAAGCAACCAGGTAAACTGGTCTTTAGGGTTAATACCTGACCAGACTAAAACAACGGCAAAAATCGCTATCCAAAGGTATTTAATGGGAGTCTCCTAGTAACACTCTTTGAAAGGCCACGTGGCCAAAGTCTATCGACAAGGACTCGGTAACCATCGTCAGATGACGCTTCGTCGTATAGCGTTTGAGTTGGATAGTCATTTTAGAGTTACTTCGTGTTTTCAGCATCTTTTCTGAGCAGTTTAAATATTCGCTGATATAACCATGAGGCGGCCACTGCAATTGCTACAAACACGCCTAAATCAATTAGAAAGTTAACAATATCAAAACCGTCACTTAGCGGGTTGTATTTTGAGCCTAAGCTATACATAAGTACTTCAGTCAGAATTACAGCGATAATAATAGGTACAACAGTAGACCCAAATGGCTGTCGAGCAGTTGACTCACTCATGGCGATGCTCCCGAATATCCGTTAGTACACTCTTTATTAAATTCGCGCAGGCGCCAACAATAATTATCGGCATCAAAAAAATGAGTAGGTAATTCATATCGCCTGCAAATATCGAAATCATTTGAATAAAAACTACAGGCACTACTGCTAGAAATACAGCAAACCCTGTATGTTTTTTAATAATTGAATTGAGCTCTTCCTGGGTTAGGTTAAACACGGCACTCCCTTACTTTTCTCACCGACATACATAAATCTGACGTATTCATAATTTTCACTACGAGCTTTCTGCTTCAAGTGCTTTTCGTTTTCGGTAAGGCTCAATCAAAAGCCTCCAAACCCAATAGCCGGTAGCCACTGCATAAAGCACATTTTTACCTAAAAACATCCAGTCAAAACCGGTACCTGGCCAGAAAAAAACAATGTCAATAATTGCACCGATGAAAAGTAATAAGCAAACAACAGCGACTATAAACAAAAGAGAATCTTTTAAATCTTTCATTCTTTACTCCCAGTTAGCGCACCTTCATACCGCGAGAATAAATAATATCCTCACCCGGGCAAAAATAGTCTGGCTCTATTGTTGAGCAAGCTTGGTCGGCTTTATCGAAACAGAAATCGAAGCGCGTTTGTGTTTTTACCGGCTCAGAGATAACGTTATTGGGAAGCTCATCCCATCTCCAGTTTGTAATAACGTCTTTGGCTACCACAGAAAAATGTCTGTTAGTAGACTCGACAACCGCAACGTCTTTGATTTCGTTATCCGGCGTTATAACGTATTCAACTGTGGCGCAGCCCTCTATCGAATTAACCACTGCTTGCTCGGGATACCTTGCGGGAAACCTTTTTAGATCAGCCCACTTCGACTGTGCCAACTCATTATCGGTTACTGCTAAGTTAGGGTATTCAACGGTATTTTTTGTGGATGTGCAGCCGCTGATAACGAGGACACCAACTAGAGTAAAAATAAACTGTTTTATCATGCCACTTCCTCTGTGCTTTGTGGGTAACCTCCCTCACCGACTGTGAAGCGCTGAGTGAATCGTTATAAAAACGTTAACTAAGATAATTTTTTTAACCCAGAAAAGCAAATGAGTGGCTAGCTATCTTTACCCTCAGTTTCGTCATCAGGCTCACCGTTTATTGAAACCGCAAGTTCACGCATAGCCTCTGTCATCTGTTCACCGAATAGCCCTTGAAACGGAAGTCGATTTGTAAAAGTTTGGTCATGGCTAATTTTCCTTCTTTAGAGGCTAACTAATTCTTGGATTTAGGCTTAAGAGAGTGATAAACCGCAAAAATAACCGTGAAGAATACGCCAACAAAAATAGCGCGATACCAGTCAGCACCAGAGACCCCACTCCTCAATACTTCATAGATAGCCACACCAGCGCCAATTCCCAAGCCGGTGAATAATGCATTCTTCATTGTTACTCTCCGCATATTGTAGATATCTTGAAATCCATAGATATCTCTTTAGCTTATAACGTCGCTTAAAAGCAGCGATATCTATGCGTCCGACTTGTTTTCTTTATTATTAATGTACTTTGAGAACTGGTTCTCGAGAGAAACCACAGCCGCAGCCACCCCACCAATCAGCAAAAAGAAAATGCAAGATGCAAAACCCCACACCCCGGTAAGAATCGATGGTATCCCGAATCGTGGTGACGATATGGTCACCCCATCTCCGAGGCTATGTGTCCCACCAGTAAAGAATATTAAAAGTATAAACCCAATTGAGAAAAGCAGAATAAGCAAGCCTATAATAGTGGTTGCTCTTGCAGCAAACAGAAGTAAGCCGAACTTTTCAGTTTTAATTTTTGAATAAGGGTATAACGTCATAGATAGCTTCCTTAAAACTTACAACCAAGCCTCTTCAAGATTCAAACAAAATCTGGGATGTCCAAACTGGATGCTTAATATTGATTGAACACTAAACTATAATTACTATTCAGTGTTGATGTATAAATTATGTTATTAAGTATAAAGAGGTAAAACTTGAAAAGCAAAAGTTGATAGAGCGTACCTGACGTGGATGTCAAGTACGCCACGCCATTAGCCCTGCTTGGCTTGCTGCCAAAGAGCTTCGAGTTCGTTGAGGTTGCAGTCGGTAGCGTGTTTACCCTGCTCACTTAAGCGCTGCTCTATATTCTGAAAACGGCTTTTGAATTTTTCATTGGCGCGTTGCAGTGCGGCTTCGGGGTTTACTTGTTTGTGGCGGGCTAGGTTGACTACGGCGAACAGTAAGTCACCAATTTCTTCTTCAATATGATCCTGGTCTGTAGCTTCTTTTACTTCTTCTATTTCTTCATCCACTTTGGCGTAAACAGGCTCGGACTCGGTCCAGTCAAAGCCCACTGACGCAGCACGTTTTTGCAGCTTTGCGGCTTTTAAAATACTGGGCAATTGACTGGGAATATCGTCAAAAACAGAGCCCTTAGCGTCCTTTTTTGTCCGCTCTTGCTGCTTTATTTGTTCCCACTGAGTCTTAATTTCCGCGTCAGACAGGTTGCGTTCGGCATCGGTACCAAATACATGAGGATGTCGGTTTATAAGCTTACCGGCGGTGTGTGCGGCTATGTCATCCAGTTCAAACTGCTGCTCTTCACGCGCTAACTGGGCGTAAAACACCACCTGAAACAACAAGTCACCCAACTCGTCTTTTATCGACTGCCAGTTGCCGGACTGAATGGCATCAACAACTTCATAGGTTTCCTCAATGGTATAAGGAATTAGCGAGGTCATGTTCTGCTTTAAGTCCCATGGACAACCGTCTTCTGGATCTCGCAGCTGTTCCATAACCTGTTGCAGCTGTTGCATTCCTTTCACTGAGGTACCTCCGCTGTTTTATTGGCTAATGTTTTAACGTGATTCGCTGGATTTGTTCAACACCATGCACCTGCCGCAGTCTGTCCATAATTCGACTGAGTGCGTCGCTGTCTTTTACGGTTAAGGTTAAGACCACGGTAGCTGACTGTGACTGAGCATCACTTTCACTGTCCATTTGCGCTACCGCAGCCTTCTCGTTCGACAACACGCTGGTAATGTCATGCAGCAGGCCGTTACGGTCTAACGCGGATACTCGCAGACTGGCTCGGTATTCTTGTTTGGAATGCCCCGACCAAGACACTTCAATGCCTCGTTCGGGATGTTGATGCAATAAATGCGTTAGCTGATCGCAGTCGCTATGGTGCACAGATACGCCCCGGCCCTGAGTAATAAACCCGGTAATAGGCTCACCCGGCAGAGGCTCGCAACAATTGGCAAAATGCATCATTAAGTTACCAATGCCCTCTACCGTTACATCAGACTTCGGTGTTTTCGGCGACTGCTTGGCTTTACGACGCTTAGTTAAACGCTCAACCTTATCGACTTCGGTTTCCTGCGGTTTCAGGAAGTTCACCACCTGATGTAAGCGCACATCACCAGCGCCAATGGCGGCAAGCAAGTCATCCAGTGTGGACACATTAAATCGCTCTACCGCTTTGCTCGCGTCCTGAACATGTAGCTGATGCTTCTGCAGTTCGTTTTCCAGCAGTTCTTTACCCGCCAGCAGGTTCTTTTCTCTGTCTTCTTTTTTGAAGTAGGTGTGCACCTTGGCTCGCGCCCGCGAGGAATGCAAATACCCTAGCTGAGGGTTAAGCCAGTCGCGCCGTGGTTGAGCATTCTTCTGAGTTAAAATCTCAACCCGGTCACCATTCTGCAATTGATAGGTAAAAGGCACAATGCGACCGTCGATCTTCGCGCCAATACACTTGTGACCAACCTGGCTGTGAATGTAATAAGCAAAATCCAGCGGCGTAGATCCCATGGGTAAATCGACTACCTCGCCTTTCGGGGTAAAGACGTAAACGCGGTCTTCAAATACCTGCGAGCGAATTTCATCGACCAGGGTTTCGCTGCCTGCCATGTCTTCGTGCCAGGCCAATAGCTTACGCAGCCAGGCTATTTTGTCTTCAAAGCCATGACGCTTACCGGCCGACGCCCCTTCTTTGTACATCCAGTGCGCGGCTACGCCCAGCTCGGCGTCGTCGTGCATGTCGTGCGAACGTATCTGAATTTCAACGTTTTTGTGCTCGGGGCCAATAACCACCGTATGAATCGACTGATAACCGTTTGGCTTTGGTGTTGCAACATAGTCATCAAACTCGGACGCGATATGCCGCCAGCGCGAATGCACCACACCCAAGGCTGCATAACAGTCTTTCAGATTATGCGTCAGAATACGTACAGCACGAATGTCGAACAACTGATCAAACTGCAGATGCTTTTTCTGCATTTTGCGCCAAATAGAGTAGATGTGCTTAGGCCGTCCGTAGACATCAGCGTCTATACCTTGCTGCCTCAGCGCGTTTTGCAGCTCTGAGACAAAATTATCAATATATTGCTCACGGTCGGTCCGACGCTCATGCAGTCGTTTGGCAATGGTTTTATAGGTATTAGGGTGCAAGTAGCGAAATGAGATATCTTCCAGCTCCCATTTAAGCTGGCCTATACCTAAGCGATTGGCCAACGGCGCGTAAATTTCCGCACATTCCTTGGCGGCCAACACCCGAGTTTCTTCATCCGCTTGTTTCACTTCACGCAAGTAGCAGATACGCTCAGCCAGTTTTATCAATACCGCACGCACGTCTTCTACCATGGACAACAGCATGCGTCGCACGTTATCTATTTGACCACCGTCGGGCTGGCCGTGCTGGAAATGCTGTAAGTCGCTGATACTTTGCATTTGTTGCACATTGCGCAACAGCACTATCAGAGTTTTAGACTGTTTACCGTTAAGTTTATCTAAATCGAGTTTGCCAGCTTCCAAAAGTGGCATGTACAGCGCCGCCAGCAGCGATTCGGCATCGAGCTTGAGCGGAGCCAGTATTTCAACCATTTCCTGGCCTTTTAACAGCGCGGCTTTTTCTTTGGGAAACTGTTGCTTTAACTGCTCCAGAGTGCTTTCTAAAGGCTCAGGATCACTCACAGCGTTCAGCCAATGCTGTTCACTGTCTTTGTATTTGGGATCATCCACGTGGGTACTGCGTACATGGACCATGATTTACGACGCTCGCTCCAGACAAACCATGGTTTCAATGTGATGCGTTTGCACAAACATGTCAACTGTGCAGAGCTTAGTTATACGGTAGTCGGAGCTCTTTTTGTCAGATTTTAGCCCAGCTATTATGGCCAGATCACGTGCAAGTGTATCAGGCGCACAGGACACATACACAATGCGCTTAGGGCGCTGCTCGGGTTTAAGCTTTTTGAGTAATGTCATAACGCCTTCAGCACCCGGGCGCGCTGGATCCAGACACCATAAATCCGCAGGATCCTTTAAATCGGACGCGGTAATGTCATTTAAGTCAGCAGACAGCGACGTTAAGTTATTCAAACCGTTGGCTTCTGCGTTGCTGCGTGTTTGCTCCGCCATGCGATACACACCCTCCACCGCCAGCAGTGACTTGGCACGGCGCGCTAACGGAATACTGAAGTTACCAATACCCGCGAAAAAGTCATACACGCGTTGTGTTTTCTCAGGTGCTAGCCAGTCTATGGCCTGCTGCACCATACGTTCGTTAATTCCGCCGTTAACCTGCAAGAAGTCACCGGGCTGAAAGTGGAGTTTGTCGCCGTCAATGGAGGTATCAAAGGGTAAGTTTGCGTTATTCAGTGGCGCTAATTCGTTGTCACTTTGCAGCCAAATATCCATGTCATTCTCTACCTGCCACTTCTCAAGTGACTGTATGGCATCTTTTGGCAAGCTGTCCGTTATGCGTAATAAAATTACTGGCTTATTGGTGTGAATGGCCTCTAAATGCCCCAGTTTAGGAGCAATACTTGAAGTATTCAGTACCGGATACAGCCTATTCACGGCTTGTAACAAACTTTCGTCCGCAACTAAACAGTCATCGACAGCTACAATTTGGTGGCTTTGCGCCTGACGGAAACCGATAAGCAGCTTTTGCTCCTTACCTAACCAGCGCGTTGCTAAACGTACTCGCCGACGGTATCTCGTGGGCTCACTAACTAGCGGTGCTTGCCATGGCAAACTCTCAGTCGCTGAGTCAAACACACCAAACTTCTGAAACAACTCTTCCACCACTTGTTGTTTGTGGCCTAACTGATAACTTTCAGCGACATGCTGAAAGTCGCAACCACCGCATTGGTCATAGTATTTACAGGGCGCATCCCGACGATCAGCGCTCGGTTCCAGAATGCGTTCAAGCGTGCCACTATGCTTACCGGTGGTTTTGTACTGAATAACTTCGCCGGGCAAGGCGCCCATAATGAAACGTGTTTGCTGCCTGGCACCCTCACCCCGGACAACCGCCCGCGCCTGATGATCCAGCGCAGAAACCTGCGCTCTCAGGGTTTTACTCACGGATTTATTGCGCTTTTGCGGCTTAAAAAATTGCGCCATTTCGGTTATTTCTTACCCAGTTTATTCAGATTCTAAAATGACCGTTGCCACGGCGTAATGCTGCTCGTCGCTTATCGACAAATGACTTGCAACAACACCCATCTCTTCAATCCACTGTGCTGCAACATCGGTGAAATGCCAGCCCGGCTTACCGAACTCGTCATGCACCACTTGCATATGCTGGAATGAAAGTCCGGCCGAAATGCCCCGCCCAAAAGCTTTAGCACAGGCTTCTTTAGCAGCAAATCGCTTAGCCAAATACGCGGCTTCGTCAACCGATGCGCTCATTTCTTCCCGCTCTATTGGGGTCAATACACGCTTGGTTAAACTATCGCCACGCGCTAATGACTTCTCGATACGGGACACTTCAATAATGTCCGTACCCAGTCCTACTATTGCCATTATCTTGCCTTATCGAGTATCTCCCGCATATCGCGGACAGCTTTATCCAGACCATCTAATACTGCACGGGCAATAATAGAGTGACCAATGTTCAATTCTACCATTTGTGGTATTTGAGCAACTTCTAATGTGTTGTGGTAGTGCAGACCATGTCCTGCGTTTACCTGCAGCCCAATAGAGTGCGCATATTCGGCAGCTTCCATTAAGCGAGCTAATTCGCGGGTTTTCTCTTGCTCGGTTTCCGCTTCAGCGTATTGCCCCGTATGCAGTTCAATAATAGGGGCACTGGCATTTTTAGCGGCGTCTATTTGCTCGTGATCAGCATCAATAAACAACGACACCTGAATACCTGCCTCAGTTAGTCGTTTAGTTGCTTGAGTAATAGAGTCCAGTTGACCAGCAACATCCAGACCGCCCTCAGTCGTCAGTTCTTCACGTTTTTCCGGCACCAGGCAACTGAATGTGGGTTTTGTTTTTATCGCAATACCCAGCATTTCCTCTGTTACGGCCATTTCTAAATTCATTGGCACATTCAGAGTTTGCTTTAACATAGCGACATCGCGGTCAGTGATGTGGCGGCGGTCTTCACGCAAATGAATGGTAATGCCGTCGGCACCGGCACGCTCAGCAATGGCTGCCGCTGCAACAGGGTCGGGGTAACGCACGCCTCGCGCATTACGCAAAGTGGCTACGTGGTCAATGTTAACGCCCAGACGCAAACCTTTCATCATTTAGCTCCTTTCGCTTCGTTGGTTTCCGCGGAACAATTCACGACTGCGCAGCGGCTTATCGCCTAAGTAAACAGATAAGGCCTCACGCATAATGTATTTCAATTGCCGTAAACGGCTCTCGTCGTCAACGTCCCAGGCAGCCAGCTTTTCAATATCAGCCACCGAGTACGCTCGTTGTTGATCATCTCTGGCTTGTGTCACAAAGCCGTGATCGGGAATAAAGTAGCACCAGTCGTAATCCGATAGTGCCTGACCATTATCGGCATCATAATACCAGTCAAAAGCAGCGCCAAGGTGTTGCAGTAATTGCCATTCGAACTGACGTAAAGCTGGCTCTACACGGTCACTCACGGTCATATTCTGTAAAGCGGATAAATAACTTTGGAACAATTCAGAAGCTTCACCTTCCACTGGCACCAAGCGCTGAATCAGTTCATTAAGATAAAAACCGCTGTAGAGTTTCTCGCCTTGTAGCAGTAACCTTTGGGTGGTCTGCTGCGGCTCAAGTAAGGTTAAGGTTTTTAAGTCGCTGCGTCCTTGAAATTCGGCCAGTAAGGGCATAAAGGGCTGAGCCAGACCACGCCATGGGCTTTTCGGGCGTTTTGCGCCTTTGGCAACAACCCGAACTCGCCCGTTATCTTCGGTGAACAAGTCCAGTATCAGACTGGTTTCCTGATAGTCCCAACGATGCAACACCAGTGCCCGCTGCGCCACTGTTTAGTCCTCGCGGTAACCCAGACTCTTCAATGCACGTTCGTCGTCTGACCAGCCTGACTTCACTTTAACCCAAAGCTTCATCATCACCTTATTATCCAACAGTTTTTCCAGATCACGACGAGCTTCAGTGCCTATTGTCTTTAATTTACTGCCGCCCTGTCCAATAATCATACGCTTCTGCGCTTCACGCTCTACCAGTATTAGCGCATGAATATGAGTAGTCCCTTTATCGGAATGACCGAACTGCTCAATTTCTACCGTGGTTTCATACGGTAGTTCATCGCCAGTAAACCGCATCAGTTTCTCGCGAATAATTTCCGCCGCCATAAAGCGTACAGAACGATCGGTAACGTAGTCTTCCGGATAATAGTGGTAACCCGGCTGCAAATGACTACGGACAATTTTACGCAACTCATCGATATTATCGCCGTGAGTCGCCGATATTGGCAAAATAGCAGCAAATGAATGCTGTTCATTCAACCACTGCAAATGAGGCAATAACCGCTCTTTGTCTTTAAGCTGGTCGACTTTATTAACCAATAATACAACGGGTGTTTTGCTGCGCTGAATTTTCTCCAGCACCATTTTGTCATCTTCCAGCCACTTTAAGTTCTCGACAACAAAGAGTACTAAGTCAACGTCTTTTAGAGCAGAAGAAGCGGTTTGGTTCATCACACGGTTAATCGCGCGGGGTTCTTCTTTATGCATACCCGGCGTATCCACATAAATAGCCTGGCAGTCACCGTCAGTATCAACGCCCAGAATACGGTGTCGGGTCGTTTGAGGTTTATTTGAGGTAATACTGATTTTTTGCCCAAGTAAATGGTTAATCAGTGTCGACTTACCTACATTAGGACGACCAACGATGGCAACAAAGCCACTGTGTTTATTCTCATCCAATTCGATATCCAGCGTCATGCGCTCTCCTGCAAATGTTCTAAAGCGGCCGTTGCTGCTGCCTGTTCGGCTTTACGGCGGCTGGTACCTGTGCCTTTAAAAGGGTCATCGATACCTTCTACAGAACAGTTTACGGTAAATTGTTGGTTATGAGCCTGCCCCTGCGTAGCAACAACATCGTACTCGGGTAAAGGCTGTTGGCGCGACTGCAGCAATTCTTGCAATCGGGTTTTAGGGTCTTTCTGACTGACACCCGGCTTAATCTGTTCCAGTTGTGGCTGAAACCAGTTCAGTATCACCTGGCGGACCGTATCTATTTCACTGTCCAGATAGATGGCGCCAATAATAGCTTCTACTGCATCAGCCAAGATAGATTCACGACGATACCCGCCGCTTTTCAGCTCGCCCTGTCCCAGTGACAAAAAGTCGCCCAGGCCCATCTTCTTACCGAGCTTAGCCAGTGAGCGCCCGCAGACAATTGCTGCGCGCATGCGGCTTAAATCACCTTCGGCGACATTAGGAAACTGCTGGTATAAAGCCTCTGCTATAACCAACCCCAAAATGGAGTCACCTAAAAATTCTAAACGTTCGTTATGATTCGATGACGCACTACGGTGGGTCATTGCCTGACGCAGCAACTCCTGCTGTTCAAAACGATGACCAACAATTCTTTCCAGTTCCGTGAACGGTGGTCTGGGCAAACTCACTCAATACTCCCTAGCCTTTCAAATCGAACTCCGGTAGGAACCCATGACGGCAACCAACTATCGCGACTGCGATCCATTTCAAAACTCATCCAGATAAATACGGCTCTACCGACCAGTAATTCCTCATCAACAAACCCCCAGTAGCGGCTGTCACGAGAGTTATCGCGGTTATCACCCATTGCAAAGTATTGGCCTTCAGGTACCACCCATTCATCTCTTTGGGTGCCCGGCTGATTAAAGTACATTGCCATACGTGACGCAACACGCGGGTCTACGAGAATGTCGTGAGTCACGTTACCTAAGTCTTCGCTGTAGGTTCGTAGCGGTGACGAGCCGGAAAAGTAAGTACCATCTTCTTTTAATGACGATTTAACCACTTTCATTTCTTCACAGTCGCGTTGACCTTCAGCGCACGCAGGTTGAATATAAAGTGCCTTGTTACGGTATATAATACGATCACCAGGTAGACCCACGATACGTTTTATATAATCAATATTTGGATTTTCCGGATACTTGAACACAGCGATGTCGCCTCGCTTAGGCTCAGTTGTTTCAACTAAAGTTTCCTGAAAAATAGGATCTTTAATGCCGTAAGAGAACTTCTCTACCAGAATAAAATCACCTTTCAACAAGGTTGGCATCATTGAACCAGAAGGTATCTGAAATGGCTCATACAGCACAGTACGAACCACTAACACCAAAGCGATAACAGGAAAAATGGATTCGCTCAGCTCCATTAATTTCGGTTGAGGCGCCAGACTCTCTCTTTGTTCGTCGGTTAAAGCGCTGGTTGTTTTGTTCTCAACCTCAGCAATAACCGCTTTGCGCTTTGGTTTTAATACTCGAGCATCGTAGAGCCAAAATAGCCCAGAGATAACAGTAATAAAGGTTAAAATAATTGAAAAATAATTGGCCATTTCCTATTTGCCCACTTTTAAAACCGCAAGGAAGGCTTCCTGAGGCACTTCAACGTTACCCAGGTTCTTCATGCGCTTTTTACCTTCTTTTTGTTTTTGTAAAAGCTTCTTCTTACGACTAATGTCACCGCCATAACATTTAGCTGTTACGTTTTTACGTAGCTGCTTGACCGTTGAACGCGCAATAACATGGTTTCCAATGGTCGCCTGAATCGCGATATCAAACATTTGCCGTGGAATTAACTCACGCATTTTATCAACTAACAACCGGCCTCGCCCTTCTGCATGATCACGGTGCGTGATCATTGCTAAAGCATCGACACGGTCGCCATTAATCAGTATATCGACACGAACCATGTCCGCAGGTTCAAATTTCTTGAACTGATAATCTAGCGATGCATAGCCACGGCTGGTCGACTTTAATCTGTCAAAGAAGTCCATAACCACTTCAGCCATAGGCAACTCGTAAGTTACCGAAACTTGTTTACCATGATAGGCCATGGCAGTCTGCACACCGCGCTTATCAACACAAAGTGTGATGACATTGCCCAAAAACTCCTGAGGAACCAGAATATTGGCTTCTACAATAGGTTCATAAATGGTTTCAATATCATTAACCGGCGGCAAATTAACCGGGTTATCAACTTTCACCATGCTACCGTCAGTTTTTTCAACTTCGTAAACCACAGTCGGCGCTGTGGTGATTAAGTCGATATCGTACTCGCGCTCCAGCCGTTCCTGGATAATTTCCATGTGCAGCATTCCAAGGAAGCCACAACGAAAACCAAAGCCAAGCGCGGCTGAGTTCTCTGGTTCATAGAAAAGCGAAGCGTCATTTAACGACAGTTTCCCCAAGGCATCACGAAACGACTCGTAGTCATCCGAGCTTATCGGGAACATACCAGCATAAACCTGAGGTTTTACCTTTTTAAAACCTGGAACCGGCTCTTTCGCCGGGTTTCGCGTGTTGGTCAGCGTATCACCAACCGGCGCGCCTAAAATGTCCTTAATGCCGGAAATGACATAGCCCACCTCACCGGTATGCAAAATACCTGTTTCGTGGGGTTTAGGGTCGAAATAACCCACTTTATCAATTTGATGAGACTGCCCGGTAGACATCACAGTCATCTTCTCACCAGCGCGTAAGGTTCCATTACGTACTCGGACTAAAGAGACCACGCCCTGATAGTTATCAAACCAGGAGTCAATAATCAGGGCCTGCAACGGTTCTTCCGGTTCGCCCTTAGGCGGTGGTATCTGACGAACAATACGCTCCAGTACATCGTCAATACCAAGACCGGTTTTTGCCGAGCATTGAACCGCATCAACGGCTTCAATACCTACAATGTCTTCAATTTCCTGAGCAACGCCCATGGCATCGGCTTGTGGCAGGTCAATTTTGTTCAGTACCGGTACCACTTCCAAATCCATTTCAATTGCGGTGTAGCAATTTGCCAACGTCTGGGCTTCTACACCCTGCGCAGCATCAACAACCAACAGAGCTCCTTCACAACCAGCTAATGAGCGCGATACTTCATAAGAGAAGTCAACATGTCCGGGGGTGTCGATGAAGTTTAGCTGGTAAGTTTCACCGTCTTTTGCCGTGTAATAGAGCGTCACACTTTGCGCTTTTATCGTAATACCGCGTTCGCGCTCCAAGTCCATGGAGTCCAGCACTTGCTCGTTCATTTCGCGGTCTGTCAGTCCTCCACAATGCTGGATCAAGCGATCCGACAAGGTCGATTTGCCGTGGTCAATGTGAGCGATGATCGAGAAGTTACGAATATTACTTTGCTTGAACGCCCTATTCGGCATTGATGATACCTCTGTAAAACTAAATTCTGGAACTTAAAAAATTAGCCCCGATCATACTCATGTTAGCGACAAGAACAAAGGACTTTATGCCGGTTCAGGGGTTTGAGTGCTGAACCTCAGCTGAAGTTTCCAGTTTAACCATTGCGTTGACTTGAATATCACGTTTGCGAAACCAGCGTTTTAACCCCCAAAAGGTCAAAGCAAAGCCCGCAAAAGACAGTAAAATAATGAAGCCTTCAGTTAATGTACCTGTATTCTCAAGTAATACGGCAATTAGAAGCAGCACCAGTATAGGTAAGCCATAAAGTAATAAAGCAAAACGCGTTACAGCAGTGTCAGGCACTTCAAGTTGGACACGCTCGCCGGGACGAAAAGCTTGTTCAGTTATCACGGTGAACTGTGCGTTTCTGTCAGCAAAGACCTTGCTCAGAATACCGGCACCACAATTAGAGACCTGTGCGCATCCGGAGCAGGCTGTTTTAAGTTGAGTTGTTACTGTAACCCGGTTGCCTTCAACCCCAGTAACTTCAGCAATTTCTTTCATTATTTAACTTCTGTCGCTATACGTTGAGCCATGGTCAACGGCACCTGCCCAACAACGGTCACAAGAAAATTATTATACCGCTTTGAGAATAAAGTTTGTGAAGAAGATAACGCCAGATCGGTTTCCATACCCTCAGTGAGTTCTGCAACATAAACCGAATACTCTGCCAGGCCATCTGAAAATAAGTAGTGGTCGACTGGCGTTGAATCCACCACCAGAGTATGACTTTGTTGGCTTAATAAGCTAAAACCTTTTGGTGCCCAACGGGGATGCACATCATACTGTGTTGGCTTTGTTACTCGTAGCTCCTCAAGCATGGGCGGCATTTCAATGTTTTTAATCTCGGTCATTATTTCAGGCGCAGTATCACGAACGGATAAACTGGTCAGTTGTACTTGCTCTACTACATCACCGGATTGATTTAGCATGATGACCTTGAGCGGCATACCATGCTTACGATCAATCCATAGCGAGTAGCTGTAACGCTGGCTGTCTCTGCTTAATATGCGAATATGTTGCGCGTTACGCCCCAAAACTCGTGCACCTCCGCCAACCGTTACCTGGTAGCTATGACTTAAGCGCTCAAAAGGCTCAGTGAAAGCAGCGGGAAGAATTGCTGTGATGCTATCGGACTTTAATGCGTAATTACTGGCAGAGGTATTAAAGTGGGCAACGCGCTCATTCACTCGTAGAATGCGAAAATCAGGCCCGTTCATTTGAATTAATAGCTCGGTACTGCCTGCATTAGGATCGTTACCCTGTAGCCATTGATAGGGTTCTATTTGATCGCCATGCGCATGAACCAATGAAGCTTCAAAATTCAATTCGGTTAAGGCGACCGCCATACGGTTGAACCAGTCAACGCCATTTTCTGTTTGTTCTGTTTGTTCGCTATTTTGTTGGGCGCTGAAAGCTGAGCTTCCGGCTAATAAAAAAGCGCCGCATAAAATGGACCGGTACAACCGAGATATCATGGTTTTAATTACCTTTGTTGAGCTCCTGCTCTGATTTTTTCTCTTCGCTTTCTGCTTTTTGCTGCAACATCAGCTGTTGCTGGTGGTCAATCATGTAAGACTGAACTTGGCGACGACGTTGCTGGTCGTTAATTTTCGACATTGGCTCAACCCGATTCAGGCTGACCGGTTCACGACCACCGCCAATTGGGCTGGTTAGTAATGCAGGTTCTGCACTTCCCCCATCAGGGGTTGTCGGCTGCTGGTAAGTTTGTACGGTCATTACCGCAACAACAGCAACACTTGCCGCAACCGCAACTTTAGCAAAAGGCTGGAACCAGCGTGACGCGGCTTTGTTCTGGCTCTTCGAGCGACCAAAACCCGGTGTCACAACTTTGTTAGATTCCTCATTAACACTAATACGAACTTGTTCACTAATGTCCAAGCTGATATCGGTGTTTAAATCCCCTTTAATGGCGGCACGAATAACACTATAACGATGCCATTCCTGCGTTGTTTGTTCATCATCCAGTAGCGCTTCTATTTCATCAGCATTGATGATCTGGTCATCAAACAGCGCGGATGTTGATTCTGATTTGTTCCGAGACATAGCTGCCCCTCTTTAGTTTACCGTTCCAGCAAAGGTCGGAGTTGATTATCTATTGCTTCTCGAGCGCGGAAGATGCGAGAGCGGACAGTCCCAATAGGGCAATCCATTTCTAGCGCAATTTCCTCGTAACCGAGACCCTCAATTTCCCGTAATGTAATTGCCCGACGTAAATCTTCGGGCAAATCATCAATTGTTTTCAGCACCACATCTCTGATTTCATCAGACAACATTTGTCTCTCCGGAGAAGCACTGTCTCTTAGTGCTCCAGCTCCTTCGTAGAACTCTGCGTCTTCAGCATCAATGTCAGATGCGGGCGGCTTTCTACCTTGCGAAACCAAATGGTTTTTCGCTGTATTCACCGCAATTCGGTACAGCCAGGTATAAAAAGCACTGTCACCACGGAAGTTCGGTAGCGCCCGATACGCTTTTATAAAAGCTTCCTGTGCAACATCGGCTACATCACCCTGTTGTTTGACATAACGCGATATCAAACTCATGACTTTGTGCTGATACTTCTTTACCAGCAGATCAAAAGCCCGGTTATCACCTTGTTGTACTCTTTCGACCAGCTGTTGGTCACTCACCTGTTCGCTCATCCGAGCCTGTTCTCCCTTAACCCAGGAACTGCTGGAACTGGCGGCCCGTCCTGTATCTTACTGACTGTGACAGGGCCGCATGTAAAAAGTTCGCAAAAATATCGCCAAATGCGTAAAATCGTTCAAAATTCACATTGAGTACTTTATGGAACCTGTTGCAAATTATCAATGCGATGTGCTGATTATTGGTTCGGGAGCCGCGGGTTTAACCACCGCTTTACAGTTGGCCGATGATTTAAAAGTCACCGTTCTGAGCAAAGGCCCGCTAACTGAAGGCTCAACCTTTTATGCTCAAGGCGGCATAGCAGCTGTTTTCGATGAAAATGACAGTATTGAAAGCCATATCGAAGATACCTTAATTGCCGGCGCAGGCCTTTGTGATCCCGAAGCTGTTAAGTTTACCACAGAAAATGCCCGCGCAAGTCTGCAATGGCTTATTGATGCCGGAGTGGGCTTCGATCAGGTGCAATCAAAGGATGACAGCCCTACCTACCATTTAAACCGGGAAGGAGGTCATAGTCACCGCCGAATTCTGCATGCTGCCGACGCCACCGGTAAGGCAGTACAAACAACGTTGCAGAAAAAAGCTTTAGAACATCCTAATATCACCATTTTAGAACGTTACAATGCCGTTGATTTAATTATCGGCTCACGTATTGGGAAACCTGCAGGCTGTTACGGTGCCTACATCTGGAACCGTCCCAAAGAACAAGTTGAAACGGTCGCTGCCGGTTGTGTTGTTCTTGCGACAGGTGGTGCCAGTAAAGTGTACCAATATACCAGTAACCCGGATATTGCCAGCGGTGATGGTATAGCTATGGCATGGCGTGCGGGCTGTGCGGTTGCTAACATGGAATTTAATCAATTTCATCCAACCTGCTTGTTCCACCCCAACGCACAAAGCTTTTTACTCACCGAGGCCTTGCGTGGTGAAGGCGCATTACTTAAGCGTCCGGATGGCAGCCGGTTTATGCCTGACTTTCACGAGTCAGCAGAGTTGGCGCCACGCGATGTCGTTGCGCGGGCTATAGACTACGAAATGAAAAGGCTGGGTGCCGACTGCATGTATCTGGATATTTCTCATAAACCTAAAGATTTTATCCAGCATCATTTTCCCACTATTATGGAGAAGTGTCTCTCGCTGGGGATAGATATCAGTAGTGAGCCCATGCCTGTCGTGCCCGCTGCACATTACACTTGTGGTGGTGTAAAAACAGACATGAATGCTGCCACCGATTTACCGAACCTCTACGCAGTTGGTGAAGTTGCCTGTACCGGCTTGCACGGCGCAAACCGGATGGCAAGTAACTCGTTACTGGAATGTTTAGTCTTTGCCCGGGCCGCTGCTAAAGATATTTTGTCGAAACAATCGCAACGACACGCTTTGACGCATCTACCAAGCTGGGATGAAAGTCAGGTAGCCGACTCCGACGAGGAAGTCATTATTCAACATAACTGGCATGAATTACGACTCTTTATGTGGGATTACGTAGGCATTGTGCGCACTACCAAACGGCTGGAACGCGCGTTACATCGCATTGAGTTGTTGCAGCGTGAAATCCACGAATACTATTCTCACTTCAAGGTCAGTAATAATCTGCTGGAATTACGGAATTTGGTTCAGGTGTCTGAACTGATAGTAAGAAGCGCTATGAGCCGTAAAGAAAGCCGAGGCTTGCACTATACACTCGATTATCCTGAGACTTTGCCTGAGACAAAGCCAACCGTACTTTCACCTAACTTAATCACCTAAAACGTAATCATCAGTTCTTAAGTGTTAAGACTCAGACAACTGCTGTAGTTGGCGTCGCAATTTAAATTGCTGCGCCTGCGGCAGCTGAAACCACCAAATCCATAGCCAATGGCGTACTTCTTTGTTCGTTTCAGTTCGACGAGTGAGTGGTAAAAGCACAAGCAAGCCCGCAATAACCAACGCTTTACCAAAAAACTGCCAACGCTGCTGTTGCCACCACCAATAACGACCACATGAGGAGACCGACAGTGTCCCCATTGGCCGCTGTAAATTAAAAAAATGAGCAGGATTCACACTTTAACGCGTGACAGCATGAACTGAACCATAGCGTCGAGCTCTTCATCTTCACACTTCTGGTGGCCCATAAACCAGGCAAAAAGATCCGGATCATCGCAGGTAACCAGACGACGAAATACCGCTTTCTGTTCTTCGCTCAATTCGTCATAAGCCTGATCAACAAAAGGTTCAAATAATACATCCAGTTCCAGCATGCCCCGCCGGCAGGCCCAGCGTAAACGACGCTTGTCTTTAAGCGCTTCTTCCGATTGTTTTAACGGCAACATAAAATCTCCGCAGCAATTGCCCTTGTAATTCTATAATGTGCCCTAATATTACCACGTAAGCCATTTAATAAGGAGTCATTGTGGTTGAGTTAACACAGCATTTTAGTGACGCAAATCTGGATAGCCTTTCCGTTCAACTGACGGATTATGGTATCCTTTCTGTTTCCGGCGCAGATGCTGACAGTTTTTTACAGGGTCAGCTGACATGTGATTTACGCAAACTCGATCAGGATAATTGGTTATATGGCGCACATTGTGATCAAACCGGAAAAGCCTTTAGCGTTTTTTGGCTTTGTCGTGAAGCCGATGCCGTACTGCTGATTATGCACCGCGGTGCAATTGAAGGCTCTTTGACACAATTAAAGAAATACGGTGTCTTTAGTAAAGTAACAATTGAAGATGTAAGCGACGACTGGAACATTGCAGGTTTTTTGGGCAATAAAGCGGCCAGCGTTGCATCAGAATTTGATGGCCGGGTAATGCAGGTTGGGACAAGTCCCGACCAATACCTGTTACTCAGCCAACAACCAATTTCTACGGATTATCCGCAGCCCTACTGGGATGCGTTGGAAATTGAACGGGTTCGCCCACAACTTACGTCTGAAAACAGCCAGGCGTTTGTCCCGCAAATGATGAATTTGCAGGCGTGGGATGGAATCAGTTTTGACAAAGGATGTTATATCGGCCAGGAGACTATTGCCCGGATGAAATATTTGGGCAAACAGAAGCGGGCACTCTTTCGTTTATCCGGTAAAGTAACGGCTCACGTTACCCCAGGTATGCAATTAGAGAAAGCCATTGGCGATAACTGGCGTCGTGCAGGTACGGTCATTATGGCAGTGAACCGCACCGACACCCACGTGGACTTACTAGCTGTTTTACCCAGCGATATAGACGCTGACACAGCTATTCGGGTTCGGGATGACGACGCAAGTCTTCTGGAAATACACTCACTGCCTTATCAATTAGGTTAAACTTATGAGCGAAACCATTGCACCAAACAAAGTCGTGGCTATTAACTATGCCGTTAAAACGGAAGATGGCCAGACCCTGGACCAGTCTAAAGATGGCAGCCCACTGAACTTCATCCACGGTCGTGGCATGCTGATTCCTGGTCTGGAAAATGCACTGGAAGGCAAAACCGTTGGCGATAGCTTCACTGCTGAAGTTAAGCCAGAAGAAGCTTATGGCGAACGTCATGACGGCTTAATCCAAACTGTACCGCGCAACCTGTTCGGCGACAACGAAGTTCAACCTGGCATGCAGTTCCGCGCCAGCACGGATCAAGGCGAACAGTCTGTTGTTATCGTTGAAGTAAAAGACGATGAAGTGACTGTTGACGGTAACCACCCATTAGCCGGTGTTAACCTGAACTTTGACGTAGAAGTTCTTGAAGTTCGTGACGCAACTGAGCAAGAGCTTGAACACGGTCACGTTCACACTGAGGGTGAAGATCACTAAGCACAGCTTTTTGATTTCGATAAAAGAAACCCGGCTAATTAGCCGGGTTTTTTATGCGCATTGGATTCATTTTAGCCGGTTTAATTAGTCGGCTTTTGGGCGCATGTGCGGGAACAAGAGTACGTCACGAATAGAAGCAGAGTCTGTAAGCAACATGACCAGACGGTCAATACCAATACCCTCGCCCGCTGTTGGCGGCATGCCGTGCTCAAGGGCAGTAACGTAGTCTTCGTCGTAGAACATCGCTTCGTCATCACCCGCTTCTTTCTGTTCAACTTGTTCACGGAAACGCTCAGCTTGGTCTTCTGCATCATTCAACTCAGAGAAACCATTCGCAAGTTCACGTCCGCCAGCGAAAAATTCAAAACGGTCTGTGACAAACGGATTGTCGTCGTTACGACGTGCAAGCGGTGAGACTTCTGCCGGGTACGCGGTAATAAAGGTAGGCTGAATTAAGCGGTGTTCTGCAACCGTTTCAAATATCTCAATTTGGATTTTACCCAAGCCCCAGGACGGCTTAACATTAACACCCACCTGTTCAGCAATTTCTGTCGCGCTGTTCAGATCGTTCAGTTGTTCTACCTTCACTTCCGGCATATATTTGAGAATAGCTTCTAGTACCGTCATGCGCTCAAACGGCTTGCCGAAATCGTAATTCACACCCTGACTGGTAAACTGAGCTGAACCCAGCACGGCTTCCGCCGCTCCGCGTAACATTTGCTCGGTTAAGTCCATCAGGTCGTGATAATCGGCATAGCCCCAGTAGAACTCCAACATTGTGAACTCTGGGTTATGACGCGTCGATAAACCTTCGTTTCGGAAGTTGCGGTTAATTTCAAAAACTTTTTCAAAACCACCAACCACCAGACGCTTCAGGTAAAGCTCCGGCGCAATACGCAAAAACAGTTCCATATCCAACGCATTGTGATGCGTGCTGAATGGGCGCGCTGCCGCACCACCAGGAATTGCCTGCATCATCGGCGTTTCCACTTCCAGGAACTGGCGTTCGCTTAAAAAGCGACGGATGTAATCAATGACTTTAGAGCGCACAACAAACGTGCTACGTGATTCGTCGTTGGTAATAAGGTCTAAGTACCGCTGGCGATAACGTGTCTCCTGGTCTGCCAAACCATGAAATTTATCGGGTAACGGGCGTAGTGCCTTTGTCAGTAAGCGTATGTCATCGACTTGAACGCTTAGTTCACCGGTTCCGGTAACGAACAACGTGCCTGACGCGCCGATAATATCGCCTAAATCCCACTTTTTAAATTCAGTGTTGTAATAACCTTCCGGCAGATTGTCGCGAGCAACATAGAGCTGAATTTTGCCACTCATGTCCTGAATGGTGGCAAAGCTCGCTTTACCCATAATGCGGCGGGTCATCATACGACCGGCGACTTTGACGCGAATGCCCTTTTCAGCCAGCTCTTCTTTGCTCACTTCATCGTATTCTGCATGTAAGTCGGCCGCTAACGAGTCCCGACGGAAATCATTCGGGAATGCGATACCCTTATCGCGAAGCGCCGACAGTTTCGCCTTTCGTTGCGCGATCTGTTCGTTTACGTCTACTTCGGGTGCTTGCGATTTATCAGTCATTATCGATTTTCCTCTGTCGGGATACTTAAATTAAACTTACAGCCCGCTTTTTAAGCTGGCTTCAATAAATGGGTCTAAAGCGCCGTCTAGCACGGCTTGCGTATTACGGTTTTCAACACCGGTGCGTAAGTCTTTTATACGCGCATCATCTAAAACATATGAACGAATTTGACTGCCCCAGCCAATGTCGGCTTTCGAATCTTCCAACGCCTGCTTCTCTTCGTTCTGTTTCTGTAACTCAAACTCATACAATTTTGCCTTTAGCTGCTTCATTGCTGAGTCACGGTTCTTATGCTGAGAACGGTCACTTTGACATTGTACAACAATGCCTGTTGGTTCGTGTGTTAAGCGAACGGCAGAATCGGTCCGGTTAACGTGCTGACCACCTGCGCCAGAGGCACGGTAGGTATCAACTCGTAAATCTGACGGATCAATTTCAATGTCTATGTCGTCGTCAACTTCCGGATAAACGAATACCGATGCAAAAGATGTATGCCGACGATTGCCTGAGTCAAAAGGCGACTTACGAACCAAACGATGAACACCCGTTTCGGTTCTTAGCCAGCCGTAAGCGTACTCTCCTGCCACACGCACCGTTGCTGATTTTATTCCCGCAACATCACCTTCTGACAGTTCGGTTATTTCCGCTTTAAAGTCATGTGCTTCTGCCCAACGCAAATACATACGTAGCAGCATATTGGCCCAGTCCTGAGCCTCCGTTCCACCAGAGCCTGACTGAATATCCAGATAACAGTCGGCAGAGTCATTGTCTTTTGAAAACATCCGGCGAAACTCTAAGTTTTCAAGCTGCTTTACTAAGCCTGATAATTCTTCCTGAGCTTCATTAAAAGTATCTTCATCATCAGCCTCTACAGCTAAATCGACGAGACCTTCTACATCATCCAGACCTTGCTGAAGCTTATCCAGAGTTTCTATTACTTGCTCTAATGCCGCACGCTCTTTACCTAACGCCTGCGCTTTTGGCGGATCATCCCAAACATCGGGCTGTTCCATTTCACGAGTAACTTCTTCCAGACGCTCTAACTTAGCATCGTAGTCAAAGATACCCCCTAAGCGCATTGCTACGCTCACGCATATCTTTAATGTTGTTGTAGGTTGCGTTGGTCTCAAACATGCGACTACCTAATTCTGTTTATTTTAAAGGGGCGTAGTTTAACGTATTGCGCGGATTTGCTCCACCAACAACTGGACGTTTGTGCGTCCGCGGAAGTGATTAAGTTGCGGCTTGTATAAAAGTTCAACAACCGTAACCTGTCGCGCAGGCCATTGTTGTGTGTCGACGTTAAAAGCGATGCCGTCTAACAACTCTCCCTGTGGGTGACGCACCACCAATTTTAAATGACGCTCGCCAACGATTCGTTGATCAACCAACTCGAATTGACCGTCAAACATGGGTTCCGGGAACTGTTGTCCCCAGGGACCTGCATTTTGCAGGATATTCACGCTGTCCAGCGTCAATTGTGTTGCTGTGAGTTCACCGTCGGACCAGAACACACGCTGTTTTTGCTCCTCCGACAACCACTCCGACGCCACTTGCTCTACAAGTTCAGTAAAGCGCGCCAAATTTACTCTTTTCAGCGTTAAACCCGCTGCCATAGCGTGTCCACCAAAACGCTCCATAATGCCGGGTTCCAGGCTATGAACTCGCTCCAATAGGTCACGCATATGCAGGCCACTGACCGAACGTGCTGAGCCTTTAAGTAAGCTGTCATCTTCGTTAGCCAGTGCAATAACCGGACGGTTCACCTGCTCTTTTACCCTGCCTGCAACAATACCGATAACACCAGCATGCCAGTCCGGCTGATACAGGGTGACTAAGTCCGGTACCTGCCCCTGATCAAAACGCAACTTCGCGACTGCGCTTTCGGCGTGCTCACGCATTTCTGTTTCAATAGACTTTCGTTGCTGGTTTAAGTCGTTCAATCTCTGAGCTAACTCACGTGCACGGGATTCTCCGGCCAACAGGCACTCAATGCCAAGGCCAATGTCGTCTAACCGGCCTGCGGCGTTAATACGGGGACCCAAAGCGAAACCTAAATCACTGGCGGCCACGTCACTCGCATTACGATTAGCAACTTCCAACAGAGCTGTAATACCCGGACGGCTCATTCCCTTCCGAATACGGGCAATCCCCTGCTGCACCAACACGCGATTGTTGTAATCCAGTGGCACCACGTCGGCAACGGTTCCCAGCGCCACCAAATCGAGCCAGTCAGCCAGGTTAGGTAATGGTTCAATACCTTCTTCTCTTAATGCAGAGCGCAAAGCCAACAACACATAAAATGCCACACCAACCCCGGCCAAATTCTTACTTGGGAATTCACAACCTTCCTGATTTGGGTTAACAATGGCATCAGCAAGAGGAAGTTCTGCCGGGGGTAAATGGTGATCGGTTACCAGAACTCGTATGCCGTTGTCTCGCGCAACAGATATGGCATCGTGTGCCGCAATGCCGTTGTCAACGGTAATAATAAGCTCGACGTTATCTGCCACCAGTTGTTCTACCATAGCAACAGAGAGACCGTAGCCATCTGTCATTCGGTTCGGAACACGGTAACCAACGTCTTTTAAGCCAAAAGCTTGCAGGGCGGAAACCATCAACGCCGAGCTGGTCGCTCCATCAGCATCAAAGTCACCACAAATACAAACTCGTTGCTGATCTTTCAATGCAATTTGAAGGATTTCAACAGCTTTAGTGATACCTTTCAACGAAGAAAAATGAAGCAATCCAGATGCTTTAAGGGACAATTCGTCCACACTACGCACTCCGCGGCGCGCATAAATTTGCCGCAGCAAAGGAGGAACTTGCTGCGGCAGAAAATCATCGTCAACAACCTGATAACGACGTATTTCGTAGTCACTCATGAATTATTGCGACTCACCTTTCTTTATTTCAGCCACTAACCGTGATGCCGGTAACGCTCCAGGCACCATACGTCCGTCTGGCAGGACAATAGCAGGTGTCCCGGTTACGCCAAAGGACTTACCCAGTTGATAGTGCTCAGCAACCGGATTCGAACAGCTAGAACTGCCGCTGAAGTTTTCTTCATCTTTAAAGGAAGCAATAGCTGCTTTTTTATCATCAGCACACCAGACGGTTTGCAACTGACGCCCCCCTTTACTATCCATACCGCCACGAGGGAAGGCCAGGTATTTAATGGTAATTCCTTCAGCATGATAACTGCTCATATTTTGGTGCAAACGCTGGCAATAACCGCAAGTTGTATCGGTGAAAATAGTCACTTCATACTTTTCGTTCTCTGCCGGATAAACAATCATGTCATCGGTAAAACCTTCCAGCATTTTTAAGCGCACATTGGCCATTGCGGCTTCGCTTAAATTAACAGGCTCTTTACCAGTAATATCGAAAACATTTCCACTGATTAAGCGCTCACCGTTTTCAGAGACATAAAACATGCCCTGGTTAGTAACCGCCCGCACATAACCATCAATTTCACCCGGTGCAGTCGACAGCACTTCAATACCAATTTTATTCAAATGGCGGGCTTCAACTTCATTTTGTTCAGCACTAACAGCGCTGGTACTAAAGCCGACACTAGCCAGTCCTGAAAATCCCAGTACAAACATCAAATTGCGCATAATCACCTCATAAATTAACTGTCCGAACCCTACCCTTTTAATGGCTAAAATGCAATTAACCACGCGGGTGATGCTGAGCGTGAAGAGCCTGCAGACGCTCACGTGCAACCTGGGTATAAATTTGAGTGGTCGATAAGTCGCTATGCCCTAAAAGCAGCTGTAATACGCGCAAATCGGCGCCATGGTTCAACAAATGCGTGGCAAACGCGTGCCGTAAAGTATGGGGTGACAAGTGCGCATAAATTCCGGCTTCCTCTGCGTAATGTCGCAAGCGGTACCAAAATGCCTGACGTGTTAATAACGAACCTCTTTGTGTCACGAATACCCAGGGACTACTTTTATCCGTTATCGCCGGGCGACCATGCTTTAAATATGTATCCAACCATTCCAGTGCTTCTTCACCTAAAGGCACCAATCGCTCTTTATTTCCTTTTCCGACAACTCTCACCAAACCTTGCTGTCGGCTCAGTTGGTCGTACTGCAAACGAATAAGCTCTGTTACCCGCAACCCAGTCGCGTAGAGCACTTCCAACATGGTTCTGTCACGCAGGCCAATGGGTGTTTCAGTATCAGGCTGCTGCAATAACGACTCAACGTCAGCTTCGCTTAAAGAGTGTGGAATACTTTGTGGCAATTTAGGGCGTTTCAGGCGCGCAGTTGGATCAACCGCTGCCCACCGCTGTTTTACTGCAAATTGGAAAAACTTTTTTGCTGAGCTTAGAAAACGCGATGTGCTTCTTGGCGAGAGCCCTTGGGTCCTGCGCCAAAGCAAATAGTCCTGAAGCACTAACTCATCAGCGTCCATCAACGATTTTTTTAACGGTATCAGGTACTCACAAAAACGTCGTAAGTCGCTGCGGTAAGCTGCCTGTGTGTTTTCGCTGGAGCCATGATGCAGCCACAAATGCTCAGTAAAGGCGTCAATACGATCTTCGTCCTCTGGGCGGAGTTGCTTCATGGTCTATCGAATTCGCGAAATGGTAACAGCATTATGCAATATAGAGAGGTTCTCGGGAACTCTTTAACACGAATAAAGAGCTTAGTGGGTAATTCCCAGCTTTTGCAGCACATCGTAAAGACCGGCAGGCCCTTTACGTCGGTAGTCGTTTTTGTCATCGGCCTGAGGTTGTTTTTTCTTTTCAAGTCGCTGCCGCACTTTCCAATCCAGATTCTGAATAAGTTCTAAAGGCAAACGATCCGGTGTTGCATCGAAAATCAGGGGTTGAGGATGAGTCGCGTCTTGTAATTTAAAGTCCGACAGCTGACTTACTGTTGCATAAACGCCTGTCGCCATCACACTACCAGGCTCAACATCTAAAGGCCTTGCTCTGCCTGCGCCGATAGAGCGTTGCCAATTCACCTCTGTTGAGCGTTCAGAGACAACCGGGTCAGCCCCGAGTGCCGAGACCCAATAAGCAAACTCACCAGAAAAACCGTGGTTAACGGCTTCGCTGGCGTGTTGCTCAAAAAAATGAGCGGCATTGTTCTGAACAGCAGAAACTTGACTCATTAAGACTCTGGATTATTAATTACCGATAGTTCTGTATCGGCCAAAGTCCTAAAAGTTTAAGTTTTCTCTTTACAGCTAAGCTAAGACTGTTATTATACGCGCCACTTGAGTGGAGGGGTTCCCGAGTGGCCAAAGGGATCAGACTGTAAATCTGACGGCTCAGCCTTCGCAGGTTCGAATCCTGCCCCCTCCACCATTTATTACTTCTTGGCCAACTTCAGTACGACCTTTCCCTGCGTCTTATTCGCGGCAACATAGTCCAACGCTTTTTGAATATCATCAGCCATAAAAACCTGATCGATAATAGGTTTTATTTTACTGCTTTTAAACTTGTCGCTAAAATCATGCCATAAACTATTTAGAATATGACCTTTTTGTACTGAAGACAGCGCACGCAAAGTCGAGCCAATAAGTCTCTGACGCTTCATAAGCATTCGTCCGAAATCAACCTCTCCCGTACGACCGCCCATTAAACCAATCAGAATAATACGACCGTCCTGCTTTAAGTATTGCTGGTCTTTGGCGATAGATTCACCAGCAACCGGGTTAAGGATGACATCCACTTCTCCCAGCGCCTTAACTTCTTCAACAATGTCTTGCTGATACCGGTTAATAACATGCTTAGCACCGAGGTTCAGACAAAATCGTGATTTTTCATCGCTGCCTACGACCGCAATAACTTCATTGCCGCTTTCACCACACAACTGTATGAGTGAGGTTCCGACACCACTGGCACCAGCATGAGCCAATACCCGCTCTCCCTGTTTTAGCCCGGCTAACTGAAACACATTGAGGTAAGCAGTAGCAAAGGTCTCAAGCCAACCAGCAGCAGTTTCATTACTCCAGTCTTCCGGCACTTCCAGCAGTTGTTTTGCTGAAACATTCACCCGTTCTGCAAAACCGCCTCCGGCCAGTAACGCGCTAACACGCTGCCCCGGCTTCCAGTCTGAAACCTGGCTGCCCACCTGCTCTATAACACCGCAGACTTCTAACCCGGGAGTAGCAGATACGCCGGTAGGCGGCGGATACTTACCCGCTATCTGCATTAGATCTGCGCGGTTAACCCCGGCACTTAAAACACGCAACTGGACCTCATCTGCGTGCGGCTCACTTAAGTTAATATCGTCTTTCCATGCCACTTTTTGCTCTGAAATCTGAATTGCTTTCACATCAGCCTCCGTTGCCGCTTAACATTATTGAGATTAGCCAGTATGCTGTGGGTATTGAATGTTATCAGGATACTGTTTGACACTAATGGACAAAACCTTAGAGCTCAATGATAAACGTGTGTTATTGATTGATGACCAGAAGCCCTTTCAGGTTATGCTCAAAGGCCTGCTGTTAAACTTGGGGGCAAAGGACGTCCAAATCAAGACGACGGGCGAAGCGGGTATTGCGGCCTACATCAAAAAACCGCACGATATTCTGCTGGTGGACTATAACCTCGGTCGAGGCCGAAATGGCCGTCAGGTACTGGAAGAGCTTCAGGTTCGCGGCTTAATGAAAGAACACACCCTGTTCTTTATTATCACCGGCGACAATACCCGCCCGATGGTCTTAAGCGCGTTGGAACTTCAGCCAGATGACTATTTAATGAAGCCTTTTTCCCATCGTGTTTTGCGCTCTCGTTTAATGCGTGCCTACAAGCGTCGGATGTGGTTAAAAGATGTGTTCAAAGCCCTGACGAATCACGATTATGAAGCATGCATTAGCGCCTGTCAGAAACACATTCAGTCAAACAGTCGTTACAGCAATTATTGCCGCAAGCTGCAAATTGAGCTGTACAATAAGACCGGACAACTGGATAAAGCCGAAATTGCGATTAAAGATTTACTTGAAGAAAATTCTCATAGCTGGGTATTTCTAAAGTTGGCTGAGACCCGGCTACTGCAAGACTCACCGGAAGAGGCGCTTAATATTCTTAATCATATTATTAAGCGTATGCCCAATGCCATTGAGGCTCATGATTTAAAAACCGAATGCTACCTGCAGCAACAACAGCTTGAAGAAGCCCTGGAAAGCGCTCGCGATGCAATAACCATGGCGCCCTTTTCTATTGAGCGGCAAACCAAATTGGCTCACATAGCACGCGACAACGGTGACTTTGATATCGCCAAGCAAGCCATGAATAATGTCCTGCAAATAGCACGCAAATCGGTCTTTCGCAATGCGCAGCACTTGTGTAATTACTTGCGCAGTATTCTTGATGCAGCTGAGCACAGCGACACGCCGCAGCAGATTAGTAAGTACCAGACCGAAGCAACGATGGAACTTCAGCGAGCCCGTTACGATGAGCATCTGTTGCATGCTGATATTTCATTTGAAGATCTAGAAGCCATTTTACTCTCACGAATTGATTCGTTTAACGGTCGTTTGCGCGAAGCTCAACAGCGTTTAAATGAAGTTGTGGGGGAAAACCTGGCAAAAAACCAACCCATCAACAAAGATTTATTACCAGACGTTATCGCGGTTCTTCTGGATGTCGGTGAATACGAAAAAGCCAATGCGCTCGCCGCGTATAAAGATGACAACCTGTTACTTGACAGTTATACCACCAAGATTCTGCAAGCCAGACTTGCCGCCGCTCAAAAGCAGCAGGACGAATTCTTTAAAGTGCACAAAGCAGGTGCTGAAGCTTATCAGGAAGGTCATTACAGTCGTGCCCTTGAGCTGTTCCGTGAAGCGATGGAGGTAGCCCCAATGAACAGTGGCGCTGCACTTAACTTTATCCAGGCTGCCGTTCGCTTTATTGAGGAAAACCCGAAGGCAGAGCGGAAGTTATTGAAAAAAGAATGTGACCAGTGTTTTAAAGTGTTAGAGGGTCTACAGCTTTCCAGCAGCCACAGTAACCGCTATGAGCGATTACTGGGGCAGACTGAAGCCTTAGAACTGCGCTAACTTAGCTTTTGATTGGCTGCCAGAGTGCCTGCCTGGTAGTCTTTTATCGCCTGTTCAATCTCATCTGAGTTATTCATAACAAACGGCCCATACTGAGCAATTGGCTCTTCGATGGGTTTGGCGGCCAGTAAAATATAGCGTGCACCTTCATCGGCAGTGCACGTTAGCGTTTCCGACGGCTCAAGCACCAACAATTCACCTTCTTTCGCGAGCTCTCCGTTAACCGTTAAACCGCCCTGATAAACATAAAGCAGGCGACGTTTTTGTCCCTGAGAAGGCAAGCTAAAGGCATTCTTCCCTAAGTGTACGTCCAGCATTAAGAAATCACGCCCGGGCGCTCTGACCAGACCTTCTTGCTGCTCATATTGCCCCGAAATTACTCTTACAAGAGCATCATCACTTTTGACTTCCGGAATAGTCGCGGATGGAAAGTCATGCCAATCAGGCTCACTCATTTTTTCGTCAGATGGCAAATTAACCCATAACTGAAAGCCCCACATGAGACCCTCCACCTGCTTCGGCATTTCAGCGTGTATAATACCTTTCGCTGCTTTCATCCATTGCACACCACCAGCCTCTACAGCTCCTGTATTACCAACCGAGTCTTTGTGCTCCATGGTTCCGGCCAGCATATAAGTCAATGTGCAAAACCCCCGGTGCGGATGAGGCGGGAAACCTGCAATATAGTCATCGGGATTATCCGAACGAAATTCATCCAGCATTAAAAATGGATCCTGATGTTTCAAACCCGGCTGATTAATGATGCGGGTAAGCTTAACCCCAGCCCCGTCCTGAGCCGGCATACCCCGGTGTTTTGCCAAAATAGTACTCATGATTTTTCACCTCCATTTTGACCCCGATTATGTGTTTGATAAAAATCGATTTCAGGGCCCTTCGGCACCACCTGAGTCGGGTTAATTGTGGTATGGCTGGCATAGTAGTGAGTTTTTATATGATCCATCACTACCGTTTCTTCCACACCTGGGTGTTGATACAGCTCAAGCAAGTAGTTCCACATATTAGGATAATCGACAATGCGTTTTTTATTGGTCTTAAAATGACCGAAGTAAACCGCATCAAAACGTACCAAGGTTGTAAATAGTCGCCAATCTGCTTCCGTCAGATCGTCACCAGCGAGATAACGATTCTGACTTAGAATATCTTCGACTTTATCGAGTGCAGCAAACAAAGACTGGTAAGCCTCTTCGTAAGCCTTTTGCGTAGTGGCGAAGCCACTACGATAAACACCATTATTAATATCGTTATAAACCCACTCGTTAATCTCTTCTATCGGCTTTTGCTTATTTGCCGGAAAAAAGTCCAGAGTATTTCCGGTCAGCTCATTAAAGGCTGAATTAAAAATTCGTATAATTTCTGCTGACTCGTTATTTACTATGGTCTGGGTCTTCTTATCCCATAACACAGGTACCGTAACTCGCCCAGTATATTCCGGGTCTGCTTTCAAATAAACTTGATACAGAAAATCAGCGTCATAGAGCGGCTCATTAAGAGGGGCTTCAGAAAATTCCCAACCATTTTCCAACATCAACGGATGCACTACCGAGACATCGATATGATTTTCCAGGCCTTTTAACTTGCGAAAAATTAATGCCCTATGAGCCCAGGGGCAGGCATAAGAAACATAAAGGTGATAACGGCCGGACTCAGGCTCAAACTCAGTACCTTTAGCGACTGTATTGCGAAACTGTGACTCGCTACGAACAAAGCGACCACCATGCTTTTTCGTGTCATACCACTTATCGTGCCACTGACCATCCACTAATAAACCCATAATAAATTCCTCTTGTTTAGATACCCCTATAATAAGGCCTATTTTTTGGAATTATTAGCGCATTGTATTCAGGTTTTATTTCTAAAAAATAGAACTATAGATAGGGGTCTACGACATTAGCCGCTTTTTCGCTGGCTGAGACTTTCAACTGCTGGTGGATAGTTCTGAACTGCTCAAGCAAAGCGGTGTTGTCCTGTTCAATTAATTCAACTAAGGCCTGCTCGATAGCTTCTTCAGACGCCTCTGATTGAGCCAGTTCCGGCACAATTTCTTTGCCCGCTAAAAGGTTAGGCAATGAAAAGAACGGCGCATGAAATAGACGCTTAATAATTTGATAAGACAACCAGTGGAACCGATAAGCTACCACCATCGGGCGCTTAATAAGTAAAGCTTCAAGCGCCACAGTTCCGGATGTCAGTAGCAAGTAATTCGATGCCGCCATAACCTTACGGCTTTCACCTACAGGAAGCGCGATAGTCAACTCTGGACTGTATTGCTTAATTAATTCCTGAAACTGCTCAGCGCGAGCGTCGCTTATCATCGGCGCAACGAAACGAAGGTTTGGATACTTCTCTGCTAATTTTTTTGCAACTCGCAAAAATACAGGCGCCATACGGGCAATTTCACCTTTCCGGCTACCAGGCAGGATAGCCAAATACTCGCTTTCAGACTCCAGTTCTAATTCTTTTCTTGCTGAAGTCTGCTCCCATTGCATTGGAATATCATCTGCCAGAGGGTGGCCGACAAAAGTCGCCGGGAGACCGTGCTTATCGTAAAAGTCCTTTTCAAAAGGCAGCAAGCACAGTACATGATCTACTGCTTTCTTAATGCCTTTAATACGCCCTTCTCGCCACGCCCAGACCGACGGGCTTACATAATGAATCGTAGCTATGCCTGCATTTTTAAGGCGAGTTTCAACCGTCAGGTTAAAGTCCGGAGCATCAATACCTATCATCACATCGGGCTGTTCCTCGATAAGGTAATGCACCAGATTTTTCCGGTGTCGTAACAGCTTAGGAAGTTGCTGGACGACTTCGGCTATCCCCATAACGGCTAAGTCATCCATGGGAAAGTAAGAGTCCATGCCCTGCTCTGCCATTAAAGGACCACCGACACCAATAAAGCTTACACCAGGGTGACGTTTTGAAATGGCCTGCATTAGTCCGGCCCCTAACAAATCACCCGAGTGTTCACCAGCAACAATGGCAATTTTCGGCGGCTTTTTGCTATTCATTACGGACGAATAATGCCTCGTGAACTGTTTTCTACAAAAGCGGTGAAGCCGTCAAGCGCTGGTTCATTTAATGCAGTAATACCTTCCAGTGCTTCTTCTACTGTCAGGCTAGAGCGATACAATATTTTGTATGCCCGGCGCACATTCTGAATTTGCTCAGGGGTGTAACCCCGGCGTTTTAAGCCTTCTGCATTGATGGTTCTGGGCTTAGCATTATGTCCCTGCGCCATAACAAAAGGAGGGATATCCTGCACCACAATTGAGTTAACTGCAGCAAATGAATGTGAACCAATGTGGCAAAACTGGTGCACTCCAGTCATACCTCCCAGGATAACCCAGTCCCCGACATGAACATGCCCAGCTAAAGTAACCTGATTGGCAAAGATATTGTCATTACCTATTACGCAATCATGCGCCACATGCACATATGCCATAAATAGGTTGTTGTCGCCAATCTTGGTGAGCGAGTTATCCTGCACGGTGCCACGATGAATGGTGACGGATTCACGAAATACATTATTATCGCCAATGACTAATTCAGTTGGCTCACCATCGTACTTTTTATCCTGACAGTCCTCGCCAACAGAAGCGAACTGATAAATGGTGTTATTTTTGCCAATGGTCGTAGGGCCTTTTAAAACAACGTGCGAGCGAATGTCGCAGTTATCGCCAATAACAACATTTGGACCAATGACTGTCCACGGGCCAACGCTGACATTGGCTCCAATCTCTGCGCTCGGGTCAATAATTGCAGTTTCGTGAATCACTTAAACTTCTCTTCTTGCACAGATGATTTCAGCAGTACAAGCGACATCGCCGTCAACCTCAGCGCGCCCGGTAAACTTCCAGATACCACGACGTTCTTTTTCAAAAGTGACATAAAAGTCTACTGTATCACCCGGGATAACCTGGCGCTTGAAACGCGCATTATCAATACCGGCAAATAGATATAAGTCGTTTGCGCTCTTTTTGCTCTCAGTAATTTTAAAGCCAAGTAAACCACACGCCTGGGCTATTGCTTCCAGCAATAAAACTCCCGGGAAAATAGGTTTTGCCGGAAAATGTCCATTAAACATTGGCTCATTAAAAGTCACGTTTTTTATAGCGTGTAACGAGTCTTTAGAGTTTGTTTCTATAACTCTGTCTATCAATAAAAACGGATAACGATGGGGCAGTAAATCTAATACGCCCTGAATATCAAACCCTGATTCCGTAATTTTCAAACCTTTCACCTTACTCAGTTATTATCGTCAGCTTGCTTTTCCAGTTCTTTAACACGTTTAAAGAGATCATCTAATTGGCGGAATCTTGCTCCGTTACGACGCCATTCACGGTGTCCGCTAGCAGGAATACCTGACGCATAAACCCCGGGCTCAGTAATCTCTTTTATTACCATAGCAAATCCCATGATTTGCACATCGTCACATACGCTTATGTGCCCGTTAATGGCTGACGCGCCACCAATCATACAGCGCTTACCGATATGACAGCTACCAGCTAAAACCGTACAGCCGGCTATAGCTGTGTCTTCGTCTATAAATACGTTATGGGCAATTTGGCACTGATTATCAATGATACAACCCGATGAAATAATGGTGTCATCCAGTGCGCCACGATCAACCGTAGTACTAGCGCCAATTTCAACATTGTCTTTAATAACGACTCGACCCAGTTGAGGAATTTTCAACCATTTGCCATTTTCAGGCGCCCAGCCGAAGCCATCAGCTCCAATAACCGCGCCTGAATGAAACAGACAGTTATTACCAATAACACAACGGTGATAAATCTTTACTCCCGACCAAAGTGTACAACCGGAACCAATCTGTGTTTCAGCACCGATATAGCAATGCGGCCCAATACTGGTGTTATCCCCAATGATAACCCCATCTTCGATAACGGCGTATTCACCAATACTAACGTTATTGCCAATACTGGCAGATTCAGCAATTTTAGCTGAGTCAGCCATTCCCTTGGCAGGTTTAGGTGTGGTATCTAATAATTGTGCAATTTTGGCAAAGGCAGCGTACGGATTCGATACCCGAATTGCATTATCAACTACATCACTGTCGTCTTTTTCAGAAACAATAACCGCTCCGGCGGACGTGGTTTCTAGTTGACTTTTGTAACGGCTATTTGCCAAAAAAGCGATAGCATCACCAGTAGCAGACTGCAAGGTTGCCACGCGCAAAATGGGGAGCTGCGCATTTCCTCGCACCTCCCCACCCACATGGTCAGCCAACTGCTGCAATGTGTACTCAGTCATAGATTAGTTACCTGAGGTCATTTTCTCGACAACTTCATCAGACAAGTCGTTATCTGCTTTCATATAGGTTACAGCGTTACTTTCAAGAACCATATCGTAGTCTTTGTCTTCAGCTACTGCAGTAATTGCATCCTGCACTTTGCCAAGCAACTTGTTGCGTTCTTCGTTTTGACGACGACGAGTGTCTTCCTGAAGCGCTTTGCTTTTTAACTGAGCCTGAGAAACGGTTTCTTCTAAGTCACGCTCTAGCTGAGTTTTTTCAGAAGCAGACATAATTGATTCATCACGCTCTTGCTTTTGGCGAAGTTCCTGAACCTTTTGTTCCAGACGACGCATTTCTTCAAAACGATCCTGGAACTCGTTCTGTAACTGCTCTGAGATTTTCTCACGCTGTGGTAACTGTTGGAATACTTCCATCATATCGACCACACCGATTTTCTGCTGCGCTTGCGCAGCGCCTGCGAAAAGTGCTGTTGAAACAGCAACAGCAGCAGCTGTAGATTTAATTAATTTTTTCAAGGTAAAGCTCCTTCAAATTTTATCACTATTATTTAATTATTATTATCAGAATGTGGTTCCGATATTAAACGAGAACACTTGGGTTTCATCACCTTCAACTTCTTTCAACGCCCGCCCCAATGAAAAGGTCAGCGGACCCATTGGTGATATCCATTGAACTGATACACCCGCTGAAGCTCTGAAGTCGCCTGGCGAACTGTAATCCGTTAAAGGCTGACTTCCCTGAGCCAGCTCCAACTCTTTATACCTATCGTAGTCGAATTCTGTATCCCAGACCATACCGAAGTCAACAAAGACACTTGTTCTTACGCTGTTACGCATACCTTCGTCGACAAAAGGTGTTGGTACGATAAGCTCAAGACCACCTACAACCTTTGCGTTACCGCCAACAGCAAAACGACTTACCTGAACCTGTTGTGAATCTGAGCCAGATGGCAAACCATTTGGCGCCCCGGTTACATCTGGTGGTGCCGGTAACTGACTTGCAGAACTGTAAATAGCTCGCGGTCCAACAGTGTTAGCTTCAAAGCCACGTAAATCGCCCTGACCGCCAACACGGAAAGACTCCCAGAATGGCAGTAAGTAATCATTGCCTCTGTCATCCGTACCATAACCATTACCATAACCTAAATTAAGACGAGTCAGGAATGTCCATTGCTGATCACGTGTTAACGGGTAGTAATGCTTATATTCATAGTTCGTCCGGAAATACTGCACGTCACTAAACGGCGCGGAGACCTCGATGCCAGCGCGTTGGGAAGAACCACTGGTTGGGAACCGCCCTCTGTTTAGGGTTACACGGGACCAGCCCATATTAAACTCATAAATATCGAAAGCGACACCATCGTCTGGGTTCTCTCGGTTTAAGTACGCAGAATAGAATTTCCGTATTTGCTCATAACCATCAACGTTCGTTACTTCCTGATTTTTATAGCCAATACCAAAGTTAAAGCTATTGATTTCATCAACTGGGAAGCCTACACCGCTGGAAACACCAAAAGTTTTTTGATTATAACGAATTAAGTTTTCCGCCTGACCGGCATCAAACTCACTCATATATACTTGTCCTGAAAGACTAACACCATTCATCGTAAAGTAAGGGTCAGTATAGGAAACGTTAACGTTTTTATTAAAGCGGCTGGTACTGACATTGAACCCAACTCGGTTACCGGTGCCCAGGAAGTTATTTTGCTCAACACCCGCATTAAGTTGCAGGCCTGAGTAGTCACCATAACCAATACCCGCGTTAAAGGATCCCGATGGCTGTTCTTTGACCTTATAGGTCACGTCAACTTGCTCATCACTGCCTTCGACCCGCTCAGTTGATGTTTCAACTGTCTCGAAGAAGCCAAGACGTTCAAGACGAACCTTACCTTGTTCAATTTTATTATCAGATAACCAGGCACCTTCCAGTTGACGCATTTCACGACGAAGAACCCGGTCTTTTGTCGCACCGTTACCTTCAAAGTTAATGTGACGTACATAAACACGTTTACCCGGTTCCACTGAGAAAGTAATTTTCACCGTTTTGTCATCGTCATTATGCTCTGGGATGGTTTGAACTTCAGGGTAAGCATAACCGTAACGACCATAAAACCGGCTAATCATATCCTCGATGTAAGTCACCTGAGCGGCATTATAGAGAGTACCTTCTTCAATAGCCGCAATTCTGTTAACTAACTCTTCGTGCCCCTTTAAATCCCCAATAACGTCAGTTTCGCTTACATTGTATTTATCACCCTCATTCACATTAATGGTGATATAAATACCTTCACGATCTGGTGTCATAGAAACCTGAACTGATTCAACCTGAAATCGCAAATACCCACGATCCCGATAAAAAGATTCTAAAGTCTCTAAGTCACCACTTAACTGTTGTTTCTGGTAACGCTTCTCACCGATAACGTTCCACCACGGGAGATCATCACGAAGTTCGAAAGCATCAAGAAGTTGCTCATCGGCAAACGCCTTATTACCCACAATATTAATTTGTGCAATTTCAGCAGCATCACCTTCATCAAAGTTCATCCGCAACTCAACTCGGTTGCGCGGTAAATCAACAACTTGTATTTCAACCGATGCATTATATTTACCAACACTATGATAGAAATCTTCCAGACCTTTCTCTATGCCTGAAATAGTCGTTCTGTCCAAAGGTTCACCGGTAACAATATTATTATCCTGCAAGCTCTCTTCAAGCTGCTCGTCTTTGATATCGCTATTACCTTCAAAGGTGATTTCAGCAATAGTTGGCCGCTCGCTGACGGTAAAAATTAACGTATCGTTATCTCTACGCGCATCGATATAATTAAAGTGAGTCGAGGAGTAGAGTGAGCGAATGGCGCTACGAATTTGTAACTCACTCACTTCATCACCTACCCTAACCGGGATATAAGTTAACGCGGCACCTAAAGCGACACGTTGTAACCCTTTTACTTCAATATCTTGAACAACAAACTCGTCTTGTGCGTAGGCTGGTGCTACTGCACCTGCAATCATGGCACTCACTAACAGCTTTTTAAACGTCATTATCACTAGCTACTTTTTTGTTAATTCGTGACTCAGAATGCGAAACGGGCGATGTCATTTGATATTGCTAACGCCATCAACGCGAATACCAGCACCCCACCAATCCTATAGCAAACGTCTTGCACTCTTTCGGATACCGGCTTACCACGAACCCATTCAATGCTATAAAACACTAAATGACCACCGTCTAACACCGGTAAAGGTAATAAATTTATTATCCCTAAATTGACACTTAACAATGCCAAAAAACTTAAAAAATAGACGAACCCGTTACTGGCGCTTACGCCGGCACCTTCAGCAATACTTAAAGGTCCTGCCAGGTTCTTTACAGAAACATCTCCGGTCAGCAGTTTACCTATCATTTTCACGCTAACAACCATCAACTCCCAAGTTTTTTCTGCGCCTTTTGCTAAACCCCCGAAAAAACCGTACTGATGATTGAAAACATAATTGTCAGGTAACGGCTCAGTTACCGGAACTACACCAAGGTAGCCTATGACACCATTTTGACTTTCCCGTTCCCCTATTTGAACAGAAACTTCCTGCTCAACTCCATTTCTTTCAACCGTAAACAGCAAGCTTCGCCCTGCCGACTGAGCAATAATCTCACGTATTTTTTCCCATTTCTCAACTTGCTCACCGTCAATAGAAGTAATTGTATCTCCCGTTTTAAGACCGCTCGTGTCGGCGGGTGAGTCCGCTTCAACCTGGCTAAGCTCCGTGTAGACTTCAGGCTGATAAACCTCAATACCTAAACTTCCAAACGTTGACTCGATTTCAGGATCAAATTGCCAGCCAGTTAGATCCAGCGTCCGCTGTATTTCACTCTCCGTCGGAGTTCTTAACGTTATCGTCGTCTCATCATCGCCAATAGCTGACATCAAGCCCAGTTGCACTTGTTGCCAGTCATAAGCTTCTACATCGTCGACTGACAAAATTTCACTGCCTCGTTCCAGCCCTGCTTCTGCAGCAATGGAGTTTTCTTTGATATCACCAATAACAGGTTTTACCGTCGGTACGCCGATGCCAAACATGAGCCATAGCACAGCTACCGCTAGAACAAAATTAGCAACAGGACCCGCCGCTACTATGGCAAAACGTTTATAAACCGACTGTGCATTAAAGCTTACGTCTCGCTCTTCTTCGGTCACATCATCAATGCGTTCATCCAGCATTCGGACATAACCGCCAAGAGGGATAATGCCTAGTTGATATATAGTACCGTCTTTTCCGGCACGCTTCCAAATAGCACGACCAAAACCAACGGAGAAGGTTAATACCTTAACGCCACAGCGTCGAGCAACCCAAAAATGTCCGAACTCGTGAAACGCAACCAAAATTCCCAAAGTGACAACAAACGAAAAGAAATACCAAACTGCGTCTATCACTGTGCGTACTCCTGCAACCATTGTTTAGCTGCTAAACGCGCTTTTTTATCTATAGCTAATAGCGTCTCGATGCTATCAGCCTCATTAGCTGTTATTGACTGCAGTACGGAATCACAGACTTTTGCGATATCGGTAAAACCCACCTGCTCCTGCAAAAACGCATCAACCGCTATTTCATTGGCAGCATTTAAGGCAGTCGTCGCCCACTGCCCTTCCCAGCAAGCTTCTATTGCAAGTTGCAGGCATGGATAACGAGCTGACTCTGGCTGTTTGAAGGTTAACTGTCCAATTTGAGTAAAGTCCAGATTCGATACGCCGCTTGCTAGCCGCTCCGGATAGCCCAGTGAATGAGCAATTGGGGTGCGCATATCAGGCTCACCCATTTGCGCCAGAACTGAACCATCGGTGTACTGGACCATAGAGTGGATAACACTTTGAGGGTGAATCACGACTTTTAACTGTTCAGGTGAACAATTGAATAGCCAGCGGGCTTCAATATATTCCAGTCCTTTATTGAGCATAGTGGCCGAATCGACAGATATCTTCCGCCCCATAGACCAATTGGGGTGCTTACATGCCGCCCCCGGAGTCTGCTTTGACAGCTCTTCAAGCGGTATATCCCGAAACGGGCCACCTGAACCAGTTAATAACAAATGCTGAATACCATGCTCTGCTAAAGCCATAGTGCCAACCAGTTGCTGGGCAGCCTGGGGTAAGCACTGGAAAATAGCATTGTGTTCGCTGTCTACCGGTATTATTTTAGCACCAGAGCGTTGTGCATGGTCAATAAACAGTTGCCCGCTCATTACCAAGGCTTCTTTGTTGGCCAGCAAGACGTCTTTGCCTGCATCAATAGCAGCTAATGTAGGAGCAAGCCCTGCAGCTCCAACTATAGCTGCCATAACCACATTAACGTCACTGGCGGCACTGACTTCGGCTAAAGCTTTGTCGCCGTAGATTACCTGTGTTGATACCTGAGTGCCTAAAAGCTCTTTGAGCTCTGACGCACTGCGTTGACAGCCCATAACGGCGTATTGCGGATGATGCTTCAAACACAGCTCGGCCATAACCTGAGCCTGGCTGTGAGCTGTTAACGCAAAAACCTCAAAGTCTTCCGGATGTCGTGCAACAACATCCAGAGTGTTTTGACCAATGGAGCCCGTTGCTCCCAAAACCGTAATTCGACGCATAGGTTTAATGCAAAAACTCCAGGTAAGCTAAGGTAAAAATAGGCACTGCTGCAGTAAGACTATCAATCCGGTCAAGAATTCCCCCATGTCCCGGTAAAATTGAACCGCTGTCCTTAACTCCGGCGCTGCGTTTAAACATACTTTCGTTTAAATCCCCAAATACCGATGCCACAACGGTAAATAGCCCCGTTAAATAATAACCGGTAAATTGATCCGCTGGCACTTTAGTCCAGTGCGCAACAACCATCATCACCACAAAAGCCAGGGTGACCCCACCACATAAACCTTCCATCGTTTTACCCGGGCTTACCGCTGGCATCATCTTATTGCGCCCATAGCGAACGCCGGCAAAATACGCACCGACATCGGCAGCCCAGACTAAAAGAAGAATAAAAAGAACAACCCAGCCACCAAAAAAGCGTGACTCATCAATATCGATAGAGCGAACCGTGACTAATGCAGCCCATGTAGGAATAAAAATCAGCAACCCAAACACACCAACAATGGCACGGGTTCGCGACCACATACGACGACTTGAGGGGTAATTAACTATCATAGCCAAAGCTACGACCCACCAGACGCCGCCGGCAAGGATGGTGTAATAAATTAGCTTAGAAAGTTCCCCATCGCGCCACAAGTGCTCATACGGTGCTAACCATGAAAGCACACCGATTATCGCCCCGACAGACAGAGTATAAGCAATACGTGCTGATGTACGGCGCACGCCCATTAGAGGAGACCATTCCCAAGCGCCCAGCATTAAAACCGCCTGAATAAACAGAGAAAAGCCCCAAAGCGGCAGCATAAAAACCCCGTATAGTGCCACTGGAACCAGCAATAATGCTGTTATAATACGTTGTTTTAGCAAGTGTTATTCCTCTATCCGAGTTTCTATGCCTTGCATAAGCACGGTCAATTGTTCGCTGGTTAAACCGAAGCGACGTTCACGTTGAGCAAAATCAGTTATCGCTTTAGCAAAAACGGCATCGTCAAAGTCTGGCCACAATGTTGAAGTAAAATACAGCTCTGCATAAGCCAACTGCCATAATAGAAAATTACTAATACGACGCTCCCCCCCCGTTCGGATGAGTAGATCCGGTAATGGCTGATCGGCCATCATGAGTTCCCCGGATATTGTCTGCTCGGTAATTTCAGAAGGCGCCATTTCACCAGCTTTCACTTTCTCAGCCAGCTTCCGACTCGCTTGAGTAATGTCCCATTGGCCACCGTAGTTTGCGGCGATATTTAAATTTAGCCCACTATTATTCTGCGTCTTTTCTTCAGCTTCCTGTATTCGCTTTTGTAAACGTTTTGAGAAAGCGTCTTTATCACCAATGATGCGTAAGCGAATATCGTTATCATCTAATTTTTTTACTTCGCTTTTCAATACTGACATAAACAACTCCATCAGTACCGATACTTCAGTGGCTGGACGCTTCCAGTTTTCGCTACTAAAAGCAAATAAAGTCAGAGACTCTATACCGTTACGGCGAGCAAAAGCGACCGCTCGGCGCACAGCTTCTGCGCCGGCCTTATGACCGAAGGTTCGTATTTTACCGCGTTGTTTCGCCCAACGACCATTACCGTCCATGATAATGGCGACGTGTCTGGGAACTAACTGCTCTATTGACGGTAATTCTTTCATTCAATCTGCCGTAAACATTAAAAAACGCCGTGCGAGTATACCTGACACGGCGTCATAGACCAACGTAGGCAAGGTTTGATGGTTAAATTTCCATCAAATCCTCTTCTTTTGCTTTCAATGATTCATCAATTTGCTTGACGTATTTATCCGTCAGTTTTTGAATTTCATCTTCAGCACTACGTTCTTCATCTTCAGTAATTTCTTTTTCTTTAAGAAGGTCTTTAATATCGCTGTTCGCATCACGACGAATGTTGCGTACCGCCACTCGTCCCTGCTCTGCTTCCGCGCGCACAATTTTGACCAAGTCGCGACGACGCTCTTCAGTCAATGGTGGCAAAGGAATACGAATAACAGCTCCGGCTGATGCAGGGTTTAATCCCAAATCCGAGTTAATAATTGCCTTTTCAACCGCAGCTGAAGCCGACTTGTCAAATACGGTCAACGCTAAGGTTCTGGAGTCCTCAGTGGTAATATTAGCCAATTGTTTCAACGGCGTGTCAGTACCATAATAGTTCACCATGACACTATCTAAAATGCTGGGGTGAGCTCGTCCGGTGCGTACTTTCGACATTTGACTACGCAATGACTCAACACTTTTTTCCATGCGATCTTTAGCGTCTTCTATAATTTCTTTTATCACTGTCTTATACCCTTTTATTCTATAGCGGCAATTACTCTGCGTCTTTACTGATTAGTGTACCTTCTTCTTCACCCATAATCACGGCTCGTAAAGCACCCGGCTTATTCATATTAAAGACCCGGATTGGTAAAGCGTGGTCACGTGCTAAAGTAAATGCCGCTAAATCCATTACTTTTAACTGTTTTTCCAGTATATCATCGTAATTAATATGCTTATACAGGGTCGCATCCGGATTACTAACAGGATCATCCGAATAAACACCATCAACTTTCGTTCCTTTAAGAACAACTTCAGCTTCAATTTCAATTCCGCGCAAACACGCCGCTGAATCTGTCGTAAAGAAAGGGTTGCCAGTTCCTGCGGAGAAAATCACTACCCGGCCTGACTTTAATAAACTGATAGCTTCTGCCCAGTTATAACTGTCACAAACACCCGTTAATTCAATGGCTGACATTAAGCGAGCGTTAACAAAAGCACGATGCAGAGCGTCACGCATTGCCAGACCATTCATCACTGTTGCCAACATACCCATATGGTCGCCCACAACACGATTCATACCAGCTTTTGCTAAACCTTCTCCACGGAATAAGTTACCGCCACCAATGACCAAGCCTACCTGAACCCCAAGTTCAACCAATTCCTTAATTTCCTGTGCCATACGATCAAGCACTTTAGCGTCAATGCCAAATGGTTCGTCCCCCATAAGGGCTTCACCACTGAGTTTTAACAATATGCGTCGATAACTGGGTTTCGGATGGGTGCTCATCATTGCCTCTACTCTTTCCTTTAGTTTAAAAAAAACCGCGTCCTGAACGCTCAAGACGCGGTTTATCATTTTTATTTCATGGGGCTGGTCGAGACCACGCTATTAGCCTTTGCTCGCTGCCGCCACTTGTGCCTGAACTTCAGAAGCGAAATCTTCTTCTTTACGTTCAATACCTTCACCCACTTCAAAGCGAACGAAAGTAACAACATCGGCACCAGCTTTCTTCAGTAACTCACCAACAGTCATTGATGGGTCTTTAACGAAAGGCTGACCAGTCAGGCTGATTTCACCGGTAAACTTACGCATACGGCCTTCAACCATCTTTTCAGCGATTTCTTTCGGCTTACCGCTTTGCATTGCGATATCAACCTGAATAGAACGCTCTTTCTCTACAACTTCAGCTTCAACGTCTTCAGGCTTAACGAACTGTGGATTACTTGCTGCAACGTGCATACACAGGTCGCGAGCCAAGTCTTCATCACCACCGCTAAGTGCAACTGCAACACCGATGCGGGCACCGTGAGTGTAAGTTGCAACAACATCACCAGCTTCAAGAGTTTGAACACGACGAACGTTCATGTTCTCACCAATTTTAGCCACTAAGTCTTCACGAGTTTTCTCAACCGTTTGACCATCGATGTCAGTCGATTTTAATGCTTCAATGTCATTTTCTTTGTTAGCAAATGCGGCGTTAATCACTTTATCGCCAAATGCCAGGAAGCTGTCGTCACGTGCTACGAAGTCAGTTTCACAGTTAAGTTCAACTAACGTCGCTTGGTTGCCTTCAGACTTAACTAAAATAACACCTTCAGCTGCAACACGGCCTGCTTTCTTCGCTGCTTTGGCCTGACCGCTTTTACGCATCAGGTCAATTGCCGCTTCCATATCACCGTCGACTTCCTGCAATGCTTTTTTGCAGTCCATCATGCCAGCGCCTGTGCGCTCGCGCAGTTCTTTTACTAGAGCTGCTGTAATTGCCATGATTCTATTCCTCGATTATTCAGTTGCTTCGACGAAATCGTCAGAGTCTTTCGCTTCAACTTGCGCTGTACGTGCTTCTTTAACCGCTTCTGCAGCAGTGTTCAAATACAATTGAATTGCACGGATCGCGTCATCGTTACCTGGAACAATGTAATCAACACCGTCTGGGTCAGAGTTTGTATCCACAACAGAAACAACTGGAATGCCCAGGTTATTTGCTTCTTTAATAGAGATGTGCTCGTGATCAGCATCGATAACAAATAGAACGTCTGGTAAGCCGCCCATGTTTTTGATACCGCCTAAGCCTTTTTCCAGCTTTTCCATTTCACGAGTATTAACCAAAGCTTCTTTCTTGGTTAGTTTGTCGAATGTTCCGTCCTGGCTCATTGTTTCAAGGTCTTTTAGGCGCTTGATTGATTGACGAACTGTTTTCCAGTTAGTCAACATGCCGCCTAACCAACGGTGGTTTACATAGTACTGACCACAGTTAATAGCTGCTTCTTTAACCGCTTCAGACGCTGCGCGCTTAGTACCAACAAACAGGATTTTACCTTTGTTTGAAGCAACGTGCTGCATGTAGCTCAACGCATCGTTGAACATAGGCACAGTCTTTTCGAGGTTAATGATATGAATTTTGTTACGAGCACCAAAAATGTAAGGTTTCATTTTTGGATTCCAGAAACGAGTTTGGTGACCGAAATGGACACCTGCTTTGAGCATGTCACGCATTGACACGTTAGCCATAATATTTTTCCTTTTTAGGGGGTTAAGCCTCCATACATCCCATAAGCCGACTTATTCTTAGACAAGCACCCCGTCTTATGTGTCGATGTATGTGTGGATTATCATTTACATACAAGTTTACTTTATTAGCATAAGGCCAAAAAGCGTGCGCTTTATACCATAAAGCCCACACTTACACAACAAAAAACGTTACTTAACTTATGTTTTGACCCGCCTCAAAGATAGCGAATTTTATCAGTCGCTGTTAAACTGTCGGCTTTTCCAGCAGTCACGGACAGGAAGAGAATGACCATCTCAATTAAGACACCCGAAGAAATCGAAAAAATGCGCGCTGCAGGCAAGCTTGCCGCTAGTGTTCTTGAAATGATTGGTGAATACGTAAAACCAGGTGTAACCACAGAAGAGCTGGATGATATCTGTCATAAGTATATTACCGACCATGGCGCTTACCCTGCTCCGTTAAATTACCATGGATTTCCTAAGTCCATTTGCACCTCTGTTAACCACTGTGTGTGCCACGGTATTCCTGGTCCAAAAAAGCTGAAAGATGGCGATATCATGAATATTGATGTCACTGTAAAGCTTGATGGTTACCACGGCGACACCTCAAAAATGTTTGTGGTGGGTAAGCCTTCTATTATGGCAGAGCGTTTGATTAAAGTGACCCAGGAGTCCCTTTATAAAGCGATAGAAATGGTCAAGCCAGGTATTAAGCTCGGCGACTTTGCCGAAGTAATTCAAAAGCACGCCGAAGGCCATGGCTACTCAATTGTCCGCGAATACTGCGGACACGGTATTGGCTCAGTTTTTCATGAAGACCCGCAGATTCTTCACTACGGTCAGGCAGGCACCGGCGAAGAGTTAAAGGCCGGAATGTGCTTTACTATCGAACCCATGGTTAACGTTGGTAAACGCCACACAAAACTCATGAAAGACGGCTGGACCGTACTCACAAAGGATCGCAGCCTGAGTGCACAGTGGGAACACACGTTATTAGTCACTGATAACGGTGTAGAGGTTCTCACATTGCGTAATGACGAGCCCGATTTGGCGCGAGTTATCGAGCACAACTAACTGACTCAGGGGGTATTATGGCTGATGTTGAACAGGATAAAGATTTCCATGGCCGTTGGCCTGACAGAACTCATGCCCCTTGTATTAAAGACTATAAAGCACTTCTGGAGAGCTACCAGAATTGGTCTGCGGCCCGTTTTGTCACAGCCGACATTGATGAGCTCGTCCACCACCGCTCGACATTTTTTGATCAGCTCATTTGCCAGTTGTGGCAGCAGTTCGAGCTTAACGATGAACCCGCCAGCATATTAGCTGTCGGCGGTTATGGCCGTGAAACCCTGCACCCAGGCTCAGATATCGATTTACTCATTTTAATTGCTCCCCAAAGCACGGAAGCTGAAACCGAGTTATCTGAGAAACTCAGTCAGCTGATTACCTTTTTATGGGATCTCCATTTAGATATCGGCCATTCTGTACGTACAATTGACGAATGTTTTAGTCAATCAGAAAGCGATATTACTATTGCCACAAATCTCATTGAGAGCCGTTACCTGGATGGTTCTGAAGATCTTTATCACGAATTTCATCAACAGCTATTAAATGATTTCCCCTGGTCAAGTCGAGATTTTTATCAAGCCAAGCTTGATGAACAAAAGCAACGACATCAGCAATATCATAGTACGTCCTATAATCTTGAGCCCAATATCAAATCGAGTCCCGGTGGACTGCGCGATATTCAAACCGTTGGCTGGATTGCTAAGCGCCACTTCCGAACCCATTCGGATGAAAACTTGGTTGAATACGGTTATATGACTGCCGATGAGTTCGTCGAGCTGCGTGACTGCATGAACTGGCTATGGCGAATACGTTTCGCACTTCATCTTGAAGCTGGAAAACGCGAAGATCGTTTGTTATTTGACTTTCAACCAGGCGTTGCCGTTCGTCTGGGTTATGGCAATGAAGGGAAAGCATCCGTCGAAACCATGATGAAAGATTACTTCAAAGTGGTTCTTCGTGTCAGCGAGCTCAACCAGATGTTACTGCAGTTCTTTCATCAGGCAATACTGGGCACACAAGACTTACAACACGCAGAGCATATTAGCGATGACTTTGCGGTCTCCAATGAATTGCTCACTGCACGACATGACCACGTATTCGACGACCATTGCAATATTGTCCGGGCTTTTGTCTGCATTGCTGAACACCCACAGATAAAAGGCATTCATTCGAACACCATTCGTTTACTCAGAAACGCGCGCGCTCAATTAACCGAGCCGCTTAGCCATGATCCTGAATGCAGAAACTTATTTAACCAGCTCATTCAGCACCCCCGCGGCTGTGGCCTGGCGTTTGCGCTTATGCATCACCACAGCGTATTAGCCAGTTATTTATCCCAGTGGCAACAAATTGTGGGACAAATGCAGTTTGATCTGTTCCATGCTTACACTGTTGATGAACACACTTTTCGGCTGGTAAGGAACCTATACCGCTTCAGCGATGAAGATTACCAGGAGCAGTTCCCGTTATGCGAAAAGCTGGTAGCGCAGATGGATCGTCGCTACTGCCTTTATCTGGCTGGTATCTTCCATGACATAGCCAAAGGGCGCGGTGGCGACCACTCTGAATTAGGAGAAATGGATGCGCGCAACTTCTGTCACCAGCATGGTTACGACGAAGAAGACGCTGAGCTGGTTGCCTGGTTGGTAAGACACCACTTAACCATGTCGGTTACCGCACAGAAACGTGACATTCATGATCCTGACGTTATACAGGACTTTGCTAATCAAGTTTCAACGCTCGAACGGCTAGATTACCTTTACTGCCTTACGGTAGCTGATATTCGCGCAACCAACCAGTCGCTCTGGAATAACTGGAAAGCAACCTTGCTGGAAGAGCTATACAATGCGACATCTTACTTGCTACAACAAGACAGTAATAAACCTACTCTGGATATTCGTCAAAAAATAAACGAGAACAAAGCCAATGCTATGGCTTTACTGTTAAGTGCCGGGTTTGAAAAATCAGAAATTCTCGCTTTGTGGGGTCGTTTTACTGCCGATTATTTTTTCCGGCATACGCCAGAACAGATCAGTTGGCATTCACAGCATATATTAAACTTACCGACTGACCAGTTGCCGCTGATTCTAATTGGTGATGAAAACAACTACGGTACAACTGAGCTGTTCATTTATCATCATGAAGAAAGCCATTTATTTGCGTCTGTTGCCGGTGTTCTGGATAGCCAGCAGTTAAACATTTTGGATGCACAAATTCTTGCCACTCGTGACGGTTTTGTCATGGATACTTTCGTTGTGCTGCAACGGGACGGCAAGCCATTGACAGAGCCGCAGCGTATTGAAGAAGTAAAGCAGCAATTGCTGGATGTTCTGCATAAACGCATACCTGTGCCCAGCACAAAGCGTCCGCTGTCACGGCGCATGAAAAATTTTTCGGTGGCCACAGAGGTGACATTTATACCGAGTAAGCATCATGGCCGCACTACCTTTGAGTTAGTAACTCTGGACAGGCCCGGGCTTATTGCTAAACTTGCGGCTATTTTACAGCAGCAAAATGTCACCTTACTTGCCGCAAAAATTACCACCATAGGCGAGCAAGCAGAAGATTTATTCATTGTCACGACAGAGCATCAAACGGCTTTGGATGACAAGCAGAAAAAAACGTTAAAAAAGCAAATTATCAAAGACCTGGAGTTTTAAATTCTTATCATGGAAAACATAAAACAACGCATCATCGATGCATTTGAACAGCGCGATCAGATCAACGCCCGTACAGAAAATGACGACTTACGCGAGGCGGTTCGCTACGTCATTGACGAGATTGACCGCGGTCAGTTACGAGTTGCTGAAAAGGTTTCGGGTGAATGGGTTGTTCATCAATGGCTAAAAAAAGCCGTTCTGCTGTCATTTCGTTTAAACGACAATGACCTAATTGAAGGCGGCGAAACTCGCTTCTGGGACAAAGTACCTGCTAAGTTTGCTGATTACGACAGCGCCCGTTTCCGTGCCGAAGGCATGCGTGTTGTACCACCAGCTATGGTACGTAAAGGCGCCTATATTGGCCGTAATGTCGTAGTTATGCCTTCATATGTGAATATCGGAGCCTATGTTGGCGAAGGCACTATGGTTGATACCTGGGCTACTGTCGGCTCCTGCGCACAAATCGGTAAAAATGTGCACTTGTCCGGCGGCGTTGGTATCGGTGGAGTATTAGAACCGCTGCAGGCTAATCCGACCATCATCGAAGACAACTGCTTTATTGGTGCGCGCTCCGAAATTGTTGAAGGCGTTATTGTTGAGGAAGACGCGGTTATTTCAATGGGCGTTTACATAGGGCAGAGCACTCGTATCTATGATCGCGAAAACGATCGAATTCTATACGGTCGTGTGCCTTCCGGCTCTGTCGTTGTTCCCGGCTCTTTACCATCAGCAAACGGCACTCACAGCTTGTACGCTGCCATTATTGTAAAACGGGTTGATGCTAAAACTCGTGCGAAAGTCGGTATCAACGCCCTGCTACGCAGCGCAGAATAATCACTATTTAGTAAATGGCTGATGAAACTCATCCGGCAGTGGTATTTCCAGGTTAACGGGTTCGCCACTGACCGGATGTTCAAAGCTCAATGCAGTTGCCGCCAGTAATAGACGGTGAATGTCAAAGTGAGAGCGGAAGAAATTGTTGTGTCGGCCATCCCCATGGTTGGTGTCACCAACAATGGGGTGTCGAATGTGTGCCATGTGCCGGCGTAACTGATGCTTGCGTCCCGTTTCTGGTTGCAGCTGAACCAATGAGTAACGCGTGGTATCGTGCTTTTTGCTGACCTTATAAGGCAGCTCAACCTGCTTTAAACATTTATAATGCGTGACCGCAGGCTGTTTTTCTTTATCTGTATCCGCGTCAGCGTCTGCTAATTTATCCAGTTCTTCTTTTAACGCATAATCAATAGTGCCGCTTTCAGCTACATAGCCTCTGACGACCGCATGATAAGTTTTTCTTACCTCGCGAGCGGTTAACTGCTCAGTCAACGTTCTTGCGACGTCACTATTAAGAGCAAAGATGAGTAACCCTGATGTTGGCCTGTCCAGCCGATGCACCGGATAAACATGACGCCCCATTTGATTGCGCAGCATTTGCATCGCAAATTCGCGGGCACCGCTTGCTATACGGCTTCGGTGAACCAGTAAGCCACTGGGTTTATTAATAACAGCCAGGTGTTCATCTTCGTAAACAATTTCTAACTGGTTCACCGTTAGACGTCTTCCTGCAGAGGATCTGTGCCACTTAGCAGTACATCAAATTCACGGATTAAAGCGATAAGTTGTTCGTATTGTTCAAGTTCGTTGCGGTAGGTATGGGCAGCCATTGGGCTAACCGCGATGCCTTCAGGCAAAGGTCTTTGACTGTCGACCAGAGACCACATCCGCGGCAACATAATAAATTGCAGCCACTGATGAAATTCCAGCGTATCAACAGCAAAAGGCTGCTGACTTTCCAACGCCTGCACGGGAGGTTGGTGAGACTGCCATAAGCCAAGACTGTTCAGTTCGCGCTCTATTCTATCAAGTAATCGAGCGGCTTTCTGATACTGCTCCATATCAGACTCCGTTACCACATCATTGTATAAACCGATATAATGGCGCCATAGTGATTTAATACGCCTTAAAATTCAAGCAAAAAGGGAGCGCCTGTGTCAGCACCGACCATCACCACCTTGGGTGAGTTTTTGCAAGCCGGCCAAGCAGAGTACAAAATTTTTGATATTGGCAGATGCCTTACTGAACTGTCTCAGAATGAGTTTGCTGCTATTGAGCACCAGCAACGTCCTTACCCCTACCCGATCGCCAGGCAGGCTCAACTGGCGATATTGTTTCAGCATAAGCAGCATGATCAACAGCCTTTCATTTGGTTTTTGCAATTCCCTCTGGATGAGCGCGGACTTTTAAATTTAGCGGCTCGTAATCAATACCTTGAGTATGTGGTTAATGCGTTAGGCCACGAAATTACCGGTGAAATGACCGAGGAACAACAAAAACAACTGCAGCAGAACCCTTATTTACTCACACCGAATGAACATCAGCGGGCAGCTCTGCATGCACGGGTTCAACGTCAGCTAAAGCTGTCACCGTCAATTCACTTTGAAACAGCGGAAGCTTACTTAAAACAGCCGGACGCGGACATTGACTGGCAACAAATAGGCTTACAAGGCCTGCACGATTGTGCAGCCCGGCTAGAGCAACTACCTGAATTAAGCGAAGCCATAGCAATACATTTTTCTGGTTACCCTAAAACGGTAAGGCAACCGCTTGCCGTTGCCCTTGAACAGCAAAGCATCACTCCACGACTAAGAGACTCATTGCTTGAGCATGTTAAGAGTGACGATGCACTGCTTTGTACAGACAGCCTGAGAGCGCTAGCTTCCGTTGCGGCTCACCCTCTCGTACAAAAAACTGTCAATGAGACCATTCCTAATGCAAACGCTGACCAACTGGTTGTTGTGGCCGCCCGGTTATGGCCCGTACTTAACGATGAGCAAAGCTTGTTAAGCTACTTAGATGCAATCGCCTCACTGGATAACGCCCTGTTTGATGCGTTATTTCAGGATATTATTGCCTTACCGGATATACGCCCCTTACTTCTGTCTATATTGGCGCAACAGAAACAGTCCGAAGCAGTTGGCCAAGCTTTAAACCGATTAAAACAGCAAACCCGGAGCGCTTGATGAACTTACTTGATGTTATTGTTTTTCTCGGGTTGGCAACAGCAATATGGGTTTTCTGGCAACATCGCCAGCAATCGGAAAGCGCGCAGAAACACGCTGTTTTTTATTGTAAACAGCAAGGTTTGCAGTTTTTAGATATTCGTCGTGAGGATACCCGGTGGTCTTTTAAAGGAAGCCAGCCAGGCTGGCGAAGTACATTTAAAATGGGGTTTAGCAGCGACGGAGAAACTCGCTATGAAGGCGAATTGACCCTTCACAACCAGCGCTTAGTCGGTGTTGAATTACCGCCGTTTCGAATTCCCGGTCAATAAATTCACCCAGGCATCTTTATACATAACCCAGTCACCCAGTAAGCTATACAAAGGATACTGAAAAGTGGCTGGTTTATTCTTTTCAAACACAAAGTGACCAAGCCAGGCAAATCCGTAACCAATAACCGGCAAAGCCAGCAACCACCAATAATTTGCGCTAACCAGAGCATAAGTTAACACGGCTAACACCAGGGTACTGCCAATATAGTGCAGTATCCGACAGCGCTTATCGGAGTGCTCTTGCAAATAGTAAGGGTAAAACTCTTTAAAACTGGAATAACTCATTAGCTTTAACCTTCTTGCCTAGGGTAAAAGAGTACTTCACCAGGTAATTTTTCAACCTCTATTTGAGCCTGCAGACGGTAACCGCGCTTTTTGAAAAATGCCTGATAATCTGAACGGGTAACATAGACCGCAATACCCTGCGATTCGGGATCTTCTTCAAATACGGTTTTAGCAGCCTCAACCAATAAATGCCCTACCCCTTGAGATTGATACTGAGGTGCTACGGCAATGAAAGCCAGCATATGGTAAGGAACATCTGGCATAGCTTCTTGAATCAAGCGTTCTTTTTCAAGCACCTGCCGGGTACTTAAAAAACCTGCGGTCAGCAGCATACTAATGCGCCAATGCCAGAAACGACCAGGACCAAAACTTTTACCAGGACGGGTGAGACAGGCGACACCTAATAGTGTGCCACCGTCACGGATACCAATAATGGGTTGTTCACTTTCCCAAAACGCATTCAGATCTTCACGAATTGCGGCCCGTAGGCGTTTTTCGTAATCCGGTTTATCGGCCCGAAAAATCTTTTGCAGCAACTCATCGTCATAGTAAGTCTGAAACAAAAGCGAAGCCGCTAATTTAAGATCTTCGGCAACGAGATAGACGAGTTCACCCTGAATATGCCCGCTGCTGTTCTCACCCGCCTTATCGATTTCACTTTCTGTTTTTTCGGTTAAGCCTTGCATAACAACCACTGATTAGTTTTTTATAACACCAAGTTAACCATTTTTCGGGATCCTGTCGAGAGCCATTTCTCCGGTACCCGCCAGAGTATCGTCAATGAACACAATAGCTGTGCACTCATCGCGGGTCGTCATACCATCAGCATGCTTTCTGTGTGTGCGATAATACAAAACCTGATATCGATATTTTTCAGTTTTCCATGAATCATTAAAATCGGGAGTACCTAATCGGCTCACGGTTTCGCTAACCGAAAGCGAGGCCGGCAATGCCGCTATAGAAGAGCGGTTTCTTTGCTCTGACTGCTGCCCCTCATATTTTTCGTTGTTACCATCGTAACTCGACTCTTTTACAACAACACAGCCGGATAAAGTTAACGAGCTTAGTAACGCAACAGCCAATAAATATTTTTTCAGCATGCTTCGGGTTCTCCTGATTATTTTATTAAATGAATTTGCTTCAATATGTTTTCAGCAGCTCATTTAAAGCAAACTTCAGGCCACAACTTAACTCATTGTTTTTAATTAACTTTATCTTTTTGAGGTTTTGTTAATTCACTAATTAATCGCTATTTTCACTAATTTTAGGCTCACATTCATCAAGCCACTCAGACAGAGAGTCCGTCAAGACTTCATGCTGCTCCTTTCCTACCCACTCAAGCCCAACGGCACCACTCTGGTTATCTATCGACAACAATAAGTCATCATTATCTACGCCTAACCCAATAAACACCGTTTCTGGCTGCTTTAACCGGCGTTTCATTAACATATGTCCGGTTATATTTGCCAACAACCGCTCACCATCTTCTTCACTTTGGACCTGCAATAAATGAACCGGATGTCCCTGATAAGAAAGCGCCAAGTCACCCGCATACCAGCGCCCAAATAGAACTTTAACGCTGTCATGGAATGTCATTTCCAACGCTTTTTCCAGCTCATCAAAAGCCAATGGTTTAGCCTGTAGACAGGGTTTCCATTCAACCGTATCGTCGTCAATAACCTTGCCATATATTGGACTGCCCCACTCTTCTACATACTCCGTATAACGGACAGGAACCTGATTTTGATAACGCTCCATTAAGGCATCGATAGTTTCTTCTAACGTCTTCATCTGGCACTTACACCTAAGAAAATTTACAATAAGGGCATTGTACTTACGGAGCGACTTAAATGCCAAAGAAGGACGCACTCAATCACTTATCGCTGGGACAAAGCACAGACTACCCGAGTGAATATGACCCGAAGCAGCTACAACCTGTACCCCGCTCGCTGAATCGTGAGCCCATTGGCCTTGTTGGTAAGCTGCCTTTTTCCGGTGTCGACTTATGGACTGGCTACGAAATATCCTGGCTGAATTCAAATGGCTTGCCTCAAGTCGCAGTCGGTTACTTTGAAGTACCTGCGGAAAGTCCGAATCTCATTGAGTCAAAGTCTTTTAAACTCTATTTAAACAGTTTCAATGACTCTCGTTTTGGCTCCTGGCAAGAGGTTCAAGTAGTTATGGAAAAGGACTTATCTGCATGTGCCGGAGCCACGGTTAGTGTCACCATAAAGTCGTTGTCTGAACTCGAAGGTGAATCCATTGCAACCTTCCCCGGTATTTGTATTGATAAGCAGGACATCACAATCTCGCAATATGACTATCAGCCGTCGTTATTGATAACTGAGCGTAATGAAACAGAAGAGAAGCTACACAGTCACCTGTTGAAGTCTAACTGTCTTATCACTAACCAACCAGACTGGGGATCCGTCTATATTCATTACCAGGGGCCCAAATTGGATCATGCGTCATTATTAGCGTATTTGGTCTCATTCAGGCGTCACAATGAATTCCATGAACAATGCGTTGAGCGTATCTATCAGGACTTAAAAGCGCTGGGTATGAATAAATTAACAGTTTATGCTCGCTATACTCGCCGAGGAGGCCTGGACATAAACCCATTTCGTTCAGACTTCGAACCAGCGCTGCAGATGCAGCGCATGGCCCGACAGTAAAACCTTAAGCATTCGGGTGCGGAATTTGTAGCCATTGCAGAAACCGAGCCTGTTGCTCAGCCGTTGGCTCATCCACAGGCTCAATTTTCGCATCTGTGGCGGGCTTGGCTTTTACCGTCAAGGTTTTTTCATGCAGCTGGTCGCGACGGAAGAACGTCACCGTTATAGACTCTCCAGCCTCATACTCTTCAAAAGCCTCACTGAAGCGACCATCAACAACTTTGTGTCCGTCAAAGGCAACAATCACGTCGCCGGGAGTAAAGCCGGCTTCCCACGCAGGGCTTCCTTTACTAACACGAGTCAACTCCATGCCGCCGCTGGCATCATTAGCATTCCAGCCCGCCCACACTTTCGGTTCGTCATCTTTCTCATAAACCAGTTCCAAACCAACGTGTTCCAACATGGCTTCAAACGGAATATCGGCAGTCGTTTCGACATTATTCTGCCACCAGTTTTGCCAGGAACGGCCTGTCAGTTCTTTTAAAATGGTTAATACATCGGCGGCAGTGAACCCTTCATCGTCAGCATCAAAGCGCTGATAGAGTTCATTGTGAACGTCACGGTAACTTACTTCACCTTCGGTTGTCTCCAAAAGCTCACTGTCCAGCATCCAGGAAACCAACGCCCCTTCGGAGTATATACTAACTGAGTCGTTATGAGCTCGATCGCCATATTGGTCTATCCATGCTTCGAATGACGCTTCAGCTACCGACATAACGTTGCGCCCGGGTTTTTCTTTATGGCGATCAATGCTTATGGCTAACCGCTCAAAGTATTCAGACGGTTCCATAATACCTGCATGTAACAACAGATGATTCTGGAAATAACTGGTGGATCCCTCTGCTATCCAAAATAAATCCGTGTAGTTTTCTTTCTGATAGTCATAAGGGACTAAACTACTGGGTCGGTATGCTTTTACGTTCCAGGTGTGAACAAACTCGTGTGATGCCGTCGACATAAAAGACAAATAGTCATCACGGCTGGCAAAGCTGTAACGTGGTCGCTGAATAACCGTGGAATTTTTGTGCTCTGTTGCGCCACCTGCCCCCGTTGTCGCGTGAATCATGAACACATAACGATCAAACGGATAATCACTCCATATAGAGTCGCCGGTTCCCACTAACTTTTTTAAATCCGAAACCGTCTTTTCGGCATCGTAATTTCCTTCCCCCCAGAACACCACTTCGTAGTCCCGTTCATCCTGAGTAAATGTATAATGCTTGTTAATACCAGTCTCTATTGGAGAATCGACAAAGACATCCCAATTTTGGGCAGTAAACTGATGTTTCCCCTCGCGCTCCATTCCGGAATAACTTTCCCATTTGTCAGGAACATTAAGAGACACTGAAATTGGTTCATTCCGCCACGCGTCCGCATACATAAATACGGCAGATGCATCTAAATAAGCGTGAGTGTCATCTATATGACGACTGCGACGTCCCAACTGATTCGCATAAATTTCGTAATCAACGCTAACCTCACCGCTTTCCTCCGGCAGGTATATGCGCCAGGTGCTTTTATCCACTTTTTCCCAACGCAGTTCTTCACCATTGCTGCGCACCTCAAAGTCGCGCACACCATTAGCCAAGTTTAAAATGCGGTAATAACCTGTTCTCCAGGCCGGCATTTTTATATCCAGGAAGTTTGCATCGCTAGCCGGAAAAGTAATTGAAACCTCACCCTTATGGTGTTCTGGTTGCGTTAGGTCAATTTTATAATCAGTATTTGCAAGTACTACTGAAGGGGCTAACATAACACCAACAGCTAATAAGCTCTTACGCACAGTCAGTCTCCATTAATTTCGCATTTTTTGTTAGTCTATTTTTGCAAAGACTACCACAATTCACCAATAGTAAATAAATTCAGATAGGTTAGACTTTATAGCAATAATTTTCGTATCATAGCTTTTGCATTCAGTATTGGGTAGGTGAGCGTTGGCAGTACCTGAAACACCACAAGAAAAGATTCAGCATCTTAGCAAAAAGTTGCAACAGAGCATTCAGTCTCGTAAGCAGTTAGAAGATGACTATTTACGTGACTCACAAAGGTACTCAAGCTTTGTGAATGATCTTTGCTTAGCGTTAAGTGGTGTTGATAGTGAGCTGGACACTCTGCTGCATAAGTTACGCGGGCACCTCCAGCAAAATGCGTCTGCGGCCGTCCTTGAGCCAATTATGCAGAAGCTTAGCGATGCAATCTCCCAGCATACTATTCGTTTGCAGACGCAGCTAAAGCTAACGAACGAGAGTATCCGTCAGGCACTGGTTTCAATTAAACCTTACGATAATGACAGCCGTTCTAAACTGCAGCGCGTCGCCAGCGAGTTTGAGCAGCCGACAATGACGGTTTCTCACTATCTTCCGTTGATGAACCAGCTACTGGCACTTTCCTATCAACAGCCAGCTGTTCAAACAGAAACGCAGGTTACTCAGTACCAAAATCAATTGCTCGACTTACTGAGTGAAGTTGAGTTTTCAGGAAACTCAGCCGATACTCTGCGACAAATGAAAGTAGCCCTGCAAAAGCCACAAACAAGTGAAACTTTGCTGGCCATCACTTTAAAAATTATGCGGCTGGTTTTCAGTAACATTAATGACGAACGAAAGTCGGCTCAGCATTTCTTAAAGCAATTGAATGCTTCGCTGGAATCGGTTCAAAGTGTGCTGGGTAAAACCATTAATCACTCTTCTGACTACGCTGATCAACGCGTTCACCTGAATCAAAAGTTGAAAAATGGCGTCTCAGAGATCAGTGCTTGTGTCACCGATGCTTGTGAGCTTCATGATTTAAAAGAATCCGTTGGGAAACAATTACAGACATTAAGTGAAACATTGAATCAACACTTGAAGTTGCATGATGAAGAACGTGAAAACTTTAACAGCAACACGCTGGAAATAAAGCAGCAGCTCAGGGACACCGAAGCTCAAGTAGAGTACTACAAAAAAGAATTAGCAAAACAGCAGTTTCGTAGCTTACAGGATAATTTGACCAAACTACCAAACCGTTCCGCTTTTGAAGAACGACTGAATCTTGAGTTTGAGCGTTGGGGAAAAGGTGAAACAGAACTTACTATCGCAGTAATAGATGTCGATCACTTTAAAAATATTAACGATAACTTCGGTCATATTGCCGGCGATAAAACCCTACAAGTTATTGCAGGAACTCTCAGTAAAGCACTGAAAGAGTCTGGTTTTGTCTGTCGCTACGGTGGCGAAGAGTTTGCTATTATATTTTGTTCGGATGACCGAGAAGCTTACCAGCACATCGAAAATGCACGAGGAAAAGTTGCGACTATTCCGTTTAAATTTAAAAGTGAAGACATTCGTATTACTATTTCGGCAGGAATAGCAAAGTGTAAATACAACGAAGATACGCCGTTAGCGGTTTTCGAAAGAGCAGATAAAGCTCTTTATGATGCAAAAAATAGCGGGCGCAATAAGGTCATGAAAGCGAAATAGAAACAAAACGCACGACCAACGCCGGCACAAGGATGACGCCGAGTCATCGTTTTTACAGGAGTATGAAAACATAATGAGAGCAAGCATTTCTCCAAGAGGCAGCATGTCTCTTTTGTCACAGCTCGAGATAGAGCGCTTAAAGCAATCCTCAAATAGCCAACTTTATAAATTATTCCGTAACTGCTGTCTTGCGGTATTAAATGCCGGTAGTAACACCGACAGCAGTGCTGAAATCTACGATAAATACAAAGACTTTGCAGTTAACATTATTCGCAAAGAGCGCGGCATCAAAATTGAACTTATAGAACCACCAGCCGAAGCCTTTGTTGACGGCGAACTGATTGTCGGAATACGTGAACTGCTCGAGTCTGTATTGCGTGACATTCTGTTTACCGGCGAACGCTATTCTGAAGAGGAATTAAAAGACGCTGACAGCGCCACTCTGACCCACGTTGTGTTCGATATCCTACGAAACGCACGTACCATTCAGGCCATGCAAGAGCCTAGCATGGTAGTTTGTTGGGGCGGCCACTCTATTAGTGAAAACGAGTATAAGTACACCAAAGAAGTGGGTTATCAACTCGGTTTGCGCGGTCTCAACATCTGTACAGGGTGTGGTCCCGGAGCCATGAAAGGGCCGATGAAAGGCGCTACTATCGGACACGCTAAACAACGTATTAGCAGTGGCCGTTACTTAGGCCTTACAGAGCCTGGAATTATTGCTGCAGAACCACCTAATCCTATCGTTAACGAATTGGTTATTCTGCCTGATATTGAAAAGCGTTTAGAAGCTTTCGTACGCTGCGCGCATGGAATTGTGATTTTCCCGGGTGGCGCGGGTACGGCAGAAGAACTGCTATATTTACTCGGCATTTTAATGCACCCGAAAAACCAGCAACAAAGTTTGCCTGTTATTTTGACTGGCCCGAAAAGCTCGAAAGACTACTTTGATGCTTTGGATACTTTTATTGTTGAGACTTTAGGTGAGGACGCCCGCGGTTTTTACCGTATTATTATCGCAGACCCTGCGGGCGTTGCCCAGCACATGCATGCGGGAATGGCAGCAGTAAAACAGTACCGTCGTGACTCAGGCGATGCCTACTACTTTAACTGGACATTGTTTATTGATGAAAATTTCCAGCGCCCTTTTTACCCCACTCACGAAAATGTTGCATCGCTTAATCTTCATCCTGAACAACCCAAAGAAGAACTCGCCGCTGATTTGCGCCGCGCCTTCTCTGCCATTGTTGCCGGTAATGTGAAAGATGATGGTATTCGCCAAATTAGAGAGAAAGGCGTGTTCACCATTCATGGTGAACAACAGTTAATGAAGCGACTTGACGTATTGTTAAGAGCATTCGTCGAACAAGGCCGTATGAAACTGCCGGGTTCGGTGTATCATCCTTGTTATAAGGTTGTTACTGACTGAAGGATTTATGAAGAATAAAGTCTTTGTCATACTCGCTATTGGCGCCGTAAGCTATCTGGCTATTGTCGGGGCAGTACTGATGCTTTATCAGGCTGACCCCGCCGACTTGCAGTGGCAGGAACGGGAAACCTACAACGCCAGACAAATTGGTCAGTTGGATCTCGGTATGTCCAAGGACAGTGTTATCCGGATTCTGGGCTCTCCAGATATCAACGAAGCAAAGGCATCCCCCAAGGGGGACATGCAAGTCTTATTCTATCGTACTCACCACGTCACGTCTGACGGTATCACCACGAAAGATGAGTGTACGCCTCTGGTATTCAGAGACAATGAGCTCATTGCTTGGGGTAACGATTCATACCGCGACTATCAGGATAATCAGAGGCGCGAATGAATAAACTGACGGAGTGTTGTGAAAAAGCCGGTAATTTACTGAAACAACACGATGTTCGTCAGCTTTATCGTTTGGTTCAGTTTATTGATGAAGAATACCAGCAAAACCGCTGGCCAGAGCTTCTTCCAATATACGCAGAGCAACTGCATCCCGAAGATAATCATGCGATAAGTGAAATACTTGCAGTTTGCGTGAATGCCTTAAAGTGCGGCTATCAGTGGTCTTTACACACCCATTACCGTCGAATTCTGGCTGCCGGCTGCGTTAGTGCAAAACTCAATCCCAATCCCGATTACTGGAAGCAACGTCAGTTAAGACAATCACTGTGGCTTTCTGCTTTAGAGACATTGACCTTCAGCTCACCCGATATCGTTGTATTTAGATATTGGGTTGAAGCATTGACTCAAGTGCAGCTAAAGCGAATCGAACCCAGTCAGGTGTTTTTCCCGTTACTAAACGGAGACTTTCGCTACCGTTTCTGGACGCTTTTAAACCAGCAAGATACCTTCTCAGTTCGGTTAACAGGCCAAAAACTGTCGAATGAACAGAACAAACAAACCGCCGTATTGCTCGGGTTTGATGGTAAACATACTATTTTGGCCTTAATTCATAAGTTGGATCGCCCATTTTACCTAAGCCCAGAAGATGCCGGAAACTGGCAGATAAACAATAGGGCTCTGACGAATGAGCAATTCAACGCTCTGAGTCACCATCGCGTAATGAAACAGGAGCAACAGAGCGCAGTAAAGCAAACGCCGCGCTCGCTGTTAAAAGCGATTAATCGATACGCAAATGCAAATGTAGCCTTGAATGCCGTCATTCAACAGGTAAACCAGCTCCCTTTTTTAGCAAACAGTTTGCACGCTGCAGTCCAACAAAGTGAGCGTATTGGTTACAGCGAAGCGAGTCGTATGGATTTGAAGCAAGCTTATTTGTGGCTGGGCTCTAAACGAGCTTCCGTGATTCTCGCCACGGCTTTCCTACAGCACCAGTTTTCTTTAAATACCATCCCTTTGCATAAAAACTTGATGCAAAAACTAAGCTTATTAACAACTATACTGCAGCGCCTATCAAACACTACAAGCATTAGTTTACCCACACCAGCGCCATTATTGGCTTTACTTTCAGGCTCCGACCTATTTCGACACCCAGAGCTGATAAAATCCGCTAAGTGGCCTCGCCCTGAATACGTTGAACATTGTTACAGCACCAGTTGGGTGGGTTCGGCTCTGGATGTTAGTGACTTTCGCCGCAGTAAGCAGTTGGTCAAGCGCTGGCAGCTACCTTCTGCTACTGAGCGTTTATTAGATCCCGATAAACACGAAAATGATAAGTTGAGTGCCCTTTTCTTTTTGTCACACTATTTGACCTTAAGCACTTATTATCCTGATGTATCATTGAGCAGCTCAGTCAAATCCCTGCTAAAATCCAGTTGTCAGCAATTAAAAATAGACGCTGATCAATTGACAAAAATTAAAACAGAAGCAGCCTTCGACAGTCATTGTTACTCACCGTTATAGTGCTTATTCGCTTGGTGAATAGTGCAGAGCTAGTCAGTATTATCACCGCGGTGGTAGAATGACCGTTCCTGTTTTTTGTTGTAACACGGTTTAAGGAAGCAATTCATGAGTAGAACCATCACAGTTATTCCAGGTGACGGCATAGGCCCGGATATCGTTAAGTCAGCAACCGCAATTTTAGATAAAGCTGGCTGTGACTTTCAGTATGAGTACGTAGAAGCCGGCCTGACTGCTTTGGAAAAAACCGGAGAGCTATTACCTCAAAATACTCTTGATGCGATTGAACGTAACGGTGTTACTTTAAAGGGACCATTAACAACCCCGGTTGGTGAAGGTTTTACTTCAATTAATGTCAGTCTGCGCAAACATTTTTCTCTCTACGCAAACGTTCGCCCTGTATTGTCCTTTAAAGGAACTCAGGCACGCTATGAAGATATTGATATCATCACCATCCGCGAAAATACAGAAGGTATGTACTCTGGTTTAGGGCAAAAAGTCTCTGAGGATGGTAATGAAGCTGAAGCTATGAGCAAAATCACGCGCGAAGGTGCGGAGCGCATTGTTCGTTTTGCCTATGAAACAGCGCGCCGCGAAGGTCGTAAAAAAGTTACGGCAGTTCACAAAGCCAATATCCTGAAATCAACCTCAGGCTTATTCCTTAAAGTTGCGCGTGAAATTGCAGAAGAGTATCCAGATATCGAATCGACAGAAATGATTGTCGATGCCGCTTGTATGCGTCTGGTAATGAATCCGGAAGAATTTGACGTTATTGTTACCACAAACCTGTTCGGTGATATCTTATCTGACCTTTGTGCGGGTTTGGTCGGTGGACTAGGTATGGCACCAGGCGCTAACATTGGTAAAGACTGCGCCATTTTTGAAGCCGTACATGGCTCAGCTCCGGACATTGCGGGTAAAAACCTGGCAAACCCAAGCTCGGTCATTCTAGCTTCGATTCAAATGCTTGAGTACTTGGGAATGCAGGAACAAGCGACCAATATCACCAAAGCATTGGCCGATGTCATTGCCAGCGGTGACCGCACAACTCGCGACTTAGGCGGTTCTCACGGTACCACAGACTTTACTCAAGCCGTTATTGACCGACTTTAAAATTCTCGGCATAGCCATGGTTCTCATGACTATGCCGAAACAAGCTAACTCCGTGGTAACCAACGTAAATGTACGGTGATCTCTTCACGATCGTGATAAAGGTGCTTAGCCTGAATTTCAAAAGGCTTGGTGCCTTCAGTCTGTAGCTTTTCGGTAATTTGGGCCAAATACTCTTTCACTGCTGCATAGCGCTGTCGCATTGGCAACTTCAAGTTAAAGATGGCTTCTTCACAGTCACCTTCCAATAACCAACTGGTCATCAACTCACCGACACGCGCCGGTTTTTCGACCATGTCACAAACTAACCAGTTAATATTCTTACGTTTAGGACGAAACTTAAAACCGTCTTCTTTAATGTGCTTAACCTGGCCCGTCTCCATTAAAGACTCTGCCATCGGCCCGTTATCGACCGCCTGTACCATCATGCCACGACGCACTAGTTGATAAGTCCAGCCGCCTGGTGCCGCACCTAAATCCACGGCTTTCATGCCAGAATGAACACGTTTTTCCTGTTCATTTTCAGGTACAAATACCTGGAAAGCTTCATCCAGTTTCAGGGTTGATCGGCTAGGCGCTTCTTTGGGCATACGCAAACGAAAAATGCCGCCATCATGCACTGTCTGATTATAGCTATAAGAATACCCTACCAACGCATGTGCCGAGTTAACAAATAACACATGCAACATAGGTCGCTTAGCCAAAGGCTTATTGCTTAAAAGTTCTTCTTTACGCAAAGCCTGGCGCAGCGGAACACTGAACTTCCGGCAAAACTTAGATAATTGATTCGCTTCGTTGGTATCCGGTGTTTCTACTCGCAATTCACCCGCTAAACCAAAAGTTTCTCTATGAGGCTTCAGTACCTCGATAACTTCGGAGGCACGATCTTCAATACCAGCCAATTTTACCGGACCGAGTAAAGCAAACATTTCTCGCGCAAAGACCAGATCTTTAAGCGACAGCTTCCGGGCAATATGTTCTGCTTCTTCGTGCTGACAGTTATAAGTGACATAAGCTTGATCAGGTTGAGTTTGGCAGTAGCCATAAACGCCCAGCTCTGCCGTTTTATCCTGAATTTCTGCCGCACAATCACCTTCAAACCCTGCGCGACACAGTAATACAATACCACTACCTTTGCCGCTAACGATGTCTTTCATTAACTACCCGCTCCTAACTTCACTGCGCCAACTAACAAACTGAGCCAACCAGCAATAAATAATAACCCGCCAAGAGGCGTTATTGGCCCAAACCATTTAATGCCCGTCAACGCTAATGCATACAAACTGCCCGAAAACAAAATAACGCCCGCCAACCATAAATAACCGCTGGCAACAAACCAAACCGAATGTGACTGCTTTAACCAAAGTGCTAAGGCAAATAATGCCAGGGCGTGATAAAACTGATAAGTAACACCGGTTTCAAATGCGCTTAACAAGTTTTCACTTAACTTCGATTTAAGCCCATGTGCAGCAAAAGCCCCCAGCATAACGCCTGCACCGCCTAAAATCGCAGCCACAATTAAAAATAACTGACTCATTGAATAAACTCCTTAATAGCATCTACCGCCTCTTGCCATAGCTTAGGCGTATTAGCCGCCTTCGCTTTAGTAGCGGCAAAACCGTGGTCCGCTCCGTCAAGCCACTGTAACCGCCAATTTCCGGGTAGCTCGACCTTTTCACCACCTTCAACTTTCTTTCGAATGGGCTTGCTAAATGGGTCACGGGTTCCCTGTAGAATAAGGCCTGGAGCCTGCGCTATTTCCAATTCTTCCAAACGTGATTTTTCCGGCTTGTGCGGCGGATGAAACGGAAAACCCAGAGCAATCACTGCTTTTGCGCTGTACTTATCGGCTAAGCGCAGCATCACCCGACTTCCTAACGACTTGCCCATTAAAATTAGGGGCTTACTGTCTTGCTGTAAATTACTCAATAGCTCGTCAATTGCATCGACCAACACCACCATTTTATTAGGAGGTCGATGTTTACCTGTTTCACGAACCTTTTCCCAATAAGGAAAATCAGGACGCACTACTTCCGCACCCAATGCGGTGCACTGCAGTGCGAAAAAATTCATAAACTCTGTATCCGGCCCGCCGCCTGAACCATGTAAAAAAACAATACGAAACGTCCCGTTCGAATTCTGCTGTTGATAGTGCATTATTGATTAAACTCTTGCTCTTCTTTTTGAACCAAACCGAGCAGCCATTGACGGAAGGTCGCGATTTTACCTATCTCCGCCTGATTGTCACGACAAACAAGATAAAAGGCTTTATTGCGCTGCAAAGCCTGAGGAAAAATGCGAACCAGGTGCCCGCTATCAATTTCGGACTTAACCAGCACGTTATTCGCTAATGCAATGCCCTGTCCGTGAACCGCCGCCTGCAAAGCCAAACTAGAATGGCTAAATACTGGTCCATTATCCCCCTTATACTGGGGCAACCCTACTAACTGAAACCAATCCTTCCAGGCATTTCTGGTTTCATCATGCAGTAGCGTTTGTTTGAATAAATCTATCGGCTCTTTAATGTTCGCTTTGTCTAACAGCAAAGGAGAACAGACGGGCCATAAGTATTCTTCATGCAACTGATAAGCTTTTACGCCGGGCCAGCGACCATCGCCATAGTAAATAGCAACGTCCACATCGTCCGTCAAAGAGCCACTAATCTCATCCACCGCTTTAATGCGTATGTCCATATCCGGATGCTCTTCTCGAAAACTACTAAGCCGTGGGACAAACCATAAAATAGCGAAACTGGGGGGAACCGACACGGTCAAAGCACCACGTTCAGACACTAGCCGGAGTTTATCGGTGGCCTGCGCCAGCTGCTCAAAAATATCCCGTAACTCTAAGTAGTACTCCTGCCCTTCTTCGGTCAGCAACAGCGAACGGTTACGCCGGATAAAAAGCTTAAGTTCCAGAAAGTCTTCTAACGCTTTTACTTGATGACTGACTGCTGCCTGAGTAACGAATAACTCTTCAGCTGCTTTGGTAAAACTAAGATGACGCGCTGCCACTTCAAATGATTTAAGCGCGTTTAAGGGAGGTAATTTCCGCATGCCATTAACTAAAAAGCGTCTCTGTTTAGTAGATAACCACCACTATAACAGAGACGCCCTTAGTTCGGCTATTTATCATTACTTTAACTAATGTGACTTACAGACGAACGCCGCCGTCAATCTCGACCACACGGCCGCTAAAGAAGTCGTTTTCAATGATATAACGCGCGCTGTGAGCAATTTCATTTGGCTGCCCCCAACGTTTTAACGGAACCATCGATAATGCGCGATCAACCGCTTCAGGTTTCATCTGTGCCGTCATTGGGGTTTCGATAAAGCCAGGCGCAATGGCACCACAGCGAATGCCGTAGCGACCCAATTCACGAGCCCAGGTGACTGTCATGGCAACCACACCCGCTTTGGTCGCGGAATAGTTAGTCTGTCCCATGTTGCCAGCACGCGCGACACTGGAAATGTTGATGATAACGCCGTTCTTGCCTGCTTTTACCATCTGTGCAGCTGCTTCTCGACCACACAAGAACGTGCCCGTGAGGTTCACATCCAGTACCGACTGAAATTGCTGTAATGGCATTTTTTGTTTCAGTTCGCCGTCTTTGAATTTTATCAGCAAGCCGTCGCGCAGCAGGCCCGCGTTGTTTACCAGCACATCAATGCCATCAAACTCTTGCTGAATTTGTTCAAACACGGTTTCTACCGACTCTTCGTCAGTAATATCAACTTCATAGCCAACCACTTTGGCAGCACCCAGCTTTTCGCAGTGCTCCTGAGCTTCACCTAATACGTCGCCGTTAATATCGATAAGCGCAAGTTTAGCGCCTTGTTTGGCAAAATCTTCAGCCATCGCAAGGCCCAGCCCCTGGGCTCCACCGGTAATAACAATAACACTGTCTTTAATTTGCATGTGTTTCCCCAATTCTTAGGTTACTTCTGTGACTTAGGTGCCACATAATTAAAAATACTGGAAAAATCCTGGCGACCATGGCCTTGCTCAGACCAGCTATGGTAAAGGTTGCGAGTCAATGATCCCATAGGCGTTGCGGCACCGCTTTCTAGTGCGGTTTGTTGCGCCAGACCTAAATCTTTAGCCATTAAGTCAACCAAAAAGCCGCCCTGATAGTCGTTACTTGAAGGCACGTTGTCCATTACGCCAGGGCACGGATTATAAACTTGTAAAGTCCAGTTGCTACCTGAGCTTGCCAGCATAATTTCCGATAAAACTTTCGGGTCCAGCCCGTTCGCCTTACCTAATTGCAGAGCTTCTGAAGTACCCACCATTAACACCGACAACAGCATGTTGTTGCAAATTTTTGCAATCTGCCCGGCACCCACATCACCGGCCCGGAAAACGTTTTTCCCCATATCGTTAAGCACGGTGCGGGCGCGATCCACATTCGTTTCTGTGCCGCCGCAAATAAAGGTTAGGGTGCCTGCCTTCGCGCCACCAACACCACCGGAAACCGGGGCGTCAATAAAGGCAATACCGGCTTTCTCTAGTTGCTCACCGACATACATAGCGGTATCTGATGAAATGGTACTGCAATCAATGACAAGCTGATCTTTGGTCAGCTTATTGATTAGACCGTCATCACCAAGGTAAACACCTTTTACGTGGCGATCTGCCGGCAGCATAGAAACCACAAACTCAACTCCGTCGATGGCCTCAGCTGCTGTTTTCGCTGCCTGTGCACCGTCTGCAACTATGGCTTTCAGAGCGTCTTCAGATAAGTCAAAAGCCTTAACTGTGTGACCGGCTTTTGCCAGGTTGCTGGCCATTGGGCCACCCATGTTACCCAGTCCAATAAATCCTACGGTTGCCATATTGGCACTCCTTCTGGTTATTCGTTCTATTTATCAAGATCGGCTAATGGATGCGTTCGCTCGCCCCAGGGCGGTAAAAAGAATGCATCAACCTCTTCCGCTGGTACTTCGGCTACCGAGCTATGCTGCCATTGTGGATTCTTATCTTTATCAATCAGCAATGCCCGAATACCTTCAGCGAAATCGCCACGAACCGCACAATTACAGGACAACGTCAGCTCTAATCGAAAACAATCCGCCAGCGATAAATCAGAGCCCTGCTGCAGTTGGTTCCAGACAAGGTGCGAAGTAAACGGACAGCCATTTGCCAGGTTCTTACGCGCCCGTGCCAGCCATTTATCATCGGTTTCATCATTCACAATACGTGTAACAATATCGCCAATGTCATTACCGCCTGTCAGCTCTGTAATAAGCGACTGGTGCGGCTCAACCTGAGGGTTAGGTAAGGCCGTTGTGTCGTTGCTGGCAACTGAACTTAATAAGTCGGTCACTTTCTGTTTATTAAGAGCTTCGGTATCACCCCACTCCAGTTCTTTAAGCTGAGTCAGAATCGTTTCTTTACTTTCGTGACCTACGAAATGGTCTGCCAGGTTCAGATACAACGCATCATTTGCGTTCATCGTGGCACCGGTAATACCTAAGAATAAACCACAGCCTTGTGGCATGCGATTAAGGAAGTAGGTAGCACCAACGTCCGGATACAAGCCAATCGTCACTTCCGGCATGGCCAGTAACGAGCGCTCAGTCACAATACGGTGGCTGGCCCCGTTCATTAAGCCCATACCACCGCCCATGACAATACCGTCACCCCAGCAAATGAAAGGTTTAGGGAATGTCTGAATAAAGTAATCCAGCTGATATTCCTGGGTAAAGAAGTTTTCAACCTCTTCCACTAATTTGCCTGGCTCGGCCTGCATGGCTTTATACATAGCGACAATGTCACCACCGGCACAGAAAGCTTTTTCACCAGCACCCTGCAACCATACACAAGCCACTTTGTCGTCTTCTGCCCACTTTTGTAGTTGTGGTAGCAGCTTTTCAGCCATTGCCAGACTCAGCGCGTTCAGTGATTTTTCGGAATTTAATGTAGCAACGCCGATGACTTTGTCACCGGCGTTCAGTTCTTCAAAAAGTACAACGTCTTGCATGGAGTCTCCTTACAAGATTTCGCGGTCATTATCCGCCAACATACGGCGGCCAATAATCATACGCATGACTTCGTTCGTGCCTTCCAAAATCTGGTGAACACGAACATCACGCACATGGCGCTCTAATGGATACTCTTTTATGTAGCCATAACCACCGTGCAGTTGCAGTGCGTCGTTACACACCTTAAAACCAACATCGGTAGCAAACTGCTTCGCCATAGCGCAATAGGTGGTTTTGTCAGCGTCGTTGTTATCGACTTTACTGGCTGCCAAACGCACCATTTGGCGTGCTGCCACCAGTTCAGTTGCCATATCGGCTAACTTAAACTGTAGTGCCTGAAATGCCGCCAGGGGCTTACCAAACTGCGTACGTTCCTGCATATAGGCTTTGGCAGTATTCAACGCCGCCTGTGCGGTGCCGACAGAGCAAACCGCGATGTTAATACGACCGCCGTCTAAACCCATCATGGCAAATTTAAAGCCTTCGCCTTCTTTACCCAGCAGGTTTTCTGCCGGAATGCGAACGTCTTCAAAAGTCACTAAACGAGTTGGCTGAGCGTTCCAGCCCATTTTCTCTTCGGCTTTACCGTAAATAACACCTTCAGCATCGGCTGGTACAGCAAAAGCTGAAATACCTTTAGGCCCGTCTTCACCGGTACGTGCCATAACCACCAGCACGTCAGTTTCACCGGCACCGGAGATAAACATTTTAGAGCCGTTCAGAACGTACTCGTCGCCATCTTTTTTTGCGCTGGTACGTAAGCTTGCAGCGTCTGAACCTGAACCGGGTTCTGTCAGGCAGTAAGAGCCAAGCTTCTCGCCGGTAACCAACTCTGGTACCCACTGGTCAATCACAGACTGCTGGCCAAACGAGCCAATCATCCAGGTGACCATGTTGTGAATGGTCATCATGGCTGTTGTTGCTGTACAACCGCCCGCCAACTGCTCAAAAATAAGCGCTGAGTCTAAGCGGCTCATTCCAAAGCCGCCAGCTTCTTCAGGGGTGTACATGCCCATAAAGCCCATCTCACCGGCTTTACGGAACACTTCAATTGGGAAGTGGTGTTCTTCATCCCACTTAGCTGCATTAGGCGCCAGCTCTTTATCAGCAAACGCTTTAGCCGTATCAACAAAGGCTTGTTGGTCTTCTGTCAATTCGAAATTCATCGCTGTCCCCTATTACCTTAGGTTAATTGACATGTTAGGACCTGCTGGATCTTCCAGGTCGCTCTCAAACCAACGCGCCGTTACCGTCTTAGTTTCGCTATAGAAACGAACGCCCTGCTTGCCATAAGCGTGAAGGTCACCAAAGAATGAACGCTTCCAGCCAGTAAATGAGAAGAACGGCAGTGGTACCGGAATTGGGATGTTAATGCCTACCTGACCCACTTCAACTTCGTGCTGGTATTTACGCGCTGCCGCACCGCTTGCAGTAAAGATAGAGGTACCATTACCGTATGGGTTGTTGTTAACCAGCTCTAAAGCGTCTTCTAAGCTGTCCACTTCGGTAGCGCACAATACAGGACCGAAAATTTCCGTTTTGTAGATTTCCATATCCGGCGTTACGTTAGAGAAGACCGTTGGACCAACCCAGTTGCCGTCTGGCAGACCGTCAACTTTGCAATTACGACCATCAACCAGCAATTTAGCGCCTTCTTTTTCACCCTGAGTAATCAAAGCTTCAACGCGCTCTTTTGCTTGTGGGCTAATAACCGGACCATAAGCGGCATTTTCATCATTCCATGCGCCTGGACGAACTTTCGCAATAGCTTCAGCAATTTCGGGGATCCACTCTTTTGCCGCACCAACAAATACCGCGACTGAAATCGCCATACAACGTTGACCCGCTGCACCGACAGAAGAACCAACCATGTTGTTGATCACTTGCTGTTTATTGGCATCTGGCATAATAACGCAATGGTTTTTCGCACCAGCAAAGGCCTGTACGCGCTTACCATTTTCTGTACCACGACGGTAGATGTACTCTGCAACCGGTACAGAACCAACGAATGACAAGGCACGAACTGCCGGATGATCTAGCAGAAAATCGACCTGATCTTTATTGCCATGCAAGACCTGCAGCACACCTTTAGGCGCGCCTGCTTGTTCAAATAATTCCACCAAGCGATTTGGCGTTAATGGATCTTGCTCAGAAGGTTTAAGAATAAAGGTGTTACCACAAGCAATTGCCAGCGGGAACATCCACAGTGGGATCATAGCCGGAAAGTTAAATGGCGTAATACCTGCGCAAACCCCAAGTGGCTGAGTGTAGCTGTAAGAGTCAATTTTACGGGCTACATTCTCAACAGTTTCACCCATTAATAACGAAGGAATATTGGCTGCGTGTTCAACCACTTCGATACCACGCCAGACGTCACCTTTTGCATCTTCAAAAGTTTTGCCGGTTTCCTGCGCCAGAGTTTCTGCTATTTCCTCCTGATGTTCTTTTAACAAGGCCTGATAGCGCATCATGACACGAGCGCGTTCGGAAACAGGCACTTCTTTCCAGGTTTTAAAAGCTTCGCGAGCACTCTCAACCGCTGCTTCCATTTCACTCTGGGTAGCAACTGGCACTTGTGCGATAACTTCCTGTGTCGCAGGGTTGGTGACAGGAATCCACTGTTCTGACTTCGAGGCGACAAATTCGCCATCTATATACAGAGGCACTTTCTTAGACATAATTCACCTTCTTATTGTGTTATTTTGTCATCTATTGATGAGCTAAATTTAGTTAAGTGAGCCTTAACGTGACCCTCTTAATTCTGATTACTTTACTTTGGGCCGCCAGTTTTTCGCTAATCGGCGTTTATCTTGCCGGCCAGGTTGACGGTTATATTGTTGTGTTTATCCGCATGATTTTAGCACTGATAACCGTGTTACCGTTATTTCGTTGGCGGCATTTGTCTCCCAAAAGTGGGCAGCTACCTCAACTGACTAAACTGGCCGTTATTGGCGCTATACAAATTGGCGCCATGTATTTGTTTCTTTACCATGCGTTTTTGTATTTGAACGTTGCCGAAGTGCTTTTGTTCACTATTTTTACACCGCTCTACATAACCCTCATTGACGAACTCATACTCAACCGCAAGCATTTACCTCTTTTATGGTGGATTGCCGCGGCAGTGTCCGTTTGCGGTGCTGCCATAATTCGGTATCAACCGCTGTCTGATGATTTCATCACTGGTTTCTTTTTAATTCAGGCAGCCAATGCTTGTTTTGCCTTAGGCCAAGTTGCTTATAAACGCTTACCAACCGGTAAGACATTGGCACAAAGTCAGCAGTTTGCTGCCTTCTTCTTTGGTGCCAGTGTTATCGCCGGCCTGGGTGTTTTACTGTTTGCCGACCTAAGCATGATGCCTGGCACTAACCTCCAGTGGGGTATTTTACTGTGGCTTGGTATTGTCGCCTCAGGCCTTGGTTACCTTGGCTGGAACCTTGCCAGTAAATGGGTCAACACCGGACAACTCGCCACAATGAACAATGCCTTAATTCCCGCTGGAATTCTGGTTAATGTCTTATTCTGGGAACAGTCATTTGACTACACCCGTTTAAGCATTGGTGCTTTGATTATAGTACTTGCCGTTTGGTTAGCCGGACGAGCTCAAAAACTGAAACCCGCCGGCTAGTCTATATTAGCAAAGCCCTATTACATCATTTCCACAGCCAGAGCAACGGCTTCACCGCCACCGATACACAGTGAGGTAATGCCTCGTTTCTGGCCTTTTTGTTTCAAAGCGTGCAACAGCGTTACCAGCAAACGCGCGCCGCTTGCGCCAATAGGATGCCCTAACGCACAAGCTCCGCCATGCACATTCACTTTGCTCGCATCCAGTTTCATTTCCTGAATTGCCAACATGGTTACCATGGCAAAGGCTTCGTTAATTTCCCATAAATCGACGTCGTCTTTTGTCCAGTCCAGCTTGCTCAACAGTGAATTCATCGCGCCAATAGGTGCAATGGTAAACTCAGATGGTGCTTGAGAGTGTGTTGAATGACCCATCACCCGGGCTAACGGCTGCAGACCTTTGGCTTTTGCGTCGCTTTCACGCATTAAGATAAGCGCCGCAGCGCCGTCAGAAATAGAGCTTGAGTTAGCTGCGGTGATCGTACCGTCCTTTTTGAACGCCGCACGTAACTGAGGAATTTTATCCAGTCGTGCTTTACCCGGCTGTTCGTCGGTATCTACCGTGACTTCACCTTTACGAGTTGAATAACTCACCGCCGTAATTTCGTCTTTAAACAAGCCGTCTTTAATAGCCGTCTGCGCTTTAGTTAAAGAGTGAATTGCAAATTCATCCATTGCTTCGCGGTCAATACCGTATTCATCAGCAGTACTTTGCGCGTAGCTTCCCATAGCTTTATTTTCATAGGCATCTTCAAGGCCGTCGAACATCATATGATCCAGCACCTGACCATGCCCCATGCGATAGCCGTTGCGACCTTTAGGTAGCATATACGGCGCGTTAGACATGCTTTCCATACCGCCCGCCAGTACAACGTCAGCAGAACCGGCTTTGATTAAGTCATGAGCCATCATCGCGGCTTTTAGACCCGAGCCACAAACCTTGTTTATCGTTGTAGCGCCGGTCGAGCGAGGTAAGTCAGCATAAAGCATCGCCTGACGAGCCGGAGCCTGACCTAAGCCAGCCGGCAACACATTACCCATGATAACTTCCGAAATATCATCGGCTTTCAAACCGCTATTACTCAGTGCTGCCTTAATGGCTGTTGCACCCAAATTAGGGGCAGAAACTTCACTCAGACAACCCTGAAAACCGCCCATTGGCGTACGGTTGGCCGCCACAATCACGATGGAATCGCTTGACATCTTTCCTCCAAATGCACTTTACGTTAACGTAAACTTCCTCTAAGCTTAGATCCCAGAGCAACCAAAAAGCAAGTACCGATGGACAATAAAGTAACTTACAGTATTGGTGAACTGGCAAAACAATTTGACATTACCACTCGCAGCATTCGTTTTTACGAAGACGAAGGTCTGCTCTCTCCCAGACGCCAAGGCCAACAGCGCATTTACACCAATAAAGATCGGGTTCGTTTAAAGCTGATTCTACGCGGTAAACGGCTGGGCTTTTCTCTGGCTGAAACCGGTCGTTTATTTGAGCTGTACGATGCAGACAACAGCAGCGCTGCGCAGTTACAAAAAGTACTTGAGCTAATCAGTGAGAAAAAGCTCTCGCTCAAACAACAAATGGAAGATATTAATGTGTTACTGACCGAGTTAAGCGGTCTTGAGCAACGTTGTCAGGACGAACTAAAGACCATTAGCTCATCAGTTTCAGAAGTTCATTCTCAGGAGTCGTTATGATCAGTCAATACACCACCTTTAACTTTGGGCTCGGCGAAACAGCCGACATGATCCGTGAGCAAGTTAATGCCTTTGCGCGTGACGAAATTGCCCCTCGCGCCGCTGAAATTGATGAGAAAAATGAGTTTCCCAGCGACTTATGGCGCAAGCTTGGCGATATGGGTCTGCTCGGTTTAACCGTTGCCGAAGAGTATGGTGGTTCTGGCATGGGCTACCTTGAGCACGTTATCGCAATGGAAGAAATTAGCCGTGCGTCAGCCTCTGTTGGCCTAAGCTACGGTGCACACTCCAATTTGTGTGTGAACCAGATTCACCGCAACGGAAACGAAGAACAAAAGAAAAAGTACTTACCTAAGTTATGTACTGGTGAACACGTTGGCGCCTTAGCAATGAGTGAGCCTAACGCAGGCTCTGACGTTGTCAGTATGAAACTACGCGCTGATAAAAAAGGCGATAAATACATTCTGAACGGCAACAAAATGTGGATCACAAACGGTCCTGAAGCCAACGTCTTTGTTATTTACGCAAAAACCGAACCCGAAAAAAACTCACGCGGCATTACGGCTTTTATCGTTGAAAAAGGCACGCCAGGGTTCAGCCAGGCGCAAAAACTCGACAAGCTGGGTATGCGTGGCTCAAATACCTGTGAACTGGTGTTTGAAGATGTCGAAGTACCGGCAGAAAATATTCTGGGTGAACTTAACGACGGCGTAAAAGTGTTGATGAGTGGTCTTGATTACGAGCGTGCGGTTCTTGCAGCTGGTCCTTTAGGCATTATGCAGGCCTGCCTTGATACTTGCGTTCCTTATATTCATGATCGCAAACAGTTCGGTAAAGAGATCGGCGAATTCCAGCTTATTCAGGGCAAAGTTGCTGATATGTATACTCGCACTAACGCAGCGCGTGCCTACGTTTACGCAGTTGCTCAATCTTGCGACCGTGGCGAAACCACCCGTAAAGACGCCGCAGGCGCTATTCTTTACGCAGCCGAATTAGCCACCCAACTTGCGCTCGACGCTATACAGTTATTAGGCGGCAACGGCTACATTAACGAGTATCCAACAGGCCGACTGCTGCGCGACGCGAAGCTTTATGAAATTGGTGCTGGTACGTCGGAAATTCGTCGTATGCTCATTGGTCGCGAACTGTTCACTGAATCAAAATAATAAGGAGGCAACGCCGTGGCGATTTTATCCAGTAAAATCAACACCCGCGATGCACAATTTGCGGCTAACAGTGAGTCTATGCAGGACGTCGTTAACGACTTGCAGGAAAAGACGGCAAAGATCCATCAGGGCGGCGGTCCTAAGTATCAGGAGCGCCATTTATCCCGTGGTAAATTATTGCCCCGTGACCGTATTAATAAGCTGTTGGACGCTGGCTCGCCATTTTTAGAAATTGGCCAGTTTGCAGCCTGGGAATGCTACGAAGATTACGTTCCCGCAGCCGGCGTTGTCGCTGGCATTGGTCAGGTTGAAGGCACTGAGTGCATGATCATCGCCAACGATGCCACAGTGAAAGGCGGCACCTATTACCCGCTGACCGTAAAAAAACATCTGCGTGCCCAGGAAATCGCCGAGCGTTGCCACCTTCCGTGTATTTATCTGGTGGACTCCGGCGGTGCCAACCTGCCCCGTCAGGATGAAGTATTCCCGGACAAAGAACACTTTGGTCGCATTTTCTTTAATCAGGCGAATATGTCTGCCAAAGGCATTCCGCAAATTGCTGTGGTAATGGGCCTTTGTACCGCCGGTGGTGCTTACGTACCGGCTATGGCCGATGAAAGCGTCATTGTAAAAGAGCAAGGCACTATTTTCCTTGCGGGTCCACCGTTAGTTAAAGCAGCAACGGGCGAGGAAGTTTCAGCCGAAGAACTTGGCGGTGCCGACGTGCACACACGCATTTCCGGTGTTGCGGATCATTTCGCTCACAACGATGAACACGCCTTAGCTTTAGCACGCCGCTCGGTCGCACGCCTTAATCGCGGTGAACCGACCAAGCTCGATCGCCAACCTGTGAAGCCACCACGCTACGACGCAAAAGAACTGTACGGCATTGTCGGTACCGACCTGCGCAAGCCTTATGACGTTCATGAAGTCATTGCACGCATTGTTGATGACTCAGACTTTGACGAATTTAAAGCTAACTATGGCAATACACTAGTGACAGGCTTTGCCCGCATTGATGGCTACCCAGTAGGCATTGTGGCCAATAACGGTATTTTGTTCTCTGAGTCGGCACAAAAAGGCGCCCACTTCATTGAGCTTTGTGCCCAGCGAAAAATCCCACTGGTTTTCCTACAAAACATTACCGGCTTTATGGTCGGTAAAAAATACGAAGCTGAGGGCATTGCCAAACACGGCGCGAAAATGGTTATGGCTGTTTCCTGCGCTAAAGTACCTAAGTTTACCGTGTTAATCGGCGGCAGCTACGGTGCTGGTAACTATGGCATGTGTGGCCGCGCCTACGATCCAACCATGATGTTCATGTGGCCAAATGCCCGCATATCAGTTATGGGTGGTGAACAGGCCGCTGGTGTTATGGCACAGGTGACTAAAGACAACTTAGCGCGCAAAGGCGAAAGCTTAAGCGAAGACAAAGAAAAAGAACTGAAAAAGCCCATTGTTGAGCAGTACGATAAACAGGGCCACCCCTATTATGCGTCAGCACGCTTATGGGACGACGGCATTATTGACCCGGCACAAACGCGCGAAGTTCTGGCATTAAGCCTTGCCGCTTCATTAAATGCACCGATTGAAGACAGCCGCTTTGGCGTCTTCCGCATGTAATCGGAGGTTATTAACCATGGCAAAATACACAGAACTCAATATCAACGATCAGGGCGTTGCGACACTGACGTTAAACCGCCCGGATGTTCACAACGCATTTGACGATGTGATGATTGCAGAGCTGCTACAGGCGTTAAAAGAGGTTGAAGAAAGTGCCAGCGCGAGAGTGCTGGTGCTTCGCTCAGAGGGCAAAAACTTTTCTGCCGGTGCGGATCTTAACTGGATGCGCTCCATGGCTGATAAAAACTACCAGCAAAACGTTGATGACGCCGGTGAACTTGGGCTTTTAATGGAACGCCTGGATTTACTCAGTAAGCCCACCATTGCGTTAGTGCAAGGCGCTGCATTCGGTGGCGCGGTAGGCCTTGCCGCTTGCTGTGACATTGTACTGGCGCAACCGCGCAGTAGTTTCTGCTTGAGTGAAGTTAAAATTGGGCTTATTCCTGCGGTTATCAGTCCTTATGTTGTCCGCACCATTAGCGAACGCCAGTCACGTCGCTATATGCTGACAGCAGAACGTTTCTTTGCCGACAAAGCGCAGGAGCTTGGCCTGGTCAACGAAGTTGTTGAAGATTTCGAAGAACCACTGAATAAGTTATTAGATGCACTTTTAGCGAATAGTCCACAAGCAGTAGACGCCTGTAAGCAACTGATTCGCAATGTCGGTTCGCGTCCAATCGATAAAGACGTACGTGAACACACCATTAAAGCCATTGCCGAAATTCGCGTGTCGGACGAAGGTCAGGAAGGACTCAGTGCGTTTCTTGAGAAACGCCCCGCCACCTGGCTTAAACAGAGTTAACAACAGGTCTCATTATGATCAAAACATTATTGATTGCGAACCGTGGTGAAATTGCCTGTCGTATTATTGCCACAGCTAAAAAAATGGGAATTCGCACCGTAGCGGTATTCTCCGATGCCGATCGCAAATCACGCCACGTGAAGCTGGCCGATCAAGCTGTGCACATTGGTCCGGCAGCAAGTACTGAAAGTTACCTGCGTGGCGACAAAATTATTGCCGCTGCTAAACAAACCGGTGCTGAAGCTATTCACCCCGGCTATGGGTTTCTTTCAGAGAACGAAGATTTTGCTGACCAATGTCAGGCTAATGACATTATATTTGTTGGCCCGCCGGTATCGTCCATTGCCGCTATGGGCTCTAAGAGCGCGGCTAAATCTATTATGCAGGACGCCGGCGTTCCGCTAGTTCCGGGCTACCATGGTAGTGAGCAAGACACCGAAACCTTAAAAGCAGAAGCTGAAAAAGTTGGCTTCCCGTTACTGCTGAAAGCGGCATACGGCGGCGGTGGTAAAGGTATGCGTGTGGTCGAAAACATGGGCGAATTTGATGAAGCTCTGAATTCGGCAAAACGCGAAGCTAAGTCCTCTTTCGGTAACGATAAAATGCTGATGGAGCGTTTTATTCGTAACCCTCGCCACGTTGAGATTCAGGTATTTACCGATGAACACGGTAACGCCGTTTATTTGGCAGAGCGCGACTGTTCGGTACAGCGCCGTCACCAAAAGGTGCTTGAAGAAGCTCCGGCTCCGGCATTAACCGAAAAAACACGTACTGAGATGGGTGAAGCCGCCATTCGCGCCGCCCAGGCAATAGACTACGTTGGTGCAGGTACGGTTGAGTTTCTGTTTGACCAAAGCGGCGAGTTTTATTTCATGGAAATGAACACCCGCTTACAGGTTGAGCATCCGGTTACGGAAATGATCACCGGGCAGGACTTGGTCGAATGGCAGTTACTGGTCGCTTCCGGTCAACCGCTTCCTCTGGCACAGAATGACATTCAGGTAAACGGTCACGCGTTTGAGGCACGTATTTACGCAGAAGATCCGGACAATGACTTTCTACCTTGCACCGGTACTATTAAGCACTTGCGCACTCCAGCAGAAGAAAACGGCGTTCGCATTGATACCGGTATTGAAGAAGGCGATGAAATTTCCGCTTTTTACGACCCAATGATTGCGAAACTGATTGTCTGGGACACCGATCGTACCCGTGCTTTGCTGCGCCTGCAGAAAGCTTTACGCGAATACCGTTTAACCGGCCTAACGACTAACGTCGACTTCCTGCATCGTTTGGCTTCGCACCCAGAGTTTGTGAGAACCAACCTGACAACAGAATTCATTCAGCAGCATCAGGAAGACTTGTTGCCGGATAGCTCTGTGAATTATCAGCAAATTGCGACTGAAGCAGCTTTGTTTGATATTAATCAGCGTCAACAGCAGCGTGGTACTTCGCCGTGGCAAAGTGGCAATGCGTTTAGAATGAACTCAGCTGCTACACACACCGTTCCCCTGCAGTTTGGTGAAGAAACCTATGCTATATCACTCATTGAAACTGCCTCAGGTGAATTCCTGCAGCACATTGATGAGGAAAGCATTCGCTGGCAGGCGTCTTTGACCGACGACAAACTCACGCTGACTGCGGGCAGTATGCGTTATCATCGTTATGTCAGTGCCGATGACCAGCAAATTACCGTATTTACCGACAATGGCCCTGTTATTTTCCATCGACACCGCGTAGCAGACACGCTGTCTGACGAGGCCGCTCATGGTGGCCATGTTGCGCCAATGAACGGTACCATCATGGAAGTACTGGTTGAAAAAGGCGATACTGTTGAAAAAGACCAGCCGCTTGTCATCATGGAAGCCATGAAAATGGAATACACCATTCGCGCCGGGCATGAAGGTGAGGTTACAGACATTTTCTTCGCCGCTGGTGACTTAGTAAGTGACGGTGACGAGCTTATAGCAGTTAATGAAGCGGAGTAACAATGACCCTTGCAGAAAAGATAAAGATCGTCGAAGTAGGCCCGCGTGACGGCTTACAAAATGAAACGGCCGTTTCTGTAGATGCAAAAGTTGCTTTAATTGAAGCGCTGGCTGATGCCGGCGTTTCCTACATTGAAAGTGCCAGCTTTGTCAGTCCTAAATGGGTGCCGCAAATGGCCGACAGCAGTGCCGTTATGGAAAAAATAACGCGCCGCCCAGGCATTACCTACGCGGGTTTAACGCCAAATTTAAAGGGGTTTGAAGCCGCAGTGGCAGCTAATATGGACGAAGTTGCCGTATTCGGCGCAGCGTCGGAAGCTTTTACACAAAAAAACATAAACTGCAGTATTGATGAGTCGCTGGAGCGGTTTAAGCCGGTTATTGCAGCCGCCAAAGAAAAGAACATACCTGTCAGAGGTTATGTATCCTGCGTTTTAGGGTGTCCTTATCAGGGTGAGGTGCCGCTAGAAAATGTTGTCAAAGTTGCTGAGGCTCTTTATGACATGGGCTGCTACGAGGTTTCACTTGGCGATACCATAGGTGTCGGAACCCCTTTAAAAGCACAAGAAATGCTCGCTGCGGTCGCCGAAAAACTGCCCATGGAAAAGCTGGCATTGCACTTTCACAATACCTACGGACAGGCTTTGGCTAATATTATGGCGTGCCTTCCATTAGGCGTTGCCACAATTGATACGGCCGTTGCTGGTTTAGGCGGATGCCCTTACGCTAAAGGCGCCAGTGGTAACGTTGCCACCGAAGATGTGGTTTACATGCTAAATGGTATGGGAATTAAAACCGGTATCGATCTGAATAAGTTAATCGCAGCCGGAGCCGATATTTGCCAGCACTTGGCACACGGCCCCCGCTCACAAGTCGCGATAGCAGAATTGGCAAAACAAGGGGACTAAACATGACTTCAGAAGCATTATGGCAACCGTCAGCAGATACCATTGCCAATGCCCGCATGACGGATTTCCTGCAGCAAGTGAATACAGAAAAAAACGTAGCGCTGGCCAATTACCACGACCTTTACCAATGGTCCGTCGACAACGATGAAAGCTTCTGGTCTATGGTATGGGACTACTTTGATGTTATTGGCGAAAAAGGCTCTACCGTAGTTACCGATAAAGAAAAAATGCCCGGTGCCAAATGGTTTCCTGAAGCCAAACTGAACTTTGCTGAAAACTTATTACGCCATAAAGATGACCACATTGCGCTTATTTTTCGTGGTGAAAACGGCGTAAGACAACAACTGACATATGCTGAGCTTAATCACGAAGTAGCTGCCTTTGCCGCAGGCTTAAGTCAACGCGGAGTCGAAGCCGGCGACCGTGTTGCGGCCATGATGCCCAATTGCATTGAAACCATTATTGGTATGCTGGCAACGACCAGTATCGGCGCTATCTGGTCATCCTGCTCTCCGGACTTTGGTGTTCAGGGCGTACTTGATCGCTTCGGTCAAATTGAGCCAAAAGTTCTAATTACCGTTGACGGCTATTTTTATAATGGCAAAAACCTCAACATAAAAAGCAAAACCGCGGATATTATAAAAGAAATAAAAAGCATTGAAGCCACCGTTGTGGTTAATTTCAGTCAGCAAAAGGACCGCCTAAAGGGTAATAACGTTTTTGCCTGGAATGACTTTGGCGATGCCGAACAAACACAAATAGACTTTGTTCCCCGCAATTTTAATGATCCGCTCTATATTATGTTTTCATCTGGCACCACGGGCGTACCTAAGTGTATTGTTCACGGTACCGGAGGCACGCTGTTGCAGCATTTAAAAGAGCACGGGCTGCACACAGACCTTGATCGTGACGATAACCTCTTCTATTTCACCACCTGTGGCTGGATGATGTGGAACTGGTTAGTCAGCGGCTTGGCTGTTGGCGCAACCCTCACCTTATTTGATGGCTCTCCTTTTGCGCCGGAGCCCGAGTTTCTATGGGACGTTGCTGACGAAGAAGGCATTACCGTATTTGGTACCAGCGCCAAGTATTTAGCTGCTCTTGAAAAAGCCGGCATTAAACCAAGAGAGAGTCACAAGCTGGAAAAACTGCGCAGTATCTTAACCACAGGTTCCGTGCTGCCACCGGAAAGCTTCGATTACGTATATCGCGACATTAAAAAAGACCTTTGCCTTTCATCTATATCAGGTGGTACTGACATTGTTTCTTGCTTTGCCCTTGGCTGCCCTATTCTGCCTGTTTACCGTGGTGAATTACAGTGCCGGGGGCTTGGTTTAGCCGTTAATGTTTATGACGATAACGGCAAGCCGGTTCGTGGTGAAAAAGGCGAACTCGTCTGTGAAAACTCATTCCCTTGTATGCCAGTAAGCTTTTGGGGAGATGATGACGGTGAGCGCTATTACAACGCCTATTTTGCTCGTTTTGAAAATACCTGGGCCCATGGCGACTTCGCCGAGCTAACAGAGCACGATGGCGTGATTATTTACGGCCGTTCCGATGCCGTTCTTAACCCTGGTGGCGTGCGTATTGGCACCGCTGAAATTTACCGGCAGGTAGAAAAGGTTGATGAAGTATTGGAAAGCATCGCCATTGGTCAGCAATACCAGGATGACGAGCGTGTCGTTCTTTTCGTTAAGCTCAGAGAAGATATAAAGCTTAATGACGAGCTGCGTCAAATCATTGCAAAAACCATTCGCGCAAACGCTACTCCGCGGCACGTTCCTGCTGTAATTTTGCAGGTTGACGATATACCCCGTACTATAAGCGGTAAGATAGTTGAATTAGCGGTACGTAATGTGGTTCACGGTGAGCCTGTGAAAAACACTGATGCTCTGGCAAACCCAGAAGCACTGGATTACTTCCGTGATAGAGAGGAGTTGCGTTAATCCATGATGTTCCTGCACGGATCACGGCAGGCGGTCGTAGCAGCCATTGTTGGCTTGGTTATTACGGTTACCGCTTTTAGCTATTTGCGTTATCAAGAAAACCAAGTTGTCCACGACGCACTGGAAGCCGAAACCTACAGCTTACAGCGTGACATCCGACAAAGTTTGGTTTCACATTTGTTTGTCGCTGAGCTGTTAGCGCGAGAATGGGAACGCAGTGATCTGACCATAAAGGAACGATGGAAGGAAAATGCCGATATCGTTACCTTGTACTATCAAAACGTGCAGGGTATCGCCTGGCTTAACGACGATCTCAACATTGAATTAATATACCCTCAAAATGAACAACCGGAATTATTAGGCACTTCTTTCGCTAAGACCTCACTGCTTGGAAAACTGGAAACATCGGAAGGTAACCGGCATGCCATGATGGGACCTGCCGGAAACCTCGGTCGTATTAGTAGCGACATTGCCATTTTCGTCCGGGTTGAACGAGAGCAAAACCCGGGTTTTCTGGGGTTTATCATTAGTCTACAAAGTCTATTCAGTAATGTTGTGCGCAGTAATATTAGTGAAGGTTTTCAACTGAGCGTACGAAGTGAAGATGACGTACTTTTCCAGTTTGCCGGAGACTCCTCGTTACGTGATGAGTGGTCTCATTATCACTCGTTACAGTTAGTCGGCAACAGTTGGGAGCTTTCGGTTTGGCCTACCACAAATCATTTGGAACAACTGCGCGGTGGTATATCAGTGGCCGCTTTAATTGCCGGGCTACTGGTTACCAGTATGTTGACTTTTGTGCTTTATATTCTGGGACAAAGCCGCTTTAAGGCGCAGCAACTGGCCGATTCAAACATTGAACTTTATAGTGAAATTGACGAGAGAGAGCGCATTGAAAAGCAAATGGCATACCTTGCCGAACACGATTCGCTCACCGGACTGGTAAACCGTAATGCGCTAAAACGTATTTTGGGTGAATGGCTGGAAACTGAGTCTCCGCAGAAGAAAGCAGCTTTGCTTTTCATCGACTTAGACAGGTTCAAAGAAGTTAACGACGCGCTGGGGCATACCGTTGGTGACGAACTCTTACGCAGAGTTGCCCGCCGTATTACGAAGCTGGCTCCGAAGTCCAGTGTCCTGGCACGAGCTGGCGGTGATGAATTCTTACTTGCCATAGCGGAGCCGGACAATCGCGAGAGTGTTATAAAGTTATCTGAACAATTACTACAAGCTCTCGATACCCACTTTTTCGTTGATGTCTACGAGTTATTTATTAGCGCATCCATTGGTATTACCTTTGCTGAGGATGCCGACTTTAACGCCGAATACTTTATTCGTAATGCCGACACAGCACTTTACCAGGCTAAAGAGCATGGCCGTAATACTTACAAAGTCTACGATAAAGCCATACACAGAGACTTGACCAAGAAGCTGGAACTCGTTAAACGACTGCGTCACGCCGTTTCTAAGCAGCAATTAACGGTTTATTATCAGCCTAAGGTTGAGTTAAGCAGTCGTCGTATCAGTGGCCTTGAAGCCTTGGTGCGCTGGGTCGATGAAGACGGCAGTATTATTCCCCCGGATGAGTTTATTCCATTGGCTGAAGATACCGGTTTGATCATTCCGATATCGGAATACGTTATGGAAGAAGCTTTTCTTCAGTTGAAGCAGTGGCACGATATTGGCTTTGAAGAGCTCAGTATCGCGATCAATATTTCAGGAAAGCAGCTACACTTACCTGAGTTGGTTGATGATATTATGGAGCGCGTAAATGAAGCTCAGATACCACCGAACAAAGTCGAGCTAGAGCTTACCGAGCAAGTCTTTATCGAAAATATTCAGTCACATACCCGCTTTATGCATTCAGTACGTGAACACGGAATGTCACTGGCAATCGATGATTTCGGCGTAGGTTACTCTTCATTGTCGTATCTTAAGAACTTCCCGGTGACTTCATTAAAAGTGGATCGCTCTTTTGTTAAAGACCTGCCCCACAACGAAGATGACGCAACCATTACGCAGGCTATTATTAGTCTTGCACGCAACCTGAATATTCAGCTCGTTGCAGAAGGTATTGAAACAGAAGAGCAAGTCGAATTTTTATTACAGCGTGAATGTAGTACCGGCCAGGGCTTCCTTTTTAGTAAACCCGTACCGGCACGACAAATCACCCAATTATTACAGCAGTATAAAGGGCTTATCCCTATCCAGATTGCCTGAATATAGCGGAGGTTAACGTGGAACGCGAAAGTATGGAGTTTGATGTCGTAATTGTTGGTGCGGGTCCTTCAGGGCTGGCAACGGCCTGTCGACTCGGTCAACTCGCACAAGAAAATGAGCAGGAGCTCATGATATGCGTTGTTGAAAAAGGCGCTGATATTGGCGCGCATATTTTATCAGGTGCCGTTTTTGAACCACGTGCCTTAAATGAGCTTTTCCCTGACTGGAAAGAGCGTCGCGCGCCGCTTAATACGGAAGTCACCAGCGATGATATTTTGCTGTTAAAAGACGAAGATAGTCACACTCGTCTACCTGACTTTACCGTGCCAAAAACCTTCCATAATAAAGGCAATTATATTGCCAGTATGGGGAACCTCTGTCGCTGGATGGCAGAACAGGCAGAGCAACTTGGTGTAGAGATTTTCCCAGGCTTTGCAGCCTCAGAAATACTGTATAACGAAGACGGCAGCGTTGCCGGTATTCAAACTGGTGATATGGGTGTTGCTAAAGACGGTAGTGAAAAAGATGGCTACATGCCTGGTATGGAACTGCGTGCTAAATACACTTTGTTTGCAGAAGGCTGCCGTGGACACTTAGGCAAAGAGCTGATTAGTAAGTTTGAGCTGGATAAAGACAGCACGCCTCAACACTACGGTTTAGGCTTTAAAGAAATTTGGGATATACCAGAGGAGTTGCACGAACCGGGGAAAGTGGTTCACACAGCTGGCTGGCCGTTGACCGATAGTAATGCCAGTGGTGGTGGTTACCTTTATCACGCTGAAGACGGGCAAGTGTATTTAGGCTTAATTGTGGACCTTAACTACGCTAACCCGTATCTGAATCCATTTCAGGAGTTCCAGCGTTTTAAAACACACCCTGCAATTAAAAAAGTGATAGAAAACGGCAAGCGCGTATCCTACGGCGCTCGGGCCATTGCCAAAGGCGGCTATTACTCGTTACCGAAAATGACATTCCCGGGTGGTTTTCTTGTCGGCTGTAATGCCGGTACTTTGAACTTTGCCAAGATCAAGGGTAACCATACTGCCATGAAGTCAGGCATGATCGCCGCTGAATGCGTCTTTGAACAGCTTAAAAATGGCAAAGCCAACGACGATACCACCAGTTTTAAAGATGCCTTTGAAAACTCATGGGTATTTGATGAATTATACCGCTCTCGTAACTTTGGCGGCGCCGTTCATAAATTGGGTACCATGTTAGGGGGTGCGTACAACATGGTTGACCAAAATTGGTTTGGCGGTAAGTTACCCTTTAAATTTAAAGAGTGGACACCGGATTATAAAGCAACTGGTAAAGCCGAGAATTTTAAGGCAATTGATTATCCTAAACCAGATAATAAACTTACTTTTGACCGTTTATCGTCTGTCTTCTTATCCAACACAAACCATGCGGAAGATCAGCCTTGCCACTTAAAACTGGAAAACGCTGACATTCCGTTAGAGGTTAATTTGCCGAAGTACGCAGAACCAGCACAAAGATATTGCCCTGCTGGCGTTTATGAGGTGGTTGAAGAAGACGGAAAACAAGTTTTCCAGATTAACGCTCAGAACTGTATACATTGTAAAACCTGTGACATTAAAGATCCCAGTCAGAATATTACCTGGGTTGTTCCAGAAGGTGGTGGCGGACCAACTTACCCTAATATGTAAGTAAAGTGTAAAGCTCATAACAAAAAACACCAAAGCATGCTAAATGTTTTGGTGTTTTTTGCATTTTAGGAACTTGTAAATTTTTAACTTGTCGACTTATTAAGTCCTAAATGTCCTTTAAATGAGGTGTATTATGAAACTATTAACGTCCTTAGCAATATTATCTTTATTAGCATCCCCTTTCGCTCTAGCTCAGCAATCGGAAGATAATAGCAATGAAGATCAAGAACGCAGCGAAGAAGTTCGCGATCAGCAAGACGACTTGAAAGCTAACATGGAAGCCATGCGTAAAGAACAAAAAGCTGAAATGGAAGCTATGCGCAACGAGCAAAAAGCGAAAATGGCAGAACGTAAAGAAGAACGGAAACAACAAAAGTCAGAGCGCAAGGAAGACAAAGCAGAGAAAAAAGAGAAATGGAAATCGATGAAAGACAAACGTAAGTCAGAAAAAGAAAAAATGAAAGAAAAGCGCCAGTCGCTTAAGGATAAATCTGACGACTCAGATAAGAATGAAGACAAAGACGATGATAATAACGATGATGACAATGGTAACAACTAATTGTTAATAACTCAGTATATAAAAGGCGGATCAATGATCCGCTTTTTCTGTTTTTACACATAATTTTTTAATTAATAATAAACTTCAATTAAAATAATTTATCTCGCTATAATAAAGACAAACCAATATGAAGTTTCAGTCAATCAAATAAGGTAAGTATCAATGAGTGATTTCATTAACATTCTGCGTCATGAGCGTCGTTTAAAAGCTGCATTAAAAGAGCTTAACTTAAATGAACTGGAAAGCATGAAAGAAAAATTCGACTCGGTTATTGCTCAGCGTCGTGAAGAAGAAGCTGAGAAACTGCGCCAGCAAGAAGCCAAGCAAAAGAAAATTGAAGAGTTTAAAAGTGCAATGGCAGACGCCGGTATCGAGCTCTCAGACATATTAGAGCAGGAGCTGGGTGGCGAGCCTATTGTTAAAACAACTCGCAAGAAAAGAGCGCCCAAGCCGCCTAAATATGAATACACTGATGAAAATAGTGAAAAGCAAACCTGGACCGGTCAGGGACGCATGCCAAAGGCTATGAAAACGGCGATTGATAATGGTAAACCTTTAGAGTCTTTTTTAATTAAATAATAAGACGCAGTTATGCGTAGTCGCGATGAATAATTAATCAAGACTACGCTTTTTGTTGAACAATAGACTCAGCTTGATTAGGCTATAGAAAATTCAAACTGGCAAGGATCGACATTGCGCTATCGTTTCATAGCATTCGTATTAACGCCATTATTCGGCCTTTCTGCCTGTAGCATCTTACCTCAGATGCCAGGAGGCTTTAATCAAATCGACTCGGGTGACATCAGAATTTACCATACAGACGACACGCCATCACGCGCGTACGAGCTCGTTAGTATCGTAAATGGTGAGAGCTGCCAGCGGCAATTTAGAGGTGAACCGGCGTCAGATAACAAAGCCATTCAAGCGCTAAGGGTAGACGCGGTTCGATTTAAAGCGCATGCCGTTATTGATACCCAGTGTTTTTCGTTAAAACCTAAAGCTGACTCCATCTGTTACAGTGAAGTCAGCTGCGTAGGTCGTGCAATACGGTGGCGTGATTAATTACTTCTGGTCAGCGTTACGTCACCTACCCCAACTTCGACCTGAACATTAGTAGAGCCATTTCCCCGATAACTGGATTCCGACGTTACTAACATTCTGTTTTCCTGAGTGTTACCGAAGTTTCTCAAGCCGGTATCACCAACCCCCACTGAAGCTTCAACCAGGCCATACTCGCCGCTGGCAAGGTTCAGTGACACATCGCCGACGCCCAAATCCACTTTTACATTGTTGAATGGCAAATCACCGGATATTTCACCAACACCTAAATCCACCTCCAGTAACTGTGAACGAGGAACCGACACCTTCCAATGTTGAGACATATCATCGTTCGGCGTGGCGGATATTTCCAACTGATTAGCGTTACGCTCTCCTTTTATAATCACCTCTGACAAATCACCACCACTGGCAAACCAGCCGTCGTCATCAGATTCAACGCGCAGTTCAATTTCAACCGCTTCACCTTCGGTAACTCTTAACTCAACAGTCCCAACCGTTGCATCCAGGCGAATTTCAGTATCACTACTAACAATATAGCTGTCAGTCAGCGTGCGCTCGCGATCATTTGCAGAAAAAGCCGCTGTGCTAAGCGTAACTAAGCCGATAAAGCCTAAAGTTAAAGGCCAAATTTTATGTTTCATCATTTTTCTTTTCCTATTGTTATTAAAACCATTCATGCCAAACCCTGAAGCACGTCATGTAATTTACTTATTAGTTCTGCAACGCCTATGCCAAATATTAAAACCCTTTAATATCAACAGGTTAATAAAAATAAAAAGTGATCAATTAGCGAAATAGCTAACTATGTGGTGAAATTGGCTACCCGTATTTTTCGAATTCACTAACGGAGGCGATATGAAAAGCCAGCAACAACTGACACCGATTGCGGTTATCCATACGCCTTTTCCCGAGAAGTTCAGCGTCCCCAGACAGCCGGGGCTGGTGCCTTCTGCGCTTGCTCAAGTGGAACTGGTTGGTGACTATAAACACGCACAAGCCATAGAAGGCATAGAGCAGTTTTCTCACCTTTGGCTAACTTTTGAGTTTCATCAGCACGATAAATGGCAGGAACGAGTCAGACCTCCACGACTGGGAGGAAATCAGCAGGTGGGGGTATTTGCCACACGTTCTCCGTTTCGGCCTAACCAGTTAGGCTTGTCCGTTGTCGAACTGATTTCGGTGCAAACGGAACCTAATGTCATTTTGACTGTTCGCGGCGCAGATTTAGTCGATCAAACTCCAATTGTTGATATAAAGCCTTATATTCCCTACGTTGATGCCATTACCGATGCCCGAGCCGGGTTTGCACAGGAAAAGCCTGAACCACGTATGAAGATAAAATTTTCGGACGCCGCGGAGACTATGCTGATAAGCGAGCATTCGAGTTCTCCCGACCTCAGGACACTGATTACTGAGGTACTTAGTCAGGATCCGCGACCGGCCTATCACAAGACGCAATCAGCCCAGAGAAGTTACGGCACCGCGCTTTTAAACTATAATATTCGTTGGTATGTACAACAAAACACCGTTTTTGTTGAAGAAATCTCATTAAAACAGCCGTAAAAGGCTTTTGAGCTGAGTCAGACACTGCTAAACTTCGCTCTAATTTTTGACCACTATAAATTGCAGAGATGCCGGACTATGCGCAGCAGCCAATATTTATTATCAACGCTTAAAGAAACACCTTCTGACGCTGAGATCGTGAGTCATCAGCTTATGTTGCGGGCCGGCATGATCCGTAAGGTCGCTGCCGGACTTTATACCTGGACTCCCACCGGCCTGCGTGTACTACGTAAAGTTGAGAATGTTGTCCGTGAAGAAATGGAAGCCATTAATGCATTGGAAATTTTAATGCCGATGGTACAACCAGCCGATCTCTGGCAGGAATCTGGACGCTGGGACGCTTACGGCCCGGAGTTATTGCGCATAAAAGATCGCAACCAACGTGACTTCTTACTGGGCCCGACCCACGAGGAAATTATCAGCCAGTTGGTACGCAAGGAAGTCAGTAGCTATAAGCAACTGCCATTAACCTTATTCCAGATCCAAACAAAATTCCGCGATGAAATTCGCCCTCGTTTCGGCGTTATGCGTGCCCGTGAGTTTATGATGAAGGACGCTTACTCTTTCCATCTCACCGACGAATCGCTGCAAAAAACTTACGATGACATGTACAAAGCGTACAGCCGTATTTTTGAGCGCCTGGGCTTAGATTATCGCCCGGTTATTGCTGATACAGGCTCTATTGGCGGAAGTCACTCGCACGAGTTCCACGTTTTGGCCAGTTCCGGTGAAGACGCTATCGCATTTTCTGACTCGTCAGATTATGCTGCCAATGTGGAAATGGCCGAAGCTTTGGCTCCTGCAGAGGAACGCCCCGCCGCAACGCAAAAAATGGAAAAACATCAAGTACACGGTGATGAACTGGCCGCTGTATTACAGCCACTATCTGTAGAAAGTCAGCAGGCTGTTAAGTCCGTTATTGTCAAAGCATCAGATGACATTGAAGCTGAATACATACAACTTGTATTACGTGCAGACCATGAACTGAATACAGTAAAAGCGGAAAAACTAGAGCAAGTCGCTGCACCGCTGGAAATACTGACACAAACCGAAAAAGCAACGGGTGTAGAAGCGCCTTACGTTGGCGTAGTAAAGGCAGAGCTCCCATTGTTGGTTGATCGCAGTGCCGATCACCTGGCTGATTTCGCCTGTGGTGCCAATGAAAATGGTCACTGGCTGACGGGCGTCAATTGGGATCGCGATACCCCGGACACCACCGTAGTGGATATTCGCAATGTTGTTGCCGGCGACCCAAGCCCTTGCGGTCAGGGTAAAGTAAAAATTGCCCGAGGCATTGAAGTCGGCCACATTTTCCAGCTCGGCACAAAATACAGTGACGCCATGAAAGTCGGTGTACTGTCTGAAACGGGTAAACATGAAACTCTGACTATGGGTTGTTATGGTATTGGTGTTTCGCGCATTGTTGCTGCTGCAATAGAGCAGAATAACGACGAGCGCGGTATATGCTGGCCAGATGCTTTAGCCCCCTTCCAAGTCGTTATTGTGCCAATGAACATGCATAAGTCAGCACGCGTTCAGGCGGCCGCTGAGAAGCTTTACGAGGATTTAAAGGCTCAGGGTATTGATGTTCTGTTTGACGACCGTAAAGAGCGCCCCGGGGTCATGTTTACGGACATGGAGCTCATAGGTATTCCACATCAGGTTGTCGTTGGTGAACGTAACCTGGATGAAGACCAGGTTGAGTACCAGAGTCGCAAAGGCGGCGAGAAGCAAAAAATCAGTTTAGACGACTGTGTTAACTTCATTAAACAGCAGTTCTAAACTCAGTAAACAAAGAAAAGGCCTGATAGCAAAACTATCAGGCCTTTTTCTTTCATAAGGAGACTCTTTAAGACTCCTGCCCTGCCAGCGGCTCAATGTAATGTAAGTGCATATCCCAGGGGAAGTGAATCCAGGTGTCCTGTGCTAAATCAGCAACAAAATCATCAACCAACTCCATTCCTGCCGGTTTTGCATAGACCGTAACAAACTTTGCTTTTGGCAAGCGGTCACGTAAAAACTTCAAGGTATTACCCGTATCAACTAAATCGTCTACGACCAAAAAGCCTTCGCCATCAGTCGTTGCGGTAACGTCTTTCATTACCTGTAAGTCGTCTCGTTGCTCCGTGTGATCATAGGAACTCACAGCCACACAGTCGACCACACGAATGTTTAGCTCACGCGCCACAATAGCTGCTGGCACCAAGCCGCCCCGGCTCACCGCAATAATACCTTTATACTGCTCCGCCGGTAGTTGCCGGCGCGCCAATTCACGCGTCGCACGGTGCAACTCTTCCCATGATACAAAAAACTCGCGGTTTGAATGCCATCCCATAATTTCGTTACCCTAACCAAATAAATTTAGCGACAAAAAGCGCGCCTAAGAAAATTACGCTCGGTGTTAAATCTTGATAGCGTCCGCCGAGTAATTTCACCACAACGTAACTGATAAAACCTAACGCAATACCATCTGCTATTGAAAATGTCAGTGGCGTCATTAATAAAACTACAGCAACAGGTGCGGCCTCCGTAATGTCATCCCACTTTACGTCTTTGAGTGTAAACAGCATTAGAACGGCAACGTAAATTATTGCTCCGGCCGTTGCGTAAGCTGGGATCATACCAGCCAACGGCGCGAAAAACATTGCCAAAAGAAAGAGAATACCGACCACTACGGCAGCAAGTCCGGTTTTGCCACCCGAGGCGACTCCAGCTGCAGATTCAATATAGCTAGTGGTAGTTGAAGTTCCCAACATTGATCCTGCAACGGTGGCCGTGCTGTCCGCCATTAGCGCTTTATTCAGCCGGGGCATTTCGCCGTTGGCTTTTGCCAGGCCAGCTTTTTGTGCAACAGCCAGTAAAGTGCCTGAGGTATCAAATAAATCAACGAACAAAAACGCAAAAATGACGGACAACATACCAATATCGAAAGCTGCCGCTAAGTCCATTTGCATAAAGGTTGGAAGCAGACTTGGAGGCGCCGATACAATACCATTATATTCGACTAAACCCGTTGCCCAGGCAATAAGCGTGACCAGCAAAATACTGATTAATGCCGCGCCCTGTACTTGCCGTGCAACCAAACCAATAATAAGGAAAAAGCCTGCGGCTGCCAGCAACACAGAGGGTTCCGATAAAGAGCCTAAGCTCACCATTGTTGCGTCGTTGGCGACAATAATGTTCGCATTCTGCAAACCAATTAACGCCAGAAATGCACCAATACCTGCCGCAATAGCCAAACGTAAGGTGGTAGGAATGGACTTTATTATCCACTCGCGAACCCGAAAAGCGGAAAGTAAAAAGAACAAGCAACCAGAGAAAAATACTGCCCCCAACGCCGTTTGCCAGGTATATCCCATACTAAATACAACGGTGTAAGTGAAAAAGGCGTTTAACCCCATTCCCGGCGCCAGTGCCACCGGGTAGTTCGCCCACAGCCCCATAATCAGACAACCAATAGCTGCCGCTAAACAAGTGGCGACAAATACAGCGCCATAGTCCATACCCGTTTCGCTCAAAATAGACGGGTTAACAAAGATAATGTAAGCCATGGTCAGAAAGGTTGTCAGTCCTCCAATTACCTCGGACTTAACGGAACTACCACTTGCTTTAATTGAAAACAGCTTTTCCAGCATGAGAAACCTTGAAAGTTTGGCGTTGTGGTTAAAAGGCAGGTATTTTATCCTAATTACCGCGTAATTTGTTGTTCACTTTTTATTTTTTAAACAGGATACAGAATTTATCATGCCAACCGTTTATTTCGTCGATGCCGATGGGAATCAGTTTGAAGCCACAGTCGACTCGGGAACCAACGTTATGGAAGCCGCCGTCGAGAACTTTATTGACGGCATTATTGGAGAGTGTGGCGGCGTTATGTCATGTGCAACCTGCCATTGCTATATTCCGCCCGAGTGGCAGGATAAGCTCCCTGCTCCGTCAGAGCAGGAAGAAGATATGATTGATATGGTTATGGAGCCACAGGAAAACAGCCGACTTAGCTGCCAAATAGAAATAACTGACGAGCTGGACGGCTTAGTTGTCCATATGCCTAAGTCTCAGTTCTAAATAGGTTAGAGAGACTAATTGACGGCTGCCACTGGCATAAGAACTTCGTCGTGGTAGCCGGTAATTACCCGGATAGTTCCTGAAAGCGCTCGGTCTAATTCAGCATCACCCGTATCGACCCGCAGCGGCTTATTGTTCAGTGCCTGTAGCTTGGTCTTAGTTGCAACGACCCATATATTGTCTTTACCAATATGCCGAATAACTCTAGGGCTCAACTGCTGATTTCCCCGGCCGAATAAATGACCTTGTCCGCCTATTAGGGTAATAACCAATTTAATACTTCCCGTTTTATGCTGACTCAGTTCTTCATACAAACGGCTTTCAGTAACATCGCTGGCTAGTAAGTTATCGTCTTGAACCAAGTCAACGCCAAGTAAGGTGTTCTCGTGCCCCATTGCCTGCATAACGGCTTGCACTGTAGAGCCCGACCCCATTACTAAAAGTTCATCATCGACGCGCTCAATAACTTCTGCTGCAATGTCATCCAGAACCAGCTCATCGCTTTCTTTGCCGCCCATTTTCACTGCCTGAACATATTCCAGCTCCGCCGGTACTGACATTTCACCAAAACGCCTGGCTTTTACCGTACCCTTTCGAAAAGCTTCTTCGTCAATATCCATAACGTCCGCATTGTGAATACTTGATAACTCTCCCTGAAGAATTTTCTCAATGACTCGCCCCGCCGCGGTAGGGCTAATAGCATAGACTCCCGAATGAATTTTTACGCCAGCGGGTATACCCAATACCAGTTGTTGCTCAGGCACCACTTCATAAATATCGCGCGCGGTACCGTCACCTCCCGCAAATAAAAGAATATCGACCTTATGAGTGATAATTTCTGACACCGCTTTTTTAGTGTCTTCAGGCGAAGATGGTTGTTCAATGGCTGAATAAACCGACTCAAAAGAAAAGCCCAGGCCGTTTAGACTGTCTGCCCCCATCTCACTCTCAGCGGTGACAAAATGCAGCTGTTCTTTGTAGGGTTGGAGTAATGCTAGTGCTGTTTCTGCGCGTTTCGATGCCTTTTTCTCAGCGCCGGCAGATAATGCTTTTTCACGAATATCGGCGCCATCGCTTCCTTTTAATGCTAAGGCGCCGCCAATGCCCGCGTACGGGTTTATAATGAGACCAACGGTCAGCTTACTGCTCACTTCCATTACTTATTCGTCGTTAGCCTCATCTTGAATTGCTTCGCCCGCTTTCTCTAAATCACGACCGGCACCTTCCATGGTTTCGCAGGCAGATAAGCCCAATACTGCTACAGCAACTAATAACGCTCTTAAAAACATAGGTAACTCCTTGTTGTTTACTCGCAATGAATAAGAACCTCGTGGCGATTAGGCCAGTTACAATTAAACTCCCGGCACAGAGCTTTTGCAAACTTTACCGCTCGAGGTGGCAGCGAATTTTCATCCAGTAACAGAGCTAACTGTTCTGACACCTTAGCAGTAAAGGCTTCCCTGTCTACCTCAATGCCATTGAGGTTATCGACACTGACCTGAAAAGGAAAGTCACAGCATAAAGAGAACAACCATTCCAACGCTTGTGGTTTTCGTTCAACCTGTTCGAAAGACTTTTGTTGGGCTTCATTTCGCCCATCGGGTTCATACCAGTAGCCGTAATCGAACTGCTTGCGCCGAGCTTCGCCTGCTATACACCAATGAGCCGTTTCGTGCAGTGCTGAAGCAAAAAAGCCATGCGCGAAAACCACCTGGTTATGCTCGCCCTCTTGCGTTGCTGGCTGATAGTAAGGCTCGTCCTCACCCGCAACCAATAGGGTGTTGTAATTCTCTTTAAAACAACGCTCAAACACCTGAATTAAGCGTTGGTAATGATGCTCTGACTTCTGACTCATATCCGCTTAACGACTGATATCCGGCGTTTCGGTCTGTGCCAATAAACTGTGCGCGCGCTGACGTAACCAGTGGTCTGCTAAAACCAGACTGGTCATAGCCTCAACAATAGGAACCCCACGTATACCAACACAAGGATCATGACGCCCTTTGGTGACGATAGCCTGCTCTTTGCCCCAGCGGTCAATTGTCCGGCCACTAATGGCAATGCTGGATGTGGGCTTTAACGCAATATCGGCAAACACAGGTTGCCCACTACTAATACCACCTAAAACACCGCCAGCATGGTTCGACAGAAACCCGTCCGGCGTCATTTCATCACGGTGTTCACTGCCACGCTGACTGACCACATCAAAACCGTCGCCAATACTAACTGCCTTCACCGCATTAATGCTCATTAAAGCTTTGGCTAAATCAGCGTCTAACCGGTCAAAAACCGGTTCACCCCAACCCGGCGGAACACCCGTGGCCTGCACTCGAATTTTAGCACCGACCGAATCGCCTTCT